>NZ_JAGEVF010000020.1 GCF_017581965.1 Winogradskyella pelagia
TAGAAAACAAAAAAAAGCCCTTTGCATTAAGCAAAGGGCTTTCAAAAAAGGCGGCGACCTACTCTCCCACAAGTAAGCAGTACCATCGGCGCTAACGGGCTTAACTTCTCTGTTCGGAATGGGAAGAGGTGAGCCCCGTCGCTATAACCACCTTAAATCTTTGTCCCGGCGCTGCGGGACCCAATATCGTGACATATGGAAAAGTCTACATGAACATCGTACTATATATCTATAAAAAGAACGGCGTACAATAAGCCTACGGGTTATTAGTACTACTCGGCTGCGCACGTTACCGCACTTGCACCTGTAGCCTATCGACGTGGTCATCTTCCACGACCCTTTAAAGAAATCTCATCTTGTGGTGGGTTTCGCGCTTATATGCTTTCAGCGCTTATCCCTTCCGAACGTAGCTACCCTGCGATGCCCCTGGCGGAACAACAGGTACACTAGAGGTTCGTCCAACTCGGTCCTCTCGTACTAGAGTCAGATCCACTCAAATTTCTAACGCCCACAGTAGATAGAGACCGAACTGTCTCACGACGTTCTGAACCCAGCTCGCGTGCCACTTTAATGGGCGAACAGCCCAACCCTTGGGACCTTCTCCAGCCCCAGGATGTGACGAGCCGACATCGAGGTGCCAAACCCCCCCGTCGATGTGAGCTCTTGGGGGAGATCAGCCTGTTATCCCCGGAGTACCTTTTATCCTTTGAGCGATGGCCCTTCCATACGGAACCACCGGATCACTATGCTCTACTTTCGTACCTGATCGACCTGTATGTCTCTCAGTCAAGCTCCCTTATGCCATTGCACTCTGCGCACGGTTACCAAGCGTGCTGAGGGAACCTTTAGAAGCCTCCGTTACTCTTTTGGAGGCGACCACCCCAGTCAAACTACCCACCAAGCACTGTCCTTCCGCGGAAGTTAGACCCTAGACAAGCAAAGGGTGGTATTTCAACAATGACTCCACAACGCCTGGCGACGCCGCTTCAAAGTCTCCCACCTATCCT
The DNA here is from genome assembly GCF_017581965.1 of Winogradskyella pelagia. Lineage (GTDB taxonomy): Bacteria > Bacteroidota > Bacteroidia > Flavobacteriales > Flavobacteriaceae > Winogradskyella > Winogradskyella pelagia. The sequence goes on from NZ_JAGEVF010000020.1 coordinate 1,008, forward strand.
ACACATTACTTGTCCAAGGCCAATACTAAGCTATAGTAAAGGTTCACGGGGTCTTTTCGTCCCACTGCGGGTAAACGGCATCTTCACCGTTACTACAATTTCACCGAGCTCATGGCTGAGACAGTATCCAAATCGTTACACCATTCGTGCAGGTCGGAACTTACCCGACAAGGAATTTCGCTACCTTAGGACCGTTATAGTTACGGCCGCCGTTTACTGGGGCTTCATTTCAGATCTTCGAAGTAAACTTCTAAACCCTCCACTTAACCTTCCAGCACCGGGCAGGTGTCAGGCCCTATACGTCATCTTTCGATTTAGCAGAGCCCTGTGTTTTTGATAAACAGTCGCTTGGATCTTTTCACTGCGGCCTGTCTTGCGACAGGCGACGCTTCTCCCGAAGTTACGCGTCTATTTTGCCTAGTTCCTTAGCCATGAATCTCTCGAGCACCTTAGAATTCTCATCCCAACTACCTGTGTCGGTTTAGGGTACGGGCTGCTTCACTCGCTTTTCTTGGAAGTCGCTTCTCTGGATTATCACCTTGGCCGTAGCCTCAGTGTACTATCGCCGTGTTGCCACTGGCTTCAACGTGCTATTCCGTCAGCACGCACCAAATATACGCCTCCGTCACTTTTAGCGTGAGCAGGTACAGGAATATTAACCTGTTGTCCATCCACTACCCCTTTCGGGTTCGCGTTAGGTCCCGACTGACCCTCAGCTGATTAGCATAGCTGAGGAAACCTTAGTCTTTCGGTGTGCGGGTTTCTCGCCCGCATTATCGTTACTTATGCCTACATTTTCTTTTGTAGCTTCTCCAGCAGACCTCGCGATCAACCTTCGACGACACTACAATGCTCCCCTACCACTTTTTCAAGTCCATAGCTTCGGTAGTATGTTTATGCCCGATTATTATCCATGCCGAACCGCTCGACTAGTGAGCTGTTACGCACTCTTTAAATGAATGGCTGCTTCCAAGCCAACATCCTAGCTGTCTAAGCAGTTCAACCTCGTTTGTTCAACTTAACATACATTTGGGGACCTTAGCTGATGGTCTGGGTTCTTTCCCTCTCGGACATGGACCTTAGCACCCATGCCCTCACTGCTGATCAACATTTTATAGCATTCGGAGTTTGTCAGGAATTGGTAGGCGGTGAAGCCCCCGCATCCAATCAGTAGCTCTACCTCTATAAAACTATAAATCAACGCTGCACCTAAATGCATTTCGGGGAGTACGAGCTATTTCCGAGTTTGATTGGCCTTTCACCCCTACCCACAGGTCATCCGAAGACTTTTCAACGTCAACCGGTTCGGGCCTCCACTATGTGTTACCACAGCTTCACCCTGCCCATGGGTAGATCACACGGTTTCGCGTCTACCACTACTGACTATGGCGCCCTGTTCAGACTCGCTTTCGCTGCGGATCCGCACCTGAAGTGCTTAACCTTGCCAGAAACGGTAACTCGTAGGCTCATTATGCAAAAGGCACGCCGTCACCACGAATGGCTCCGACCGCTTGTAAGCGTATGGTTTCAGGTTCTATTTCACTCCCTTGTTCAGGGTTCTTTTCACCTTTCCCTCACGGTACTGGTACACTATCGGTCTCTCAGGAGTATTTAGCCTTATGGGATGGTCCCCACAGATTCACACAGGGTTACACGTGCCCCGCGCTACTCAGGATACCACTATGTCCGCATTCTTTGCCTATACCGGGCTATCACCGTCTATGGCCTGTCTTTCCAAACAGTTCTAGTTCATCGTGCTTCCAATGTCGTGGTCCTACAACCCCAGCATTGCCGTAACAATACTGGTTTGGGCTGGTCCGCGTTCGCTCGCCGCTACTAGCGGAATCACTTTTGTTTTCTTCTCCTCCGGGTACTTAGATGTTTCAGTTCCCCGGGTTCGCCTCCTTACGGATACTATGTCTTCAACATAGCGGGTTGCCCCATTCGGATATCTGCGGATCACATCGTATGTGCCGATCCCCGCAGCTTTTCGCAGCTTATCACGTCCTTCATCGCCTCTGAGAGCCTAGGCATTCCCCATACGCTCTTGTTTAGCTTATTGTACTTTTGTCTTTTTAATGAGTTGTAATTGCTCGTTACAATTACTTTAGTTATATCGGATATTTCTATCCAATATGTTTCATGTATCTTTTCCAATATGTCAATGAACTTTAAAGGCCCAAAAGGGACCAAACGTGGAGAATACCGGAGTCGAACCGGTGACCTCCTGCGTGCAAGGCAGGCGCTCTAGCCAGCTGAGCTAATTCCCCCATTATCGTAGTCGTCAGTCAACGGTTATCGGTTAACGTACTCTATAACGGTTAATCCCAACTTCTAGAATTTCCTTTAATCAGTAGTCTCAGGCAGACTCGAACTGCCGACCTCTACATTATCAGTGTAGCGCTCTAACCAGCTGAGCTATGAGACTCTACTTAATTATTGATATTTTAAATTGACAGCAAAGAACAGACCATCCGTTTCCCCTTTACTCTGAATATGGACGTCTTTCTCTAGAAAGGAGGTGTTCCAGCCGCACCTTCCGGTACGGCTACCTTGTTACGACTTAGCCCTAGTTACCGATTTTACCCTAGGCCGCTCCTTGCGGTGACGGACTTCAGGCACTCCCAGCTTCCATGGCTTGACGGGCGGTGTGTACAAGGCCCGGGAACGTATTCACCGCATCATGGCTGATATGCGATTACTAGCGATTCCAGCTTCACGGAGTCGAGTTGCAGACTCCGATCCGAACTGTGATAGGGTTTATAGATTCGCTCCTGGTCGCCCAGTGGCTGCTCTCTGTCCCTACCATTGTAGCACGTGTGTAGCCCAGGACGTAAGGGCCGTGATGATTTGACGTCATCCCCACCTTCCTCACGGTTTGCACCGGCAGTCTTGCTAGAGTTCCCGACATTACTCGCTGGCAACTAACAACAGGGGTTGCGCTCGTTATAGGACTTAACCTGACACCTCACGGCACGAGCTGACGACAACCATGCAGCACCTTGTAAGTGGTCCGAAGAAATAGCTGTCTCCAGCTAATGCAACTTACATTTAAGCCCTGGTAAGGTTCCTCGCGTATCATCGAATTAAACCACATGCTCCACCGCTTGTGCGGGCCCCCGTCAATTCCTTTGAGTTTCATTCTTGCGAACGTACTCCCCAGGTGGGTCACTTATCACTTTCGCTTAGCCACTCAGACCGAAGTCCGAACAGCTAGTGACCATCGTTTACGGCGTGGACTACCGGGGTATCTAATCCCGTTCGCTCCCCACGCTTTCGTCCATCAGTGTCAATATATTGTTAGTGATCTGCCTTCGCAATCGGTATTCTATGTAATATCTATGCATTTCACCGCTACACTACATATTCTAACCACTTCACAATAATTCAAGACCGGCAGTATCAAAGGCAGTTCTACAGTTGAGCTGCAGGATTTCACCTCTGACTGACCGATCCACCTACGGACCCTTTAAACCCAATGATTCCGGATAACGCTTGCATCCTCCGTATTACCGCGGCTGCTGGCACGGAGTTAGCCGATGCTTATTCTTACGGTACCGTCAGCCCCCTACACGTAGGGGGGTTTCTTCCCGTACAAAAGCAGTTTACAACCCATAGGGCAGTCTTCCTGCACGCGGCATGGCTGGATCAGGCTTCCGCCCATTGTCCAATATTCCTCACTGCTGCCTCCCGTAGGAGTCTGGTCCGTGTCTCAGTACCAGTGTGGGGGATCCCCCTCTCAGGGCCCCTATCTATCGTCGCCATGGTGCGCCGTTACCGCACCATCTAGCTAATAGAACGCATACTCATCTCTTACCGCCGAAACTTTAATATCCTACCGAGGCCGGTAAGATATACCATGGGGTATTAATCTTCGTTTCCAAAGGCTATCTCCCTGTAAGAGGTAGATTGTATACGCGTTACGCACCCGTGCGCCACTCGTCAGCGGAAAAGCAAGCTTCTCCCTGTTACCGTCCGACTTGCATGTGTTAGGCCTGCCGCTAGCGTTCATCCTGAGCCAGGATCAAACTCTTCATCGTTAAATCTTCAAAATTATTCAACGACCAAATGAATTTCAAAAGTACTCAAAATGGCTTGTTCTTTGTCTTGACCAGTACCGTTTCCAGTACCAATCTTACGCTGTCAATTCAATATGTCTATGAACTTTTTTCTTTCCGCTTAACATCCCTTCGGCGTTTTAGCGGGTGCAAATATAAAACCCTTTTTTTATTCCCACAATAAGAATCT
>NZ_JAGEVF010000021.1 GCF_017581965.1 Winogradskyella pelagia
TCGCCTACTTTGGAAATTCCGCAGGAATTTCCAACTTGGTGTGTACTTGCAAAGTTAATCGCTAACCCACGCAACTACTCATAGCCGAGACCGTTACCTGCAAGCTGAAAACAGAACTTATGAAAACAATTGGAACATTAATTTTACTGCTGATTTCCTCAAATATTTTTGGACAAAATCTCTCTGAATGCGGAATTGACAATAATCCGAAACTCACTCAAGCGGAATCTGAATATCTGAACGCATATTTGACTGAAAAAAGAAACGGATTTGACTTTAATGACAAAAAAGTGATTTTCGTAACTGGAAATAGTGGTAACAGAATTGGAACTAAAAAGGAATACTTTGACTACATAAAAAAGTGGAATGAGAAAGACTCTAAAGTAGCGACTGGAATTGATATTCTTACTAATGACCAAAAATTAGAATCTAACGGATACGATGTTATTGTGACTTATTGGGTCAAGGTTTTGACTGAAAAACGGAAAAAGAAAATATTAACTGAAATAAAAGCCAGCAGGTAACAATGTATAACCGCAATTACGGCGGATTCGACTACGTCCGAATCCACTCGGAATTGCTAAAGTCAGTGTCAAACCGAAAATTAACGCATATTAACCCGTAACTGACAGTTATACTAGACCGTTGTGCAACATTAAAAACAAACATATGAGAAGAATTTACACCATTGTATTATTATCAATCATATTAACATCTTGTGGTGTTAAAAAGTATTCAATTATTCCAAATTCCGAAACTACTTATAGTCCAGAAATTAATCAATCTAAAACATCAGAAATTGGAATAACTTTAGTGTCTAAAGAAACTGCCAAAAAATATGATGCAATGGTAATAACTAAAGAAGTAAAAATCAAACCAAATGTGGTTAAGACACTTAAAGTTGGCGAAACATTTATAAAAACATTTGAAACTGAACAATTTGATTTGTACGAAAATATAAACAATCCAAATTTCGGAATTGCCTTATCAAAAAATAATGAAAGTCCTAAAACATATTCTACAGGAATTACAGGTACTGGATTACAATTCCAAAACTCCAAGTATACGTTAGAATATAAACTAACAGAAAGACCGATAAAGGATGATGATTATTACAAACAGGAATTCATATATAATGGAAGAGTTGGAAATGGCATCAAATTTATTTATCGAGAATTTATTAATGATTATGCACGTCCAGCTTTTACTCAAGACTTGCAGTATGATTTGAGTGAAGATAGCATTATTGGTTTTAAAGGATTAAGATTAGAGGTTATAAACGCAACTAATACGAAAATTGAATATAAGATATTAAAGCATTTCTAATAATAACGTTGCACAACAATGGCTATAAGTAATTGCTTGTTCTCGCCTACATTGGAAATTCCTGCGGAATTTCCAACTTGGTGTGTACTTGTAAAGTTAAGTTCTAACCCACGCAACTACTCATAGCCGAGACCGTTGGCATTCATTATAAGAAACCCTGAAAAATAAATGACATTAAGGAAAGGAAAAACAAAATCGACACTTGAAAGCTCAATTGAATCAGCACTTTTAGCTGTCGAAATTTACAATAAGCCAAGAACACCATTTAGAGTTGAGGGATTTATTACTCAAATGATAATGGCTTGGACTCGCCTTTTTCACGCTCATTTTAATAATACAATTGGAAGTAGATACTATTACAAGAATTCCAATGGAAGATATCAAACAATTGATGGAGAAAAAAAATCTTGGGAATTAAAAACTTGTATAACAAAACACGGAGGAATACCAGCGTCTGTAAAATCAAATCTAACCTTCTTTATTAAGCTTAGAAATAAAATTGAACACAGACATATTGACCGAGACGAAGTCGGAATAATGATATTTGGAGAATGTCAAGCATTACTCTACAATTACGAAAATACTTTGATTGACTTTTTTGGAGAAGAATATGCATTAAATGAAAGTTTGTCTTTTTCAATACAATTTTCAAGACTACGAAAAAAATCACAGCTGAAAGCCAGTAAAAAATTACTATCTAAAGAGATAAAAGAGCTAAAAACATTCATTGAGACTTATAGAAATTCTTTGACGGATGAAATATTTAATACCCAAGAATATAGTATAAAACTTATTCAGGTACCGAAAATTTCAAACACCAATAGAAATGATTTGGCAGTTGAATTTGTTAATTGGAATTCAATTTCCGATGCTGACCGAGAAAACTACGATAAAGTTACTGCGATAATTAAGGACAAAGTAGTTAAGAAAGAAGCAATAAATCCGGGAAAAAGAAAACCTAGTGATGTAATAACTAAAGTCAATTCCGAAATTGATTTTGAAATAAATCACTACGACCATAAATGTTTGTATTGTTGTTTTAAAATAAGACCAGGAAGCGCAAACGATATTGATGACCCATTTGACACCAATGCGAATTATTGTCATTATGATGAAGTACACGATGACTATGTTTATCAAGATGCTTGGGCGGAATTAATTATTCGAGGGATAAACGCAGGAATGTTGACCAAAGAAATTTGGAAAGCTAAATTCAAGGCAAAAGATAGCTTTAATTTGAGTGAATTTGAGCCAGCGGAAGAATAACGAAATGCCAACAATGTATAAAAATAATAGCGGTTTAATCGCTAAAACAAAAGTAAGTAAATATAAAAAAGGTCTGTGTTTAACCGAAAAGTTAGTGCTTGTAAATCCGCTACTATTCTTATACTAGACCGTTACCCACAAGCTGAAAACCCACCGCACATTTTAGCACTTTCGGTTTTTTCCGACACACAAATCCAAAGCTAAAAAACCAAAAGAGCTAAAATTTTCTCAACCCTTGAGAATTATGTATTTAAGTATTTGCTTAAATAAGAAATAATTGTAACTTTGCGATATGGAAAAAAATTCTTGCATAAGACAACAAGCCGATATTGAACAAATAAATCGTTGCAAAGACACAGTTTCGGAATTAAACGATTCGTTCGACTATTTGGCGAACGGACTTTCATTAGTCGGAAATAGCGTTCGACTGAAAATACTTTACCTACTCTTTGAAGAAAAAAGACTTTGCGTTTGTGATTTAAGCGATATTCTTGGAATGAACATTTCTGCAATCTCTCAACATTTGAGAAAAATGAAAGACCGAAATTTATTAGAAACAGAAAGAGATGCTCAAACGATTTTTTACTCACTCACGGCTGAATACGAAAAAATGCTAAATCCATTCTTTGAGATGCTTGATAAAAACAAAATTTTAGAAACGATATGAAAAGCGAAAACAAATTAATTGGTGCAGGTTTGTTAACTGCAATTACAGCTTCATTATGTTGTATTACACCTGTTTTGGCTCTAATCGCAGGAACAAGCGGAATTGCTTCAACATTTTCTTGGATTGAACCTTTTAGACCATATTTAATTGGACTGACAATTTTAGTTCTCGGTTTTGCTTGGTATCAAAAACTAAAACCTCAAAAAGAAATTGACTGTGAATGCGAAACGGATGAAAAACCAAAATTTATTCAATCAAAGAAATTTTTAGGAATTGTAACTGTATTTGCAATTGTGATGTTGGCTTTCCCATACTATTCAGGAATTTTTTACCCAAATACAGAGAAGCAAGTTATTGTAGTTGACAAATCGGACATTAAAACAACGGAATTTAAAATCAGCGGAATGACTTGTGCGAGTTGCGAAGAACACGTCAATCACGAAGTAAACAAACTTAACGGAATTGTAAACTCAAAAGCGTCTTACGAAAATGGAAATGCAATCGTTGAATTTGACAAAACCAAAACTAATGAAACGGAAATTGAGAAAGCAATCAATTCAACAGGCTATAAAGTAACCGACAAAAAAGAAAATTAATGGAAACTATATTAAAATCTGAAATCACTTGTCCAAACTGCGGACATAAAAAAGTAGAAGATATGCCAACAAACGCTTGTCAATTTTTCTACGAATGTGAGAATTGCAAAACGGTTTTGAAACCAAAAGAGGGAGATTGTTGTGTTTATTGTTCTTATGGAACAGTAGCTTGTCCACCAATTCAAGAAAATAAAAGTTGTTGTTAAAAAGCCAACGCTAAAAGCCATACACTTTTGTAATTCGCTTCAGCCGACACACAAGCCAAAAATTACAAAAGAGTATGTCTTTGCCAACGCTGAAAACCAAGCTGAACGGAATAAAGCCAGTGGGTAACAACGTATATAAAAAATAGCGGTTTAGGTGCTAAATCGAAATGGATTTTATAAATTTAAGGTCTGTGTTTAACCGAAAAGTTAGTGCAAAAAATCCGCTACTTTTCATATACAAGACCGTTGGCAACAATTAAAAAAATGAATAGAAGAAAAATTTGGTTTTTTAGTTCTTTAATCGTGACTTTTTCCACGATTATATTTTTAGTTACGGGCTCTTCATTATTGATGATAGCATTGGATGATGCTAATTCTATTCCTCTTGGAACTTTTATAACTTGGGCTGGAATGATTGCACTTCCATTATCTGTATATTGGGGAATAAAAGAGT
>NZ_JAGEVF010000022.1 GCF_017581965.1 Winogradskyella pelagia
TTGCTACAACGTCACGACGCTTGATTTGGAAGTATTGCCCAATCCTATCGCAAATGCACCTACGGACTTCGAGGTCTGCGACGACAATAATGACGGCATTGCGGTCTTTGCGCTTGGCACGAAGACGCCGGAGGTCGAGGGCGGCCAGACGGGCATGCTTGTGAGCTACCATGCGACCCCTGGCGATGCGCTTAGCGGCACGTCTGCCCTTCCGGACCCTTACAGCAATACGGTGGCCGGTGGCGAGGAGGTCTACGTTCGTATCGAGGATTCGGTCACGGGCTGTTTCGCCACCACAACGCTACAGCTGGTTGTGCACCCGGTACCTTCAACGGTTACCACGGACGATATTGTGGTTTGCGACGTCAACAATCCCGGTGACCTAACGGAGGTCTTCGACCTAAGCGCAAAGAATGCGGAGCTCATAGACGGCCAGGCCAACGTAGCGGTGGCGTACTATCCGAGCCAGGCGGACGCGGACGCTCTGACCAACGCGATAACGGCGCCCTACGCCAATATAAATACGCCGCAGACGATAGTCGCGGTACTGACCAACACATTGACGGGCTGCAGTTCGCAGATAGCCTTCGCCCTTGTTGTCGAGGCGCTCCCCACGGCCGTTTTCCCTACGCCCTTGGAGGTGTGCGACGACGGTACGCCCGACGGTATCACGTCCATAGACCTTGGCCTAAAGGACACGGAGGTCAGCGGTGGCAACGGCACGTACCTTGTGAGCTATCACGAGACCCAGGGCGATGCGGACCTTGGCCAGAACGATCTCCCTATACCCTATACGAACCTTGCGAACAACCAGGTGGTGATCGTGCGCGTGGAGGACGCCTCTACGGGCTGTTACGCTACGGTCCCCTTGGAACTTGTTGTTGAGCAGGCACCGGTCGCCTTTGTGCCGCAGCCCTTGGTGTTCTGCGATCCCGATAGCGATGGCTTCGGGGAGTTCGACCTCACCCTTGCCGATGCGGAGATCACGGGCGGCGATGCGACGCTCGAGGTAAGCTACCACGAGACCCAGGCCAATGCGGACAACGGTGTTGACGCTATAGATGCCACGGTACCCTACAATAATATTGTCCAAGATGGGCAAACGCTCTTTGCGCGTGTGGAGAGCCCAACGATAGCCACGGACTGCGCCACGGTCGTGGAGCTACAGCTAATCGTGGAGCCGACGCCACAGCTGGGTACGGCCACGGCACTTGAGGAGTGCGACGATGCGAGCGCCGACGGCCTTGCAGAGTTCGACCTTACGGCCGCTGCCGCGGATATCCTCGATGGCCTGGACGCCACACAATATATACTGAGCTATTACGAGAGCGAGGCCGCTGCCGATGCCGGCACGCCGGCCATAGCCGTTCCCACGGCCTATACGAACACGACGGCTGGCATGCAGACGGTCTGGGTCCGGGTGGACGACACGGCGACCCTTGGCGGCTGTTACAAGCTTGCGGAGCTCGAACTGATGGTCAACCCGCTACCGGTGCTCGCTACGCCACCGCCCCTGTCGCTGTGCGATGCGCTCACGCCGGGCGACGGGCAGGAGCCGTTCGACCTTACGGAGGCCGATGCTACGGTACTCAACGGACAGACGGGTATTTTGCTGACCTACCACGAGACCTTGGCGGATGCGGATGCGGGCACCGGCGCGATAACGGGTCCTTACCTTAACACGATGAACGCCCAGACGGTCTACGTCAGGGGCGAGGACGAGCTTACGGGCTGCTACGCAACGGTTACCCTTACGCTAAGGGTAGACCCCGTGCCATCTCCCGAGCCGAATCCCGACCCTATAGAGGTTTGCGACGATGACAACGACGGCTTTGCGGAGTTCGACCTGGAGGTGCGCACCGTAGAGATCACCAACGGTGAGGCCGATGTTGTGATCACCTACCACGAGACACAGGAGGAGGCGGAGCAGGGCGACAATCCCATAATTGGCCTTTATACGAACATAGTGGCGGACAGCCAAGAGATATACGTGCGTTCCGAGAATACGATTACTGGCTGTTACAGCCTTACCCTTAATACACTGGAGCTCATCGTAGTGCCCTCTCCTGAGGTACCACAGGACCTACCGCCCTTGGTACGCTGCGATGACGACGGCGACGGTATCACGCAGTTCGACCTTACGGAGATGGACGCGCTCGTGTACGGTACCCAGGACCCTGCACAGTTGGAGCTGAGCTACCATATCGACGCAGCTGACGCGGCTACGGGCGCTAACCCCATAGCCAACGTCGGCAACTATACGAACACGTCCAATCCGCAGACGTTGTACGTGAGGCTTTACGACCCTGTGACGGACTGCTTGGATACGGGCGGTTTCGAGCTGCAGGTGGAGCTTCCGCCGGTAGCGGTACAGCCTTCGCCCCTGGAGCTCTGCGACGACCTGGGGGAACCGGGCGACCAGCTCACGGTCTTCGACCTAACGGTTAAGGATACGGAGATCACGGGCGGCAATGCAAGCTGGTCGGTATCCTATTACGAGACGGATGCGGACGCCCAGGGCCAGACGGGTGCGATACCCGACCCTTCGCAGTATACGAACACTTCGGTGGGCGGCCTTCCGGCGAACCCGCAGACGCTCTACGTAGTGGTTACGGACAACGACACGGGCTGCGTCGACTTTGCGACGCTGACCATACGTGTGCTCCCGAACCCTACGCCGACGCCCAGCGACCTGTTACCGGACCTTGAGCTTTGCGACGAGGTGAACACGGGCGACGGCGTTGAGGCCTTCGACCTTACCGAGAACGAGCTATTGATACTCAACGGCGAGGCCGGCGTTACGCCGAGCTACCATACTTCTGCTGAGGATGCGGACAGCGGTGCCAATGCCATAGCGGACCCTACGGTGCATATCAACACGGCGAGCCCTGTAGAGGATATCCATGTCAGGGTCGAGAACGACGTTACGGGCTGTTATACGGTAGTGGAGTTCTCCATCATCGTAAACCCGCTCCCGACGGTGGTGGCGGTAACGGACCTTATCCAGTGCGAGCTGAACACGGACGGATCTGCGCAGTTCGACCTAACGGAAAAGGATACGGAGGTACTTGGCGGCCAGGACCCATCGGCCTATACGGTGAGCTACCACGAGACCTTGGCGGATGCCGAGGCACTGGACAACGGCATAACGGGTCTCTATACGAACACGGCCAATCCACAGGAGATATACGTAGCGATAACGGACAATGCCACTGGCTGTTCGGTCGCGACGCAGCGTTTCGGGATCGAGGTGCAGGAGGCCGCAGTGGCCAACCCTGGTATGGAGCCGCTCGTATACCCGTTGTGCGACGACGCTATGGAGACTGACGGCGACCCTACGGACGACAGCGTACAGTTTGAGCTATCGACGCAGGACGGAGCGGTACTGGACGGCCAGGACCCTGCGGACTATACAGTGAGCTATTATGCAACGGAGCAGGACGCATTGCTGTTGGTCAACCCGTTGCCCGATCTTTACGAGAACGTTGCGAACCCCCAGGTGATCTATGCACGTGTTGATAACGACACGCCTGACGCTTCCGGGCAGGACGGTTCGATATGCTTCGATGTGGCACCGATGACCCTCAGGGTGGATCCCCTGCCTGAGTTCGACCTTGAGGACAGTTACCTGCTGTGCGTTGGCACGGACGGCAGCGAAGTGGTTGATACACCGGTGCTGGATACCGGCCTGTCGGCTACGGACCATACCTTTGAATGGTCGTTGGACGGCCAGGTCCTTGCCGGGGAAACGGGCCCTAGCCTGGTCCCTTTACAGGGCGGGAGCTATATGGTGGTGGTCGAGGACGTTGTGACGGGCTGCCTGAGCGACGACACGGCACTGGTAGAGGAGAGCGGTCCACCGGACCTTGATGCCGAGCTGGTGAGCGAGGCCTTTACGGGTAGCAACGTGATCCAGGCACTGGCGACGGGACAAGGGGTGTACGAGTACAGCCTTGATGGCGGCCCTTGGCAGGAAGAGGGCGTTTTCCTCGATGTGCGCCCGGGGATCCGCACGGTTAGCGCCAGGGACGTCAACGGCTGCGGCGTGGCCAGCGTAGAGGTCCAGGTGATCGACTACCCCAGGTTCTTTACGCCCAACGGCGACGGCAACAACGATACGTGGAACATTGTTGGGCTGGCGGGCCAGCCTAACGCTAAAATTTATATATTTGACCGCTACGGGAAGCTGATCAAGCAGCTGAGCCCGGGAGGGTCAGGATGGGACGGTACGTTCAACGGCAATAGGATGCCCACGAGCGACTACTGGTTCACACTGGCCTATGACGAGCCCCTGACCGGACAACGGAAGGAACTCAATGCCCATTTTACCTTGAAACGATAA
>NZ_JAGEVF010000023.1 GCF_017581965.1 Winogradskyella pelagia
CCAAATTACTTTTAACCGACGATGGTGCACGTTTTGGCTCGAAGCCCGTCAAAGGGGATAATTCTGGTTTAATGACTAGAAGTAATTTGGTTTAATCCTGCAGATGAGAACACCTTGCTTTAAGGACGATAGTGCGAAGCACGTAGTAATTAAAGTTCGCCTTTGGCGAATGTGTTCTCATCGTGTTCGTGTATGAGTAGTAGCGGATTACATACGGCTAATATTCAATTATAAAAATAATATAATTAAAATAAAAAACGGTTTAAGTTTTTACCTAAACCGCTATTACTTATACACATTGTTGGCAATAGTTATTCGACGCTTACTTGATTCCAAATACCAGTTGCAGCAGTTTGTCTAGCATAGGTTTCAAAATCTTTAGCCGGTCTGCCTAACACTTTGGCGACATCATTTGAAACTTCTTGGTTATCAGGGTTTCCTAATACTTCTTGGAATAAATACCCAAAGAGCCACACATAAGAGTCTGGTAATCCTGCCTTTCTCATACCATCTTTGAATTCATCAATTGAAATAGGCACAAATTGTATGTGTTTATTAGAAGCTTCCGCCATAATCTCGACTACTTCTTTAAAGGTTCTTTTTTGGGGTCCAGTGACTGTAATTGTTTGTCCATTATATGAATCATCGATTAGCACTTTAGATACAACATCGGCAATATCATCGGCGTCTACAAATGGAATTTCTGCTTCAGGCATTGGTAATGCAACTACACCATCCAAGACGAAATCTAAAAATGCACCTTCACTAAAGTTTTGATTAAACCAAGAAGCTCTCACCAAAGTGTAATTTAAACCTGAATTAGCTACGATGTCCTCACAAGCTTCAGCTTCAGTTTCTCCTTTTCCAGAAAGCAATACTACTTTTTCTAATCCAGCTTCTAAGGCTTTTTTAGTAAGTGTTGTAATGGCATTTCTAGAACCTGGAACCGCCAAATCTGGATAGTATACAATGTAAGCTCTATCCATATCTTTTAAAGCTGCACCATAGGTGTCTGGATTTTCCCAGTCAAAAGCTGGTTCTGTTTTTCGTCCAACAACTCTTATGTTGTGACCTAATTGTGTTAAATTTTTTGCAACTCGGCGACCCGTTTTTCCAGTCCCTCCGATAATTAAAATGTTCTCTGTTTTCATGTTTTCTGTTTTTAAAGTTTATAATTATTATATGATTGAATTGAGATTTAAGTGTTGTTTGAAAAGTTGAACCTTTTGATTCAGCTCTTCTTTTAATTCTGTGTTTGAAATATCATTGTCTAAGAAATTATCAAAGAAACTAGGCAAGGAATAGTCTGCAACGATATTAGCCCCTAAAAATGGAAAATAGCTTACCGCTGCTTTTAAAACAGTAGCTCCACCGCGACCACCAGGTGAGGTTGCCATTAAGAAGGTGGGTTTGTCTCGCCATACTTTTACATTAGCACGAGACAACCAGTCTAAGGTGTTTTTAAATACTGCTGTGTATGTTCCGTTATGTTCTGCCAGCGCTATTATAAATGCATCAGCGTTATCTAATAACTCATTGAGTTTTTTTACGGCTGTTGGTATGCCATTTTCAATTTCATAATCGACTCCATACATTGGTAGGACATAATCGTTTAAGTCGATTGAAATGATTTCTACATTTTCTAATAAGTTGGAAGTATATAACAACAAACTTTTGTTGATAGAGTTCTGACTATTGCTTCCTGCGATTGTGATTATTTTTTTCATGATTTTTAAGATTTTAAATTGATTGTTCGTTTTTTGATTGATGAGTTGTCTTATTTTGAATAGAGCATTCCTATAACTAAGAGCACAAAAGCGCTAAATGATGACAGGGTTCTGATGAGATGCCATTGGTTCCAAGGTTGCTCAAATTTGTCCCTAAGCTCTTGTAATTCTACTTTCGAGAGTAATTCCAGATTCGATTTGTCTAATACTTCGTTTAAAGGCACATTACCGAAAATGGTCACTAAACCAATTCCAACAAAGAAGAGTAGTGCTGCAATTAGAAATAGCCAAAAGCAAGTGTTGTTTCCCTTAAATAAATAAGTGTTAAGAAAGAGTAGTAGAACCGGTCCAAAAAATACAATCATAAATTTGCCATTAATGATTGCCCTATTCATGGCTTGAAAAGCTTTTAAAAAGCTTAGGTTGTCTAGTCGTCCAATTCCTGGTGTTACAGCATTAGACCAAGTAAAACATAGTCCAGCTGTTAGACCAGTAAATAGTATACCTGTCATTAGTACAATAAATTTTAATTTAAATTCCATTGGTTGAAGTTTTAGTGGATGATATCCAGGTTAATAAATCTTGATACTCTTTAGAAGTGAGCTTTATTTTTTTGCCTTTAGGCATGCGTTTCTTTACAAAGACTTGCGTGTAAATATCATTAGCCCAAGTATTCATATTTTCTGTTGTGAATACACGTCTTTTGTTGCGTTTACGATGACAAACGTTGCATTTGTTGTTTAGGATTTGAAAGGCTTCTGGTTTTGACTCTTTTATTCCATTGCGAGAAACATAAACTTCTGTCCATTCACTAGACTCGCGAATGGGCTCATAAGTATTTGTTGAATTAGCTAGAAGCGCTATACTAATTCCGATTAAAAATTTTACTAGTGTTACCATCATTAAATTGTATTAATTAATTTGATGGTACAAAGGTGCAAAGTGTTCAAAAGGAATTTTTGACACTTAAAGACAACGTTTTGACATTTTACGCCAAAAGGCTAATTTTAGATAGATTTTCTAAATTCGGAAGGTGTTTGGTTAGTCCATTTCTTAAAAGCACGATTGAATGCACTTTGCTCGGAAAAACCTGTTAAGAAGGCAATTTCGCCTACGCTTTGCATAGTATTGCGAAGCATATCTTTTGCAATAGATTCTTGTGTTTTTTTAATTAAGTCTCGATAGGTTACGCCAGTTTCAGACAGTCTTCTTGTTAGTGTTCGGTTGCTCATAGCCGTAAGGTCAGCAATATAATGAATACTAGGAATACCTGTCGGTAGCGCGTCTTTAATTAGGGATTCAACGTCGCGCACAAATTTTGAACCTGGAATTTTAATGCCCTTAGTTTTTTCATCCACTTGTTTTAATAAATAACTATTAATACTGGCATCAGCTTTGGACGTTCTTAAATTCAGGTCATTTGTTTTATAGCTTATCGCATATTGAGGTTGGTTAAATAAGATGGGACAATTAAATGCTTTATCAAAGCTGGATAAGTCATTTGGTGCACTGTGCTTAAAACTGACTTGAGTTGGTGCTATTTTCTGCTCAGACATAGCTTGCAATACTACAACCGTAGCAGAAAGACTAGCTTCTGTGGATAATTCCATGCCTCTTCTAAGTGCTTCCCTATGAAGAATAACATGAGAGACATCACCTTTTTTTTGAATTTGCCATACAAAAGTGTTGGATAATAGTTTAAAAAAACGTTCACTCCGCTCAAAAATTTCGCCTACCCTTGAGCAGGTACGCCAAGATAAACCTAACACGCCATAATCTTCAATAATCATTTGCTGTCCAACACGTACACCAAAACCAGGACCTAATCTATCATCAAGTAATTCGTGTGCGGTTAAAAACTCCTCAGCAGAAATAACCTCTAATTTTTTAGCTTCCTCCAAAGATGTTGTCCAATCTGCAAAATCTTCATGATTCATGCCTTCTGCTATGGCGCAGTTAAGCATTTTTACGTATAGATTTGCAGAGAAGTATTTCATTTTTTTACAAGCATATTATTTTAGATTCTCTGTTTCTTTTAATTATTGCCAACTGCAGGGTTAAACGTAGTTCTGCTTTGAGAATGAAAAGATAATAAATTCTTAAACAATAATTAGAGAAGGCGACTTCCTTATAATCTC
>NZ_JAGEVF010000024.1 GCF_017581965.1 Winogradskyella pelagia
AATCCCATCGATTTTGAGATTAATCCAGTTGTCATTTCGATTATGAAAAAGGCAAAATTTATGGTAAGTACAGACCAAAGTAACTTTTTTTGGTTGGTGTTTTCTACAAAATCTTTTTTGTTGGTTTCTTCGGTCGAAATTTTCTTTCCGCCTAATTTTAATTCGATAATTGACTTTTCAATTTGGTCGTTATGACCATCGTGAAAAACGGTCAATTTTCGGTTGGGAATGTCAAAATCGAGATTTTTGATTTCTTGAATTCCGTCCAATTTCATTCGTATAAGATTTTCCTCGGAAGGACAATCCATTTGATTGATTTTAAATATCGTTTTGTTCATTTTAGTCGTCATCTTCGTTTCCAAAAGGTTTGATTATTACTCCAACGCTAAATATAAAACCGTCTGTTGGTGCATAAATTTCGGGAAATTCTGGATTGTCGTGTGGTGGCAAAACTAAAGGCGAGAACCTGCTTTGTCTTCTGTCCGTAAAGTTTTCAAAATTCACAAACGTTGTTCCCCATTTAAAATTTCGCATTGCCACAAAACCCATTGTTATGAAGTCGGTTGTTTCAGTTCCATTGGACAAAAATTGTTTTCCTGTGTAAAACGTTTCATAACCGATTCGCCATTTTTCAGATTCGTACATCAAAACACTTCCTGCGTTGTGTTTTGCAGTTAGCGGTTTTTGTGGATTTCCAGCCAAATAATTCAATTTTGTGTCAATGAGTGCATAATTCAAGAACCAACGAAAATCTTTATAGGTAAACTTGATGTTTGTTTCAGCACCTTTGCTCAAAATTTCATCTGTTGCATTCTCAAATTGGAAAAATCCATTATCAGTTGAATTTAACAGTAATGCATCATTAATCGCAGTTACATAAAACAGTTGATTAATAGAAAAACCAATTGTTTCAAATAAACGTGTTTGATAGTTGAAGTCAAGATTTACACCGTAAGAACGTTCCGCATTTAGTGAAGATTTATCAATACCAAGTACATTTTCAAAATTGATAAATTCCGCCTCTTCTGTAAAAATATCAGGAATTTTGTAACCTAAACCACCACCAATTCTGCTGGAAAATCCGCTATCGTTTTTGTATAGCAATGAAACTCGTGGAAGCGGGAAAAAGCCAAAATCGGTATTGTAATCTGTTCTGAATCCTGTTTCCAAAATCCAATTATCCGAAATGTCATAAATGTTATTTACAAATGCTCCATAAGTTATATCCGTTTGGTCGCGTTGCAAAGTTGCATTATCATTTTCATCAAAATCAGAAGTATATAGGTTTGCACCAAAAATCCAATCAGTTTTATTGGCTGACTTTTGATAGTTTATTTCCGTGAATGTATTGGTTTGTTTACCGTCAAATGTAAAATCGGGAATGGTCAGTTCTCTGTCGAAGAACGAGATACTATTTTTGATAGTTAATGAACTGACGGAATCTATTTGAGTTTCGTAAACCGCTTGACTGCTCAATCTTTTCGATACGTTTTCTTCGGTATATTGATGGACGCCATTTTCGCCACTTTCAATTTTTGTGATGTCGCCACCAATTCTGTCGTCATACGTTCCGTTTAAGCCAAACCAAAATGTTGTTTTTTCCGATGGATAATAAAAGAACTTTGGGTTGAATGAAATCGAAGTTGTTTTTGGCAAGTTACTAAAGTCATCATCTTCTGGGTCATACGCTTTTTGATAATGACCTGAACCATAAAGTGAAACACCAAATTTTTCATTCCGTTTGCTGTAAAATACATTTGCTGTACTTCCCAGAGCTTGGGTTTGTGTCAACATAATATCCAAAGCAGGTTCTTCGTCTGGTGTTTTGGAAACCATATTTATCAAACCTGCAATCGCTCCACCACCATAAATCGTTGATGAACTTCCTTTTATTATTTCAAATTGTTTTAAGTCCAATGGCGGAATTTGTAAAATACTCAAACCGCTGGAAAAACCGCCATAAAGTGGAAATCCATCTCTCAAAAGTTGTGTATAGCGTCCATCGAGACCTTGAATTCTAATGTTGGTATTTCCGCTACTTAACGAAGTTTGTTGCATCTGTATTCCTGTACTTTCTCGAAGTACCATTGAAATATTGGTTGGGTTCATTACTGCTTTTTCGCTTAATTCCTCCGCTCCGATAAATTCAATTCGAGTTGGAATTTTTCTAACAGTTCGTGTACTTCTTGAAGATTGTATGACTACTTCGTCCAATTCATTTCCTCCAGATTCAAGTTTGAAAGTGAACGTTTTTTTTGTGCCGACTACAATAGTTGTTTCTATGGTTTTGAAACCTACGTATGAAATTTTTATGGTTTGGTTGCCGTTAGGGATTTCCGTAAATGTGGCAATTCCGTCAAAATTTGTTACCGCTCCTTTTTCAAGCTCCTCGAAATAAACTGTTGCTCCAAGTAATGGTTCGTTGGTTTCCGAATCTGTAATGAAAATAGAAATGTCGCTGTTCTGTGCGAAAGAAATAAATGATATAACGAAGAAAAATGAAGTTAAAAATGCTTTTGTCATCTGCTAATTCTGTTTTTAAGAATAGTGCAAATGTAAATTCCTTTTACTGCAACTCGATTGCAAAGATTACTTGTTACAGTTATCGCATAGACCTTTTACGACCATATTTGCTTGTTGTAGTTTGAAGTTTTCGGGAAGTTGAATTTTGGGAATAGGAACATCAAAAAGGCAGAATGTTTTATCGCAGTTTGTGCAATAAAAATGATAGTGCAAATCCTTTGGGTCGCAGTTACAGCCTTTGGCACAAACCGCATATTTGGTCATTCCAGAACCATCTTCAATGCTGTGGATGACTTTGTTTTCTTCAAATGTTTTCAGCGTTCTGAAAATCGAACTTCTGTCCGTATATGCCAATGCGTTTTCAATATCTTTCAACGATTGTGCTTTTTCTTGGCTCAAAAGATGTCGTAAAACCACAGTTCTGACTGCGGTGTTTTTTACTTTTTTTATTTTTAGGATTTCTTCTTCGGTTTGCATTTTCCTAATGTATCATTTTTTTCGAGCGTTGGCGAAAAACAGCTCTTTTATTTTTTTAGCGTTGGCATTTCGCGTTGGCAAAAAAAATAAATGTGCTGTTTGTGCGGTTGGCTTTTTTAGTTCAAATGTTCAATTTTAGCACGATTTTTTGCATTATGCACAACGGTCTCGTATAACCATCAGTTACGGCTTAAAGTTAAACAAACTTTTGGCAGAGACAGATGTTAGCAATTCCGAGTGGATTCGGTCGTAGTC
>NZ_JAGEVF010000025.1 GCF_017581965.1 Winogradskyella pelagia
TAGAGATTATAAGGAAGTCGCCTTCTCTAATTATTGTTTAAGAATTTATTATCTTTTCATTCTCAAAGCAGAACTACGTTTAACCCTGCAGTTGTAGCACATTAAAACCAACCAACATACGAATGAACAAAATCGTAGTTTTTCTATTCTTTTTAGCAATCGGAATTATTTCCTGTAAAAATCCTGAAAAGGAATCTGACAAATTGGAAATTGCTAAAAAATTCTACATTGCGATTGACAATTCAAACCCTTCAAAAACAACTGAATTAATTACCGAGAGATTTACGACCATTGACGACGGATTTGAACAAAAATATAGTGGAAATGAATACGCTGAATGGGTAAATTGGGATTCTGTATTCCAACCGACTTATGAAATACTCAAAATCGAAAAAGAAAATGGAATTGTAAAAGCTAAAATTTCAAAAACGGACAAGCGAATTTCCTTTCTTCATCACGAACCTATTATTACAGACGAAATTATCCAATTTGAGAATAATAAAATAAAGAATATCAACAGGACATCTGCCTCGTTTAACGTTGAGGAATTTATTAAAAACAGAGATGAACTTGTAAATTGGATTGCGGAAAATCATCCTGAATTGAATGGATTTTTAAACGACCAAACTAAAGGTGGCGGAATTAAATATTTAAAGGCGATTGAACTTTATAAAAATAAAAAATAACGTGCTACAACACCGTAAATTAAAAATTGCTGGTGTTGTGCTAAAACAAAGGTAGTTGCACGTTTGCTACGTCTGATTTTCCTTCGGAAAATCCTCGCACACAAACACGCAACTTTCAATATACAATCACGTTGTACGCAAACTGAAAAATAAGTTCTGTTTATTGATTCTTCTCATATTGAACATAGATGACGTAATAATGTCATAAACATGACGACATCAATGTCCCCGCCACTGTTTTACTTTTGTTTCAAACATTTAATCATAGTTATTTTAATGGAAACAGAATTAGACATCAATCAAAACTCAACAGTTTATCGAGCTATTAAACTCGCAAAAATCCCAATAATAATTGCATTAATTTTAACACCTATTCGCTTCTCACTTGAACTTATAGGATTACCGGATAATGCAATTTTCATTATCGGATTACTTTGGCTGACGTTGGGATTTGCAATTTATTGGGGA
Source organism: Winogradskyella pelagia (assembly GCF_017581965.1). GTDB lineage: Bacteria > Bacteroidota > Bacteroidia > Flavobacteriales > Flavobacteriaceae > Winogradskyella > Winogradskyella pelagia. Next base: position 1,155 of record NZ_JAGEVF010000025.1, read on the forward strand.
ATAAAGTTATATAATGAAAAACACGCCTATCGTTTACTATTTTTAAGTTTGCTAATTTATTCGCCTATTTCAAGGTTTCCTGTAGCTTTACTTTGGTGGATTGACACTAACTGGGAAATAGGCACTCATTATGGATTATATTTTAATAATTTTGGACAAGCTCTATTAAATCATGTAGGTTATGGATCTCTGGTACAAATCATACCTGGATTTATATTAGGCTCTATAACACTTACAATTATGAGAAACAGAAAAGGAGCAATACGAAAAACTAATACTTTAGAAAATGAATAAGAATCTCTTAGGACTAAGAATAAAAGAATTAAGAAAACAAAAAGGTATGTCTCAAGAGTTTCTAGCCGAAGAATCAGGGTTAAGTTTGAGAACTATTCAACGAATTGAAAATGGAGAGACAAATCCAACAGGTGAATCACTCAAACGATTATCAAATGCGTTGAATGTAAATCCAGATGAATTAATTGATTGGTCTATAAAAGAGGACAAAAGATATTTGACATTTCTAAATCTCTCTGCTCTAACTTTTCTGTTCTTCCCTCTACTTGGAATTTTAATACCATTTATATTGTGGACATCAAGAAAAGGAAAAATTAAAAACATCAATAAACTAGGGAAAGATTTAATCAATTTTGAGATAACTTGGACATTACTTCTGTTTTCTATTCCTTTTTTATGGTTTCTCTTTTCAAAAATTGAAATATTAGAAAGTTTTACTCTAAGTAGGATTTTTATTATTATTGGAGTTATGTACTTTATCAATTTGATTTTCATTTTATTAAATACATTAAGAATTAGTAATGGAAATGATATAATTTACAATCCGAAAATTAAATTTTTAAGATAAAAGCCAGCGTACAACATTGTGTATAATTCATTGCTAGTAAAGGCTTAATTACGAAAATTCCGCTGGAATTTTCTATCCGTTATTATTTACTAACTTTAGTGCTTAAACACGCAACGAAATCATACACGAGACCGTTGGCAACAAGCTGGAAAAGAAAATTTATTACCAATTTGGTAACTTTTTTTATTATATTTGCGACAAACAAGTATAATGTGAGAGTAATAGCGAAACGAACTTTACGAGATTTTTGGAAAAAACATGCCGACTGCGAGGAACAATTAAAGTCTTGGTATAGAGAAACCGAAAAATCAGAATGGAAAAATATTAATGAATTAAAAAATGAATATCCAAGTGCAAGTATTTTAAAAGACAACAGAATTGTTTATAACATTAAAGGAAATAACTACCGACTAATTGTAAAGTTCAATTTTGAATTTCAATTATGCTGGATAAGGTTCATCGGGACTCACGCAGAATATGATAAAATAGACGCAAATAACATCTGATTATGAAAATAGCACCAATTAGAAACGAAAAAGACTATCAAAACGCTCTGAATAGACTTGAAGAGATTTTTGAAGCAAAAAAAGGAACTGATGAAGGAGATGAATTGGAAATCCTTTCAATCTTAATTGACAAATATGAAAATGAGAACTTTCCAATTGGAATGCCTGACCCAATTGAGGCAATCAAATTCCGAATGGAACAGATGGGAATGAAACAAAAGGATTTAGCAGAAGTTGTCGGATTTAAAAGTCGAGTTAGTGAGATTTTAAGTAAAAAACGCAAACTGACTTTAGGAATGATTAGAAAACTGAATACAACGCTTCATATTCCGACTGAAGTTTTGGTTCAAGATTATTAATAAAAAGCCAGTTGCCAACAATGGCTATAAGTAATTGCTCGTTCTCGCCTACTTCTGAAAATCCTCGCGGATTTTCAGCTTGTTGTGTACTTGCAAAAGTCCGTGCTAACCCACGCAACTACTCATAGCCGAGACCGATGAGAACACATTCGCCAAAGGCGAACTTTAATTACTACGTGCTTCGCACTATCGTCCTTAAAGCAAG
>NZ_JAGEVF010000026.1 GCF_017581965.1 Winogradskyella pelagia
TCGCCTACTTTGGAAATTCCGCAGGAATTTCCAACTTGGTGTGTACTTGCAAAGTTAATCGCTAACCCACGCAACTACTCATAGCCGAGACCGTTGGCAGTAATGTAAAAAACGAACAAAATCGAAATTTAAAGACCATTGAAAGATTGAAAAACAAATGAATTACATTGTTGAGAATGAAAAATTAACCCTTCAATATATTCCAGGAAATGGAGCTTGGACTTATCAATTGATAATCCCAAACACAAAAAATATCAAAGGAAAATGGGGCGATTTGAAAGTGTCTGGGACAATAGATGGTTACAAAATAAAGAATAAGAATTTAGGGCCAGTAAAAAATTCTGACAAAAAAATGTCTGTTAATTCCGAAATTAGAAACGCAATAAACAAAGATGGAGGAGATACTGTAATCGTGACATTATATCTCGAAAATCAAACCGGAACGAATGACAATTCTGAAATTTTGGAATGCTTTAAAGATGCACAAGTTTTGCAAATTTTTGAGCGACTGGAGAAAATAGAACAGACAGAAATTCTAAATGAAATCTGGACTGTTGCAACGGACGACCAAAAAGCGGAAAAAATAATCAAGGCAATTGAAAACCTTGAAGGTAAACGAAGATAAGTGAGTGGAAAAACACTACTGCCAACAATGTATAACCGCAATTACGGCGGATTCGACTACGTCCGAATCCACTCGGAATTGCTAAAGTCAGTGCCTAACCGAAAATTAACACATATTAACCCGTAACTGACGGTTATACGAGACCGTTGCCAACAAGCTGAAAAAAATCGAGAAATCCAATAAACAGTAATCTAAATGACAAAAGTAATTACCCAACTTTCAACTAAAATCAAATCGGAATTTAAAAAAGCTGACGAGATTTGGGTTGCTGTTGCTTTACTAAATAAAAGTGGATTAAAATTAATTTTGGATAGTCTAAAAGAAGATTGCAAAAAGAATTTCTTAATTGGAATAGATTTACCAACTGACCCAAAAGCATTAAAAAAATTATATGAACTTCAACTAACATCAGAATTTAACGTTCGAATTCATACAGACAAACAATATTTTCATCCTAAACTCTATTTATCAAAATATAAATCTGATTTTACAGGATTTATTGGTTCTGCAAATTGCACAAACGGAGGATTAAATTCAAATGTAGAACTTTCAATAATGACCAAAGAAAGTCAAACTTGCGAGGATTTAAAAAAATGGTTTGAGAAAACTTTTGATATAGGAAAACCATTGACTTCCCAATTTCTTGCTAAATATCAAGCTGATTATGATGAAAGATTAAGAAGAAAAAAAGAGGACGAAAAAACTGCAAAAAAAGAAAAGAGAGAACTTGAAAAGGAAGTTGAAGCAACTTTTATTGAAAGAAAAGAATTTATTGGAGTCCTAAAGTCTTATAAGAAAAGTAAGGAATACAATTCAATTGTTTCCGACCGAAAAGAATCAATTAAAGAATTACGCAACTCAATAGACTATCCGAATTTTGAAAATATCGATGTAGATTGGTTTTTCCAAATTTGGGCTTTAGGTCATTTGATTTCAATTCCGAAGCCAACAATCAAAAGAGAGATTAAAAAATTTAGAAAATTATTGACAATGCTTTGTGACGATAGTATTGATTTAGCTCTTCGATATAATTCAGCATTGGAAGGAAAACTTAAAATTAGAGGGATTGGAGAAAGTTTAGTTTCAAAAATTCTAATAATTCATAAGCCAAAAGAATATTATGTGAAAAACGATAAAACCAATTTGGCTTTACAAAAATTCGGAATTGAATTACCAAGAGGTTTATCCAAAGGAGAGAAATATAAAATAACAACAAAAGTACTGAAAGAGATAAGCGAAGAAACTGAAATAGAAGATTTGGCTGTTTTAGATTATTATTTATACGTTATCGGAAATGAAGAATAATCTGAATAAAGCCAGTTGGCAACAACGTGTATAATTAATTGCTTTGGTCGTTGCCTATTTGGAAAATTCCTTCGGAATTTTCTCGCGTTCGTTTTTGTTTACTAAATTAGTTGCTTAAACACGCAACTAACCATACACAAAACCGTTGTACGCAATATGACCAAATCACAGACTGAATGTTTTATTATGTAATTTATCCAATACTTTTAACTCTGACTTTTTTTTGTTTTTGGGTTCCATATAAAAGCGGTAAAAAAAATACAGGAAAAACAGTTGGATTTTTTCTTCTTATAATCCTTCTAATTGATATAATTACAACTTTAGATTTTCTATCGCTTTTTCTTTATTTTTTCTTTATTTCTTTTTCAATAATATTTTTAAGTTATTGGACTTTGAGATATTTTAAACTTAAAAAAGCAGGAATAATTACTGCTTCAATTTTAACTATTGGGTTTATAACATTATGTTTGAGTCCTTGGATTTCCGACTGGACTTTTAGCGAAAGTGATGCAAATAAAATCCTTTCTGAACACGGAATTAAATTGGAAAACGAGTTTGAATTACTTTCTAATGAAAGTGGTGGATTTACTGATTACTACCATATTTTCGAAATTGAGTTATCTGAATCTGATTATGAAAAAGTTAAACACCTAATCACAAAGGACAAAAACTATATTGGAAAATTGGAGAATAATTGGTGGGACAAAAGACCTGAATTAAGGAATTTAGATACAATGAATTATGAAAATCAATATAAATATATCAGAGATTACAGTGAACACGGAAAAATGGAAGATGGAACTTTTCATTTTGTATTTGAACTTTCTAAAACAAGAAAAACTTTAAGATATATTGGCTCGAATGAATAAAATACTGCGTACAACAATGTATAACCGCAATTACGGCGGATTCGACTACGACCGAATCCACTCGGAATTGCTAACATCTGTCTCTGCCAAAAGTTTGTTTAACTTT
>NZ_JAGEVF010000027.1 GCF_017581965.1 Winogradskyella pelagia
GCAACTAATTTAGTAAACAAAAACGAACGCGAGAAAATTCCGAAGGAATTTTCCAAGTAGGCAACGACCAAAGCAATTAATTATACACGTTGTTGTAAGTAGTTTTTATATCTCTGGTTTGTTTGTTTCCAATGTCTGAATTATTGTATTTTGAAATTTTTCTGGTTCATCGTGATGTATTTGATGCCCGGAATTTTCAAATAGAAACAAGTCTTTTTTTGGTGCTTTTAATTTCTCAAAATAGTTTTCTGTAATTTCAGTAGATGTTTGAATATCATTTTTACCGACGAAAAAATAAACTGGGCAATTAACCTCCTTTAAAGTCTTCGGTAAATCAATATTCATTACTTCGTTCCATACAGGTGACCAAGTTTCTGACCATTTAAGAAAACCATTTTTAAAATCATCACTTGTTACATATTCTTTACCCTCTTTATAAAAAAGCCATTTTCTTATAAAAAATAAGTCCTCGTCAATTTTAAAAGGAATATTTACACTCGCCAATTCTTTGCTGGCAATAGTATTTTCTTGAAAATGAACTTTCAGAATTTTGAGCAATTCCATTTCACTTTTTAATTGGCTGATAACTGGATTAACCGCAAAATAAGAATGTAGTAATTCAGGATGATTTTCAACGATATAAAAGCCTAAAACATTTCCCCAAGAACTACCCAATAAGTATATCTTTTCTTTATTCAATTCCTTTGTTAGAAAACTTATAATTTGATAAGTGTCCTTTTCCATTTGTTCGACAGATGGTTGAGTTGGCGAGACGTTTAATTCCAATGTTTTTCCAGCATCTCTTTGTTCCCATTGGACAATAGTGAATTTATTTTTTAGAATGTTCGTGAAATTGTCAGCAGTATTTATCATTGAACTTCCAGGACCACCAGATAAAAATAAAAGTACTGGCTTGTTTGAGTCATCCGTTTTAATTTCAACAACTTGTTTTATTCCTCCAATTTCAGGTGTTAGCAGAGTGTCTATTTTGACTGAAATATTTTCAGACTTATTTTTCTTTTTGGTTTGTTCTTTACACCCATAAATTTGGAATAAAATCGTAAAAACGAATAATAAAATACTTTTTTTTATCATAGTATAAAGGTTGGTTTAAATTGCTTACAACGACTCGGCTATGGTTAGTACGGGATTAAAAAGCGATTAATTTCTGATTAAGCACTTAGCCAAAACTTTTTATTTTGTTTTATCTTTTCATTTTTAAAGCCAAATCAAAAGATTTGGCGGACTTAATTCAAGGCACTTTACTTTTGGTTAAGCACCAAAACCCGTATTAACTATAGCCATTGTTGGCATTTCGTTATTTATTTTGGTCATTCAATATCCATTTTAAAGCCTTTTCCTTTGTTGCTCTAAAAATTGTATTATGCTTTTCTTTTGGTTCGTCTGAATATTTCCATTTTAGTTTATTTGAAGCATTGTTTTCTAATACTTTGTTCAATTCATTTGTGTATTGCGAAATATCTTCTGCACTTGAACCTGCAAACCAAAGTTTAACTTCTTTATCAGGAAATTTTCCAAAAAGTTCATTCGCATTTTTTACCAAATAGTGGTCATTCCACCATAAAGAAGGGTCAAATGCAATGTAAAAATCAAATGATTCGGGATATTGCATAAAAGTTTCCATTACAAAAAGTCCCGATAATGACTCTCCTATAATTCCTTTCTTATTTGAAGTTTCGTATTTACTATTAATTTCGGGAATTAATTCTTGAGTGATAAATGCTCGGAAGTTTTTCGCTCCGTCTGTCTGCGGGCAAAATTGAGCGTCATATTCCGATTCTGAAAAACCTGTTAAATCTCGACCTCTTTCTGTATTTTCGATTCCAACAAGAATAATTGGTGGAATACTTTTTTCGGCTATTAATTTAGAGATGGTATTTGCAATGTGTGGGAAATCTTCTTTTATTCCTCCGTCAGCCATATACAAAACAGGGTATTGTTCGTTTCCTTTTTTATATAATGGAGGTGTCCAAACATTTACTACTCTTGTTTCTCCAACTTGTTTTGATTCTATTTTAAAAGTTTCGTGTTCTGGAATGGAATCTTGAACTTGTTTCGAATTCCCACAACCAATTAAATATAAACTTGTAATAAATAGGACTAATATTTTTCTCATATATGTTCTGTTTTTTTAATGAATGCCAACGGTCTCGTATAACCATCAGTTACGGCTTAAAGTTAAACAAACTTTTGGCAGAGACAGATGTTAGCAATTCCGAGTGGATTCGGTCGTAGTC
>NZ_JAGEVF010000028.1 GCF_017581965.1 Winogradskyella pelagia
GATGTTAACAGCGGAGATACCTTTGACCCCAATTTGGTCTACGCGCTCAATAGGGTGGAGAGTGAGATTATTGCCAATTACCTAAATGATAACCAATGTAGCCAACAAGCGCAAGCATTTACGATTGAGGCTCTCATTAGTCAAGGAGAAGTTGATTTTGAATTAGAGATAATAATTGAGATTACTGAAACTTTAGAGTTTCAAAATCAAACTTGCCTAAAAGAAATAAAAGATGATGTTGTTTCAACTAACCAAATGAGTAAAATTATTAAAAAGTTTGAGCCAACCTATCCTGTTTTACATCTAGAATGGGGAATTTTTAGCAATCCTCAGTGGGGAAATACAGGTCAAACATCTTTAAATGAACCTGAACAGGATACTGCTTTTATAAACTTAAATAATCAATCACTAGCGCATGTCAATAATATAATAATGGTAAAAACAATCGCACATGAATTAATACATGCTGAACTATTAAGAAAATTAAAAGAACTTGTTGATGATTATAACGTTATTTCTCTATCGGAGTACAACGATTTATTATATAATTATCAAGGGATTGCACATTATACATTAGCATATGGCAATTTAGAGTATTCTCAAGACTTAGCTGGAAATATAATTGAATGGGGGATTTTTCCTGATTATTCGTTAGCTCATCACAATCAAATGGCAAGTTTTTACAGACAAACCCTAATAGATGTTATGAAAGCATATGATATATCTAAAGGAATTACTAGACCCAATGCGGAAGAGTTTTATGAAGCACTTTCCTGGTCTGGTTTAAGACAAACCTCTGATGAAAACGGGGAGAATAGTCAATACACAGATGCTTGGCAAAATTTTAAAAATCAAATTGATACTATTGAAGCAAACATACCTGAAAGTGAAAGAACCTATAATAGGTATTTGGATATAATTAATCAAGAATATAATGCAAGTGGAATTAATTGTGAATAAATTATGAAAAAACGAATAGCCTTAATAGCAATCATTTTATGTCTTTCATGCCAAGAAAAACAGAAAGCAAACCATTGTTTAGAAATAGAAAAAAAGTATGATAGTTTACTAAACATTAACTACAATTATATTTCTAGCCCATTTTATAAATTTCATAAAATATATCAACAAGAAAAACAATCTTTAGATGATACCATTTTAATTCCAAAGTATAAATCTATTATTGGTACAGATACAATCGTAAACTTATATATTGATGCTAGAATCAACACAATAAGTCAGCTAAAAACTAAAAAAGAGATATTGAATAGTTTTATAGGTAAACACTTTTTAAAAGCTCGTTACAGTAACCACGATCGATATGTAACTTCAGTTAAAATTACAAATGATAGTTGCTTTATATATAAAGATAACAATCTTAAAACCTCAGGGAAAATTAAATTGATATATTCAAGAAATAATATTACATCAGGAACTTTTATTCTAGAAAACTATTTGATAAACTTAATACAACCAAACTTTATTCGGTTAAGAGATACAAAATGTTTGCACTGTAGCTCTTTAGAATTTTATAAGGTAAATTAATGCTGTTTATAACTTAGGAAGAAGCAAAATGAAATGAAATAACCTAGTATATTTCTTGCAAACAATTCTAACTATGATTCGATATTTTTTTTTATCCATTTTTATTATTTCAAAAATACATTCACAAATTGCTAATGACACTTTATACATTAAGTTTGATGATAAAATACATATTGTCAATAGTACAAGTATTCCAAATGAGATAAGATTAAATTTAAGTTTTGCTATTGGCAGTAGAGGCAATGCAAAAATCACTACGTTTAATTTTTTTGTAGATATGATCATTCCCCCATCTTTTAGACAGGTTTTCTCTCTAAAACGTCCCTAGGTAATTTTATATCATCCCTCCCTAAAAACTGATTTATAGCGATTAAAAAGTAACCTTTTAATCTATATAAATTTTATGAAAAACAAATTAATATGGGCAATGCTTATACTGCTAGCCCTAACACGTTGCGAAAAAGAGCCTGCTCTGCAAGAGGCTGAGGACGTCAATCTCGGTGCTATAGATTT
>NZ_JAGEVF010000029.1 GCF_017581965.1 Winogradskyella pelagia
TAGAGATTATAAGGAAGTCGCCTTCTCTAATTATTGTTTAAGAATTTATTATCTTTTCATTCTCAAAGCAGAACTACGTTTAACCCTGCAGTTGTGCTTCATTAGAAAAACCAAAATAACCAATGATAAAATTCTTTAGAAAAATTAGGCAAAATTTACTCTCAGAAAATAAATTCAGCAAGTATCTGATTTATGCGATTGGAGAAATTGTTCTTGTGGTTATTGGGATCATGATTGCGCTTCAAATAAATAATTGGAACCAAGAAAGTGAAAATAAAAAGCTGGCAATATTTTACATGAATTCACTTGCGAATGATCTAAAAAAAGACACATTGCATATAAATTTTATTACTGAAATACAACTCGAAGATAATAAGACCACAGAAAAATTATTAAAAAGAATCTATAAACCGTCCAGTAACATTGATACCATTATAAAAATAGCAAGAAACGAAATAGATGATACTTTTAGGGTTAAAAGAGACTATGCAAATAACACCTTTAATACCATCCTATCATCAGGAAATATTAATCTTCTGAATAAAGATTTAATAGATAAGTTAATGGACTTAAATAGCATACAAGAAGACCAATTAAAACGATTTGACAGTAATCTAGATACTTATAAAAATGTAAGTACTTATTATGCACAGCATTTCACTTATTCAAACGGGCCAACAGGTAATATTGTTGATGAAATTTTATGGAATAACGTTAATGAAAAAGTTTTAGTTAGTAGTCTTTCTAATTCGCTTACACAACGCAAATTTATGTTTGACAACACAATTAAAGGACATTTAAGAGTAAAGGAGAAATCTCGAGAAATATTGGAACTAATTGACACATTACTAAAAAAATAATGACAGCATAACCGCTAACCAATGATAAAATTCTTTAGAAAAATTCGCCAAAACTTACTAATGGAAAACAAAACAGGAAAGTATTTTAAATACGCCATTGGCGAAATTATTCTTGTTGTTATCGGGATTTTAATAGCAATTCAATTAAATGAATGGAGAAATGATATAGTAAATACTAAACAAAAACAGAAAGTATTATTAGCCTTAAAGATGGATTTTGAAGAGAATCTTAGCAGATTAGATACTGTATATTACCACCAAGAAAAAAGTATTAGGAAATTTTTGAAATCAAGAAATCTTATCGATTCTATAAATTATGTCACAGACAATACAGTGTATAAAGAAAACTTGGCCCATGGTGGATATGGATATAGTTTTAGCCCAATTAATGGGGCCTTGCGTTCTGCTATATCGTCAGGAGATATTCATTTGATTAACGGTGAGCGCTTAGCAAAATTATTATTTAGTTGGGAGGACTTAGTTATTGATTCTTATGAAGAAGTTGAACTTCTTAGAAGTTATGGTACAAACCCTTATGTTCGATTGATACACAACTACACCCAAGCAAGAGAATTAGGTAAAAAATCACCCAATAGGAAGGGAAGCAAGCACCCATCTAATTTCGTTGGATTATTTAAGGATCCACTATTTGAAAATTATAACCAACAAATGATTTACTACGCCTACAATTATATGAAAGAACTAAAGGCAATTAGAATAAATAATTTAGAAATTGTAGAATTAATTGAGAAAGAATTAAAAAAATAACGAAAGCACAACAATGGCTATAAGTAATTGCTTGTTCTCGCCTACTTCTGAAAATCCTCGCAGATTTTCAGTTTGGTGTGTACTTGCAAAGTTAAGTGCTAAACCACGCAACTACTCATAGCCGAGACCGATGAGAACACATTCGCCAAAGGCGAACTTTAATTACTACGTGCTTCGCACTATCGTCCTTAAAGCAAG
>NZ_JAGEVF010000002.1 GCF_017581965.1 Winogradskyella pelagia
TCGCTTTTTTATTTGAATGTATTTTATTTACCCTTGTTCACCTTATCAATATACTTTTGCAACGCCATTGTCATAGACGGAGTTTCTGGTGTTGGGGCTGAAATGTCCACTCTAAGACCTTTTTCTTTAACCGCTTTTACTGTAGTATTACCAAACACAGCAATACGAGTGTCATTTTGTTTAAAATCTGGAAAATTATGGAAAAGGGATTCTATTCCTGAAGGACTAAAGAATACCAATATATCGTAATAGACGTCTGCAAGGTCAGACAAATCACTAATCACTGTTTTGTAAAACGTAGATTGTGTCCAGCTAATTCCTAAATTATCAAGAGTTTCAGGAATAATTGGTTTCACTTTGTCTGTTGTAGGTAAGAGAAATGTTTCGTCTTTATACTTTTTTATAAGAGGAGCCAAGTCTTCAAAATTACGCTTGCCCACGTAAATCTTTCGCTTCCTGTAAACTACGTATTTCTGTAAATAATAGGCAACGGCCTCAGATTGACAGAAATACTTCATGCTATCTGGAACTTTAAAGCGCATTTCATCGGCTATTCTAAAGAAGTGATCAACAGAATTTCGGCTTGTAAGAATGATCGCTGTGAAGGTACTTAAATCAATTTTTTGTTGCCTGATTTCTTTAGCTGACACACCTTCAACATGTATAAAAGGTCTGAAATCTACTTTTACTTTTTGCTTCTCTTGCAAATCAAAGTAAGGAGAGTTTTCAATTTTAGGCTCAGGTTGCGATACTAATATCGTTTTAACTTTCATGCGATAAGCTTTTGTATTAAGCGTTATACTCACTAATGGCCTTATATAAAAGGACATAAGGCCCAATTTCGAGAGCGCAAAGATACAATAAAAAATAGAAATAATTAGCGTTAATTAATTTTTGATGACTCTTCAAAGAAGACAAAAACCCAGTGAAATTAATTAGGCAAACTGCAATAAATGCTATTAAAATCACAATTTTAGAACTCATATCAGAGTAAATAAGAAAGAGGTTTGCACTTAATAGAACTATGCCAGAATAATTCTTAAAGGTCGTTTTCTGAAATAGATAATCATCGACAATTGTGTCTATATCAAACAAACTGCCAATTAACCGCTCCACCAAAATTTTTATAATTATCAATGTTGCAACGGCAAGTAGAAGTTTTAAAAATGGAATCAGCTCAAATACAATATTATCAACAAAAGTAGAATACGTAAAAAAAATAAAAATACTTGTCGATAAGGCTAAATTTATAAATAGAAAACTATCAAACTGATCAATGAACTTTTGGTTACGACTATATATTTTTAAATACTTAGAATTTCCGATAACATAAATAAAGTCCTGAAAGCGCAAACCATTGGTAAACTTAGCCAATACAATACAAAAGGCTCCAATAATGGTGAAGATTGTGAACCACTCATAAGTAATAAACTCGCGCATTGGGCTAAAATAATTTAAAAATAATCCAATACCAATTTAAGGCTATCTAATTAAATTTAATAGATAAAAAGATGTCTAAAACCCTTACATTTGTGCTCGACATCATTACCGCGAGTGTATAAATCTTTATCAATGTCAGATGCTCTAGTAATCATTCCTACGTACAACGAAATTGAGAATATCGAAGCTATCATAAGAACGGTTTTTTCTCAAGAAAAGGTATTTGAGATATTGGTAGTAGATGATGCGTCACCAGACAATACAGCATCTAAAGTTAAGGCCTTGCAATCTGAGTTTAAAGGACAATTACATCTTGTGCAACGCCAAGGTAAGACAGGCTTGGGGTCTGCTTACTTATCTGGTTTTAAATGGGCCCTTGAGAGAAACTACCAATATATTTTTGAGATGGATGCCGATTTTTCGCATAATCCAAATGATTTAATTAAGCTCTATAATGCATGTTCATCGGAGCAGGTTGATATGACTGTTGGCTCTAGATATGTTAAAGGTATTACCGTGGTTAATTGGCCATTGTCTAGAATATTATTATCCTATGGCGCTTCACGTTATGTGAGACTCATAACAGGGATGAACGTAAAAGATCCAACTGCTGGTTTTGTGTGCTACAGCAGAGCTGTTTTAGAACGTTTAGATTTGGACAAAGTGCGCTTTGTAGGTTATGCTTTTCAGATTGAAATGAAGTTTAAAGCTTCTAAAAAAGGCTTTAGAATACGTGAAATACCAGTTATATTTAAAGATCGAGAAAAAGGAAAATCCAAAATGAGCGGAAATATCATTTCCGAAGCCATTTTTGGTGTCATAAGTTTAAAAATAAATAGTTTGTTTACTAATTCATGATATAATGAATACAACCACCCTCATAAAAAATGCTAAAATTGTCAATGAAGGCAAAATCCTAGAAGGTGATATTTTGATAGAGAATAATATCATTAAGGAAATAGATACTTCTATTAGTGTTAAAAGTGCCGATATCAATGTTATTGATGTAGAAGGCAACTATGTTTTACCTGGCTTAATAGACGATCAGGTTCATTTTAGGGAACCTGGCCTTACACATAAAGCAACTATAGAAACAGAGTCCAAAGCCGCTTTGGCAGGAGGAGTTACTTCGTTTATTGAAATGCCTAATACCAACCCGCAAACCACAACGGTTGAAAAATTGGAAGAAAAATTTGCAATTGCAGCAGAATCATCTCATGCCAATTATTCATTCATGTTTGGAGGAACCAACGATAACCTTGAGCAGATTTTAAAAGTTGATACTAAATCTGTAGCCGGATTAAAGTTGTTTTTAGGTTCCTCTACAGGCAACATGCTTGTAGATGACCCTCAAGTGTTAGAAAAGATATTTGCCAGCACCGACATGGTTATCTCTGTTCATTGCGAAGATGAACAAACTATTAGGGAGAATTTAGCAGAATGTAAAGCCAAGTACGGAGATGAGATTCCCATGAAATATCATCCCATTATAAGAAGTGAAGAAGCCTGTTATTTATCTTCCTCAAAAGCAATCGAATTGGCCAAAAAGACTGGTGCAAGACTTCATGTCTTTCATTTATCAACTGGTAAAGAGACAAATCTATTTACCAATAAAATTCCTCTAAAGGATAAAAAAATAACCTCAGAGGTCTGTATTCATCACCTATGGTTTTCAGATGAAGATTACGAAACCAAAGGTAGCCGTATAAAATGGAATCCAGCGGTTAAAACAGCAAAGGACAGAGATCAATTATGGAAAGCACTATTAGATGACAGAATTGATGTGATAGCTACAGATCATGCACCTCATACCTTAGAGGAAAAGAATAATCCTTATACTAGTGCCCCATCAGGTGGACCTCTAGTTCAACACTCTTTAGTTGCCCTTTTGGAATGTTATCATAAGGGTAAAATATCATTAGAAAAAATTGTTGAAAAGGCTTGTCATAACCCAGCAATTCTTTTCGATGTTGAAAAACGTGGCTACATTAGGGAAGGCTATTATGCCGATTTGGTCATTGCAGATTTAAATGCACCATGGACAGTAAACAAAGAGAACATTCTTTATAAATGTAAATGGTCTCCATTTGAAGGCAATACTTTTAAAAGTAGAATAACCCATACTTTCGTAAATGGTCAACTCGCTTATAACAATTTTAAGGTTCTTAACGTTAGAGCAGGGAAACGTCTAACTTTTTCTAGATAAATGAAATTACGATTAAGTCTTATATTAGTATGTTGTCTTGCCATTGGCTGTAATAAAAACATCAGACCGGAGAAACCTGATAATCTTATAGCCAAAGACCAAATGACTAATATTCTTTATGATTTATACGTTATTAATGGGGCTAAAAATGTAAATAGAGCTCTGCTTGAGAAGAAAGGCTTTGAGCCAGAGCAATATGTTTTTAAGAAGTATAATATCGATAGTCTTCAATTTGCAAAAAGCAATAATTATTATGCTTTTGACCCAGAGGAATACCGTGAAATAGTTGAAGAGGTAAGACTTAGACTTGAAGTTGAAAAAGATAAAACCCAAGAACTTCAAAAAGCTGAACAGATGAATAATAAGCGACGACAAGACTCTATAAAAAAAGCAACTAATAGGACTAAAAAAGTCATTGATTCATCAAAAATTAGAATAAAACCAGTAATCTCAGAAGATAATTAAGATTTAAAATCCATTAGAAATTGATTGCTGATTTCTTCTATAGATTCTTCAATTGGTATTAATTCTTTTCCTAAGACATTCTTTATTTTAGTATTGTCATATCTGGTAATGCTCATCAGGGATTTAGCGCTTTGTTTTGATAATGTTCTGCGTTTACCAAAAAGCTTTGAATTTAACCAATCTAGTCTCCAGGCTATTCCTAGAAGCCAAGGTTTTGCCTCTTTCAAAGGAGGTTTTACTTTTAGGCATTTAGAAGCATATGTTTGAAAGTCTTTAAAGCTCCAGTTTTCAGATACAAGGATAAAGTTCTCATTTATTATGTTGCTATGCATTAAAGTAGTCATAGATTCTACAACATCCCTTACGTCAACATAGCCTGTTATACCATTTACAAAATAGCGCATACCCTCGTGCACCTTTTTAAATAAATTGCCACTGCTTGCACCATTCCAATGACCTGTTCCCAAAATAATTCCTGGGTTAACAACTACGGCATCCACGCCTTCTTGGGTACCACGCCAAACTTCTAGTTCAGCGCCGTATTTGGTAATTGCATAGACACTATTGTCTTCATCTGGATTCCATGCTGTGTTTTCATGGATTGGTTGTTCTGGGTTAGAGTAATGTCCAAGAGCAGCAATTGAACTTACATAGCACAGTTTTTTAATGTTATGACTAATGCATAGATTAACAATATTCGCAGTGCCTTCTATATTTATTTTTCTAAGCAGCTTATACTTATTCGGCTCAAAGGAAACAAAGGCTGCGCAGTGGTAGACATAAGTGATATCCTTAAAAACCTCGGTTAGTTTAGGTATGTCATTAATATCCGCTTCAATCCATTCAATTTTGTTAAATAAGGCTTCTCCTTCTTCAGTGTAGTAAGCGAAAACATGTTTAACACGGTCGAATTTATATGATTTTCGATAGGTGGCTCTCACAATTTCACCCTTTTCAATTAAGCTATAGAGTAAATGAGAACCAACTAAACCTGTACCGCCAGTAACTAATACCATAAAGCGAAGTTACGCTTTTTTCAAATTGTCTTTTCTCTTTTAGTTGTGAAACATATCTTTGCTCAAATTAAAAATGAAAATCAGTTCCATGGGAAAGAGTTTTGTTGACGAATTGAAATGGAGAGGCATGTTACACGATAGTATGCCGGGAGTAGAAGAGCACCTCAGCGAAGAGATGAGGTCGGCCTATGTAGGTTTTGATCCTACAGCAGATTCTTTACATATAGGAAATTTGGTGCCTATTATGCTTTTAGCCCACTATCAGCGATGTGGCCATAAGCCTATTGCTTTAGTTGGTGGTGCTACAGGAATGATAGGTGATCCTTCTGGAAAGTCTTCTGAGCGTAACCTTTTGGATGAAGCAACCTTAAGACTTAACCAAGAAGCTATAAAAAAACAGTTAGCCCATTTTCTAGATTTTGAGAGTGATACTAATAATGCTGCTGAAATGGTGAATAACTATGATTGGATGAAAGATTTCTCCTTTCTAGATTTTATCAGAGATGTCGGAAAGCACATTACCGTGAACTACATGATGGCAAAGGACTCTGTTAAGAATAGGATTTCTGGTGAAACTAGTAGCGAAGGTATGAGTTTTACAGAGTTTACGTATCAACTAGTCCAAGGCTATGACTTTCTGCATTTGTATAGGGTTAATAATTGTACTATTCAAATGGGAGGCAGCGATCAATGGGGCAATATTACCACAGGTACCGAGTTGATAAGACGTATTGGTAATGGAAAGGGTTATGCTATTACATGTCCATTGATTACAAAATCCGACGGCTCCAAATTTGGTAAATCCGAAGGTGGAAATGTGTGGTTAGATGCCAATCGTACCTCGCCTTACAAATTCTATCAGTATTGGTTGAATTCTAGCGATGAGGACGCCGAAAAGTACATTAAGATATTTACCTTTCTAAACCAGGAAACCATAGACGCATTAGTGACTGAGCACCAACAGGTACCACACCAAAGGCTGTTGCAGAAGCGATTAGCCGAAGAGATTACAACCATGGTGCATTCTAAAGAAGAGTTTGAAAATGCCCAAAAGGCCTCAAGAATATTGTTTAGTAAATCCTTTAAAGAGGATATCCAGACCTTAAATGAGCAAACGTTTTTGGATGTCTTCGAAGGTGTGCCTCACGTAGAACTTCCATTAGATGAATTAGAAAATGGCTTAGATATGATAGGTGCCTTAGCCGCTAAAACTAATTTTATGGCCTCTAATGGTGAAGCTAGGAGAGCTTTAAAAGAAAATGCCATAGGAGTAAACAAGATTAAGGTTAAGGAAGATTACCAATTATCTAAAGAAGATTTGATAAACGGACAATACCTCATTATCAATAAAGGTAAGAAGACGACCTATATCATAAAATTTAAATAAAAAGAGCCCAATTTTGGGCCCTTTTTATTAATCAACCAACCAAAATTATGAAAATCTTTCTTTTTCATGGATATTAAATAGGTTGTAAAACAAAGCTCTAACTTACAGTACCATTAAATTACAGCCACGAATATCGGAGTTATCAAAACGTCCGAGAACTTCAAAATGGCCATTATGTCCTATTCTGCCAAGGTCTTGGGTGGCTATAAAAGAACAGGAATTGATGTTGGCAAGGTCAATAATATTTAATCCGCCTGTTTTATTACCTCGATGTATGCTTAAAGCATCTTCGGTATCTCGAGTTAAGACTTTCATCCAAGGCGGACATTGAAATACGCCATTGTCTTTAAGATAAGCCTGACTCAATAATTCGGTCATACCATATTCGCTATGAATCGTACTGACGCCAAAACCTGACTGTAAGTGTTGATGAAGTTCTTGCCGTATCATTTCTTTCCGTCGGCCTTTCATACCACCGGTCTCCAT
Organism: Winogradskyella pelagia; assembly: GCF_017581965.1. Lineage (GTDB taxonomy): Bacteria > Bacteroidota > Bacteroidia > Flavobacteriales > Flavobacteriaceae > Winogradskyella > Winogradskyella pelagia. Next base: position 7,001 of record NZ_JAGEVF010000002.1, read on the forward strand.
TACTGTAGTATGCCTTAAATTAAAAGATTGATGCTCAATAAGGTCTAAAAGCGCAAAAGAAACACCCATAAGAAGTGTTTTCTGTTTCTTTTGTTCAAGGTCTAAAAGCGTTTTAGAAAGCCCTTTAAAATTGTTAAGGTAAAACCCACTTTCTTTATGTCCGGATGCCTTTATGAGATGGTCAACCATAAAAACAAGAGAAGAACCCTCACGTTCTAAATAGGAGGGCAGCAAAGCAAGAATGACATAGTCCTTTACATTGCCATAAAAATGTTCAAAACCACTAGTAAAACTTTGAATATATAAGTTAAGGTTAGAGACATAGTGTTTGCTTGTGGCACTTCCTGTAGTACCAGAACTAGTGAACACTTTTTCCTCGGTTGTTCTTCCGCTTATGACCCTGTGAGATTTAAAAAACTGAATAGGTAAAAAAGGAATCTCTTTTAAGGTCCTTATGTCTGATGGGTGTTTATACAGTAAATCGCAAAATGAACGGTACACTCGATTGTTTTCAAATTGAAATTTGAAAATTTTCAATGCCTTTTGCTCAAAATCCGATTGAGACGTAATGTTAAATATATCCTTGGATGCAATCACCCTGCAAAAATATGGAAAATAAAAAGCGCTTTCTGATATTTCAGAAAGCGCTTTTATAGTTGAAAAAAACTTGTTATTTAATAACCAGCTTTTTAGTGATAGTTGCATTATTTTGCTCTAAACGAATAATGTAAATTCCAGATCTTAAGTTAGAGACGTTAAGATTGGTGTTTGGTTGCATAGTAGCTTTTTTAACTTGCTTTCCTAGCATATCGTACACTTCTACATTGATAACATCATTGAGTGCCGTGTTAATGGTCACAAATCCAGAATTTGTAGGGTTAGGGAATATGGCTACGTCATTTGCATTAAACTCTGTAGTTGAAAGTGTTTGTGGAGTCACCTCGGCATAAGAGCTACCTATTCTGAGTTCATCAAAAAGTACAGAAGGCGTTTCTCCAGTACTATCTTGTCTTAAAACAAACCTGTCTATAACTGCGGCAGGATTAGAATCAGTTTCAGAAAAATCGGGAGCTGGTTCGGCACCACCAAATGAAGTCGGGTTCACCCAGCCCTTAACCATACCATTTGAGGCATCATAGCTTAACACAATCAAAACTGTATCTCCAACATTATATGAGCCAGCGAAAGGCGCACCTGCTCCTCCTGAACTTAAACTTGTTATTGAGATATCGTAAGTAGTGCCAACAGGGTCTGTATTTGGTCTTACCCATACTCTGGCATCATATCCTGAGTCTGAACCTGCTAATGCTGCGAAATAGCCACCATCAGTTAGGTCTGTCATCGCAGATATGTCAGTTAAATTCAATAAAAATGAAGCATAAACTGGCCCTGAGCTAACACCAGTAAATTCTATTTTTGATTCAGCACCTGAGCCGCTAAAAGCAACATGATTACCAGTTTGAGAATCACTGGCCAAGCCAGTGTAGGTTAATCCTCCTGGGCCAGCAACTAAAATATTGTCACCACTATTAAAATCTTCCCAATTAGCTTGGTCCCCTAAATTTTGACTAACAGTGTAATCAAAACCTTCATACAATGGTAAAGCTAATGACGGGACACAATCAGGGGCAAATACAGTTGAATTCACATCACAGACACCACCATCTTGGACAGTAATTATAACGTCAATACCTTCAGTTAAACCAGTTACAGTAATTGTTCCTGTAGCATCTACACTTGGGTCACCTCCAGATAAGTCCACTACCCCCGCATCTGCGGTAACAGTATATGTGGCAGTGCCACCACCTGTAAATTCGACTGATGCTGTGTAGGTATCCGTACCTGGGGTAATATTATCACAAACCGCTGATGGGTTCAATAATGACAAACCACAAGTAGGTGTGCCCCATGCTCCAGGATCAAAATCACTAGGTGCTGTTCTTGGTGCATTTTGGTGAGAGGTACAGCCTGTTACGTCACTATCTGCCCAAACATTCCACTCTGCTTCGTCAAAGGTTGGATTTGGTCCGGAAACAGTTATTAATCTCTCGGCTCTTCCATCTTCATATTCAGCACATGTTCCACTATTATCCGTTGCAGGAATCCCAAAGAAATCTACTATAACGTCATTGCCATCTACAAGTACGATATCATCATCTCCATTGCTACCAGCAACACCATTGTTTACGTTATCTAATTGGTCGGGAGCAAAACCATATGTAGATTGAAATACACCTCCATCATTAAGATCGTAGGCGATTATATAAAATGCACCAGGTTGTATTGTACCTGTTAAATCTAAAGAAAGAGAGACAGTGCCACTTGCATTGGTGTACTTATCAATTTGCCAGCCATTTCCCTCTGTGAAGTCTACTGCAGAAGCTCCCAGATTATATAATTCGATAAACCTCGCGTTTGAATCATTATTAGGATCTGCTAGTTCAGTTATAAGAACTTGAGAGAAAGCAAGATTACCTAACATTAAAATAGAAATAAATAAAAAGTAAAGTTTTTTCATAATTGATTAATATTTTGTTATACACAAATATAACAACTATTCCCTTTTAGCCTTAGTGTGTTAGGGTATTTTCTGTTAAGTTTACAATAATATAATATATACAAAGGTCCTTTTAGGGTGTTGAAGTATTTCTATAATTTCAATGTTAGAGAATTGTTATCAATTATAGTTTCTTAAGCGGATAGCCATATATATTTTATATTTACGATACATTAAACTTTATGAAATAGTGAAAAAGAAGGACATTAAAATTCTTTTGGTTGACGATGAGCCAGATATTTTAGAAATTGTTGGCTACAACCTATCTGCTGAAGGCTACCAAGTTATTACTGGAGAAAATGGAATGGAAGCCGTTGAAAAGGCCAAAAAGCATAAACCGCATTTGATTATCTTAGACGTTATGATGCCAGAAATGGATGGTATAGAGGCATGTGAAAAAATAAGGGAACATTCTGAGCTCAGCGATACAATTATTGCTTTTTTAACAGCAAGAGGGGAGGACTATTCTCAGGTAGCTGGTTTTGAAGCGGGAGCAGATGATTATATCTCTAAACCAATAAAGCCAAAAGTTTTAGTAAGTAAGGTAAAAGGCTTGTTAAGACGTCTCAAGGACAAAGATGAGGTTGCTGATGCTATCGTAAAAATTGGGAATCTGATTATTTATAAAGAAGAATATAAAATAACCAATAAGGGCAAGGAAATTACACTGCCAAGAAAAGAGTTTGAATTGTTATCTTTGTTGGCATCTAAACCCGGTAAGGTTTTTAAGCGCGAAGAAATTTTAGATAAAGTGTGGGGAAATGAGGTTGTTGTTGGAGGGAGAACCATTGATGTACATATTAGAAAACTTCGCGAAAAAATAGGAGACAAATCCTTTAAAACCGTAAAAGGCGTTGGTTACAAGTTTGTAGATTAATGCAAAAAAACAGCTTAAAAAAAACATATAAGTTCGCCATACGGACTTCGTTTTATGTTACACTATTTACAACACTCTTATTGAGTGTTTTTTTGTGGTATTACCATACGTTTAATTGGCAAGTTATCTTTTTCCCGCTTGTGTGTTATATTCTTTGTTTTATAATCATTCAGTATAGGGTAGAACGGTTTATATACAAACGAGTAAAAAAAATATATGATGATCTTACCCTGCTAGAATCTACAAGTCTTAGGCAACAACCCATAACCACAGATATGGGAACTTTGACTAAGGAGATTGACAAATATGCCCGTGACAAAAAGTTAGAAATTGAGACCCTAAAGGTTAGAGAGGAGTATAGAAAGGAATTTATGGGAAATGTCTCCCATGAGCTCAAAACGCCACTATTTACAGTACAAGGTTATATACTGACGCTGCTAGATGGCGCCATGGAGGACCCAAAATTAAGAAAAAAATACCTCAATAGGGCAAGTAAAGGCGTTGAGCGTCTTATATACATTATCAAGGACTTAGATATGATCACCAAGCTCGAGGTAGGTGATTTAAGACTAAATAGAGAACATTTTGATATTGTAGATTTGGTAAAGGGGGTTTTTGATTTATTTGAAATGAAAGCTGCCAAAAAGAAGATAACCCTAACTTTTGACATGGACTATGATGAGCCTGTAATAGTAAATGCAGACAGAGAACGCATTCAGCAGGTACTGACTAATCTTGTTGTAAACTCTATTAAATACGGCAGGGAAAAGGGTACTACTGAAGTCAGTATAGAGAACCTTATTAAAAATAAAGCTATTATTAGGGTTACAGATAATGGTGAAGGAATTGATGGTAAAGATCTTCCACGTTTATTCGAAAGATTTTACCGTGTAGACAAAAGCGGATCTCGGAAGGAAGGGGGTTCTGGTCTAGGCCTATCTATTGTTAAACATATTATTGAGGCACACGAAGAAAAAATCTACGTAGAAAGCGAACTAGGCGTGGGTAGCGAATTCTCCTTCACTCTTGAAAAGGTTGAATAATCCCTTAAAATCAGTAGTTGACTTAAGATTAGAAAAACCAGTGTAATCCTTAACTAAATTTATCTTGTCCAGCGTAAAATCTTTTTGATTGCAACTCGGTGCTATGCCTTCAAGTTTGAGTTTTTCCGCTAAATATTCCTGTTCAAATTGTCCTGGTGTAGGAATGAAAAATGCTTTTTTGCCTAACTTGGCTAAGTCCATAATAGTGGTATAGCCTGATCGGCTTAAGATAATTTCGCTTGCATTTATAACATTTTCCAAGTTGCTGCCAAAGAGAAAATTATGGACTGTAATTGAGCCAATTTGGGTAGTTGTTTGTTTACTTTCTATAGTTCCTTTAATAAAACAGACTTTACCCTCATAGTCATGTAGTTGATGTAATAATGCTTCGCTAAGCATACTTCGCTGTGGTTCAGGGCCAGAGAGTAATACTAGTAGGTCATATTCAGAGTTTATGTTCTTTTTCTTAAATCGGCTTAACGGTCCAATATATTTTATTGGAAATCTAAAATCTTCAACATGTCCAAGCTTACCGCTTAAGTTTGGGATTCTATCAACATCGGGTACCCAGCATTCGTCAAATTTTGAAATAATATTTTGGTGAAATTTCGTGCTAAACCATGTGGTAATTCCGCTAAGCACCCTAATTTGATGAGAAATAAAAACGCACGGTACAGCCTTGTGTCTAACTCCAAATCGGTTATCTGATATAATGCCAGCGATACCTCCTGCTTCTACGAGCTGTTTAATAATCCACTTTTCTTTTTTTATGATACTCAGTAAATGTGGAGAATCCTTTAATAGCTTGTATTTAAAACTATTACCGTTTTTTGGATAACTGATGTTATAGGATGGAAGCTCAATTGAGGCCAATCCCGGAAATTCCTTTTGTAATAGAAGCAAGGCCTCACCATCACTTGCAATTAGAGGTTCGAAACCTTGTAGTAGTAATTCTCTAACAATGGGAATACATCTTGTAGCATGGCCCAAACCCCAATTTAAAGGTGCTACTAAAATTTTTCCTATTCTTTCGTTTTCCTTGATTTCCGTTTTGTTTAATTGTTAGCTTAAAAACAAATATAAACCTAAAATGTTTCCTTAATTTTACCGCACTATTAATTATTAGCTATAGCTGTGGGAAGCAAGAACAAGCTCAAAAGATTCAAGGACAACGATACCTTTTTAAACGTTATTCAGCCAGCGAGAACAGAATTACTAAATGATAATTTTAGTTTTAAGGGCAATTGGAATACCAATTATTTTAAAAAAGACAATCCCTTAGTTTTAGAATTGGGTTGTGGCAAAGGTGAATATACGGTTGGGCTTGCGGAACGATACCCTAACAAGAATTTTATTGGAATCGATATTAAGGGTGCTCGCTTTTGGAGAGGTGCAAAAACAGCTTTAGATAGGGAAATGTCTAATGTCGCGTTTCTAAGAATTCAAATTGAATTGATTGAGCTGGCATTTGCAACTCACGAGGTAGATGAAATTTGGATTACCTTCCCTGACCCGCAGATTAAATACAAGAGAACAAAGCATAGGCTTACCAATCTCGAGTTTTTAAATCGTTATAAAAATATTTTGAAACCTGATGGATTAGTGCACCTTAAAACCGATAGTGAATTTATGCATGGGTACACACTTGGACTATTACATGGTTTACAAAAAGAGGTGTTATATGCTAATCATAATGTATATCATCTCGAAGGAAGTCCACCAGAAGTAACCCAAATTCAAACCTTTTACGAAAGTCAGTATTTAGAGCAAGACAAAGCAATTACGTATATTAGATTCAAAATCAACTAAGATTTGAGTATAACCGTTGTTTTCTTCCTTGGACTTTTTGTGGCGCTTATTGGCGTAATACCTCCAGGCTTACTAAATATGACTGCAGCTAAAATAAGTCTCAAAGAAGGACCTGGAAGAGGTATTACCTTTTCATCTGGAGTTTGCCTTGTGGTTTTTGTCCAAACCTATATTGCAGCAATCTTTGCTAGATATTTATCAATTAGACCCGATGTTGTTGAAATATTGCAGCGTGTAGCTTTTGTAATTTTTGTGTTAATTACAATTTATTTTCTTGTTATAGCCAGAAACCAAAAAGAATCGAAAATTGAAACTGATGTGCGTAGTAAAAGAAGTCGATTTTTTCACGGTATGTTGCTGTCTGCCTTGAATGTTTTTCCAATTCCATATCAAGCGTATATGACCATTACTCTCGCCTCGTTTGGGCTAATGAATTTTGAACGATTGAGTATAGTTACATATGTTACGGGAGCTTCAATGGGTACATTTGTGATGCTATATATGTATATATTTTTCTTCGATAAAATTAAAGAGCGGAAATTTACTTCTCAAAAAGGTATGAATTACATCATAGGGACCATCACAGGAATTGTTGCGCTAATTACCTTTATAAATATCCTTAAAGAATTGTAATGAAGCCAGAAACATTAAGTTTTTTTGAGCGTGTTTACGATGTTGTACGTCAAGTACCCTATGGGAGAGTAACAAATTACGGAGCAATTGCTAAATATCTTGGTGCTGCAAGAAGCTCCCGATTGGTTGGTTACGCAATGAATGCGTCTCACACCAAAGATGTTCCAGCACATCGGGTAGTAAATAGAAATGGATTATTAACGGGGAAACATCACTTTGAGGGAACTGACCTCATGCAACAGCTCTTAGAGAATGAAGGTATAGTGGTTAAGGATAATCAAATTCAGAACTTACAAGACGTTTACTGGAATCCGATGGAAGAACTGCGATAGAATATTTATTTCTCAAATCTTATCATAAGCCCTTTCAATTTTCTTAACTAAAAGTATAAACTTTTAGCAGTATCTTTGCGCTTAGAATTAATCTAGATAACGAAGTGAAACTGAATAAGCAAAACATAATTGAAGCACTTAAAAAAATTACCGTACCTGGTGAAGGGCAAAATATGGTTGATAGTGGTGCCGTAACTAATGTGGTTACGTTTGCTGATGAGGTCATTGTTGATATTACCATTAAAAACCCAAGTCTTCAAGCAAAGAAGAAAACAGAGGTTGAGATTTTGCAGACTATCCATAGAGAAGTTTACGAAAAAGCAAAAATTAAGGTAAATATCAAGGTAGATGCTCCAGCTGCAAAACCTAAAAATGAAATAAAAGGTAAACCTATTCCAGGCATTAAAAATATAATTGCAGTAGCTTCTGGTAAGGGAGGTGTAGGTAAATCTACAGTTACCGCCAATCTAGCGGTTAGTTTAGCAAAAATGGGATTTCAAGTCGGTTTATTGGATGCAGACATTTATGGGCCATCAATTCCCATCATGTTCGATGTAGCTTCAGAAAGACCATTGTCAGTTAATGTTGAGGGAAAGTCAAAAATGAAACCTGTTGAGAATTATGGTGTGAAGGTTTTGTCAATAGGCTTTTTTACAAAGGCAGATCAGGCTGTTATTTGGAGAGGTCCAATGGCTTCTAAAGCACTGAACCAAATGATTTTTGATGCAGCTTGGGGGGAATTAGATTTTTTATTAATTGATTTACCACCTGGTACTGGTGATATTCATTTGAGTATAATGCAAGCGCTTCCAATAACTGGGGCCGTTGTGGTAAGTACACCTCAAACAATTGCTTTAGCAGACGCCAAGAAAGGTGTTGCTATGTTTCAGCAAGATAATATCAATGTTCCAGTGTTAGGGATAATTGAAAATATGGCCTACTTCACACCAGAGGAATTGCCTGAAAATAAATATTATATATTTGGAAAAGAAGGTGCAAAGCATCTTGCAGAAGACTTGGAGGTGCCTCTTCTTGGGGAGGTTCCACTAGTTCAAAGTATTAGAGAAGCAGGAGATGTAGGGCGACCTGCAGCATTGCAAACAGCGAGCGTTATTGAAGAAGCATTTGAGGAAATAACAAAAGCTGTAGTGCAACAAGTGGTCTACAGAAACAAGGCTCTGCCAGCAACAGAAGCAATTAAAATTACAACAATGGCAGGTTGCTCTGCCATAAAGAAGTCATAGTATGAATTTAGAAGAACTTAGACTAAACGTTGAAAAAGCCTTAGATGAAATTAGGCCATTTCTTCAAAGCGATGGAGGCGATATTTCTTTGTTGTCTATAGAAGACGGCAAACTAGTAAAGGTTCAGCTAGAAGGTACATGCACCTCTTGTAGTGTTAACCAAATGACTCTTAAGTCTGGAGTTGAAATGACTATTAAGAAATATGCGCCTCAAATAGAACGCGTTATCAATGTAGAGTAATTATGTGACTTTTGTCACAAATTAAAACTCTTCACATTAGTAGATTTGTTTCCAATTGAAATTTCATGATTACAACTGACATAATTATTATAGGTGCTGGTCCAACTGGACTATTTGCGGTTTTTGAAGCGGGATTATTAAAATTAAAATGTCATCTCATTGATGCTCTTCCACAACCTGGCGGACAATGTTCAGAGATATACCCTAAGAAGCCCATATATGATATTCCTGCTTATCCAGAAATATTAGCTGGCGATTTAACAGATAAATTAATGGAGCAATGCAAACAGTTTCAACCAGGATTTACTCTTGGTGAACGTGCAGAAACCATTGATAAACAAGAGGATGGGTCATTTGTAGTTACTACAAACAAAGGCACCCAACACAAGGCGCCGGTAGTGGCTATTGCAAGTGGTTTGGGTAGTTTTGAACCTAGAAAACCATTGATTGATAATATCGCTAGTTTTGAAGGCAAAGGCGTAGAGTACATGATAAAAGAGCCAGAATTATATCGTGATAAGAATGTCGTTATTGCCGGTGGTGGCGATTCGGCTTTAGATTGGAGTATCTTTTTGGCAGATGTAGCTAAAAGTGTCACTTTAGTTCATAGGCGTAATGAATTTCGAGGCCATTTAGATTCTGTAGAAAAGGTACAAGAGTTAAAGAATCTTGGTAAAATAAATCTTATAACACCAGCAGAAGTGACAGCCATTTATGGCGATGAAAGGTTGGAAGCGGTGGAAATAGCCAAAAAAGACGAAGAGGCTATTCGCATGGAAACAGACCATTTTATTCCCTTATTTGGATTATCGCCAAAGTTAGGGCCAATTGCAAATTGGGGCTTAGAAATAGAGAAAAATGCTATTAAGGTTAATAATGCTCTAGATTATCAAACTAATATACCAGGCATTTTTGCCATTGGTGATGGAAATATATATCCAGGGAAACTAAAATTAATTCTTTGCGGTTTTCACGAAGCAACTTTAATGTGTCAGGCTGCCTATCAAATTATTAATCCTGGGAAACGCTATGTTTTAAAATATACTACTGTAAGCGGTGTTGACGGTTTTGATGGAACTAGAAAAGAGGCTCCTAAAGCCGTTGTAAAGGCAATTCAATAGTGGATACCCAAGACATTTCAATTACAATAATAGATAGAGATGGTGTTGCGCATCAAATCGATGCTCCAACGGATATGGCTATGAACCTTATGGAGGTAGTTCGCTCTTTTGAACTTGCACCAGAGGGAACAATTGGCGTTTGTGGAGGAATGGCCATGTGCGCGTCATGCCAATGCTATATTCTCAGTGATACAGAACTTCCCGAAATGCAAGACGACGAAGAAGCTATGCTTTCTGAGGCTTTTTATGTTAAAGATAATAGTCGTTTAGGATGTCAGATTCCTATGACGCCAGAGCTTGAGGGTCTACATGTAGAGTTGGCTCCAGAAAGTTAATTCGTTTTATAGGCTAATAATGGCGTAGGACCTTCTAATAAAAATCGGTCAATTTTTAGGGTGCCATTTTCTGTAGTAACAACCTGCCATTTTATAAGTGAAATATGTCCTGCTTCAATTTCCAGACCGGTAATACTTCTAGGATGTACACAGCTACCATCATTAAAGAAAGCGATATCTCCAGGTTCTGGGAAACGTGGTCTATGGGTATGTCCTGCAATAGTAATGAGGTTGTTGTTTTCGGTAATCCACTTTTTGCTTCGCCGTTCTATTTTTATAAGCTCCTTGTAGTTTTTAGCAGGGCTTGTTGGGTCTGCAATGCCCATAACGTTTAAGGGTTTCCAGAGTATCCTAACAAGAAACCGACTCCATTTCCAAAACAGGTAATTCCACCAGTCGGCTTGGTGACCATGACATAAAAATAATTCTTGTCCTGTTGAAGAATGTTCTAAAACAATGGCTTCATGATAAACAATGTCGCAGAATAAATCTTCATTTTTACCTGTCTTAGGGTCAAAATAAGAATTAAGATTTTTGTTGACATAGCTCTGCTTTCTGTAGACCATATCATGGTTTCCCCAAATCATATGTAAGCGCTCCTGATCATGGAATTGTTTCATTAACATGTAAACATTTTTATGCGCAAAAAGAAGTGATTCAAAAGAAAGATTTTCCCAGAGCTCATCACCGTCACCAAGTTCACAATACTGAAAACCCTCATTGTAATAATGCTTCAGCGCATGGTAATAGATGTTTCTGTTGTTAGCAAAGTCATCGGCAAAACTATTGTCACCACGATGGCAATCGCTAAAAAGAATAAATTTTGACGCGTCGTCAAAAGTTAACCTAAACGCATTCTTATAAGCTTTATCTAAGCGCTTTCTGGTAGTTAGCATAAGGTAAATGTAACCAAAAAGTTGAAGCTATTGTAGTTCTAATTTTTCAATTGCCAGAGGTAAAATGCGCTCAACGAACTTTGAATAGGCTAATTCTGAAGGGTGTAAACCATCTGAGGCCACTAAATCAGTATTGTCTAAACCTTGTCTTGTTATATCGGTAATATAAACATATGAGATACCCATCTGATTACAATACGCTTCAGCATAGGTATTGTATTGGTCGATTTCATCTGAGGTAACTTCTTGGTTGCCTTGGCCTTGTCCAAAAGGTGTAAAAGCATAATCTGGAATAGAGATAACAATTACTTTAGATGTATCACCTTCAGCGGCTTCAATAGATTTATCAATTAATTGAGGAAACTCAAACTCGTAAAGTGAAAATGGCTTGTTTTGGTATTGGTTGTTAACACCAATTAAAAGTGTTACCAAATCATAGTCTTCGGTTAAATTAGCAGAAGCAATAGCATTTAGAAGATTCGTTGTAGTCCAGCCTGTTTGGGCAATAACATTTAAATTGTATTCGGTATCTTCATATCTATTGGATAAACTGTCTTTTAATTGCTCAGGGAATCTGCAAGATGAACAAACACTTTCTCCAATAGTATAGCTGTCACCAAGGGATAAGATGGAATATAGGTCTGGCTCATTATCTGGTTCAACGTCATTATTGTTAGAGCCATTACCTGTTGCTGTACTATCTGTGTCAACAGTATTGGTTTCGCCTTCGTCAGTATTTTCATCTGCATCGTAAGGGCCTAATTGAATGTTTGGTGGTTCCGTACTGCATGACAAAGCAAGTACTAGAAGTAGCAGCAAAACTAAGCTCTTTTTCATATTTGTAAAGATACGACTATATCAAAATAAAAAAGCCTCGTTTATTTGGAGGCCTTTAATGGTAAAAAAGTTTAATCTTATTTAAAGGCATTTAAGCCAGTGATATCTAGTCCTGTGATTAATAAATGGATGTCATGTGTTCCTTCGTAAGTGATTACACTTTCTAAATTCATCATATGCCTCATTATGCTATACTCACCTGTAATACCCATTCCGCCTAAAATTTGTCTGGCTTCACGGGCTATTTTAATGGCAATTTCAACATTATTACGTTTTGCCATTGAAATCTGAGCAGAGGTCGCTTTATCTTCATTTTTTAATTGGCCCAATCTAAAAGCTAAAAGTTGGGCCTTAGTGATTTCGGTTATCATTTCAGCAAGCTTTTTTTGTTGTAATTGGAATGCACCTATTGGTTTACCAAATTGAATACGTTCTTTGGCATATCTTAGGGCTGTATCGTAACAATCCATTGCTGCTCCAATGGCTCCCCAAGCAATGCCGTATCGTGCTGAATCTAAGCATCCAAGTGGTGCTCCTAATCCCGATTTGTTTGGTAACAGATTCTCTTTTGGTACTTTAACATCTTGGAAAATCAACTCTCCTGTAGCCGAAGCTCTTAACGACCATTTATTATGTGTTTCTGGAGTTGAGAAACCTTCCATGCCGCGTTCCACGATTAAACCATGTATTCTTCCTTCCTCATTTTTGGCCCAAACTACAGCGACATCACAAAATGGAGAATTTGAAATCCATAATTTTGCACCATTCAAAAGATAGTGGTCACCCACATCTTTGAAATTAGTAGTCATGCCACCTGGATTAGAACCATGGTCGGGCTCTGTAAGTCCAAATGAACCCATCCATTCTCCAGAAGCAAGTTTGGGTAAATATTTTTGACGCTGTTCTTCAGAACCATATTTCCAGATAGGATACATTACTAAAGAAGATTGTACAGAAGCAGTACTCCTAACGCCAGAGTCTCCTCTTTCAATTTCTTGCATTATTAAGCCGTAAGATATCTGGTCTAATCCGGCACCTCCATATTCTTCAGGAATATACGGGCCAAATGCACCAATTTCTGCTAAGCCTCCGATTATAGACTTTGGGAATTCTGCTTTTTGTGCAGCGTCTTCAATAATTGGCGATACGTCTCGCTTTACCCAATCTCGAGCAGCATCCCTAACCAATTTGTGTTCTTCGGAAAGTAAATCGTCAAGGTTGTAATAGTCCGGTGCTTCAAATAAATCTGGCTTCATAAATAAATATTAATTCTGTCTGACAAAGGTAACGAAATCGTTTGCAACGTCCCAAGATGAAAGTTACATTTTAAGATAGAAATCCTTGGTGAGATTAATGTAGTCCTTGGTATAGTTGTGCCGTTCGGTTTCAATAATTAAAGTTGCAGTATTGCTCTCTTGCTCAATTTTAGAAAACTCAATTAGGGTGCGCTTTATGTCTTTATTTGGATTTCCTTTAACATGAAGAATCCGTTGTGGAAATAGACCTACTTTTGATGCAAGCAAAGTGAAATTTTCCTCTTCAGTATTAGGGACTATGACAGAAAAAATACCAGTTTTAGAGAGCAGTTTGCTAGCGGCATATACGAGATGCTCAAAAGGCATGGCATCTTGAAATCTTGCTTTGTTTCGTGCTTCTTTTTCAGTCTTATAACTATCCGAATAGAATGGTGGGTTGCAGATTATGATATCGTAAGTGTCTTCTACTTCGTCAACATACTCTAGAAGTGAAGCATGATAGCAAAACAAGCGATCGGAACATGTAGAGTTTTCAAAATTTTCAACGCATTGCTCATAGGCTTCAGGATCGATTTCTAAAGCTTCAACCATAGCTGTTGGACATCTCTGGGCTAACATAAGGCTTAAAACACCTGTGCCAGAGCCAATATCTAAAACTGAAAACGGATTTTGCTCAACGGAAGTCCAAGCACCAAGTAAAACTGCATCTGTACCTATTTTCATGGCACAACGGTCTTGCTTCACTGTAAATTGTTTGAATTTAAATGGCTGATTCATAGTTGTTATTCTGAATGTGTCTCAGAATCTTCTAATTCATTTTAAGACATGATTGAAATATATTTAGTAATTACCTTTAATTATTTAAATATATTTCAATCAAACCCTCTGGTAAATCCATAACAATTGTACTCGTGCCGCGATTTAATTCTACAATGAACTGATCATTCATCGGTATTAAAATTTCTACACTATTTCTGTCTACTACAAATAAAGCCTGTGCGGTAGAATCGTTAATTGCTTTGATTACGCCTACATCTCCAAAGGATTTGTCCTTAATGGTAAAGCCAATGACTTCATGAAAATAGAATTTATTCCCTTCTAACTTAGGCAAAAACTCTAAAGGCAAATATAAATCACATTTTAATAGAGCGTCTGCATCACTTTCATCCAAAACATCTTCAAGTTTTAGACGTAATAAATCTGACTTGTGGAGTTGAGACGATTCAATAAAAAAAGGAACAAGATTCCCTCTTAAGTCAATAAAAATCGCATCGAGATTATCGTATAATTCTGGTTCGTCAGTATCTAGTTTTGCCAAGAGCTCGCCCTTAAAACTATATTTCTTTACAATTTTACCTAGATAAAAACAGTCTTCTTTTTTCATGATGTTTATAATCCTTGTGCAGGCAGGCAGCTTATTAATACTATTAATACTCAATTTAATACAAAATTGCATAAAACAATTTTGCATAAAAAAACTCCGATACATTATATCGGAGCTTAAAAGTATAAAATCTTTATTATTTTATTCTTCTTCGTTAGAAGCTGTTGTTTCTTCGGCAACTTCTTCAGAAACTTCTTCTACAACTTCTGGAGCTGCTGCTGCAATACGTGCTTCGTTTATAGCTTTTTCAGCTTCTAAAGCTTTGGCTTTTGCATCTGCTTCAGCTTTTGTTAGACCATCTGCTTTTGCCTGAATTTTAGCAGCTTTCTCTTCCATCCAAGCATTGAATTTAGCTTCAGCTTGCTCTTCAGTCAGTGCGCCCTTTTTAACACCGCCCGCTAAATGCTTTTTTAATAAAGCACCTTTGTAAGACAAAATAGCTCTTGCAGTATCAGTTGGCTGTGCACCATTTTCTAACCATTTTACAGCACCATCGACGTCTAAATCGATAGTTGCAGGGTTAGTGTTTGGATTGTAAGCACCTAGTTTTTCTAAATACTTACCATCTCTTTTTGCGCGGGAATCCGCTGCTACGATCCAAAAATAAGGTTTTCCTTTTTTACCGTGTCGTTGTAATCTAATTTTTACTGGCATAAATAATTAATTAGTAAGGTTCTCGACCTTTGTTATTAATGAGGGCGCAAAGATAGTATAATTTTTCAATTCTCCACACGTTGTTAACAGTAGATTATTTTAAAAAAAAGTTTACATTTGAAGTGCCCATAACACTATTGTTACCGAGGATTTTATGACTTATTACTTATGAAGCGACTATTTTTTCTTTTAGTTTTAGCCATTTTTGCTGTCCAATCTTGTAGCGAAAATGTCGAATTTAATACACCTGCCATGCAAGGCAACAAAGACGGAGCTACATGGCGTTCAGACTACCAAGCAGCAGATATTGATTTTGGAGGATTTTTATTTGAAGGTGGTACAGGACTTGAGACATTACAACTCATTACACCAACAGACGGAGCTGGGTTATTTGAACTTTCTAGTACCAGTGCAGCTGTAGCTATTTTTGAAGGTGCGGATGGTACAGTCTATTCTACAGCAAATGAACCAGACCCAAGCGTTACTTTATATCCTATTGAAGGTATCATTGAGGTTGAAGACATCAATAATAATGCAAATCCAAAGCTAATAACAGGAAACTTTAGATTTACAGCTTTCTCTTCTGATGGTATGCGTTCTGTTAACTTTATAGACGGTGTGTTCTATCGTGTGCCTCTAGTCGGAGGTTTATTGGCTATTGGAGACGAAAATCAATGTTTGCAAGCGAGTCAAAACCTTGGAATTACAGAATTAAACTTTAATAGTACCGAAATGGATGATCCTAATTATTCAGCGGTATGCAATGCCTACAGAACAGCTTTAGAAGAAGCTATCGAGGCTTGTGGTGATGACTCAGGTGATTTTCAACAAACTATAGATGGATTAGGAGATTGTATGTAGGTTCATTCTAATCTTAAATTGGATATAAAAGCATTACTTAAAAA
The DNA here is from genome assembly GCF_017581965.1 of Winogradskyella pelagia. Lineage (GTDB taxonomy): Bacteria > Bacteroidota > Bacteroidia > Flavobacteriales > Flavobacteriaceae > Winogradskyella > Winogradskyella pelagia. The sequence continues at coordinate 23,125 of NZ_JAGEVF010000002.1, forward strand.
GTGATGCTTTTTTGTTAAAAATCGTTAAATCAAGGAATTAAGTGTTAATAAACTTGACATTGGACCTTCTGTCTCTTATACTATAAAAGCAGATGTGAAACAATAGGCATCTTTAAAAAAATTATTGAAATATTTAAAATGCACAAAGATATAATGAAGTACGAAAAAATTATTTCAGAGAAATTAAACGAATTATTAATCAAAAATTATGATGCGGAAAAAGGTTACATTAATGCCATGAAAGAGGTGGATAATGTAAACATAAAAAATTTCTTCAAGGACAGAGCTGAAGAGCGCGCAAGATTTGCAAGACAGTTAAGAACAGAAATTTTAACTTATGGAGAATTACCCGAAGATTCTGGAAGTCTAAAAGGAATCTTGCATAGAAATTGGATGACTTTAAAGGCTACGTTTTCCTCTAATAATGAAGAGACTATTTTAAATGAGGCTCTCAGAGGAGAAAAAGCAAGTTTAGAAGAGTATAACACTTTACTGGCGGATACCACATTTCCATCGAGACTGATAGAACTATTGAGAGAGCAGCGCAATGCTATCGAGGCAGCCATCAATTCCGTAAAAATTTATGAAGAAGTAGTATCCTAATACTACACAATAGGTTAAGATGAAGAACCACGCGAAGGCGTGGTTTTTTTGTTTACAACTGTTTATAACTTTTACTAAAAAGGGTATGTTCATTTAGTATTTTTAAGGTTCTATTTAGTGAAAGAGAACAGCATTTATGTACTTAATATTTGATACCGAAACCACGGGTTTGCCTAAACGGTGGGATGCGCCAATAACGGATACCGATAACTGGCCAAGAGCTGTGCAAATCGCGTGGCAGCTGCATGATGCTATGGGAAATTGCATCGACCAACAAGATTATTTAATTAGACCAGAAGGTTTCAATATACCATACGATGCAGAAAAAATTCATGGCATTTCAACCGAGTTAGCGCAAGAACAAGGTGTGTCGCTAATTGAAGTTTTAAACAGGTTTAACGAGGTTTTGTCCAATTCTAAATTTGTAGTCGGTCAGAATGTAGGTTTTGACTTAAACATTATGGGAGCTGAGTTTGTTAGAGGCGATGTTGCAAATCCGCTTCAGGAGTTACCTGTTTTAGATACCTGTACAGAGCATACAGCAGTATTATGTCAACTTCCAGGTGGGCGAGGTGGAAAATTTAAATTACCAACATTAACAGAACTTCATGAGTTTTTATTCAGCCAGCCTTTTGCAGAAGCACACAATGCGACGGCCGATGTTGAAGCCACAACACGTTGTTTTTTAGAGCTCGTAAGACGACGAGAATACACCAAAGAACAGCTCGATGTGCAACCAGACTACTTCGAGAGATTTTCAGAAGCCAATCCAAAAACAATTGAATCTATTGGTCTTAAGCATATTAATCTCAAGCGTGAAAGTGCAAAGATCAATCGACGCCTTCAGAAGGAGCAAGCTTCAAAAATAACAAGGGAAACCAATAATGAGGCTGTTCAGTTGTTAGCTGACGCTAATTTTGTTCACCTTCACAACCATTCTCAATTTTCCATTCTGCAATCTACAATTAGCATAAAAGATTTGGTAGACGCAGCTGCAAAAGACAATATGCCTGCGGTTGGACTTACGGATCATGGAAATATGATGGGAGCTTTTCACTTTGTACAAGCTGTTTCTGGTTACAACAAAAGAGTAAAGGCTGAGCATGCAGAAGCTGAGGAAAAAAATGAACCTAAAAAAGGACAGTTTATCAAGCCCATTTTGGGATGTGAATTTTTTGTCTGTGAAAACCATACGGATAAAACCAGAAAAGACAATGGCTACCAGATTGTGCTTTTAGCAAAGAATAAAAATGGCTATCACAATTTGGCTAAATTATCCTCGGTTGCATTCACGGACGGATTCTATTATGTTCCTAGAATTGATAAAACCTTAATAGAGCAATATAAAAAAGACCTTATCTGTCTAACAGGCAACCTTTATGGAGAAGTGCCAAGTAAAGTATTAAATGTTGGCGAAAAGCAGGCTGAAGACGCTTTAATTTGGTGGAAAGAGACCTTTCAAGATGACCTCTATATAGAGCTGATGCGCCATAATCAAGAAGATGAAAACCGTGTTAATCCAGTTTTAATTGAATTTGCGAAAAAGCATAATGTTAAACTTATTGCAACAAATAACACCTATTATGTTGAACAAGAAAATGCAAATGCGCACGACATTTTACTCTGTGTAAAAGATGGGGAAAAGCAAGCTACGCCTATAGGAAGAGGCCGTGGTTATCGCTATGGGCTACCTAATCAGGAATATTATTTTAAATCTTCAGAAGAGATGAAGGCCCTCTTTAGGGATATCCCTGAAGCTATTGTAAATATTCAAGACGTTGTAGACAAGATTGAGCCCTTTGAACTAGCAAGAGATGTATTGCTGCCTAAGTTCGATATTCCTGAGGAATTTAAACATTCAGAAGATGAAATAGATGGTGGTAAGCGTGGAGAAAATGCTTATCTCAATTATTTGACTTACGAAGGTGCTAAAAAACGGTACGGGGAAATTACAGAGGATATAAAAGAGCGGCTCGATTTTGAGTTAAGCGTTATCGAAAAAACGGGTTACCCAGGGTACTTTTTAATTGTAGAAGATTTTATCCGTGAGGCGCGTAAAATGGATGTATCTGTTGGTCCTGGGCGTGGCTCAGCAGCGGGTTCTGTTGTGGCCTATTGTCTTTGGATTACCAATATCGATCCCATTAAGTACGATTTACTTTTTGAGCGTTTTCTCAATCCGGATCGTGTAAGTATGCCAGATATTGATATTGATTTTGATGATGAAGGTCGAGGGCGAGTTATGCAATACGTCATCGATAAATATGGAGCCAACCAAGTGGCACAAATTATTACCTATGGCACAATGGCGGCTAAATCCTCTATTAGAGATACCGCCAGGGTTTTAGACTTGCCATTAAATGAAGCAGACCATATTGCAAAGCTCATCCCTAATATGTCTAAACTCGGTAAGATTTTCGGTTTAGATGAAAAAGGGTTGGCTAAAAAATTTAGAGCAGAAGATTTAGACAAGGTCAATCAATTGCTCAACATTTCAGACGGTGAAGATTTACAGGCTGAAACGGTCAATCAGGCGCGCGTCTTGGAAGGTTCGGTTAGAAATACAGGTATCCATGCTTGTGGTGTAATAATAACTCCAGGTGATATCACTGAATATGTGCCCATCGCAACTGCTAAGGACTCTGATTTGTATGTTACGCAATTCGACAATTCTGTTGTGGAAAGTGCAGGTTTACTAAAGATGGATTTTTTAGGTCTAAAAACCTTAACCTTAATTAAGGACACCGTTAAGATTGTAAAGGCAAAACACGGTGTTGAATTAGATCCCGAGAATTTTCCGTTAGATGATGAAAAAACTTACGAACTTTTTCAGCGCGGTGAGACTGTTGGTATTTTTCAGTATGAATCTCCAGGAATGCAAAAGCATATGAAACATTTAAAACCAACGGTTTTTGATGATCTAATTGCAATGAATGCCTTATATCGTCCGGGACCAATGGAATACATCCCAAGTTTTATTAATCGCAAGCACGGAAAGGAGGAGATAGTTTATGACTTGCCTGAAATGGAAGAATACCTTAAAGAAACATATGGTATTACGGTATACCAAGAGCAAGTAATGTTGCTATCCCAAAAGTTGGCAGACTTCACCAAAGGTGAAGCGGATGTTTTAAGAAAGGCCATGGGTAAAAAGCAAAAGGCAGTTCTAGATAAAATGAAACCCAAGTTTATAGAGCAAGCAGCGGCAAAAGGCATGGATAAAGAAAAGCTCGAAAAAATCTGGAAAGATTGGGAAGCTTTTGCAAGTTACGCCTTTAATAAGTCCCACTCTACTTGTTATGCTTGGATTGCCTATCAAACAGCATATCTAAAGGCTCATTACCCAGCTGAATATATGGCTGCTGTGCTTTCTAACAATATGAACGATATTAAATCGGTCACCTTCTTTATGGAAGAGTGTAAACGTATGCGCTTACCTGTTTTAGGTCCAGATGTTAATGAGAGTTATTACAAGTTTTCTGTAAATAAGGATAATGCGGTTCGTTTTGGTATGGGAGCAATTAAAGGCGTTGGCCATGGTGCGGTTAAAACCATTGTTGAGCATCGAAAAAAAGACGGTAATTATAAATCTATATTCGACCTAGCTAAACGTATAGACCTTAGAGCTGCGAATAAAAAGTCATTTGAAGGCCTCGCCAATGCAGGAGGTTTCGATTGTTTTAAGGAAACCCATCGCGCACAATACTTTGCTACGGATGGAGATGGTATTACTTTTTTAGAGAAAGCTATTAGGTATGGTGCAAAACACCAAGAAAATGAAAATTCTGCGCAAGTGAGCTTGTTTGGGGATTCTAGCGATGTTCAAATTGCGGAACCACAAGTACCGCCTTGTGAAGAGTGGGGCACCATGGAGAAGTTGGCGCGAGAAAAAGAAGTGGTTGGCATTTATATTTCTGGTCACCCGCTAGACGATTTTAGAATAGAGATGCAAACCTTTTGCAATGCTAATTTGAGCCTTTTTAATGATTTGGAAAACTATGTCAATAGAGAATTGACCTTTGGTGGTGTTGTTACAGATGTGCAGCACCGTATTAGTAAGCAAGGTAAAGGTTGGGCCGCGTTTACAGTTGAAGATTATACCGATAGTTTTGAGTTTCGCATTTTCGGAGAAGACTATCTAAAATTCAGACATTTTTTGGTTCACAATTCGTTTGTTTATGTTAGAGCATTTGTAAGGGAAGGTTGGACCAATCGTGAAACAGGAAAAAAAGGAGACCCACGGGTACAGTTTAATAATTTTCAGTTGCTACACGATGTGATGGATAACTATGCTAAAAAGCTTTCTGTTCAGTTAAGTATAGATAACTTAAAAAAAGAAACTATTGATAATTTGCAAGGCTTGTTTAAAATGCACGAAGGAAAAAATGCCTTAAATTTTGTTATTTATGATAATAATGAAAAGCTGAAGTTAACCATGCCAAGCCGAAAACAAAAAGTTAAGATTTCTCAAGAGCTCTTGGCAGAATTGGAGAGCTTTGATGTGCGCTATAAGCTTAATTGACAAGTTTTGGGTTAATAATTCAAAACAATGCAGGCATAGTCAAATCGAATATGGCCAATGTAAGGTTTGGCACTTTTTTTGACTAATATTGCATAATTAATAGAAATAAAATACTCTAAAACTAAAATATTATGGCATTAGAAATAACAGATGCAACATTTGAAGAGACTGTATTAAAAAGCGAAAAACCTGTAATGGTAGATTTTTGGGCAGCATGGTGTGGTCCATGTCGTATGGTTGGCCCTATCATTGATGAATTAAGCAATGAGTACGATGGAAAAGCCGTAGTTGGTAAGGTAGATGTAGATGCTAACCAAGAATTTGCTGCCAAGTATGGTGTGCGTAACATTCCTACGGTATTAGTTTTTCAAAACGGAGAGGTCGTAGGTCGCCAAGTCGGTGTAGCACCAAAAAACGCCTATGCAGAAGCATTAGACGCTTTATTGTAAGATATAGCTCTAAAAGAAATGATAAAAGGTTTGCTCTAGTGGCAAACCTTTTTTAGTTTCGGTACTTATGGATTTACAGTTAGAACTTAATAAAACAGGAGGCTTTAGAAATTTAGACCTATTAGCCAAACAAGTTGTTGAAGGCTTTATTGCTGGGATGCATAAAAGTCCATTCCATGGATTCTCCTCAGAGTTTGCTGAACATAAGATTTATAATCAAGGGGAAAGCACAAAACATATCGATTGGAAACTATTTGCTAAAACCGACAGGTTATACACTAAGCGATATGATGAAGAAACCAATTTGCGCTGTCATATCATCTTAGATAATAGCACTTCGATGCATTATCCTGAAGATGCTGGCACATCAATCTCAAATCTTAATAAAATTGCTTTTTCTGCGCTAGCATCCGCAGCATTGATGCAAATATTGAAGAAACAAAGGGATGCAGTTGGACTTAGTATTTATAGTGATGCATACGACTTTTACGCACCAGAGAAGGGGAGTGAACGACATCATCAAATGCTCTTGTCTAAATTAAGTGAGGCTGTGACGTCCAAACCAGAAACCTTGACCACTGAGACTTATACCTATTTGCATCAAATAGCCGAAAAAATACACAGACGGTCATTGATATTTGTATTTACGGACATGTTTCAAACCACAGAAGATGACGAAAAAATCTTTGAAGCTTTACGTCATTTAAAGCACAACAAGCACGAGGTGGTATTATTTCATGTTACAGATAAAGCTAAGGAAATGAGCTTTGATTTTGATAATACCCCTAAGCGCTTTATTGATGTAGAAACGGGAGAATATATCAATCTGTATCCAGATACTATTAAGGATAATTATAAAGCAGCTGCAGCGGTTTATTTTAAGAATCTCAAGCTAAAGTGTGGGCAATACAAAATAAAATATGTGGAGGCCGACATTAAAGCTGGGTTCAATACTATTCTCACCACATATATGGTAGAACGGCAGAAATTTGTTTAGCCATCTTTTTTTTAAACATTTTTATTTGCCATATAAAAAATGGAATGTATATTTGCCCTCGCAATTATGCAATGGTCTGGTAGTTCAGTTGGTTAGAATATCTGCCTGTCACGCAGGGGGTCGCGGGTTCGAGTCCCGTCCAGACCGCTTCTTTAAGAAGTTGTGTTGTGCACATCGAGAGATGTGACGTAGTGAAAGCCTTGAAAGATTAGGCTATCCAATGAGAAGCTTTCCTTTTTTCTTTTTAGAAAATCGGGATGCTTTTTTGTTTTAAGGCAAGTTGTATTGAAAGTCGGAAGATTCTATCTTCCAATGAACAATACTATTTAGTTATTTTGTATTACCTTTAATGGGAATTCTCCTTTTCTATTGTTTTTAGCTTGCTTTAAATCAATTAGCTATGAAGACAATTGTTGTATTAATTCTCCTTTTATCCTTTAACTTTGGTGCTACTCAAACCTTAGAACCTGTTCAAAAAAAAAACGCCTCAAGAAATGTATGATTTTCATATTAAAAAAAAGAAAGTTAATAATACTGCCGGTTGGATTGTTCTTGGAGCAGGAGCTGCCATGGTAATTGGTGGTTATGGCTGGAATATGAGTGGCGGATATCTCGATAATGATACCACTAATAACAATCGAGGAATTTGGCTTTTATATCTTGGAGGAGCTGTTTCCTTAGTAAGTATTCCTTTATTTATCGGTGCTGGGAGTCACAAAAAAAAGGCAAAGATATATTTATCACAAGGTGCCGTGGGGTATAATAATGAGTTTAAATTCTCAGGACTTAAGGTTACCTATTCGTTTTAGTTAGTCTTTTCTAGGACTGCAGCGTCTTAAGAAAAGATATACTCGCCTGATTAAATACTTGAGATTGTTCTACATTAACAACATGGCCACATTCTGGGATTACGCGCAAGGAGGCCATCTGGTGTTGTTGGACCACTTTTTTAACATTAGGAAGAAACAAATGGTCTTGGTCACCCATAATATATATGGTTGGTATAGCAATATCGTTAAGTCTAAAAAACCGAAGCAATGGATTAATCTCCGAGGCCAACTTAAACCATCTCATAAATTCTTTTTGATAGAGCTTTTTAGCCTCATTAATAAACAAAACCCGTGATTCTTTGTGGTTTTTTCTTGGCATTATAATAAAGGCAAAGAGTTTATAGAGATACATGTACGGGATAACAGATTTAAAAACCACTCCAAAACGCATAAGAACTTGAGATCTAAAGTTGAGTTTAAGAATGGCGCCTCCCATAATCATGCTTTGTACGCGGTTGGGATGAATTTCAGCCACATTACGGATGAGTATAGTACCCAGTGAAATACCTACAAAATGAGATTTTTCAATTTTTAAATAATTCAAAACCTCAATGATGTCTTTGGTTATGGCATTAAAGGTATAATTGCTGTTAAGCGCATCACTTAGTTTGGGTTTGCTTCGACCATGTCCTCTTAAATCTAAAACCAATACATTGAAATGGTCTCTGAAGGAACGTACTTGTTTATACCAAATACTAGAACTTCCACCTGCGCCATGAACGAACGTGACCCATTCGGAATGCTTGTCATTTTTATAGATGTAATAGTTAATCATAGTTTATGAAGTCAAAGATAAGTTTTTTGTGGCTTGTACCCTTAATCACGTGAAAATCGTTCGGTAAAATTGAGATTTGAGACCTTTGTTAATATGTGAATTGTATATTATCAGTTTTAAATATTGCTTTTTATCTATAAAAAAGAACATTTAAACGATGTTTTACTTGTTTTTGTTTTAAATACAGCTATATTTGAAGTCCTTCATAAGACCTCAAATCGCTTATTAAGGAATTTTTTTAATCCGTTTTACAATAGACTTGTTTAGTCTAAGAAACTCCCCTCGTTTTTTAGTACAATGTTAGGCTCGGCCTAATAGTTAATAATCCATTCCCTTCCCTCAACGCAAAACAAGGTTTTGCAAGAAATTAGTATTAACTATTGATAACCCTAAATTGTAACTATATGAGAACTATTAAAATTACATTCGCTTTACTTGCTATTGTTGTGCTAACCGTGTCTGGTGTGCAGTCTAATGAAATTATTACTGACGAGCCTACATTTGAGCAAAAATCAACAAATATTGATTTATTAGCCCACAAAAAAGCTAATCTTAAGGTGCCAACTCGAGGATAATACTTTAAACTTTATAATATAATTAGCCCTTGTTTTTAAGCAAGGGCTTAACTTGTTAGTTAAAGATTTCCCTTTTATTTGAATTTAAATTTTAAATTTGATGGTAACCACAAGACTAATCCATTGAATTTAAAATTTGTCTTACTAATCTTAGTTTATTTTGGGGTAAGCTATCCGTTAACTTCACAGAACAAATCTAACGCAGTTGATTCAATCGAGACCCTTATTCAACTTACAGATGATGTATCAAAAAGTATTGAAGAAAGGTTGAATTATGGACTTCGGTCTATAAAGTACGCAAAACAGATTAAAAACGACTCTTTTGAGCTGAAGGCACAAAGTAAACTGATGAATGTTTATTTTGACGCTGAAGATTTTGAATCTTACATCACTACAAATCATAGAATAGTTGACTTATCTGCAAAGATAAAAGATTCATCACGCCTTGGTAAAGCACATTTTGCCTTGGGATATGCACATCAAATTAGTCAGCAGGTTGACAGTGCTTACTATAATTATTCTAAAGCGGCTCAGATTTTTGGTGCACTAAACAACAACGAACAACTCTCATATAGTCTTGGCAATTTGTCATTAATACAGAATGAAGGAAAAGATTACTTTGGGGCAGAGGAAAATTCTGTTAGAGCACTAAAGGCAATCGAAAAAAGTGAAAATACGCTCGATATTCTTGACCAAAAATGGATACTTAATACTAATTTAGGCAACATAGCCCATGCCTTGCGCAATTATGATAAGGCCATTGAGTACCATAATAAAGCATTGATATTTGCTGAGGAAATAGGTAAATCTTATGATTATAAATTATATTCTTTAAACAACATTGCTTTTGCAAAACGATTGCAGGGTAATTATGAAGAGTCCAAGTCTATATTTGCAAATTTAATTGAGACTAAGAATCTTCTAAAAGATAATCCGTCATTTTATGCTTTAGTGGCCGAAAATTTAGCTTATTCAACCTACCTAACGGATAATTACAACAAAAACACTATTAATGAGCTATTTAAAATGTCCTATGCCATATGCGATAGTATTGAAGACGATTTCACTAAAACTGGGACGGTAATCAGTTGGGCAAAATTCAATAAGGGAATAGGTGAGGTTGAAAGAGCAAGAACTTTGGCTAAAGAAGCTTATCACCTCTCTAAAAGCTCAGAAACAAATGAAATTCTTTTAGAGTCTATGTTACTACTTTCAGAGCTTAATGATGGTTCAGAGGGTAAGGCTTATTTAAATGAGCATATTAAACTTACAGACAGTCTCCTTCAAGTAGAGCGAAATGTTAGAAATAAGTTTGCGAGAATTGAATTAGAAACAGACCGGCTCGAAGCTGAAAATGAACAAATTTCTCGTGAGAATTTATATTTAGTGATTTTGTCAGTAGGTTTACTGCTAACAGCAATATTGATATACGTTGTTATATCCCAGCGTGCCAAGAATAGAAAATTAAAACTTATTCAAGTACAGCAAAAGGCCAATGAGGATATTTATAACCTAATGCTTCAACAACAAGACAAGGTTGAGGAGGCCAGAACGGTTGAAAAGAAGCGTATATCAGAGGAATTGCACGATGGCGTTTTAGGGCGACTATTTGGTACACGATTAAGTTTAGATAGTATTAATTTTAAAGATGGCAAGGAGGCCATGCTAAATCGTGCCAACTATATTGGTCAGTTAAAAAGTATCGAAGAAGATATTAGAAAAATATCACATGAGTTAAATACTGATTTTGTTTCAGGTACTGGTTTTATGGATATTGTTGCTGAACTTATTGAAAATCAGACGCAAGCTTATAGACTTAAATACGACTTTAATTATACAGATGATATTAGTTGGGATTTAGTCTCCAATAAAACAAAAATTAACTTGTACCGTATTATACAAGAGTCCATGCAAAATATCTACAAGCATGCTAATGCTAAGTACATAAAGATTAGTATTTCTTTAGAAAATAATGTAATTTGCTTAGACATTATTGACGACGGAAAAGGCTTTGACACCTCTAAAAACAGAAAGGGTATTGGCTTAAAAAACATGACCTCTCGTGTTCAAGATATTGGAGGTAAAATAGAATTTAAATCCCAAATTGGTAATGGTACAACGGTTAATGTAAAGATTCCCTATATACACCAATCCGCATGAAGCATATAAACATTCTTATGGTAGATGATCACCCTATAATTATAGAGGGCTATCAGAATGTACTCATGGCCACCAAAGAAGACGACCAGACCCTTCTAATTGATACTGCAAATAATTGTGATACGGCCCAGCTAATGATAAATAGAGCTGCAAAGGATACACCATATGATGTCTGCTTTTTTGATATCAGCTTACCTCCTTCCGAGGATGGTAGATATACTTCTGGTGAAGATTTAGCACTATTGGCAAAGCGTGTGTTGCCAGATACTAAAATAATTATACTTACCATGTTTAATGAGTCATTTAGGATTCATAACATTATTAAGGAGATTAATCCTGATGGATTTCTTATAAAAAGTGATTTAACGTCTATGGAATTGGCAGATGCATTTCAGCAAATTCTTAAATTTCCTCCTTATTATAGTAGTACGGTACATAATTACGTGAAGCAGACTATTACAAGTGAAATATACATAGATGATATTAATAGAAAAATACTTCATTTATTATCCCAAGGCATAAAAACCAAAAGTTTAAGTGAGTATATTCCTTTATCTATGAGTGCTATAGAAAAACGTAAAAAGCAGCTTAAACTATTGTTTTCTGTTGCCGATGGAAAAGATGAGACGCTCTTAAATGAAGCCAGGGAAAAAGGGTATTTATAGAAATCTAGATTAAAAAAGCACCTTTTTTAGTCGATGCCAAAGTCCTGTAAACACTGTGAATAAAGAAAACTACGGTTTTTCCGCATTAAGTTTGTGGTTTTACCACAACTTAAACCAATTAAAATAACATAGATTTACCACAGTCAACAAGAATTAATTAATCCCTCTTAAGAAATTGTTGAGTTAATAGCAAGAAAAGAAAACCCAATGGTGCTAACCGTTGGGTTTTTTAATGTTAAGAATTTTAGTTAATACCAGTTGCCTGTATGCTCGGTTAATTTCACTAAAAAGAAACCCAAGAAAATAACAGCTACAATAAATTTTAGAAAGGTTGAGGCCAGAAAACCAATAAAAGACCCAAAGGCTGCTTTAGTTGCTTTATTGATATCGTTTCTATGGGTCATTTCACCTATGAGTGCGCCAATAAAAGGACCAATGATAATACCAAAAGGAATAGGTGAGAAAAGCCCAACGAGTAAACCAATAGTTGTGCCAATCATCCCAGCTCTGCTCCCTCCAAATCGTTTTGTTCCGACGGCAGGAATGATATAGTCGAGAACAAATATTAATAATGCCACTAAGAAGGTAACTATTAAAAAGGTTGCACTCATCTCTATACCATCAGTAAAATACAGTGCTAATAAACCGAACCAACTTGTCAGTGGCCCAGGGATTACAGGTAAAAAACTACCTGCTATTCCTAGAATTACAAGGGAGAAACCTAAAAGAGCCAAAAATATATCCATTCAGTACTTATTTGTTTTAAAAATAGGACGATAAATTAAGACAAAAGTTACATTTAAACTAAGAGATTAGTTCAAACTAAATATTTAGTTATATTTGTAATATGGGTTAACTAAAAAATTAGTTGTAAAATGAAGCAATTAACTAAAGCTGAAGAGGAGATTATGCAGGCCTTATGGCAATTAAAAAAAGCGAATGTCAAAGCCGTTATTGATATATTGCCAGAGCCAAAACCGGCTTATAATACGGTCTCAACAATTATTAGGATTTTAGAGACAAAGGGATTTGTTGACCATGAAAAACAGGGTAAGGGTCATGACTATTATCCTTTAGTAGATAAAGCCTCATATAGTAATCAGTCTATAAATAAACTCGTGGACAACTATTTTCAAGGTTCTTTTAAAAGTATGGTGTCATTCTTTGTGAAAAAGAATGATGTAGATATGAAGGATATAGAGGGGATGCTTAAAGAAATCAATAAACATAAATAATTATGCTTTATATTATTTTACAAATAACGGTCTTTCAAGCCTTGTTTATACTGGTCTATGATGTGTTTTTAAGAAAAGAGACTTTTTTTAATTATAACAGAGCATATTTATTAATAACATCGATTTTATCCTTTGTACTACCGTTTATAAAATTTCCAAAATTAAAGGCTATAACTACACAAGACCTCGTTATTCAATTACCTGAAGTTTTTATTGGCGCAGAACCCCTTAGAATGCAAAATATACAAATAGCAGAACAGGCAGGCGTAGTTTTAGAGCAGCCGTCTATTCCAGTATGGCAAATAGGTCTTGGTCTTGGCATGCTAATCACTCTAATGATTTTTGTTTTCAAAATCTTGAAGTTGTATTGGATGAAAGAGAAGTATCCAAGACGTTGGAAGGGCAATGTACTTGTCGTTAGACTCATAAAAAGTAGTGCTGCCTTCTCATTCTTTAATACCATTTTTTTAGGAGATAGTATCCCAAAGGAGCAGCAACCTACCGTTTATATACATGAGCTTGTGCATGTTAAAGAATACCACAGTATAGATTTGCTGTATTTTGAACTTCTTCGAATTGTCATGTGGTTTAATCCACTGATATATTTATACCAAAATAGAATTACAGAACTCCACGAGTATATTGCAGATGCCAATGCTGTAAAACATCAAGGAACAGTAAACTACTACAAAAGCTTGCTCAACCAAGTATTCGATGTCAACCAGATGTCTTTTACCAATACCTTTTTTAAAAGCTCTTTAATCAAAAAACGAATCACCATGCTACAAAAATCAAAATCAAAGCATTACCACATATTTAAGTATGCTTTATTAATTCCTGTAGTTATAGCAATGCTCATTTATACCTCCACTGAGGTAAGAGCACAGGAAGATAAGAACCAAACTGAACAAGCCTCCCAAGAATTAACTGAAGAACAATTAATTAAAAGTTACTATGATGCATTCGTGGCTATGGAAAAGAATGGTGCTAGTTTTATGGAGATTTCTTCTTATGCGGGTTTTGGGAAGTATAGACCTGAAAAGTATATCCTTTCTAAAGAAGAATTTCTAAAGTCTAAAGCCTACAGGCATTATGTAGCGGAGGGTATGATAAAGCGTAAGTCTGAAAAAGGGACTTTGGAGAATGAGGATTTTGATGCAGCTGAGTTAATGAAGCAAAAGGGAAAAAGTTATGTAGAATATCGCTCTTGGAAAAAGACTAAAGAAGCTAAAGATCTTTGGGAAGCAAGCATAAGAGATGGTGAGCGCAAACTGTTTATCGAAGATATGTTGAATAAAACTGAAGAGGAACAACAACGATATGATGCTTTATTGAATCAATTGGAAACCGATGAATCGGTTGAAAAAGTAATAATAACGGATGGGAAAAGTTTATTAATTCTTTACCCAACCCAGAAAGATGAACTACACGAAATAAACATACCTGCAGAAACTTCCATTGAAGTTCCGTTTGCGGTTATTGAAGAAGTCCCAACAACAAAAGATTGCAAAGATTTAACCACCAATGAAGAGCGTAAAAGGTGCATGAGCGAATTCATTGCAAAGCATGTCAATAAAAACTTTAATATAGACTTGGCAGATTCCTTAGGTTTAAAAGGCAGGCAGCGTATTTTTGTCGCCTTTAAAATAGACAAGCAAGGTTTAATAAAGGACGCTCAGGCCAGGGCAGTTCACCCTGATTTAGAAACAGAGGCAATACGTGTTATAAACACCTTGCCAGAGTTTATTCCTGGAAAGCAAAAGGGAGAGGCTGTAATTGTACCCTACTCCTTACCCATTGTACTTCAAATAACTGGAGGGACGGAGCAACCTAAGGCCCCAAATTACAATCGGTTCAGGGATTCCTTAAGTACAAAGAACGTTGAAAGTCTTAGTGAAATTCCGTTTAGCGTTGTAGATAAAGCACCAATACATCCTGATTGTAAGGATTTAGTTGGTATTGACCAGCAAAAAAAATGCACTTCAAATGCAGTAGCCAGTTTTGTCAATAGAAATTTTAATATGGATTTGGTAAGTAAACTTGGATTATCAGAGGGTCAGAAACGAGTTTTTGTAAAATTTGTCATTGATAATCAAGGATATATAAAAAGTATTGGTGCTCGTGGTCCACATCCAAAAGTAGAAGAGGAAGCAAAATGCGTAATCGCACTTTTGCCACAATTTATACCTGGAGAACAAGACGGAAAAACGATAGATGTAGCCTACAGCCTACCAATTCAGTTTCAACTTGTAAATGATAAAAAGAGAAAAAATTAGATGAAATTTAGCTTGTTTTACATCCTTTTTTTAACTCTCGTTAATTTGGGTGTCGCCCAAACCAATAAGCAAAAAGCCGATAAACTTTTTGCGCTTGGTAATTATTCTAAGGCGATTGAACACTATAAATCTTTGGATAATGTTGAGAAAGTTTATGATAAAATAGCCAAAGCCTACGTCGCCATTGGCAATTACAGTGAGGGTATAAGCTTTTACCAAAAAGCTATAGACATAAATCCAGACAATCAACTATTACAATACGATTATGCTAAGCTTCTAAAACAAACTAAGCAATACAGCAAAGCCAATACCATAATTAAAAATCTTATTGACTCAGACAGTCTTAATCCAAACTTTCATTATGAGCTGGGTTTGGTTTTAGAAAAGCAAAATGATACTATGGCTATAGAGGCATTTCGCAACACTTATAATCTTGATAAGAGTCACCAAAAAGCCATCTTTAAAATTGCTAAAAAGCATATTATTAAGCGTAATTTCGAAGAGGCACACCAATTAATTGGTAAAGGATTGAAATTCTACTCAAAAAATGTAGAGCTTATCAGTTTAAAAGCTCAAGCCTATTACTTTCAAGAATATTACACAAATGCCGTGGTCTGGTTTAAAAAATTGATTGAGCTTGGGGAGTCTTCAGAGTTCATTCATGAGAAGCTAAGTTTAAGCTATGCGCAGAATTCAGATTATGAAGATGCTATCTTTCATAGAAAAGAAGCTTTAAAATATAATCCTTATAATGCTAGTGCCATCTTTGTTATAGGTAGCTATTACGAGCGCCTTAAGAATTATGAAAAAGCAGAGGTCTATTACAGAAATGCCTTGGATATTCAGGATGTATCCTTGGCAAATGAATACCAAAAGTTAGGAATAGTCTTAAACCGACAGAAGAAATACGATGAAGCCATTAAAGCTTTTGAAACCGCCTTGAAGGAAGATCCAACGGATATAATGACCGAGTTTTATCTCATACGTACCAAGGATGAATATTATGCTGATGTAGATGCCAAAATCAGTCTCTATGAAAAGTTTAAGGAAAAGCATAAAGACAACCCATTTACTGCTATTGCCAATAGACGACTTCAGGAACTCAAAAAAGAAAAATTTCTAGAGAAAAACTAAAATCTAAAAATATTGTACTTTTCGGTTTCAGAATGTATTCAATGAGGCCATTAAGTCTTCTACTTATTTTCTTTGTTTTATCCTCTTGCCACTATCTTGAAAAAAAGAAGGTGGATTCGGAAGATTTATTAAATGAAGAGTTGCAAACCTTTAATTGGAACGATGTTGACACCTACCCAACTTTTGATGGCTGTGATTCTATTACGGATAAGGCTCAAAGTCAAATGTGTTTTCAGCAAACCATGTTAAGCAGCGTATCGTCCTATTTGCAAAGTCAAAACATCATTGTTTCAGAAGATGTAAATGATACGGTTGTTATGCGTTTAGAAATTGATAAGTCAGGGTCTTTACGTGTGCAAGGTATAGATATGAATTCTCAAACAAAACTACAAATCCCTGAACTAGACAGTTTGTTACGTGAAAGTCTCAAGGGGATTCCTAAACTATATCCTGCTATTAAACGTAATCAGCAAGTTACAACAGTATTTGAACTGCCTGTAATCGTGAAAATCGAATAATGGCTGTAGCTCTTGGTTCAGTGTAAAGTAATTAGAATCTGATGGCTAATTTTTGCATTAAGCGCAGCACTTCAACGTATAACCAGATTAAAGTAGCCAAGAGGCCCCATGTAGCGAGCCACTCCTTGTATTTAGGAGCTTTGTTCTTATAACGCTCTATATAATCAAAATCCAAAAGCAGCGCAAATGAGGCTACAATGGCTGCCAATACGTTAAATACAATAGCCAACCAAGATGTGCCCCAGATATAGGATTTAATCCCAAAGAACCCTAAAATAAAGGATATAAGATATACCACCATAATACTTATGGTAGCGGTGATTATGACACTGCGTAATTTTTTGGTCACCACAATAATGCGCCATTGATAGAGCAGTAGCATTACCATAAAGGTTATGATAGTTACGCCAATAGCTTGGTAGGGTAATTCTGGGAAGTTATTGTGTGCGTATGATGAAAACCCACCAAGAAAAATGCCTTTAGAAATAATATATAGTGGAACCAGAATATGCGCCCAATTCTGTTTAAAAGAGATTAGTATACTTACCACTATAGCACCTAGCATCCCTCCAAGGGTAAACCAACGCATTGACATACCAGACTCACTTAATCGCCACAAGTAAACCGTAATTGCAGCTATCACAAGCATCCCGATCATAGATTTGATAAAAATCCCAAGAACAGTCATTGTCTTTGGAGACGATTTTCCATCTTCCCAGAAGTAACCATTAAAAACCGGATTGGAGGTTTTAAAATTGCGTAGGCTCATTACAGATTAAATTTATAACCAACAGAAATATCTGTAGAAAAATTTCCTTGATTGTCTAAGAAAATCCCAAATAATTCACCATAAATTATGGTAAGATAACTGTTTTCACCGATTTTAATATCAGAACCTATCCCAAAAATAAAAGGAATATCAAAGGCCGTATCGGAAACGGAGGCCTCCATGTTGTTAGCATCAATGAATGTAGCATTTGTAAAATTCAAGGTCGCAAATTTTACTTGGCCATATAACGAAAATTTAGAATTATTAATGACTCTAAATCTGTAACCAAGTGAAAATTCGGTAGCATCATATTGGAACTCGTTAGTTTCAAAAGTATGTCTTAGCTGTAAAAACCCTGAGTGCCTTGGCATAATATTTTCCTCATAAATTTCTAATTCACCTCCCAATAGTGGCGCTAATTTATTTTCAGGATTGCTTACAAATGGATTGTTTGTTAGACCTCCTGAAAATCCTAGTCTAAATCCCACCTTTCCTTCTTTAGAAACTGCGATATAAGAGCTGTCAACTGAGGCGTTGTATGCGTCTAAAAAATTCTTAAGGCTGTAAACGGTTAGTTTTAGTTTTTCAGTATCTTTTCCTGTAAGCTGGTTTAACACGGTTTTATATTCCTCTTGATACTTTTTATCTAGACCTTTTGTATTTTTAAGTTCGGTAATGGTCCCATCAGATGTTCTTACAAAGTATCTAAAATTATTGTCTATCGTATTCCAGAGTAAATCGATATTACCTTCAATTTCAGTTTTTAATTCAAGTTTCTCTCCATTTATGGAATAGCTCTGTTGGCCATACTGCCATTGAGATAAAAAACTGAATAACAAAAAAAGTACCGTTTTTTTCATTTGAGGTGTAATCTTGATTTTAGTAAAGCTACCAAAATTATTTTATTGTTTTACGACTTAAACGTTCGCCCTTTCCAATTAAATGAGCTGAAAAGGGAAAGAGCAGCAATATAAACACTAAAAAAGGGATAAATACAACTTGAAAATACGTACGATATTAATAGTTCTTCTTGTTTAAAAAATCTGCTGACCTTGAAAAGCAAGAGAAAATCAATACAGAATTTTAAGATGAAAAGTAAAGCTGCTGTTTTTAGATTTAAAAAGCCAAATAAGACTAAAGCAATAAGTAAAACACAAACCAAATTTGTTATAAACACTGTGAGACCAACAAGCTTCGTAAAGTTATTACCGGTTTGACTTGTTTTAGAAGCCCATCTAAGACGTTGTTGAATAAGATTGGAAAGATTCCTTTCTGGATGGGTTGTCACAATACTTTTATCACATTTTAAATGGCCAACTTTATTTTTGTTTTTCCTTATGAATTTATCCAAGAGGAATACGTCATCTCCACTAGCAATGTGATTATTTCCCTCAAAACCATTTAAAGATTCAAATTCTGATTTTAAATAAGCCATATTAGCACCATTACTTAAGAAAGGGCGTTTTATTCCAAATCCACCAATTGTAACTCCCTGAAGGCTTAAGAAATCTAAAGCCTGAAACCGCTTAAAAAACGTTGTTGTATTCGTTAAAGTTACTAAACCTGTAATACAATGAAAATCCTTTGTTTGAATGAAATCATCAAAGGCATCTAACCAGTATTTTGGTACTGCGCAGTCAGCATCCGTAGTAACTATCCAATCGTATTTTGCTTTGGCGATAGCTGTTGTGATAGCGTCCTTTTTTGGTGAGTTAGACACTCTTTTGTTTTTCAAAACACTTATGGTATATGGTTTTCTAGTCGTTTTTATTGTTTTGTTTATAAGTGCTAAGGAGTGGTCTTCTGAATCGTCGTCTACTAAAATAACCTCAAAATATGATTTTGGATAGTTGAGGTTTAGAAGTGATTCTAATAAATAGGGAAGTTGCTGTTCTTCATTTCTAAAAGGAATAATAATAGTAAATCGCGTTTTGGGTTCAATATCTCTAAGTTGAAACTCCTTAACTCTATCAAAACCAAATGAAAATAAACCGATTAATAACAGGTAAAATAAAACAATTACAATGAAAACACTTGATATCATTAATAGGATTCGGGAAGTTTAAAGTTTAAAACATAATAACTGCCAAATAGACTTGGTACGGCAAAATTTAGAAGCCACATTATCGTGGTAATAGATAGAATAGTGAGTTCATTCACCTCTACATAGTTGAACAGAAAAATAGCAACACTTCCTTTTATGACCACATCAAAAATGCTAATTGTTGGTATAATTGAGGCTAAAAAATACATGCTGGTTATTACTACCATAGCCTTGAAATAGTCTACTTCAATACCAAAAATGAGCAATAAATAATAAAATTGAAAGGAGAAAACTAAATACCTGCCTATTGAAAAGGCCAAATTTCTTATGTGAAACGATGTTGGTAATTTTATTAAAAAATGGATAATTTGTTTTATACCAAATCCCTTGAAGTGTAAAGGACTTTTTTTAATTCCAATGACTAAAAACGTGCTTATCATCAACAAAATAAGTAAGAAACGGGTCATTTTGTAATAGTCTATTTCAATTTGGTAGCGTGAGACAAAGATGAGAAGTCCAACAATTCCAAATAGAACGGTCGCAGCCATTTGAGACATATTCCCTAGAAGATTGAGAAGCACAATTTTTTTGCGAATGGATTTAGCGTAATACACAGCTTTTGCACCATAATCACCTATGCGATTTGGTGTAATCAAAGAAGCCGTTAGACCGCCAAGACTTTGTTCTAGTGCACTTAAAAAGCTAATAGGTGTTATGGATTTTACTAGAAATTGCCATTTAAAAATTTCTAATAGCCAATTGGTTGTACTAAGTAAAATAAGAAAGCCAACGGTTTTGACCGTGAATGTCTTCTTAGCTTTCACGAAAGCTAAAAATTCACTTAGCTCTAAGCCTTGGTTTTCGGATAATTTAGAATAAATAAAATAGACAGCCCCAACCACAATACTGAGTTTTATCAATACAATAAAGAATTGCTTAGTTTTGTGTGGTACGTTGTATGGCATACGGCAATATAAATATAAACTCAAAGATGCTCCAATTTTTTAGACCATCCTTATTTCTATTGATTTTCCTTGTTGTTTACAATTCGGCTAACGCACAATTTAAGCAGACCGGTAGGTGGAAGGCATTGGTTGCCTTAGGATTTAATTATCCTACAACAGATGGCTTTGTTGCCGGGACGTATGCGCAGTCCATTAATTTTCCTACGGTAAACCTTGGGATTCAACATATGTTTAAAAAAGAGTATGGCCTAAGGTTAGACTATGGATTTAACAGATTAAAGAATGATAATGGTTCTCCAGAATTTAAGATAAATTACTCTAGGGTTAATGCGCAGTTTGTTTTTGACCTAACAGATAATCTTGGTTTTGTCCCAAGGAGAATGCGAACAATTTTACATGCAGGCCCAGGATATTCGTTCACTAAGCCATTAGGTAATTTAGGAGGTAAAGGCCAGTCTTATTTCAACCTACTAGGTGGGTTTGAGTTACATTATGCTATAAATGAAAAAGTGTCTTTATTCACAGATATAGCTTACATTTATGGACTAACTTCTCTAGAGGATTACAAACCACCTTTAGATGGTTTAGGAGCCTTTAATGGAAGTGTATTTAACGTAACGCTTGGTTTGGCCATTTCATTGAGCGGCTGTCAATATTGCGATTAAAATGAGTAAAGAAAAGATTATTTTAGGTATTGATCCAGGAACCACCATTATGGGGTTTGGCTTAATAAGGGTTGTAGGTAAAAAAGCCCATTTTATGCAACTAAACGAATTACAGTTAAAGAAATATAATGACCATTATATAAAACTAAAGCTCATTTTTGAACGTACCGTCGAATTAATTGATACTTACCATCCAGATGAAATAGCTATTGAAGCGCCATTTTTTGGTAAGAACGTACAGAGTATGCTAAAGCTCGGTAGGGCACAAGGTGTAGCAATGGCTGCAGGACTGTCTCGCGAAGTTCCTATTACAGAGTATTCCCCAAAGAAGATTAAGATGGCCATAACCGGAAATGGAAATGCCAGTAAGGAGCAAGTAGCTAAAATGCTCCAGAGTTTACTTCAACTTAAGGAATTACCTAAGAATCTCGATTCTACAGATGGATTGGCAGCTGCCGTTTGCCATTTCTATAACCAAGGCAAAGTTAGCATTGGCAAAGGCTATACAGGCTGGTCTGCCTTTGTAAAGCAGAATCAAAATAAAATTGGTTAGGGAGTTATTATTGCTTCATTTTTTATAACTTTAGTAAGTGTTAATAACAAGTTTTACGACATATAAACCGTCAAAAATTTTAGTTTTTTACCAATCAACATTAAGATTTTTAGAAGTTGGTTGGATGCTTCACGGGACTGTTCTGTTTAGTGTTTTCTCTACAGTTTTTTATATAGACTCAGCATATGAGTCTTTTTTAATTTCTGGCTTATCTATAAAAACTCTTGTTTGGAGTTATTTAAGCAGTTTCTTTGTATCAGTTTCGGTTATTGCGGAAATAGATGCTTATGGTAGATATCAAAACTATAAGCAAATTAAGGATTTAATGCATCATTACGGATTTGATAGACGGTTGCTTGAGCCATTTATGAATTCTAGATGTCAACGGAAAGCTATAATTGTAGCTGCTAATGATCTAAAACTTAGGGCGGAAGTTAAAAATTATATAAGAATCTCAGGTTATAAGTGGTATCATATATTACCTGATGCGTTTATTAAAAATCCAATGGTAATCTTAACTAAGATATTTTGGAAATCTATTTTATTTACCAAATATTATCGATTTAAATCCTTTTATTGGTAGAATGTTGTCAATTAAAGACCTTAGCCTAAAATATGATAATGAATATATTTTATCAGATATTTCATTTACTGTAAAACGGCGAGAAATTCTTGGTTTACTTGGTCCTAATGGAGCAGGGAAAAGTTCTATCATAAAAATATTAGCGGGTTTGGTAAAGCCTCGGTCAGGTTCATTAACTCTTGATGAAGAATCTTTATCTTTTGAAGATTTAAGGGCAAAATGTGGCTACTTAATTGATAGCCCATCCTATTACCCGCATCTAAGTGCGTTTAATAATTTAAAGCTTATTGAGCGTATTAATTATACTAAAGTTGATTGTAAAAAACTCTTGGGTCTTGTAGGCTTGGGAGATGTCGGTAAAAAAAAGGTAAGGCACTTTTCAACTGGCATGAAACAAAGGCTTTCTATCGCCACAGCGATAATGCGTTCTCCTGAATTATTAATTTTAGATGAGCCCTTTAACGGCCTAGATCCAAATGGATATCAGGATATTATTAATTTATTGAAGGACCTTAACGCTTGTGGGACCACGATAATTGTATCTTCACATCTTTTAGATGAATTAGAACAATTTGCCACGGCTTTTGTCCTAATAAATAAAGGAAAAATTGCATTAAATATTTCTAAGACGAATTTAATGAAATCAAACCGGAAGGTCACATTGACTTTTTCAAAAGATTTTAATGCATCTGCAGAGGCTTTGATCATGGAAAAAGAAGGAATATTTATTTCAAATAGGGTTGTAGAATTAACTATTAAGCCAGAAGAAATAGGTCCAATCATTAATGCATTGGTGGTGTCTGGCTCCATTCCTATAAATATTGAAACACATACGATTTTACAAGACACCTATTTTGAACTTGCTCGATGAAGGCCTTACTTTATACTGAAATTTATAAATTATTTTGTTCTTCTAGGACATATACAACATTTGCAATTGCCATTGTCTTAATGGCTATTATTAATCTTGGTCTATATACTGATGGAGAAAATATTTTATCATTTATTTTAAAACCTTTAAAGGATTATTTTATTCTGGAGGGAAACATTTTAAATGGGTATTTAATTGCCTATTTTTCCTTAAATACGCTATGGGTTCATATACCTGTTTTAGTTATTATAGTAGGGACCTATATTTTTTCGAGTGAGTTTGAATATGGAACCATTAAAGTTCTTTTGTCTCAACCTATTTCTAGAACTCAGCTTATTGTGTCTAAACTAGCTGCCATGGTTTTATATAATATTATGTTTATGACCGTACTGGCTCTTTTTGCTCTAGTGCCATCGGTATTGATATTTGGTAAAGGAGATGTCATGGTTTTAAATGATGGACTTCATTTTATTCTAGAAAGCAGTTTTTTGAAAAGATATGTTCTCACAATTTTGTTTGCTACGCTTGCTATGATTGCATTCTCATCAATGGGTATGTTTTTGGCTATTTGGTTTAAAAATACACTAACTTCTATTTTAGTGGCTTTTGGTGTTTTAATTTTTCACACTTTAATTCAATCATTTGTATTGGCTTTAAGTAGTGGTTGGCAACAACTTTTATTTACGTTCCATATGTCTATGTGGCAACAATTTTTTGTTACTGAAGTTCCTATTCGTATGATTGTAAAATCAGCCATCTTTCTTATAGCTATGACTTTAATTTTTACCCAACTAACAATTTATCGATTTAAATACATTAATATTTCTGAATGAAAATTAAATTTTTAATGTTTATTGTCCTGTTCGGAACAGTAAATTTTGCTCAAGAAAACGATAAGTATATTGAAAACTTAAAGTTGAAGTATGCCGAGGTACTAAATATAAATTGTGACGTTGATATTGAGATTGATGTGGAGGGCATAACAATTCCAAAAAAAACAGTAAATCTAAGGTTTGTAGATAACGAACCTATTATTTCTGGGAATGGAATTTCATTATTACCTAAAAAAGGCGTTATTAATCAATTTAACAGACTATTAGCCACTCCTTTTCAGGCTATATTTTTGTCTAAAAGAAAAGACAATCGTATTTATAAGTTGGTGAGTTTAGATGAAAAGTCAGACTGGATTACAGCTGATTTAGAATTTGATGAACAGACTCTTTTAGTTTCTAAAGCTACTATTAACACTAGAAAATTTGGAACTTTTGAGGTATACAATACTTATACAAACAAGAGATATCCTTCAAAAACTAAAATTACGTTCAACATTAAAAAATTTACATTGCCACTAAAGTTTATAGGTAGGACAGATAAGACTTTTTCTAAACTGAAAGATGATGAAATAACAGAAGGTAAAGTATATTTGTATTACACCTATATAGATTAAAATTTATGGCCGGCATCTACATTCACATTCCTTTTTGTAGGCAAGCTTGTTATTACTGTGATTTTCATTTCTCTACCTCATTAAAGAAAAAAGATGAACTGCTTATTGCACTCCAAAAAGAATTGGAAGTACGAAAAAGTGAATTTGAAAACATCAAGATAGAGACCATATACTTTGGTGGCGGAACACCATCTTTACTTTCTAAAGATGATTTACAATCCATCCTCGAAACGGTTTATAAGAATTATGCTGTTAAAGAATGCCCTGAAATAACGCTTGAGGCTAATCCAGATGATTTGACTAAGGAAAAAATTATGGAATTATCCCGGAGTCCAATTAATAGACTTAGTATAGGTGTTCAATCGTTTTTTGATGCAGATTTAAAACTAATGAATAGAGCTCATAACTCAGAAGAAGCAAGGGTCAGCCTAGAGGAAACACTTCACCATTTTAATAATGTTTCCGTGGATCTTATTTACGGGATACCTGGAGCCTCTAATGAGCAATGGATTGAAAATATTGAAATAGCACTTGGTTTCAGTATTCCTCATATTTCCAGTTACGCCCTCACGGTAGAGCCCAAAACAGCACTTGCTGCTTTTATTAAAAAAGGCATTGTTAAAAATGTAGATGACGACAAAGCACTAGAACAATTTCACCTACTTAAGAGCAAACTAGAGAACGAGAGTTTTATTCATTACGAATTGTCCAATTTTGGAAAAGAAGGATTTTTCAGTAAAAATAATTCGGCGTATTGGCAGGGAAAATCGTATCTAGGAATTGGTCCATCAGCGCATTCATTTAATGGACGACAACGCGGTTGGAATGTGAGAAACAATTCAAAGTACATTAAGGCTTTACAAAATAATGAACTCCCTATTGAAATTGAAGATCTAACCTTAACCGACCAATATAATGAGTACGTCATGACCGGTCTAAGGACCATTTGGGGCATATCTCTTCTCAAGATTGAAAAGGACTTTGGTAAATTGTATTTAGATTACCTAAATGAACAGTCTCAGGTTTTTATAAATCAACATTTATTGTATATTGATGATACTCATCTAAGAGTAACAAAAAAAGGACAATTTTTAAGCGATGGTATCGCTTCACAACTATTTAAAATAAATTTATCTTGATTGCAACCATACAGTATAAATCTAAAAAACTCAATATTAATTTGGCAGAACCCTTAGATATTTCCATTCCTTTAAAAGGGAGCACTTCCAACGTCAATGCCTGGTATATTGGCCCTCCTAAAATTGAACCAGAACTTATGGATGGAAAAACGATAAGTGTGGCAGAAGGTGCTTCAGTCAATTTCAATACAATTACATTTAATCCGCATGCCCATGGTACGCATACAGAAACTATAGGTCATATTTCTAAAGAATTGTTTCCCATAAATAAATATTTAAAACAGTTTTTCTTTTTGGCTGAGGTTATCTCTGTGGCACCCGAAAAAGATGGTGACGATTATGTTATATCGGCAAAGCAGTTACAATTTGCTATTGGTAACAAAAAACGAGAGGCTATCGTTATACGAACGTTACCGAACATGAAAGACAAAAAATCAAAACAATATTCAAATACCAATTGGACGTATTTACAAGAAGACGCGGTAAAACTATTGGTTAAGAAAGGCATTAAGCATTTGTTAATTGATTTACCGAGTGTTGATAAAGAGGAAGATGGTGGTGAGCTGCTTGCACATAAGGCTTTTTGGCATCAAAACGGCAAACGACGAACAAGTGCTACTATAACAGAAATGATTTATGTGTCTAATAAAATTGACGATGGTTTGTATGTTTTGAATTTGCAAATTGCACCTTTTGAAAATGACGCCTCGCCAAGTAAACCTATACTTTATAAAGTCATAGAGTAACTGGCTCCCGAGACTGGCTCAATCTAAAACAAGAATGTATGGAGACGTTTTTTATAATAATTATAAGTATATTAATTACACTTGGAGTTGTTACGATTTATAAGCAATGGAAAACCAAACAGTTAACATCGACACAATCTGCCATACTCTTAGATAAAATAAAAAGGGTTTGCAAGTTTATTACGGTTGAAGGTGATTTTGCCGAAATTTATCATTATGAGGACGTTAAGGAAAAGTTCTTAAAATTAATTTCTAGCCGGAAAAAAGCATTGGTCGTCATTAATGCTAAAGCGCATGTCGGTTTTGATATGGCAAAGATTAAAATGAAGACCAATCCAAAAACCAAAAAGGTAGTATTAACTCACTTTCCACAACCAGAAGTCCTATCCATAGAGACTGATATTAATTATTATGATAAGAAAGATGGTATGTTCAACAAGTTTTATGCCTCTGATTTAACGGAATTGCATACACAAGCTAAGGTGCATATTAGAGACAAAGTACCAGAAAGCGGACTATTTGAAGTAGCAAGAGGAGAAGCTCTTGAGGCTATTCAATTAATTGAAAATATTGTTCAGACCATTGGATGGACCCTAGATTATTCTTCCTTAGAATTAGAAGAGGACGATAAAAAGCTATTAAAATGAACATTGAGGACTATAGAAATTACTGCCTAAACAAAAAAGAAGTTACTGAACACTTCCCCTTTGATGAAGATGTCTTGGTGTTCAAAGTATGTAATAAAATGTTTGCATTAGCATCCTTATCTAAATGGGAAGAGGGTAATGGCTTTATTAATCTAAAATGCGACCCAGAGTATGCTGAAGAACTCCGAGAGCAGTATGAGAGTATTAAGCCTGGGTACCATATGCACAAACAACAATGGAATAGCGTTTATATCCATAAAGGTGAGTTGTCTACACAACTTATCCTTAGCCTAATCGATCATTCTTATGATATGGTGGCTAAGGGTTTACCTAAGAAGTTGCGTGATATCCTCAATTAGTCTCACGGTTTGTTGTTAGGATTCCTTTTTCTAAAAAACGAAAAACCTAAAGGTAAATAGAAAATTAAAAACAAATACCTTCCGGTAATAATACCATAAATAGTTATTACTGCTAGTACTATCCAAAGTAAGCTTTGCCATTGAGATTTAATCATGTTTCGATTTATATTTCTGGGTCATAATTCTCAGAGGTTAGCGAAATTCATTAATGCATTTTATCGAAATAATGTACAGGTCATATCGTATAGTCTAGTCTATTCAACCATTTATCGAATTTATAGCTTACCCATTCATAATATTCTGATATTTAGGTCATCCCTCGTAAATTAATAGCACCAAATTTACTGATTAATAGCCCTAAATTATAATTAACGATTTAACACTATGTATTATGGATCTTCAAATTACTAGTTACAACAACAGGTTTCAAATTAAAGGAGCTTTGAATAAGTTGAGTTTAAAAACCTTTAACGCTCATTTTCAAAATATTTTTGATAAAATCGATGATGTCTTTATAGATATTGGAGGTATTGAAAGTATTGATAGAGCCGGAGTTATGGCTTTGGCCAAGCTACACAACGAGTCTATTACAAAATCTAAGCGTTTATCAATTGTTGGTCTAGGATGCAAAGAACTTTACGACCACTTTAAAACTCAAGAAGATTCTATACAGGGATCATTTGAAGGACAGATGTCTGTAGCCTAAAAATCAATAATAGAAAAGATAAAAGGTGTTTTTAACTGCAGCTATGGTGATAGATAGTTGCTTTTAAAATCACTTTTTTTATGAACAGGACATATCGGCAACGATTTTCCATTGCCCATCAATTTTTTTAAATACAAGCATAAAAATTCCATCTGCATTCCCTGCGTCTCGGTCTAGATGAAATTGGCCCATTACCCAATATGCATTAGCTTCAATTTTTGAGATATCTGTAATGTCAAAACTGAGAGTGCCACTTTCTGCTTTGGTTGGAAAATTCATTTTATAGCGAGCTAAAGTAGCATCCCAACCACGAGTAAGACCACTTTTGCCATAAAATTTCAAATTGTCACTTTTCCAATAGGTTTCCATAAAGCCTTCAATGTCTTGCTCATTCCACGTTTTAGTTTGTTGCTCTAGAACAAGCCGTATTGCTGCTTCAGCTAAACTTGGACTGTCCAAGTAGCTCGATGGAGACTCCGTAGTAGTGACATCAGCTTTTACACTGATACAGGAGATAAAAAGACAGGATAGTATACAAATGACAAAATATTTCATGCGTATTATATTTTAGTTGATTATAAAAGTAACAACTAAATTTTAAAGGGCATTCTTTTGGTTTTTAAAAAATGCATTAGCCTGTAATTGCATTAACTCACGAGCCTTTTTACGTTTATAGTTCATTACGTCTTCTTCGTCGGCAATTTCCATATAAACTTTGTTGTTGACCTCATTGTCAGTTTTCAATAACAATTTGCGCTCTGTTACTTTTTGAAGTGTCCAAGTTTTAACAGTCGTTTCTTGGTCTTGCAGACGGTAATCATATTCGCCTTTAGGGGATATCAATTTGGCAAATATGGGCGAGGTTTCAATAGCTAGAAAAAGTAAGAAGATAAAAAATGAAGGCAACCATGGTAATTGGCCAAGCGCATTGACGCGAGCCATTAATCCATCAAAATTATCAATAATGGGTTGGGAATCCGTAACACTAGATTTATAGTCGGTTTGAAGGGTTGAAATTTCACCCTCAAGAGCTGTAATTTTGGCTTTGTTTTCTGCTTTAAGGTTCTGAAGGTCAGCTAGGGCTGCGTCATGTTTTTCTCGTTTTTCTTTATAAACTGGACCTTTACCTAATTTCATGGTGCCAGAAGTACCTTCGGCTTCAGTTATGTAAGTGCTATAAAGCGCATCGACCTCAACTTCCTTAGTATCTATTTGTGCTTGTAAGCTAGATATTTGCGTTTCTAAAGCAGCAATTTTAGGGTTGTATTGTTCTGCAATTTGATTTTGATTGGCCAGGGTCAGTTCGTTTTTCTGCTCTAGCAATACTTGATTAATTTCCTTTTCAAAAATCTTTAATTCTAAAGGTTTGGAAATGACCACTGCTATAATTACTGCCAAAAGTATTCTTGGTGTTGCTTGCAAAAGTTCGTCCAGAGCACTATCGCGTTTCTTAATCGTTGATACAATATAGCGGTCTAAGTTGAAAATAAGAAGTCCCCAAACAATACCAAAACCTATCGAAGCAAAAACATTGTCAAAAACTGTGTATAAAGCATAACTACAGGCAATAGTAGCCATAAGAGCTGTAAAAAAAACAGTTGCCCCAACGCCAGCATATTTATTTTGCTCGCCATTGGAGCATTCGTTTAAAATTTGTGAATCCGCACCGGAGCACAGGATAAAGAATTGCTTTAGCATAAGAAGTTCGATTTTGATTGATGTCTATTAGAACGCTAAATCCTTGTAAATGTTACATTTTAAACGATAAATTAAGGGGTAGATCCTTAATTTTAAATAAAATTTAGTTTTTTTGTGAGAACTGGTAAAAGTGAAGCCTAATGAAAAATCAATATTTATACCTCTATTTCCTGTTAGTTGTTTTAACCTTTTCATTAGAGGCCCAAGTAAATGATGATGGTAGGTTCAGAACCATTCAATTAAGCGGTCATTCAGGAGCTCATCTATATGGAGGCGAAGGTTTAGATGAAGAAACCTTGGCTGGTTATGGCGCTTTTGAAGTAAGGTATGCTTGGCAAAATAGCAATACGGAAAGTTGGGCCAGTCAATATGGATATCCTTCTTATGGTATTGGGTTTTATTCTGGTTTTATCGGCGATCCTCAAATATTTGGAAATCCCAATGCGCTTTTTGGCTTTATAAATTTTCCTATCAGCAAACCTTTTCGCCGAAATGCATTTAATATAGAACCAGCTTTAGGTCTCACCTATAACCTTGAGCCTTTTAATTCTGAAACCAATCCTACTAACGATGCTATTGGTTCTAGGGTGACCGTATATTTCAATCTCAATTTTGGCTGGACCTTCAAATGGACCAAGGAAATGGATATTGTTTATGGTATAGATTTTACCCATTTTAGCAATGGCCGAAGTAATACTCCTAATTGGGGACTAAATATGTTTGGTTTAAATCTTGGATTGAGATACCACTATAATGCCGATGAGCATAAAATGAATAGCGATATTTACGAAAATCGTCAACTTCCGGCTAGGTTTAAGAGACCAGAACGGAAACTAAATACCAAAGTAGAAGATAATCAAAGTGTCAATGTTTATCTAGCGGGAGGAACCGTACAAACCTATCCTGAAAATGAAGATCAGAGTTTCAATGAAGAACGTTATTATACGTTCTCAGCCGTTATTGATTACCAACATAAGTTCAACAACATGCACAGCGTATCTGCTGGTTTAGACTATTTCTACGATGGGAGTTTAGAAGCCCGTTTTCCTAATGATAATAGCCAATATAGTTTAGTAGGTATCCATGGTGGCTATGATTTTATGTTTTATAAATTTACGTTTGTAGGACATCTTGGGACCTACCTTACTGATAACAGAGGCAAAGACCCTTATTTTACAAGAGTTGCCCTAAGATATGATTTGTTTGACTGGAGCTACGCTCAAGTAGGTTTGAAAACGGATGGTTTTGCCGCAGATTGGATAGAATTTGGGATTGGCTTCCGTCCTTTTAGATGGTGATTTTGATTGATGTCTATTAGAACGTTATATCCTATGTTTTGTTAAAGTGAAGAGTAAAAAAAGCCTCAACTGAAGAGACTTTTTTTTAGTACCAAAGACTATTTCCTTAAAATAAGGGTAAAGCCCACTTCCATTTAATCAACTTTTTTATAAAATATTGTGGATTCCTTTGAGTTTCCTTTGTCGTAAAATTCAAAAAGCTGAGAGTACACGGTTTGTAAATCTTCGTTGCTCATTGCAGTTGAGCTATTGTTATAGAAATGTAGCGTATTAATATTTCCTTTGATAAAGTCTACATTAGCTTTAGGATGCTGCTCAATATAGCTTTCAAGTGCATTGAAAGTAGATTCCTTTCCATTTAACTTATAGGTTAAAGGCTTAGTTTGGTTTTTACTTGCTTTTAGCAGTAAATAGCGCCTCATGTAGTCTTCGTTTTTGGCTTTAGCCATAGTTTTAGGGACATCGGTTTTTGGAATACCTTCTTTAAAAATTATTGTTTTTTTTGTTTTGGTATTTGACAAAACTGTAATGATAACTGGTGGTAATTTGGTGTTATTGTCATCCTTAATATCAAAAATTGTAATGACATCACCATCTGAAACTTTATTTAAATTTCCGATACTGATTTTGGAAATAGTATTGCCGTTGATAACATCGGTTTTAACTCCAGGAATTTTTAGTTTAAACCGTGAAACCTTGCCTTTAGAAAGGGTCAACTTCAATGATTTGATAGCGTCAATGGTCAATTGAATGCTATTATTCTGTACTGCTCTACCATTAATAAACATGACAATGTTTTCTTCCATAGTTTTGGTTTCAGGAACCTCTACCACTTCAATCACTTCTCCGTTGTCCATTTCAAAAGTGAGCGAATTTTTAGATTCGTTTTTAACGTCAATAACCTTCGGTTTTTCTGGTGCAGGAGGCGGTGGAGGTGGTGGTGGAGGTGGTGGAGGTGGAGGTGGAAAACTTGGCCATGGCTCTGCTACTTTCTTCTGAGCTTCTGTCATCATTTCGTAAACAGCTTTGTGTTTTTTCACCTCGTTTTGTTTTACAATAAGATTTGTGTAATTGTTGCTCGCTTCTGCTTTTGCCATAGCAGTATTTAGTTTTTTAGCCCAAACATCGTATTCTGCAATTTCAATAACTGTAGGTCTTTCTGGTGCTGGTGCTGGAGGTGGTAGGGTAGCGAATTTTTCAGGGAAGGATTCAGCATTTTCTCGTTGTTCCGCACTCATTGAATCGTAAATCGCTTTAAATCTTTTATAGTCTTTTAGTTTTACAATTGGATATTCATTAGAGTTGTCTTTATTCGCTTTGGCTATCTGTTTATTACATTTTTTGGCCCATGCATTGTATTGTTCAATTTGTTTTTTGGTTGGTTTTTGCTGTAATGGAGTACGACTCTTAATAGCGAAAGGCGTATTACCCTGTGATCTGTTTACTTCTTGAGTTGGTGTTACAATACGATGAAAACCATAATCAAGTAAGGAGTTATAAATAAACCAAGTTTCTTTATCAGAAATCTCTTGAGATGAAGTTACATGGATATTTAAAACCTTATTTCGTTCCTCAGTGGTAATATCTCTGTGTAATTGATTAAATACCGTAACAAATGTTTTTTTTGTGGCTTTAATGCCATCTATCAGATAAGAGTTGTCACCCAAAATATTTAAATCAATACTTCTTGCGTAGATTTTATTTTTGTCAGAACTCGATAGTCGAACCATATAGTTGCCATCTTCATCCTTTTGTGTTGTCATCTCTGTGCGTTTACCTTTGTTATTTGTGGCAATAGATTTTGCTTGCTCGGCAGTAATGTTTTTACCATCCAGAAAAAAGGAAGCACCTTTCTCTTCCATTTCTAAGATATACTCCAAAAATGTCGGGTTGTACGAGGCTTTTTGTTCTGTTTTGGGTAGTTGAATTTTGCTTGGATTTAATAAAAGATCGTATTTCTTGATTAAGGTCAATACGCCTTTCATCATTTCTGGTGAAGACTGCTTTTCTCCTTCTACATTTATGGTATAGTTTTGAGGTGTTCTTAGGTTTTGCAAAACCTTTTCTAATGATTTGAGATCACCAAGTTCGCCATTTATAAAGAGTTCTTCCTTTTTATTAATTAACACCGTTAAAATAGTTTTAGGAATTTTTTGCTCCTCAATTGTTGAGTCATAATCATTATTAGGGTTCTCTAATCCATCTTTAATAAGATTAACAACATCTGTTGTTTCCTTTTCAACATATTTCTTTTCAGCAAAACTGTAAAAAAGAACGGCAATAATGGGTAAGAGTAGTAAACTACTTAACCAAATTCTGGTTTTTGAGGTTCGTGTTGTCATAACTGTAAATCGTTTTTTGATGGATGAATAATTGATGGCACTCGCTAATTTGTGATTAGAAGTACTTGATGAAAATTGTAATAAAATATGCTGATAGTTTTGAGTTGCTATGCCTTGATTTATAACAGCATGATCAGCTAAAAATTCATGATTGAGTTTAATGTGATATTTTAATATATAAATCATTGGATGAAACCAAAAGAGTATTTGCACGAGTTCTATAAGCAGTATATCCGCACTGTGGAATTGTTTAGCGTGGGTTTCTTCATGGATGAGCACCTCTTTTGGGATGTTGTTATTGTTGTATTTGTCCTTATTAAGAAATATATATCGGAAGAATGAGTGTGGCGTTCGATAGTGGTCTAGCAGCACATAGATAAACGCCCCAATGGTTAATTGCTCGTGCTTATGTATAACGCGATATAACTTAAAAAGATTTGCAATAAATCTAAACCCGAATAGCACTACACCTATGCCGTAAAACGCCCAAAGCAGTAGTGACCAGTTAAAAGGCTCTTGTATTTCAACTGGAACGTCCGTTAGAATAGGTTCAAATGGAATTACCATAGTTGCAATATCATTGGTGCTTACCACTGGTTCTATATATTCGGTAATTGTTAATAGTGGAATAATAGCAGATACTACAAGAGTTCCAATAAGATAAAATCGTTTAAAGTTATGATTCTTTTGACGCTCTAACAGTGCATAATAGACTGACCAGAACACAAACAGACAAGCTGTGAATTTTAAGAGATAGATAGCCATCCTTACTTGCTTTTTAGTTCTTTATCAATAATTGCTTTAAGCTCCTCGAGTTCGGTTTTACTTAAATCGGTTTTTCGAGTAAAAAACGATGCAAATTGAGAGGCACTATCATTAAAAAAGGTTTTGATTAAACCATTAACATGTTTTGAGAAGTAGTCTTCCTTTTTAACTAAAGGATAGTACTCTCTTGATTTTCCATAGGTTTTATAGTTTACAAAACCCTTCCCTATCATACGTTTTAGCAATGTCGCTACAGTTGTTGTCGCTGGCTTTGGCTCAGGATAGATATCTAACAAGTCCTTCATAAAAGCTTTTTCAAGCTTCCACAGGTATTGCATTAACTGTTCTTCTGTTTTTGATAATTGCATATTCTACGTTTTTAGAACTAACTCTACAAATGTAGAATAAAAAATGAAATATCCAATAGAAAACGCCAAAAAAACAACAAATGCGTATCTTTATGGTCTTAAACACCCCATTATGCTAAGAGTATATTCTATACTTATTTTCTTTTTATTAGGCATTCAATTGCTTGTTGCTCAATCCGTGCAGGATATTATAAATCAGGTAAGTCAACCAAATTTAGAATTAGTTGTTGCCGAGCTCTCAGGTGAACAAGCGACACTTATTAACGGTACTACTCAAACTATAGCAAGTCGTGTGCAAAGCAATAATGATTTAACAGCAGAGTATCTTGAGGAGCGGTTTTCTGCTCTTCCTAGTCTTAACGTCGAAGTTCAAAACTTTAATACTAGCGGTAAAAATGTGATTGCAACCCAATTAGGACAAACAAATCCAGATGAAATTTATTTGGTTTGTGCGCATTATGATTCGGTTACTACATTTTGCGCCGATGATAATGCCACTGGTGTAGCGGCAGTTCTTGAAATCGCAAGAATACTCAGTACACAATGTATTGATAAAACAATAGTTTATGCGTTATGGGATGAGGAAGAGATAGGCCTAAGAGGTGCTAATTTTTATGCGCAAGAAGCGGCTGATGCTAGTAATGGAAATACCAGAGATAATATTATCGCTGTATTAAATATGGATATGATTGGTTATGATGGTGATGCGCCTGGTACGCCAGGCGATAACGATTTTGATATAGACGTAAGGGATATTGCAAATTCACTTACTATTAAAGACGATTTGTTAAACCTATTAAACATGTACACCTTTGATTTAAATCCTATTGTGGTTGATCCTGGCACTTCTGCAAGTGACCATTCACGTTTTTGGCAGCAAAATTATTCTGCGGTATTAGTAGGCGAGTCGTGGGAAACTAACGATCAAACACCAGATTATCATACAAGTAATGATCGAATAGATGATATCGATTTTCCTTATATGACCGAGATTACAAAGTTAGTTGGTGCCTATCTTGCCACGAAGGTACAGCTGGTTGATTTAGATAATACGGTTACGGTGAATGGTACCAGTTTAAGTTCAAATGACCTTGGTGCAACCTATCAATGGATTAATTGCGATACATATATGCCAATTTCTGGAGCAAACCAACGTACTTTTACACCAAGTTCAAATGGCAATTATGCTGTTGAGGTTAGTAATGGAATTTGCACGGAACGCAGTACGTGTTTTAATTTCAATATCTTATCTACCGAATCTTTTGATGCTGATGTAATTAATGTCTATCCAAACCCAACCAAGACATTACTTTTTATTGATAACCCTTTTAATTTAAAGTTATCTGCTGAAGTTATTGATATTTCAGGAAAACAGATTTTAAAACAACAATCTACAAATCGTACAATTACATTGGATATAAAAAATCAACCCAAAGGTATCTATTTCGTAAAAGTAAATTCTAGCAGTAAAGCCTCGAGTTTTAAAATAGTAAAAGAATAGCTTATCTATTGTAAGGTCTTTCATTAATCCAACGGAATCCTCTGCTCTTAAGAGGAAAGTTGTTTAGGTTCTTTAAGGTTAAAAGGACCTCTATACTATCATCCTCTAAAAGACCTTTTAAACGCAGCGTTTTCATGTCATATTCATAACTGATGTTAAGACTATCTTTATCCCCCTCTGGGCTATACATACTAATTTTATGGGTTGCAGTATCAACGTTAAAATAGTAACGTTCTAATTGATTAGCCATGGTTTTAACTACAGACCTCCTTTTGCGTTCAAGAATTAAATAACGCCAGTATTCTTTATTTGTGATAAGTGGTAAAATGGTATCGCCGTTCTTAATAAATCGTTTGGTCTCCCAAATACCGTAAAACTCGGAAATATTGGCCTTGTTATTTGGACTACGTTTTTTTTCAGTATTGTATCCAAAAATTAAGGCAAAACTGAATACAAAGATGAAGCCAACCAATTTAACCCAAAATAAAATATAGTGGTAGTCTTTTTCTTTAACTGGATGATAAGATGGTTCTATTTCAGTCGTCGAATTTCTTACAAAAGCATACCAAAATCGCTTACTGTCGGATGCAAATAAGACAACAGCCATCAAAACGAGATGTATCGAAAACAGTTTTACAGGAATATCGAAAAATAGATTCATCATGGCAACTTGTGTCATCACTCCCATAATAATAAAAGAACCAAGCGCAATAGTTCGTCTAGGAATCAATAAAATGCCACCAATGATTTCCATTAGTCCAGCAAAGGCGCCAAAACCTTTAGAATAGCCCATATATGTCCAAGCCAAACCCATTGGAGACATTTCGCCAATAGGTTGCAGTAAACGGATTAGGGAAGGGCTTTGAAATTGAATTTGAAAGACTTTCACAAAGCCATAGGTAAACATGAAAATAATTAAGAATAGCCGTAATACGACTTTAAACCAATAATAAAAGGTGTTGTAATTAGGTCGTTTTCGATCAATTAAGGACCATAGTATAAAACAAAAAAAGGCTAAGACTACATTGACAAAGCAAGTAATATAAGCATAGGTATTATCACCACTTCCAAAGCCACTTCGGTCATACTCATAAGAAATACCTAAAACTTCTAATCCAATCCATCGAAATGGTGTTTCAAATAGTCCACTAAAGAACATCAAAAATATATACAGCAGAAAATAACTGCAAACGAGTCTAAATGTCCATTTAGACCATCTGCTCCATATCTTGTCTTTCACTGGGTGTACCAGCATTAGGAGTTCATTTCTGTAAAGTATTTATAAAACCATGGAATGGTTTCAATACCCTTAAGATAATTCCAAACTCCGAAATGCTCATTAGGTGAGTGAATGGCATCACTATCTAAGCCAAATCCCATAAGAATGGTTTTACTCCCTAGTTCTTGCTCAAAAAGTGAAACAATAGGAATACTTCCGCCACTACGTTGCGGAATAGGTGTTTTACCAAAGGTCTGTTCATAAGCTTTAGAAGCCGCTTTATATCCTACAGTATCGATAGGAGTAACGTAGCCTTGTCCACCGTGGTGTGGTGTTACTTTAACTCGGACTCCTTTGGGAGCGATACTTTCAAAATGAGACTTAAATAACTCGGTAATCTCATGCCATTCCTGGTGAGGTACCAATCGCATAGATATTTTAGCATAGGCCTTACTGGCGATTACAGTTTTGGCACCTTCACCTGTATAGCCGCCCCAAATACCATTGACATCTAATGTAGGACGAATGCTATTTCGTTCATTAGTTGTATAGCCTTTTTCACCATAAACCGCATCTATATCTAAAGCTGATTTATAGTCGTCTAATGAAAATGGTGCTTTGGCCATTTCAGCGCGTTCTTCAGCTGATAAGTCTTCGACCTTATCGTAAAACCCCGGAATTGTAATATGATTGTTCTCATCGTGCAGTGAGGCTATCATTTTGTTAAGTACATTTATGGGATTAGCCACGGCACCACCATACAAACCTGAGTGCAAGTCTCTATTTGGACCAGTTACCTCAACTTCAACATAACTTAAGCCTCTCAGTCCTGTTGTAATGGAAGGGACGTACTTCGCAATCATTCCTGTGTCAGAAATTAAGATAATATCATTAGTGAGTTTTTCTTTATTATTGGCAACAAAATCTGCAAGGTTTTCACTACCTACTTCCTCTTCCCCTTCTATCATAAATTTTACATTACAAGGGAGTTGGTTTTCAGAAGTCATGTATTCCATCGCCTTAACGTGCATGTACATCTGACCTTTATCATCACAAGCCCCTCTTGCAAAAATGGCACCGTCAGGATGCAAGTCTGTTGCTTTAATTACAGGTTCAAAAGGCGGAGAAGTCCATAACTCCAAAGGGTCTGGTGGTTGTACATCATAGTGTCCATAGACTAAAACTGTTGGTAAGGATTCGTCAATCAGCTTCTCGCCGTAAACAATTGGGTAGCCATCGGTTTCACAAATTTCTACATGATCACAGCCTGCACGCTCAAGGCTCGCTTTTACCGCATCGGCTGTTTTAAGTACATCTTGCTTATAGGCTGTATCTGCACTTATAGATGGAATTTTAAGTAATTCAATAAGTTCGTTAACAAAACGGTCTTTATTGTTATTAATATAGGAGGTAATGGAAGTCATAAAATAAGCTTTCGATTTTCTCAAAAATACAAAATCCTAGGGTCATTTTTCTTAAATAAAAGGAGTTTGAAATTTCAAACTATTGTTTATATTTGCAGTCCTTAATGCGGGCGTGGTGGAATTGGTAGACACGCTAGACTTAGGATCTAGTGCCGCGAGGTGTGGGAGTTCGAGTCTCCCCGCCCGCACAAAAGACTCATCCAAATCAGATGGGTCTTTTTTTGTTTTATGGTAATGCTATAAATTCAAAGCAAGTTTCTTGCCTATAGGTGTCTTTGGGTCTTAAAAACGTTGTTGGAAAATTGCTATGATGTGGTGCATCCGGGTAATGTTGTGTTTCAAAACAAATAGCAGGAAATTTTGAATAGGAAGCACCACCTTTAAAGTTAAAGTTGGGAAATTCAGGTGACGTAAAGACCACCATTGCAGGTTGATTGGAGTACACGCGCATTTGTATTCCAGATTGTTCGGATTCTAAAGTTGCTTTTAAAGGGTTACTTCGTAATACATAGGTGTCATCCAAACCTTTAAAATCGGGTTGTCCAATTTCCTTTAGTTTCGTAAAGTCATATGAGGAACTTTTAACTGGCAATACTCTTCCAGTGGGGATTAGAGTCTTATCAACTTCAAGATAGGCATCACTTTCAATTTGCAGTCTATGATTTAAAATAGTACCGCTTCCATCTAAATTGAAATAGGAATGATTAGTTAGATTTAAAACGGTTGTTTTATCTGTTCTGGCTTCATAATTCAATTTTACCATATTGTTTTCGGTAACCGAAAATGTTACAGAAACGCTTAAGTTTCCAGGGTAACCTTCTTCCATGTGCGGACTCAAAATAGAGAGTTTTGCAGATGTTTGGCTACAGTCTTCTATGGTCCATATTTTCTTGTCAAAACCTACTTTTCCACCGTGTAAATGAACCTTATTTTTAGTGTAGATAGGATATTTAATATTGTCAATTTCAAAATAACCTTTTGATATACGTCCAGCAAATCTACCAATAGTACTTCCCAGATAAAGACCTTCTTTAATGTATTGTTGGGAGTTATAATCCTTTATGTTCTGAAGACTTGCTATTACGTTAACGTTTTTTCTATTTCTGCTAGGGATTAGTAACTGAGTAATGGTTGCTCCGAGCGTACTTATCTCTAGCTTTAGACCATTTTTGTTAGCGAGCGTAATTGTTTCCACTTTAGTAAAGGGTATTTAATTTATTTCCAGAATAAGGCATAGAGCATAACTAAAATGAGTAGCACAGCAAATGAACCTATATTAAATAGAGGGCTGGTTTTAAATAAGTGACCTTTAAGAGTGATACCTTTATCGTCGTTTTTCCCCTTACCTTGACGTAAACTGACCCCAACGATTACCGCCATTGTTAATAAAGCTGTATATCCCATCTGGTCCATCCAAGGGACATCAACAAAAAATGCGTTGGATGACCAACCCTTCGGAGCCACTTTAAAATATAATGCGATAGGTATAGAGGATAAGGCTCCTATTATTGCAGCTTTATTGGTAGCTTTTTTCCAGAATAATCCTAGTATGAAAACCGCTAAAATTCCAGGGCTTACAACACCAGTGTATTCCTGGATAAATTGAAAGGCTTGATCAATACCACCGAGGAGAGGAGCCATAATTGAAGCAATAACAAGGGCAACTGCCGCAGAAAGCCGACCAATATTAACAGTCTTTTTATCAGAGGCATTTTTATTAAAATACTCCTTATAAATATCCATTGTAAATATCGTTGAGGTAGAATTTAACATGGATGCTAATGACGAGACTACAGCAGCAGCAAGTGCTGCAAATGCCAGCCCTTTTAATCCGGCTGGAAGTAATTGTAATAACCAAGGGTAAGCCTTATCCGCTTGACCAGATGATGGTAAATTTTGCATACCTACTTCGCCTAAGCTTTTTAATAGCTCAGGGTCATTAACGATTACGTAAGCCGCAATACCTGGGATAACTACTATTACTGGTATTACCAATTTTAAAAATGCGGCAAATAAAATACCTTTTTGCGATTCCTTAAGGGATTTAGCGGCTAAAGTTCGTTGTATGATATATTGATTAAAGCCCCAATAATATAAGTTTGCTACCCATAATCCACCAACCAAAACACCAATCCCAGGAAGATTGTTGTATTCTGGGTTAGACTCATCTAAAATCATGGCAAATCTGTCCGGAGCGATTTCGTATATGGTTTTAAAGCCTTCTATAACTCCCTCACCACCAGATACTGTGTTTAGGGCTAAATAGGTAGTGACCAAACCTCCTAAAACCAAAAACACGACTTGAATAACATCGGTCCAAGCAACTGCAGATAATCCGCCGTAAAGAGAATAGGCCGCAGCGAATAGGGATAGTCCAATAACACCAAAAATTAAGGGAACACCTATTATAGTCTCTAGCGCTAATGCACCCAGGTACAGTACCGAAGCTAGGTTTACAAATACATAAAGCCCAATCCAGAACACGGCTAAAATCGTTTTTAACTGGGTCGAATACCGCTTCTCTACAAATTCTGGGATGGTATACAGTCCCTTTTCTATGAAAATAGGTAGAAAATATTTTCCAACGATAATTAAGGTCAGTGCAGCCATCCACTCATAGGAAGCAATGGCTAGCCCAAGGGCAAAACCTGAACCTGACATACCTATAAATTGTTCGGCCGAAATATTTGCTGCAATCAGAGAGGCTCCAATAGCCCACCATGGTAAGGATTTGCTCGCCAAAAAATAGTCTTCTGCATTTTTTTGATGTCCATCTTTATCTCTAGAAACCCATAGACCAACACCTAAAATTAAAACAGCATAGCTGATGAAAATGATATAATCAATAAGTTCAAAATTACCTGTCATTGCTAGAAGTTGAATTAGTTAGTATAGTGACTATTGTTGTGTGCTGTAATGTATCGTTTTTAATTCTTTTAATGATTTAGCGGCTTGTTCAGCCGTTATATCGCGTTGCGGATTAGCAAACATCTCATAACCCACCATAAATTTCTTTACTTCTGCCGACCTTAATAGTGGAGGATAGAAGGACATGTGGAAATGCCATTCAGGATGAGATTTATCTGTTGGACTTTGATGAATTCCAGATGAATAAGGAAAAGACGTTTCAAACAGATTATCGTATTTAATGGTAAGGTCTTTTATTATTTCTGCAAATGCCATTTCTTCTTTGTGATTAAGTTGGGTGATATTTTGATAGTGTGATAATGGGACAATCATAGTTTCATAAGGCCAAACGGCCCAATAAGGGACTAATGCAACAAAATATTTATTTTTTAGAATAATACGTTCGTTTAGCTCTAATTCTTGTTTGATATAATCTTCTAATAGACTTCGGCCGGTTTTATTGTAATATTTAAGTTGTTGCGTCTGTTTTTTGAGCACCACCTCCGGAATGGTTCGTTGTGCCCAAATCTGTCCATGAGGATGAGGATTACTGCATCCCATAACAGCGCCTTTATTCTCAAAAATTTGTACGTGATTAATATCTGGTATTGAGCTGAGTTCTGTAAATTCCTTCTTCCAAATTTTAATCACTTCTGCTATTTCTTCAATTGGCATTAATGGCAATGTTAAGCTGTGATTTGGTGAAAAGCAAACTACTTTGCATATACCTGATTCTGAAGAGGCTTTTAATAAGCCTTCATTAAATTCAAGATGCTTTTCTAAAGGTAATAATGCCGAAAAATCATTAGTAAAACTATAGGTGTTTTGATAGTCGGGATTGCGAAGCCCATTGGCTCTTTTATTAGTAGGGCAGAGATAGCAATTGGTATCGTACTTTTTGGATTCAAGAGGTTTGGCTTTATCTGATTTTCCTTGCCATGGTCTTTTCGTTCTATGCGGAGAAACCAACACCCATTCGTCGGTTAAAATATTATAGCGTCTATGTGGTTGCTCGTTAAATAAAGCGTTCATATTACAGTTGTTTTACACCATCACCTATAGAAATTTCAATCGGTGATAAATCGATATTAAATTGTTTTCGGTAGGACTTGGTCATCTCAGATATAAATTCCTTAACTTTTTCTTTATGAACTAAATTAATTGTACATCCTCCGAATCCGCCTCCCATCATTCTTGCACCAATAACATCATCAAGTTCCCTTGCTTGGTCAACCAAAAAATCTAACTCTTTACAGCTTACTTCGTAAAGGTGTTGCAGGCCATAGTGGGATTGAAACAAACACCACCCAAAGCCTATGAGATCCTTTGCTTTCAAGTAACTCACTGCTTTTAAGGTTCTGCGCTGCTCCTGTGAGACATATAAAGCCCTGTTATAGATGTTTTGAGGTAAAACAGTCTTGAATTCTGCTATTATTTCGGGTGGAATGTCAACAAGGTTGTTGTAGGATGGGTAGGATTTTTTTATTGTTTTAAGGGCTGATTCACACTCTTGCCGTCTTACGTTATACTGGCTGCTAGCTAAGCTATGAGACACATTAGTGTTTAAAAGTACAATTTGGTAAGGATTAAAATCAGCTTCAATGAGCCTGTAATCAAGAGTTTCGCAATTCAATAAAATGAGCTTGTCTTTCTTGCCTTTTACTACGGCGAATTGATCCATGATGCCACATTTTGTGCCGACAAAATTATGCTCTGCATCTCTAGAGAGGGTTATAAGTTCAATATCAGAAA
This sequence comes from Winogradskyella pelagia, assembly GCF_017581965.1. GTDB lineage: Bacteria > Bacteroidota > Bacteroidia > Flavobacteriales > Flavobacteriaceae > Winogradskyella > Winogradskyella pelagia. The sequence continues at coordinate 66,632 of NZ_JAGEVF010000002.1, forward strand.
GACCAATACTAAACAGGTCATTAAGTCCCTTTGCCATGCCACATTCTAAAGCTGCTGAAGAACTGATACCAGACCCAAGCGGTAAATTACTTTCAATGATACAATCAAACCCACCAATTCTATTTGGTTTCAGAAGATTTATATGAAAAATGACACCTAGAATGTAGTTTTGCCATTCAATATCACTTCTTGAGACATCGTTTATATTAAATGTAAAACTTGAGTTGTAGTTACTAGAGAAAATTGTACAGATTTCTGAGGACGTCTTTCTAAATTCTAGTAAAATCCTTTTGTCAATTGCGGCAGGTAGTACCAATCCACCATTATAGTCTATGTGCTCTCCAATGAGGTTTATTCGTCCGGGAGAATGGATGGTGATATCAGCGTCGAACGTATTTGGATTGAGCATAAATATGGATTAGTTTTTTCTTATTTCAGTACGTCGCATTGGCATACCATCAATAAGAGTAAAAAGATTTTTAGCCGTAAGTACAGTATTTTGTTCAAGTTTAATCCCACCGTCTAAACCAATTAATATAACCTTGAACTCTTCCGGAGAACTATTATATTTTTTGAAGACTTTAGAATCTGTAATCCAATAGTCATTGTGCTCTTGGGATGACATTTCTAAATAAGGCGATATTTTAAAGACCAGTAGCTTTCGCTCTTCAAGGCCTTTGGATTCTGTCTCTAAAATTTTAAGCTGTCTAGTAAAAGCGGTCGATTTTGTATTTGAGGTTAAGACCAGCAATAGTCTATTCTTCCATTTAAAAGACTCTAGATTTTGACTATTTATTGAATGCATACATAATATGATAAATATGAAGGCAATTACTGGTTTCATAAATTTACATGTTCTGTTTTACTTTTGAAGCCTTTAATCTTAATATCCCTTCTTTTAAATCATCACCTTTAACTTCTAAGGTGATGTCTCCTGCTTTATCAGATGATTGGATAACAACAACCAGTTTACCACTAAATAATTTCATTGTGGGTAGGTGAAATGGTTCGAGTGATGTTGCATCACCATTGCATACTGCTCTGAATGTACCGGCGCCGTTTACCCTAAATTCTAATTGGTTTGTTGCTGTTGGGCAGGGAATACCGTTTTTATCTTCAACCGAGACTGTAATAAAAGCTAAATCTTTACCATCAGCGTTTATAACCATCCTGTCTGGCTTAAGGCTAATTTTATGAGGTTTTCCAGAAGTTCTTATTTCCTTTTCTGCAGCAGGGTTTCCACCATCATCAAAAGCAACCACCTTCAAGGTTCCAGGTTCATAGTTTACATCCATCCACATCAGCCTGTAGCGATTTTGTGGCGAGGCACTGTTCTTTCTTTGAACACCGAGACTTTTACCATTCAAAAATAATTCGGCACTGTTGTAATTGGTATAAACGAAAACTGGTGTTGTTTCACCTTCACGACCTTCCCAATTCCAATGCGGCAGGATATGTAAGGTGTTATCGTTAGTGTTCCATCGGCTGCGATAGAGATAGTAACGGTCTTTGGGTAAGCCTGCAAGGTCATTAATGCCAAAGTAAGAGCTTCTGCTTGGCCAGACTTCATCATAAGGTGTAGGCTCACCTAAATAATCGAAACCCGTCCAAACAAATTCGCCAATAACCCATGGCTTGTCATCTTGCAGGACAAAATCATCGTCTGGTAAATTAGACCAGCTACAATGTTCTAAATCGTATGATGAAGATTGGTAGTCGTCATAAGTTTTCATGCTGGCTCGCTCCACAGGAAACTTATAAATACCTCGCGAGCTAACCGTTGAAGCTGTCTCAGACCCTAATATAAAACCTTGTGGAAAGCGTTTATAGGCTTCTTCATACAGGTGTACGCGGTAATTTAAACCTGGAATGTCTAATAATGCTCCAAACCCAGAGGCCATGGTCGCTTCAACCTGATCCATGCCAACTGTAACAGGTCGGGTTGGGTCTTCCCTGTGAAAGATATCTTGAAGCCATTTAGCGCGCTTAACACCTTCCGCGCCCCATTGATCTGGGACTTCGTTACCAGCACTCCACATTACAATACAGGGATGGTTTCTTGTTGCACCTACTAAATTAACAACATCTTTTTCTGCATAGTCATTGAAAAAACGATTGTAGCCGTTTTTCACCTTAGGCTTGGCCCATTCGTCAAAACTCTCTGCAATGAACATAAATCCCATTTCATCACAGAGCTCAAGTTGTTCAATAGATGGCATGTTATGTGCACTACGAATTGCATCACATCCCATATCTTTTAGAATACGAAGCTGCCTTTTCAGTGCAGCTTTATTTACGGCTACACCTAATGGTCCTAAATCATGATGCAGGCAAACACCTTTAAACTTACGTATTTTTCCATTTAAGGAAAATCCCTTATTTGGTTGATATGAAATACGTCGTATTCCGAAGCGCTGAGTAATTTCATCTACCAATCCTTTATCATCATATAATTTTAGTTTTGCGGTATATAAATATGGGGATTCCGGACTCCAAAGTTTTGGATTTTTAACACCTAAATTTTCCTCAAATTTGTCCCCAAATAAGACGTCACTAGAGTTTGAAACTATCAGATTATTTTCTGCATTATAGATTTCGGTTTCTAGTCTTAAAGGCTTACCAATAACCTCGGACTTTATATTGATTTGGGCAAGGCTATCTGTTATTAAAGGTGTAGTAATAAAAGTGTTCCATTGCTTAAAGCTGGTCTTTTGCGTAACGATTAATTGAACTTTTCTGAATAGCCCAGCTCCTGGATACCAGCGCGACGATAGTCCCATATTAGTTAATTTAACCGCTAGGAGATTTTCTTCTGAAGCATTTATATAGTTTGTAATATCGAAGTAGAAATAACTGTAACCATATTTCCATTCGCCTACTTTCTTTCCGTTGACAAAAATTTCGGGCTCGCTCATGGCACCTTCAAAAACAATTAGCACCCTTTTGTTAGTGTCAAATTCGGGTATCTGGAAGTTTTTTCGATACCACGCTTCTCCAATGTAAGGCAATGCGCCGGTACGTCCCGTTTTTTCAGTAGCAATTTGTTCTCCATTTTGTTCAATGGCCACAACTTGTTTATCTATGTCTTTGTTAAAAGGTCCATAAATAGCCCAATCGTGAGGAACTGAAACCGTTTCCCAGCTAGAGGTGTCAAAACTAGTTTTATGGGCTTCTAAGGATTTCCCTTTTTTGAATTTCCAGTCCTTGTCAAGTAAAATCACTTCTCGCGTTTGACTACCTATAAATTGTATTTGATAAAAGAGGCAACAAAGAAATACGAGAGGATATTTGTTTATCATTGGTACCAATTTTAATCGTTTAAGGCATTGTTATAAAACTGCATTCCTTTTGTTGGAAGGCCATCATTTTTAAACAATGTAGCATTATCCCAATGTGAGCCTTGCGCCCATAAAGTGGAGCAATTTGTAGAAACCCAAGCTGGCTCCCAATAGACTAGTCCTTCACCACCAGCACTTTTAATTATGGAATAGAGTTGGTTTAAATAGTCTAATTGTCCTTGCTCAGTAGCAGGTATTCCACCTGTTAAGGCACTTTCGCCCATTATGTTACCCGCAGAATCTGCATCCTCTAGGGTGAAAGGATAAGCGGTTTCAACAATCATAAGTCTTTTGCTGTAAGTGTTAATTAATGTTCTAAGAGGCGTCTCAACTTGGTTAAGGTCGTACTCCGACCACGTAGGGTAGTAAGATAGCCCAATCCAATCAAAATCAGTGACGCCATTGGCAGTAGCCTGTTCAAACCACCATAATCCATTTTCTGGCTGAGCAATATGGAGCATAACTTCGATAGGTGTATTACGATCCTCAGAAATGTTTCTTACCGCCTCAATACCTTTATTAAGAAGATAAGAGTTTCGGCTCCAATCTATAGGCCATACCAATTCACCTTGTTGCAAAATCATACCATTGATCTCATTACCAACTTGAACGATATCTGGTAAGATATTTTCAGCAGCTAGACTATCGAGGGTATTATACGTATAGTCGTAAAGTAAACTACCTAAATTTTCTGTGTTATTGATTTCGGGTAACCAAGCTGCAGGAATTTCTTGTTTAGAAGGGTCTGCCCAAGTATCACTATAATGAAAATCTAAAAGTACTTTAAGGCCCTGTTGTTTTGCACGTTCTATTGCAGCTTTAACATCGTTATATGTAGAATAGTTGGTCCATTCTGGCGAATGCCAAAGTCTAAGTCGTACCAAATTGGCACCTTGGTCGTTAAATACTTTGTATACGTCTTCTTCTTCGCCACTGCTATTCTTATACACAGCACTACAATCTTCCATCTCATTTACATAAGACAAGTCAGCACCATAAAAAAATGAAATGTCTTCTAAAGGAATTTCTTCTACTAGTTGGTTGGAATTTGAGTTGCAAGAGAAAGTCAATGTAAATATTAAGATGGTGATAGCAAAACCAATTGTCCATAATAAGTTCATAGTGTTTTTATCTTATTTAAGTTGATTTTACTAAGGTAACAATAAAAAAGAGCCTCTCAATGAGAAGCTCCTTTTTTGCTCAACTAACACTTAATAATTAGAGCTTGACTAACTTGGTCGTCAGACTTTGGTTATTGTTATTATCGATTTTTACAATGTAAATACCTGTATTTATGTCAGAAATGTCAAAAGTATCATTACGTGTAAAATCTCCTTTAAAGGCTTTAACAAGTTTACCTGTAATATCATAAATCTCTACATTAGAAACATTTAGATTAGTCTTAAATGAAGTCTGTGCAGGATTTGGATAGATGGTAAAAGTGGTTAATTCTTGCTCGGCAATACTAAGGGCGGCCGCTTCTTCATTACCATAAATTCTAAATTCACCAGCAGGTATAAGAATTGGACTACTAGTGCTTGTAATATTTACAGGAGAATTATCCATTAAATCATACCAAGTACCAGTAAAAGGAAAATCTGGAATAATATTTTGATCAATAGTTCTAAAGTTAGCCAAGATTACTACATTCTTTAAAGTTCCATTTGGCAGGGTGTTGTCAAAAATAAATGCCCTTACGGATTGCGTAGCGCCTTCTAGGACATAATCCCCTTCAAAAACAGGCTCGTTGATTTTTAAATCTATTAATCTTGCCCATGCATCGTAGAGTGCCTTTCTATCTGTGTCACCTAGCCAATTCTCTACCCATTGTGGCTGTGGCTTAGTGTCTAATTTACAATTTGGATTATTCACAGTTCCATTAGAACAGGTAAAAATAGAATCATCCATCCCAAGGGCAGCAAAATGCCATATCATTTTAGGGCCTGGAAGCGTTAAACTTACAGCTCCCATAGACGCCATACGTTGTAATGCAATATTTAAATTTCTTGGATTATGTGAAGGGTTAACATTATTACCAAACTCTACAGTTTCATACATAACACGTTCTTCATCGTGACTTTCAGGGTACATCATTAGCCTAGGCGCATTAAAGCCTCTACTTTGATGAGTAGCTCTTGAAATGTTGCTGCTAAATCCTTGAACAAAGTCTGTATACTCTGAGGTCATTTTACCCCACATCATTATTCCTTTAGAGACATCGCTATCTCCAAGTCTATAATCGGCCCATTCTTTTTCTTCACCATCCTGCCCTAAATGTTCAAAAATCACATAATGCGTTGGATCTAAATTCCAAGAGTGATCAGCATATTCCTTTAACAATTGTACTCGATCTGGTTGATATTGATCTGTACAACCCGGTGAAGAACCAGGGCCACAATTTTGTGTAAATCCTTTGGTTAAGTCCCAACGGAATCCATCAATTTTATATTCCGTAATCCAGTGTTCTATAACTCTTTCTGTATATTCTTGGGTCAATGTACTTTGATGATTAAAATCATTAAACACATTGTAATCATGCTGGGGTACTGTATTAAAATATGGATTCGCACTGGACGGGCCTCCCCAACCGTCATTATCAGGATCATCCATCCATAGTCTTACTAAAGGGTTTCTCCCCGTGGCATGGTTTAATGCAATATCCAAAATCACAGCGATTCCGTTTTGATGACATAAATCAACAAATTCTTTAAACTTATCCGATGTTCCATAGAATTTATCTAAGGCCATGTGGTAAGCAGTATTATAACCCCAAGTTTCATTGCCGTCAAACTCCATAACTGGCATGAGCTGAATGGCATTGATATTAAGATTTTTAAAATAATCAAAACGGTCAATTAAATTTTGATAGTTCCTATCGGCATCAAAATCTCGCACTAAAACTTCATAAACAACAAGGTCTTCTTTCTTTGGTTTTGTAAAATTATCTACCACCCAATTATAAGGTGTTTGCCCGGTTTGAAGTACGGTGACTTCACGTTCTTGACCTACAGGGTAGGCTGGTAAATTAGGATAGGAATTGGATGGAATACCGCCATCATCAAAAGGTGATAACACCAATGTAGAAAATGGATCAGCAGTTTTAACCAAGTTTGGAGAATTTGCAACAGGATTCTCATCAACTGCCCAATACTGATAGGTTTCAATTTGTCCTGGTGTTAATCCGGTCAACTCTAACCAATAAAGGTCATTTTCGGCTGTATCGCGTCGCATGACATAACTGTTATTGAAAGTATAGCCATTAAAGCTTCCGGCAACATAGATATAATCCTTATTTGGTGCTCTTAATGCTACTGTTGCTCTAGTGGCATCATTAGAATTGTAATTAATTCCTTCACGGATGCCAGCGGGAATAGACTGGTTAACAACGGTTGGAGGAATAACGGCTTGGAAAGATCGAACTATTGTTTCACCTCCCGCCGTAGCTTCAAGTTCGTATAGTGTTGTTGTATTTACAGTTGCATTAAAACTGAAAGATTGTGTATTAGAGTTAGTACTTATTGAAGTGCCATTAGCTTTTAAGTTAAAATCTGCAGGCAATGTAGTTGTTGATGCTATAGAAAGATTTTGTCCAGCATTAAGAAATGTTACAGGTTCTGTTGGATTTGTTAATGTATGCTGAAATGCACCAACAGCAGCGTAAAAGTCATCACAGGTCGCATTGTTTTTCATTTCCTGTGTTCCATTGGCATTCCTAAAAACGAAGCCAAGTTGCGTAACGTTTTCTTGTTGCGTGGTTGTGAGTCCGTAATAAGTTGAAGGGGTTATAGTAATGGCCCACGTGGTTCCAAAAATATTGACCATTTCACCAACACCATCATCTTGTCCCCAATTGCCTATGACACTAAACCCAAAAGCATTGGTGTCATCTCCTGCTCCTGAGTGCATATACACTTTAGAAGGATTAACCAGGCCATTACAGCCTGTATCTGCACTAATATCTATTGTAATAGTAATTTGATCTGTAATCTCGAAAGGGTTAGGGCTAATAGTTAACTGACTGAATCCGAGGTAGGAAGTGAGTAATAAGATTAAAAGGGTAATTTTTTTCATATCGTTTTTTTTGAAAAAAAAAGGCTGAATATACATCAGCCTCTTTTTATGTAAAGAAATTTATTAGTTCGGGATAATAACGTAGCTTCCGTCTAGGTCATTAAACCATACATCGTAGTTTCCAGAAGGTGCAGAGAAAGGAAAATTATTACCGCTTCCAGCTAAATTTGCCTGTCCAAATAACTCCTGTGAACCCGTATATCTCCAAACGCCGTTATTCCAATCGTCGTTTGGTCTTATTAAGAATTCTTCACCATTAGTAAAAGAAACATTTGAAGCATACCAGAGGTGAGGATTATTTACAGGGTCTCTCTGAATCAATTCGATTTCATCTCCATCGCCCCAGCCACCAATGGCTTGACCAATTAAACCAATTGAATTGTATGTTGGTGCGGCAGATGCATCAAATGCCTCAATAGTATAATTAGCACCTGGTGTTAATGATGGAATAGACATTGTATAATATCCTGCTGTAGGAACATCAAATATTCCTGGGTCAGATCCACCTCCGGGGTTTACGCCTAGGGTAGAACCATCGTTTGTTCCCCATTGTGGTTGCCAAGAACCAGGTGATTCAAGAATTTTAAATCCACCAGGTTGAAAGTATCCTGTAAATTCGTAAGAATTAGGAGTATTCTGACTTCTAAATACAACAGGATTATTGTTGTTATTAGACCAACCTGCCGCAGTACTCGCACCAACTAAATAAATATATGGGAATGCCACATTGTATGGTGTAACATTAATTGTTACTGGATCAGAAATCCTTTCATAGGTATTGCCACTAGAATTTGTAGTCAAGGTTTTAAGTCTTACCTCCATGTCAGCAGCAGTTTCCGGTGCTATTCCAAGACCTAAGGCAACTCCATTAAGGTCGCTATGAGTGACGTCTAGAGAATTGATGTTGGAACCAACCCCTACAGGAATTACAGTAGCAAAATCTGTTCCCGCTAAGGCAGCTTCAACTGAATAATCTACATTGTCCGAAGTTGTCAATGCTGGATCTTCCCAAGATAAGGTGAAAACAACTAAATCCTGTGATGCGATATCTAAAACAAAGACATCGTTTTGAGATGGATTTGTTATCATTGCTGGGTCAAGAGGGTATGCATTAACAAAAAATATTACTGCATTACTCTGCGCATCGCCCGCATCAACTCGGACATAAATAGGTACTTCTGAGAAAATTTCTGGGTTAGCACTATTAATGGCCATGTTTAAATCCATGGTATTAATAGAAAAAGAACTTCCAGTAGAATTTCCTAATATAACAGGAGCATCAAATGTTTCAGTTAATGACATTTCAATATCATAACTAGAACTTCCAGTAACTTCATCATTCCAAGAAATGGTAAATGCTGGATTGGTATCTAATCCAAAGTTTAAGTTAATATTGGATATGCCCGGTTCTTGCAACAAAAATGCGGCATCAGGTTCTGTAATAATCAATGTCTCTTCGTTCTCACAAGTAAAGAACAAAAGTGCAAAGACTATTAAAAGTCGATTTAGTTTATTATACATTTTCATAGAATTTATTTTATAAGTTTAAAGGAATCATAATATAATCTCCTGTAAGATCATTGAACCAAACATCGTAAAGGTCTCCAACAATAACAGGAATATTAGAACCTCCTTCTGTTGCTTTTCCAGAGAAAGAAGTTTCACTTCCCCAAGTTGAGCCAAGGTCCGTCGAGAATGCTAAATCACCAGGGTTTAACGCTACACTATTAGCGTACCAAACGTGACTATCACTAGCACTTAGTCTAGTCATAGATACTGGTCCAGTGAGAGCAGAACCTTCAATGTCTATTGACATATAGTCAGTAGCCCCACTTTCGTCAAAAGCTTCAAAAGAGAATGAACTATTCCCAAAATTTATTGTAAAGGTGTAATAACCAGCAGCACCTATGCTACTGTTGTTGTTTGGAAACGTTCCAGGGTCAGAAGTATCGCCTGGGTTAACGTCTATCGAGGCTCCATCATTAGTTCCCCATTGTGGCTGCCAAAGTCCTTTAACCTCGAGTACCTTAAACTCACCGCTATTAAAAAAACCTGTATAGGTATAAAGATTAGAATTATCAGCATCTCTAAAAAGTGCGGGATTGTTATTGTTATTATTCCAATCTGCTGCCGTTGCATTACCCACCAAATAATAATCTTTAAATGGATAATTAAAAAATGGAAACACTTGGAAAGTAATAACATTGGAGCCTACAGCCACACCATTTTGTGTGCCTAAGCTAGATACGATTCGTGCATAGAGCGTATTCCATTCAAATGGAGGTAATCCAGCATTACCAGCCGCAGAGTTTAACTCGCCCATAGACAAGGTAACGGTATTATTACCATTGACCGTACTTGGAACTACTGGATTTGTGAATGTTTCATCTGAAGATACTTCTAAAGCGTATCGTTCCTCAGCAGGTTGACCATAATCAGCTACGGTCCAATTAAAAGTAACTGCTGGGTTGTTTGGGTTCGCAGCATCTAACTCAATCATGTCGATGCTAAGTTCAGATAAACTTACCGGATCTGTTTCCGTAACTGTAAATTGATCTGAATCATCTTCACATGCCGTAAAAACAAACAAGGCAAATAAAGAGGATAGAAGAATTGATATTTTACGTTTCATTTTCATTTCTATTTTAATTAATACCCTGGATTTTGCGTTAAATTAGGGTTGGATGATAAACTTAAATTTGGAATAGGGTATAGGTCGAAATGTGCAGGTATTGAAATACCATTGCTACCATTTCCTTTCCATGCCCAATTATAATTTCCTCCCGTGTATCGGTTGAAGCGGATTAAATCTTGCCTTCTGTGTGCTTCCCAATGTAACTCTCTCGACCGTTCATCCAAAATAAAATCAAGCGTTAAATCTCCCGCTGAAATTAAATTAGGATTATTGGCTCTTGTTCTTAAGTCATTAACTAAATCAACAGCAGTTGCTAATGTGCCGCCACCACCTCTAAGATGTGCTTCTGCATACATTAAATGAACATCTGCCAATCTAAAAAGCGGAAAATCTGTATCAACAAAAGTAAGGTCAATACCAAACCCGCCTGTTGAAGTAGCGTTAGAGTATTTTTGAATAATATAACCTGTATCCCTGTCTGATATATCAGTAATATCGATAGGTCTATTTGCTGTAATCAAGGTATTTCTGTCATCGTTAGAGAACAATCCACCTCCAAATAAATCAGCAAACTGCTTGCGGACACGTAGAGCACCGCCCCAGCCGCCTTGAGTAACACCAACTTCTTGGCCGTTTACTTCTAAACTTCCTACAGAACCGTTAATCATAACAGTTGTTGGTCCAAAGTTTTGAGTCGTCGCTCCGTCTGAAACGATTGGGAAGATAATTTCGTTTGTGGCAGAATTAGTATTGTTATCAGCCATGAAATTGTGTTTATAATCCGTTGCTAAAGTGTAACTTGAGGTCAAAATTTTGTTACAATATTCGAGACACTTGTCATAATTAGGTGCACCAATATAAACCTCAGAATTGAGATACATTTTTGCTAAAATCATCCAAGCAACACCTTTGTCTACTCTACCGTATTCGTTTTGGTTGGCATCAATTAAATCATTCTCAATGGCCAACAACTCCTCTTCGATGAAAGTAAATAGCTCTGGTCTTTCGATTACTGGTGGTACAACATTTATACCGGAAGTTTCTGTAACGAAATTAGCCTTACCAAATAAATCCATCATATAATAATAAGACATTGCTCTGAGCAATCTAGCTTCTGCTCTATAATTAACAATTTGAGCTCTAACTCCAGCAGAAACATTTCTACTGTCTAGTTTCTCATCAGTTGTTTCGTTCAAAAAGTTATTTGCAAATGCAATAGTTGCGTGTGATCTACTGAACATACCTAGAATTAATGGGTTTTGAGCCGTCCAAATATTTCGTTGGATTTCTCTTGTTCCAGGGTCATTTTCATAAGACCAAATCATTTGGTCTGCTGAAAGCGTCTGTAGGTATAATAATACACGACCAAATTGGCTGGTACCTGCATCTAATCCTTGTATGTTAGAGCTTCCGGCACCATCGGTTCCTGTTAATGCTAAATTGGCATAAACTCCTGCCAACAGTTGTTTATAGGCTGCTTCGTTTGCAAAAGCCTCGTCTGCTAGCAATGTGTCTTCATCATTAGGTATAATGTTTAAATCATCTGTACATGAGACCATAAACACCACAACAAATAATAAGACACCAACTTTCTGTAATTGTTTTAATTTTCTTTTCATAGTTTTTTAAAATTTAAAGTTAGCTCCTACTAAAAAGTTTCTTTGTCTTGGGAAAATAGTGTTGTCAACTCCTGGGCTACCTCCTGAAAGGGAAACTTCAGGGTCAAGACCACTATAATCCGTAATAATAAAGGCATTTTGTACACCTGCCCAAATTCTTAGGCTCTTTAAGACACTTGAAATGTCTTTAAAAGTATATCCTAATGTAATATTGTCCATTCTTAAGAATGATGCATTTTCAATATATAAATCTGAAATAATTACGTCAGAGGTTCTTTGGAAATTAGTTTGTAAAACAGATGTCGGGATATTTCCTAAGACAGCATTATCTTGTAATAATTCATATTGCGCTCTGGAAGAGTTTACATTGTTATATATATAACCACCTAAACTAGCTCTAAGGTTAAAGGAAAAGTCAAAATTCTTATAATTAAGGTTAGACTGGAAACCTAGAGTTGTATTTGGGTATGGATTTTCTTTAACATACCTGTCTTCATCATTGATAATGTTATCTCCGTTAAGATCGGCATAAGCACCTTCTATTGGACTACCGTTTGCATCATAAAGTTGCTTAAATACATAAAATGAGTTTGGTGCCTCACCTTCTCTTTGAATCTGGATGAAGTTACCAGTTCCGCCACCAATTCCTCCAGTAGTAACATCTTGTCCAAAAGCAAGTTGGGTAATTTCTCTATCTAAGAAGGTAGCATTAAAGTTTAAATTCCAATTAACATTGTCATTATTAACAACACTTGCATCTATACTAAATTCTAACCCTCGAGTTTCTAATGAACCAATGTTCTGTACTATGTTATTCGTAAAGTTACTACCATCAGCTACTGGTGCGTCAAACAGAAGATCATCCGTTGTTCTTAAAAAGACACCTAGGGTACCGGAAATCCTGTTATTAAACAATCCGTAGTCGATACCAAATTCTAAAGTACTGGTTTCCTCCCATTTTAAATCTGGATTTAATGCAGAAGGAAGTAAGGTCTGAATAGGAACATTACCAAACTGGAATACAGAATCAGGTCGTCCTCTTCGGAGACGTCTTAAGAAAATATCTCTAGCACCAATATCTTGCTGGCCGGTTAAACCGTAACTAGCTCGTAATTTTAAATTAGAAATTGTGTTGGAGTCCTTGAGGAAGTCTTCATCACTTATTTGCCATGCACCGGCAACAGACCAAAAATCACCCCATTGGTTTTCTTCGCTAAAACGAGATGTGCCATCACGACGATAGTTCAAGGTTAAACGGTATTTATCATAAAGGCTTAAGTTAGCTCTACCAAAGAAACCAATCAATACAACATCTGGGTCGGCAAAATTATCACCTACGGCTTGAGGGTCTAAAATATTACCCGTAAACGATCCTGAATTAGCAAATCGCTGATAAGAGTAACCACCAGTTACATCAAAACCGAAATCTCCTAAATCTCTTGTATAGGTTAAGAAACCATCTAAGGATTCATTAGTTCTTTCTTGGAAAGCTGAAGATGACTCGCGTGATACATTATCTTGTGTTGCAAATCTAGCTTCAATAGAGGTTCTTGATTCTGATCTATCGTAACCAAGATTTAATACTGCTCTTAACTCTGGTAAAAAATGGAAATTGTAATCTAAATTAATATTACCAAATACTCTATTAACATCACCTAAGTCATCACGGAAAACAAGGTTATAAACCGGATTGGTTGTTCCGTTTTGAACTAAACCATTAGCATCTACATGCTGATAGAATCCACCAAAATCAGGGTTTCCATCCATTACAGGTTGCGTAGGGTCATATCTTAAAGCAGCACCAATTTCACCTGCGTTTGCAAAACGGTTATCCTCAAAGGCCATATTTGCATTAACATTGATTTTAAGATGATCATCAAATAAAGAAGGGTTGAGTGATAAGGATAAGTTACGTCTTTCGTTAAGAGAGGTAATTAAGGCACCTTCTTGTCTAGTTGTTCCAAAAGAAAAACGTGTTGGAAGCGCATTAAAAAGTGAACCTCTTAAAGTAATGTTGTGAATGGCCGAAACCGTGTTTCTGAAAATCTCATCTTGCCAATCAGTATTTTCAGTGCCTAGCAAACTCGTATCTAACGTAGTACCGTTTATGGGCTGGGAATTTACTAAATCTCTAAATTCGTCCCCACTGAACACATCAATTTCATTGAAGTTCTCACCGAAACTAAATTGAGTATCAATATCGGCACTGAAGGAATCACGACCTTTTTTGGTAACAATAATAATTACACCATTAGCAGCACGCGATCCGTAGATTGCTGTCGCTGAGGCATCTTTTAATATAGAGAAAGATTCTATATCATTTGGGTTAATTGTACTTAGTATACCACGTGAACCGTTAACATTATCATTTGAAATTGGTAATCCATCAATAACAATTAAGGGGTCATTAGACGCATTAATCGAAGAACCACCACGTATGCGGATAGTGCCAGATGCACCTGGACGTCCACCGTCACTAGTTATATTAACACCAGCAACTCGACCAGCGAGTAAATTTTCAGGAGTTACAATATTACCACGTGTAAAGTCCTTTGCTGTTACAGATTCTACAGAACCCGTTGCATCTTTTACGGTAGTGGTACCGTAACCAATAAGTATGACCTCATCTAATTGAGCTGCATCTTCAACAAGAGCGACATCAAGTCTAGACTGGCCAGAATAAATTATTTCTTGTGTGGTGTAGCCAAGGTAAGAAACTACTACGGTTTCACCATCACTTAGCTCAAGAGTATAGTTACCATCAAAATCAGTCGATGTACCTCTCGAGGTGCCCTTAACAATAACGTTAACGCCAGGTAAAGGCATAGCGTTTGCTTTATCTGTGACTGTACCTGAAACAGTAGTTTGCGCAAACATAGTTGCTGGCGCAAGCAAACAACAGATTAGTAAAGCATTAAAGAATGTTTTCATACAAAGTTTTTAAATTAATTGCTTAGTTAATTATTTATATTTTCACTTCTTGGGTTAAAAATATGTAAATTTAGCATGTTGTAAACGTTAAAAAACCTGACATTTGTCACGAAAACGTTTTCGTGTTAAAAACTTTTTAACAATAATTAACATTTTCAGAAAAATATAGAAAAATTGAGAATTTCACAATTTCTAAAAGTTAAAACTGAGGATTCCGAAACAATAGTCCTTTTTGTTTATGGTTTTTTCTGAAAATAGTTGTAACTAGTTAATGATCAGAATGAAACGAAAAATTACCCTTAAACAAATAGCTAGAGAACTAGATGTTTCAATTTCTACAGTCTCAAAGGCACTTAGAAATAGTCCGGAAATAAGTGCAGATACTAAGCAAAAAGTACAAGCTTTTGCTAAGCTTTATAATTACAGGCCAAATAATATTGCCCTAAGCCTTAAGAATCGGAAGACTAATACCATTGGAATCATCATCCCGGAAATTGTACATCATTTCTTTTCGAAAGTGATTAGAGGGGTAGAATTGGTTGCTAATAAAAGAGGTTATAATGTTATAATCGGTCTATCAAACGAGTCATTTTCCAAAGAGGTTATCAATATGGAAATGCTTGCAAATGGAAGTATAGACGGATTTATACTGTCGATTTCAAAAGAAACTCTGCAACTGCAAGATTATCATCACTTTAATGAGACTATGAGTCAGGGTATGCCAATTGTAATGTTTGATCGTGTGGTGTCCGACATTAATTGCGATAAGGTTATTGTTAATGATTTTGGAGGCGCCAAGTCAGCTGTTGAGAAATTGATTACTAACGGGTGTAAGTCAATAGCTCTTATTACAACAAAGGATTACGTCAGCGTTGGTAAACTAAGAACACAAGGTTATATGGATGCCTTAAATGATGCGGGTTTTGAATTAGAATCTGAACTTATTCTAAAATTAGATGACAAGCTAGATTACGAGGTACATCTTGATGCTCTAGAGAATGAAATTGAGCATTTATTTAAATCCAACAAATCTGTTGATGGAGTTTTTGCTGTTAATGAGCTTTATGCCTTGTCGGCAATGAAGGTCGCCAGAAAATTAGGACTGGAGATTCCAAAGGATATTCAAGTCATTGGTTTTACTGATGGTGTGCTTTCAAAGCACTCAACTCCGAGTTTAACAACGGTTAGCCAGCATGCTCAAGTTATGGGGGAAAAAGCTGCTGACCTCCTTATTAATAGGCTCGAGACTGAGCACAACGAAAATGAAGATGAAACGTATCAAACGGTTGTTATAGAGACCGATTTAATAGAGCGCAAATCTACTAAATAGTAATTTATCATTGCCAGTTTAAAATCATTATCTATCTTTAACCCGAAATCAAAACTTATATTTTCACTTCTACAGTTAAGTTTTGATGAGCTTTGCTTATCAGAATAGTATTAATCAAACTATACTATTTATGCAAAAGCGTAGATTAAGCTTTTGGGAAATATGGAACTTAAGTTTCGGTTTTCTAGGGGTTCAGATGGGTTTTGCCCTACAAAATGCCAACGCTAGTAGAATTTTACAGATTTTTGGTGCAGATGTTCATGAACTTTCGTGGTTTTGGATTGTAGCACCATTAACAGGCCTAATTGTGCAACCAATAATTGGGCACTACAGTGATCAAACATGGACTAGGCTTGGACGAAGACGACCATACTTCTTGGTTGGAGCGATTTTAGCGTCTTTTGGTTTAATCCTAATGCCAAACTCAGACATGTTTACGGCATACATGCCAGCCTTATGGGTAGGAGCTGGTATGTTAATGATTATGGATGCTTCTTTTAATGTTGCAATGGAGCCTTTTCGGGCGTTAGTGGCAGATGTTCTACCTTCAGACCAAAGAACTTTAGGTTTCAGTGTCCAAACAGTATTAATAGGTATTGGTGCAGTAATAGGATCTTGGTTACCATATGTTCTAGCAAATTGGTTCGGTGTAACCAATGAAGCGGCTGTTGGCGAGGTTCCTCTAAACTTACTCTTGTCATTCTTTGTTGGTGCCGGAGTTTTAATAGGTAGTATTTTAGTGACAGTAATCACTACGAAAGAATATTCCCCTGAGGAAATGGAACTTATTCATGCTGCTGAAGGTGAGGAGATACAAGAAGAAGAGTCGTCTAGTCTTCTTAATATTTTTTCAGATTTTGCAAAAATGCCTGAAACCATGAAGCAATTAGCATGGGTTCAGTTCTTCTCTTGGTTTGGATTGTTTGGTATGTGGGTTTTTGCAACTCCAGCTATAGCATCACATATTTATGGTTTGGATATAACAGATACTCACAGTAAGGGTTTTCAGGATGCTGGAGATTGGGTCGGTATTTTATTTGGTGTATACAACGCGGTATCAGCGGTGTACGCCTTCTTTTTGCCAGCTATAGCCAAAAAAATTGGAAGAAAGAAAACGCATTCTTATTCTTTAATCATTGGTGCTCTAGGATTGCTCTCGTTGTACGTGCTTCCCGGCAAGAATTGGCTAATCCTTTCAATGTTTGGTGTTGGTATAGCATGGGCTAGTATACTGGCTATGCCTTACGCTATTTTGGCAGGATCTATTCCTGCAAGAAAAATGGGAGTTTATATGGGAATATTCAACTTCTTTATTGTCCTACCTCAAATTTTAAATGCCCTAATCGGTGGGCCAATGGTGAAACATCTCTACAATGATAGGCCGATATTCGCTCTAGTCTTAAGCGGTATATCTTTTATTATTGCTGCATTACTGGTAACAAGAGTTAAAGATGTTGACGACACCGTTGTAATTAACGAAGCAGAATAAAATGAAAAAAGGATTCATATTTGATTTAGATGGTGTCATTGTAGATACCGCAAAATATCATTTTTTGGCATGGAAAAAGCTAGCCAATGGTTTAGGTATTGACTTTACCGAAGAAGAAAATGAACAGCTTAAAGGGGTTAGTCGTGTCCGTTCTTTACAGAAAATATTAACTTGGGGAAACAAGTCATTAAGCTCTGAGGAATTCACAGATTTAATGGCAAAAAAGAATGATGACTACTTAAGTTACATTGATACAATGGATGAATCGGAAGTTCTTCCGGATGTCCATAAAGTGCTGGATATTCTTAAGCGACATAAGCAACCAGTAGCCTTAGGTTCAGCGAGTAAAAACGCCAAACCTATTTTAGAAAAGGTGAATTTACTTCAAGACTTCAATGCCATTGTTGATGGCAATGATGTTTCTAGGGCTAAACCGGATCCCGAGGTATTTGTAACAGCATCAAGACTTCTAGGGGTAGATCCAAAAGCGTGTATCGTTTTTGAAGATTCCGTCGCTGGTGTTGAAGCAGCAAATATTGCTGGTATGGTTTCCATTGGTATTGGAAGCGAAAAGGTTTTGGGCCACGCCGATTATGTCTTTAAGGATTTTACCCAAATTTCAGAAGACTTTTTAAACCAACTAATAAACGAATAAACGAATATGGTATTCTACAGAATGCCACAATACATTATATTATGAATCTAGATTATATCAAACCAAATAACTGGTCGATAATAGAGGAAGGATTCGATTCAGAGCATGTTAAAGCGTCTGAAAGCCTATTTAGTATTGGAAATGGAGCTATGGGCCAGCGTGCCAATTTTGAAGAAAAGTATTCTGGGCCAACATTTCAAGGAAGTTATATTGCTGGAGTTTATTATCCCGATAAAACGAGAGTAGGCTGGTGGAAGAATGGTTATCCAGAGTATTTTGCAAAGGTTTTAAATGCACCAAATTGGATAGGTATCAATGTCTATATAAATGATGAATCGTTAGATTTATTTAAGTGTAAGCGCGTTGAAAACTTTAGGCGAGAGCTCAATATGAAAGAAGGCTGGTTAGCACGCAGTTTTACGGCCACACTTCAAAACAATATAGAGGTTGATGTTTCGATTAGACGATTTTTAAGCCTAGACATAGATGAACTTGGGGCAATCGATTATAATGTGGTTCCTTTAAATGCTCCTGCAACCATAACCTACAGACCTTATATAGATACTGGAATTACCAATGAAGACAGTAATTGGGATGATAAGTTTTGGGACACCTTAAGCGTGTCCTTTAAAGAGCATAGAGCTTTTATCCAGGCTAAAACCATGAAGACAGATTTCTATACCTGTACATTTATGGAATCACAATTGTTCTTAAATCAAAAGCCTTTAGACATTACGCCAGAGGTAGATAAGTCTTCTACATATTTCGCTTTCAGTTACAGGGCTAAAGTAGCACAAGGTGAAGAATTTAAAATTCAAAAATTTGGAGGGTATACGGTAGATAGAAATCACGATAAATACGATTTAGTTACTGCTGCTCATACGGTCTTAGATACAGCAAAAGACCAAGGTTTTGACCTGCTCCTAGAGGGCCAGAAATTAGCGTGGTCTCAAATTTGGGATATGGCAGACATTACCATAGAGGGAGATGTTAGAGCCCAACAAGGGATTAGATTCAATATTTTTCATTTAAACCAAACTTATCTAGGGAAAGATGCTAGATTAAATATTGGTCCAAAAGGTTTTACAGGAGAAAAGTATGGAGGCAGTACCTATTGGGATACAGAAGCCTATTGCATACCCTTCTACATGGCAACCAAAGATCAAAATGTTGCTAGAAGCCTGTTAGAATATCGATACTATCATCTTCAAAAAGCCATCGAAAATGCAGAAAAATTGGGCTTTAAAAATGGTGCTGCTTTATATCCAATGGTGACCATGAATGGCGAAGAATGCCATAACGAATGGGAAATAACCTTTGAAGAAATTCACCGCAATGGCGCCATAGCTTTTGCAATTTATAACTATTACAGATATACAGGCGATTACAGTTATATCCCAGAAAAAGGACTCGAGGTTCTCATTGGTATAGCTCGATTTTGGCATCAAAGAGCAACCTTCTCCACAGCAAAAAATAAATATGTTATTCTTGGGGTTACAGGACCCAATGAATATGAAAACAATGTCAATAATAACTGGTACACTAACTACATAGCTAAATGGTGTATTAACTATGCCGTTGAAAATATAGAAAAGATTCAATCGGAATATCCTACGGATTACACAAGGATTATGCACAAAGCTAAACTCTCTAAGGCTGAGGTTAAAGATTGGGTTGAGGTGGCTGACAATATGTATTTTCCTTATTCTGAGGATCATAAGGTTTTCTTGCAGCAAGATGGGTTTTTAGACAAAGAATTGATTACCGTGGCAGACCTGGATAAATCACAGCGGCCAATAAACCAAAAATGGTCATGGGACAGAATATTGCGCTCACCTTATATAAAGCAAGCGGACACGCTTCAAGGATTCTATTTTTTTGAAGATAATTTTACTACAGAAGATCTTGAGCGGCATTTTGATTTTTATGAACCGTTTACTGTTCACGAAAGTTCGTTATCGCCCTGCGTACACAGTATTCAAGCGTCAAAATTAAATAGAATGGAACAAGCCTACGAGTTCTATTTAAGAACCTCTCGCCTAGATTTAGATGATTATAATCACGAAGTACACGAAGGCTTACACATCACGTCCATGGCTGGTACTTGGATGAGTATAGTAGAAGGTTTTGGAGGCATGCGCGTAAAGAACGATACATTAACGTTTGAACCCAAAATACCAGAACAATGGGAGGGCTATTCCTTTAAGGTCAATTTTAGACATCAAATTATAAAGGTAAATGTATGCCAAGGGCATACGCATTTTGAACTCGAGGGCAAACAAGACTTGAAAATTATAGTTAATGGAAAGCCAATTACAATAAGCCCAAATAATCTGGTTAAGGTGTAATGTGAATATTGGAGATGAAACATATCAACTCTCAACGAAGCAAGTTGAAGATTTTCAAAAGGATGGTCATATTCTAATAGAAAGTCTTTCTCTTCAACAAGAGATGGTCTTTTTTCAGCCAATAATAAAGGCGGCTTGTAGCCAACTAAATACTGAAACGCGTAAGCTTCAAGATAGAGATACATATAGCAAGGCTTTTTTGCAAATCATGAATTTATGGACGCAGAACGAAAAGGTAAAGAAGTTTGTTTTTGCCAAACGTTTTGCTGATGTAGCTGCCAGATTGCTGGGTGTAGATAAGGTACGTTTGTATCATGATCAAGCTCTATTTAAGGAGCCAAATGGCGGCTATACGCCTTGGCATCAGGATCAATATTATTGGCCTTTGGATACAAACAAAACCATAACTATGTGGATGCCTTTGGTTGATATTTCTGAAGATATGGGTATGTTGACCTTTGCCTCTGGTTCCCATAAATTGGGTGAAGTAAAAAGCGAAGCCATATCTGATGATACGGAGGCAATTTTTGAGGCACACATCAAAAAACATGGCTTTACCTTACAGTGTGCCAAAGTAATGAAAGCAGGAGATGCTACTTTTCATAGCGGTTGGACCATTCATGGCGCTGGACCGAATAAATCTAGAGATCAAATGAGAGAGGTAATGACTGTTATATATTATGCTGACGGTGCCAAAATTCAATCGCCAGGGAATAAGCATCAAAAAACCGATTTAGACAAATGGTTAGGAAATAAATCAGTTGGGCAATTTGCAGATTCATCCTCAAATCCAATATTAAATTGAAATAATGAAAAATTGGATTTACATAACTTTTGTTTTTTTAGCACACGTGTCGTGTAGTGATAAAATTACTAAAAGTGAAAACCTTGATAAATCTAATATTGTATTTATTATCACAGACGATCACGCTTATCAAGCCTTAAGTGCTTACGATGATAAGGTAATAAGCACACCAAATATTGATAGGTTGGCAAGCGAAGGTATGCTCTTCAATAAAGCATTTGTTACCAACTCTATTTGTTCGCCAAGCAGAGCTGTGGCCTTAACAGGAAAGTTTAGCCATCTTAATAGTGTACGAGATAATCTAGATGTATTTGATACAACTCAAGTTACTTTTCCCAAGATTTTAAGAAAACATGGATATGAAACAGCTATTTATGGCAAATGGCATTTAAAATCTAATCCTATAGGCTTCGATTATTGGGAAGTCCTCCCCGATCAGGGTCATTACTATCACCCAGAATTTCTAACCTCTTACGGAGAAGTAAAAACTGAAGGCTATGTGACAGATGTAATTACTGATAAGGCAATTCATTATTTAGAGACTTTAAGAGACAGGACTAAACCCTTTATGTTAATGTATAATCATAAAGCACCACATAGGCAATGGTGGCCATCAATGCAGGATTTGGAGGCATTTAAAAATCGTAGAATTCCAGTTCCAGAATCACTTTTTGACGATTATAAAACCAAAAGCAGGGCATCAATTGATGCGGAAATGAGAATAGCAGACCATATGGCGTTGAGTGCCGATAATAAAATAGCACCAGAACTTTTAGAGAAATTAAATTACAAAGAATTTTTATCATGGTATGAAGGTGCCTATCTAGAGCGTTTCAATCGCCTAACACCAGAAGAGCAAGATCAGTGGATAAAAGTCTATGGGCCAATAAATGATGATTTTGAAAAAATAAATCCAAAAGGGAAAGCTTTAACACTTTGGAAGTTTCAACGTTATATGAAGGATTATCTTGGTGTTATAAAAAGTGTGGATAGAAATGTTGGGCGACTTTTAGATTATCTTGATGACAATAATCTTACCCAAAATACTATGGTGGTTTATACCTCTGACCAAGGATTTTTTCTTGGTGAACACGGATGGTTTGATAAGCGCTTTATGTATGAAGAGTCATTTAGAACACCACTTTTAATGAGATATCCAGAGAAGATAAAACCTAATACTATCAATAGTGATTTGGTACAAAATATAGATTTTGCACCTACTGTACTTGATATTGCAGGCATTGACATTCCTTCAGAGATGCAAGGACAAAGTTTAGTGCCTTTATTTATGGATAATAAAGTAGACTGGAGAAAAGCTTTATACTATCATTATTACGAATATCCTGGTATTCATATGGTAAAACGACATTATGGGATTAGAACAAAACGTTACAAACTCATACGGTTTTATTATGATATTGAGGCTTGGGAATTATATGATTTGGAAAAAGACCCAAATGAAATGCAAAATATTTACAATAATCCGGAATATACTGAGATACAGTCGAAGCTTCACAAACAGCTTGAAGAATTACGACTATATTATAAAGATTCAGATAGCTTAAATCAAATGTTTATAAATAGTGATTTAAAGCGTTTGAAACAATTGGAAAACAAAACTTAATCTTATGAAGAAATTACTCTTTTGCATAAGCTTACTCATGTTAGCTTGTAGCAGTAACAAAAAGGAAGATGATACATTAGTATCAAATACTTCGGATTTTATAGAAATTAATGACATTGAGCGGATTGAACCACCAAATTGGTGGGTTGATTTTAAAAATGATAGCTTACAACTTTTGGTTAAGCATCCAAATATTTCAGAATATAAACCAAGCATAAATTATTCAGGAGTAAAGATTAACAAGGTTTCAAAAGGCAACAATAGTGATAACTATGTATTTATTGATTTAGATATCTCTAAAGCCGTGGCAACGAAGTTTAATATTTCATTTAAAAACGATACCGGTGAGGAGTTAATCGCGACTTACGAGTTTAAAGAACGTGTAAAACCAGCCGATGAGTATATAGGTTTCAATAGTAGTGATGCCATTTACTTAATTACACCAGACCGTTTTGCCAATGCCAATCCAGAAAACGATTCAGTAGAAACAATGAATGAGCAAGGTACTGATAGAACTGATGGTTATGCGCGACACGGAGGTGATTTACAGGGTATTATTAATCACGTAGATTATATTGACAATCTTGGATTTACAGCGGTTTGGCCTTGTCCAGTATTGACTAACGATATGCCTCAAGGCTCATATCATGGCTATGCTATTACGGATTATTATGAGGTTGACCCAAGATTTGGTACAACTAAAGATTATATTCAATTGGCAGATGAGTTGAGGAAAAGAGATATGAAATTAGTAATGGACCAAGTGGCTAACCATTGTGGATTAGAGCATTGGTGGATGAAAGATTTACCATTTACAGATTGGGTCAACTATCAAGACTATTATGAAGAGCATATTGATAATTGGAATAGAGAAACAGTGATTCGCTCGTCCCATCGTCGCACAACCAATCAAGATGCTTATGCATCAAAGAAAGACCAAAAAGACATGTCTGATGGATGGTTTGTAAAGGGTATGCCAGATTTAAACCAAGGCAACCCTTTTATGGCCAATTATATCATTCAAAATAGTATTTGGTGGATAGAAACCTTAGGGCTTGGGGGTATTCGTCAAGATACGTATCCGTATCCAGACAAGGATTTTATGAGCGATTGGGCTGGTGCAATAATGACTGAGTATCCAAACTTTAATATTGTTGGAGAAGAATGGTCTAGCAATCCGCTTTTAATTGCCTATTGGCAAGATGGTAAAGACAATGCCGATGGTTATGATAGCAACTTGCGGTCTACTATGGATTTCGCCATGCAGGAAAAAGTAGTTGCAGGACTTAAAAATGACGAAACTTGGGGTACAGGTTTAAAGGAGATATATGTGGCCTTGGCAAACGATTTTCATTATAAACGACCTGAAGACATTATGGTATTCCCTGATAACCACGATATGAGTCGCATCTTTACGCAAATGGATGGTGATATTACTAATACCAAAATGGCATTAAGTTATTTATCAGTTTTACCAAGAACATTTCAAATGTATTACGGTACCGAGATTCTAATGGATGATTTTGCCAAACCAGGCGATCATGGTTTAATTCGCACAGATTTTCCTGGAGGTTGGGCAAATGACACAACAAACGCTTTTACTGGCGAAAATCTTGCAGAGTCTAAAAAAGACATGCAATCTTTCATTTCTAACCTTCTTAATTTCAGGAAATCATCTGAAGCTATTCATTCTGGTAAAACACTACATTTTGCACCAGAAGACAACACTTATGTTTTGGCACGCTATAATGAGAATGAAACTGTAGTTCATATTCTGAATAAAAATGAAAATCCTTTTGATTTACAATTAGACTGTTTTGAAGAATTAAATCTCAACGGTAAGACGCTTAAAAATATACAAACAGGAAAGACTATTCAATGGTCAGATATGCTCACACTAGATAAAAAAGGCAGTTATTTATTCACTACAAAACTATAATCATGAAAAAGTGGGTGTATATTTTTTCTGTTGTTTTTGTAATTTTTTCATGTAAAAATGAAAAGGAGGAATGGAATACTTCACTAAACGATTTGACCATTTCCGAAGTTAAATTTGTAAAGCTTGATTCAGCGATACTGGCTTCAGGACGATTATTTAGAGCAGACAGTTTCCCTTCACAATACATTACTCCAAGACCAGTAGATATTTGGTTACCAAAAGACTACTCTACAAATAGAAAATATAGTGTGTTGTATATGCACGATGGACAAATGCTATTTGATAGTACAACAACTTGGAATAAACAAGAATGGAAAGTAGATGAATGGGCAACACAACTAATGGGAGAGGATAAAACCAAAGATTTTATAGTAGTTGCTGTTCATAATATTCCTAAAATTCGCTGGAAAGATTTATTTCCTCAAAAGGCTTTTGAATTTTTAGATGATACAATTCAGAAGAAGCTGATAGAAGAAGCTGTCAATGCGAATATGGACCCAGAGTTCAATGGTGATAATTATTTAAGGTTTATTGTAGATGAATTAAAGCCAAGTATTGATAATTCATATTCTGTTCATACAGATAAGAATAACACCTATGTTATGGGTTCAAGTATGGGCGGCTTAATGTCCATGTATGCAATTAGTGAATACCCAATGATATTTGGCGGCGCAGGATGTTTATCCACTCATTGGGTAGGTGCAGCACCTAGAAAAGATAATCCGCTGCCTGAGGCTATTTTTAGTTATATGGAAGAGAATTTTCCTAAGGCCGGAAATCATAAGGTGTATTTCGATTATGGAAATAAAACCTTGGACCAATTTTATCCGCAATACGCACCAAGAGTTGATAGAATTTTAAAGGCGAAAGGGTATACAGAGTCGAATTCTAAAAACTTATTTTTTGAAGGTACGGACCATTCTGAAAATTCATGGAATAAGCGTTTGGATCAACCATTACTATTTTTATTAGGGAAATAATACGTCATTCTGAACTTATTTTAGAATCGCATAAAGCAAATAAATGAAACAATTTTTTATATACATATCGATTGTACTAGTCACCTTCTCGATTAATGCTCAAAACCCAAACCGAATTTATAAGTCACACAACGAAGAAAGCAATGTGTTTTCAGTTACAACAAATGATGGGAAATACATTTTTCAATTTTATTCTGAAGCCATTTTAGAAACGACCTTTATTCCTAAAGGCGAGACAAATATCAAAGCGTCACATGCGGTGGTAATGCCACCAGAAATTATCGAAACAACTTATAAGTATGTAGGTAACAACATTACATATGGGAGTAAAGGCCTATCCGTAACTATTACTACTGAACCCTTTCAAGTGAGTTATAAGTACAAGGGCGAATCCATAATTTCCGAAAAGCGAGGTTACTATAAAAACGAGCACCAACCTATGGACATGGTCAATGGTAATATTATTGCCGATTCCACAGAAAAAATAGAATTCAATTTAACAAAGGATGAGGTCTTATATGGCGGTGGTTCCAGAGCGTTGGGAATGAACCGCAGAGGCAACCGGTTGCCCTTGTTCAATCGGGCACATTACGGTTATGAAACGGAATCCAAGTTGATGAACTACACCATGCCAATCGTATTATCATCCAATAAATACATGATTCATTTTGATAATGCACCAGTTGGGTATTTGGATTTAGATAGCAAAGGCGATAATACCTTGACTTATGAAACGATTTCAGGCAGAAAAACATATCAGGTGGTAGCAGGTGACTCGTGGTACGATATCATGGATAATTATACGGAGTTAACAGGAAAACAACCGATGTTACCACGTTGGGCGTTGGGTAATTTTTCAAGTCGATTCGGCTATCATTCGCAAGAAGAAGTAGAAATGACCATTGATAAATTTAAAGAAGAAAACATTCCTGTAGATGCGATTATTCTCGATTTATATTGGTTTGGAAAAGACATAAAAGGGACGATGGGCAATCTAGAATTTCATAAAGATTCGTTTCCAAATCCTAAGCAAATGGTGCAAGACTTAAAGTCTAAAAATGTGGAAACTATTCTCATAACCGAACCTTTCATTCTAACCAATTCAAAAAAATGGAATGAAGCTGTTGAAGAAAATATCTTAGCAAAAGATTCCATTGGTAATCCTGCTAAATACGATTTCTATTTTGGCAATACAGGCATTATAGATATTTACAATGAAAAAGGTAATGCATGGTTCAAAAATATTTATAAAGATTTATCTAAACTGGGAGTTACAGGATTTTGGGGTGACTTAGGTGAACCAGAAGTGCATCCACATTGGGTGCAACATGCCACAGGTTCTTCTCAAGAGGTTCATAACACCTATGGTCATGATTGGGCAAAATTGGTCTATGAAGCGAGCTTAGAGGCCAATCCAGAATTACGACCATTTATATTAATGCGTGCTGGTTATTCTGGAAGTCAGCATTATGGTTTAATTCCTTGGTCTGGAGATGTGAGTAGAAGTTGGGGAGGCTTACAATCACAACCCGAAATTGCAATACAAATGGCAATGCAAGGTTTAGGGTATATGCATAGCGATTTGGGCGGATTTGCAGGAGCTAATTTAGATGATGAATTATACGCACGATGGTTACAATACGGAGTTTTTCAACCTATTTACAGACCACACGCACAAGAAGATGTGCCAAGTGAGCCAGTATTCAGAAGTGAAAAAGCAAAAAATTTAGCCAGTTTTGCTATTGAAATGCGTTACCGTATGTTGCCCTATAATTATCATTTAATGGCAGAAAATCATATTGAAGGGAAACCTTTAATGCGCCCTTTATTTTTTGAAGAACCTGATAACCAAGAATTATTTGATTATTCCGAAACCTATCTTTGGGGTAATGATATTTTAGTAGCACCCGTTTTAGAAGCAGGTAAAGACGTGCAAAATGTTTATTTCCCAAAAACCTCGTATTGGTTCAACATAGAAAATGATGACATCATTGAAGGTGGACAAACAAAAGGTATACAAACACATCCAGCTTATATTCCAACTTATGTTAGAGCAGGCGCCTTTATTCCACTGGCTAAGTCGATGCAATCTACAAAGGAGTACGACGCTAACTTTATTCAATTACAGTATTATCATCATGAATCAGTTGAAGAATCAGAACGAGATTTTTACTTCGATGATGGGAAAACCGTTAATGCCATCGAAAAGGAACAATTTCAAATTCTAGAATTTGAAGCTGAAAAAGAAAGACGTTGGTTAGAAATTGAATTTGAAGCTGAAAATGGAAATAATTATACAACCGAAACAAAAACTATTGAGTTAGTAATTCATAATGTAGATAAAAAACCGAAACGTATAAAAGTTAACAAAGACAAAGTGAACGGCACTTATAATGAAGATTATAAAACCTTGACTTTAACTGTGACTTGGAATACAAAGGAGGAAAAAGAAGTTAGAATTAAATTGAGCAAATAATTATTTTGTCATTTCGACAGAGCGAAGCATGAGCGACGAGAAATCTCATAATTGAAGACACAAAACATGAAGAAACAAATTCTTTCCATATTAACACTTGCACTATTAACTATAGTAGGATGCAAAAACGAACCAAAAGAACAACCCACAACAAGCAACTCTGTTGAAGACATGAAAACCCATATGAAGAAAAAAGAAGTCGTCTATCAAGTATTCACGCGTTTATTTGGAAACACTAATACCAACAACAAACCTTGGGGAACACTTGAAGAAAATGGCGTTGGAAAGTTTAATGATTTCACGGAAAAAGCCTTGGCTGAAATCAAAGATTTAGGTGTTACCCATATTTGGTACACTGGCGTGCCACATCACGATGTCATTACAGATTATACTAAATATGGCATCTCAAACGACGACCCAGATATCGTTAAAGGTCGCGCAGGCTCGCCTTATGCGGTTAAGGATTATTATAATGTTAATCCAGATTTAGCCGAAAATGTTGACAACCGATTACAAGAGTTTGAAGCTTTAATCGAACGTACCCATAAAGCTGGATTAAAGTTGTTAATCGATATTGTGCCCAACCATGTCGCACGAAATTATCAAAGTTTAACCAATCCAGAGGGAACTTCAGATTTTGGCGCCGAAGATAATAAGTCAGTGACTTACGACGTTAACAACAACTTCTATTACAATCCCGGCGAAGCCTTTAAAGTCCCAGAATGGAAAAATGGCTATCAACCCTTAGGTGGTGAAGACCACCCAATGGCAGACGGTAAGTTTGATGAAAATCCCGCAAAATGGACAGGTAATGGTTCACGTGCGTCACAACCCGACATGAATGATTGGTACGAAACTGTTAAGGTTAACTATGGTGTAAGTCCTGATGGACAAAAAGATTTTAATGAATTACCAGAAGGTTTTGACAACGAAGATTACAAAACACATTTTGAATTTTGGAGCGATAAAACCGTTCCAAGTTCTTGGATAAAATTCAAGGACATAGCCTTGTACTGGACAGCAAAAGGTGTGGATGGCTTCCGCTTTGATATGGCAGAAATGGTACCAGTCGAGTTTTGGAGTTATATGAATTCACACATCAAAATGAAAAACCCAGATGCCTTTTTATTAGCTGAAGTATATAATCCAGCAATGTATCGCGATTACATTAAAAAAGGTAAAATGGATTATTTGTATGACAAGGTTCAGTTGTACGATACTTTAAAACACGTGATGCAAGGCCATGGAAAAACCGATAATGTGCCTCCAATTTTTGATGATTTAGCTGATATTGAACATCACATGCTTCACTTTTTAGAAAATCATGATGAGCAACGTATTGCTAGTCCTGATTTTGCAGGTAGTGCTGAAAAAGGTAAACCAGCAATGGTGGTTTCGGCAACATCAACAACGGCACCAACTATGGTGTATTTCGGTCAAGAATTTGGCGAACCAGGTGCTGAAGATTTAGGCTTTGGTGACCCAACACGCACATCAATTTTCGATTATGGGTCCGTACCAAGTATGGTGCGTTGGGTCAATAACAAACAGTTTGACGGCGGCCAATCGACAAAAGAAGAAAAAGAACTTCGGGATTTTTACAAACGCTTGTTGAATTTCACGATTAACAGCTCTGCATTAATGGGAGACTATCAAGATATTCATTTGTATAATCAACAGAATACCGAATGGTATAATGATAAGGTCTTAAGTTTTGTGCGTTGGTCGGATGATGAACGATTAATCATCATTTCAAATTTCAATGCAGAGAATACCTATGGATTTGAGCTACAATTACCAGAAGGTTTGGTGCAAAAACTAAATTTGAAAGATGGCGAATTCCAAGTCATAGACCAGTTATACGATGAATATAATTCCACCTTAAACGTTGAAAATGGAAAGGCTTCTGTTCGTATAGATATAAAACCTTTAGAATCCTTTATTTTAAAAATAAGCTAGTAATATGATGAAACAACTTCTTATCCTAATTCTAATTAGCACTATGCTATCAAACTGTAAAGACAAACCTAAATCTGAAGACATTAAGGCACATGTTGAAGAGCCAACAGTTGATAATGTTCCTTTCGATTGGAAAGGCGCCAATGTCTATTTTTTATTGACAGACCGATTCAATAATGGCGATACTTCTAACGATATTAATTTTGAAAGAACCAAAGAAACAGCAGTACTTCGCGGTTTTGAAGGTGGCGATATCAAAGGTGTTACCCAAAAGGTGAAAGAAGGCTATTTTACCGATTTAGGGATTAATGCTATTTGGATGACACCTATAGTTGAACAAATTCATGGCGCAACCAATGAAGGCACAGGGAATACCTATGGATTCCATGGGTATTGGGCAAAAGACTGGACAGCAATTGACCCTAACTATGGTACTAAAGAAGATTTACATGAATTGGTAAAAGAAGCCCACTCAAAAGGAATTAGAATTCTTTTAGATGCTGTGATTAACCACACTGGGCCAGTAACAGAAAAAGACCCAGTATGGCCAAATGATTGGGTACGCACAGACAAGCAATGTAGCTATGATAATTATGAAAATACAGTGAGTTGTACGTTAGTGGCGAATCTTCCTGATATAAGAACAGAGTCTAATGAGAATGTGGATTTACCACCTCAATTAGTTGAAAAATGGAAAGCAGAAGGACGCTATGAACAAGAAGTTAAAGAACTAGATGAATTTTTTGAAAGAACTGGTCATCCACGCGCCCCACGATTTTACATCATGAAATGGTTAACCGATTATATCACGGAGTTTGGTGTTGATGGTTACCGTTGCGATACAGTGAAGCATACAGAACCTTTTGTTTGGGAAGAATTTAAAACTGAATGTGATTATGCATTTGCTGAATATAAATCAAACAACCCAGAAAAGGTATTAGATGATAACGATTTCTACTTGGTTGGTGAAGTTTATAATTATAGCATTTCAGCAGGAAAAGCGTTTGATTTTGGCGATAAAAAAGTCAACTACTTTGACAATATGTTCACAAGTCAAATCAATTTTGAATTTAAGTGGAACGCCAAGCAGATGAAAATAGAGAAGCTGTTTTCTAAATATAACGAAATACTACAAACCGACTTAAAAGGCTTTAGCGTGCTCAATTATATGAGCTCTCACGATGATGGTAGCCCATTTGATCCAATGCGTAAAAAACCTTTAGAAACGGCCACGAAATTACTATTGGCTCCTGGAGCATCACAAGTCTATTATGGTGATGAGCTTGCTCGGATTTTAAAAGTTGACGGTGCTGAAGGTGATGCCAACTTACGTTCCTTTATGAAATGGGAAGATAAAGTTAACAATTCAGAAATCCTTTCACATTGGCAAAAGTTAGGTCAGTTTAGAGCCAAACATCCTGCCGTTGGTGCTGGTGAGCATCAAATGCTTTCTGAATCGCCATATTTATTCAAAAGAACCTATAAAAAAGGCGATGTCAATGATGTTGTGGCTGTAGGTTTAGAATTGGGTGTTGGTGAAAAGGCTTTAGATGTATCACAAGTCTATAAAGATGGCACTGCGCTTCACGATGCGTATTCCAATCAAGATGTTACGGTTGTAGATGGAAAAGTCAAAATCAATTCAGAATTTGATATCGTATTACTTGAAAAGAAATAGACATGAAACTAAAACTGTTTTCCATTATACTAGTCGTATTATTATGCTTGTCTTGTAATTTAGGAAATGATAATACAGCACAACTAAGTGTGAAATCACCTAATGGTCGAATAGCTGTACAGCTAGAATTGGATAACCTAGGACTTCCTTTTTATAAAGTACAATTTGATGATAAAACAGTCATTGACACCTCGTATTTAGCTTTTGAATTTGTTAATGCAAAACCAATTAAGGAGGATTTAAAAGTAACTAGTGTTAGGATAAATAGCTTTAATGAAACTTGGGACATGCCTTGGGGTGAACAACGCAATGTTAAGAATAATTATAAGTTTATTAAAGCACAGTTTGAAGAAACCAGTACGCCTAATCGTAAAGTCAATATTGAATTTAGAGTCTATGACGATGGCATCGGTTTTCGCTATGAATTTCCAGAACAAGACGGTTGGAAAGAGGCTTTAATCAAAGACGAACATACCGAGTTTAATTTAACCGAAGATTATAAAACCTTTTGGATTCCTGGTGATTGGGATATTTATGAGCATTTGTACAGCACAACAAAGCTTTCTAAGATTGATGCCAAATCGTACATTCCAAAAACCAATTTAGCGCAGAGTTACATTCCTGAAAATTCTGTAAACACGCCAGTGACTATGGTTGGTAAAGACGGCATACATCTAAGTTTTCATGAGGCAGCTTTAGTAGATTATTCTGGTATGACCTTGAAAGTAGATACTGAAGATTTAAACTTAAAAAGCAGCTTAGTCGGTTCTGAAAATAAGTCGTATAAAGTCAAACGCAGTTTACCATTTACAACCCCTTGGCGCACCATTCAAATCACTGATAATGCACCAGATTTAATCGAATCTAATCTTATTGTCAATTTAAATGAACCCAATAAATTAGGTGATGTGTCTTGGTTTACACCAATGAAATATAACGGTGTTTGGTGGGAAATGCATTTGGGAAAATCCTCTTGGGATTACGGTATGGAACTAGTTGACGGGAAATGGACTGATACAGGAAAAGCACATGGAAAACACGGTGCCACAACCGAAAATGTAAAACGCTTTATAGATTTTTCGGCAAAAAATAACATTGATGGTGTTTTGGTTGAAGGTTGGAATACAGGCTGGGAACGTTGGATTGGTTTCGAGGACCGCGAAGGTGTATTTGATTTTGTATCGACGTATCCTGATTACGATTTAGATGAGGTCACACGTTATGCCAAAGAGAAAGGCGTACAAATTATAATGCATCATGAAACATCCGCAGCTACACAAACGTACGAGAAACAACAAGATACAGCCTATGCCTTAATGCAGAAGTACGGTATGCATGCAGTAAAATCTGGTTATGTTGGAAAGATTTTGCCCAAAGGCGAATTCCATCATGGACAATATATGGTGAATCAATATAACAATGCCGCGATTAAAGCAGCTAAATACCAAGTGGCAGTTAATGCTCATGAACCCATAAAAGCAACTGGATTAAGACGGACCTATCCCAATATTATTTCGCGCGAAGGTTTACGTGGACAAGAGTTTAACGCTTGGTCTGGTGATGGCGGTAATCCACCAGAACATTTACCTATTGTAGCCTTCACTAGAATGTTGGCCGGACCAATAGATTTTACACCAGGAATTTTCAATATAAAATTTGATGAATACAGAAAGAACAATCAAGTCAACACCACCTTAGCGCAGCAATTGGCGTTGTATGTTGTGATTTATAGTCCGGTGCAAATGGCGGCTGATTTGGTGGAGCATTATGAAGCTAACCCAGAACCTTTGCAGTTTATCCGAGATGTTGGTGTTGATTGGGAAAAATCTTTAATTTTAAATGGAGAAGTTGGTGATTATGTGACTATTGCAAGACAAGAACGCAAAACAGGAAACTGGTTTTTAGGTGGTATCACTGATGAGAATTCACTAACTTTAGAAATAGAATTTGATTTTCTGGAGGATGGTCAAAGTTATGAGGCAACGATTTATAGTGACGGTGAAAATGCACACTGGGATGATAATCCTCTTGATTTAAAAATTGAAAAGCAAACCATAACCAATACCTTTAAACTAAATATAAGACTGGCTGAAGGTGGTGGGTTTGCCATAAGTCTAAAAAAAACATAAAACGTATAGCCCAATGAAAACGATTATTATAACTTTTTTGCTGTGTATTGGATTTGGTCTTAATGCTCAAGTTGGTATTAACACAGATACACCACTGAGTACCTTAGATATTAATGGAAATTTGTCATTAATGGTCGTGAATTATGCAGGAGGACCAGGTGGAGCTGCAACTCCAATTGATGAAGGGATTTACTTGAATCTTACACCAACAGCTTTCAATGTAGAATTCTTATTGCCTAATGCAATGGCAGTACCTGGTAGAATATATATCCTTAGAAATATTTCAGATACTGAAAATGCTTTAATCTATAGCAATGGCGGTCAATTTTTTCCGGGAGACAGCAGAGTCGCTACTGCAGCACCAATTACAATGACTTCTGATACAGCTGGTGACGGTGGAGACATCACCAAAACACTTATTTTTGTCAGTGATGGAACAAATTGGACCTATGGTCACTTAGGGTTCTAGAACATACAATACAAAAACTGTAAGATAGTCGCCTTTAAAGCGACTATTTTTATTATTAGTAACTTTGCTAAGTTAAAAGTCGTTGTAATGGACATAAATGCTAACACAGAATCACCTTTTGAAATGAAGGTGAGCTTCAATCGCTTATTGGAGCAATACGAACAACTAAAAAATTCTAGTAGTTCTCATATTGCCGAGCATGCGAACAAGGTATTAAACATGGCGCAAAAACATGCCATTTTACGAGATGGTTTTAGCGATTTAGATCTTTTGGAAACATACCGAGAAGAGATAGATATGCTACTTCAAGACGCTTTTAGCAGTTTATTGACCACTAATGAAATTAAAACAGCTCAGGTACCCTTTTATAACCATATTTTTAAATCCTCTCAGCGTTTCAAGGATATTTTGAGCAATGCTGGTCAAAATTTTGAGCTTAAGGTTAAAAATATGCCAACGGACCAAACTTATATCATTGCGAGCTCAATTATTTTAAAAGCATGTTATGGCTATGACCTTAATTTTAAGCGTCCTTTCTTTTATGAAATACCAGATGCCAATGGCATCATGCGGTATTATAAAATTTTATATAATGCTGACTTTACTGAGATAAAGCCAAAAGAAAATGCCGTTAAAATTACCGAGAGTGACTTTAACCAATTGCTTGATAATTTTGAAAATATCGAGCTATGGAAAGAGAAATTTCCTGTTGATAGTTATGAATTTAAAGGCTTTCTAATTTGTAACATTTTTGATGTTACAGATGATCAGTCTATTTCCAACATAAAGACAGCCTTGATTCAGGAGAATAAAAGACAGGATGAGGTTTTTATGAAAGATTTTCATGATATTTTTAGATCCTTACTTGGTTTAAAAAATATTAAGGTAGGTTTTTCTATTTACAATGAAGATGAAGAAACCTTTGAGCAGGTTCATGGTAATGGCATTGAAAGTTTTCTATTAAATAAGAGAAATTCTGCATCATGTAAGGATGCTCTATGCATGTGGTCTTATGAGAAACTGCTTAAGGAAAATAAATATTTTTCTGTTTCAGATGTAGAGTCGGCCTTTAAAAAAGCTAAAGGTAGAGCACCACATATTTCCTCAATGCATGAGCAGGGAATAAAAAGTGCCATTTTTGCACCTATTGCCAATGAAGATGGTCTAATGGGTATTTTAGAAATAGTGTCGGAAGTTCCAAAGGTCTTAAACAGCATTAATGCTAATAAACTGGTAGATGTAATGCCATTTATAGTTTCCGCTGTAGAGCGGTCTAAGAATGAGGAAGAGAATCTTATAAAGGCTATAATCCAAAAAGAATGCACGTCCATTCACGATAGCGTTCATTGGCGTTTTGAAAAGGAAGCCAAAAACTATATTAAGGACCAGTTAAACGGAGATGAACCTGTTTTTAATAAAATAGCCTTTAAAGATGTATATCCTCTTTACGGTCAGATGGATATAAAGGGGTCATCGAAAGCCAGAAATCTAGCTACAAAAAATGACTTGCAACTACAGCTTGAGGCAATAAAAGCATTAGTCAAAAAAGCTAAGAAACAAAGAGATTTGCCTATTTACGAGCAATATATTTTTCAAATAAATAAATATATAGATTATCTAGATAATAATTTTCAAGTTGATACAGAAAGGCAAATAAATTCATTTATAAGAGAAGAAATAGAACCTGTACTTAACCACGTATTAGAAACAAATACGCTTAAACAAGAAGTGGATAAGTATTTAGATTTAATTGATAAAACGACCAACTCTGTCTATCAACATAGAAAAGATTTTGATGATACCATTTCAAATATCAATAAAGAAATGGCTATTTTATTAGATGAGAAACAAAGAGAGGCTCAATTGATGTATCCGCACTATTTTGAGCGTTATAAGACAGATGGTGTTGAGCACAACATGTATATTGGGGAATCTATAACTAAGGAAGATAGCTTTAATCCTATTTATCTCTACAATTTAAGGTTGTGGCAATTACAAGTTATGATAGAAATGGAAAACGCCTATTATTTGATGAAGTCTCAGTTTCCTGTCAGTCTAGATGTGGCTTCTATGATTTTAGTCTTTAATCAGCCACTTACAATTAGCTTTAGAATGGACGAGAAGCAATTTGACGTAGACGGCACCTATAATGCTAGATACGAAATTGTGAAAAAACGTGTAGATAAGGCTTTTGTCAAAGGTACAAAAGAGCGTGTAACCCAAAAGGGTAAAATTACGATAGTCTATTCTCAAAAAGAAGATGAGAGAGAGTACTTACGCTATATTAAGTTTTTACAGGAGCGGAATTATTTAGATAATGATGAAGAAATTGTTGAACTGGAAGATTTACAGGCAGTTACAGGTCTGAAAGCAATCCGGGTTAGTGTGCTTTATCATAAAGACCAAGACGATAAAGCGTTTTTTACCTACGAGGACTTAATGAAAGAAATTAACGTTTAAATTAGTGCTTGGGTCGACTGTTCGGCAATGGCAAAAGCCACTCCAAAAGCAATTACACTTATTACAATTCCTACCATAAAAACGCTATAAGTTATTCTAAGTAGATTGTATTTTCGGTTTAGCACTAAGCCTAAGAAGTAGAGGTCTTTGGTTAATGAGCCATAAAGATAGTTCTTGTCTTGCATCATTTCTTTCATGGCCCACTCAAATTCGCCTAGTGGCATTTGGTGAAAATTTCCGAAGAATAGTAAGTTAACCTTCTTATTAGCTACATCTTCTTTTGTAAACTCTCCTTTGGTAACGTTAGGGCGCGTCGCCATTACCGATAGCACTATACAGATTACAGTAAAAGCCAAGAAAATTAATGTTGGGTATATCAAATAATAATTAGATGGGTTGTCCAACTTTGGTAATAGATTAGACAATGCAACCGAGATAATTATCGCATTTACAGAAAGTAAAATATTGGCCTTTGTATCCGCAATATCACTTAAGGTAATATGGTTTCTCAGAGCTACCCTAAACATAGTTTCTATACCGCGATCTGGTAAATCTAGTTTTTCTTTTTTGAATTTTAACTCAGCTTTTTTTTGTTTGAGCTTTTCAGTGCTCAGCTTGATTTTATTTTGACTCTGTAACAAATTGGCCAAATTCTTTCCCTTTCGACTTTGCCATTTTTTCATCGCTATTTCTGAATGAAATGTATGATTTGTTAAAAAGTCGACATTTTCTTGAATCCACTCTGATTTGGTGACCTTTTTGCCTAAGGTTAGTTCCCATTCTTTGCGGAGAAGCGAAGCGTAATTTTCATACTTCTTACTTGAGATATGGGCTGAATCTGCATCCCTAATTAATCCCTCTAGTTTGCTTTTTGGCTTATTTTCCATTTTTGTAGCCAAAATAATCTTGCCTACCGTGTTAATATGTTCTTCGTCAATGTTATGGTCTCTTAAAAATGATGAAGCTATTTTCACACTTTCCTCTTCGTGACCATTAATGGTTTTAGTAAAGCCAGTATCGTGGAACCAGGCTGCAATTAAAAGGAGTTGCTTTTCAATATCGTTTAAATCATCTTCTTCGGTAAGTTCCTTTGTTTTAGCAACCACACGTTGTGTGTGTGCTAAGTTATGGTATACAAAATTAGAATCTAGATTTTCATTTAAATACCGGGTAACAAAGGCTTCTGCCTCATTTATGATGTTTTCCATATAGATTTTTAAAAGTCCTAATTTAAGAATTATTTATGGTCTAAATACTATGCGATTTGTAACTTCGCTGAAGACCTATTAAAATCTTCTTGTATATAATATCCATGCATCTAAATATTTCAGATTCTTTTAATGTAGAACTACCTGCTGATAGTAATAAAGAAAACACTAGAAGGAAGGTTTTCGAAGCTGCATATTCCTTTGTAATGCCAAAAACCCCCTCCAATCCAAAGCTAATTCATGGGTCTAAAGAGCTTGCTAAAGAGTTGGGTTTAACTTGCAGAGATATAAGCTCAGATAGTTTTTTAAAAGTTTTTTCAGGTACAAAAATTTATCCAAGAACTAAACCATATGCCATGGCATATGCAGGGCATCAATTTGGTAGTTGGGCAGGACAGTTAGGTGATGGTAGAGCTATAAATTTATTTGAGGTAGAGCATAACAATAAAAGATGGGCACTTCAACTCAAAGGTGCAGGTGAAACACCTTACTCCAGACAAGGTGATGGCTTAGCCGTTTTGCGTTCCTCAATACGAGAATATTTGTGTAGTGAGGCCATGTTTCATTTAGGTATACCAACTACAAGAGCTTTATCACTAATGCTTTCTGGTGATGACGTACTGAGGGATATGCTCTATGACGGCAATGCAGCATATGAGAAAGGTGCTATAGTGTGCCGTGTTGCACCAACATTTATTCGTTTTGGAAATTTTGAATTGTTTGCGTCAAGGCAAGACTACAAAACTTTAAAGGCGTTATTGGACTACACGATAAAATATTTCTATCCAGAACTTGGCAAACCTTCAAAAAAGACTTACATCTCTTTTTTCAGGGAGGTTAGCAATAGAACCTTGGACATGATTGTGCATTGGCAACGGGTGGGATTTGTGCATGGTGTTATGAATACGGATAACATGTCTATTCTGGGATTAACCATTGACTATGGCCCTTACGGCTGGTTAGAGGATTTTGATTTTGGATGGACACCAAACACTACAGATAGGCAAAATAAACGCTACCGATTCGGAAATCAGCCCCATATTGGACTATGGAATTTATTGCAACTTGCAAATGCCCTTTATCCATTGGTGGAGGAGGCCGAGCCTTTTGAAACTATTCTTGAAGGATATCAAAACAATTTTGAGC
The DNA here is from genome assembly GCF_017581965.1 of Winogradskyella pelagia. GTDB lineage: Bacteria > Bacteroidota > Bacteroidia > Flavobacteriales > Flavobacteriaceae > Winogradskyella > Winogradskyella pelagia. Next base: position 105,921 of record NZ_JAGEVF010000002.1, read on the forward strand.
GTAAATCACTCGACATAATGCGCTCCAAATTAGGTTTAGAAAGTCGTGATGCGGAGGATAAAAAGCTCATTTCAGACCTAGAAGACAGTCTTTCTTTATCTGAAACAGATATGACGATTTTCTTCAGACAGTTAGGTAGTTATAAAAGGGGTAAACCAGAAAAAGGATTGGAAATTGTTGAAGCGGCCTTTTATAATAAAAACGATATTAAAGATAAAATAGAACAACAATGGAAAGTTTGGTTTAAAGCCTACGACCAAAGATTGAAGATGGAAAAGTTTACAGACCACAAACGACAACTAAAAATGAATCTAGTCAACCCGAAATATGTGCTTAGAAATTATATGGCACAATTGGCGATTGATAAAGCTGATGAAGGCGATTATGGTTTAATAAACCAACTGTTTAATCTTTTGAAAAACCCTTACGACGAGCAAACTGAAAATGAGCAATGGTTTGCAAAACGTCCAGAATGGGCAAGGCATAAAGTAGGGTGTTCCATGTTATCTTGTAGCTCTTAAAACTAATTAATTATGAAAGCAATTTGGAATAATAAAATTATTGCTCAAAGTTCTAAAACCGTTGTTATTGAAGGTAATCACTATTTTCCCCATGATAGTTTATACAAAGAATTCTTTAAATCTAGTGAAACCCACACCGTTTGCTCTTGGAAAGGTACGGCATCCTATTACACCATTGAAGTAGATGGTAAACGAAATAAAGATGCAGCTTGGTACTATCCTGAGGTGTCAGAATTAGCAAAAGGCATAAAAAATCATGTAGCGTTTTGGAGAGGCGTGCAGATTGAAGACTAAATAGATACTGATATATTCGGCATAAAATGAACAGTACAAAACTTAAAATAGAGAACCGTAAGGGGATTACTTTAAATGCACATCTAGAACTACCAGCAAATCAGAAGCCAAATTACTACGCCATTTTTGCCCATTGTTTTACATGCAGTAGCAGTTTAAATGCAGTAAGGCATGTGAGCAGAGCCTTAACCCAAGATGGTTTTGCGGTAGTGAGATTCGATTTTACAGGTTTGGGACGAAGTGAAGGTGATTTTGCAGACAGTCATTTTTCAGCCAACGTAGAGGATGTTATTGATGTGCATCAGTTTATGACAGACAATTATAAAGCGCCATCACTATTAGTCGGGCACTCACTTGGTGGCGCAGCAGTTCTTGTTGCGGGTTCTAAATTGGCTGCGGTTAAAGCAATAGCCACTGTTGGAGCACCAGCAACTATTGGTCATGTAAAGCACTTATTTTCACATGCTATTGAAGATGTAAAGGAGAAAGGCAAGGTTAAGATAAATATAGGTGGCCGCCCTTTTGAAATTGATGAAAATTTTGTTTCAGAGTTTGATAAAACAGATTTGCAGACTATTGTAAAAAATCTTAGAAAGCCATTACTTATAATGCATTCACCTTTTGATAAGATTGTGGGTATTGAAAATGCCCAAGACTTATATCTCAATGCACATCACCCTAAGAGCTTTGTTACTTTAGACGCCGCCGATCATTTGCTAACGCGAGAAACGGACAGTCAGTATGTCGGTGAAGTTATCGGAACTTGGGCAAAACGGTATTTTCCTAAGACTGAAAACACCATGTTGAGTACGGAAGGCGAGCAATTGGTTGCTCATCTTAATATTGTAGAAGATAATTTTACCACATTTATACAAACCAAGAATCACACCTTTACGGCTGATGAACCTGAAGAAATTGGCGGAAATGATTTTGGGCCATCTCCCTATGAATACCTTAATGCAGCGTTAGCTGCTTGTACAGTTATGACTTTAAAGCTATACGCAGAACGAAAACAATGGGATTTAAATGAAGTTTTTATATATATATCACATTCTCGAAAGCACAGTGATGATCTTCGAGCTGAGGTAGAAAAACCAAAATATTTAGATCACATTAGTAAAAAATTAAAATTTGTAGGTAACTTAGATGATTCTCAGAAAGAACGATTAAAGGAGATTGCTTCACGTTGTCCCGTGCATAAAACCATTGCCAGTGAAGTCATCTTTGAAACAGAAATCATTTAAATTCTCACGTGCAGTTACAAGTAGCCAAAACCATAACCAAAGAACGTTTTTTAAACATTAGATGTCAGACCGAACGCATTTGTGAATCCTTACAGCCAGAAGATGTCTCGGCACAACCTGCAGAGTTTGTATCTCCACCTAAATGGCATTTAGCGCACACGACCTGGTTTTTTGAGCAGTTTGTACTCAGCAGCCATAAACAAAACTACAAGGTTTTTCATAAAGACTTTTCCTATTTCTTCAATAGCTATTATAACACTGTGGGTAATCGTGTTGTTAGAGCTAATCGTGGGACTATGACGCGACCAACGTTACATGAGGTTTTGGAATACCGTGGCTATGTCAATAAAAAGATGGCCGAGTTTTTAGATGAAATAATAGAACCTAAGGTTTATGAAACTATAGAGATTGGGCTTCAACACGAACAGCAGCATCAAGAATTACTCATATACGATATCAAATATATTTTTGGTATTCAGCCTACCTTTCCGGTATTAGATTACACGATAGACTTAAAAAAAGAAGACACACAGCAAGATTTCGTAAGTATTCCTGAAGGCGTCTATAATATTGGACATCAGAATATGGATTTTTGTTGGGATAACGAGTTGGGAAGCCATAAAGTGTATTTACATCAATATGAAATCTCAAATCGTTTGGTTACTAATGCCGAATACCTTCAATTTATGGAATCAGGGGGCTATACAGATTTTAATCTCTGGCATGCAGACGGCTGGGATTTTATTCAGAAGCACAACATTAAAGCACCATTGTATTGGTACCAAGACGAGGGAAAATGGAAGCAATATACCTTACAAGGGCTTAAGCAATTGGACAAAGCCTTACCGGTAAGCCACATTAGTTTGTACGAAGCTTTTGCCTTTGCCCAATGGAATGGAATGCGCCTACCGACAGAGCAGGAGTGGGAAGTTGCAAGTTCTTATATTAATTATGGACAACTATGGGAATGGACTAATAGTGCGTATTTACCCTATCCTAATTTTCATAAACCCGATGGCGCTTTAGGTGAATATAATGGTAAGTTTATGATTAATCAAATGGTACTTCGTGGTGGTTCAATTGCGTCTCCGGCAAATCATGTTAGACATACGTATAGAAACTTTTTTCAACCCGAAATGCGATGGTTGTTTTCGGGAATAAGACTTGTAAAATAAATGACAAATCTATTTGCACAAGATGTGCTGGCAGGTCTATCTGCTAAAGATAAATATCTATCCTCTAAATATTTTTATAATGACACTGGTAGTAGGATATTTCAAGAGATAATGAATATGCCCGAATATTATTTAACTGCGGCTGAGTTTGAAATATTATCGATGCAATCAAAACATATTCATGAGGCATTAAAATTCTCAGAACCTTTTAATATTGTTGAATTGGGAGCCGGTGATGGTTTTAAGACCTTTAAGTTTTTAGAATATTTGGTGAAGAATGAAATAAATTTCAATTATGTACCAGTAGACATTTCCTCAGAAGCCATTGCAATTTTAACGGAGAATCTTAAGAAGAAATTACCTGGGATGACCATTAAACCAAAGGTTGGTGATTATTTTGAAATTTTAAAGATTAATAAGTCAAGTCAATACCCTAGTTTGCTCTTGTTTTTAGGGTCTAATATTGGTAATTATAAAGTTGCCAAAGCACAAGAACTCTTAGGTCTGTTCCATGATAATATGAAGAAAGGTGATAAACTTCTTTTAGGTTTTGACCTTAAGAAAAATCCAATTGTAATTCACAAGGCTTACTATGACCCGCACGGTATTACAAAGCGATTTAATCTAAATTTATTAGTAAGAATTAATAGAGAATTAGAAGCTGACTTTAAACTAGATAATTTTGATTTTTACTGCCACTACAATCCTATAAGTGGTGATTTAAGAAGTTACATTGTAAGTCTTAGGGCACAGAAGGTGCAGGTAAAAGCCTTAAATAGCGTCTTTCATTTTGATTATAATGAATTGATCTGGACAGAACTTTCAAAAAAATATAGCCTAGGTGAAATCGAAAACTTAGCTGACAAGTCAAATTTTAAGATTATCGGTAACTTTTTGGATTGTAAGCATTTTTTCACGGATGCCTTGTGGGTAAAGTAGTTGCCATTTCTTATATTTAAGAACTATTAACTAACTAACTAATTTATGACTTCTTACAGAAAGTGTAGCATTCTTATGCTTTTTATTTTAGTCTTGAATGCTTGCGCAACGCATAAACTTCAAGTTAATCAAGAATCAATTTCTAAATACCCAGAGAATAAATCATTACAGCATACATTTTATTTAATTGGTGATGCTGGATTGGCAGGTGAGGAAGAGAATAATGCGGCTATATCAGCTTTTAAAGACGAGTTAAAGAATGCTAACATTAATAGTACTGCGATTTTTCTTGGCGACAATATTTATCCTAAAGGGCTCCCCAAAAAAAATGACGATTCTAGAGCTTCTGCAGAGGCTCAATTAAATGCCCAGATAGATGCTGTAAAAGGCTTTAAGGGGAAAAAGTTGTTTATTCCAGGTAATCATGATTGGTATAGTGATGGCTTAGACGGTCTTAAACGCCAAGAAAAGTACATAGAGGATGCTTTGGGCAAGAATACTTTTCAGCCAGAAAATGGATGTCCAATAGAAAAAATAGATATTTCAGATGATATTGTTTTGATTGTCCTAGACTCTGAGTGGTATCTCACGAATTGGGATAATCATCCAAAAATGAATGACGAATGTGAAATAAAAACAAGAACAAAGTTTTTTGATGAATTTGAAAGTGATATTAAAAAAGCGCGCGGTAAAACAACGATTGTTGCTATTCACCATCCAATTTTTAGTAATGGTCCACATGGTGGCCAATATAGTTTTGGGAGTCATATGTCGCCATTACCAATTTTGGGAACTTTAAAAAATATGATTCGCAGAACAGGTGGTGTTGTTACGGTAGATATGCAGAATAAGTTTTATAATGAATTTAGGGAGCGTATTATCACCATATCCCAAGAAAACGATAAAACTATTTTTGTCTCAGGACATGAACATACGCTTCAATATCTAGTCCAAGATAATCTACCTCAAATTGTGAGTGGTTCTGGGTCAAAGACATCTGCCACACGCAATGTGGGTCCAGGAAAATTCTCGTATGGAGAAAATGGTTTTGCCAGATTAGATGTTTTTGAAGATGGCTCATCACATGTGCGTTTTTACACTGCTAACTCTAAAGATGTAGTATATGAAACCACAGTATTGGAAGCTGATGAAAATTATCGATTACCGCAATTTGAACCTATTAATGCCACTGAAATTGCTTCAGTTTATACCCAAGAGGAAGTTACCAAAGGTGGATTGTATAGATTTTTCTGGGGAGAACGTTACCGTAAATATTTCGGAACAGCAGTTGAAGCACCAACAGTAAGGATAGATACTTTATTTGGCGGATTAAAACCTGTTAGAAAGGGAGGTGGTCATCAGTCTAAATCCTTAAGACTCGAAGATAACCAAGGCCGTCAATACGTAATGCGGGCACTCAGAAAAAATGCTCTGCAATATTTACAGGCAGTAGCATTTAAAGATCAGTTTATTGAAGGGCAATTTGAAGAGACGTATACACAAGATTTGCTATTAGATGTTTTTACAGGTTCTCATCCGTATGCACCTTTCACAATTGCAACACTGGCAGATGCTGTTGATGTCTATCATACTAATCCTCTTCTTTATTATGTCCCTAAACAAAAAGCCTTAGGTCAATTTAATGAAGATTTCGGAGACGAATTGTATATGATTGAAGAACATACCTCAGAAGGACACGGTGATAAGGCAAATTTTGGGTATTCCAATGATATTATTAGTACCGATGATTTATTTAAGAAATTAAATAAAGATGAAGAATTTGTATTGGATGAAGCTTCTTACATAAGAGCACGTTTATTTGATATGCTTATAGGTGACTGGGATAGGCATGAAGATCAGTGGCGCTGGGCAAAGTTCAAGGAAAATGGACAAACAATATACAGGCCAGTACCACGAGATAGAGATCAAGCATTTTCCATAATGTCCGATGGAGCATTATTGAGCTTTTTAACTGGGATATTACCAAACTTACGCTTATTAAGGAGTTATGATGCGGAACTAAAAAGTACCAAGTGGTTTAATTTAGAACCTTATCCCTTAGATATGGCGTTAATCAATAATTCAGGTAAGGACGTTTGGGACCAACAAGTTCAGCGTATTGTAAATGGATTAACTGATGACGTTATCGAAGAGGCTTTTTTGTTTGTTCCAGAAGAAGTTAGAGATAGTTCCATTGATATCATTAAACAAAAATTAAAGGGAAGAAGAGCCAACCTTCAAGATATTTCAAATAGGTATTTTGACCATATTAATAAATTTGGGATTATTAAAGGAACTAATAAAGACGATTGGTTCGATATTGAACGTCTTCCAAGTGGAGGAACAAAGGTTACTGCCTACAGAATTAAAGATGGAGAAAAAGCAGATATTTTTCATCAAAGAACCTATACTCGCGACGTTACGAAAGAGATTTGGGTCTATGGTTTAGATGATGATGATGTTTTTGTAGTTTCTGGCGAGGGCGATAGCATGATTAGAATACGACTCATCGGTGGCCAGAACAAAGATGTTTACGATGTTAGAAATGGAACTAGGGTTAGAATCTATGACTATAAGTCTAAAGAGAGTGAGTTTCTCACAAATAAAGGCAAAAGAAAGCTCACAGATGATTATGATACCAATATCTATGATTACAAAAAATTAAAATATAGTAGTAATCAATTATTACCTGTTATTGGAGCTAATCCCGACGATGGTCTTGCAATTGGTTTTAGCAATACATACACGCGTTACGGTTTTGATCGTAATCCATTTAGTGCCCAACATACAGTTGCAGCGGGTTATTATTTTGCCACACAAGGTTTTAATTTTGAATATACAGGTGAAATAGCAAATGTAATTGGAAAGCTAAACTTAGGTCTAAATGCCAAATTTACTAGTCCTAATTATGCAACAAACTTTTTTGGCATTGGTAACGAAACAGCAAATCCTGAAGCAGATGAAGACGATGGTTTAGATGTTGATAGGGATTATAACCGTGTTAAATTAAGAGAAGCCTCTTTTTCACCATCATTGATTTGGAGAGGCAGAATGGGTGCCATGTTCAAATTTAGTTTGAGTTATGAATCTTTTGAAGTGGAAAGAACAGAAGGTAGATTTATCAATACCATAATCGGAGACAATGTTAGCTTTTCTGATGATTTTTATGGTGCAGATGCAGTTTACACATATTCTAATGTTGATAACAAATCCTTTCCAACTCTTGGGATGAGTTTTGGAATACACGCAGGGTATAGAAATAATACAGAGACTAATGATGGCTTCGGATATATTAACCCTGAATTGGCATTTGATTACAAGCTAATACCTAGCGGACAACTTGTTTTAGCTTCTAAAGTTAAGGGTCAAATAAATATTGGTGATGATTTTAGGTTTTACCAAGGTGCAAATTTGGGTCAGAACGAAGGATTACGTGGTTTTAGACGAGAAAGGTTTATAGGTAATACTGCTTTTGCTCAGACCACGGATTTAAGATTAAACCTTCGCAAGATAAAAACAGGTTTATTGCCACTAAATATTGGTTTCTTTGGTGGTTTTGATTACGGACGTGTTTGGGCAGATGGAGAGGACTCTTCAATTTGGCATACCTCTTTTGGTGGTGGTATTTTTGCAGAAGCTGCAGAGATGTTATCTTTCAACCTCTCAGCTTTTAATAGCGACGACGGTTTACTACTTGCTTTTAAGCTTGGTTTCGGATTTTGATAAAAGAAGTGAAGTAAAAAGGCGCTAATTATTAGCGCCTTTTTTGTTTTCTAAGAGGTTAAATTCGTAAAAATTTCCACCTTCTGAGCCATTTCGTTCGTCTGTAATAACTACTGTAGAGTCAGTCTTAAAACAGACGCCTTCTTTCTGCGAGTCGTGTTTAAACACTAATTTTTCTATATGGCCAGAAAAATAATCCTCGCCATTAAAGTTTGTTAGCTTCCAGAGTTTGTCATGGTTTAACAGTATAGCGGTTTTGCCATCATCACTGATATCTGCAGAGGTCACTTTATTGTGCTTGCCAGGAAGATTATATTCAGTAATAAAAATTGCCTCATGTTTACCAGTAAGATTAGGTACTTTGTATACAGAAGTAATTTTATTGTCTTTACTGAACAAGTAAATACTATTATTTCTTAAAAAAAAGGCTTCGAAATCTTCAGGGTTATGTTCCGGAGGGAGAAAGAAGTCTATTTTTTCGGCAGAAACTTCTCGATTTTTTAGACTTTCATGGTTAATTCTATAAATGGTATATAGTATTTGGTCCTTAGAATTATTTCCAAAGTCACCAACGTAAAGGTTCCCTTTTTTATCAAAGGTCAAATCTTCCCAATCTCTGTTCTCAGCATTTGTGACAACAACAGATTTAACGATATCTCCCTTTTGGTCTAAGGCGAAGATTTCATTTTTATTTCCAGAATCTTCAATTATCCAGAAATGGTTTTCAGATTTATAATAGGCTACAGCTGATACTTCTTTTAAATCGTTACTCAGATCTCCAAGAATTGTTAAGTTGCCTTGAGATTGGCAAGAGGACACAATAAGTAGGATAAAAATTAGTCTTTTGGGCATTATACTTGTAATTTTAATCTAATTAAGATTGGCATTGAACAAATACAAAGATATTATAATTATTGGTGGTGGTGCAGCAGGTTTTTTTGCGGCTATAAATATAGCTGAGAAGCACCCTGAAAAGTCAGTTTGTATTCTAGAGAAAGCAAAGGTGGGGTTGCAGAAAGTAAAGATTTCAGGAGGCGGTAGATGCAATGTGACACATGCGGAATTCATGCCTTCAGAGTTGGTGCAAAACTATCCAAGAGGAAAAAAAGAATTGCTTGGACCCTTTCATAGCTTTATGACTGGTGATACCATTGCTTGGTTTGAAGAGCGAGGTGTTACTTTAAAAATCGAGGATGATGGCCGAATGTTCCCGGTTTCTAATTCTTCCCAAACTATTATAAATTGTTTTTTGAATGAAGCCAAGAATCATAATGTTGAAATATTTTATAGTTGTGCGGTAAAAAACATTTGTTTAAGAAATAATCAATTTCAAATTGATACTATTCAAGGGGAATTTAAATGTGACAAAGTTGTTATAGCAACTGGCAGTAATCCAAAAATCTGGGAGTTGCTTGAAGATTTAGGTCACACTATAATAAAGCCTGTACCATCACTTTTTACTTTTGATATCAAGGACAAACGTATATCTTCTATTCCAGGTGTCGCTGCCAAAGATGCTGAAGTTAAAGTTTTAGGAACAGATTTAGTCTCGGAAGGACCTTTGTTAATTACTCATGTTGGTATGAGTGCCCCTTCCATTTTAAAGCTTTCTGCTTTTGGGGCCATAGTGCTTGCAGAGCGAAACTACAATTTTAAAATACAGGTCAACTTTATTCGGTTAAATGAGTTCTCTTGCTTAGAACATCTCCATATATTAAAACAAGACTATGCTAAGAAAAAAGTTGTCAATACCACAGCATTTGATTTGCCAAAGCGTCTCTGGAACCAATTGGTTTTAGCCGCTGGTATTGCTGAAACGCAGCGTTGGGCCGATTGTAATAAACAGCAATTAGAGGCCATTACCGGGCAACTCACCAAGGCTGTATTTGAGGTGACTGGCAAGAGCACTTTTAAGGAAGAATTTGTTACCGCAGGAGGTGTTGATTTAAAAGAAGTGAATTTTAAAACTTTTGAAAGTAAAGTAATTCCAAATCTCTATTTGGCAGGGGAAGTCATAAATGTGGATGCTGTAACCGGTGGTTTTAATTTTCAGAATGCATGGACAGGAGCGTATATAGTATCACAGTCAATAACCACAACATGAAAACTTACATTGCACTTCTTAGGGGAATTAATGTAGGTGGACATAAAAAAATCCCAATGGCAGAACTTAGGGCTTTGTTGACCAATTTTGGGTTTAAGAACGTGCAAACGTACATACAAAGTGGTAATGTGATTTTTCAGTCTAATGATACTAATACGTTAAATTTAGAGAACTATTTCCAAAAGTTGATTATCGACAATTTTGGATTTGATGTTTCAGTTTTGGTTAGAACAAGAGAGCAATTAATAACGATTTTTAATAAATGTCCATTATCGGAGCGGAAAAGGAAAGAAAGCTATTTTGTACTATTATCAAAAGTTCCAGAGACCAACTTGGTTAAAGAAGCTTATTTGAAGGTCTATGAAAATGAAGAGTATGCCATAGAAAAAGATTGCATATATTTTTACTGTGCCAATGGCTACGGTAAGGCGAAATTCAATCTTAATTTTTTTGAGCGAAAGTTAAAGGTTAGCGCAACTTCAAGAAACTATAAAACAATGATAAAACTATTATCTTTGTCCGAGAATTTATAAAAATGACGGAGAAAGATTTTAACCTTAAATCAGATATTTCAAACTTAGAGTTAGGTTCAGTAAAATGGTCGTCACCAAGCAATATCGCTTTGGTTAAATATTGGGGAAAACGCAAAAACCAGATACCTGCTAATCCGTCAATTAGTTTTACACTTTCTAACTCTAAAACCATAACGGAATTAAGCTTTTCAAAAAAACCTGAAGCTGATAAGTTTAGTTTCGATGTGTATTTTGAAGGTGAGCGAAACGAAGCGTTTAAGCCTAAAATTCAAACCTTTTTTGAGCGTATAGAACCGTATATGTCTTTTTTAAAGAATTACCGTTTTAAAATAGATACAAAAAATACCTTTCCCCATAGCTCCGGGATAGCATCTTCAGCATCAGGTATGTCTGCAATAGCATTATGTCTCATGGACATGGAAAGGCTTTTGTCAACAAATGAAATCAGCGACGATTACTTTAATCGCAAAGCGTCCTTTTTAGCGAGATTAGGCTCAGGTAGCGCGTGTAGAAGTATTGAAGGCGAATTGGTTATTTGGGGTGAGAATAAAAGTTTTGCTGATAGTTCAGATTTATTTGGTGTTAGATTTACTGAGACCTTACACCCTAATTTTAAAGACTATCAAGATGCTATCCTTTTGGTTGACAAAGGTGAAAAGCAAGTGAGCAGTACGGTAGGCCATAAATTAATGGAAGGTCATCCTTATGCACCTCAACGCTTTGAGCAAGCTCATAGAAACCTGGCAGAACTGAAAGAAGTATTGATTTCGGGAGATTTAAAACGATTTGTTGAGATTGTAGAAAGTGAGGCTTTGACACTGCATGCCATGATGATGACAAGTATGCCGTATTTTATCTTAATGAAACCAAATACCTTAGAAATAATCCAAAAGATTTGGAGATATAGAGCTGAGAATAACTCCCTTTTATGTTTTACTTTAGATGCTGGAGCCAACGTACATATGCTATTTCCAAAAAGCGAAGCATCTCAAGTTTATGAATTCATTAAGAGTCAGTTAGTTGCATATTGCCAAAACGGTCACTATATTTGTGATAGTATTGGTGATGGTGCGATGAAGCTAAATTAGTACCGACCCCAAATAAATGTCATGAAAGGACCCCTATTTTACTCAAAGATTCTGTTGTTCGGAGAATACGGAATTATCAAAGATTCAAAAGGTTTATCCATTCCCTATAATTTTTACAATGGAGCGCTTAAGGTAGATGAAAACCCATCTAAAGCAGCCACTGCATCTAATCAGAGTTTAAAAGCCTTTGCAGATTATTTGTCTCAAATAAATCCACAATTGGTAACTTTTGATTTAGAAAAATTAAAATCTGATGTAAATTCAGGGATGTATTTTGATTCTTCAATTCCTCAAGGATATGGAGTTGGCAGTAGTGGTGCACTTGTAGCTGCTATTTACGATAAGTATGCAAATCATAAAATAACTGTTTTAGAGAATTTAACTAGAGACAAACTCATAAAGTTAAAAACGATTTTCTCTGAAATGGAATCGTTTTTTCATGGAAAGTCTTCGGGATTAGATCCCTTAAACAGTTACCTAAGTCTTCCTATTTTAATAAAATCTAAAAATGATATTGAGGCCACAGGAATTCCTGCTCAGAAAGCCGAAGGGAAAGGAGCTGTGTTTTTACTCGATAGTGGTATAGTAGGAGAAACTGCTCCCATGGTTGGTATTTTTATGGAAAGCATGAAAAACGAAGGTTTCCGTAGTATGCTAAAGGAACAGTTCATTAAACATACCGATGCTTGTGTAGATGACTTCTTAAAAGGAGATATAAAGTCTTTGTTTAAAAACACAAAGCAGCTTTCAAAAATTGTTTTGAATAACTTTAAACCGATGATTCCAACAGAGTTTCATGAACTTTGGAAAAAAGGTATTGAAACCAATGATTACTATCTTAAATTGTGTGGTTCGGGAGGTGGTGGTTATATTCTTGGGTTTACCGAAAATTTTGACCGCGCCAAGGAGGCTTTAAAAGGCCAAAAGCTAGAGGTGGTGTACAATTTCTAATCTAATATTTTATGGTAAGCTTATCTAATCTCATTGTTTTTATAGGCTTGGCTCTACTTGGTTTTATAATGATTGCCTTGAGCTATTTTAGGTCTAGAAATACAAAGAAGTAATTTATACTGTTATGCTGTCTCGCAAACAGAAACTAATATTTCTTAAATTTTTCAGCATGTTTTCTGTGGTAAGAGGCTATAACATCTTGGTTGTAGTTATTGCCCAATATTTAGCTTCAATTTACATATTTGCACCAAACAATCCTTTAAAATCTGTACTTTTTGATGTTAACTTATTAATGTTGGTTCTGGCCTCATCAGCAGCAATAGCAGGAGGATATATTATTAATAATTTCTATGATTCTGAGAAAGATCTTATTAATAGACCGCAAAAAACAATGTTAGACAGGCTCGTCAGTCAAAATACTAAGCTATCCTTTTATTTTGTTTTGAATTTTTTGGCTCTTGTATTTGCGAGCTATGTTTCCTTTAGGGCGGTTGTATTTTTTGCGCTGTATATTTTCGCCATTTGGTTGTACTCACATCGTCTTAAAAAACGTCCTATGGTTGGTAACTTAGTATCAGCCATATTAACAGTAACGCCGTTCTTCGCTATATTTATTTATTACCAAAATTTTGAATTAGTAGTTTTTGCACACGCCATATTCCTTTTCTTATTGGTCTCTATGCGAGAGCTTACTAAGGATTTAGAAAATATAAAAGGTGACTTAGCTCTAGATTATAGAACAGTGCCCGTGGTTTATGGTGAAAGGATTTCTAAAATTATGTTATCTGCTGTAGCTGTATTAACTATTTCTTGTGCTTTTTTATTGATTTTCTTATTTGATATTGGGCACATGTATATTTTCTTTTATCTCTGCATATGTTTAATGCTAGTTTTTCTTTTAGTGCTTTGGCGTTCTAGGAAGAAAATCCATTTTTTGGTGTTGCACAACATGCTTAAGCTTATTATAGTTTGTGGTGTATTTTCTATCTTATTAATAGATATTTCAGTTGTACTAAATCGTATTTAAATGAATTCAACATTAAAAATAGCAATGGCCCAAATTGCGCCCGTTTGGTTAAATAAAAAGGCAACCTTGAATAAAATTGAAAACGCCATTAAAGAAGCTGCTTCAGAAAACTGTGAACTCATAATCTTTGGTGAAGCGTTACTGCCAGGATATCCTTTTTGGTTGGCTTTGACCGGTGGTGCCGAATGGAATACTGAAAGAAATAAAAAGCTTCATGCCTATTATGTCAATAATTCAGTAAATATAGAAAATGGCGATTTAGATACCTTATGTAACCTTGCCAAAGCTCATTCAATTGCTATTTATGTGGGTGTAATGGAGCGTCCGCTAGACCGTGGCGGTCATAGTATCTATGCCTCTTTAGTATATATAAACGCTCAAGGTGAGATAAAAAGCGTTCACAGAAAATTGCAGCCTACTTACGACGAACGCTTAACATGGGCTCCGGGCGATGGTCATGGGTTAAAAGTTCATCCGTTAAAAGCATTTACGGTTGGAGGTTTAAATTGCTGGGAGAATTGGATGCCATTACCAAGAGCTGCTTTATATGGCCAAGGTGAAAACCTGCATGTTGCTGTGTGGCCAGGAAGTGACCATAATACTAAAGATATAACACGTTTTATTGCGCGGGAATCGCGATCGTTTGTGGTATCGGTGTCTGCATTAATGCGTCGATCAGACTTTCCTGAAACAACTCCTTATATAGAGGAGATTTTAAAAACTGCCCCTGATTTGCTTACAAATGGTGGGAGCTGTATAGCTGGACCAGATGGTGAGTGGATTGTAGAGCCTGTAATAGAAAAAGAAGGGTTGATTATTGAGACGATTGACTTCAATCGTGTTCTAGAGGAACGTCAAAATTTTGATCCTGTTGGCCACTATTCTAGGCCAGATGTAACTAAGCTTATAGTAAATACAGCAAGGCAAAGTACAGTTGAAATAAAATAGATAGTGTTAACTATTGTTATACCTTTGTAACCTAATTTACAATTAAAATGAACAGGTTTAAAGGAGGAAAGGGAAAGTCAGAACAATCTGCGAGAAGACAAAAAACTAAGCCTAAAAAACAAGTAGAAAGGCAAACGTCAGGCAATCCCGATGTAATGAGGTTGAATAAATATATTTCTAATTCGGGTATTTGTTCTCGTAGGGAAGCGGATGAAAATATTGCCTTGGGTTTAGTAACGGTTAACGGTAAAGTTATTACTGAAATGGGATATAAGGTGAATCGCTCCGACGAAGTAAAATTTGATGGGAGACGTTTAACACCAGAACCTATGACCTATGTGCTTTTAAATAAGCCCAAAGGTTTTGCCACAACAACTGCTGAGGGAAAAGGTAGAACTGTTATGGATTTAGTTACTAATGCAACTAATGCTAAAATAAAACCCATAGGCCGTCTAGGGCGGAATTCTTTGGGGTTACTGCTATTTACAAATGATGATAAGGTGGTTCAAAAGTTCACCAATTCTACCACTGGCGTGGCTAGATTATTTCATGTAGAATTGGATAAGAAACTTAAACCTGAAGATTTAAAAACCATCAAAGAAGGATTCAAAATTGACGATACATTAATAGCCGTGGAGGATATTAGCTATGTACAAGGACAGTCTAAAAACCAAATTGGGATTAAAATAAAAAATACGGGCAATTCTATTTTAAGAACCATTTTTGATCATTTTAATTATAATTTGGTAAAAATAGATTGCGTAGCCATTGGTCACCTTACAAAAAAGGATTTGCCACGAGGACATTGGAAACATCTTACACAACAGGAGGTAAACACCTTAAAAATGCTTTAGTTTACTTCCACCGTGTATGTGGCAATAAGGTCCTTGTCTAAGTATAAATGCACATCATAAAACCCTCTAGAATTAAATTGGTGTTCCACCTCTAGGCTTTTGTTATCATAAGTTATAGCATAAGGTTTAGCTTCCCATTGACTGCTTCCGCTGTCAATAACAAAGCCGATTTTCCTATCTTCTAATGCCTTGTTAAGTTGTAATTCAATAGCAATGGTCTCATTTCTTTTAATAGAATGATGCATCTTTAATGGACCATTAAGCATCTCCAAATTACGATAAGCATTCCCGTAAATTATCGGCGATCTAAGAAAGGTGTCAAAGTCTGGAATACCATCCGTTAAAAGCCACCATTTAGAGTCTATAGGATAATGGTTGAAGGCAAATAATCTAGGTTCGGCTAGAAAAAAACCATCGTTATATTGAAAACTGAAAGCATTGGTTTCTGGGTCTGGGATTCCGGCTGCCCAAGTTGGATCACAGAGGTACCATTTACCATTCAGTTTTACGGCATTCCAAGAGTGATTAGGTAAGCTAAGATTATCAATTTCTGTTGAACTTACCCTTCCATAACCTTGTACTACAACGCAACTTATATCGGCTAAACTAGCAAGTTCTTTTACTAAGTAAGCGTACCCTGTGCATATGGTACGCTTATCCCTGAGCAGTTTTTTAAATAAGATTTTTCTGAATTTGGTGTTCCATTGCTCAAGTTTAAGACTATCACCTTTGTAGTTTTCGCGCCTAGCTTTATTTTTAAAGTATAAATTATAATCATTCGATACGTTTTCACAGACCCACTTATAGATGGCTCTAAACCTTTCAGCTTCGGTGTAGAGACCATCTGTTAGTCTCTTTGATAAGTCCGGTAAATTGTTGAGATTTTCACCTTTTAACCGTAAAGCTCTGGCATCCGCTTTACTAAAGTCAATAGCTTTAAAATCAGATATCTGCGCGGTTGACATTAGGCAAAAGTTAAGTGCTACTATGGTTATTATCACTTTCAAATGGCTATAGTTAAAATAAAGCGCAAGCCAAAGCTTTGCACTTTATAAAATAATAGAGTTTGATTTCTAATTTTTACGTTTTGATTTATAGGGAATATCTGGGTCTAAAGCTCCAATCATTTCAATAAGATCCTCAGCTAAGGTTAATTTTATAAAGGTGCTGTTTTCCTTTATAGGAATCATTTGAGTTTCGTACCCTAAATAACTAAATAGTAATACATCGCCAGTTTTTAATGGAACAGGAAATATAAATTCGCCCTTATCATTAGTTACAGTCCCATTTCTAGTACCTTTCTGAATAACATTAACATCCTTTAGAGCTACTTTTCCATCCGTCACTAGTCCTTTTATAGTAATGTTTTGTGCTTTTGACTTAGTGATTTGAGCCTGGGCAAAGCCACTATTTAAAACAAGCAAAGCCATTATGAAAAAGACAATAGATAAAAGAGGTTTTTTGGTTTTTGGGTGTTGAATTAAGATGTGTGATTTCATAATATTATAAGAATTAAATTTAAGTCTAAGCTATGCTCTTATTTCACAAGATAAAAATAATAATGAGCCAATACATCATAAAAGGAAGTAAACGAGCTAAAAGGATGAGTAAGTGTAGTCCTAAAAAAATAAAAAAATGTTTTGTATTGAAAAATAATATATTTTTGTAGTGCTTTTTAGCTGAACGAATTGAAACGTGTTTTTACGTTCGGGTTTTTGAGAATTAGGAAGTCAAACTCAAAAACGGCTTATAAGATAAGTGACCGAAATTTAAAGCTAACTTCCGTTACTTCGATAGCTGCCAGTCAGCATATGTATGGTTTTGTCCCAACGACCCAAAACCAATTCCAGATTTGATTCAGTGATTTAAATATAATTACCGCTACATTTTTATTACGCAAATCAAATTAATTTTTTCAAATGAACACAAAGTACATTGATCTTATTGATCAATCGTTTCACTTTCCTCAAGACGAGTTTAAGTTAGAGGATAAGTCGTTACAGTTTCATGGTATTGATTTAATGAAACTCATTGCCCAATATGGAGCACCACTTAAGTTTACCTATTTACCTAAGATATCAGATAATATACAAAGGGCTAAAGGTTGGTTTGAAGACGCTTTTGCTAAGCACAATTATAAGGGGAATTACAATTACTGTTATTGCACAAAAAGCTCACACTTTAAGCATGTCTTGGATGAGGCCTTAAAGAATAACATCCATATAGAAACGTCCTCTGCCTTTGATATTGATATCGTAAAGCATCTTAAAGCTGAAGGTAAAATTTCAAAAGACACTTATATTTTGAGCAATGGATTTAAACGTGAAAAATACATCAATAATATTGCCGATTTAATCAACGAAGGACACCATAACTGTATTCCAATCATTGACAATTATGAAGAACTGGATTTATTAGCTCAAGAGATTGATGGTAAATTTAAAGTTGGTGTTAGAATTGCTTCAGAAGAGGAACCAAAATTTGAGTTTTATACTTCAAGGTTAGGTATAGGTTATAAGAATATTGTGCCTTTTTACAAGAATCAAATTCAGGGTAATGATCAAGTAGAACTTAAGATGTTGCACTTTTTTATTAATACAGGTATTAGAGATAATGCCTATTATTGGAATGAACTTACAAAGTGCTTAAAAGTTTATACAGCATTGAAGAAGGTCTGCCCAACTTTAGACAGCCTTAATATTGGAGGTGGTTTTCCTATTAAAAACTCTTTAGCTTTTGATTTTGACTACGCATACATCATCGATGAAATTGTTAATCAAATTAAAATCGTCTGTCAGGAGGAGGATGTTGAGGTGCCACATATTTTTACGGAGTTTGGAAGCTTTACCGTCGGCGAAAGTGGTGGTGCAATTTATCAGGTACTTTACCAAAAGCAACAGAATGATAGGGAAAAGTGGAATATGATCAATTCTTCATTTATAACCACCTTGCCAGATACCTGGGCTATTAATAAGCGTTTTATTATGTTGCCTATAAACAGGTGGCATGACACTTATGAGCGTGTCTTATTAGGAGGATTAACCTGCGATAGCGATGATTACTACAATAGTGAGCAACATGTTAATGCCATTTACCTACCAAAGTATAATAAGGATAAACCTTTATACATTGGGTTTTTTAATACAGGAGCCTATCAAGAAACAATTGGCGGATTCGGCGGTTTACAGCATTGCTTAATTCCTGCTCCAAAGCATATTCTATTGCAACGTGATTACAACGGTAAGTTAGAAAGTAGAATTTTTGCAGAACAACAAAAAAGTGAAGATTTACTAAATATTTTAGGATATGGTGATTTAGAAATCCATGAAAAAACACTAATCCTTTCAGAAACAATGGATGAACTAACCTAAAAAAAAACCTTTTTTTAATAACAAAATGAAAATTAAAACTTATGCTGGTATACCAGCAGAATATTCAAAATTAGATCAATCAAAGATTGTTTTGATTCCAGTACCCTATGATGGTACAAGTACATGGCAGAAAGGTGCGGATAAAGGTCCTGATGCATTTTTAGAAGCTTCAGAAAACATGGAGCTCTATG
The DNA here is from genome assembly GCF_017581965.1 of Winogradskyella pelagia. Classification (GTDB taxonomy): domain Bacteria; phylum Bacteroidota; class Bacteroidia; order Flavobacteriales; family Flavobacteriaceae; genus Winogradskyella; species Winogradskyella pelagia. The sequence continues at coordinate 124,884 of NZ_JAGEVF010000002.1, forward strand.
ATATAGAAACAGACTCTGAGGTGTATAAGCAAGGTGTGTTTTTAGCATCACCAATTTTAGAAAATATGTCACCAGAGGCTATGGTAGAGGCGGTACACCAAACCACTAAGGATTATATTAAGAAAAGGAAGTTTGTAACTGTATTTGGTGGAGAACATTCTATATCAATTGGAAGCATAAGAGCCTTTAATGAAATGTTTGAGAATTTAACGGTACTTCATTTAGATGCCCATGCAGATTTACGCCAGAGCTATGACGGTTCTTCATGCAATCATGCCTGTGCTGTTTATGAAGCCAGCCAAACTACCAATTTAATTCAAGTCGGTATTCGTTCTATGGATAGTATAGAAACGACTGTTATGGATGAAGATAAAACCTATTTTGCACATGAGATGGCCATTGACGATAATTGGATAGATTCTGCCATTGACCAAATGACGGAAAATGTATTTATTACTTTAGATTTAGACGTTTTTGATTCGTCGATAATGCCAAGTACGGGGACACCAGAACCTGGTGGTTTATTATGGTATGAAACCTTAGAGTTTTTAAAACAAGTTTTTGAAGAAAAGAATGTCGTTGGCTTTGATATTGTAGAGTTATGTCCAAAAGAAGACAATAAGGCTCCAGATTTTTTAGCAGCTAAACTATATTATAAGATGTTGAGCTATAAGTTTCTGAACGAAGGAGTAGACGAAGATTTTGAAAGTAATTTTAACGAGTCTTCTAACACCTCAAGTAAATTTTCAAAATTTAAAGTTGAAGATGACTACTAACAAAGGACAAATCTCCCAGTTTATGGAGAAATATTATCTCCATTTCAATGCTGCTTCTTTGGTTGACGCCGCAAAAGGCTATGAAGACCAATTACAGCGAGGTGCAAAGATGCTAGTGTCTTTGGCGGGAGCTATGAGTACAGCAGAACTTGGAAAAATTTTTGCGGAAATGATTAGGCAAAACAAAGTTCATATTATTTCTTGTACCGGTGCTAACCTAGAGGAAGATATTATGAACTTGGTAGCACATTCACATTACAGGCGTGTGCCAAATTATCGCGATTTAACACCTCAGGATGAGTGGGATTTGCTAGAAAAAGGATTAAATAGAGTAACGGATACTTGTATACCTGAAGAAGAAGCCTTCAGAAGAATTCAAAAGCATATCGTTAAGATTTGGAAAGAGGCCGACGCTAAAGGTGAGCGCTACTTGCCGCACGAATATATGTATAAACTTTTATTGTCTGGAGTACTAGAAGAACATTACGAAATAGATTTAAAAGACTCTTGGATGTATGCTGCTGCAGAAAAAAACTTACCAATTGTTTGCCCAGGTTGGGAGGACAGCACCATGGGTAATATTTTTGCAAGTTATGTGCTAAAAGGAGAACTTAAAGCAAGTACAATGAAATCTGGAATTGAATACATGATGTTTTTAGCAGATTGGTATACAGATAATTGTCAAAACGGCATCGGATTCTTTCAAATTGGTGGTGGCATAGCCGGAGATTTTCCGATTTGTGTTGTACCAATGTTATATCAAGATATGGAACGTACAGACACACCATTTTGGAGTTATTTTTGTCAGATAAGCGATAGTACAACAAGTTACGGATCGTATTCTGGCGCAGTGCCAAACGAAAAAATTACTTGGGGGAAATTAGATATTAATACACCAAAATATATCATAGAAAGTGATGCTACTATTGTTGCGCCATTAATTTTTGCGTATCTTTTGGATATGTAAACCTAACCTATAACATGAAAAGAACAGACCAACACCTTAAACGCGTCATAGTAGACTTTAAAAAATTAACACCAGAAATACTGGCGTTATTAGTGGAAAAATATCCAGATGGCTATGATGATGATCAAATTATTTCTTTTAAAAATTCAAAAAATGAACTTGTTGAAGCAGTAGAGGTAACAACAGAGGATACCAAGTATTTAGTAAAAGTAAGCACTAAACTTGCGGTGACTATGGAGAATTACGATGAGGATGATTATGAGGATTTTGATAATGATGATCCAGAGGCAGTACAAGATCCTGAGGGATTATCTGAAAATGAATCCGATGATGATTAATTTTATTTGGTTTTGCTAATTGGCCTTTTTCTAGGTCTTAGATAAGAATGAAACATAAAGTAGTCGCCTTTAATGTGGCGAGCAGTATTGCAATTAAAAATTGTAGATCTGTATTAGGCTATAAACTCTTGTTTTCTGATAGTGACGAGCTATTTTTAGAATACGGTGAACGGCAATATGTCTATGTATTTCAGTACGGGATGCTCGGCTTTTTCAATATAGAAGATGCTATAATCACAAAAATCATTGAACAAGTAAAAACATGTTGTAAAGGGTTTTCTGATGACCGCATTTTTGATGAGGTTGGTATTGAAATATCTGAAGGCAGGACAGAAGTAAGATTTGATGCTATATTATTGCCCTATTTTAATCAGGAAATGATAAGATTGGTTATGCTCAATGCATCACAATCCGTGGCTTTAGAGAAGTATGCAAATATTTCTGAAACCTTGTTGGAGGAAACTAATAAACATACCATCTATTTAGAGTCTCATGGTAAATTGAATATTTCTGGACAAAAGCTAAAAAAATTCATAGGTAAAGCCTTAAATCTAAAAAACAGTATTGCTGAGAACCTCTATATTTTTGACTCGCCCGAAATTACTTGGGAAGACGAAGAGCTCAATAATTTAAATCTCGAACTTAAAAAAGGCTTTGACCTAAAAGATCGTTATCATCTTATACACGATAGATTAGAAATAATAAAAGAGAATCTAGAGTTGTTTAAGGATATCATGGACCATAAAGAAAGTAGCCGTTTAGAGTGGATTATAATTATACTAATTCTGGTTGAGGTTGTAGATATGTTTATTCTAAAGTTTATATAAAATCAGAACAATTCAAAAGAAAAGTCCATAATCACACGTTTTACAGCAAGAACTGTTACAAACTAAAAGCGCTGGGCTTGAGGTGGCAAATTTCCAGATTCTAAATTCAAAAAATGTATTTATATAACACTTAGTTCAAAAAATAATGAAAACCACAATATCAACTGTATTTATTTATTATCGTTTATAAGCCTTAGCTCAGAAACCGAGAAGAATGAGTTTCTTTTAAATAGTCAAAAAGAGGTTGTAATTGGAGTATTTGATGGTTATGACTACGAAAACGGTTATGCTTTTATAATTGCAGATGAAGAAGGCTATGAAAGTATGATGTATTTCCAAAAGATAACACCAGAAGCTTTTGAGAAGATTAATCTTAAGTCTGATAATCTCATCGGAAAACGTTTTAGAATTATATACGAAATTTCAGAGGAAATTACTGAAGATAACGATGGAATGGAAGATACTTATGAGATTTATACTATAACGACAATTGAAAAGTTATAAGGGAGAAGACTGTTGGGAAACCGGCATTCTTTTTTTTGATAAAACGTCATACAGCACTGCCAAAAAGACTATCACATATTCCAAGCCAACGAACCATAGATTTTCTTTAAAATCAATATTTGAATACGTCAAATAAGTTAAGACCACAACGACTGACCAGACTAATGGAAATTTGTATTTGGTAAAAACACAAAGTAAGACCAAGGAGGCAAGATACCAAGGATGAACCGTAGTGCTTAAAATGAAGTACAAACTCAACGCCAAGAGCATGGAAGTGATAATTTCTTGGCTAGTATCATTTCTTCTAAAGAATGCTAGGCCCAGAACGCTCATAAAGGTCAAAACTGATAAAGCTTTACTGATAATGGCTATTTCATTATAACCGGTAATCCAGTAACCAATTTCCCTAGCCAAATAATAAATACTGGCATTAAATTCAAAGTTGCCAAACCACAGTCCTATGGATTCGGAATAGTTAGTGATAAACTGCATGGAGAAAAATGGAGCGTATGTTAAAACGACAGTAACACCAGCAATAATGTAAAATAATAGGAGTTTGCCAAGGTTCAGTTTTTTAATAAACCACCAAAAGACGAGCGGCAATAACATGAGTGGAATTAACTTTGTGGCAATAGAACATCCCATCAGTAAGGCTGACCACTCCCATTTACCTTTATGTAACAGATATAAACTCCACAATAAAAATAAGATCATTAATCCTTCAAAATGCAGGTTCCCTGTAAGTTCTATAATAATAAAAGGATTGAGGGCATACCAAAAAATACGTGATGTAGGAAGCTTAAATGCTTCTAATAGTTTCTTGCCGAAATAGAGGATGCCAATATCTGCACCAATAATCATTAGGCGCATCACTATCACAGAACCTAAAATACTTTTTCCCGAAAGCAATCCGGCAATGACAAAACACAATTGGTTTATTGGTGGGTAATTGGTGTAATTGGAGGCGCTTAGGTCTCCCATTCCTTTATATAGTTCCAAGCCTTGTGCTATAGGGAATTCGCCTTGTTCAAAAAATGTTTTTGGTAAGTGCAAATAAGGACTGATACCCTCTAAAATCATTTGACCATCCCAAATAAAACGGTAGAAATCCTGGGATAGATTTGGTATAGCAAAAAGGAAAATTAATCGGAATAGTATGGAAACAACCACCAATTGTTTAAAATTAAAACCAGTGGTTTTTAACAGTTGGTAAGCTAAAACAAATAATGCGAAATAGAGACTTAGGAGTTTAGTGCTATCGGTTCGCTCTAAGCCATAAGCGAAAATTGCATAAAACAGTAAACTTAAAGTAATATAAAGCAGTGGAATTTTATGATATTTCCACAAGGACATTAAACCTTAGAGCTTAAAGACTTAAAAAACACGTAGCCAAATCCAATAAATAGCATGAGATGGAAAGGGAACAGTCCAAAGTCACCACCTTGGTCTCCTACAATAAAAGCGCTGTAAAGTCCAAAACCGAAATACAACATAAGTAAACCTTCTAAGATGACATGAGGGGATAGCTTCTTTCGGAGATACTTATTGCCTTTCCAAGAGTCTCTAATGGTACTGATATTAAACTTAGGTGTTCTTACAAACTCACTTCGTTTACCTATATGACCTTCAATAACAGCTATAGAATTATGCAATGAGAAGCCCATGGCAATAGAAAAGAACGTAAAGAACATTCCTGTATATCCAAAAAAGCGTTTAAATCCACTGCCATAAATATTTCGGTACATAAACCAATAGCACACAAAAAATATAAGGGTGCTCATTACGAAGAAACTCATCACGTAAAAATAGTCCCTCAAATGGGCGTACTCATTTTTAATGTACAGCATGGGAATACTTAATACAGCTACTACAAAAATACTTAAGAACATAGTACTGTTTAATAAGTGCAAAAGTCCATGTATTTTAGTCTTAGTTGAAATATTACGAGACTTAATAACGCGCCAAAGCATTTTCCTAAAATTTTCGGCACCACCCTTATTCCATCTAAATTGTTGCGATCTTGTTGCGCTAATAACTACGGGGAGTTCGGCTGGAGTTTCAACATCTTCGAGATATTTAAATTCCCAGTTTTTTAATTGTGCCCTATAACTAAGGTCTAAATCTTCGGTGAGCGTGTCACCTTCCCAATTTCCGGCATCAATAATACATTCTTTGCGCCATACACCAGCAGTTCCGTTAAAATTAATGAAATGACCTTTGCTGTTTCTGCCAACCTGCTCTAAGGTAAAATGCGCATCTAAAGCAAAAGCCTGAATTTTAGTTAATAAAGAGTAATTTCTATTAATATGGCCCCAACGTGTTTGTACTACACCAATTTTTTCATTTTTAAAAAAGGGTATTGTACGCTTTAGCCAATTGGGTCTAGGCATAAAGTCTGCATCAAAAATTGCAATGAAATTCCCCTTAGCTATCTTTAGTCCTTCCTTTAGAGCTCCTGCCTTAAAACCTGATCTGTTAGTTCTGGTAATGTGTTTTATATCTAATCCGGAAGCAGCCAATCGCTCTACATGAGCTTTTGTTGAAGCTAGAGATTCGTCCGTAGAGTCATCTAAAACCTGAATCTCTAATTTATCTTTTGGATATTCGATTAAAGCGATATTATCCAATAATCGTTCCATGACATAGAGCTCATTAAAAACTGGAAGTTGAATGGTAACGTAAGGGACTTCGTCTGGATTACTTAGGTTAAATTTAACCGATTCGTCGCGGTGCTTTTTAGAAGAAAGATAGTTAATCAGTAAATTTAACTGAGCCAAAGCATACAAAAAAATGAGTACTATGGCAATGGTATAAATTACTATGATTACATATTCTAGAAGCATTATTTAAAACTATATTTAAGAATCCATCCTAGGATTTTTATGCCTGCAAATATAGCACCTTTTACGGTACCCGAAACTTTTGAAACACCTATTCTATTTCTGTACTGTACTGGGATTTCTCTGTAACTTAGCTTTTGTTTAAGTGCTTTAAGTTGCATCTCAACGGTCCAGCCATAGGTTTTGTCTTCCATATTGAGGCTTAGAAGTTTGTTATATTTTATGGCTCTAAAAGGGCCGAGGTCTGTAAACTTAGACCTAAAGAACAAACGCATAAGACTAGTGGAAAGCCAATTTCCGAAAATTTGAGGAAAGGTCATGGAGCCAGGTTCCCTAAATGATTTAACTCTAGCACCAACGACAAAGTCAATGTCTTCCTTGATTATGGGTTCAACTATTTTAGTGAGCTCTTCTGGGTAGTCGCTATAGTCACCATCTAAAAAAACAATGATATCAGTTTGCTCATTTTGCTTGGATATATACTCCATAGCTTTTAAACAAGCGTAACCGTAACCTTTTCGAGATTCTGTTAACACTGTGGCTCCAGCTTCTGAAGCTACTTTTTCTGTATGGTCAGTAGAGTTGTTGCTAACAACAATAATTTCGTTAACAAGGTCAGGAATATCTCTTATAACAAGACCTATTGACCCTTCTTCATTATAGGCTGGAATTATAACTTTGATGTTTGGCATTGCATCTGCTTGAAGCCGCAAAAATACAATTTCTTATTTCTGATTGACCAATTCCATTAAATTCACATCATTGCCCAATAAAACTTCGGTGGGATTAATGCGACCTTTCAGAGAATCGTTTTCTAATTTTAATACACCTCTTGGGCAAACTGCCGAGCAAATACCACAGCCTACACAACTAGAACGCACAATGTTTTCTCCTTTTTGCGCGTAAGCGCGCACATCTATTCCCATTTCGCAGTAGGTAGAACAATTACCACAAGAAATGCACTGACCACCATTGGTTGTAATTCTAAACTTAGAAAACAAACGTTGTTGAAACCCTAAGATTGCTGCCATAGGACATCCAAAACGGCACCATGCTCTGCTTCCAAGTATTGGGTAAAAGCCTGTACCAATAACGCCTGAAAAAATCGATCCAATATAAAGCCCATAAGCTGATCGAAGTGCACCAGACTTAATGTAGAACAATTTATCAGTGGTACCCGTGAAATGCATAATCAGTAATAAGACGATTACAGCAAAAAACCCTATAGCGCCATACTTTACATCTTTGCCTAATTCTTTACCTTTAAACGCTAAAACTCCAACGAATACTATGGTTAAAAAACCAATGACTAACGAGATGAAAACACCTCTTGTTAACCAAAAATCGTTTTTGTCATAGCCCAAATAGGTATAGACCATGGCAGTTGTCATAACAACTGAGAATACCAGAACCAAATGAATTAACCACCTTTCAATTTGCCAAGCGTAAAGCTTCTTTGATGATAATTGTCTAAATGAGTCACCTGCAGTTTCTGCCAAGCCACCACATCCACAAACCCAAGAGCAGTACCATCTTTTTCCATACTTGTAAGTTAGGATAGGTGTAATTACAAAGATTGATAAAATACCAAAAATTAAAAGGGCAAGACCAATATTGCCACCTGATAGAAAGGCTTTTACAGACCATTCATCAAAAATATAATAGTTCAAGGGCCATATACTCTTTAAATCATAATAAGGAAGGTCGCTATTCATTACGTACATAAACTCAGGAATCAAAAAAGCAAATGCCAATTGAAAAAACATAACAGAAATGGTACGCAATCTTTGATAGCGGTTATGCCTGTATTTAAGTAAAAATTTATAGCCAAAAGCCAGTATTGCCAAGGTGTATAGAGTGCCATAAACAAACCACTGACTGGCATTTCTTCCGCTGAGTAATTGGCTTAAAGGGTCGAATAAACTAATAAGTCCGGTATTGGTGGCGCCATCCATACCAAGACCTAAATATTCAGGAAAGAAATACAGTACAATATAAAAACCTGTAAGTACTAGACCTACAAGCCATCCCCAAAGTCCGCGAGAAGATATAGACTTAAACCAAGTTCCGTCGTTTTTTATGCCTTCTAATTTTGTGAGATAAGCTTCTCTAGAATAGATGATTGTCCCAACTGCTATCAATGCTAAGGAAGCAGTTAAGAATATACCCTTTTTTGGAAAATTGATACTTGCCAAGGCCAATACCATAATAAACAGCCCGATAACACCAAGGATAATCGCTATTTTTTGTTTAGCGGTAATTTGTAAAGTATCGGGTTGTGCTAAGGACATGCTATGATTCAACTTATTACTCATATTAAACAGTTTGTAGTTGATTATTATATGAAGCTAAAATCTCATTTTCATAATGCAAGTAAAACTCAGGGTCAAAATTAGCTTCAACCAAATGGGTCATAACGTAATCAATATCTCGTTTTTCAGTGAGCCATTTATCAAAGGTTTCGTGTCGCATGCGTATGCCAAAAGTGTTTATTCCTAAGAAGAGATTGTTCTCCTTGTGATAGGCTACAGTTATACATTTGTTGTCATCATTGTGTTTCCAGTGAAAGTGAGATTCGTAGTCTGGTTTGCTCTTCATTCCATGTACCCAGCCATAGGTTTGGTATTCGATATCTAAAAATTTGGCGGAATTAAACCAATGTCCTGGATTATATTCTATTCGGTTACCGCATAATGTTTGTGCTAAGGTTTCACCCATCATTCTACCTGTGTACCAAACTGCTTCAATCGGTCTTCGGTTTCCAATGGCTTCATGTTGCTCAGCACAATCGCCTAAGGCATAAACTTCAGAAATATTAGTTTCGAGATATCGATTTACTTTTACACCGCGCCCTGTTTCAATATTTGAATCCTTGAGAAAATCTATGTTTGGAGAAACACCTGCGGTTAAACCAACAACATTGCAATGGATTTCTTCTTCTGATTCTTCAATAATTACTGATTTTACCTTTCCATGGTCATCTGCTTTGATTTCCTTTAAATTGGTTGATAACCTTAAATCAATATGATGACTTAATATATGTCTATTAATCATTTCACTTTCACCTTGAGGTAGTACGCCGTTCCAAAAACTACTTTCACGAACTAAGAAAGTCACTGGAATGCTTCTAGAGCTTAACATTTCAGCTAATTCAATACCTATTAAACCTCCACCTACAATGACTGCACGTTTACACACGTCATTATTTGGCGCATGTTTTTCCAAATTATCCAAATCCTGTTTGTGGTACATGCCCATAACGCCATCCAAATCTTGTCCCGGCCAGCCAAATTTATTGGGTTTGCTTCCTGTTGCTATCACCAATTTGTCATAGCTCATAGTTTCTCCGTTATTTAACTTTAAGGATTTATTGGTGGTATCTACTTGATTAACATAGGCTTTTTTTAGCGCAATACGGTTTTTTTTCCAAAACCAATTTTCGTAAGGTTGGGTGTGCTCAAATTTCATATGGCCCATATACACATACATTAATGCTGTCCTAGAGAAAAAATACTCCGTTTCAGCAGAAATGATGGTTATGCTATGGTCAGATAGTTTGCGTACGTGTCTTGCAAGTGTTATCCCTGAAATGCCATTGCCAATAATAACGATATGACTCATAATTGATTGAGGTTGTTAGCCAAAGTTTTGTCGAAGGTTTTGTTAAAACCTTAACAAGACTGCTGATTTTCTTTAAATTTAAACAATAATTTTACCAATGCGAATCTTATTTTTTAGTCTTATAACCGTCCTCCTTTTGGGATGTGCTGCTGCCGAATATAAGCCACAAAAAATTAATGGTGTAAGTTTTGTTGCTGCCCGAGATGCCATAGATAGTACGCATGTAAATCCAGTAATACGTATTAATAGCAATTATGCTGCAATAATGCCATTTGGTTTTATAAGGCAATTAGATAATCCAGAAATTATTCATAATACCGATAGGCAATGGTTTGGAGAAACGAGAGCTGGAGCAAAACAATATATCGTAGAACTAAGAAAGGCAAATCTTAGAATTATGCTAAAACCACAAATTTGGGTATGGCGTGGCGAGTTTACAGGAGAGATAATGATGAGTTCTGAGGAAAATTGGGAAAAACTTGAATCCTCTTACACTAACTTTATCATGGAGTATGCAAATTTGGCAGAGGAGGTTGATGCCGAAATCTTTTGTATAGGTACTGAATTAGAGTTGTTTGTAAAATTTAGACCAGAATATTGGACCAGTCTTATTGCTAAAATACGTTTAGTATATAAAGGCGAATTAACATATGCAGCAAACTGGGATGAGTTTAGAAGGACCCCTTTTTGGAATCAATTAGATTATATAGGTATAGATGCTTATTTTCCGGTTAGTGATGAAAAAACACCCTCTGTAGAACATTGTTTAGAAGGTTGGAAAAAACATAAACCAATTATTAAACAAGTATCAAAAGAGAATAGCAGGCCTGTTTTATTTACTGAGTATGGTTATCGCAGTGTTGACTTCTCTGCAGAGAGGCCATGGGTTTTTGACCGAAAAATGGCAAATGTAAATCTAGAAGCACAGAATAACGCTATGATGGCACTGTATGCTGTATTTTGGGATGAGGATTGGTTTGCTGGTGGCTTTATATGGAAGTGGTTTCATAAAGATGAGGCAGTAGGAGGTGAAGATAATTTTATGTTTACCCCACAGAATAAACCCGTTGAGCTAATCATAAAAAATCACTACGGAAAATATCGAAACCCATAAGTTCATTCTATAATTTAAGAGACTACTGTAATGTTGGATAAATTCTTACGTCCAAGTTAAAGTGATGAACAAAAAACTGTAATGGTCTATTTGCAGTGCAACACTATCAATGAAATTAAATATTGTATTACTAGTACTTGTATTAGGGTTGAATTCTATTGGCTTTGCACAAAATCCAATAATTACAGCTATTGAAATTGAAGGGAATAAACGTACCCGAACAAACTTTTTAAAACGGCTGGCCTTTGTAAAAGAAGGAAGTAAATTAGATACTGTAAAATTGGCCTCAGATGTTCGGCGATTCAAGCTACTGCCTTCAGTAGCTACAGCATCCTACGACGTACAACAACTTAATAACAATCAGTATAAGGTTACGTATACTGTAGTAGAGAATTTTGCAATTATTCCTGGCCTAAACGTATCACAAGACGTCAACGAAGGTTTAGCCTATAGAACATCCCTTTTTGATTTTAACTTTTTAGGACAAAATCAAATTATTGGAGGATTTTATAGTAGAAATGTTTTTGATTCCTATGGATTCTTCTGGGAAGCACCCAATCTCATTACAAGGAAATGGGGCATAGGTGTTAACTATCAAAATAATGTGTTACAGGAACCTGTATTTTTTATGGATGGACGCGATGTAAACTACAAATATGATAGTAAAGCCTTTGAGTTCAGAGTTTTTTATGAGCATAATTTTAATAACAGATTTGAGTTAGGTGTAAATTTTGCCAACGAAGATTACAAGTTGCTTAATGGTGTACTGCCGCCAAATATTCCCGATGAACTTGGTGTAAATCGTATTTCAATTGTTGGTGAATATGAGTACAATAATATTACTAATGAATATCAGTACGTTGACGGATTTAGAAGTGTTTTTACTTATGGATTTACCGTAGATTCTAAAGGAGAGAACGATTTGTTAAAAAACTTCTTTATAGGACGAAATGACTTTGAATATTTTAAACGTATTAAGAAACGAGGAAATTGGGCCAATCGTATTCGCTTAGGTTATGCAACTAATAATGCCACGCCCTTTGCGCCCTTTGCTCTCGATAATCAAATAAATATTAGAGGTGTTGGCAATGTTATAGATAGAGGTACGGCTTCTGTAGTTTTAAATACAGAATATAGGCATACGGTATTTGAAAAGGGTTGGTTCGCCTTTCAAGGAAACGCTTTTGTAGATGCAGGGACGTGGCGTGATCCAGGTGGGGATTTGGGCGAATTAGTTCGAGGTGAAAATTCTGCCTTATTTACGGGATTAGGTGTGCGTTTTATTCATAAACGTATATTTAATGCGGTTTTTAGAATAGATTATGGAATAAGCCTAGGTAAGAAGGCTAATAATGGTATTGTCTTTGGAATTGGTCAATATTTTTAAAAACCACTATAGCTTTTGTGATGCGCAATACCTATTTTTAGCAGTCAAATCTTTGAGCAATGAGAACTCTGGTTATTGGTGATATTCATGGTGGATTAAGAGCTTTGGACCAACTTTTGGAGCGAGCGCAGGTTGGGTTTACGGATAACCTAATTTTTTTGGGAGATTATGTAGATGGTTGGAGTGAGTCTGCACAAGTTATATCAAGATTAATAGAGGCGTCAAAACATAATAAATGTGTTTTTATAAAAGGTAATCATGATGTTTGGTGCGAAGACTGGTTACGAGATGGGGTGGCCAATCCTGTGTGGGTACAGCACGGAGGACAAGAAACCATTGAGAGTTATAAAAATACTTCAGACGCTGAAAAAAAAGCACATCTAAAGTTTTTTAATGCCATGCCACTATATCATTTAGATGAACAGAAACGCTTGTTCGTCCACGCGGGTTTTACCTCAATGCACGGTGTGCAACGAGAGGTCTCGCCTAAAACATTTTATTATGACCGAACGCTTTGGGAAATGGCACTTACTATGGATAAGCGCATTACCAAAAATTCCGATTTGTTTCCAAAACGCTTAACCCATTATAAAGAAATTTATATTGGTCATACACCTACCTTATACTATCACAAATATGAACCCATGAACGCTGCAAATGTTTGGAATATAGATACTGGAGCTGCATTTAGTGGGAAGTTATCCGCTTTAGATATAGACACTAAAGAAATATTTCAAAGTGATACTGTTATGCATCTCTACCCAAACGAACAAGGAAGAAACAAATAATAATTATTCACTGTCAATAGCCTTAAATTCTTTAATCGCCTGGTTAGGTTCTATGATGTTGTAACCTTTCCAAAACTCAGGATTGTATTTCTTTAAATACTCCGGAAGTACATTTGCTTTTTCCTTGAAATCATTGAAAGTCTTTTCGGCTAAGCTTTCGGTTTCAAAAACAATCAATTCTGTCTTTTCTAGATTGGTGACAATAAAATCAATATCTCCTTTAACCATATTTTGTTGTCGTCTTCCCTTAACATTTTTATTCTTTTCAATAATCTTTATGGGTCGTTTAATGCCAACGCTTTGACCGCTGGACTCATCAATATATTTTATAGAATATTTGTCATTATCATTTTTATGAAAAATAATAGTTCCCTCCTTGAGGTATTCGTTTAACGAGATGCCCAATAATCTAAACTTACGTAAGGGTTTTACGTTCTGATAATCAACTCTTACTACAGCAAAATCTTCGGTATTAACATACATAGTGCCTTTATAATCTTCTCGGCGTTTCGGTTTAAAAGAAATGACATAGACAAACATATCGTTCATAAAGGCATAGTCTTCAATTTCAAATTCGTATCGATTAGATTTGTGTAAAAAGTTTAAATCGTTCTCTTCATCAACAAAATGATCATTTTCTAAGCGATGAATGGTCATTTTTCTGAAATTAAGGAAACCTGCTTTTCTCAGGGAATCCTTTCGCCGTTTTTCAGCAAGTAGTTGATCCGTCATTTCTTTCTCTTTACTTGCTTTTTCGGTATCACCAAATAAGCTCGAATCAATTTCTTCCTTAGTACTAAACCATCCTGATTTTATTTTAAAATAAGAGTCGCGTTTCACATATTTCTTGAAAATGGCGTTAAATCGTTTTTCGTAATTTTCCAAGTTCACTTCACTGGCTTCATCTTGTAAACGGCAGGCTTTTAAAATATCCATTTTTTGTTTGCTTTGAGGGGCAAACTTTCCGTAAAGGTTCCCTAATAGTTCAACGTGGTTACTATTCGTTTTCGGAACATCGTTAAGTAAACTATCAACTAATTGTTGGTTAATTTCTGGTATGCTAGACTTTTTTATGTTAACCACAGATTTGTCAATATTGTTATAGTAAGATTCTCTATAAAACAGTTTGCGTTTGGCATAATCTGTATCGTAATTAGTGGCTAAGCCTGCCTTAATTTTCTCAAGTATCTCATCTATAGTGTAGTTTTTATTGGTCAACAATACTTCCTCTAAATCAACCACCTTTGGATTGAGAAGAGTAACCTCATTATTATAATTTAATAATGGAATACTCTGTTTTTCATAGCCAAGACAACTAATAATTAGTGAGTCTGTTGCACGGATTGCTCTAGATATGGTAATACTGTATTCACCGTTATCGTTTGTAATGACACCATTTTTAGAATTAAACTGAATGGTAGCATAAGGTATGGGTTGGTCTGTTGTTGCATCTAATACTCGGGATGAAAACGTAGATTGCCCATTTAGGGTTAAAGCTGAGATTAAGACTACTAATAAAAAAAAGGTAACTGTTCGCATGATGATTGATTTTAAGACTAAAATATTGGTTTAAGTTGAACCAAAGCAGCCCTTTAGAACTTTATTAAGTAAGATTTATCTTAAGTTTAACATCCGAGTTTCAATCAAGGATAGCTGGTGAAGTACTAATTCATTTTAAGTTGACCTTTTATTGAAATCTCATCAGCTATAGCATCATCCTTTAATTTTTCATAAAAACTTGGTGAATTGAAGTTAATGCCGTAGTCTGTGCGGTCTAGACTCATTTCAAATCGTATTAAGCTTTGGTTATCACTAAAATTAAGGGTGAGTGATTCTTTTTTGGGGTGGTTTTTAATGGTGAAGTATCCAGTAATCTTGGCGCTATTATCACGTATTAAGGCAGGTTCTATCAACGCGAAGGTTGCTGTGTCATACGTTTTGACTTCAAAAAAATCTTTACTTCTAAGATGTGATTTTAATGTACCATTCTCGTGATGTAGACTTTTCATATCAACTATGATTTTTAATGCTATTAATGAGTCGTTTCGTATTAAAGCTGTGCCGTTTTTTACCTTTAAATTACCAGTAAGACTATACGCATTAAATGCTGCCTTGCCTGTCCAGTTGAGAGTGCTCTGTACTTTGTCAATTATTTTTGATTGTGAGAAAATTAAAGTGGAATAGGCTATTGCCAAAAAGCTTAAATAGAATTTATAAGATGCCATAAGTATTAGTTTAAAAGATTAGTTGTTGTGTTAATAGTGGCATAGCCACATACGGTTTTACCAGTTGGAGTTTGTCCTATAAAGTACCATAAGGCCCAACCACCATACAGCTGGTCGCCTAAACGCCAATTGTTAGCCCATACATAAGGTTGGGCTTGTTTCATAATTTGTCTTTTGGTCCCAAAATTTTTGTTGAGGTCTTTAAGATCGTATGACTTTCTTAAATTCCAGGTGTCATTGTAATAGAGATAGGCGCCAAACTCAATAATTTCGATGTCACTGGTTTTGCACAAAATAGCAGTAGCATGTTTCCAATAATAGGTGTCTTTTATTTTAATTGGGTCGTTTTCTTTAGGAAAGTGCATTACGTTTATTGCCTGCTCTATACCAATTAGTTTTTCGGGTATGCTATGTTGCGGAGGCTTACCATAGTTAACCTGAGCGCTTAAAGTGGAATAAACAAAAACAAATATTACATTTAGAAGCTGTTTCATCTTTTAGTAGTTTTATTGGGGCAAAGATGAACAACAGTCTTATACGAGTCGTCTCAATTAGATGTTTGAGACCTTATTTTTTTGAGTCTTGGTTTCAATTTTATAGTTGATACCACTAGTTTTCCGATTTTAAATGGCTAGGAGACTGACCCGTTAATTTTTTAACGGCTCTATTAAAGGATGCTTTAGAGTTGAAACCAGCTTCAAACGCCAAGCTCAATAAAGTGAAATTACTGTTTTTTGGGTCTTTGAGTAGTAATTTAAGCTCTTCAATTCTATATTCGTTGACGAAGTCATTAAACTTTTTGTGGAATAATAGATTTAAACATTTTGTAACGAGATAGGATTTTTCTTCAATACTTTCAGATAAAATATTGAGCGTTAAATCTGGATTTTTAAAAACCTTTGCTTCAATCATTATAGATTTAAGCTTATCTGCAATGGGCTTTAGTTGTGCAGTTTCTTTATCATTAAGAATATATTTTTGTTTTAGAACGATATCTTGTTTTCTGTTAAACCCTTCTAGTCCTAACCAATAGGTAATTAATGCCATACCTATAAAAATAGGGTAATGATAAGACCTGTTAAATGCATAATCTAAGAAGATAAAATCGATAAGGACAACCAAAAGAATAGTAATGGCATACCATTTCATTATTCTTAAGATTCGGCTAATCCAATCTGTTTTATGCGGAATGACTTGGTAAGTTTCATAATCTTTCACAGACAGCATGCGTTCAGATTTAAGGATGTAAAAAATCACTAGTCCGGCACTAATGATATACTGAGTTGGGTAATGCATCCAAACTACGTAGCCCCAATAGCCCAGCCAAGACAAGCTTTCTCGAGTACCATCCCAGAAAAAATTTTGAGTTTTAATAAAATTACTCCAAAGAAATTCAATTAAAACAGGAAGAAAATGGATCCAATCGTATTTAAAACTCAATTTAAATTGAGGGCTAACGTATGCTTTGGTAAAAAAGTAAATGAGTGCGCCGTAAATCCAATTAAATTCTAGAAAAACATGATAAAAAATATCATAGTTTCCTAAACCAAACAGTTTAAAGATTTCAACAATGAGTCTATAAGAAAAAAAGAAAAGAATAGTGGCTAGAAATCGGTTTGCTGTTCTATTGGGATTTTGGTTAATCCATAAAATCGCACCGTAAATCAAGCCTTGAAGTGCTCCAATAGACAATAAAATAATAAATACTAACTCTAAGGGTTTCATCTCCCTAAAGATAAGCAACATCATTTATGAAGCAATATACTTTTTATAGTAAGCGAGTAACTCATCTGCATTGGCGCCAAACCATCGTTTTACGTAGATAGTCCAAAAATGGTACTGCAATTTCCAGACACCAACCTTTTTGTAGAGACGCGCAGAGGTTTTTATTTTTTTGTTGATAACAACAAACGCCTTTCGTTTGTATAATTCGTTTATTAAGATATTGTCTTCGTAAATGATGTAATTCTCGTTATAACCTCCAATCTCTTCAAAAAGTGCTTTGGTAATAAATTGACTTTGATCGCCTCCTCGGCAAGGTCTCCAGTTAAATTGTGTGAGCCAACTGGCTAGTTTTAACCACCAATGGCTACTATCAAACTGCATTCTAAAACATCCGGCGAAATTTTCTTTTTCAACTTCATCTATAATGTATGTATCGAAATCCTTTGGAGGGAAAGCATCTGCATGCAAAAAGTAAAGAATTGAACCTTTAGCTTGTTTCGCTCCTAGATTCATCTGTTTTGCCCTGCCTTTTTCTGAAGTACGTAAGGTGATGCCATTAATTGCTTTTACGATAGCTTGAGAACCGTCAGTACTGCCACCATCAACCACAGTAATTTCTGCAATATTTGAAGGGGAGCTATTTGCCAAAAGATGCTTAAGGAGCGGTCCTATACATTCGTTTTCATTGAGTATGGGAATAATAATAGAAATACTATTCATTTAAATCCCAATTATAATCTAAATATGAAATCTTAGCCTTTGGCGCAATTTCAACATTCGAATATAGACTGATAAAGCCTCTTAAACTATTATTAGCTTTAAAGTCTTTTGCAAACCACTTGAAAATTTTTGACAGTTCTAAACGGTCTTTTGAAATTTTATTTTTTGAGCTGTCAGACAAAAACTCTTGTGTTGCTTTGCTGAGTTGTTGTTCTATTGCATCTGCAGTATAGGCTTCGTTTAGAAGTTTTGGGCAGGACACTGAAGCACATACAATGGCAAAATGAATTCGAGGCTCTCCCATTTTACGCAAAATCTTATGCTCAATATCATTTAGGCTCATCGTTTTGTCACCAAAATGCCAAAGAGGTTGATCCCATGGTTTTTTGAGTTCTTTAATACTATTAATGGGATAGTGTCTAAGTATCAAATCAATAGTTAGAGCATTGTAGGCATTAATCCAATAGGCAAGTTTCTCATTCTTTGCCCAATTCTCAGTTGGCATATTATTTTGTAGTACTGAGATATAATTTTCTAAATCTTCTGTATTGTTTTGTATACCTTGGTAATCCACATTGCCATTTGAAGACACATGTGCTTTGAGGAGATTATTCCAAATATCATGACTTGGTTGTGCGTATATTAAGGCACTCCAAAAGATTGTAAATAGAACTAAATAGAATTTCATTATATTTTTAAATTCACGCTTATGTGACTTTTATTTAGTCTTTAACTCATAGGTCTCCTTACGAGATGTCGTCAAATCTAATTATTTCGGATGCTTGTTAGCAGCATCCTCCACCATCGTAATGAAATGTGGATTCAGAAATAAAGATATCATCTCTATTGAGATTGCTCAAGGCGGCCGCTGTTTTATCGCAAACGGCTAAAGGTTGATTTTTAAGTAATACATGACCTGCCTTATCATCAAAATATTGGTTTTCTCCATAATAAATAGCAGCTTTACCTGTAAAAATACAAGGGCCATCTTCTGGCATTGGGTCTTTAATTGCAGCTACTTCAATGGACTCAATATAAATTAAATCATCAGTAGGGTAGTGCTTAGGGTCTAATATGCGGTATGGTTTCCTCGCTCTAATTTCTATAGTGCCAAAACCTGCATCTGTTAGGGTTTTTACATAATCTGAAATGGTTAAGCTACCACTCAAACAAAGTGCTCTCAATCGCTCGTCATTTCTTAAGGCAGTGTTCATGGGTTGCTCACACGTTGGATCACTCATTACTAGGCGACCATGTGGTTTAAGAACGCGATACATTTCATCTATAGCCTGTTTTAAATCATTCTCTTTAAAGATGTTAAATAGACAGTTTTGAGCTGCCACATCAATGCTGTTGTCAGCAACGGGTAAGTTCATGGCGTCTCCTTTTTTTAAGTCCACAAATTCCGATTTAAACCAAGGGTTTAAGGCTTCTGCTTCTTTAAAATTTTTCCGAGAAGCTTCCAGCATTTCATCCACAACATCTACACCTATAACACCACTTTTTTGTCTACTGAAATAGGCAAACTGTAATAATTCCATACCACCTCCTACACCAACGTACAAAATTTTAGGGGTATTGGTTAAATCTCTTGCGTGCACAGTAGATCCACAGCCATAGTTCATTTCTTGCATTATTCTAGGGATTTTTAATCCTGGCAACTCCCAAATGGGATTGGTGGTGCAACACAAACCAACATCTGGTGTTAATGCAGCTTCCTTATAAACATTATGAGTGGTGTCTAGATAACTCATTTATATAGTTTTAATTAGTTCTTTGAAAAGGGTTATCATATGTGGTTCTGCTTTGGCAGCCATTGCAATAATGTCGTCAATATTGATAGGTTCTAAATGGTCTGGGTCGCATTCATCGGTTAGTACAGAAACAGCAGCTGCTTTTAGTCCTAAGTGGTTAGCCACAATAATCTCTGGGACGGTACTCATCCCTACAGCATCTGCGCCAATAATTTTGAGCATTCTGTATTCTGCTCGTGTTTCTAATTGTGGTCCAACGACACTGGCATAAACACCTTTATGTAAATTGATACCATTGGTTTTTGCAATAGCTTCAAATTTATAATTTAAGTCAGCGTCATACGGAGCACTCATATCCGTAAATCGTGTTCCTAATTCGGCAACGCCTTTAAATGCTAATGGTGAATTTCCTTGCAGATTAATATGGTCATCAATTAACATTAAGTCACCTTTTTTAAAATTGAGATTTATAGCACCTGCTGCATTTGAGACTAAAAGTGTTAATACACCTAACTTTTCCATGATTCTAACCGGGAAGGTAACATCTTGTAAAGAATAGCCTTCATAAACATGAAACCGCCCTTGCATTATCACGACTTTCTTTCCTTCTAAGGTCCCATAAATGAGTTTGCCTTTATGAAATTCTACGGTGGCGGTAGGGAAATTAGGAATGTGGTTATAACTTGTTTGAACCTCAATAGCTACGTGATTGAGAAGTTGGCCTAAACCTGTGCCTAGAATAATTCCAATTTCAGGTTTATCAAATCCTTTTTGCTTGAGGTATTCGGTACTTTCGGTAATTTGTTTAATCATTTAACTGCTGAATTTTTTCTTGCAATTTAAGGTTAGATTTATAAAATGATGAATCAATTAAGTCTTCAAAAGTGTCAATGTCATTTAAGTTTTCTAAAGTTGCCACACTACGATTTAGTTCATCCAATTCTTCAATGGAAACCTTAAGTAAGTTTGGCTGACTCCATGGTTTGTCTTTGAAAATATTGGGAATTAAAGTGTTCATTCCAATCAAATAATAACCACCGTCATCTGCTGGTCCAAAGACCACATCATTATTATCTAGAGATGAAATGGCTCTTTCAATTAGTTGTTTATTTAAATCAGGTAAGTCAGAACCAATTAAAACGATTTTATCATATCCTAAATTGAACCCATCGCGAAACGCATTGAGCATACGATCTCCTAAATTATCACCCAATTGAACATGTTTTGAGGTATTAGACCATAACTCAGAAACCACGTTTTGTGAAAAATAAACCCTGATGTCCTCTTCTAGATTCAAGGTTACATGTTCCGTTAATTTTACAAGTTCTGAGTAAACCTCATAAGCACCATAATCACCAATCGTCTTCGCTAAGCGGGTTTTAACCGTTCCGATTTCAAGATTTTTTACAAAAACAATAACTAATGCTCTACTCATAGACTTTTATTCCTTTGTTTAAATATTTGCCCCAACGTTTTGAATAAGCATGAATGCTATCTGTTGAATTGTTTTTTAAATTATAAACTGGCAAATTTTTATTTTTCCATTCAAAAATACCACCATAAAGATTGTAAATATTGGTGTAACCAGCATCCTTAAGTTGTTCTGCAATATCCTCTGATCTTACACCAATAGAACAATACACAACAATAGGTTTAGTCGTGTCTTTGAGGCTACTTGTTGTAGCTTGTAAATTAAAATTATCATAGCCTACGTAAATGGCGTTTTTAAGATGGCTCACTTGGAATTCTTCTATTTCCCTAGCATCTAGAATTAAAACTTCGTCTTGTTGCGCTCTAAGATTTTCAGTTGAAATATATGTAATACTTTCAGAGTTGTATTTGCTTAAAACTTCAGATAAATTTTCTTGAGCGAATCCATTAAAGCCAGTAACTATTAAAACCGAAAGCAAATAAATTTTAATCATAGTCATTAGGCTACTGTTCCTTGACAACTACTACCAGCACCAGCGGTGCAGCCATAGCAATGTTGAGAAATTACAATTTTTCGGCCTTCTAGAAGGTCTTCATTATATTCTGAAATGTGCTTTGCCTTACTGTTAACAGGAAGTTCTAACATTTGATTGAAATCACAATCGTATAAATAGCCATCCCAACTTACAGAAAGCGTGTTTGTGCACATCACATTTGCCACTGCTGAGGGGTTATAGGCTTCAACCAAAGCAAACATATAATCTTCATAATTTTCAGAAGCAATTAGGTAATCCAAGAAGCGACTGATGGGAAGATTGGTAATAGCAAACAAATTATGAAAATGAATATTAAAATCCTCTAATAATGCTTTCTTAAAATCCTTCTCCAGTGATGCTTGGTCTCCAGGTAGGAATGCACCAGAAGGATTGTAAACCAAATCGAGTCTTAAATTACTATCTGGCATGCCATAGCCAATGGCATTTAAATCTTTAAGGGCCTGGATAGATTTATCAAAAACGCCATCACCACGTTGCTTGTCAGTTTTGCCACGTGTCCAATGTGGCATAGAGCTAACTACATGTACATTATATGTTTTGAAGAATTCTGGTAAATCGTGATACTTTTTGTTAGCTCTTATAATGGTGAGATTAGAGCGTACAATAAAATCTTTAATACCAACTTTTGATGCCTCCTCAACAAACCATCTAAAATTCGGGTTCATTTCAGGTGCACCTCCGGTAAGATCTAAGGTGTGGGCTCCTGTTTTTTTAATCACATCCAAGCATTGTTGCATGGTGTCTTTGGTCATTATTTCTTTTCGGTCTGGACCAGCATCCACGTGGCAATGTGAGCATACTTGGTTGCACATATAACCAACATTTATCTGCAAAATTTCCAGTTTTTTTGCCTTTAGCGGAAATTGGTTGGTCTCTGCAATTTTATCTGCAAATTTTGGCAGCTCACCACTTTGGAAAAGACCATTAGATAAAATTTCCAACTGCCTTTTTTTATTAGCGAGTTCGCTCTCTCGCTTCAATAAGGATTTTGTTGCCATTATTAATTTTTCTTTTTCAATTTTATCCCAATAGGATAATTAACTGTAGCAATTATATAAAAAGTCAAACCTCAAAATTACATTTCAAGTTTGTTGACTTTATTCATCATTTGTACGCCATGAACCAAAGAGGCTCCTCCTCTAATAGCTCCCGCAACATGCAGTGCTTCCATCATTTCTTCTTTAGTAATACCGCGTTGTAAGCCATCTCCTGTATAGGCATCAATACAATAGGGGCATTGAATTGTGTGTGCCACAGCTAAGGCAATCAATGATTTTTCCCTAGCCGACAAGTGGCCTTCTTCAAACACTTTGCCGTAATAATCAAAAAATTTAGCACCTAATTCTTCATTCCATTCTGATATTTTTCCGAATTTTTTTAGATCGGAAGGATCGTAATACGTTTTGGACATAGTTTAAACAAGTATTGGATTGTACAAAATTTCAATATACTGCTTTTTGTCGAAGTCAATTGATATTGATTACAGAAAATTTTCTTAAAATATTACGCTTCAATTTCTTGTTTTTTTGGATGAAACGTAATTCCTATCTAGCTTTTCTGATTAGAATGGATAGTTTCTAATCTAATATTGAATTTTATCTTCTTTTTTGTCCCAATAGTCAAAAGTTTTTAAGGTAATTTCCCGATCCACTTGAATAAATGGAATACTTCGTTGATTAAATGGAAGTGGAAGTTCGTCATAAATAAAAGCATCGTCAAATCCTGCTAGTGCGGCATCTTGTTTGTTTGACCCAAAATAAACCTTATTAGGTCTGGCCCAATAAATGGCACCTAAACACATAGGGCAGGGTTCGCAAGTGGTATAGATATCGCAATCCTCTAATTGAAAAGAATTAAGTGTCTTGCACGCGTCTCTTATCGCTATAACTTCTGCGTGGGCTGTTGGGTCATTGGTTGAGGTTACTTTATTGTTACCTCTTCCAACTATCTTACCATTTTTTACTACAATACATCCAAAAGGACCTCCTTCGTTGTTGTCCATACCTCTGTAGGCTTCCTGTATCGCAGCGCGCATAAACTTATCCTTTGTGTCCATACTTCAAAAATTTAAGGCAATATAAGCCTTATCATTAAAACCGCCTTTCTGGATGGAAGGCTTCTAAGGGTAATGAGGTCTTCTTTTTGGAAATTATTTCATTCACAAGTAGGCCTGTTGCTGTTCCCATGCTCCAGCCCATCATAGCATGTCCTGTTGCAATGGTGAGGTTTTTACATTTTGAAGATTTTCCAATATATGGCAATCCGTCTGGCGATACAGGCCGCAATCCACAAGCTGAATTGGCTCTATCTTCAGAGGTAAGTTCAATATTTGGATAATAGCGCTCAACCGCATCTGCTATAGCGTCTACCCTTACTTTATTGATGTTGTGGTTGATACCTGCTATTTCCATGGTGCCGGCGAACCTAGTAAAACCATTCATTGGAGTAACTGCAACTTTAGATTCAGCCAAAATTGCTGGTATAGAGACAGAAAGATGTTTGGTTGTATCAATCCTATACCCTTTTCCCGCTTCTAATAACAAGTTTAGTCCAATTTTTCGGCTTAAGATAGAACTCCAAGAGCCTGCTGCTAATACAATTTCGTCAGCCTGATAATGATTTTTATTGGTTTTTATTCCAGTGATTTCATTGTTTTTGAAGGCAATATCAATAACATGTTCATTAGAATAAAAATCAACTCCAGAGTTAGAAAGAAGTGTTTTCATCCCTGACATAAATTCAAAAGGCGTGGAGTGATGATCGCATTTGTAAAAGATACCACCTATAGTATTAATTACAACATTAGGTTCAATTGTTTTAATATCATCTGGTGTCATAAATTTGGCCTCCAAGCCCAATTGTTTTGCCAATTCTAGCATGTTATGCTCTTCCTCAAGTGTTTTTTCTGTTTGGCAGAGCATAATAAGACCTTTTTTCTCATAATGGGAATTGAGCTTTTCAGTAGCGATAATATCTTCATAAAGCTGCTGGCTTAGCAATGTGATATCTCTGATAATTGGTGCCGCTTTAGCTACGTGCAGCGGAGTGCAAGATTTGTTAAATGCTAAACCCCATTTTAAAAAAGATGAATTTATTCGTGGTTTGATGTATAAAGGGCTAGAAGAATTAAACATCCATTTTAATCCTTTTTTCATCACACCAGGAGCGGCAAGTGGGATAATATGGCTAGGCGATAGATAGCCTGCGTTAACATAAGAGGCACCAGCGTCTAAATTAGATTTATCAATTATAGAAACTGTATAACCTGTCTTGTTAAGATAATATGCCGAACAAAGCCCGATGATGCCACCACCAATAATAATTACGTTTTTTTTCATTTTTATATCACTTGAAATCCATGGGCAAAAGGATCATCTTCCTTATCAATAATTATCGTATTATAACCAAATACTTTTGCCCAACCTTTAACACTTGGTATTATTGCTGGCCTGCCATTGAGACTTGTTGTTGACTCAATTCTACCTGTAAACGTACTCCCAATAAAGCTTTCATGGATATAATCTTGACCTTCTTTAAGAATGCCCTTAGCATGTAATTGGGCCATTCTTGCACTGGTGCCAGTGCCGCAAGGTGAACGATCAATGGCTTTGTCACCATAAAAAACGGCATTCCGGCCTGAGGATTTTGGATTAATAGGTTTGCCTGTCCACATAATGTGGCTTACATTATTAATGGTGTCGTCTTCTGGATGAGTAAAATGATTGGGATATTTTTTATTAATACGTTTACGGATGATCTGTGAAAGTTGAATCAGTTCACTAGCAGTGTGATGTTCAATGCCTAAAAAGTGCTGCTGAGGGTCTATTATTGCATAGAAATTACCACCATAAGCAACATCAAAAACTAAATTACCCAATGTTTCACAAGAAACGGTTAATGCTTCTTCTGCCAAATAGCTTTTAACGTTAGTGAGTTTTACCCAATTAACTTTGCCTTCATTTTTTTGATATTCAACATCAATTAGTCCAGCTGGTGCTTCCATTCTAATTTGACCCTCTTTTTTTGGCTTCACCAAGCCCTCTTCAATGGCTATGGTAATTGTCCCTATTGTGCCATGACCGCACATGGGTAAACAACCTGAAGTTTCAATAAAAAGAATCGAAAAATCATTGTCTGGATCATGAGGTGGATATAAAATACTGCCACTCATCATATCATGACCTCTGGGCTCAAACATTAATCCTGTTCTAATCCAATCGTATTCCTTTAGAAAGTGCTGGCGTTTTTCGCTCATGTCATTCCCAATCAATTTAGGTCCTCCTTCTTTGACTAGGCGAACGGGATTGCCGCACGTATGTGCATCAATACAAACAAAAGTATTTTCAGCCATTCCTTATATTGAGCTTTTTGTTGATTGGTTATTTACTAATCTTAATAGGCCTAGCGGGTTTTCATTTTTTAGTTCGTTGGGCAGTAAGTGATTTGGCCAATCTTGATAACTAAAAGGTCTTGCCCAACGTTTTATAGAATGAATGCCTACAGCCGTAAACCTGCTATCGGTTGAAGCAGGATATGGTCCACCATGAGTCATGGATGGGCACACTTCAACTCCTGTTGGAACACCATTGAAAATAAGTCGTCCAACTCTATTTTGCAGCGCGGAAATAAGTTTAGGGTAATTTGAAGCTTCTCCTTCATCAGCAATCAATGTACCAGTAAGTTGGCCTTCTAGTGCCTTAATAATCTGTACTAACTCATCTTGGTCTGTGCATTTTACAACTAACGAAAATGGACCAAATACTTCCTGGTGGAGCGTAGTGTTGTTTAAAAATGTTTGACCTTTTACAGTTGTAATGGCTTGCCTTGCGTAATTTGGTGCAACTTCGGTTTGATAGTGGCCAGCTAGTTGGAGTTCTTCCTGATTTAGAACTTTTGTTTTGTTATCTTCGTAAGCACCAACAATATTTGGGTGTAACATGCATGATGGTTCAATTTTTATAATTGACTTTGCCAGCTGTTCAGCAAATCTGTTTAGGTCATGGCCATTAATTCCAAGGATTAATCCAGGATTGGTACAAAATTGACCTGTGCCCAGAGTTATGGAATTGGCATAGGTTTCTGCAAGTTCTTCTACATTATTTTTTAGAGCTTCAGGAAGAATCACAACCGGATTAATACTTCCCATCTCGGCAAAAACAGGTATAGGTTCTTTTCGTTGAGATGCCAAATCGTAGAGTGCTCGTCCACCTTTTATGCTTCCTGTAAAGCCAACAGCTTTTATTTTAGGATGTTTTACTAAGCGCTCTCCAACTTCAATCCCTGAGCTATTTAAATTAGAAAATACACCATTGGGCATATGAGTGTCTTTTGCTGCTTTAAGTATTGCAGAAGCAACTAACTCGCCTGTGCCAGCATGCATAGGATGGGATTTAACTATAACTGGGCAACCGGCAGCTAATGCCGACGCGGTATCTCCACCAGCTGTAGAGTAGGCCAAGGGAAAGTTACTAGCACCAAAAACTACAATTGGACCTATTGGGATTAACAGTTTTCTTAGGTCTGGTTTTGGCATAGGCTGCCGTCCTGGTTCGGCCGTATCAATAGAAGCTTCAACCCAAGAGCCATTTTCTACTAAATCAGCAAACATAAGTAATTGGCCTATTGTTCTTCCGCGTTCTCCTTTTGCCCTTCCTTCTGGTAAACCTGTTTCGGAACAGTAGGTATGTATTAAGGCCTCATCTAGGGCCATAATTTCATGAGCAATAGCTCTTAAAAAAAGTGCCTTATCCTTTCCGGAGACCGTTCGGTAGGTCTCAAATGCTTTAGAGGCTAAATTAACGGCATTATCAATTTCTTCTTCTGAGGCTTCGGTGAAAACAGTATCATTCTCAATATTTAACCGAGGGTTGAAGGTCTTGTAAGTTACTGAGCCTTTTGCCGATGTTGAATGTCCTATATAGTTTTTTCCTGTAATCATATTATAGTTGTTTGTATGGTGGTAAGAAAGGTCTTTTTGACAAAGCCGTTTCTATGATGTCAATAACCTGTTCGCGTTCTTTACCAAAAAGTGGTAAACGTGGAGGTCTAACATATTCTGTACCTATACATGTATAAACTTCTGCTAGTTTAATGTTTTGAACTAATTTAGGGTTTATATCTAACTCTAGCAAAGGCATAAACCAGCGATATAATTCTATAGCTTCTCGTATTCGACCTGCTCTCTGCAATTCGTAAATAGCGACAGTTTCTTTTGGAAATGCACATACCAAACCAGCAATCCAACCATGGGCTCCCATCAGTAAACTCTCCAAGGCAAGGGTGTCCACACCTGTCATTATTTTTAGTCGATTTCCGAAACGATTTATTATTCTAGTGACATTAGTGATATCTCGAGTGGATTCTTTTACAGCCTCAATATTTGGGCAGTCATTAACAAGTTCCTTGAACATGTCTAGGGTTACTTCAATTTTGTAGTCAACAGGGTTATTATAAACCATGATTGGTAATTTTGTGCTTTTCGCTACAGTTTTAAAATAGGTCACGGTCTCCTTATCGCCAGATTTGTATCGCATAGGAGGTAACATCATTAAGGCATTGGCACCATCGTCTTCTGCCTTTTTCGCTGCCTCTATGGCAGCTTTAGTACTTTGTTCTGCAATATTTAATAAGACAGGAACTTTACCATTTATAATTTTTACGGTTTCTTGTGTTAATTTACGTTTCTCTTCCTCTCTTAAAGTGCTAGCCTCACCAAGAGTTCCACCTAAAACAATACCGTGTACACCAGCATCAATTTGAGCGTCTATATTGGTTTTGAACATGTGGAGGTCTAGTTTGTCATCAGATGTAAATTTTGTTGTAATTGCAGGCATAACGCCTTCCCAAGTAATGTCCATTTTGCTTTGTTTAGATAGGTAAAAATAAATATTAGCAGGTATTGAAATTAATGGTTTATTAACCACCTGTAATAAAATATTATCCAATAATACTGTTAAATACGTATTTTTGAATAGTATTAAATTAGAATTCATTGATAGTCTATCCGTTTAACATTCCTAAGCCAGATAATTCTGGGTTAATGTACCAAGTTGACAAAACTGATATTTTTTATGATAAACTACATCAGCATGAAGAGATTCAACTAAGTTATATTATTAAAGGTACAGGTACTTTAATCGTTGGAGATACTATAAATACTTATAATGATGGCGATATTTTTGTAATTGGAAGTCACATACCTCATGTGTTTAAGAGTATTCCAAAAAGTAATTTCCTATCTCATATGAGAACCATTTTCTTTACTAGAAATTCTTTTGGCGAATCTTTTTTTAATCAAGAAGCTATGATGGAGATTGCTTCTTTTTTTGAGCGAACTTCTCATGGATTTAGAATTGAATCTAATCTAAACGAATTAAGACAGTTGTTTATTGAATTTGGATCTAGCTCAACATTCAGCAGATTTTTAATCCTTTTGAACATACTCCGTTTAATGGTTGATAGCGATTATTCCAGTTTATCGTCCTTTACCAATAATAAAAAATATCGGCAGGTAGAAGGTATAAGAATGCGTCGTGTTTTTGAGTTTGTTTTAAATAATTATACTAATGATATTAAACTAAAAGATGTTTCGGAAGTTGCTAATATGACTAAAAATGCATTTTGCAAATATTTTAGAAAGCGTACGGGAAAAACCTTTATTGAATTTTTAAATGAATTAAGGGTTGAACACGCAATTAGAGAACTTAAATCTGACAAGGGATTTACGATTGCAGAAATTGCCTTTAGATCGGGTTTTAATAATATTTCTAATTTTAATAAAACCTTTAAAAAAATCAAGAATGATGTGCCTAGTGCTTACCTAAGGTCATCAATTTACAAATAGAAAGGTTTACCTTAAAAATGATTCAAAGGTCCCTTCAACCAAACGAGGAGCGTCTATTAAGTTATACTTTTCTTTAACTTCATGGTCCTCCCAGACTGTTTTTACACCAAGTTGATTGCTCATGTTATGCGAATCGTACCTTGACGTTAATAAAGCATATAAATAATTATGCAATGGCTTATCTCTATAAAACTTTAATACAGCACCTATGATGTAAAAAAAGTTCTCATTACAATCTGCAGTTATACTATGGCAATAAAATATTGGGTTGTCTTGGGTTTTATAGTTTACCAAGTCATTCGCCGTCAATTGATTTTCTTCCATTTCTTTAGACCTAATTTTTTGGTAAGTTGCCAGACTAATTGAAAAATAAACACAATGCCCAGAATAATAACCAGATTGGTCAAATAATACCATGTTTAATTCTGGTAAATTCTTCGCTGCTTGCAAAAGTAAATTCTTATTTGTTGATTTCAATGGGTTGTTTTGGAGCTCTGTATGTCTAATGATTTGAGTAATATCCTCTTCTGAGGAAATTGGTTTTAGGCGCTCGGTTCCGACATCTAATTTAGACTTGATCCAATTGGCGTTTGGTAGCTCGTTAGATAATGAGGACAAAGAATATTTTCGCAAACCGAAATCATAAAAAACAGGAATTTGATTAGCAGAATTCAAATTTCTTATCACTTGATATGGTATAAAAGTAGCTTCGGCTAATTGAGCCTCCTTTTCATTATTTAAAAGTGTTTCATTTTTTTCCCATCTAATGACAGTACGAATGTCTACATCTAATTTTGAGGCTAGGTCAGATTGCGAGGTTCCGTGATGTGCTCGATAAGCCTTTATAAGTTCTCCTAAAGTTAAAAATTTCCTCACTATTAATTTTTTCTAAAAATACACGTTTTAATCTAATTGAAGTGAGCTGAAGAAGGGATAGCGCTTATTGTGGGGTAAAAAAAGAGCGCCTTTTGGCGCTCTTCCTAATTAAGGGTTAAAAGAGAGAAGCTTAATCGCTATTAACCAACTTAAACTTAATATACCATCTCATCAGGATACTAAAAAACCGCTTCTCTCTTTAGTGTATACTAAAGTAGTTAGGGCTTACTTTCTTATACAGTACAAATGTAAGGAGTTAATAATGAGACGAGTATGACATGCTGTGTCAGGTAGTAAATTTTAATAGTATTTAACAAAAAAACCCAAAGATTTCTTAAGTCATAAATTTGTTAAGCGCATTTGTGGACTTCGGATAAAGGCGCGTTTACAGTTTTAATTTCAGAGAATATTGGGTTTAGAAAGCGTTGAAGCTGATCAAATTCGATGAGAAAGGCATCATGCCCATGAATGGATTTAATTTCATGGATCCAGACATTTTCTTTTTTGGATTTTAAGTCAACATAGGTTGTCCAATTTTCTTCAGGCTTAAAAAACAAGTCAGAATTAATAGTTATAATATGGATATTAGACCTGATTTTTGATGCGACGTCTGAAAAAGACATCCTATTTCGGGTAATATCTATTGTTTTGAGAATATGGTTCATCATTTTGTAGGCGGATAAGTTAAATCGTTTTTCTAATGTATTGCCATGATGATTTAACCAAGATTCTACGTTGAAAATTTCTGACTCACTTGTTTTTTTACTTCTATTAAACTTGTGAGCTAATGACTCTGGAGTTCTATATAATGTCATGGCATGTATTCTCGCATCGGCAATAGGATTGTTTGAGTGGTTTAAAATTAAATCTTGGATATAACAATTGGAAATAAGCCAATCCGTGGACTTCCAGTCTGATGCAATTGGAATAAGATGTTGTGCCAGTTTTGGTCTTAGTGTTGCTAATTCCCATGCAATTCCTCCTCCAACAGAGCCTCCGATTATAGCAAATAAGGTGTCAATATTTAAAAGGTCCAAACCTATTGAAAAGAGTTTAGCAATATCTCTTGCGACGAATCCTTTGTAATTTTCAGTAATGATGTTATTGGAATTATCGTAGCCATTTCCTGGCACATTAAAAGCTAAAACACAATAATAGTTTGTGTCTATGCATTTATTTGGCCCAATGAGGTCGCTCCACCAGCCATTCAGTCCACATACGTTTGAGTTTCCCGTTAGTGCATGATTAACCAAAATTATTGGTGCTTCTACTAATTGTCTACCAAACACTTCATAAGATAATTTAATATCATAATCTTGGCCAGAAAGGGTTTTATAGCCATTGATACTTAATTGTTTAATTTTTTTCATGGTTTAAAAATTTAAGATAGTATTCGAATGCCTCCTTAAAAAAGAAGACATCCGATTCTAACTAACAACACTAAGCAGATTAGACACTTACCGTATGTTTTTGCTTTATAACGGAAAAAACTTTCTTTAAATCAGCCTTTAGATCTTCGATGTTTTCTAGCCCAACAGAGAGGCGTATTAAATCTTTTGTTACACCAGTTAATTCTTGTGCTTCATCACTTAATTGCTGATGAGTAGTACTGGCAGGATGAATAATCAAAGATTTGGTGTCTCCTATATTGGCTAGAAGCGAAAATAATTCAGTTTTATCTGCAATTGTCTTTGCAGCTTCATAGCCACCTTTTGCACCAAAGGTTACAATGCCACTTTGACCCTTTGGCAAGTATTTATTTGCTAAATTTTTATAAGGACTAGAGTCTAGACCGGGATAATTCACCCAAGTTACCTCATCTTGTTTTTGTAGCCACCTGGCTAATTCGAGGGCATTTTCACTATGTTTTTTTATTCTAACCTCTAGAGTTTCTAAACCTTGTATAATTTGAAATGCATTAAAAGGACTTAAGGCACCACCGTAATCCCGTAAGCCTTCAATTCTAACTTTAGCTATAAATGCGGCTGCTTCCAAGGCCTCAGAATACACTAAACCGTGATATCCAGGTGAGGGTTCCGTAAATTCCGGGAATTTGCCATTTGCCCAATCAAAGGTTCCAGCATCAATAATAATACCTCCAAGTGTTGTCCCGTTACCGTTAATATATTTTGTTAAGGAATGAATGACAATGTTGGCACCATATTCAATTGGGTTCAGTAAGTAAGGCGTAGCTACAGTATTGTCAACAATTAAAGGCACCTTATAGGTTTTGGCTTGGTTTGAAATAGCTTCAACATCAAGTACATCGAGTTTTGGGTTCCCTAAAGATTCAATAAAAAATGCTCGTGTATTTTCTTTAGCGGCTGCTTCAAAGCTGCCAGGGATTGATGGGTCAACAAAGGTTGTGGTAATGCCATGTCTTGGAAGGGTAACATTTAAAAGGTTGTAAGTACCGCCATATAAACTATTGGAAGCTACAATATGGTCGCCAGTTCTAAGTAATGTAAGAAGGGTCGTAGCAATGGCTGAGGTGCCTGAAGCCGTTGCCACCGCAGCGATACCGTCCTCCAAAGCAGCTAATCTTTGTTCTAAAATATCATTCGTAGGGTTGTTAATCCTAGAATAAATATTTCCCGATTCCGCTAATGAAAATAGATTGGCTGCGTGATTCGAATCCTTAAAAACGTAGGCTGTAGATTGATAAATAGGAACGGCTCGTGTTCCTCCATTTTTAGACAC
Source organism: Winogradskyella pelagia (assembly GCF_017581965.1). Classification (GTDB taxonomy): domain Bacteria; phylum Bacteroidota; class Bacteroidia; order Flavobacteriales; family Flavobacteriaceae; genus Winogradskyella; species Winogradskyella pelagia. The sequence goes on from NZ_JAGEVF010000002.1 coordinate 157,877, forward strand.
ATCGTGTCCTGCGTGCAACGCTTTGGTTGCGAAATTTTGTGTACTCATTTTTCTAAGTTTTTGAGTTAATATTAATTAAACCAAAAGCCAAATAAGCCTCTTAATTGAAGCATACTTAATAGAAAAATGTTATAAAGAAATTTACCCGCAGCAGATGAGCTATTGGGTTTGGGTTATCTATCTAATTTTTTAATAGATGAATTAAAAAATTGAGTAGAATTTAGCACCTTCTTAATACTAAGGGTTGCTAAGGCTTCACAGGGTCTATTCCCTCCACCTTTCTTGATAACATTTCAGTAAGTTTTTGAACTTTGTGTTTACAAATATTGCATAACAAAAATTTAATATCCAAATATTTTTAAACTTTTTAAGATTCAGTCTAAATATGATATCTTTAGATTTCTAAAGAATTAGAATCAAAAGAAATCAATTTTATGCATACAGAACCAAAGCTTATTCGCTTTAATCAAAATGTACTTTCCAAGTATCAAATCTATAACAGTATTTTTATGACACTGCCTTTTGATACGATTTCTAAAACGGTCGCGCTTTTGCCCTTATTTCATGAAACCTGTAAACTTGGCTTTGAGCATAAAGACGATCCAACCACTATTGTAAATACTTTTTTTGAAAAATATCAAGCGAGACGATCTGAAAAAAGCCAAATTAATTTACTCTTTAGGTTTATACAATATATCGAGCGTCAGGTGGTATTGTTTGATGCGGTTGAAGATGCGGCCTTTGCAGTTGTAAATAATATGGAAGGTGTAGGGTCATTGCGGAGTTTAAAAGAAAATGCAGCAGCAGAAAACAAAACCCAACTACTCCAAGATTATCTTGAGTCATTTAATGTTAGAATAGTACTTACTGCTCATCCTACGCAATTTTATCCAGGGACTGTTTTGGGCATTATAACCGATTTGGCCGAGGCTATTAAAGTTGATAATTTACCAGAGATTCGAAGTCTCCTTGGGCAGCTTGGTAAAACGCCCTTCTTTAAGGATAAAAAGCCTACGCCTTACGACGAAGCGGTTAATCTTATCTGGTACCTTAAGAATGTATTTTATCATTCCTTTGGCAGTATATATGATTATGTACAACAAAATATTTTCGATTATCGAGAAATTGACAACTCTATAGTGAACATAGGCTTTTGGCCAGGTGGTGACAGAGATGGCAATCCGTTTGTGACGCCAGAAATTACACTTAATGTCGCGAAAAAGCTCAAAGAATCAATTCTAAAGAATTACATAAAAGATATTAAGTACTTAAGGAGAAGGCTTACCTTCAAAGGCATTAGAGATCGTGTAATTAACTTGAATCATCGTTTGCACAATACCTTACTTTATAAAGATAATCAAATCGCATTACAGGAATTTAGAAATGAACTTATTGAGATACGAGAGATCTTGGTGAAGGAACATCAATCGTTATTTGTGGATAAGGTGACTTCTTTGATTAATAAAACAACCTTATTTGGTTATCATTTTGGAAGTTTAGACATAAGACAAGACAGTCGTGTACACGATAGTATGTTTAGAGCATTGGTAGGTGAACTCATTGAGAATGGAAGTGATCTGTTCCCGTCCAACTTCTTCGAGCTTTCTGAAAATGATCAGAAATTACATTTAGCCTCGATTTCAGGTGAGATAGGTGAGATAGTTTTTAAAGACGAACAAGCGATTAATATAGCCGAAACCATAAAAGCCATGAAGTCTATTCAAGAGACTAATGGCGAAATAGCATGCAACCGTTACATCATTAGTAATAACCAAACGACTTTAAATGTATTGCAGTTATTTGCAATGTTGAAAATTGTGGCCTTCCATGAGACCCTTACGGCAGATATCGTACCATTATTTGAAACCGTAACCGATTTGCAAGCGGCACCTGCCGTAATGGAGGAGTTGTATACCAATTCGCATTACAGAAAGCACCTAGAAGGCAGAAGCAATAAGCAAACTATTATGTTAGGATTTAGTGACGGTACTAAAGATGGTGGATATCTTATGGCAAATTGGGGAATCTTTAAGGCAAAGGAGGCACTCACGGCTTTATCAAGAAAATATAATATTGATGTTATTTTCTTCGATGGTAGAGGAGGGCCGCCAGCTAGAGGAGGTGGTAAAACACATCAATTTTATGCATCATTAGGGCCAACTATTGAAGATAAAGAGATTCAATTGACCATCCAGGGCCAAACCATTAGTTCTAACTTTGGTACACTCGAATCCTCCCAATACAATATGGAGCAACTGATTAGTTCTGGAATAATGAATCGTCTAAATGATAAAAATCATGAGATGGAACCTGACGACAAAGCCGTAATGGATAATTTGGCTGACCTTAGTTATCAAGCTTACGTAGATTTTAAAGCACACCCTAAGTTCTTATCTTATTTAGAGCATATGAGTACGTTGAAATATTATGCTAAAACGAATATAGGAAGTCGACCCTCTAAACGAGGAAAGGCCGAAGGTTTAGATTTTAAGGATTTGCGAGCCATTCCTTTTGTTGGGTCGTGGAGTCAATTGAAACAGAACGTACCTGGGTTTTTTGGCGTTGGTACTGCTTTGCAATATTATGAAGAGAAGGGTGAATTTGAAAAAGTTCAACATTTATTTCAAAACTCTAGGTTTTTTAGAACCTTGATTGCTAATAGCATGATGTCCTTATCAAAATCATTTTTTGATTTAACAAGGTATATGGCAGAAGACCCAGAATATGGTGATTTTTGGAAGCTAATATATAAAGAGTATGAAATAACAAGACGGCTTATATTGAAACTCACAGGCTTTAAAGCGTTGATGGAAAATGAACCGGTGGCTAAAGCTTCTATAGCAGTTAGGGAATCTATTGTGCTACCGCTGCTTACCATACAGCAATATGCTTTGAAAAAAATGCAAGAATTAAAGAAAGCAGAAGTGAAGGATGAGGAAAAAATCGCGGTATTTGAGAAAATGGTAATGCGTTCCTTATTCGGAAATATCAATGCAAGTCGAAACTCAGCTTAAGTAATTTAATCTAAAAAAACCTCAAAGCCATACTTCAAGGTTTCTTAGTCTATCATTATCTAATTAATGCTCATTAAGTCGGAAATCTGGGTATGCATCCATGCCGTGCTCGTGTGCATCAAGACCTTCTAGCTCCTCCCGTGCAGATACTCTTATGCCCACAGTCATTTTTAAACTGAATATGATGAGAAATGATGAAATTATACAAAACCCTGCATAGGCAAGTACGCCATAAAGCTGAGGTAAAAAGGCAATCTCATTTGCGGCCTCAGATAGTGTGCTGACAATCTGCCCACTGTCATTTAATAATTCTCCATCGTCATTGGTGGCAGCTTTAAAACCAAAAATTCCAACCGCCAAAGTACCCCAAATACCACAGACCAAATGTACAGCAATAGCACCAACGGGATCATCTAATTTTAATTTGTCGATTAGGCTTACAGCAAATACAATTAAGCCTCCCGAAACCACTCCAATAATAATGGCGTCTGTGGGAGACATAACATCTGCTCCAGCAGTAATACCAACTAAACCTCCTAAGATTCCATTAAGAAACATGGTCAAATCCAAATTTTTATATAATAAAGTTGACACCATTGCAGAGGATACACCACCAGCTGCAGCAGCTAAACAGGTGGTAACTAATGTAAGGGACGTTGCTTCGGGATCTGCGGATAATACCGATCCGCCATTAAAACCAAACCATCCTAGCCATAAGATTAGGACTCCTGCAGTTGCTAAAGGAATATTATGACCTGGAATGGCTTTTGAAACTCCATTTTTAAATTTTCCAATACGTGCACCAAGTAGTACCACAGCGACTAATGCTGCCCAACCTCCAACAGAATGCACAAGAGTAGAGCCCGCAAAATCGTAGAACCCTATTTCATCCAAAAATCCACCTCCCCATTTCCAAGATCCTGCAATTGGATATACAAGGCCTACATAAAGTACAGTAAACACCATGAAAGGACCAATTTTTATACGCTCAGCAACTGCTCCAGAAACTATGGTTGCTGCGGTAGCGGCAAACATACCCTGGAAGAGGAAATCTGTCCAATAGGTATAGCCAGTATTGTATGCCAAATCTAAATTTCCGCTTGTCGTAAGAGGTGAGTCTAAACCAAACCCAGCAAAACCAAGAATACCGTTAAAATCTCCTGGATACATTAAGTTAAAGCCAATAAGGGCATACAGTAAAAGTCCAACGGTGATAATAAACATATTCTTAAAAAGAATATTTAAGGTATTCTTTTGTCTTGTCAATCCTATTTCTAATAAGCCAAAACCTAAGTGCATAAAAAACACTAGGCCTGTACAGATCATCATCCAAACATTATTTGTAGTAAGAACTTCCATATAATCTAGTTAAGTGTTTGACCTCCTTTTTCTCCTGTTCTAATACGGTAGCATTCTTGAATGTCAGAAACGAAAATTTTTCCATCGCCAACATCACCAGTTGAGGCAGAATCTAAAATGGCCTTAATAGTTAATTCTTCAAAATCATCATTTACCACTATTGAGAGATAGCGACGCTGAATATCGCTTGTACTGTACGTAACGCCTCGATAGACATGGCCCTCTTTTTCATTTCCTAAACCAGTAACATCCCAGTAAGAAAAGAAGTTAACCCCTACATTATGCAAGGCCTCCTTGACATCAGTAAATTTTGATTTTCTGATAATGGCTTCGATTTTTTTCATAATAATTTTGAGGTTTAAAATTCAAAAATTGATAATCTGAACCAAAAATATATTTTTTTGAGGGTATAAAGCAAGATAATTAGATAAAAGACATTATAACCCTAAATTTTTTAGGGTATGAATGATAAAAAAGCACATTTATTATAAACTTACCCCTAAATTATTTAACTTAGAAGAGTCTTAGTTTTATTTCAGAATAGCATTGAGTTATGAAACCAAAAAACCCGATTCAGCCGAATCGGGTTTTTAATGGTGGTGCCTCCAGGAATCGAACCAGGGACACAAGGATTTTCAGTCCTTTGCTCTACCAACTGAGCTAAGGCACCATTTGCTTTAACTATTTAGCGGTTGCAAATATATATTCATTTTTAGTTTTGGCAAAACTTAATTCCTAAAAATTGATTTTATAAATTAGCCAACAACTTCTTTATTATGAATCTTATTATAGATGTTGGTAATACCCTCGTTAAGCTCGCAGTTTTTAAGAAAAGAAAATTAATCTTTAAAACGGATTTTCCAATTAATGATTTGCTCGATGAGTATAACATCATTAAAAGGGCGTATCCCAAATTAGAATCAGTTATTGTGTCTTCCGTGGGTCGATTACCAAAATCAACTTTATCTAAAATTGGTGAAGATTTAGAATTGCATCAATTATCATATAAATCAAAGCTTCCGTTTAAAAACTTATACGAAACACCGCATACCCTAGGTGCAGATCGTATGGCTTTAGTATCTGCTGCTACATATCATTATCCTTATAAAAGCATATTAATTATTGATGCAGGCACCTGTATAACTTACGATTTTATTAATGATAAAAAAGCGTATTTGGGGGGTTCTATTTCTCCGGGATTAAGATTGCGTTACACAGCTCTTAATAATTTAACGGCAAATTTACCGTTATTAGAAAAAAACCAACCTACAAGTTTTATTGGTAAAACAACGGAGTCTTCGATTCACTCTGGTGTTGTTTTTGGTGCCCTAAAAGAGATAGATGGTGTTATTGATGAATATCGTGCTGTATATCAAGATTTAACAGTTATTTTAACAGGAGGGGATGCCGATTTTTTGTCAAACCAATTAAAAAATAGCATATTTGCGCATTCAAATTTTCTCTTGGAAGGTTTGAATTTTATTCTTGATTATAATACATAATAATGATAAAACAGCTCCTAGTAGTTTGTATATGTCTTTTGAGTTTAGGTGCTGTTGCGCAACGTGGTACGGCAACACCTTATTCATTTTATGGTTTAGGAACCCTAAATCTTAAAGGAACAGTAGAAAATCGTAGTATGGGAGGCATAAGTGTATATCTGGATAGTATACACATGAATCTGCGTAATCCTGCATCTTATGTTGGTAAAAACGTTGAAGGATTCCCTTTTGATAATGAAAGTAGGCCTGTAAAATTTACGGTTGCAGGGACTTTTAGCAATACAAATTTAAAGAGTAATTCTGGCGAGGCTCAAACAGGAACAGCAATTTTTGATTATATAGCAATGTCAATCCCTGTTGGTCGATTTGGTTTTGGAATGGGGTTATTACCTTTAACAACAGTTGGTTACAAACTCGATGATGTCGATGATAACGGTGATTTAATTAATAGATACAGCGGTGAGGGCGGTCTAAATCGTATATTCTTGGGCATGGGTTATCAAATTACCAAAGGCTTAAGTGCTGGTGTAGATGTCACCTATAACTGGGGGAATATTGAAAACAATGCGGTTGCCTTTGCATACTCAGCTGATGGAGATTTAGCCCAGTTTCAAACCTATGAAGACAGTCGATCAGAATTGAGAGGTCTAAAATTAAATTTTGGCTTGGCCTATAAAACTATGATTTCGGAAAGGTTAGAGCTTTCTGCAACGGCTACATATTCTCCGATTAGTGATTTGTCATCAGATAATGAGAGAACTTTAGCGAGTGTCTTATATAATAGAGACTTAGATGTATTAACCGTCATAAATTCAATTGATGTTGATTTAGAGAGTGAAGGTCTTCAGAGCACTGATTTAAAAATACCATCTAGAATATCCCTAGGGGCTGGCATAGGTAGGCCACAGCATTGGTTCGTTGGTGCCGAGTATACTTTTCAAAATACAAGTGAGTTCTCTAATCCATTTTATGGAAATCAAGCTACAGCCTTTGAAAATGCTTCCCAATTCTCAGTTGGAGGTTTTATAATTCCAAAGTATAATGCATTTTCAGGTTACTATAAACGTGTCGTTTACAGGGCTGGATTTAACTTTTCTAATACTGGTATAGTAATTAAAGACGAATCAATTAATGAGTTTGGCATATCTTTTGGTCTAGGATTACCACTTGGTGCTCGCGAATTGTTCTCTAACGCTAATATAGGGTTCGAATATGGACAACGCGGAACTACCAATCAAAATTTAATACAAGAGAATTTTTTCACTTTGAATCTAAGCTTATCTTTGAATTCAAGATGGTTTAAGCAGAGAAAGTATAACTAACAAATATGACTACAAAATGAAAGCGAGAATAACAATAATGTTAATAGCCTTATTAGTAGGTTTTAATTTTGGTTTCGCACAGCAAGATGAAGAATGCATGAATAATCTTTCTATCTTCAATAGCTATGTGAAGAGTAAGAAATACGATGATGCCTATGAGCCATGGACGCTCGTGAGAAATAAGTGTCCAAAGTTTAATCGCGCAATATATGCCTATGGTGACGACATTTTAGAGCATAAAATTGAAAATTCTACTGGTGCGGATCAGCTTGCATTTATAAAAGATTTGATGTTGTTATACGATCAAGCTCGTGAACATTTTCCGTCAAAATATCCGTTAGGCGAAGTTTTGAATGACAAAGCTGAATTAGCATACAAATACCAAAAGGAGCTTAATATGTCTAAGGAACAGATTTACAACATGTTCGATGAGGCATACACAAAAGATAAAGCTAATTTTACAAGCCCAAAGGGTTTATACACTTACTTTTCTTTAATGGTTGATCTTTATGACGAAGGTAAGAAGACTGCCCAGCAGATGTTCGATAAGTATGATGATGTAACAGAAATCATAGAAGATATAACTAATAAGTATACTGTAGAGCTTAATAAGCTGGTTGAAAAAGAGGAAGCAGGACAGCCATTATCTAAGAGAGACAAACAAATTAAAAGGCGAAATACCTCTACAATTAATGCTTTTGAAAATCAAATTATCCCAAGTATGGATAAAAAACTTGGAGATAGAGCAAACTGTGAGGTTTTAGTGCCACTTTATGAAAAAGATTTTGAGGAGAATAAAGAAAATACAGTTTGGTTACAACGAGCCATGAATAGAATGTATGCAAAGGGCTGTAAGGAAGATCCTTTATTCTTAAAACTCGTTGAGCAAAAGAACAGTATCAAGCCAACAGCAGACACGGCATTTTATTTGTATTTGTTGACTGATGAGCAGAAGTATTTTGATCAGACTATTGAATTAGAAACTGATCCAATAAGAAAAGCCAAGCTTTTCAAAAAACTTGCTGACGACCAGAAAGCTAAAGGTAGATATGGCAGTGCAAGAAGATATTATAATGAGGCACTAAAGCTTAATCCATCAGATGGGTCACCTTATTTAAGCATTGCTGCAATGTATGCTAAAAGTGCTAATAGCTGTGGAAGTGATAATTTTAGCAAGCGTGCTGTATTCTGGTTAGCTGCAAGTACAGCAGAAAGAGCCGGTAGAGTAGATGGAAGACTGAAAAAAACGGCTGCTCAAAATGCGGCTAGCTACAGAGCGAGTGCACCAACAAAAGCAGAAATATTCCAAAAAGGAAATGCTGGCCAGCCATTAAATGTAGGATGTTGGATTAATATTACCATTACAGTGCCAAAAATTTAATGCGATTTAAATTTAGGTCATACCAAATATTATGCATAGTCACAGTTTTAGCTGTGACTATGTTGTTTTCGTGCCAAAATGATTTCTCAGATGTGCAAAAGGTAGGTGTCCTTCAAAATCAACCAATTGGTGAAGCAGAAGACATAAACCTAAAGTATACTGAATTTGCGGAGGATACCGTGCGGCTATTGGCCAATTTGATAAGTCCAAAAATGTTTGATTACTCAAATAGGAATTTTGGATTTTCTGAATTTCCTGATGGTGTAGAGCTCAAAATTTATGACGAGAATAATAACCAAACGGTTATAACAGCTAATTATGCCATTTACTATACAGATACCGACCTCATTGACCTAAGAGGTAATGTAATTATTGCTACGCACGAAAAAGATACCCTATTTACGGAACAGATGTTTTACAATGAAAAACTAGAATGGGTGTTTACCAATGAACCCTTTACCTTTAAGCGTACTACAGGACCCATTTATGGCAATGGAATTGATGCCGACAGGAGTCTAGAAAAATATGAGATATTAGAGATGCAGGGAAGTGTCCCTGTTAATGGAGGTAGTCCTGTTAAGAATTAATTACCTTTGTGAGGTTAACTTATTATATCTCAATGAAACTTTTACAAATATTTCAGTACGCTTATATCATTTTTGCCGTTCTATTTCTTTGGGACGCTATTTCAAATTGGTCAGTAGATAGAAATAGGGCTTATATGTCTTTGTTCTTTGCTGCACTTGGGGTTTTTATGTTCTTTTTTAGAAGGCGCTTTTCAAAAAAGTTTCAAGAGCGAGATAAAAAGTAGGTTATGGCTGTTGATATAGTTATAATACTACTTATGTTATTGCTTTCTGCGTTCTTTTCAGGGATGGAGATAGCATACGTTTCTTCCAACAAAATCCATATTGAGTTAGAGAAAAAACAAGATGATTTTCTTGGTAAAATATTATCTAACCTAACAGCTAAGCCCTCAAAATATATTGCCACAATGCTTATTGGTAATAATATAGCTTTGGTTATATATGGATTTAAGATGGGTGATGTTTTGGTAGATTGGTTTCAATCCATGCTCCCTGCTCAAAGTAATTTTGCGAACTATATGTTAGTAGATTTACAATTATTGTCACAGACTATTATCTCCACTTTGGTTATACTTATAACTGCTGAATTTTTGCCAAAAGTATTCTTTCAAATATATGCCAATACACTAATTAAAGTGCTGGCTTTACCTACCTATTTGTTTTATTTGATTTTTTCTTGGGTATCAGATTTTGTGATTTGGATTTCAGATGCCATTTTAAAATATCTCTTTAAGGCACAAGGAGAAGATGCGGTTTTGGCAATGACTAAAGTTGAACTTGGTAATTACATAAGCGAACAAATGGAGTCCTTTGAAGATCATGAGGATGTGGATAGTGAAATTCAGATTTTTCAAAATGCACTAGAGTTCTCTGAGGTAAAAGCTCGTGAGGTTATGGTACCAAGAACTGAAATTACAGCTGTTGATATTTCAGATTCCATTGAAGATTTAAGACAGCTCTTTATAGATACGGGACGAACCAAGATTATTGTTTATAAAAATTCCATTGATGATATCTTAGGTTATGTACATGCCTTTGAGCTGTTTAAAAAGCCTAAATCTATTAAGTCTGTTATTATTCCTGTAGGATTTGTGCCAGAAACAATATTGATAAAAGATGTACTAAATATTCTCACAAAAAAGAGACGAAGTATGGCTGTTGTAATCGATGAATACGGAGGCACATCGGGAATAATGACCGTAGAAGACATTATTGAAGAACTTTTTGGTGAAATTGAAGATGAGCACGATACCGTTGAGTTAATTGAAAAAAGGGTAGACGAAACATCATTTAAATTTTCAGCGCGCTTAGAGGTAGATTACATCAATGAAACCTATAAATTGAATCTTCCAGAAAGTGAGAATTACGAAACCTTGGGAGGACTTATCGTCAACGAAACTCAAGAAATCCCTAAAGAAAATGACGAGATTAAAATTGAAAATTTCAAGTTTAAAATCCTTGAAGCATCTTCAACAAAAATAGATGTTATCCTCTTGCAAATTTCCGAAGAGGATTAAACAGATTTTCAATAGTGTAAAATCGGGTATTCTCCTTTTATTATTAGCTAGAAAGTACTATTTTCGCAAACTTATTTAAACGAAACAACAGATAACTATGGCAGTTTTAAATAAAATTAGACAGCGCTCATTAATTTTGATTTTGGTCATTGCATTGGCCTTGTTTTCTTTCGTAATTGGAGACTTGTTTAAAAATTCTGATGCTTTTACAGGAGCACCTCAGGATGTTGTAGCAACCATAAACGGTAAGGATATCAATAGAACTGAATTCCAGCAAAAAGTAAAAAACTATCAAGATAGAGCGGGAGGGAGACAAACATCTACTCAAGCTATGAATGCTATCTATAACCAAGAATTGCGTAGAATAGTACTAGAATCCGAGTATGAAGAGTTAGGATTGGTAGTGGAGAAGGACGAAATGAGGGACTTATTGAAGAATAGTTTTTCTTCTTATCCGGAGTTTCAAGACGAAAACGGAAATTTTGATGTCAATCGCTTAAACGCGTTTATTGCCAATCTTAAGGATCTTGGAGGTGAGACTGCACCTCTTGGAGGTTTTGTTGTTAATTATGATAGTTGGACCACCAACGAACAAAATATAGCAAACAATGCCATCCAGCAATCCTACTACAATTTAATTAAGGCAGGGGTAGCAGCTACCATAGCCGAAGCTAAGGATGAGTATCTAGGAGATGCCAAGACCGTTGATATTAAATATGTGCAAGTACCTTATACTTCAATTGCAGATAGCTTAGTAAAAGTAACAAAGTCCGATATAAAGACTTATATCACTGACCACGAGGAGAAGTACAAAACTGATGCTACCAGAGAGGTTGTATATGTTGAGTTTAAGGAAGAGGCTTCAAAAGCCGATAAGGAAGCTATAAAAGCTGGATTGTTAGCACTTAAAGCGGATCGAACAGAGTATAACGAGAGTAGCAAGAATACAGACACTATACAGGGATTTGATAATGCCGAGGATTTAGAAGATTTTATCAATTATAATTCTGATATCAAATTCAATGATTCCTTCTTAAGGGCAGTTGAATTACCAGCAACGGCAAAGGATAGTTTATTGAATCTTGAAGTAGGTGAATATTATGGGCCTTATGAGGATGCAGGTTATTTTAAGCTGTCTAAGGTAATTGATACTAAAGAATTGGCAGATTCGGTAAAAGTAAGACATATCTTAGTGCCATTTGCTGGTGCAAGTAGAGCAGATGCTACTATTACCAGAACTGCAGACGAAGCTGCTCAGATGGCGGACAGTATACTTACTGAGATAAAAAGTGGGCGGTCCAAGTTCTTGGATTTACTAGATTTATCATCAGATAAGGTAAGTAATGAACAAGACGGAGAATTAGAATTTGCTTACAATGCTGGTATGGCTCCAGAATTTAAGGCTTTTTCGTTTGAAAATGAAGAAGGAGATATCGATGTGGTAGGTACATCTTTTGGTTATCATGTTATTGAAATCTTAGAGCAAAAAAGCTTTAATAGAACATTGAAAATTGCAACCTTAGCAGACAAAATTGAACCTTCTGAGCAAACCTTGCAAGACGTATTCAATCAAATGTCTAAGTTTGAAATTGCTGCTAAGGATGGTGATTTTAACACTTTAGCGGAAGAACGTGAGTTACCTGTAAAGCCTATTACATTTAAAGAATTAGATGAAAATATTCCAGGTTTAGGAAGTCAAAGACAAGTTGTAAGATGGACATTTGAAGGGGACACGGAAATAGGAGATTATAAAAACTTCCCAATTGCTAATTTCGGTTTTATAGTTGTTAAAGTCGTTGAGAAAAATGAAGAAGGCTTAATGAGTGTTGAAGATGCTTCAATTACCGCTCTTCCAGAGATTAGAAAAGAAAAGAAAGCCAAAATGATTCGAGAGAAAATTACAGCTACAAGCGTAGACGAAATTGCTAAGAATCAAGGGCAGAGTTCTAGAACAGCTGCCGCAATAACTATGAACAATACAACGTTATCTGGCGCAGGGGTTGAGCCAAAAGTTGTTGGTGCCGCGTTTGGTTTAAGTCAAGGAGCTACATCTCAACCAATTGATGGAGAAAAAGGGGTTTACGTTATTGAGGTCACTAAAATTAATGAGGCAACTGAGCTTGATAATTATACCGCAATTATGAATAGACTTAATTCTGAACGAAGAAATCAAGTACAGGGTAAAGTATACCAAGCACTTGAGAAAGCTGCTGATATTGAAGATAATCGAGCGAAGACGGTTTATTAAAAAAAATTATAATAATGAAAAAGGCTCTACCATCAGGTAGGGCTTTTTTTTATTCAAAAAAGGACTAAATCAACCTAAAACCATTTTAGAAAATGGAATAACGATGTCTAACCCTTTAGATTTAAAATAATCGCTTGGATTGTTTTTTGAAGTTGCTAAAATAAAATCTCCGCCCCAGGCCCCTAAACTTTTTACCTCGCCATCAAAATCGTTAAATAATCGTTGTTTAATAGGTTCTTGTTGTATCAATTCTGAAATAATGGTTTCGTGTTCGATGATTAATCTATTGAATTGGTCTAAGGACTTACATTTAGTAATATCAGTGGTGATAGCACTTACACGGTCAATAACGGTTGAATTTACTTTATTAAGGTTTCTGTAGCTAGAAATGCCTTCTCTACTGTTCTGTTTTAGATTGAGATAGACAAAATATAGATAATGACTAAAAGGCGGATTGAAGGGTATTGCTCTAACTAAAGGATTGTTATTTTTCTGAATTTGATATAATACTGAACCATTGTACTGTGCACATGCAATATCATAACCACTACCACCAAAAGTAGCCTTTAATAATTGGTAAGCGTCAATTTTAGCCCAGCTGGACATATTATTGATTAAAGTTGAAGATGTACCCAGGCCCCAATGCCTGTTGAATTCAAGCGTAGTTGTAATTGATAGCCCTTCTTTAGGGTTAAAAAAACCTGGCTTTAGGGAATTAACGGCTCTTAAGATTTCTAAAAGGCGCTTAGAGATATTATTTGATAAAGGAATATCTTTTTTGGATAAAATAGCATCGATATTAAAACAGTCTTCAAACCAAATATTGCCTTTCTCATCAATACTCTTCCAAGTTAGCTGTGACGAATTATTCTTTTCAACAACTAGAGTTTGACCAAGCTTTGTTGGTAGTGCTAAAGACAAGGCGCCATCTAGTACCGTATATTCTCCTGTGAGTAATAATTTCCCGTTACTTCTATAGGTTTCCACTATATTATTGTCTTAGACTCTTTATGGCAGCAACAACAGCACTATGAGTAACTACATTGGTTTTAAAGTGCTCCACAAGTTGCGCTTTTTCCTTTTCGGTAGCTTCAAATTGATTTAAAATATTCATTAAGTGCATTTTCATATGACCTTGCTGAATTCCGGTGGTTGTTAATGATTTAACAGCAGCAAAATTTTGAGCCAGACCTGCAACAGCAACAATTTGCATTAAATCTTTTGCGGTAGGCTTTTCTAATAATTCTAAAGCTAGTTTTACCAAAGGGTGTAGACTGGTTAATCCGCCAACCGTGCCAAGGGCTAGAGGAATTTCTATCCAAAACTTAAAGATTCCATCATCTACAGTGCAATGGGTTAAACTACGATAATTTCCTGTTCTAGACGCATAGGCATGAACACCTGCTTCAACAGCTCTAAAATCATTTCCCGTAGCTAAAACTACCGCGTCTATACCATTCATAATGCCTTTATTGTGGGTCACTGCTCTAAAGGGCTCAATTTCTGCTATAGTAATGGCTTGCTTAAATTTTTGAGCGAATAATTCTGGATTGGAGATATCTTTACTTTTTAAATCGTCAATGGGACAAGATACCTCGGCGCGCACTAAACAATTAGGAACATAATTAGATAAAATGCTCATAATAATTTCTATATCGCCTTCCTCTTGAGTAAAATTTGCATACGTAGCAGCCTCATTTTTTAATGTAGTAGCAAATTGTTCTAAACAAGAATTTATAAAATTTGCACCCATAGCATCAAGCGTTTCAAACGTGGCATGGAGTTGATAATAGTTTGTTAGCTCCTTTGTCTTGTCTTTAAGTACAATGTCTTTGATGCCGCCACCACGCTTCACCATATTTTCGGTAATAGCAGCCGTATCGCTTATTAGTTTTGGCTTAATTGCCCGAAAAAAAGATTCTAGTTTTTGGTAATTACCTTTAAAATTAAAATGAACTTGTCCTATCTTCTCGGTGGAAATGACCTTAGTCTTAAACCCACCTCTATCATACCAGAATTTTGCAGCTTTACTAGCAGCTGCTACCACAGAACTTTCTTCAATAGTCATTGGTATGGTATACAGGTGATTGTTAATTAAAAAGTTGGGTGCTACACCAAAGGGTAAGTAGAAATTCGTAATCGTATTTTCAATAAACTCGTCATGAAGTTTCTGAAGAATCTCGTCAGAATTCCAGTACCGAGTTAATATTTGTCGGGCTGTCTCCTTTTGCGAAAAATAGTTGTTTAATAGCCATTCTATTTTCTCAGATTTCGAGAGTTTAGAAAAGCCTGAAATTGCCTCTGGCATAGTGTTCAATTAATTATGAGTGCAAAGATACTTAGGATTGTTAAAAATTTAGTTGATATGCGTTTTTAATTGCCGATTTACTGTTAATAATAGGGTTTTTTTGCATAATTTTTAGTAAACTTGGCACTGCTATATCGAAAATTGACTTTCATGAAATTGAGACCTATTGTAGCCCTAATCGGCTTTTTAACTACTTCTTTAATTTTTTGTCAAAATAAGCAAATCTCCCTAGACGAAATATGGGGTGGTGCCTTTAGAACCCAAGGGATGCAGGCTTTGCATTCTATGAACAACGGCAAAGAGTATTCTGTATTGAACTATAATAGACAAA
Organism: Winogradskyella pelagia; assembly: GCF_017581965.1. Lineage (GTDB taxonomy): Bacteria > Bacteroidota > Bacteroidia > Flavobacteriales > Flavobacteriaceae > Winogradskyella > Winogradskyella pelagia. The sequence continues at coordinate 173,446 of NZ_JAGEVF010000002.1, forward strand.
ACGGAACAGCTTCAATTGATATTTACGATTATGAAACTTTAGAAAAAGTCAACACCTTGGTGTCATCCGATGATATATCAGAGCTAAAAGGGTTTTTTGATTATTCCTTTAGCGATGATGAATCTAAGGTAATTCTCACAACAGACGAGCGTCCAATATATAGACGATCACGTTTAGGGGAATACTATGTTTATGATATTACTAATAGGAGTATTACCAAGATTTCGGAACAGCTTATACAAGAACCTACGCTATCACCAGACGGAACCAAAGTGGCCTATGGATTGGAAAATAACCTTTATGTTAAGGATTTAGATTCTAATGAGGTAATCCAGATAACTACTGATGGCAAGAAGAACGAAATCATTAATGGTATTACAGATTGGGTTTACGAAGAAGAATTTAGTTTTGTAAGAGCATTCGATTGGAGTAAAGACAGTAATAAAATCGCATTTATTCGTTTTGATGAAACCAATGTTCCGGAGTTCTCCATGGATGTCTACGGTTCGGCATTATACCCAGACCAACAAGTTTTTAAATATCCAAAAGCAGGTGAGGGTAACTCTAAAGTATCTCTACATTTGTTCGATTTAAGCAGCAATACATTAACCGAACTTAAGGTAGGCAAATCGTATGAAGATTTTTATATTCCAAGACTTAAATGGACTAATAAATCTAACATTCTCAGTGTCCAATACATGAATCGGCATCAAAATGAACTTGATTTATGGTTCATCAATACAGAAAAAGACACCTCTGAATTAGTACTCGCAGAAACCGATAAAGCATACATTGATGTAACTTTTAACCTCACTTTTTTAAAGGACAATAGTTTTATTTGGACCAGCGAGAAAGATGGATTTAATCATATCTACCACTATGACAAAAGCGGTAATCTCGTAAATCAAGTGACTTCAGGTAATTGGGAGGTTACTAATTATTATGGATTTAACGAAAAAGATAAAACTATATATTACCAGTCCACAGAGAATGGTTCAATCAATAGAGATGTCTATTCCATTAAGTTGAACGGAAAAAACAAAAAACGACTGACTAAAGCCGAAGGAACTAATAGTGCTTCTTTCAGTGCAGATTTCACCTACTTTATCAATACACATTCAAGTGCATCCAGTCCTCAAGAGTATACATTGCATGATTCCGAATCGGGCAACTTGGTGAAAAGTATTAAGGATAACGATGTTCTCGCCCAAAAAGTTGGCAATTATGTTACTTCTAAAAAAGAATTTAGTACTATAGATGTCAATGGTAATGATCTCAATATGTGGATGATTAAACCGGCTGATTTTGACGCTTCCAAGACCTATCCTTTATTTATGTATCAATACTCAGGTCCTGGGTCACAGTCCGTAGCTAATCGTTGGAATAGTGCAAATGATTACTGGTATCAAATGCTAGCTCAAGAAGGTTATATCGTGGTTTGTGTAGATGGAAGGGGTACGGGATATAAAGGTGCTGAATTCAAAAAAGTGACCCAAAAAGAATTAGGGAAATATGAACTTGAAGATCAAATTGCAGCAGCCAAAAAATTAGGTCAACTGCCTTATGTTGATGCAGAACGCATTGGCATTTGGGGTTGGAGTTATGGTGGTTTTATGAGTAGTAACGCCTTGTTTAAAGGTAGTGAGGTCTTTAAAATGGCTATTGCTGTGGCTCCTGTAACAAGCTGGCGCTTTTATGACACCATTTACACTGAACGTTACATGACCACACCACAAGAAAATCCTAGCGGCTATGATGATAATTCGCCAATAAACCATGTAGATAAATTGAAAGGGGATTTTTTACTAATTCACGGCACAGGAGATGATAATGTACATGTGCAAAATACAATGCGAATGGTTGAGGCTTTGATCCAAGCTGACAAGCAGTTTGAATGGATGATATATCCAGATAAGAACCATGGTATCTATGGTGGCAACACAAGACTTCACCTCTATAAAAAAATGACTAATTTTATTCATAAGACGCTCGGTGATAAAAGAGAATTGGATACTGCAAAAGAAGTCAATGAGTCCAAAATAAAAGGCTAAACTATCTAAACTAACTAATAAATTATATATGTCAACAGCAATCAAACAACCACACCAAAAAGAGTTATTTGGGCACCCAGTAGGACTGTATGTCTTGTTTTTTACAGAAATGTGGGAACGTTTTTCCTACTACGGCATGCGTGCTATTTTAACTTTATATATGGTGGCTAAAACAACAGATGATAATGCCGGACTTGGCTGGGACAATGGCAGAGCCTTGGCTTTATATGGCTGGTATACCATGTTAGTTTACGTAGCCTCCATTCCTGGAGGTATAATTGCCGATAAAATATTAGGACAAAAAAAATCTGTTATGATAGGTGGTTGGCTTTTAGTGGCTGGACACGGTGTTTTGTCTGTTGAACAAGAATGGGCATTTTATACAGGTTTATTATTAATTATTCTTGGAGTAGGCATGTTAAAACCAAATATTTCAACTATGGTTGGTGGTCTATATAAGCAAGGAGACATAAGAAGAGACAAGGGATTTTCTATTTTCTATATAGGAATAAACTTAGGTGCCGCTGCAGCAAGTTTGATAGTTGGCCTTGTAGCAGCTGAGTATGGTTGGCACACAGGCTTTGGTCTTGCAGCCATTGGAATGGTACTAGGTCAATTAGTATATTTATCAGGCCAGAAATACGTAAAGCATGTTGGTAATGCGCCTTCTCATGATAATAACGATAAAGACTCAGTATCGATAGCTGTTATTTTCAAAAGAATGTTCAGTAATACGAAGACTATGATAATTTTTTGTCTTTTGGTTATAGTGTCCGTTGCAGTTCCTCAGTTATTTATGGAGTCCGAAATATTAAACTATAGTATTTTCTTTGTGTTTTTGTCCTTGGTTGTTGGTTTTATGATTACGGTATATCAAGATTTAGATAATTTAATCGATAAGGATAGATTTATTGTATTACTGTTGTCCTTCTTAATTGTAATTGTCTTTTGGGGTGCTTTTGAACAGGCTGGTGGTTTAATGAATATTTACACTGAACAAAAAACCGACAGATTTATTGGTGGTTGGGAAGTACCAGCAGCAATTATGCAATCATTTAACCCACTTTATATAATTATTTTCGGAATTCCAGTTGCCTCTTTTTGGGCATGGATGAAGAATAGAAAAAAAGAATCCTCATCTATATTTAAAATGGCAACAGGTGTCATTATCATGGGTCTAGGTTTTGTATTTATGATTGGTGCTTCTTTACAATATGAAGAATTAGGGAAGTCTGCATTATATTGGTTAGCCTTCGCTTATCTTCTGCATACCTTGGGAGAGCTTTGTGCATCACCAGTGGCTTTGTCATTCATAACAAAACTTGCTCCTGTCAGATACGGTGCTTTAATGATGGGCGTATATTTTGCCGCTACAGGATTAGGAAATAAAGTAGCTGGAATAATTGGGGAAGGAGCTTCAGAAGCCGGAGAATTAACAATTTTTACTGGGATAACTATTTTTTGTGTGTTATTTGGACTCTTGGTCATTCTTATTCTGAAACCTCTGAAAAGACTAACACATGGTGCTGAAGACGATGAGCACGAGATGCTAGAGACTGAGAAATACGAATTAGCAGACCCAGATATCAATAACTAAATATGCAATTACCAAGCCCTTACAGTTAATCATTGTAAGGGTTTTCTACATACTAACTAAACATCAAAAACTATGTCAAATTCATCTGAGAATTTTTTTCAAACCAAGGTAATGGGGCATCCTGCCGGATTATTCGTGCTATTTTTTACTGAAATGTGGGAGCGCTTTTCCTATTACGGAATGAGAGCCATCTTAGTGATCTTCTTAACAGGAGCATTAATCGGTGATAATCCGGGCTGGGCTTGGGATACTTCTGCAGCACTGTCCTTACTGGGAACTTACGCGCTTTTTGTTTATCTCACACCGCTCCTAGGTGGTTGGTTAGCAGATAATAAAATTGGGTACCGTAACGCTGTGGTCATTGGTGCTTTGCTCATGACCTTAGGCCATGCTTCCATGGCTATTGAGACACCAACCTTTTTATACATTGGAATTGCTTTCTTAATTGTTGGTAATGGATTTTTTAAACCTAATATGACTTCAATTATTTCGAAGATGTATGAAGGGCATGACGAGAAAAAGGATGGTGCTTACAACATCTTTTATATGGGTGTTAATGCCGGAGCATTTCTTGGAATTATGTTGTGCGGATGGGTAGGAGAAAAAGTTGGTTGGAGCTATGGCTTTGGACTGGCTGGGATATTTATGTTCCTTGGTATGCTGCAATTTTATTTTGCACAAGCCCTATTTGGGAATATTGGAGATAAACCTGTCGCTTTAACTCAGGATCAAAAAGACGAAGAAGCAAAGGCTCATCCTGAGGAAAAGAGAAATCCTTTTTTGACTATAGATTACATTTTAGTTGGTGTATTTGTTATTTCTGCCTTAATATTTATTATAAACGATCCTTTAAGTAAAATTGGAGATATTCAGACTTTAAATTATAGCATAGCAGGTTTGTCTGATTCTTTATTTTTCGCCTTGGTTGCTGCTATTTCTTTTATCGTTCTGCTAGTTGTTAGAATTCCTAGATATGCGAAAATAGAACGCGATCGCATGATTGCCTTTGCTATTTTTTGTTTGTTCACAGTCTTTTTTTGGGCGGCTTTTGAGCAAGCAGCTGGGTCACTTCCACTTTATACCAGAGATTTTACAAATAGACTCTTAGAGGGCAATGCAGCTACCTTATTCAAAATTGTGGACCTTATAGTAACCGTTGTACCATTGGCAATTATTACCTACGTACTCTATAGCTTGTTTAGACAAACCTATAAGCGTATTGGACTCTCTAATGTGATTTTAGCCTTTAGTTTTGTGATTGTTTGGGGAATTGTTATCTATAAGCTTTCTGTAGAATTTCAATCTACCGAAACCGAGGTGCCAGTGACATGGTTTGCTATATTAAATTCTTTATTCATAATTATTTTTGCACCTTTATTTACAAAATGGTGGGATAGCAGATATAATCCTCCAGCCTCGGTAAAATACTTTTTAGGTCTCTTTTTACTTGGTATAGGGTTTGCATTCTTGGCCTTTGGTGCGCGCAATGTGCCATCTGGAGCAGAAACTGCCAGTTTAAGCATGGCTTGGTTGGTATTTGCCTATTTGTTCCACACGCTCGGTGAACTCTGTTTATCTCCAATGGGTTTATCTTATCTCAGTAAACTTATACCTGCTAGGATGATTGCTTTTATGTTTGGCGTGTACTATTTAGCTATTGCTATTGGTAATAAATTAGCTCACTATGTAGGTGGGGATATTGAGCAGATTACGAAGGATTATAGCTTATCAACATTCTTTTTAATATTTACTATAATTCCTATAGGACTTGGATTGGTGTCACTAATGCTTCATCCATTATTAAAACGTTTAATGCATGGCGTACGATAGTTAGAATCGTTAAAATAAACTGAAATGCTCCTAGCTTAGGAGCATTTTTTGTAAGTTCGGACTATAGTTTGCTACAAATCGATTATGAATACTAAAATACTTTTAAACCTACTCGTCGTTTTTGCTTTGGTGCAAGGTGCCGTTGCTCAAGAAATCAATTGGTTGACCATTGAAGAAGCAATTGCCCTTCAAAAGAATGAGCCTAGAAAAATTATTATGGATGTGTATACCAATTGGTGTGGTCCATGTAAATTACTCGATAAGAATACCTTTCATAATCCAGATGTAGTGGATTATATAAACAAGAATTACTACGCGGTAAAGTTTAATGGGGAGGGAAATTCTAATGTCACCTACAAGGAAAATACTTTTGCCAATCCTAACTACGACCCTGCTAAGGCCAACCGGCGCAACAGTGCACATGAGTTTACACGTTATTTAAGGGTTTCGGCGTATCCAACTATGGTGTTTTTTGATGAAGAAGCAAACTTTATTGCTCCAATTTCTGGATACTTAAAGCCTCAGCAAATAGAGTTGTATTTAAAACTCTTTAAGTCAGATAAGTACAAGGAAATGACCTCTCAAGAACAATTCAATGAATACTACAAGTCATTTAAAGCTACCTTTAAGGAGTAGAGCCATTTACAATGAAGGCGCCTTTTTCCTTTGTATAATGAAAATTGGCACCTCTGTTTTTGCAGGTTGACCTCCAGCGGTTTATATAACTTGTGTAATTACTAGCGTCTGCAATAATGATTTTAGGCTGCAAATGATCAATAACTCTATTTAGGTTGATTTTCGGGGAATTCCGTAATAAAATATATTGAGGCTTAAAGGAAATATTTTGATAAACTCCAATACTATCTATCACTAAAAGTAATTCACTATTAAATTTATAAACAGGTTCTATTTGCTGCAGATCTATATCGGTTATACCTTCTCCGACCTTGTAGTTTTTAAGTAGATTGTCGTTTAGGGTTTCGGTAGAATCAAGATTTTGAAATAAACTAAGATGCTTGCCATTTTGTAGGCCAATCACAGTATGCCGACTTTTATTAAAAATAACTAGTGCTTCTTTTTGAGAATTAATGTTACTTATAAGTGTATTGCCTTGAAGTGCAATTATACTCCCTAAACACAACATTACCCACTTTGCAGATTTTGTTTTATAAAACTGTAGAATAGCCACTACAATAATGTAACATCCAACAACTTGAAAGATATTAAACGGAATATCTCTAAATAGAAGCGCCTCGAAGGTTGCAACCCAACCTATAAAGGCATTAAGGCTTTCAATAATGGTGCTGTATCCCATAACTAGGATGATTGGTAATGCATTTAATAAAGACAACACAATAACCAGTAGCCCAAGACCTAGTACCAATCCTAAAAATGGAATAACAACGAGGTTAGAGACAAAAAATAATCCAGGGAATTGGTGAAAATAAAAGAGGCTAATGGGAAGTACACCAATTTGAGCAGCAAGTGTTACGGTGAATATCTGCCACATTTTATTAAATATCCAATACTTAGATCGCAACATTTTATAGAAAATAGGCTGAATGCTCACAATGCCGAGTACCGCCAAATAACTCATTTGAAAACCTACCTGAAATAGGAAACTTGGTTTAAAAAGGAGAATTAAAAATGCCGAAATCGCTAAAGTATTGTAAATATTGGTTGGTCGTTTTAAGTGCATAGCAATACTAATAATACTAAACATTGCTACCGCCCGTGTTACAGACGGTGAAAGACCTGCAACAATGGCAAATAACCAAAGTAAAAAAACGATTAGTATTGGTTCAATCACGTAACCATACCTTATAAAAAGCAAAGGTTTAAAAAGTGTATTTAAGATAATTAGGATTATACCTACATGTAAACCTGATACCGCTAGGATATGTATGGTGCCAGCGTTAATATAGTTGTTATAAATTGTTTTGTCTATATCTTGACGCTGACCTAAAAGCATAGCATTTATAATGCCCATTGTATCTGGTTTAAATCCAGCTTTTTTAAGTTCAGTGTTTATGGTTTTCCTTAGGGCATCGGCATAACCATAAATGCTAGTCTTTTCTGTGCTTAAAGTTTTTATAGCTGAATCAGCAAGATAGAGTTGATGATAGATGTTTTGTAGTTCTAAATATTTGCTGTAATCAAATTGATAAGGATTTAAAGGGCCCTGAATAGGGCTAACTTGTGCTGATGTAAATATGACAGTATCAACATCTAGATTATTTGATGTGCTATCCTTTCTCATATTTATTAAGAGGTTACCTATAACCTTTTGTTTATTAATGGATAAAACTGAAGCGATATATTTTTCGTTGTATAAATCTGGTTTAAGTCGTTTTGTAATTTGTAAAATAAAATCAGATGGCTGGTTGGGAGCTAATATGTGCGCATAGTGATTGGGTTTATTCCTATCTATATTAATGATGTAGGAGGTATATCCAATACAGGTCATGGTGAGATAAACAAGTACTGCGAAAAAAGGATGTCTTACAATTTTCTTTCGCAACAAAAACCACGAAACCCCAACGATAACTACAAGGCTAAGAGAACTGGAAAAAACAAGGGTAATATCAAATGAGATATAGCGCCCAATTAGAACGCCTAGAACTAAAAAAAGTAGTAATCGAATGATATTAAAATTCAGTAACCTCATGATAATGAGATACTAATATAATAAAAAGAAAATATGTTATAAGAAAAAGATTACAGTATACGCCTCGCTTGTACAAAGGCAAAGTACCAATACTTTTCAGCGATTGAAGAAACCATAACACCTTTACTGCTAGAGGCATGGATAAACTCAACATTGCCAGTCCTTACATTGGTAACAATACCAACATGGTTAACCTTCCTACTATTTTTTTTGGTGGCAAAAAATACCAAGTCGCCAACATTAACCTCTTTGAGGTCTATCCAATCTCCTGTAGATTTTAAATCTGAAGTGGTTCTTGGAAGTGCAATGTTATGTTTTTTAAAACTGGTATATATCAGACCAGAACAGTCCATACCGCGTTTTGTTGTGCCTCCATATTTATAGCGTGTTCCATCAAACGTCATTGCGTAGTTTACAATCGCTTTTGCCTCGTTTGATGCTGGTTTGGGATTGTTAACTTCAATCGTTCTTGTTGGTTGTTTTTTTGCTGTGTAACTCTTTCCTGATTTGCAGCTACTAACCAATAGAATAAGGAGCAATAAGGAAAGTGAGCGCTTCATAAAGTTTGAGGTCTTTAGAATTAGGAAAATCGTTTAAATTTTAATTATTAATAGTGCTGTAAATTAATTGAGCTGCATTTTCACTAGCGCCTTTACCTCCAAGTTTTTGCTCCAGGTCATAATAATCCAAAAATAAGGTTTCACGTTTACTTGATTGTAAAATGGCGTGAAGTTCCATTTTGAGTTGTTCCTCATTTAATTCGTTTTGAATTAATTCTTTAACAACGGTCCTGTCCATTATCAAATTTACCAATGAAATGTATTTCAATGTAATAATTCGTTTGGCAATGAGATAAGAAATAAAGTTAGCTTTATAACAGACTACCTGAGGCACCTTAAAAAGTGCTGTCTCTAGAGTAGCAGTTCCAGAAGTTACAAGAGCAGCGAACGAAATACTAAGCAGGTCATATGTTTTATTAGAAATAAATGCAACGTTATTACCTTTTATAAAGGATTGATAAAATCCATAATCTTGACTTGGAGCACCGGCTATTACAAATTTATAGTCCTTAAAATGATTCACCATTTTAAGCATAACATTTAGCATTTTATTGATTTCTTGTTTTCGACTTCCCGGCAATAACGCTATAATTGGTTTGCTGCCCAGATTATGTTCTTTTCTAAAAGCGTTTTCATTAACCAATGGTCTATCTGCAATTGCATCAATCAAAGGGTGCCCTACAAAATGAACCTCATAGCCATGAGAAGCATAAAATGCTTTCTCAAAGGGTAAGATGACGTACATTTCATCAATATCTCGTTTTATTTTTTTTACTCTACCTGCTCTGGAGGCCCAAACTTGTGGTGATATGTAATACTGTGTTTTTAAGTTCTCTGCCTTGGCCCATTTGGCAATTCTTAGATTAAAACCAGAGTTGTCAATGAAAATAACCACATCAGGTTTAAATGCTGCGATGTCTTTTTTACAAAAAGAGATGAGTCCTAGTATTTTTTTAAGGTTCATTAAGACTTCAGCAAAGCCCATAAAAGAGCGGTCCTTATAGTGTACTACAAGTTCTCCTCCAATAGCTTTCATTAAATCACCTCCCCAAAATCGCATGTCTGCATTGGAGTCTTGCTTTAGTAAAGCCTTCATAAGGTTAGATCCATGTAAATCACCAGACGCTTCACCCGCAATGATATAATACCTCATTTTATCTCAAAAATTTTATAACCAAGGTAAGCGCTAAAACTAAAAGTGTGGCTATGAGAACGCCTTTTGCACGATTGTCTTGCCGCTTTCTAATAAAAACAAAGAATGCACCTAAATTCAAAAGGGCTCCAATACTCATTAATTTCGTGAAAAATCCTTGCTTTATGGACTCTTCAATAACAAGGCCCCAATCATCGGATTGCCCAAAAATCTGAATCGCAAATATTAAACCGAAAAGGCTAGCGACAACTCCTACTAAAAACCCTATGAGAATATCTTTTTTAGTCATTTAAGTTCCATGTATTAATACTTTTTATGGCATGATGTGCTGTTAGATCAAACTGTACAGGTACCACGGAAACGTAGCCGTTGGCCAGGGCCCATTCGTCTGTGTCTTCACCATTATCCATATTTACAAATGATCCAGTAAGCCAGTAATAATCACGTCCCATGGGATTGGTGCGTTTATCAAATTCTTCCTTCCAGTTGGCTCGGGCCTGCCTGCAAACCTTTATACCTCTTAATTTGCCTTGTTTCTTGTTGGGAATGTTTACGTTTAAAACAACACCATCAGATAGACCATGTTTTAAGACTTCTTTTGTAATGGTTTCTATAAACAATTTACAATGTTCAAAATCAGCATTCCAATTGTAATCTAATAAGGAAAAACCTATTGCTGGAATACCTTCAATCCCTGCTTCTAAAGCGGCACTCATAGTGCCAGAATAAATCACATTTATAGAAGAATTGGATCCGTGATTTATTCCAGAAACACAAATATCCGGCCGTCTATCTAGAATTTCATTAACGGCTAGTTTAACGCAATCCGCTGGTGTGCCAGAGCAAGCATACTCTGGTTGTTTACCGTCAATATTTACCTTTTCAATGTGAAGTGTAGAATTTATTGTAATGGCATGGCCCATTGCACTTTGAGGGCTATCTGGTGCTACAACTACAACATCTCCAATCGTATGCATCACAGAAATTAAAGTTCTTAAACCAGGTGCGGTAATTCCATCATCATTGGTGACTAAGATTAAAGGACGTTTGGACATAAATTCGGCAATGAGATTAGGTTGTAAAAATACTAAAAAGCAAATGAACAACGGATTCAATCTCTTTAACAAAAAATTAGTGCCGCTATTTTTTATGGCATGGTTTTTTCTTCTATTTTAGTGAAAATTTGAGAATTGTATCCATGATACGTAGTTAGACATTGTTTAATATTCTTAAAAGCTATAAAAATTACTAATGAGAGGGAAGTATAAATTTTTGTTGTTTGCATTGCTCATTGCTTTTGCATCATGCAGCTTTACAAACAAGACATTCGACAATTCGGATAAGGATAAGGTATTAATCCAGTTAATTACATATTTGTTAGATCAAGGTCATTTTAGTCCGCAAGAATTAGATGATGATTTTTCTCAAAATGTTTTTGTAGAATATATTAACCGCCTAGATCCGTACAAGCGCTATTTCTATGCGTCGGACATCAAGGAGTTTGAGGCCTATAAATATGATATCGACGATCAAATTAAAGCTTATGATTTAACTTTTTTCAATCTTACCCACGAAAGATTGCTTCAAAGAGTCGAGGAATCTAAAAAATTATATGCTTCAATTTTAGACAAATCTTTTAATTACGATAAGGATGAGGTTTTCTCCGCTGATTACGAGAATTTGGATTATGTGCAGTCTAAGCGCGAAATGAAAGAGCGATGGCGTAAGCAGTTAAAATTCTCTTCCATAGCTAATTATGACGATTTAATTGCGCAGCGCGATAATGAAATTGATTCAACAAATATGCCAGAAAGTGAGTTTTCTCCAGAAAATGAAACTACTAAAGGAAGCGAAAAGAAAAGTTTAAAAGAACTCGAAGAGCAGGCTCGTATGGAAACTAAAGAAATACTCGATGAGCTTCATGGTTATATAGACGATAGAAATCGCAATGATTGGTTTAGTGTATATATCAATGCTTTGGTTGAAGAATATGACCCACATACATCCTATCTGCCGCCAGCAGATAAAGAGCGATTTGACCAATCTATTTCTGGGAATTTTGAAGGTATCGGAGCACGTTTGTCAAAAAAACGTGATGCAATTTCTGTTGTAGAATTAATTAGTGGAGGTCCTGCCTGGCGTGCCAATGAACTTGAAGTTGGAGATGAAATTATCAAAGTAAAGCAAGAGGATGAAGATGAGGCGGTAAATATTGTAGGGTTGCGCCTTGATGATGCCATTAAATTCATAAAAGGCCCAAAAGGTACTGTGGTAACGTTGACATTAAAAAAAGTTGACGGTACAATTGAAAATATTTCTATAATAAGAGATGTTGTAGAGCTTGAAGAGACCTTCGTAAAATCATCAACGGTTGATCGCGATGGAAAAACATTTGGTGTTATTAACTTACCGAAATTTTATATAGATTTTGATGACCGCTCCAAACGGACAGCAGCAGCAGATATGAAAAAAGAGCTAATTAGATTGAAGGAGCAAAATGTAGAAGGCCTTGTTTTAGATTTAAGGAATAATGGAGGAGGATCTTTACAGACTGTTGTGGAAATGGTCGGTTTGTTCATAGAAAAAGGTCCTGTAGTTCAAGTAAAAACAACGGGTGAGCCTAAGGAAGTGATGTCTGATACAGATGAAAGCATTTATTGGGATGGGCCTCTAGTAGTTTTAGTTAACGAATTGTCCGCCTCTGCTTCAGAAATATTTGCTGCGGCCATGCAAGATTATAAACGTGCTATAATACTTGGTAGCGAACAAACATACGGAAAAGGGACTGTGCAGATTATTTTCGATTTGAATCGTTGGGTGAGAAATAATTCTAATGGCGACTTGGGAGCTTTGAGATTTACTACCCAAAAATACTATCGTATTGACGGTGGTTCAGTGCAGTTAGAAGGTGTAAAAAGTGATGTTGTTGTACCGGACCGTTATAGTTATATTAATATTGGTGAGAAAGACACAAATAATCCATTGCCATGGGATAAAATAGACCCTGCATCTTACGAAGAATGGGACAATTATTTCGATTATGAAACTACAATTGCCAAGAGTAAGGCTAGAATGGCCAATAACGAACAGTTAAAGTTAATAGACGCTAATGCGAAATGGGTAAAATCAATTAGAGACCGTGAAACTTATTCGTTGAATTACGATGAATATCGCAAAGAGATGGAGCTGAACGATGAAGAAATAAAGCGATTTGAAAAGCTTTCTGAGTATCAAACTGACCTTACATTTGCGTCATTGCCTTATGAGGTTCAACTTATGGAGCAAGACAGTGTTCTAAGCGAAAAACGTGCGCGTTGGCATCAAAATTTATCGAGGGACGTTTACATCGAAGAAGCTTTAAATGTGTTAAACGACTTAAAGATGTCTTATTCCATAAAAAATAAAGTAGCCACTTCAGTGAAGAATTAAACCTTTGAAATGGCAAGCCAAAATAATTCATTAACAAGCTTTGCGCTCCAAAAATTTAGACGAAATTTTTGGGGCGTTTTTAGTTTAGCTATTATTGGTCTGATTGGTTTAATATCCGTTATGGCATACGTTCTTGCTCCGGATGCTTCAAGAAATGCCAATCAAATGCATTTGTCAATACATTCTAAATCGCCTGGATTTAAGGTGGATATGCTTAGAATACCGTCTGGTATAATAACTGAACAAGGTGCTTTGGACAAACTGTTTTTTGGCAGTACCAATACAGATACTGAAATACCCATTCAGTCCTACAAGGTTGCAGATGGTAATTTGAGTTATATAGAATATACTAGTGATGCGCTACAAGGTTTAGAAAAGGAAATAGAGTTGAGCCGATTTCCAGCAGGAAAGTATAACGATTTTATTGAAACCAGAACATTTTTATTTGGTACGGACAAATATGGAAGAGATTATTTAAGTCGTATACTCATAGGGTCAAGAATATCGTTTTTTATAGGGTTTATAGCGGTGATTATTTCATTGGTTATAGGGCTAATCTTAGGAAGCTTGGCAGGCTACTATGGTGGGCGTATAGATGCTGTAATCATGTGGATTATTAATGTCACATGGTCTATTCCAACCCTTTTAATGGTTATAGCCATTACCTTGGCTTTAGGAAAAGGGTTTTGGCAAGTGTTTATAGCTGTTGGCCTAACCATGTGGGTAGAAGTGGCGAGAGTGGTAAGAGGTCAGATTATTAGTGCAAAAGAGTTGCAATTTGTAACGGCGGCAAGGGCATTGGGATTTAGTGACTACCGGATCATTACAAAACATATTCTACCTAATATTTTTGGTCCTTTAATTGTAATTTCTGCAGCTAATTTTGCGGCTGCTATTCTTATTGAAAGTGGTTTAAGTTTCTTGGGAATTGGTGCACAACCACCAATGGCTAGTTGGGGCGCCATGATAAAAGACCATTATAATTATATTATTTTGGGCAAACCCTATTTGGCGTTAATTCCAGGACTTTGCATCATGCTTTTGGTGATGGCTTTTATGCTGGTCGGTAATGCGTTTAGGGATGCTTTGGATGTCAAGGTTTAATCATTAGAATTTGAATCTTCCACTTGTTGCAATGAAGGGAAGTAAACGGACCATTTCTCCTTTTCCAGATAACGTGAAAAATCATCCAAACGGTATTCTCCATTTCTAACTAAAGTTTGGCCATTGGGTTTTACGGCGGCATAAGACCCACACAAAGTAGGGTATTTAAATATGTTATTTCTGAAAAAGTTATTCTTATCCAAAAAGTAGTATTCTCTCTTGCTTTTTGGCCTATTATTTAAGGTCATCCCCAGTTCGAATAGAGTTATTACTGTAGCCCCTTTTGAGTTGACTTGTTTCTTCTGTTAAATGACTTTCTCCTATTTATTTCTCCTGAAGACCAATGATTATCAAATTTTGGTGAGCATAAGTCATCTTTAAAGTAATACTTAATAATAATTACACTATTGGAGTCAATAGTGAATGGGATAATTTTCTCTAACTCTGATTTTACTAAATTATAATCAAAGTAACCTTTTAAATAGAGTTTGCTCTGTAATGTGCAGTATCTAATATTGTCTTTACCTATTGAATCCCATCGGCTCAATGAGTAGTATTTGTCTCGCCAACGATTAAGGAATTCATATTGTTCAACTGTATCACCGATTTCATCTATCCATACCCTTGTTTGAGATTCGCTATACAGAGAATAAAAAAATAAACAAATAAAAAGAAGCGCCGATTTAAAAGGCATAATATAATCCTATAAGTTATTCTTTAAACCATTTATTTCTTCGTTGGTAGCATCTATAAAATTTAGGACCTCGTCTTGCCCTATTTTTTTACTAGATGAAGTTATAAAATATGGAGGGAGTTCTTCCCAGGTTTTAAGAAGTACCTCGCAATAATGCGCTACTTGCCGTTCTATAGCCTTAGGTTTTAGTTTATCAGCTTTTGTAAAAATAATTCCAAATGGGATTTCATTTATACCGAGATAGGTCATAAATTCTAAATCAATGGGCTGAGGTTCGTGCCTTACATCCACTAAAACATAGGCCATGGCCAATTGCTTACGTTGCTCAAAATAATTGGTAATAAACTTTTGAAATTTCTTCTTGGAGGATTTAGAGACCTTCGCGTAGCCATAGCCTGGTAAATCCACTAAATACCAATTATTATTGATGACAAAGTGGTTAATAAGTTGGGTTTTACCAGGTCGTCCTGAGGTTTTGGCCAAACTTTTACGATTGGTAAGCATATTTATCAATGAGGACTTACCTACGTTACTGCGTCCAATAAAGGCATACTCCGGTATAGGCCGTTGCGGACATTTGGCCACATCAGAGTTACTTATTACAAATTCTGCCGATTTAATATCCATAAAGGCTTCAGAATAGAACTAATTTTTTAAATCATATGAAGTTTAGAATTTACGGCTTTCCAACCATGAATTCAAGATGGTATTAAATTCATCTGGGTGCTCCATCATAGCGGCATGACCACACTTATCAATCCAAAACAAATCCGAATCTGGCAATAGACTATGGAATTCCTTTGCTACTTCAGGTGGCGTAACGGTGTCATTTTTACCCCAAATAATACAAGTAGGTGTATGCATTTTTGGTAAATCCTTAGCCATATTATGCCTAATAGCACTTTTTGCTATGGCGAGAGTTTTAACCAGTTTGTTTCTGTCGTTGACCGTTTCGTATACTTCGTCTACAATCTCTTTAGTTGCTACTTTAGGGTCGTAAAATACGTCTTGAGCTTTCTTTTTAATAACCTCGTAGTCACTGCGTTTAGTGTATCCACTTCCCATCGCACTCTCATAAAGGCCAGAGCTACCGGTTATAATTAGTGCCTTTACTTTCTCGGGAAAAAGTTTTGTGTGGTATAATCCAATATGTCCTCCTAAAGAATTTCCGAGAAGAATAACTTCATCAAAGCCCTTAAATTCTATAAATTCTTTTAAGTAAGTGGCAAAACTCTTAACATTAGTTTTAAGGAGCGACATAGTATAAATCGGTAACTCAGGAATGATTACTTTATAGCCGTTCGTTCCAAAAAAATCAGTAACAGAATCAAAATTACTCAAACCACCCATTAGCCCATGTAACACTATGATTGGTGTGCCTTCCCCTACTTCAATATATCGATATTCCTTTTCTTTTTTTAAAAGGTGTGCCATTAAAATCTTTTAGCGTATTTGCGTTGAAACAAATATAACTAAAACCTTTTTAATACCGCAAAAACAAAGTGTTTTCAAAATTATTTCAAAACACAATATTCTTTGGTATTCGAAAGATAAATAACACTTTTTAAATCGTATTTGAATAAAGTGTAACACCAAACTTCAAGCATGTAGTCCGATAAAAATTCAAAACTTATCAACAAATGTGGTAAATTGTGGTAAAATGTGGTATAATTTTCAATATATTTGAATCTTATACGCTAGAGTGGGAAATTAAAAAGTTTGAATTCATTTATAGGAACATACGAGTGTAAAGCAGATGCTAAAGGGCGTTTAATGATTCCTGCAGCATTAAAGAAGCAAATGTCTTCTGGCTTAAATGAGGGCTTTGTGCTCAAGCGCGCTGTGTTTCAACCTTGTTTAGAATTGTATCCTATGGCTGAGTGGAATAGCCTTATGGTTAAGGTGAATAAACTCAATAGGTTTAAGAAAAAGAACAATGATTTCATAAGGCGGTTTACTGCAGGTGTAAAAGTAGTTGAGGTAGATAGCGCAGGAAGACTGCTCATTCCAAAGGACTTAATTGCTTTTTCTGGTATAAGTAAAAATGTTGTTTTGGCTTCTGCCGTTAACATCTTAGAGATTTGGGATAAAGACAGTTATGAAAAAGCCATAGATGATGCAGCTTCAGATTTTGCTGATTTGGCGGAAGAGGTTATGGGACAAGACGAAGAAGGCAATGGCATATCATAATGCAGTACTGCTTAAAGAGACCGTTGAAGGTTTAAATATAAGACCCAATGGTGTTTATGTAGATGTCACTTTTGGTGGTGGTGGTCACAGTAGAGCGATGTTAGCGCACTTAGGCGATGATGGTAAATTGTTTGCTTTTGACCAAGATAAAGATGCACTGGCAAACGCTATTGACGATGATAGATTTGTTCTCATTAATGAGAATTTCAGATATATAAAAAGGTTCTTAAGGTTTTATGGTGTGAAAGAGGTTGATGGGATTTTGGCGGATTTTGGTGTGTCTTCTCATCAGTTTGACGTCGCTGAGCGCGGTTTTTCTACAAGGTTTGATGCAAATCTTGATATGAGAATGAATCAAGACAATAAGCTTTCGGCCTTTGAGGTGGTTAATGCTTATGAGGAGGAACAGCTTAAGACGGTTTTGTTTCAATATGGCGAACTGCGACAGGCTCCTGCAATGGCAAGAACAATTGTCACAGCGCGTAAAACAGGTGAGATAAAAACGAGTCAGCAATTAAAGGAAATTTTAAAATCCTTTTTACAGCATAAGCGTGAGCATAAGGTGCTTGCTCAGATTTTTCAGGCCATAAGGATTGAAGTTAATCAAGAGATTGAAGTGTTGAAAGAGTTTCTATTGCAGACTAAGGACATTCTAAAAAAAGGAGGGCGCTTAAGTGTAATATCGTATCACTCGCTCGAAGACAGGTTAGTGAAACGATTTATTAGAAATGGATTATTTGAAGGTGAACCAGAACGTGATGTATATGGAAATTTTGAGGTGCCTTTTAAGCGTGTAGGTAAGCTTATAGTGCCAACAGCAGAAGAAATAAAAATAAATAATAGGTCTAGAAGTGCAAAGCTAAGAATAGCTGAAAAATTATGAAAAAAAGCATCTACAGCATATTACGTGGGAAGTTTTTAATAAGCGACGATTCATTTAAGAATTGGCGCATAATAATTTTCATTTCGGCATTAGCTATAATAATGATAGCCAGTTCTCATAGTGCAGATAAAAAAGTGCATGATATAGCACGTCTTACCAATGAAGTTAAAGAGTTGAGATCTTCATTTGTCGATGGAAGATCAAAACTCATGCGATTAAAAATGGAATCTACCATCATAAATAAAGTAGCGGACAAGAATATTCAGATTTCGGAAATACCTCCTACTAAAATTAGGGTTAAATCGCAAAAACAATAAGAATTGGCAACAACAGAAACCAACATATTAAACAGGTTGTACTTTGTAGCAGGCTGCATGTTTGTCTTTGCCCTTGCCGTTGTTTTTAAGTTGTGTAGCATTCAATTTATTCAAGGAGAAACCTATAGAGCCTTAGCTGAAAAGAGAACTGTTAAGGATTTCGAGATTCCTGCAAATCGTGGTAATGTATATTCGGTTGATGGTAGTTTGCTCGCAACCTCAATACCAAAATACGATATCCGTATAGATGCCGTTCAACCCAAAGAGGCTGTTTTTAATAAATACATAGGTGCCTTAGCAGATTCTCTGGCCATATATCGCGGAAAGTCGTCGTCTTATTATAAAAATAGTATTAGAAAGGCAAGGAAGAATAAAAACAGGTACTTTCTTTTAGCGCGTAACATCAGTTATTCAGATTATATAAGACTTCGCAATTTTCCATTACTTAATCTAGGTGCTATAAAAGGAGGTCTTATTGTTGAGCAAACCACTCGTCGCGAACATCCTATGGGTGAAATTGCTGCACGGTCCATTGGTTATGAGCGCATTGATGAAAATAATTATGCTACCAGAGTTGGTATTGATGGCGCATTCGGACAGGAATATTTAAGTGGAAAAAATGGGAAGCGGCTAAAGCAGAAAATAGGAAACGGTCAGTGGAAGCCCATTGCAGATTTTGATCAAGTTGAGCCACAAGATGGCTATGATGTTTACACCACAATAGATGTAAATATTCAAGATATAGCACACCATTCTCTGTTGGGTCAGCTCGAAAAGTATGAGGCCGAACATGGATGCGTTGTCGTAATGGACGTTAAAACTGGCGAAATTAGAGCCATTTCCAACCTAGCAAGAACGTCTAAAGGTACTTATTATGAGCGCCTTAATTATGCTGTTGGAGAAAGTCATGAGCCAGGTTCCACCTTTAAAGTCATTGCTATGATGGCTGCTTTAGAGGATAAGGTCATTGATACATCTACCATTATTGACACCAAAAACGGTATTAAATATTTCTACGGCAGAACCATAAGCGATTCTCATCGTGGTGGCTACGGGAAGATTTCTGCAGCACGTACTTTAGAAGTGTCTTCAAATATTGGTCTAGCAACTATTGTTGATGATAACTATTCCGATAAACCTGCAAAATTTCTAGATAGGCTAAGCGATTGGCGATTAGACAAACCACTTGGGATTTCTATAATAGGTGAGGGTAAACCTATAATTCCTAAACCAGGAGATAAAATTTGGAGTAGAAATGCATTGCCTTCCATGGCATATGGCTACAACTTAAGTATGACGCCACTTCAGACCTTGGCCTTTTATAATGCTATTGCTAATAACGGCGAGCTGGTTAAGCCACGTTTTATTAAAGCAGTTAAATCCTTTGATAAGGATATTGAAGTCTTTGATAAAGAAGTATTAGTAGATCAAATATGCTCTGATGAAACCTTATCTAAAATAAGAGAGATACTTAAGAATATTGTAATTAGAGGTACTGGAAAAAGGATGTATTCCGAGACATTTTCTATGGCTGGGAAAACAGGAACAGCCAGAACCGATTATGCCAATTTTGAAGAATGGAAGAAAGACAAGAAATATATCTCTTCATTTGCAGGTTATTTTCCTGCTGATAATCCGAAGTATTCTTGCATCGTGGTTATACATAAGCCTAGTACAAAAGTGGGTTATTATGGTGCAGATGTTTCAGGTCCTGTTTTTAAAAGAATCGCTCAAAAAATATACATAGATACACCTATAATAGATTCGGTAGAGTCCATTCAGTTTCAAAATCAAATCGTAGAGAACGATTTTGAAGACTACTTTGACAAAGCGCAAAACTACAAGCAGCTCATGCCAGATGTAACTGGTATGCCGGCAATGGATGCCGTAGCCCTTTTAGAAAACCTTCAGGTAAATGTTAAGGTTAAACTTAACGGAAGTGGAGTTGTGAAAAGACAATCTGTTCAAATACATCAAAAACTTCAACCAAATCAAACTATAGAATTAGAGGCGTCATGAAGGTGTTAAAAGACATATTGTACAAGGTTAATATCAATGCAGTTGCTGGTAGCACTAATACGTTGATTAATAAGATTGAATTCGATTCTAGAAAAGTAGCCATAAATGATGTTTTTGTAGCCATATCAGGAGTGACCATGGATGGTCATCAATTCATTGAATCTGCAATTTCTAGTGGTGCTATTGTAATTATTTGTGAAACGCTTCCACAAATTCTAAAAGATGGTATAACCTATGTCGAAGTTTCAAGTGCAAATATGGCCTTGGCTTACATGGCCTCAAATTATTATGAGCATCCTTCAAAAAATTTAAAGCTTGTTGGAGTTACCGGAACAAATGGTAAGACAACCGTCACCAGTTTATTGTATCAGCTATTTAAAAAAGCAGGATTTAAGGTTGGGTTGTTGTCTACCGTAAAAATCATGGTAGATGATTCCGAATATAAGGCAACTCATACAACACCAGACTCGTTGACCATAAATAGATATCTCCAAAAGATGAATGACAAGGGCGTGGAATTTTGTTTTATGGAGGTGAGTTCTCATGGAATTCATCAAAGTCGCACTGACGGTCTGTCTTTTGCTGGTG
This sequence comes from Winogradskyella pelagia, assembly GCF_017581965.1. Classification (GTDB taxonomy): domain Bacteria; phylum Bacteroidota; class Bacteroidia; order Flavobacteriales; family Flavobacteriaceae; genus Winogradskyella; species Winogradskyella pelagia. The sequence continues at coordinate 194,529 of NZ_JAGEVF010000002.1, forward strand.
GTATTTTTACCAATTTATCACATGACCATCTAGATTACCACAGCTCTTTTGCAGAATATAGAGATGTTAAGAAATCCTTTTTCGATGGCCTCACAAAAGATGCATTTGTACTATCAAATATTGATGACAAGAATGGCTTGGTGATGTTGCAAAATACAGTGGCCAAAAAATTCACATATGCTTTAAAGAATTATGCCGACTATAGAGCGCAGATTTTAGAGAATGATTTTGGTGGTCTACTGTTAAAGTTAAATGACCAAGAACTTTGGACGAAGCTTGTCGGAAACTTTAACGCCTATAATATCCTTGCCATATATGCTACTGCAGCGTTATTGGGGTTAAAAAATGAAGAAATTTTAAGGCTCATCAGCGAGCTCGAAAGTGTTAGTGGACGCTTTCAATATTTCATATCAGAAGACAGAATAACTGCCATTGTGGATTATGCTCATACGCCAGATGCCTTGAAAAATGTGCTAGAAACCATAAATAGTATAAGGACTAAAAATGAAGAACTCATAACCGTAGTTGGTTGTGGTGGTGACCGGGATAAGGCGAAGCGGCCAAAAATGGCGCACATTGCTTCAGCCTTGAGCACCAAGGTCATTTTTACAAGTGATAATCCTCGAAGTGAAGATCCAGATGATATCATTAAGGATATGGAAGTTGGCGTAGAGCCACTTAATTTCAAAAAGACCTTGTCAATTACAGATCGGAAACAAGCTATAAAAACAGCTTGTCAAATGGCACAAGCCAAGGATATTATTCTAATTGCAGGAAAAGGGCACGAGACTTATCAAGAGATTAATGGGGAGCGTTTGGATTTTGATGACTATAAAACGGTCTTAGAATGTTTAAAACAATTACAAAAATAGATGCTGTACTACTTATTTGAATATTTAGAACAACAATATCAGTTTCCTGGAGCTTCTCTTTTTGGTTACCTCACCTTTAGGGCAGCTGTAGCTATTATTTTGTCTTTATTGATTTCTACAATATTCGGTAAGCGCATCATAAGATTTCTGCAGAGAAAGCAGGTTGGCGAGACCATTAGGGATTTAGGTTTAGAAGGTCAAGTTGAGAAAGCAGGTACACCAACTATGGGAGGTATTATTATCATTCTAGCAACCCTAATTCCCGTATTGCTCCTAGCTAAGTTAGAAAACACATATATCATTTTACTTCTAGTTACAACCGTTTGGATGGGTACCATTGGTTTTATAGATGATTATATCAAAAAATTTAAAAACGATAAGGAAGGACTTAAAGGACGGTTTAAAGTTTTAGGTCAGATTGGTTTAGGAATTATAGTTGGGGCAACGCTCTTTTTTAGTGACGACGTAACGATAAAGGAAAAATTACCAGTTCAAGAACAACGAGCGCTTTTAGCTGAGAACCCAGATTTACCGGCTGCCAAATTATTTCAGCCCGAAGAAAAATCAACAAAAACAACAATTCCTTTTGTTAAAAAGAACGAGTTCGACTACGCTGTTCTAATTACTTGGATAAATCCAAAACTTAAGCCATACGCTTGGCTGGTTTTCATATTAGTCAGCATTTTTATTATAACTGCAGTTTCTAATGGTGCCAACCTTACAGATGGCATCGACGGTTTGGCCGCCGGTTCTTCAGCTATTATAGTCTTAACCCTTGGTATTTTCGCTTGGGTTTCTGGTAATATCATTTTCTCAGAATACCTCAATATTATGTATATCCCAAGGGTAGAGGAGATAACCATTTACATTACTGCCTTTGTAGGCGCTCTTATAGGTTTTCTTTGGTACAATGCCTATCCGGCTCAAGTTTTTATGGGAGATACGGGAAGTTTAACTATTGGCGGAATTATCGCAGTAATTGCCATAGCTGTTAGAAAAGAATGGCTAATTCCTGTATTGTGCGGCATCTTCTTAGCAGAAAATCTATCTGTTGTTATGCAGGTCAGTTATTTTAAATACACACGGAAAAAATATGGTGAGGGAAGACGCATTTTTAAAATGTCACCCTTACATCATCATTATCAAAAATCAGGATATCACGAAAGTAAAATAGTTACGAGGTTTTGGATTATTGGCATTTTGCTAGCCATTATTTCAATAGTGACGCTGAAGATAAGATAATGAAAAGGCTAGTTGTATTGGGCGGCGGAGAAAGTGGTGTTGGTGCGGCACGCTTAGGAAAAGAAAAAGGTTTCCAAGTATTTGTGTCAGACAAAAATACAATTGCAAAAGCGTATAAGGACGTTCTTTTAAATTATGAGATTGAATTTGAAGAGGAGAAGCATACGGCATCTAAAATTTTAAATGCAGATGTGGTGATGAAAAGCCCAGGCATACCAGAAACAGTGCCTTTGGTGAAACAAATAAGAGCTGCAGGTATTTCAATTATTTCCGAAATCGAACTAGCATCGCGATACACCGATGCAATGCTGATTGCCATCACAGGAAGCAATGGAAAAACAACAACGGCTAGTTTAACACATCATCTGTTGAAAACAGAACTTAGTGCTGGTTTGGCTGGTAATATTGGAGATAGTTTCGCCAAGCAAGTGCTGAATTTTAGTCATACCCATTATGTGCTTGAGGTCAGTAGTTTTCAGCTAGATGATATTGAGCGTTTTAAACCGCATATCGCAATATTGACCAATATAACTCCAGATCATCTCGATAGATACAACTATCAATTTGAAAATTATATCGCTTCAAAATTCAGAATAGTAGAGAATCAAACTTCAGATGACGTGTTTATTTATGATGCCGATGATGAAGTTATTTCAGATTGGATAAAAAATAATCCTATCCAATCTAGATTATTGCCTTTCTCGTTGACCAAAACCATTGAGCAAGGCGCATATTTTAAAAATAAAAACATAGTAATAACAATAGATAATAGCCAAATAATTATGCCTACAGAGAACTTAGCATTAGAGGGTAAACACAACATTAAAAATGCAATGGCAGCTTCTACAGTTGCCCATTTGTTAAAAATCAGGAAACAGACCATCCGAGAAAGTCTTGAGAATTTTCAGGGTGTAGAACATCGATTGGAGTATGTGCTTAAAATTAATAAAGTACAATACATCAATGACTCCAAGGCCACAAACGTTAATGCTACTTATTTCGCTTTAGAAAGCATGGACGCCCCAACCGTTTGGATTGTTGGAGGCGTAGATAAGGGTAATGATTATAAAGAGCTGTTTCCTTTTATAAATGAAAAAGTAAAAGCTATAATCTGCCTTGGGACAGATAATTCTAAATTATTTGAAGCTTTTGGCAATATGGTAGATATTATTGTAGAGACACAGTACATGAGTGAGGCTGTTAAGATAGCATACAAAGTGGCCGATGCTGGAGATAACGTGCTGCTTTCTCCTGCATGTGCAAGTTTTGATTTATTTGAGAATTACGAAGATAGAGGGCGGCAATTTAAAAATGCTGTAAGGAATTTATAATAAGGTTAAAGTAATAGGATAAGGCACTGTAATAATGAGCCAGGTATTTAAACAGATAAAAGGGGATAGGGCTATTTGGGCTATAGCAACTCTTTTGGCCATTTTTTCCTTTTTACCGGTTTATAGTGCGGCGAGTAATTTGGCGTATGTTGGAGGCACGGGTAACACATTTACTTTTTTTCTAAAACATTTTATGCACCTAGTTCTCGGTTTTGCCATTATGTTTGGAGTGCATAAGGTGCCTTATAAATATTTTAGGGGATTATCTATGATAATGATTCCCATTGTTCTTGTACTACTGGTAGTTACAATGCTTCAAGGCACAACAATAGAAGGTGCCAATGCAAGCCGATGGATACAGATACCAATTGTTAATATGTCTTTTCAAACTTCCACTTTGGCATCTGTGGTTCTTATGGTTTATGTAGCGCGATATCTGTCCAAAATTAAAGATAAGCAGGTTTCTTTCTCTGAAACTATTATTCCGTTATGGGTCCCTGTATTTTTTATTCTGGTATTGATTTTGCCTGCCAATTTTTCAACTACCGCTATCATTTTTACTATGGTAATGATGTTGACCTTTATTGGAGGATATCCTATTCGATATCTCTTAGTTGTTATTGGTACAGGCATTGCTGGCTTAGCACTGTTTGTTCTGGTGGCAAAGGCTTTTCCAGAAGCCATGCCAAACAGGATTGATACATGGATGAGCCGCATTGAGAATTTTGCTAATGGTGCAGATACAGAAGCAGATTACCAAATTGAAAAAGCTAAAATTGCGATTGCTTCTGGAGGCATACAAGGTGTAGGACCTGGTAAAAGTGTTCAAAAAAACTTTCTGCCACAATCCTCTTCTGATTTCATTTTCGCTATTATCATTGAAGAGTATGGTCTTGTTGGAGGTCTGTTTTTGTTGCTCTTGTATTCTTGGTTTTTATTTAGAATAGTCATTGTATCCCAAAAATCAGATACTATTTTCGGAAAATTACTGGTGTTAGGAGTTGGGCTGCCTATCGTGTTTCAGGCATTAATAAATATGGCAGTGGCTGTTGAGCTGTTTCCTGTAACTGGACAAACATTACCCTTAATAAGTAGTGGAGGAACGTCTATTTGGATGACGTGTTTAGCGGTTGGAATAATTTTAAGTGTAAGTGCAAAACGAGAGGAGCTAAGAAGTATAGAGAATAATATAAACAAAGAGGAAAACCCTTTAGATATTTTAAGTGAAACGATTTAATGGCTAATTATAAATTCATATTATCAGGGGGAGGAACAGGTGGACATATCTATCCTGCTATTGCTATTGCCGATGAATTGAAAGTACGTTATCCAGATGCAAAGTTTTTATTTGTAGGTGCTTCGGACAGAATGGAGATGGAAAAAGTGCCTCAGGCAGGCTATAAAATTGAAGGTTTATGGATTTCTGGGATACAGCGCAAGTTAAGTTTAAAGAATTTAGCCTTTCCATTTAAACTTCTCATGAGCCTTCTTCGCTCAAGAAAAATCGTAAAGTCCTTTCAGCCAGATGTTGTAATTGGTACAGGAGGATTTGCAAGTGGACCGTTGCTGCAAGTCGCAGCATCACATGATATTCCATGCCTTATCCAAGAACAAAATTCGTTCCCAGGAATCACCAATAAACTTTTGGCCAAAAAAGTAGATGTCGTTTGCGTGGCATACAGCGGCTTAGAAACTTATTTTCCCAAAGAAAAAATAAGGTTAACTGGCAATCCGGTTCGACAAGATTTATTAGGTGTGAAATCTAAAGAAATAGAGGCCAAAGATGAGTTTACCTTGGTTCATAAAAAGTACACGTTATTGGTTTTGGGTGGGTCTTTAGGAGCAAGACGCATAAATGAACTTATAGAGGCTAATTTAGATTTTTTTGAAGGCTTAAATATGCAGGTGATATGGCAGTGCGGAAAATTGTACTACCAACACTATAAGCGATACAATACCCAAAAGCACGTTCAGGTGTATGCCTTTCTTAATAAAATGAATTTGGCATATGCTGCCGCAGATATTATTATCTCGAGGGCTGGTGCTATTTCTGTATCAGAATTGTGTATTGTAGGAAAGCCAGTCATTTTTATTCCATCACCCAATGTGGCTGAAGATCATCAGACGAAAAATGCCGAGGCCATTGCCAATGAGGATGCGGCCATTTTAATTAAGGAGCAGGATTTAGATAATCAATTTAAGCCTGTGTTTTCGGAACTGGTTGGTAATGAAGAAAAACGAAAAACACTTGGAGATAAGATTAAGTCTTTGGCATTGGTAGACGCAACTAAGGACATAGTAAACGAAGTAGAAAAACTCTTAAATATAAGATGAAGGTTTTAGAGTCAAATAATGTGTATTTCATTGGTATAGGCGGCATAGGCATGAGTGCACTGGCGCGCTATTTTCATGCTAATGGTAAGCGTGTTGCCGGCTATGATAAAACACCTTCAGATATTACAGAAGATTTAAGTCAGCTCGGTATTGAAATCCATTTTGAGGATGCTCTAGACCAAATAAATGATACATTCTTGGATTCTAATCAAACCTTAGTCGTTTATACACCTGCGATACCAGAGTCTCATAAGCAATTGAATTATTTTAAGTCTAAAGGATTTACAGTTGTTAAACGCTCTTTCGTTTTAGGTGAAATTGCTAATCAAAGTACGTGTATTGCAGTGGCAGGCACTCACGGAAAAACAACCACTACAAGTATTTTAGGGCATTTATTATATGAATGTGATGTTCCAGTAACAGCGTTTTTTGGAGGAATCAGTGAAAATTATAATACCAATTTTATAAGTAAGGGAACAGACGTCACTGTCGTTGAGGCCGATGAATTCGATCGTTCTTTCCTAACCTTAAATCCAGATATTGCGTGTATTACTTCAATGGATGCCGATCACTTGGACATCTATGGTGATGCCGATCAATTAACAAGCACCTTTAGGGCCTTTTCTAAACAGATAAAGCAAGAAGGTGTTTTGTTTATAAATAATGGGTTGCCGCTCAAAGGTTTAACCTATGGTCTTGAAGACGATTCTGATTATCGTGCAGAACATATAAAAATAGTAGACGGTTCGTACATATTCGATTTCCGTACACCTAAGGGAACATATAAAAATTTTCAATTTAACCTACCTGGTAGACATAATTTGTCAAATGCAATAATAGCCTTGGCGATGGCTGTAACATATGGTTGCCCTCACCAGCAGCTCGCCAAGGGTTTAGCATCTTATAAAGGTGTAAAGCGCAGGTTTACGTATCATGTTAAAACTAATGATACAGTACTTATTGACGATTATGCGCACCATCCACAAGAAATTTCTGCTGTTTATAATGCACTAAGGGAAATGTATGGGGATAAGAAGTTGCTTGCTGTATTTCAGCCGCATCTCTTCTCGCGTACGCGCGATTTTATTGATGGGTTTGCCGAGAGCCTAACAAAATTTGATGAAATTATTTTACTAGACATCTATCCAGCGCGCGAGTTACCTATTGAAGGTGTATCGTCGGCATGGCTCCTCAATAAAATAAAAAACCCAAACAAGCAGCTGGTTAATAAATCAGAACTAGTTGCTGTTATTAAAGAAAGTAAAGCAGATATTATTCTAACTATAGGGGCAGGAGATATAGGCCAAGAAGTAAAAACCATTAAAAAAGCTTTAACCCTTGCAAATTAATTACGGTTATATAAAACTGATCATTTTGCTCCTGCTAGTTGGGTTTCTCTTTGCGTTTTCAAACATTAGAAATAATGCTAAAAAATTGGTGACTGCCCAGATAAAATTCTCAGGAGAGAATAAGCTCTTTATTACAGAAGATGCTGTTAGTAAATTGTTAATACAAAATCAACAGCCTGTTACGGAGCTTCCTAAAGAAATTATAGATTTGAACGAATTGGAAACCGCCCTAAATTCTAATCCAATGATAAAGAAAGCGCAAGTGTTTATGTCCGTAAACGGTGAGCTTTCTGCTGAGATTGAACAAAAACAGCCTATTGCTAGAGTTAGTACTAATGCGTCGTATTATATCGATGATGAGGGCTTTTATATGCCGTTGTCATCTAATTATTCAGCGAGAGTACCTCTTATTACTGGTAAAGTAGATAAAGAAAACCTCGATACGGTTTTTCAATTTGCCAAAACAGTTCATGAAGATGAGTTTCTAAGGAAGCATGTCATTGGGATACATCAAAACGATGATGATACCATTGACTTTAAAATACGTAAAAGCGATGTTTTGGTTCAATTAGGAGATTTGTCCAAACTGGAAAAGAAACTGAATAACTTTAAGGTGTTCTATCAGAAAGCATTGAAAGACAGTATTTTGAATAAATATAGAACTATAAATTTAAAATTTGACAAACAAGTCATATGCACCAAAAAATAAATTATGGAGAAGCATAACATCGCAGTTGGACTTGATATAGGAACCACAAAAATCGTGGCCATGATTGGCCGTAAAAACGAGTATGGCAAACTAGAAATCTTAGGTGTTGGCAAATCTAAAAGTATGGGCGTTCATCGAGGTGTGGTTAATAATATCACACAAACCATTCAGTCTATACAACAAGCCGTTCAGGAAGCAGAAGGTGCAGCTTCCGAAAAAATTGAAGAAGTCACTGTTGGTATAGCAGGGCAGCATATTCGTAGTTTACAACACAGCGATTATATTACTAGATCCAATTCAGAACTGGTTATTGATGAAGGTGATATTGACCGCTTGATTAATCAGGTACATAAATTAGTGATGCTTCCAGGCGAGGAGATTATTCATGTACTACCTCAAGAATTTAAGGTAGATGGGCAAGCAGAGGTTAAAGAACCGATTGGTATGTATGGTGGACGTTTAGAGGCTAATTTTCATGTAGTCGTTGGCCAAGTCTCTTCGATAAGAAATATTGGGCGTTGTGTAAAAAGCTCCGGTTTGCAATTAGAGGGTATTACCCTTGAGCCATTGGCTTCTGCAAATGCAGTACTTAGTCAAGAAGAAAAAGAAGCTGGAGTAGCTTTGATCGATATAGGTGGTGGTACCACAGATTTAGCTGTCTTTAAAGATGGTATAATTAGACATACCGCTGTAATTCCGTTTGGAGGTAATGTAATTACTGAAGATATCAAAGAAGGCTGCTCAATTATTGAAAAGCAAGCTGAGCTTTTGAAAATAAAATTTGGGTCGGCATGGCCAGGAGAGAATAAGGACAATGAGATTGTATCTATACCTGGATTACGAGGAAGAGAACCCAAAGAAATCACTTTAAAGAACTTATCAAAAATTATACATGCTAGAGTCGTAGAAATTGTAGAGCAGGTCTATGTAGAGATTAAAAACTACGGTCATGAAGAACAGAAAAAGAAACTCATTGCAGGTATCGTTTTAACAGGTGGTGGTAGTCAATTAAAGCATTTAAAGCAATTGGTAGAATACATCACAGGAATGGATACAAGAATTGGTTATCCAAATGAGCACCTTGCGGGTGATAGCGATGATGAAATAACAAGTCCGCTTTATGCCACAGCTGTCGGTTTGGTAATGGATGGTATAAAACGTCAAGAGCGCAGGGTTATGGAAGCAGAGGAAGTGGCTGCCTCAGAAGATATTAGTGCTGAAGAATCTGGTGCGGAGTTAAAAATCGAAGAACCTTTGAAAGAACGACGTTCGTTCTTAGACAAGTTGACGGAGCGTGTAAAAGACTTTTTAGACAATGCAGAGTAAGAAATTAATTAATTAGATCATATAAAATCCCATAATCATAAAAAGTATGAGTAATAGCAACGAATTTGGAAACATTTCTTTTGATATGCCCAAGCATCAATCCAATGTCATCAAAGTCATTGGTGTTGGAGGTGGAGGAAGCAATGCCATTAACCACATGTTTCAGCAAGGTATCAAGGGCGTTGATTTTGTCATTTGTAATACAGATGCACAAGCATTGCAAAGCAGTGGTGTTCCAAATAAAATTCAACTTGGCGTTAACTTAACCGAAGGACTTGGAGCTGGTGCAAATCCAGATGTAGGTGAACAATCTGCTGTAGAGAGCTTGGAAGACATTAGGCGCATGTTGGATACCAATACAAAAATGGTCTTTATAACTGCAGGAATGGGTGGCGGAACCGGTACTGGAGCCGCTCCTATAATCGCTAAAATGGCTAAAGAATTAGACATTCTTACCGTTGGTATTGTTACGATTCCATTTCAATTCGAAGGAAAAATGCGTAACGAACAGGCGCAAAAGGGTATTGAAAAACTGCGTCAACACGTAGACTCCTTAATTGTAATTAACAACAATAAGTTACGTGAGGTTTATGGTAATTTAGGCTTTAAGGCAGGCTTTTCTAAAGCTGATGAGGTGTTAGCTACAGCCTCGAGAGGGATTGCAGAAGTTATTACGCATCACTATACACAAAATATCGATTTACGTGATGCTAAAACGGTATTGAGCAATAGTGGTACGGCAATTATGGGGTCAGCAACGGCTTCTGGTCAAACACGTGCACAAGAAGCTATAATGAAAGCTTTAGATTCACCATTACTAAACGATAACAAAATTACGGGTGCTAAAAATGTGTTGTTACTAATAGTGTCAGGGTCTCAAGAAATTACCATTGATGAAATAGGTGAGATCAACGATCATATACAAAACGAAGCTGGTCATGGTGCTAATATAATTATGGGTGTGGGTGAAGATGAATCTCTTGAAGAGTCTATTGCAGTGACCATTATTGCAACGGGCTTTAATCTAGATCAGCAGAATGAAATTACTAATACTGAGACTAAGAAAGTAATTCATGCTTTAGAAGAGTCAGTTGAACATGAGGTCAGTACGCAAGAGCGCGATCCGGCTATAATAACACCAGACATTGTTTTGGAGCAAGAAAAAGAAGCTGTGGTTAGACACACTCTAGAAGATGTGGAAGATGCATCACTAGCTGATACAGATAGCAATGGTATGGATTTGATTCCTACAACAGAACTGATTAAAAACATGGACATTACCTATGAGGAAGTACTAGATCAAAGTCCTGTTGACTTACATTCCGAAGAGGAAGAGTTTATTATCACACCTATAGAAAATAAAGCAGAATCCATTGACATTGAAAATGAGGAAGACCAATTTACATTAACATTTGATTTGCCTTTGTCGCAAAAACAACCAGAAGACATTGAAGAGCCAGAAGAGAAGGAAGAGCAGATGTTCTTTAGTTTGGACGAGGATGTAAAGGATATGAATGTCAATGAACCTATTGAAATAATTTCTGTAACAGAAGTTAACGAAGAAGGGGAAAAGCGTTATGCATTAGACGATTTTGAAACCTTTGAGTCTTCAATGAATGTTACCAATGCTAAAACTGAAGTTAAAGAAGAAATAGTCTTTGAGAAGAAAATAGTGCCAGTTGAAGAAGGAGCGGAACCGCTAGAAGAAGAAATAGATCCAATGAATAGTCCTATTTCTGAATTGATCAAGGCCCGAGCTAATGAGCGCAGAAAGCATATGAAAGACTTTAATTATAAGTTTAATTCGGCTAAAATAGATGAAATAGAAAAAGAGCCTGCTTACAAGAGACAGGGTGTTAACTTAGAAGATGCACAACATTCTTCTGAAACAAATGCTTCAAGATTATCCGTCGGTACAGATGATAACGACGACATTCAATTGAGAAGTAACAATTCATTTTTACACGACAACGTAGATTAATAGCAAGTTTAAGTTAAGTGTTTAATACACCATGTCTAGCCCAAAAAGTCCCTCCAACTTTTTGGGCTTTTTGTTTTATCAAATAGCTTATAAAGCTAAAAACCCCTAGTTTTTTGTATCTTTGCAATCCAAAATCAAAGAAGAGAAACATGAGTTTGCAGACTGAAGTAATGGCGGCCCTTAAAACTGCTATGAAAGAAAAAGACCAAGTGGCACTTGAAGCATTAAGAGCAGTAAAATCGGCTATTTTGTTGGCACAAACAGCATCTGGATCTAAAGCTGAATTATCAGAAGAGGAAGAGTTAAAGATTCTCCAAAAATTGGTTAAACAGCGTAAAGACAGTGCTGCTATATATTTAGAGCAAGATAGAAAGGACTTGGCACTTCCAGAACTAGACCAAGCAGAAGTAATAAGCCAGTTTTTACCTGAGGCGCTAACTGAGGAGGAAATTGAAAAGGTAGTTGTAATGACAATTGACGATATAGGAGCCCAAGGCATGAAGGATATGGGGAAGGTTATGGGTATAGTTAATAAAGAATTAGCGGGTAGAGCAGATGGTAAAACCATTTCTACTATAGTAAAAGCCAAGTTAATGGCTTAATAATTATTGGCCACGTAGCTCAGCTGAATAGAGCACTGGATTTCGGCTCCAGCGGTCGTAGGTTTGAATCCTACCGTGGTCACAAATAAATACTTCAATTAGAAAAAACGCAAAGCTAGCTTTAGCGTTTTTTTGTTTGAAGTATTTTCAAAGCGGCACGCTTTGGGATATGCAATCCCATATTTAGTATAATGAACATATTAGTCTTGGAAGTGCCCAAGCTTGTTTGAGCGTTTTTTTGCTTGAAGAATATTCAATACAAACAAAAGGTCAATCCGGAGCAATCTATGGCAGTATTCGTATTTTAAAAATAGAACGCGTTAGATTTGTCTTATGAGACGTTAAAAATCTCCCGATGTTTATTTTAACTAAATCTATTGAATACCAATTTAACTATAAGGAAAACCTTCAAAATAAAACGTATTTTTAGGCAATTAAAAGTCCACGATAAATGAAACGAATTTTAGTAACTGGAGGTGCAGGTTTTGTAGGCTCCCATCTTTGTGAGCGCTTATTAAAGGAAGGCAATGAAGTGATTTGCTTAGATAATTACTTTACAGGCTCCAAAAGAAATATTGAGCACCTCATGGACCATCATTTTTTCGAATTGGTGCGCCATGATATCATTAACCCCTACATGGTTGAGGTAGATGAAATTTATAATTTAGCCTGTCCTGCTTCTCCAATTCATTACCAATATAATCCCATTAAAACAGTGAAAACGTCTGTTATGGGTGCTATAAATATGCTAGGATTGGCAAAACGCGTCGGTGCAAAAATCCTTCAAGCGTCTACGAGTGAGGTTTATGGCAATCCTTCTGTGCACCCACAACCAGAGAGTTACTGGGGCAATGTAAATCCTATAGGGTTACGGTCGTGTTACGATGAAGGAAAGCGCTGTGCAGAGACACTATTTATGGATTACCACAATCAGAATAAGGTTAACATAAAGATTATAAGAATCTTTAATACCTATGGTCCTCGGATGCACCCTCAAGATGGTCGTGTGGTTTCTAATTTTATAGTACAGGCTCTAAAAGGTAAGGATATTACCATTTTTGGAGATGGCACCCAGACACGTAGTTTTCAATATGTCGATGATTTAATTGAAGGGATGACACGCATGATGAATTCAAGAGATGGTTTCATTGGACCTGTTAATATAGGAAACCCAGATGAATTCACCATGTTAGAACTAGCTGAGTTGGTATTAGAACTGACTAACTCTAGTTCAAAGATTATTCATTTGCCACTACCTCAGGATGACCCTTTACAACGCCAACCAGATATTAGCTTAGCTAAAAAAGAGCTCAATGGATGGAAACCAACTATTAATTTAAGAACTGGCCTTGCAAGCACCATATCCTATTTTGATGAGTTACTTAAAATAGAAAATTATTAAGTAATCAACGATGTGACATAAAAAAAGCCCCGAAATCTCGAGGCTTTTATTATATGTTATAAGTTGATTTTTTATAATGCAAAGACCAACTGTAAGTGTGTTTGGAAATGGTTATTGTCAAAACCACTCTCCTTATGATCAAATGCAAATTTTGCTATTGTTTGTAAGCGCAGTCCTAAGGTTTGTCTGCGGTTGAGCCAAACCTGAACACCACCTCCTAAATTACCTGAGATATTGGTTTCATCTACAGTGAAAAAACCAACACCAGCATTTGCGTATAAATCGAGCCATTCCCATTTAGGAAAGATATGTTTTCCGAAATAGTATTTGGCGTGCGTATCAAAAGACATATAGGTGTAATCTTCAGTCAGGGTTGCACCATCTATTAAATCACCTTCTTTAAATTTATTCACTGTAAATGCCTGCTCAATAGAAAAGCCTGAGGTCCATCCTAACTCTATAGCCGCTGAAAAAGGTATTCCATTGGCCCAATCACCAATGCCTCCGAACGGAGATTGAGTTCCTTGGCTATTAATAGCGTTTAAACCAACACTGGCAAACCATTCTTTATCGTTACGTTGACTAAAAGCGCTTAGAGTTATGCAAATCAGTAAAGTAGATAGCAGTAGTTTTTTCATAAAACAACATTTATAAGTTTCAAAGTTAAACTTTATGATATATAAAACAAATCCTTCATCGAATAAAACTGAAAAAAAAGTACTTAGTGCGGAGGTTTATTATGTATAATTTGGCGTCTTAGTGTAAAGATAATTCGTTTCCTGTCTGCCCATAGGCTCTTGCGATAGTCCTTTTTAGTCAAGAAAAATCCAATTCTTCTACCAATCAGTTTCAAATAATTCATCGTGTAAATTATTCGACGTCTAAGACGGTCAAAGGAGGTGTGTTCTAATCGAAAGTTAAAGTATTTTTTTTGAAAATAAGATAATCTTGAATTGGCGTATAGGCTCTGATTGAACAATTCATTATGATAGCTCAAAAATGAGGCTATGTTTCTATTGTTGAGGTTTGAATTGCTAAATTTTGTAGTTAATCGAGCTGTTATCAATAAGTGATCATAAACAGTTCTAAAGCCAATGGCCTTAAACTGAAATCCGTAATCACTGATTTGAAAATTTAAGATATTATGTAGTAATACATGATGTTTGTTCGGCAACCAAGCCCCATCGACTAACTGTTTTTGAGAAAGTAAATTATGAGGGCTTAATGCTTTATGCTCGTAATCCATAAAAACCTTTCTGTGAAGCTCAACGGCAGCTATAAATACATCTGTCTTAAGGCGTGGAAGATGTTTGTGCTCTACGTATTTCTCTCCAAAAGTTGTGTCAATAGGAACGTAGTCTTGTTGCTCTAACAACCTAAAAGCTTCGGTAAGTTGTGATTGCTCTACCAAGATATCAATATCACCAATCATACGTTCACCAATATCCTCGTATACGTTAGCCATTAATAAAGCAGTTCCTTTTAACAGAACATAATTGATGTTATGTTCTGTAAATAGCTCAATAATATGCAGAGTCTGTAATTTAATCGCTTCATTTCTGTTGCGATTAATACTGGTGAGCTCTTGGAGATAGGATTCTAATTCTTCTGGTAAACAGTGCAGTAACTGCTTTCGTTTTAGGCTGCAGTACATTGCTGGTAAAACCAAATGCTTACTACCCTCAACCACTATAGCATCCCAATCAAAATCGGGCTGTCGCAGTAAGGCTTCTAACTCTGATTGAGAGGTGTCTAAATTCAGAATATGAGCAATTGCGCGGTATGTTTTTAAACGGTTAGCCATAGTAATTAACTGGTCCTAAGGTAACACAATTCATTGACTGGACTAGGCTTTAAAAAGGTCAGAAATTGTTTTTACCATGCTATCGGTATCGCTATAGGTGAGTTTGTAGAAACTAGTAGTGGATAACCAATTTAAAAACGCACCTGCGTATGCAATACCTGGATGTAACCATGAATCTGGTATTATGGTTTCCAAGACCTCCTTAACCGAAATGGTTTCTAGTTGTGTCGTACTTTCAGGGTTGTAATTTACCAAAACGATTGCATTGCACGGATAGTGCAATTGTTCAGGCTTTGGGCACGGCAGGTATTTTAAAACGCCTTTCGAGGGATTAAAGAAAACGTCAGGTAGGGTTTTTATTTGTGGCAATAAGGGTTCTATGATTTTAAAAGCGTTTTCTTTTATAGAAATTGCGGCTGGATTGTAATAGACATGGGTATTAGACTTTGCCAATGGCGAAATATCATCGGCCAAAAGGGAGTAACCATGGGCGACTAAAAGACTACAAAGCGTACTTTTTCCACTACCAGAATTTCCAATGAATAGAAGGGCTGTATCACCATTAGTTATAGTAGAGCCATGAAGTGTGCCTAACCAGTCTGTTTCATTTTTATGATGGATTAGATTTGATACTGCCATATGAAACTTTCCTTGTATAAAGTGGTATTCTGTTTTGGGAACCGCTAACAACAAGGCCTCGTTCTGAAATAAGTGAAGGTTATTTTCATTGAGGTATACATCAAAAACAGTATTTACTTTGTTTACATCTTGTATTTCGTATTGGGCAAGTGAAGGATGAAGGGCGTCTTCAACCTGCTTTCTATCGCTATATAATCGAAAGGAGTTATCTCCAATCTTGTAAGTTTTGGATAAATTACGGTGGTTCTTATCAAATGTAGCGTCAAAGTGATTTGTGGAGTCTTGCTCAACTTGGCAACTACTTAAATAACTATCTAATTTTGCTTTGATGTTTTGGACTTCCTTTGCGGATAAGTGATTGAGTTCGTTTTGAAAGGCATTTAAATCTGGAGCGCCAAGATATAGGTCTAGTATATCCTTAAAATTGCCGTCAACAATACTGTAGCTATTAGAATTGGCGTACCACAACACATAATAATCACCAAAGCTTTTGTCCAAGGTGGGCGCTAAGGCACTTTTCAAAATAAAGAATTGAAATTAATCGAATGGATTTCCTCCTGGATCAGGTGGCGAACTGGCTTGGGCTTTTTGGGGATTTAAAATCACAAATGTACCTATAGCAGTCAACGCTGCGTACTTACCCATTTTTTTAATGGCTTCTTTTCTTGTGATTTTATTGGTATCGTTAGTTTTTTTCATGGTTCTAACCTCAACTTTGGTTCAAAAATAATAAAATATTTTATATAGGACTGTAAATTATTAAAAGGTTTCTATTAAAAAAATACAATACTAAAAAATCTTAACAAAATACTTCTATATGTATGCTGTTTATCGGTTCATTTAATAGTTAGCCTATAGTTTAAGCCAGACGCATAAATTTAAAAGCATGCGCCTAGCCCTGGTTTTATAGGATATTACCTTAAGATCACTTTTTGTGTTTTTGTCGAAGTACCATCTGATAATTCAACGATGTAAATTCCTGATGTTAATGCCGAAGCGTCCATACGCTGCTGTACCTCGTTTAAATTTAGTGCGGTGGTTTTTACCAGACGCCCTTGTAAATCGTAAAGTCGCATAGTTGTTGCAATATTGAGCTGTCCAGCGACAATTATCTCTTTATTTTCAACGAAGATGGCTAAACCATCTAAGGCAACATCTGTAGTATTAAGAGCACTACCTTCAAAACGGATAAAAAAGCGTCCCGTACCGCTTAAGGGGGTAGAAGGTGTTAGGCCATAATCCCCAACAGTAAGTTCTGTACTGGTATTGGCCACTGTGTCATCTAAAAATACCTTTGTGCCTGCAGGTAAGGTATTGGCCGAAATACCAAAGGTAATTGGTTCGCCTTGATTAGCATTGACACCAAGAGCTATTGTGGTGTTTTCAAAATCGTTGGCCCCTAAGGCTTGGACTGCAATAGGTTCGCCAGTATTATCTTGAACGAGTTCTGAGTAGATGGAAAAAGCAGGCGCAGAATTTCCAAAAATAGCGGCATCATAACCAGGGTCTAGCCCTAGACTCGCATTGCTGTTAAAGTAGAAATCTGTCACATAATCGGCAGTAGATGAAGACAATTGAAGCTCTAAGTTCACCAAAGCTGCATTGCGGCCAGGGATAAAATCATCGGAACTACCAGTACTTCTAATATCCGGTGTAAATGTTAAATCGTACAAGCCTGCATTTGTGGCATCCGCGCTTACAAAAAAGCCTTGACCTGGCGCAATGAGGTCAGTTGCATTAGTTGTTGCTAAATTCCAAACGGTCCAACCATTGGAAGCATCACCGTCATAGCCATAAATCGCTGCGGCACCAGAATTAAATAAATCTAAATTACTAACACCAGGGGCTACTTCGGTATTTAAAAAGTCCTGTACGTTGATGTATGAGGAGTATGGGTTCCCAACAAGATTCCATTCTTGAAACCCAGGGCCAGAATTTTGAATATCATTAGTAATGGTTGCGGTTTCTACCGTACCAGTAAAGGCTAAATCAGCTCCACTATCTGTTGCAGCTCTATACCCTACACCAGAGGTTAAGGTGGCCGACGTGACATCTGTAAAATTTTCATAGTCACCATTCGCTTTTACAAAAGGTGCAAATGCATAGGTAGTTGGACTTGTGTTGCCATCGTCAAACAGACGCGTCGCGTTGGCGCCAGAACTTAAGAAATCGGACCAGCTTTGTCCCCCTAAAGGTGGCGCAATAAGGTCGTTGCCATTGGCGTTGGAATTGACAAACCTGAAATAATCTACTTCTCCAGAACCTGAAATCGTTGTGCTTGGCGAAATAATAAGACTCCCAAAACTTGTTGAGGTGCTATTAATCAATACGCCTCCATTGTTTACAAAGTTGAGGCCTGTATGTGTTAAACTTTGACCAGCTGATATTACAAGTACATTGGGGCTGTTTATGGTAATATTACCAGAGTGACTGATATCGCTAGCAACAGTTACGAAGTGGTTCAATTCTACAACATCATTTGTATTAGGAACGCTACCTGAGGTCCATGTAGCAGGGGTATTCCAATTTCCTGAAGCAGCAGTAGTTTGAATATCCCTTACTGTGTAGGAGTAATTGCTACCATTATTGTTTTCTATGTCAATGCTTATGAGATCGTATTCAGATTCATCTATAATTGTTGTGGCATCAACAGTGGTGGTAAATAGATAATAGTCTACAGTAGTGCCTGCAGTATTAACAATGCCAGGGATTATTCCATCCACTTCCTCTGGAAAACCAGGAATGGAGTTTGTCATTTCTACGACATCCGACGTAGCAAAACCATCTGTTGAGTATCTAATAAAAATTCTCAACTCGGTATTAGGTGTAGCGGCAAGCGTTCCAAAAACAGTAACAGGTGTACCGTCAGTAATATTATTTGGAGGCGTTTGTACAGTAGAACTAGAGATATCAAAACCAACAGGCGCGCCTGTGGTTTCCATAAAAATAGCTCTAGTAGTAGTATAGCCACTATCTTCAAAGTTCATGGTGTAGAAACTGCCATTAGTCAACGTAATAGCAGTTGCAGGTGGGTTACAACTGTTACATTGTGTATAGGTTTCAATTGCATCAAAAGTTACAGTTGAACGAGTCCACTGGTTAGCATAATAGTTAGTATCAGGTCCGGAAGTAAATTTAAAAAATCTAGAACCGCCGATGGCCTCAGCACCACTAGCTGCAGCTGCAAATGTGGTTTGCCATCTTAATGTTCCGGCAGAAATTTTAGTCAGCTCTCCATTTGGGCTAAATTGAGCGAAACTTTGAAAAGTAGGGTCTACTACATCGGGATTTCTGAAAGTACCGTCCCAATCACCTGGCATATTTAATCCTTCCGGTTCAAAAATTTGTGCGTTTCCAATAAAAACGAAGGAAACACAAGAAATTAAAATAAAGTAAAACTGTCTCATAAGCGTATAATAGATTTGATATTTACATTATTAGTTAAAAATCAAATATAGAACTGTTTAGTGACAATTAAAAATGCAATCGTTGTGGTGTGGATAAATTAGTGGTGATGTGGTGAGTTGGTGAAGCAGTGAAATGGTGAAACAGTGAAATGGTGATACCGTGAAGTTGTGAACTGTGATTCGTGAAGCGTGAATTGTATTTTTATTATTGACCATTGACCATTGACCGTTGACCATTGACCGTTGACCTTTGACCATTGACCATTGACCATTGACTTTTGACCTTTGACGATTGACCTTTGATCATTGACTATTGCCGTTAGGTGATGCGGTAAATGCTAATAAAAAAAGCAGGCTCCTTGGACCTGCTTTTCAGTTTTGGTTGGTGGTTTATTTAGTTTAATATCACCTTTTCCGTTTTGCTTTGACTGCTGTTGTTCAACTCAACCACATACACACCAGTGGTTAATCCGTTGGTGCTAATACTCTGTTTGCGCAGTGCAGGATTTAATTGGAATTGTTTCACCAAACGCCCTTGTAAGTCAAAAATTGACACGGATGTCTCATCTAATAATTCTCCTGATACTACAATACTACGCTCTCGGATATCTGTATATATGCGTAGGGTCTCACTGTTTGCATCTGGTATGGATAAGGCACTGTTACTTAAGCGTAAGAAGAAACGACCTGTACCATTTAAATCACTGCTAGGCGTTAATACAAAGTCGGTTGAATTTAAAAGCGTGTTGGTGTTATTGACATTATCCTCTAAATAGATATTAACCGAACCTGGTAAGGTGTTTTCGTTTATGTTAATAGTGATTTGCTCGCCTTGAGCGGCATTAATCCCGAGAGGTATCATCACATCATTATAGGCCGTTTCCCCAAGGGCTTGTATGGCCATAGGAATCCCTTGGTTTTCATCTAATAACTCTGAGTACAATGAGAAACCTGGTGCATTACCACCAAATAGACCAGCATCATAACCTGGGTTTAAACCTGCATCGGTTAAAGACGAAAAATAGAAATCCGTGGCAAAATTATCAGTGCTACTGAACATATTTAACCTTAAATGCAAAGGCTGAGGTGTCGTATTTCGACCTTGTATAAAATCATCAGTCCCAGTTGTGGTTCTCATGGCCGGCGTAAACTGTAATTCACCGGTGCCATTTGAAGGCACAAAGAACCCTTGACCTGGAGCAATATTAATAGTGTTGTTTTGAAAATTATTAATGATGGTCCAAATACCTGTAGCGCCAGAATCTGTGCTATCATTGTACCCATAAATTGCTCCGAAAGTAGCATCTATCACGTCGAGACCTGTTTCGTCATTAGCGTCTAAAAAGGCTTGAGCATTTAAGTAGCTCGGATAAGGATTACCAACGAGATTCCATATTTCAATATCAGGGGAGTCAAAGCCGTAATCATCAAAATCAAAAGTGTTAATAGTTCCTGTAGCTAAGTCATTGACACCACCTCTAAAGGCCAATGTTGTACCGCCAAAAGTTGCGGCGCGATACCCTTTTACAGGTTCAATAGTTTCAAAACCATCATCTCCGTCACCTGGAATCCCACCTCCATTAAGCTCATCATTTATGAAGTAGTTGATGTAATCTAAATTAAATTGATTATCAAAAGGCCCAAACAAATATTCTAAAATACTTGTTGAACCATTATCTGAACTTCCAAATAGATTAAACTCATTTTCAGGGTCTTGAACAAAATCAACAAAAAACAAGCCTGTTAAAGGCGAGGTTATTAAATCATTTCCGCCTGTAAATCCAGTTCCTACTCCATTGACAAAGCGTCTGTAGGTTACATTATTAACAATACCACCTGCTAATGTGCCATCAAGGATTAAAGATGCATATTGATCTGATGTAGAATCCAAATCCAACGTGTTGGCAGTTAAGGTTGCACCAGTTTCAATAGTTAAACTTGCTCCTTCAGATATCGTAAATTGGTTACAGGTAATACTAGTGCCCGTTGTTAATACCGCATCTCCAGAACTAATAGTAATATTATCATTGCTAGTTGATACGCCTGTAGGATCACTTGGAGACCAGACACCATTTGTGAAGGTGTAATTTATGGTGGACGATGGATTAAAAGTGACGCTAATATCATCCAAAGCGAACTCATCTCTACTACCGCTACCACTAATATCATCCCCTCGCCAATTCAAATAAAAGAAATCATTTGGTTGAATGTTTAGGCCTGTTATGGTTTCTGAAACGGTTGTTGGTACCCATGAATTGGTATCGCTCGCTTCTGGTGAAACCACATCTAGACTAGGCACATTGGTATAACTGGCATCATCATCACTGTAGAAAAAGCGGAAGTCATTACTGCGGTCTTGGTCATTATTAATATAAACGGTGTATTCAACCCTTATTTCTGTAACGGTATTTCCGGTTTGATTTTGAGCACGTAGAAAGAGGTTGCCAGGCGTCCAATCCGAACCGCCAGGTTGAATACCAAAACTAAAATTCCCCGTAGAGGTTTCGAAAGCATAAAAACCACCAGTACTAACACCACCTGTACTTGATCCTCTGGCATAGTCACCACTGGTGTTGGTGCCATCATAATTAAGAGTGCCGTCACTCATACCTGTATTCGACCAGGCATTAGAATTAAGTTGGCCTGCTACTGGTGTGGGGCTAAAGCCTGTACCGCTATAAGTACCATTATTCACATTGGTAACGCTGTTGTCAAAGTCAATAGTAAATTCGGTGTTTTCAGAGGTAATTTGCCATCCCTCCTGGGGAATAGGATCACATTCCATTGCAGGGACGGTACCACTAAAAGTTAACCCATTACAGTCATTAAATGCAAAAACTTCAATTTCCCAAAAATCGCCTTCAAACACATTAGTAAGAAAAATGGTACCACCATCATCACTACTAGGGTCACTGCTGTTTTCCGTATCTATATTGCCAAAACCATTACTAGTAACATCGACGAAATCGATATCCGCGTCAACCCCTAGATATGGAATTTCAACAATAACTTCATCAAAAGGTAAGCCTGTGGATATACAGGTATAGGTTGCTGGTAAAAATGTAATACCACAACTGGTAACACCAGAACTGATGATGACTTGGATATTAGACCACTCTGCATCTGAGAGTTCAAAACTTTGACTCAGTGTTATTTCTAGGAAACCATCTACATCTGGGTCATAAAATCCTGGTAAGTTTCCTGAAAAGATTAGGGTTGTTGCATTTCCGTTGTCTGCAGCACCTGAAGTTGCAGGTTCTATTGTTTCTGATCCTGCCGCTGTCGTTATGGTAAGACCAGCTTCTATTGACCAAGGCGCTCCGAGTCCCTCGACCCAATCAACTATCACCGTAAAGCTGTCGTAGTTACCAGAATCGACACCTGCCGAATTAAACGTATCATTCAACCCTATAGTTACGGGCGAACCTTCTGCGACGAATTCGGGTCCTGAAATGGTTGGAAAACTAAATTGCGCATTGGAGTACCCGATAAAAGCCAACAACGCAATAAAAAAACTTGTACATTTTTTCATAACGTAAGATTAATACTATTAAACTATTATTTTGGCGATTATAATGTAGGGTCAATACAATCGAAGATTTTAAATGTAAGAAAAATTGCTGTTGATTGCTGAACTAGAGGCTAATACACGATGAAGTGCTTATTTTTTTGGTTGATGGTCTTGGTTTACAGATTATGAAGTAGAAGCAAACCTTTTTCAAAGTGGTTCTTGAAGCGAACAGAGACTTGGAGAGAAGTCAAAAAAAAGCAGGCCCTAAAGACCTGCTCTTCCATATAAAAATGTTATCTAATTATTTTAAAATAACCTTCTCCGTTTTGCTTTGGCTACTGTTGCTTAACTGTACCACATAGACACCTGTGGTTAACCCACTAGTACTTATAGATTGTGTGCGTAAGCTAGCATCGAGTTCTACTTGTTTTACCAAACGGCCTTGAAGGTCAAAAATCGAAGCGCTGGTGTTTTCATTTAAGTCGCCCGATACTACGATAGTGCTGTTTTGTGCATTGGTAAAAATTTGTAGTCCATCCAATTCGTTTTGTGGAATGGACAAGGCATTAGCGGCAAATCTTAAAAAGAAACGTTCGCTACTACTCAATACGGCATTTGGTGTAATGGTGTAATCTGCGGTATTAAGACGTGTTGAGGTATTTTCAACCGTATCATCTAAATACACATCGATACTATCGGGTAGCGTAGAAGTGCCGTTTAAACTAAACGTTATTTGCTCATTAGGGTTTAAATTTACTACCAATGGTACCACAATATTTGTTAAATCGTTGTAAGGCAGGGATTGGTTAACTAAGGCTACTCCAGTATTATCCTCAACCAAATACGAATAAACACCATTCTCTGTTTGGTCAAAAGCGCCTGTATCGTATCCTGGGTCTAACCCTCTAGTGTTGATATCCCTAAAGTACACATTGGTCACAAAGGACGTCGATGCCGTATTTAAATTAAGTATGGCATGTGCAAAGTTATTATTGCTAGAGGCATTGCGCCCTAAAATGAAATCGTCACTGCTACCTGTACGTTGCATAGTTTCGGTAAAGTCTATACCACTGCCACCACCAGCAGGGGCAGCAACAAAAAAGCCTTGGCCAGGAGTAATTAAAAGATCTTGGTCCACATTTAAATCCCAAATGGTCCAAATACTACCGCTGCTATTAGCATTATAGCCATAAACACCATAAAAGGCACTCCTAATATTAGTATTGGCAACATTCTCAGTTAAAAAGTCACCAATGTCCAAGTGGCTTGGATAAGGATTTCCAATAAGGTTCCAGAAACTTGTGGCATCAAAAAGCGTTACTGGTATATCACCAGAATTTGGTGTACCGCTAAAGGCTAGAGTTTCACCACCACTGGCTTGAGTCCCAGCTCTAAAGCCAGCGCCAGAGGCGATTGCGGTTCCACTATTTGCTGTAGTGTCATAGTTTTCATAAGCATTAGACGTGGTATTGAAAGGCGCAAAGGCTCTTAGTGTACCCGACTCCGCTAGTGAGCCTGTATTTGCCGTTGCAAAGGCCCCAAACGGTTGTCCGTCAATAGGTGAAGACACTAAATCATTAGTCCCTGTTGGTCCAACTTGAGCGGTATAGCGGTTGTAGGTGATGCCTCCGGTAACCGTGCCATTGACGATTAGGCTTGCGTATAATTGACTCGTAGAATTAAGCGCAAAGGTGCCAGAATTTGTTAAGTCACCGGCTGAGGTTAAAGACTGTCCCGAATTCACCGTAAGACTGCCTGCTGATCTAATTGTCACATTATTGCTGTTAAGATCAGAGGTGATGTTGGCACTCCCATTAAGAACTAAGATATCGTCTGCAGATGTTGCATTGCCATTGGGGTTTCTAGGTTTCCAAGCACCATTAAAACGAAATTCGTTTTCGGAAGCTCCAGGTGTAGCGTCAGCAACATTGGCTGCAGAAATTGTCCAACTTGATGCTTGCCATGTCGTAGACGGTGAATCCATTATATCATTGCGAACGGCTCTACTATCTCCATATTCCCAAGCCTCACCAGTACCATCCACGCCAATTTGTCCATAAACATCAAATAAGGTTCCAGCTGGAAAAACACCTTGGTACATCCCAAAGGGATCATCACCATTTACTGCAAACCCTCCATTTATTTCATCTGGACTAAACCCATAGGCTAAGTCAAAATTGGTTCCGCTGGCAGCAATAACTAAATAATTTCCTGCTGCTAAGATACCAGAATTAAGCTGCTCAGTATTAGCGCTTGTCGCCGTAGGAGCCTCATTGACAAATCTGGATATATAAATTGGTGTAACAGAAAAATCAATGTCTGTAGAACCATTGTTATAAATTTCAACAAAACGTGCATTAGCGTTATCTCCTGGATCCGCGACTTCAGAAATTATCAAAGATGGTGCTGGTGGTGTGTCATCATCAATAATCGTCACCGTATGTTGGCTGGTACCTAAATCAGCGGTTCCAGAAGTGACTGCAAGATCTAAAATTATGGTTTCATCATCAAAATCGGCATCGTCATTAATGTCTAAAGACACGTTTAAGGTCTCATCTGCATTAAAGGTTAAACTAGTAGTATTCAAGGTGTAATCACCAGCTTCTGCATCACCACCGCTTACGCTTACAGATACTGTAACTGGTGCGTCATAGTTGGTCATGGTTACTGGAATGCTGGTGTTAAATGAAGTATTGGTTTCATTTTCTGTGCTTGTGGCTGAGTCAAAACTTATGGTTGGTGTTGCAGGACCTCCTGTACAATCGGACAATGAAAAGGAACCAATAAAACCGGTTGTTGCACTATTGTCCGTTGTCCAATTGGCAGAATTGAAAATAGCCATTTTTATCTCAGCTATAGTTCCAGTTGTTATTCCTGAATACCACATATTATCAACCTCTGGTATAGCCAGGGCATCTACGTTATCAGTTAGGCCATTTGGTAATGCGGAATTGTTTGTGCTCGTTGCGGTAGCGGCCCAGGTAGTTCCATCTGAGTGCAAGGCAGTTAATATTGTTGGACTGCCCAAAGTTCCTGTAAATGCTATAATTTGGTCCCCGGACGTGGATAAGGCCATACTTGATTCCGTAAAAGTTATTATATCACCACAAGAAACTCCTGGTGATACCCATGTATCAATACCTTCTCCAGTTCGAAAACTTCCCGTCGAGAACCAGCCATTATCAGTGAAGTTAATTTCTGTACCGTTTGGAATATCAACAAACGTAACAAACTTAACATCTGTACTGGTACCATCTGTTATCATTTGTAAAAGAGCTATATCCCCAGAATTAACTTGCCCAAACCCGAAGCTTGTTATTAATAAACCTAAAATCGCAATGTAAAATTTTTTCATGTGTAAAACTATTTCGGTTTCTGTAGGTTCAACATATAAAGAACCATCAAAAACACAACTATTAAATTATAAAGTGGAATGTAGTTTAGGTAGATGCTTTTGGGACCTCAAATATAGGGTTTTATTCAAAATTGTAATGCTTGGGATATTAATAAATTATTAACAT
This sequence comes from Winogradskyella pelagia, assembly GCF_017581965.1. Lineage (GTDB taxonomy): Bacteria > Bacteroidota > Bacteroidia > Flavobacteriales > Flavobacteriaceae > Winogradskyella > Winogradskyella pelagia. The sequence continues at coordinate 220,559 of NZ_JAGEVF010000002.1, forward strand.
AACGTCTAGTGGTCATTGAAGTTCTGTAATGCCAAAAAAACATATTTTAGACTATTCATTGCTCAGATTATAAAATAAAATCGAATTACGATTTTTAGATGTAATTGGTTCAATAACAGTGGTTGAGTATTTTTTGTCGCAACTTTGTTTAACTTTGACGGATATATTTTTTTATTTCCTAAAAGAAGTCCTACATTTATCGATGCTATTAATTTAACGATGATCCTAACCTAATGAAAGTTGGACTGATAACTCATTGCAAAGCTTTATCATTTGCACATTATACTTTTATCGCTTCGGTAATGGCTACTGCAGATATGGACGTCAGTCTCATTGAAGTAGAGCTAACAAATACTTCGGGCTATAACGGAACAGCTTCTTTTTTTAGAAAAAACAAAAGCCTAATCGATAGATTTAATCTACAACTTTTAAAGGGCCAAGCCATTATAGAACGGACAATCCTTAAAAAGGGAATGGGTTACAAGGATTGGTACAAGGTATGGGCACCAAAAGACATAGTGGGCCTCAAAGTGATTAAAGCCTTGGGTACAGTAACAACGAGTGGAATTACTTTGGCATTAGACGATGTGGGTCGTGTATCTTTAAGGCAAGGTAAGTTTGATGTCCTAATTTCCTTGGACGGACCTATGTCTATTGCAGAACTACCTGAGCTAGCACATCTCGGCCTATTAAGTACAAATTGTGACCACAGCGTGCAGTATCCAGTTTCACTGTCAAGTTTTTGGTCAGTCTATACTAAAAAGTCTACAACAGGTTTTCACGTGAGTTTTAAATCCTCCTTAACCCAACAAGAGAGCGTTGTTTTTAAAGGAAACAGAACAACTAAAGATCTGTGCTGGAAATATAATTACCATTATTTGCAAAAAGAGTGTTACCACTATTTGTATCAACTTATGGTAAAACTTAATGCAGATTTTCAACTCAAAGCACTAAGCCGCATTAGCAATGCAGAGTTAGACACTAAAATCCCTAAGTGGTATCAAATTCTGAGCTATCAGTGGCAGGTACTCCGTACCTTATCTAAAAAAACCAAGAACCACCTAACAAATACAGGCGACTATTGGACCGTGTATTACAGTAAAGGCAGCTATGACAAGCTAGACTTTAGTAAGGTTAAAAAAATAGAAAATCCTAAAGGGGGCTTTTTTGCAGATCCTTTCATTTTGCATTATGACAATAGAAATATTGTATTTGTAGAAGAATTTGTTATCAATGAAAAAAAGGCCGTAATAAGTGCTCTAGAAATAGATAAGGATGACAATTACAAGTATTTGGGCGAGGTAATTAGAGAGCCCTTTCATCTCTCTTATCCCTTTATTTTCGAATATGAGAATGCGCTGTACATGATACCCGAAAGCTCTGCTTCTAAATCCATAAGATTATACAAGTGCAAGACATTTCCTTTGGAATGGGAGTACCAATATGATTTAATTTCTAATATCGATGCGGTAGACACCACCATTATGTTTAGAGATCATAAGTATTGGTTATTTACCAATTTAAAGGAGCAAGATTGGGAGCACAATTCTATTTTAGAATGCTATGTTGCAGATTCGCCAATTTCCCAGCAATGGAAGCCGCACGAAAATAATCCTGTTTATTTCGATAATGGTGCAAGAAATGGTGGATTTCTCTACAATGGTAACATGGAACATATGGTGTCACAGACCTATGATATTGATACCTATGGTAAATCTATACAGATAAAAAGAATAAAGATATTGTCTGAAAACCAATTTGATGCTGAGGTTGTAAAAGAATTTGAACCTAAGCTTATGAAAGGGTTCCAAGGTATGCATCATATGAGTTCTGATGATAGTTTTACCGTATTTGACGCGTTGCAAAAACGACCAATAAAAAAGGGGTAATACATGATTGAACTTAGTGCCAGTGAAGATTTCTTTGAACTTCAAGGACAATTAGATATTGTCACGTCAACACAGTCTAAAGGTTGGCATAGTTATAAAAAAAGTCAGGGCCGAGAAATTCGCTATTTTGTCAATGATGAGGCGCAGCCAACAATTGCCGTTTGGGGCTTTATGTTTAAAGTTCCTGTATTAAAGAAATTTCTCTTTGTCATTGAGGGTATGGCCCATGCACAGCATTTAAAAGCTAATGTTATTACAAAGTTTTTCTCCCAACTAGCTCAAATTGATGACTTTGTGGGAGTTGATATAGACAGCAATACCGTCTATAATACGAGCTTTGAAATTGGTTTACGGAGGGCTGGATTTTTAAGACCTTTAGGCAGTTTTAATTGTCCATTAACTATTGAAATCGATTTACAAGAACCCTTTAGATTCGATACCAATTGGAAGCGAAATATTAAGCGTACCGCTGGCCATAATCTCATTTTTGAAGAGAAAACACATTGCTCTGAGGCGGATATAAAGGCTATCGTTGACCTCTATAGGGAAATGAATAATTTAAAAGGTCGTGCTGTTGGGCACAGAGACTACCAAATTAAAGCACTTGTAGAAGAGGAGGATATAAGGGTGTTTTTTGTATCGAGTGAAGACGGAGAGCCGCTCTGTGCTCGGGTTATACATTGTAATGACCGTTTTGCTACAGATATATTTGCCTCAAACGCTTTAAAATCTCGAGAATGTGGGGCGAGTTATTTTATAGTTCAAGAACTCCTTGAGTTGTTAAAGGCTGAAGGCTATGAAACTTTCGATTTTGGCCGCATTGGTCCCAGTACGCATTCTGCCGATAGCGTTTACACATTTAAAAAAGCATCTCGCGGGCGAGAAGTGCAATATCTGGGCGAATTTTCCTGCTACAAGAATAAACTCATAGAATTAGTATTATTGGTTTACAAGCTAAAGTATAAATCTCCAAGATACTAGTTTAGCACATTCAAGTACCTCTAGTCCATTAGGATTACATTGGCAATCGAGGTGTATAACTTGTGGTTCAAAAAATTAATTAGTGTATCACCATCTTTTTTGTGTGTTGACCATTCCTATTTAAGACTTGTATAATATAAACGCCATTGTCTAAATTAGACACATCAATGCGCTGTCTGTTTATCCCAGATTTTAAAGCGGTTTTCAACACTACCTTCCCTGTAATATCATGAACCCTAAAGTCTGCATCAGCCTCAAGGTTACCTGCGATTTCAATTTGTTTATTGCGCTGTAAAAAATGTATACTCAGGGTATCGAAATTGCTCTCAGGTGTTCCGAGTGTTGCATTTTGAAACTTCAAATAAAAACGACCTGTACCACTCAGACTATTAGTTATAGTAACTTCATAAGAATTTTCATTTAACGAAGTGGCTGTTTCTTTGGCCAAATCCAATAAAAAGACTTCTGTGCCTTGTGGTAATTGCGAAGTTATACGCTCAAAACGAAGAGTACGATTTCCAGAAGCTTCGAGTCCTAGTGGAATAATAACCTCGGATAAATCATTTGTATGTAAACTTTGCAAGCCTAAAGGGAGTTGCAAATCATCTTCGGGAGCAATGGAGTATATAGCGAAGGCTTCTGGCGTAGAGCCCCATACTTCAGCGTCGTAACCGCTATCTAGACCTAAGCTAGAATTTGCGTTAAAGTAAAATTCAGTGCTATAGCGCTGATGCCCGGAACTGAGTTGAAGCTTTAAAAAGGTAAGTTGTGCATTACGCCCAGGAATAAAGTCGTCTGTATTTCCAGTACGTTGCATGGCAGGATTAAACAAAAGATTACCATTAGTTTCGGCACGTACAAAAAAGCCTTGACCAGGAGCTATAGCTGTTGCCCCTGTAGTATTGGCAAGTGTATAAATCGTCCAGCCATCATCTGCAGAACCGTCATAGCCATATATACCTACAGCATTCTCATCTAATAATGCAGTATTGTTACCATTATTTAAAAAGTCTTGTACATTGAGATAGCTAGGGTATGGATTGCCAACGAGGTTCCAGTCGCTGCTGCTACCGATGCTAATAGGCACATTAACTGCTCCTGTTTCTACATTACCAGAAAAGATAAAGCTGCTATTATCTGCAGAGCCTGTTCTAAAACCTTCTCCGGCATCTAAAGTTTCAGAATCGTTTGAGGGTTGGTAATTAATGTAGTTTCCTGAATTGATATCAAACGGACCAAATAAAAATGCTGGACTACCACCAATGGTACCTGAAACTAAATTTATGTTTTCTGTTCTAAAATCTCCAAAGGACTGTCCAGATAATGGCGGGCTAATAAGGTCATTATTAGTTGTGGTTGAGCCCGTACCTGCGGCGCTGTTGACATGGCGCTCATAAAATACGTCACCATTGATAGTTCCATTTAGCAATAGACTAGAGTAGCTGGTTGATGTGGATTCTAAAACTAGTGTGTTGAGGATATCTAAGGTTACTCCAGTATCTACAATAAGCCCTGCGCCTGGATTTACCATGAGACTGTTACAGGTTGTTGAACTCGTAATGGATGCATCACCATTAACTATGGTAATATTGTCTGCAGATGTAGCCACACCATTAGGGTCAGACGGTGCCCAGCCGTTATCGTAAACAAAGTTGGTTCCGGGTAGTACCGTAATAGTATAATCTTCAATCTCTCCATCTGTAGAACCTTCGCAGGGTCCGTTAAGTGGAATACTATCAAAATAATACTGACATAAAACACGTAGCCTTGTATTACCCAAAACAGCATCGTTGGGTATCGTAATACTCAGTGGGCTATTGGCTGTTGGTCCATCGGGATTATTGATGGTCTCCCCTAAATCATAAGTCTCATTGGCATCATCAAAATCACCATCTCTATTCCAATCAATCCAAGCATAGCTGTAAACGGCAAAGTTACCGTCGGTATTAAGATTTACGGTAAGGTTTTCTGTACTACCTCGGGTTACTGTTGTTGCTAGTGCGGTAAAATCATCATAGCCTGAACCCTGTCCGGTGACATTGTTAATACTTCCGAAATTTACTAGTGTAATGGAGGTGTCAAAAGTGGTATCGCCAGTGACTTCACAATAATCAATAGCAATACTAGTAGCAACACCTGTGCTCCATACGGTACCTTTTCTTGTAAAAACTCTAAAATGATAGGTGTTCCCAAAATCTACATTAGATACTGAAACGGTATTGCCTGTGCCTTGAAACACAATAAATTCGTTAGTAGAGAGTTCAGTACCACCACCAAAATTAGTATTGGCAATATAGGTGCTGCCGTCACCACTCGGCGCTGCCGTAACCGCGCTGCCCTCTCTGGCTACGACCAAAACTTCATCATAGCAGTTGCTTAAAGCCCAGCTTAAATCAACATTACCATCACTATAATTAGCACTAAGGTTACTCACGTCAGCTGGTATTGTACAGCCCGAAATATCAGTAACGGAAACATCATCCAAAAACCAATTATCACCGTCGTTTTGTTCCATAACAAAGGCGACGTATACAATACCAGAGTAGGCAGATAGGTCTATGGTTTTTTCGTTAAAGGTATTGCCAAGTTGGGCTTCGGTATAAGTTTGTAGGGTCGTAAAACTGCTAATATCGGTAGCTGAGGTTTCAGAAATCCGTACAGTATATTCGGTATTATAATCTACAGTAAACTGTTCTCGTGCAAAAAAGCGCAGTTGGGTTTGGTTAGTCCCTAAGTCAATAGCTGGTGTTACCAGCCAATCTTGGGCATTACCACCTGTAACGGCTTCAAATTCTACGAAAGCAGCGGTTGTCCCGGAGTTGGCTACAAGAGTTGAGGTCGTCCAATCATTAATGGTGCCCAAATTATTTACGCCACGGTAACTGCTCCAACAGGTTGGCGGAAAGACACCGCTTTCAAAATCTTCGGAAAAAGGCAAGGCAAATGCCGTACAGTTTTCAAAACCATTGACTTCAATATTATCAATCCGCATACGCTCCCCACCGCCATTATTGGTCATAATCACCCTTAGCTCTAGAGTACTGCCATTTAGCATGGCTTGGCTTGCTGTAGTAGGATCGTAATCGTTTGCAAAACTTCCGTTAGTCGAGGCTTCAGTCCAGGCACCACCATCGATACGGTATTCAATAGCAACAGTATCGGTTGGTTCGAGATTGTTGCCGCCGAGGCCATTGGATTCAGAAACCTCAATAGTAAATTCTACATCGAAAAAGTTATTGATATCAATAATTGGAGAAAACCATATGGCTTGGGTGTCTAAATCACGACCTTCGAGCAGTTCGTTTCCGCCCAGGGTTATAACTCTAAAATAGTCATTGGTATCAGCAAAACTTCCACTAGAAACATCTATGGTCCAATCTACGCCGCTGAGGTCAATACTGGGATTGCTCCCTCCAGGTCCAGTGGCACCTTGTCCGTCCTGACCTGTAAAATCTTCAGAATAAAATGTGGTTTGTCCGTAACCGTATAGGCTAAGACATATAAGGCTTAAAAAAATGATATTTGTTTTCATAGCTAGTCATATCAATTAATTTGTAGGGACAACATGGTGTTATCCTATTGGTTTAAATTTTAATAACTATGAAAAAATTTACGGATTACTCATGCGCACAATGAAGAGTATTCGAACATGTTCGAGTTTTTCAGAGTTATTAATTAAGGGTTATGTGTCATTAAGACACCACAAGTATGTTATAGTCACAAGAAGTACTTAGGGTGTCCATTGCATATCTAAGGATCTGTCATCGTGAGGTTTTTAGAAATTGTTGAATTGTTTAAAAGGGTTATAGCAAGAAAAGGATATGCCTATAGCTGAAGCGCTATGGACAAATCTGTATGTTTTATCGAAAATATATGGGGCTAAAAGACTAACCTTAACTTTTGTAAGGCCATTGTAGTATCCCAATGTGTTTGACATTACTGCCATTATCATAGACGTTTTAACGGTCTTTGACGATTTATTTTTAGCCTGATGAGAATGCTAATTGTTGCAAATATAATAAAATGCATTAAAATTCCTACGTTTGTTGACTTGGTGCCATTAAATGACTTAAGAGGTATTCAGTGTATAAAAGTCATTTGGAAGCATGACGTGGAAAATAGTATATTGCTGGTGATGGATAGCATTCTTAAAAACACAAACTTGGTTACCGCAATACATGCGGCATTATCGGCAGGTAAATCTATAATGGCTATTTATAAAAATGATATTGCTGTCGAATTCAAATCGGATAATTCGCCACTTACATTAGCGGATAAAGAGGCTAATACGATTATTAATGCTTATTTAAAACCGATAGGTATTCCAATTATAAGTGAGGAGAATATACAGTTAGAGTATGGTATTAGAAAGCACTGGAAGCAATGCTGGATCGTTGATCCGCTAGATGGTACTAAAGAATTTATTAAACGTAATGGCGAGTTTACCGTTAATATTGCGTTTGTAGAATCTGGTCAACCGAGTTTGGGAGTCATTTATATTCCTGCTAGCAAGACCTTGTATTTTGCTGATGCGATAGCAAAATTAGCTTTTAAGGCAGAACTGGAAAATCACAATACAAGTCTTGAAAATGTTATTAGTAAATCAAAACAAATCTTTCCTAAAGGCAGCCCTTCGCAACATATTACTATTATCGGTAGCCAGTCACATATGACTAAAGAAACACAAGGTTTTATTGAGGCTGTTAAACGTGATTTCACCAAAGTAACCTTATTAACAAAAGGGAGTTCTCTCAAATTTTGTTGGTTAGCTGAAGGCAAGGCTCATGTATATCCAAGATTTGCACCAACTATGGAATGGGACACAGCAGCTGGTCATGCCATTTGTAATGCTGTGGATATAGACATAATTTCCCAGGTAACTCATACGCCATTACGGTATAACAAAGCAGATCTCTATAATCCTTCGTTTGTTGCGGCTAAATCCTGATGGCTATGTTTTTAAAAACCAGTAAAGCAATTGGCTTAGTATAAAGATTGTTTTAGATTTGTGTACAATAGTAAGTGCTAAAGGCAATTCAAGGTTTTCCTAATGAAAAAACGGTATTTTTGAAGTTAGAATCTAATCGATGAACATTTTAATTACAGGAGGTGCAGGATTTATAGGGTCACATGTGGTGCGTCAGTTTGTGACTACCTATCCCAATTATCATATTTATAATTTGGATGCCTTAACCTATGCTGGTAATTTGGAGAATCTTAAGGATATTCAAGGGCATCCAAACTATACCTTTTTAAAAGGGGATATCACCGATCAGGCTTTTTTAGCTACAATATTTCAAAACTATAAATTTGATGCTGTCATTCATTTGGCGGCGGAATCTCATGTAGATCGGTCTATTACAGATCCTTTGGCTTTTGTAAAGACTAATGTCATTGGAACAGTTAATTTATTAAATGCGTTTAAGGCGCTTTGGAAGGGACAATTTGAAGATAAATTGTTCTACCATATCAGTACAGACGAAGTCTATGGAACCTTAGGCGAAACAGGCTTATTTACGGAGCAAACAGCTTACGATCCTAATTCTCCTTACTCTGCTTCAAAAGCAAGTTCGGATCATTTTGTGAGAGCTTATGGAGAGACTTACGGCTTGCCCTACATTATTACAAATTGCTCTAATAACTATGGACCCAATCAATTTCCAGAAAAATTGATTCCATTATTTATTAATAATGTCATTAATCAAATACCTCTTCCGGTTTATGGTGACGGCAACTACACTAGGGATTGGCTTTATGTTATTGATCATGCTAAAGCCATTGATTTGGTTTTTCATAAAGGGGTAAAGGGGGAAACCTATAACATAGGCGGTTGTAACGAGTGGAAAAATATTGACTTGGTTAAGTTACTCTGCCAACAGATGGACAAGCGCTATAACAAGCCTAAAGGAAACTCCGAGCAATTAATTACTTATGTTAAAGACCGACCAGGGCATGATTTGCGCTATGCCATTGATGCGTCTAAAATACAAAAAGAACTTGGGTGGAAACCTAGTGTTACTTTTGAAGAAGGTTTAGAAAAAACAATAGATTGGTATTTAAACAATCCGGAGTGGTTAGACCACGTCACATCTGGTGAATATAAATCGTATTATCAGAAACAGTATAGTTAAGAGGTTAAGAGGTTAAGAGGTTAAGAGGTTAAGAGGTTAAGAGGTTATGAGGTTATGAGGTTAGAGCGTGTAGCGTTCAAAATTATTGGATAAAATGTTTGTAAAAGTAATTAGTTATAAGTGAAGGAGATAAAATCCCATAAGGACTTAAAAGTTTGGCAGGAGTCTATGGATTTTGTTGTTAAAATCTATGATATAACGGAGCATTTTCCCTCAAAGGAAGCTTTTGGATTAACGGCACAGTTGCGAAGGGCTTCAGTCTCCATTCCATCCAATATAGCCGAAGGGGCAGGAAGAAAAGGGGCAAAGGAATTTTCCAGATTTTTATTTATAGCTTTAGGATCGCTTTCTGAAGTGGAAACACAATTGGAAATTTCCCAAAGGCTCGGCTATGTAGCCCATTTAGATGACATTAACAATAGTATTTATTTTATTAGAAACATGCTTTCAAAATTGATAAAGAGCATAAACAATTAAGCCATTAACCATAAGTATAACTTTATAACCATTTAAGCATAAATCGATGAAAGGAATCATACTAGCCGGAGGCTCAGGCACACGTTTACATCCCCTAACATTGTCGGTGAGTAAGCAGCTGATGCTTGTCTACGACAAGCCTATGATATATTATCCGCTATCTACCTTAATGTGGTCTGGTATCCGCGATATTTTGGTTATAGCAACACCTCAAGATTTGCCTTTATTCCAAAAACTCCTTGGTGATGGTTCGCAACTGGGTTGTCAATTTCAGTATGCTGTGCAAGAAGAACCTAACGGCTTGGCAGAGGCCTTTATTATTGGTGAGGCCTTTATTGGAGATGACAAGGTGGCCCTTATTTTAGGAGACAATATTTTTTACGGAACGGGTCTTGCAGAATTATTGCAACAGAATAATGACCCAGACGGTGGTATTATCTATGCCTATCATGTTCAGGATGCAGAGCGTTATGGCGTTGTAGAATTTGATGACAATGCAAAAGCCATTTCCATTGAAGAAAAACCCAAAAACCCAAAATCTAATTATGCGGTACCTGGTATTTATTTTTATGATAACAAAGTTGTGGATATTGCCAAAAGCATCACACCGAGCCGTCGTGGAGAGTTGGAGATTACAGATGTGAATAAGGTGTATCTAGCACAAGGTAAATTGAAGGTGAGCGTTTTAGATAAAGGCACGGCTTGGTTAGATACAGGGACCTTTAAGTCTCTTATGCAGGCCGCACAATTTGTGCAGGCCATTGAAGAACGTCAAGGTTTAAAAATTGGATCTATTGAAGAAGCTGCCTACCGTATGGGTTATATTAACAAAGAGCAGTTTAAATCCTTGATAATTCCACTGACTAAAAGTGGCTACGGAAAACACTTATTAAGCCTTATAGAATAGGTCGCATGAAGATAATTGATATGCCATTAGACGGTTGTTTTGAAATACAACCTAATTTGTATTCAGATGAAAGAGGCTATTTTATGGAAAGCTATCATCAAGAGAAGTTCAATGCCTTAATCGGAGCCGATATTCAATTTGTACAAGACAATGAATCGTATTCCACTAAGGGTGTATTGAGAGGATTGCACTTTCAAGAAGGGAAACACGCACAGGCGAAATTAGTAAGGGTGATTCATGGGAGGATTTTAGATGTTGCAGTTGACATTAGAGCCAATTCCTCAACCTATGGACACTATTTTTCCACAGAGCTTTCAGACACCAATAGAAAACAACTCTTTATCCCTAGAGGTTTTGCCCATGGTTTTGTGGTGTTGAGCGAAACTGCTCTGTTTGCTTATAAATGCGATAATTATTATAACAAAGCGTCCGAAGCCGGCATCCTTTATAACGACCCAGACCTAAATATAGACTGGGTGTTGCAAGAGTCAGATTTAAAGTTGTCAGAAAAAGACCTGAAATTACCGAGATTCAAACAAATCAAGCATCTATAATGACCATATTAGTCACAGGTAAAAACGGGCAGTTGGGTTCGGAGCTACAAGCCTTAGCCAAGGCGTTTCCCAAATACCAGTTCTTGTTTACTGATAAAGAGTCTTTGGATGTTACCAAAGAGAAAGCGGTAGAGGACTTCTTTAGAACCCACAATTTCGATGCATTAATTAACTGTGCGGCCTATACTGATGTGGATAAGGCCGAAGCAGAACCCGAATTGGCCAATGCCGTTAATCATTTAGCCTTGGGCTATTTAGCTAAAGCTTGTAAGGAGCACCAGGTAAAACTCATACATATCTCAACCGATTATGTGTTTGATGGGACGGCAACAACACCTTATCTCGAAACGGATAGCACTAATCCACAAAGTGTTTATGGGCAGTCTAAATTAGATGGAGAATTACTGATGAAATTGGTTAACCCAGCACATAGTATTATCATCAGAACCTCTTGGCTCTATTCTGTATATGGTTCCAATTTTGTAAAAACCATGATGGGTTATGGTAAGGAAAAAGATGTTTTACATGTGGTAAACGATCAGCTAGGGTCACCAACATATGCCGCGGATTTGGCCAAGGCTATTGTAGATATTCTACCACAACTCAATACTTCTGTGGTAGAAACCTATCATTATGCCAATACCGGCAGTTGTACATGGTACGAGTTTGCTCATACTATTTTTGAGATGAAGGCTGTCGATGGCGAGGTAAAGCCTATTCCCACATCCGAATATCCCACACCAGCACAACGCCCACAATACTCTGTGTTAAACACAAATAAAATTCAGAGTGTATTTAATATTAAAATACCGCCTTGGACGCAGAGTTTAAAGCACAGTTTAGATAGTTTCACAGAAACAACTGGCAGTTGAGGTATTCAAAGTTGTTGGTCTAAAGTGCATCAGTAAATTTAGATGAAAACTGCAAATATCCTTGATAATATTGTGCATATCTCATTTTGCTATGCTTTGGGGAAGTTCATTATAATGTTTTAGATTTGTGACTTATCACAACCACCACAGAAAAGACCGAATAGAATTATGAGCAAGGTAGCGTTTATTACAGGGGTAACAGGGCAAGATGGCGCGTATTTAAGTGAATATTTATTAAAAAAGGGTTATAAGGTACACGGCTTAAAGCGACGATCATCCCTCTTTAATACAGACCGCATTGATCATTTGTACCAAGACCCACATGTAGAACATCAAAATTTCTACCTCCATTATGGCGACATGACGGATAGTACAAACCTCATCCGCCTTATTAAGGAAATTCAGCCCGATGAAATATATAATTTAGCCGCTATGAGCCACGTTCAGGTATCCTTTGAGATGCCAGAATATACAGGTAATGCAGATGGTCTTGGCGCACTTCGTATTTTAGATGCGGTTCGTTTATTGGGTTTAGAGTCTAAAACACGGATTTACCAGGCCTCTACATCCGAACTATATGGAAAGGTCCAAGAAGTGCCACAATCCGAAACCACACCTTTCTATCCGCGTTCACCCTATGCCGTAGCTAAAATGTATGCGTATTGGATGACCGTGAACTACCGTGAGGCTTACAATATGTTTGCCTGTAATGGGATTCTGTTCAATCACGAGTCGCCCATCCGTGGGGAGACGTTTGTGACCCGTAAAATTACAAGGGCAGTGGCGCGTATTGCTTTAGGCATACAAGACAAATTCTATCTCGGTAATCTCGATGCACAGCGCGATTGGGGCCATGCCAAAGATTATGTTCGTATGATGTGGCTAATTCTTCAAGCCGACCAGGCCGAAGATTGGGTGATTGCTACAGGTAAGACCACACCTGTGCGCGATTTTGTAAAAATGAGTTTTGCCGAAATTGGCGTAGAGCTCGAATTTAAAGGACAAGGCGTTGACGAAAAGGCCTATGTGCATAAATGCAATAATCCAGAATATCAGCTAGAGCTGGGTAAATGTGTGCTAGAGGTCGACTCAAGGTATTTCAGGCCAACAGAAGTGGACCTATTGATAGGTGATGCCTCAAAAGCAAAAAACAAACTGGGTTGGGAATGCCGTTATCAGCTTCAGGACTTAATAAAGGATATGATGCAAAGTGATATTAAGTTGATGCAAAAAGAGCAGTTCTTAAAGGAGGGCGGTTATGATACGTTGAATTATTTTGAGTAGGAAGTTACGCTTGACAATTGACCATTAGCCATTGACATTTTACCTTTGAGCAGCTTAACTCTTATGAGAAATTTTAGAGTTTGGGATATTTATAAAGACGGCATGGTGTTAGTCAAAGATATTTACGTTATTACCAAGGAATTTCCTAAAGAAGAAGTTTATGGTCTCAGTTCTCAAATTAGAAGGGCTGCGGTTTCGATAGTAAATAATATTGCTGAAGGAGCTTCAAGAAAATCTTCAAAAGATTTTCATCGTTATTTAGAAATGAGTCTTGGTTCAGCATTTGAAGTAGAAACGTTATTAAAGATAATACAAGATTTAAATTATTGTGAACTAGAAAGGATAGAAGAGCTCCTCATTAAAATAGATAGTCTCGAAAAACGGATTAATGCATTTATTCAAAAAATAAGAAAAGAGGATTTAAATTAACCAATAGTCAACAGTCAAAAGTCAAAAGTCAACAGTCAAAAGTCAAAAGTCAACAGTCAAAAGCCAATAGCCAAAAGCCAAATGTCAACAGCCAAAAGTCAAACATCAGCAGTCAACACTCACAGTAAAATCTACATCGCCGGCCACCGCGGAATGGTCGGTTCAGCCGTATGGCGCGCATTAGAAGCCAAGGGATATAACAACCTCATTGGGAGAACAAGCCAGGAACTCGATTTGCGGAACCAACAAGCAGTCAATGATTTTATTACTGCAGAACAACCAGACGTTATTATAGACGCTGCGGCTCGTGTTGGAGGTATTTTAGCTAATAACGATCATCCGTATCCATTTCTAATGGAGAATCTACAGATTCAAAATAATCTGATTGATGCCGCCCATAAGGCTGAGATACAGAAATTTATATTCTTAGGCAGTTCCTGTATCTACCCCAAGTTTGCACCGCAGCCTTTAAAGGAAGAGTATCTCCTTACGGATAGCTTAGAGCCTACCAATCAATGGTACGCTATAGCCAAGATTGCGGGAGTAAAAGCTTGTGAAGCGATTAGAAAACAATACGGTAAGGATTTTGTAAGCCTGATGCCTACCAATTTATATGGCCCTAACGATAATTTCGATTTAAAAAGTAGCCATGTACTTCCAGCCATGATTCGCAAGTTCCACGAAGCCAAACAGTCAAAGGTCAACGGTCAAGATTCAACAGCCAATGGCCAACAGTCAAAGGTCAACGGTCAAGACTCAACAGCCAACAGTCAACAGTCAACAGCCAACAGTGAACACCAACCCGTCACCCTCTGGGGCTCTGGGACTCCGATGCGCGAATTTTTACATGTAGACGATCTGGCACAAGCGGTAGTATTTGCTGTAGAACACGTATTGCCGGAGTATTTATATAATGTGGGAACGGGGAGCGATGTGACTATAAAGGCCTTGGCAGAAACCATACAGGCCATTGTAGGGCATAAGGGCGAAATTATCTGGGACAGTTCCAAGCCCGATGGTACACCACGGAAGTTAATGGATAGTTCTAAGATGCAAGCCTTGGGTTGGACACCTAAGATTGGTTTGGAAGACGGTATCCGAACGACCTGCAACTGGTTTCTTCGTAATAGGGCTAAGTAAGGTCGAGCCGCATATTTATATTGCCTTTTAATGGTCTTGTATCTTCTGGGTTATACACTGTGTTTACTACCATACGTTTAGATACAATTTTATAGTGTTAGTTTTTAGTTTTTAATTACAGCGTTTTGATTATGAGAGTCCTTGTAAATGTTTTAGATTTGCCAATATCGCTAACCAAGATTAATGGATACCTTAAAAATTGCCAAAGCAAGACTTCAAGGACAGGTAAGACTCAGCGGTGCTAAAAATAGTGGGCTAAAATTATTAACAGCCTCTGTATTAACTGACGAGCCTGTAGAAATTTATAACTCGCCTAACGGTTTGTTAGATATGCAGGTGCATATTAAAATGCTCAATAAGATGGGCAAAACCTGTGCCGAAGCAGACGGATATTTAAAGATTTTAGAAAACAATATTAATCCAGAATTATTATGGGACGAGCGTTCTATAAGAAATTCATTACTCATTTTGGGGACGCTAACTACACGTTTTGGTAAAGGTAAAGTGCCTCTACCAGGAGGTTGTAAGTTGGGAGAGCGTAAGTACGATTTACATGTGATGATTTTAGAACAAATGGGTGCTAAAGTTTGGGAAGAAGACGGGTATTTATGTACAAAAGCCAATGGAAGACTTCAAGGAGGAGATATCCATTTATCAATGCGCTCTACTGGAGCAACAGAAAATGCCATTCTGTGTGCTACCTTGGCAAAAGGAACTACAACAGTTTGGAATCCACATATACGTCCTGAGATTATAGACCTTATTACTATGCTTAATAAAATGGGAGCAAAGATTAAGGTCTTTGGTCAAAAGTGTATTGTTGTAGAAGGTGTTAAGAAATTAAGCGGAGTAAAGCATCGTGTGATACCAGATAATATGGAAGCGTTAACGTGGGCGATTGGTGCCGTGGTCACTAATGGAGATGTGGAGATTTTGGATTTCCCGTTTGAACATTTGGAGGTACCACTGATTCACGTACGGGAAAGTGGGATGAAATTCTACAAAGGAGAAAACTCCCTAATTGTAAGAGGTGGCGAAGCTTATCCTATAGATATTAGTACTGGTCCTTATCCAGGCATAAACTCAGATATGCAACCCTTATTTGCCGTATTTGGCGCTGTTTCTCAAGGCGAGTCTCGTATTATAGATTTACGGTTTCCTGGGCGCTATGGGTATGCTAAAGAATTAGCAAAAATGGGTATGGACTACGAGATAGATGGCGATTTACTTAAGATACATGGTGGTAACCCACTTACAGGAGCGACAGTTACCGCTTTAGACCTTAGAGCTGGTATTGCTTTGGTTTTGGCAGGACTAACTGCAGAAGGCGAAACAACCATTGAAAATACCTGGCAAATAGGTAGAGGGTATGAAAATCTACATGATAAATTGAATGGGCTTGGAGTAAAGATATAATGAAAAGCCTTTTTGCAACATATAGACAAATCCTTAGAGACTATCCTCGTCGTAATCCCACGTTGTTTAAATGTTTAGTGGCTAAAACTTTAAATCCAAGTTTTAGTGCACTTTATTCTTACAGAATAGGTAGTTATTATTTTCATTCTAATAATAGATTATTTAAGTTCTTGGGTTCAAGAATGAGAATGAAATTAATTTTTAAAATGAATTGTGATATTTCTTTTTTAGCGAAGATAGGTGATAGATTAAGACTGCCTCATCCTTTAGGAGTTGTTATTGGTGCTGGTGTAGAAATTGGAAATAATGTTATAATTTTTCAAAATGTTACTTTAGGTAGTGATGGAAAGAAAGGTAAGGAAAAGAGCTATCCTAAAGTTGGGGATAATGTAATAATATATGCAGATTCAATAATCTTGGGTAATGTTAAAATTGGTGACAATTCTGTTGTTGGCGCAAAAACTTTTGTTACTATTGATGTACCTCCTAATTCGTTAGTAATAGGTAATCCTTGTAAAATCATTATCAAAAATTAATGAAAAGTTTTTTTAATGATGTTTTCAGTATTGGTGTATCAAAAACTTTGATGATGGTTTTTGGTTTTACAACTACGATAATTATTGCTCGAGTTTTAGGTCCAGAAAAGAATGGTATTATTGCAGCATTACTCGTCTATCCTTCATTATTTATGTCTTTTGGTTCTTTAGGGATTAGACAATCTACGACCTATTTTTTAGGTAAGGGCATTTTTTCTGAGGATGAGATAAAAAGAGCCATAACACAGATTTGGTTATTTACTACCGTTTTTAGTATTGCAGTTTGCTTTGTACTCATGCGGTATTTTAGTAAGTCTGGAGAAAATCTATGGCTAGTGTTGTTGGCCTTAATGCCAATACCGTTTACGTTATTTAATACCTATAATTCAGGAATTTTTTTAGGTAAAAATGAAATCAGTAGCTTTAATAAAATCAATTGGATACCAACAGCTTTAATATTCGTAGTAACTTTAGTGTTGGTGCTTTGGCTGTCTTTTGGAATTTCGGGTTATTTAATAGCTATGATTTCTGGTCCAACATTTATAAGCCTAGTGTTATTCTTTAAAAATAAGTTTATAAAAGCTTTTGGCTTTGATTTTAATTGGGTAATCATCAAACGCATGTTGTCTTTGGGGTTGGTATATGCCTTTGCACTATTGGTCATCAACTTAAATTACAGAATGGATGTGATTTTATTGGATAAACTAAGCACCGCTTTTGAAACGGGTATTTATTCTAAAGGGGTGAGCATTACCGAGTATTTATGGCAAATACCCATGTTGTTGAGTACCGTGGTTTTTGCGCGCAGTGCGGTTTCTAAAGACGACATAGGCTTTTCCATTAAAGTTACTCAATTGTTAAGGTTGTCATTTTTAGTTATTGGTTTAGGAGCCTTAGTTTTGTTTTTACTTTCTGAGCAAATTATAATATTAATGTTTGGAGATGCCTTTATAAATAGTGTCTTGGTATTAAATATATTACTTCCTGGAGTTTTGCTGCTCACCATATTTAAGGTCATTAATATGGATTTGTCAGGTAAAGGCAAGCCGTGGGTATCCTTAAAAGCCATGTTCCCAGCGTTACTCATTAATGTAGTTTTAAACTTTGTCTTGATACCAAAACAAGGAGCTTCTGGTGCCGCTTTGGCATCAACAGTAAGTTACACCTTAGCGGCAATCTTATTTGTGCACTTTTACAGTAAAGAAGTTAATTTACCTGTTAAAGAGATTCTTAGATATAAGGCTTCAGATTTTCAGCCCATTGTTCAACTTCTAAAAAAGTTAAAGCGCTGACATGAAAGTTTATAAAGATTTTGACTTAACTAATTATAACGCATATAGGCTCAAAGCTAAATGTAGCCGAGTTTTTTTCCCAGAAAATGAACACGATTTATTAGAATTGTATAGATTAAAAAGGGATTACATTTTATTAGGTAATGGTTATAACGTTATACTCACCCAAACTTATTATGATGAAGATTTTATAGTGTTCAATGGTAATTTCAATACCGTAACTGTTGATAAAGAATCCCACATTATTTCAGCCGAATCCGGTGCTACTACCTTAGATGTAAGTGAGAAAGCCTTGGAACATAGTTTAGCAGGTGTAGAATTCTATTTCGACATTCCAAGTTCAATAGGAGGAGCGGTAGTCATGAATGCCGGTACTAAAGAGGGAAATACACAATCTATTCTAATGAAAGTAAGGTATTTGGATTTAGCAGATATGACGGTAAAAGAAAAACATAATGAAGACTTGGAATTAACGTATCGTAATAGCCTTTTTCAAAAACAAAAGGATAAAGTCATTTTAAAAGCTTGGTTTCAATTACAAAAAGGAGATGCAGAAGAAATTAAAACAATAATGGAGGAGTCTAAAGCCAGGCGCTGGGCAAAGCAACCTAGGGATTATCCCAATTGCGGTAGTGTTTATAAACGGCCACCAGGGCGTTTTGTTGGGCCTATGTTAGATGAACTAGGGCTTAAAGGCTATAGAGTTGGTGATGCCGAGATATCCAAAAAACATAGTGGTTTTATTGTTAATGTGGGTAATGCCACGGGACCCGATATATTAGATCTCATTAGATACACCAAAGAACGCGTAAAGGAAACCTTTGGTGTGGATTTAGAAGTAGAACAGCGTATTATTTAGCGATTTTACTTATGGTAATATTTTTTTCAAAGAAGGTATAATTTAATGAAAATAAGCAAATCAAAAAATGGGCTTATATTAATACTCTTTTTTACACTGTTGTCATTTTTCGATTTGCTGTATCCCTCAAAGGGAGATAATGTAGATAGAATTGTGCCGCAGATTGGTAGAGCTGCTTTTTTTGGGGTTATGTTAGTTTATCTTTTTAATGTTAAAATAAAGGGATATAGAATACCACAACCAGTTACAGGTAAAGCGATAAGGTTTCTTTTACTATTATTTTGTGTAGTTAGTTTGCTGCATTTAGAGTTACTTTTAAAAAATCTCTTTCCGTTCTTAAAAGTATTATATTGGATAGCAGGATATTATTGTTTTTACTATGCTCTTGTCTCAGGTCTTGTGACTAAGCGACATCTTAATATACTAGTTGTTTCACTAGTAATTATATATTTTTTAGTGATACTTAGGGATTTCTCTAATAGATCTTTATGGCAAGGGTCAAAAAACTTTTTTGTATCGAACAACTCTTATCATTTATTAAAGTTATTCCCTTTAGTACTTCTAATGAGGAATAAGTTTACCAATGTATTGATACTGCTAACTGCAATTGGTATTGTGTTAGCTTTTAAGAGAGGGGCTTTATTGGCATTTAGTATAGCTTTTGCAGTATATTACTTTTATATTTTGTTTAAAGTTAAAGAAAAAAAGCTTCTTAAGTTAATCTTTGGTATAGGTGTATTTTCTGTGTCTTCTTATTACTTTTTTTTAAACATGGATATTTTTCTTGCTCGTATAGAAGATTTTGAAAATGTTGAAACAGCAGGATCTGGGAGGGGAAGAATGTTTACTCTGATTATTAATGAAATGTTGAATAATGATAATCCTTTGGTATTGTTGTTTGGCAATGGGTTTTATGCAACAGTTGACTTTTTTCAAAAGACTATCGGTCATAGTATAGTGGCGCATAGTGACATTATGGAGTTTTTCTTTAATTACGGTCTTCTAGGACTGGGTGTAATTATTTTCTTTTTTTATAGAGTATTTAAGTTGTTTTTATTTTTTAAAGGAACTTATGAAGGACTTGTGATTATTATATGGATGGTGGTTGTTGGTCTTGGCTGTTCTTACTCTATTAATCTCTTCGCACCTGAGATGATATACGCAATAATTACCTTGGTCATCTTAGAGGCTAGAAGAATTTGGATACTAAATAGTAGCGCTATAACCTCACCAACAAATTAATTAACCAAAAATCAATAATGAGGATAGTTTATTTAATTACAACAAAGGGACACGGAAAAGGAGGGCATTTTCATAGTTTAAATGCCATAGCCAATACTATTGGACGCGTTCATGATGTCCATGTAATTAATGTTGGTGTGCAACGCTCAGAGTCTCTAGATTCTAGTAGCTACAAAATATCATTTGTAAAGTATAACGGATATAATTTTTTTAAGGTTTTTCTCAAACTTAAAAAGATAGTTAAACATGTTCAACCTCAGGTAGTTCATGCTTTCGATGTAGAGTCCTTTGCTTTTGCAAGATTGTTTTCTATAAGTCTACGGCAGCCTAGTTATCTTAATAAATGCGGTGGGCCAAACCCAAAATTATATTATCCCAAGGCTGATAATTTGGTGCTTTTTAGCCATGAGAATCAACATTTTTTTGATGAGCATAGAAAATATCAAAAAGTTAATAAAGTTCTTATACCTAATAGAGTGTTACCTGTTTATATAGATGTAGAAAAGGTGAAAGCATTTAAAGAAAAACACAAGGTAAATACAGAAATTACAATCTTAAGGATTGCAAGGATAGGAAATCATTACCATCAGTCTATATTACAAGGTATTAATTTAGTGAAATGGCTTGTGGAAAAAGGTTGTAATGTTAAATTTATAATATTAGGGACAATTCAGAGTGAAGAGATATATAGAGATTTATTAGACTATATCAATCAAAATAATATAACTAACCATGTTATCATAGAAACAGATGATAAATTTACTCATAATGCAAGTAAGGTTCTCAGTGCGGGCAATATAATTATTGGTACAGGACGAAACTTTATGGAGGCTGCAAGTTTAGGTCAAATTTTACTTGTTCCTTATGAGGATGAAGATTATCCTTTACTTGTAGATAATGATAATTTCGATCAAGTTTTCGAAACCAATTTTTCACCAAGAACTAAGGTGGATAATTATAATAGTAGATTAAATTTAGAAAATATACTAAGCCTAGTTCAATCAAAAGATAATTATATCAATTCCCAAAAATGGTTTAATAGTTTTTTTAATGTAAAAGAGGCAGTAAATAAATATACACAGTTATACAATGCATCTGATAATCATAAATTGTTTTTATTCGATATTGTACTTAATGTATTGTATTCAATCAAAGGACTTGTAGTTAAGTAGTAAAGAGATAAATCATGAAGATAATCATAGGTGGCGATATTTGCCCAATAAATACTAATAAAAACCATTTTAAAAACAATGCTATGGTTTTTGGTGATTTTCAGGAAGAATTCCGACAATCAGATTTAAATATTATAAATCTAGAGGCTCCATTGACCAATGCTACAAACAAAATTTTAAAGTCAGGTCCTAATATCAAAGGGCCAGTTTTTGCTGCAAACTCTTTGAATCTGTCAAATGTACATGTGGCGAGTTTGGCTAACAATCATATTGGGGATTTCTCTAGTCAAGGAGTGTTAGAAACTATTGAGGTTTGCTCTAAACATAATCTAAAGAGTGTTGGTGCTGGTAAAAATATCTATGAAGCTGGCAAGCCATTAGTTATAAATGCTACCAAGAAAGTTGGGATAATATCTATGTCAGATACAGAATTTGGAATAGCTACAACTAAAGAAGCTGGAGTAAATCCTTTGGATATTTGCGAAGCTTCTCTTCAGTTAATCGACCTTAAAGAAAAAACCGATTACAATATTGTTATCCTTCATGAAGGAAAAGAACATTACAAATATCCATCTCCTAACTTGCAGAAAATTTGCAGATATTTATGTGATATAGGGGCAGATTTAGTTGTGTGTCAGCATTCACATATATGTGGTGCCTGGGAAACCTATAAAAAAGCTGACATTTTTTATGGACAAGGTAACCTCATGTTCGATTATGCTAACAGAAATTCTAATAACTGGAATACAGGTTTTTTAATTAAGATAGAGTTAGAAGATAATGAGGCTCACTTGCAGCAAATACCATTTAAGCAAACTTTTCCGGGTATTGCTAAATTAAATAAAGAAGAAGGCGAAAAGTTTTTTGAGGAATCAGAACAAATGAGTAAAAATGTCTTGGACGAGAATTTTATAAATGAATCTTGGGCTAATTTTATTGAAGAGTTTGAACCATTATATTTTGGTGTTTTTAAGGGGTATGGTAGAGTTTTGAGGAAGTTAAACTCAATTTTTCCTTTTGTAAAAAGGACGTATTCAAAAAAGAGTAAAGCTATTTTGCTAAATGCAATAAGGAGCAGAGTGCATAGGGAAGTTGCAATAGATATTTTAGAGAAAGAAGTAAATGGAAAATAAAAAAATAGTTTTCTTAGTAGACTACAATAATAGGTTCTCATACAAATGGAATACTAAACCTTACAGAAGTGGTATTAACAAAGAAGCACTTCTGATAGAGTTTAAAAAACTTGGACGTGAGGTGATATTTATGCCTTACACAGATTTAAACTTTAGAGACAGAAAGTTTTTTGTAGACAAAGTTTTTTTATACACTAGCCAAGAGGATGAAAATTTATTTTACAAAAGTTTTGTGGAAGATATGGTATTAGGGTTAGAAATGATAGATGCTAAGGTGATACCAGGATATAAATATTTAAGAGCTCATCATAACAAAATATTTATGGAGATTATTAGAGATGTAGCACCTATCCCTGAAATCAAAAATATAAAGTCAAATTATTTCGGAACTTTTGAAGATTTCAGAAAATCTGCCGATAGTTTTAGTTATCCACTAGTACTTAAAAGTGCTTTTGGGGCTACAAGCAAAGCTGTAACTTTAATCAACAATAAAAGAGAAGCGTTAAAAAGAACAAAATCATATTCCAGTAGTAGAAGTTTCTGGTATGATCTCAAAGATTATATTAGAGCTATAAAGCACAAAGGGTACAAAAGAGAATCTAGACATAGAAGAAAATTCATTGTACAGAACTTAATATCTGGGATGGATAGAGACTATAAAATACTAGTATTTGGTGATAAATATTATGTTTTAGAAAGAAGAGTTAAGAAGAATGACTTTAGAGCAAGTGGAAGCGGACTTATAAATTATACCAAAGATATACCAACAGGAATATTAGATTATGCTCATCAGTTTTTTGACAAACAAAATCTTCCGTTTTTTGCAATGGATGTAGCTTTTAATGGAGAAAAATTCTCTTTAATTGAGTTTCAGGCATTATACTTTGGAACTCATACTTTAGAAACGGCACCATATTATTTTATCCAAAAAAATGGAGAATGGGATTGTGTTGAGAAAGAGTCTGTATTAGAAACAGAAATTGCATTTGCTTTAGATAAGTATTTAAGGAGACAACGATAAGTATCTAATACAATACATATGAAAAAAGTACTCATAGTTGTGCCAGATTTAAACTTGCCTGGTGGTGTTTCCAATTATTACAAGACATTAAGGCTAGATGATTATAAAGATATAAGATACTTTAATATAAATGGCGGTATTTTTAAGAATACGGTTTTAAGGTTAATAGAGAGAAATATTGCTTTTTTCTTTTTATTGTTTAAATTTAAAGTTGTTCATGTCAACCCTTCGCTACTTAATAAAGCTTTTTTGCGCGAAAGCGTTTTAATCGCTATATCTTTATTGCACAGAAAGAAAATTATCGTATTTGTAAGAGGTTGGAGTAATGATTTTGAAAATAAAATACATGCTAACAAGATTTATAACCAAATATTTAGATTAATATGGTGCAAAGCAAACCTGTTTATTGTACTTGGTAATGTATTTAAATCAAAAATACAAAAGCTTGGTTACAATAAAAAGGTAATAGTAGAAACGACCCTGTCTCAATATCAAAGCACCTCTCCTAAGTATATCAAAGAAAATGAAGCAATTAATTTGCTGTTCATTTCAAGACTTGTAAAAGAAAAAGGGGTGTATATAGCAATAGATGCCCTAAAGATTCTTCAAAAAAAACATAATATAAAGTATGTGAATTTATACGTTGCAGGAGATGGAGATATACGTGAGGAGATTGAAAATTATATTAATAAACAAGAGATTGTTAATTGCAGTGTATTAGGAGCTGTATATGGTGATACAAAAGATGAACTATTTCAAAAGTCTCATATTTTAATATTTCCGACATATTATGGAGAAGGTCTTCCAAATACAATCTTAGAAGCTATGGGTAGTGGGCTTCCGATAATATCTAGAATTAATGCTGGTATACCAGATCAAGTAGAACAGGGCATAAATGGGTTTTTAACTTCGTCATTAAAACCTGAGTGGTATGCTGAAACTATCTTAAAGTTGCTGGATAATGATATATATCAAGCAATTTCAAAAAATAATATTATGAAGGCGAAACGCTATTCTATAAGTGCCGTAAGTTCAAGATTGTTGAGTGTGTACAGTCAAATATAAAATAAAAAGTGATATCTAATTTTAAAAATAGCTTCCAAAATCTCAAATCCTACTGTGAAGCCCAAGACTTCAAAGGTTGGGATCCCTATGATGGCTTGAACTCCAAAATCTTTCAGGCACTACCCTTAAAACATTGGGATGTAGCGCGTTTGGCATGGATACAAGGCTTTAAGCGCAGCCCGATTAATTTCAGACCCTTGCTCTTGGTGCCTAAAGAGCACAATGCCAAAGGCGTTGGTCTTTTTTTATTGGGGTATTGCCGCTTGTATCAGTTGGCCCAAAAGGGCGATACCACCTTTGGAACGAAAGAGGCTTTGCTCAAACAAATCCAAGAATTGACGCAGCTAGTATTGGATATGCGTTCCAAGGGCTATTCGGGTTCCTGTTGGGGCTATAATTTCGATTGGCAAGCACGGCGCCTATTTTTATTTAAAAAAAATACACCAACAGTGGTGGCTACTGCTTTTTGTGTTGAAGCACTGATTGAGGCCTTCGAGATTACCAAGGATGCTAAACTGTTGGAGGTCATTACCTCTGCTGCAGACTTTGTGCTTAAGGATTTATCGCGAACACCCTGTAAAGATGGGTTTTTGTTTTCCTACAGTGTTACGGATGGCAATAACACCGTGATTAACGCCTCCTTGTTAGGAGCAAAGATTTTGAGCTATGCCTACAAGTACACGGAGGAGAAACGCTTTTTGGTGCCCGCTGAAAAAGCGGTGCTAGCCGCCTGTCAGTTGCAAGAGACCGATGGGTCCTGGGTCTATGGCTTGTTACCTATTCAATCGTGGAAAGATAGTTTTCATACCGGCTTTAACCTCGATGCTATAGCGACCTATCAACAGAATACAGGTGATACACAATTTCAGACCTATATGACTAAGGGTTGGCAGTACTACATAGAACAGTTCTTTGAGGACAACGGTAGGCCAAAGTACTATCATAACAAAACGTTTCCTGTGGATATCCACTGTCCGGCCCAAGTTATCGTCACAGCCTCTAAACTAAAGCTGTTCCAAAACCACCAAAGGCTTTTGGAGCAAGTGTTGCAGTGGACTATAACGCATATGCAGGATAAAAAAGGGTATTTTTATTACCAGTATAGAAGAGGCTTGAGCTCTAAGATATCCTACATGCGGTGGAGTAACGCCTTTATGTTCAACGCCATGGCACATTATTTTTTAGAAACTAAAACCCAAGGTAATGACTGCTGAATTTCTTAATGGTGTACAAACCTTTGCGCCAGAGTCTCGTGATGCCCTTGTGGATTATGCTATGGAAAATCACAAGATTATGGTTGCCGTTAATGCTGAAAAGATTTTACATGCCACAGACGAAAGCCGAGCGCTCATTAATAGAAATTTAGGGTATCCCGACGGTATTGGTGCGGTTTGGGCACTCCAGAAAAAAGGTCATAATACTGCGGTGAAAATTCCTGGTTGCGAATTGTGGTTGCATCTGATACAACGCTATTACAAGGACAAAACCTTTTACTTAGTAGGCGCAAAACAAGAGGTCATTGAGGCTACGGTAACCCAACTGAACATAGATTTCCCAGAGATACATATTTGCAATTACCGGAATGGTTATCTTAAAACGGAAGCTGAGGAGCAGGCTTTAATCGCAGATATAAAGATGCATCAACCCGATGTAGTGTTTGTGGCCATGGGATCACCCAAGCAAGAGTTGCTCATGGAACGTATACAACAAGAGCACGCCGCAGTATATCAGGGTCTAGGCGGCAGTTTCGATGTCTATACCGGAAACGTAAAACGTGCACCCAGATGGTGGGTGGCTCATAATTTGGAATGGGCCTACCGCCTCGTTAAGCAACCCTCACGAATTAAACGACAAATCCATTTGCTACGTTTTTTTATTAACTTAAATTTGGGGCGTTACTAATTAAGGGTTGTAAAATAACCAACGAATACCTGTTAAAAGTATATATGGCCTACTTCAGTATACTGTTTTGGTATATCTAGTATTCTAAGCGTGTTAACCTCGGGTCAACCTCGGGTCAATTTCTGGTCATAAGCGGGTAAAACAGCGTTTTTCTTATAACTATTGTGGTAACGGATTTGCTAACCATAGATTACTGATGTACACGATTACCATTATTGCTGGGGCGCGGCCCAATTTTATGAAGATTGCGCCTATCATTCACGCTATTAAAGATGCCCAAGAGCGTGGCGCACAATTACAGTACCGTTTGGTACATACCGGGCAACACTACGATACCAATATGTCCGGTAGTTTTTTTGAGCAATTACAAATCCCTGAGCCTCATGTCAATTTAGAATGTACTGGAGGGACTCAGGCGGAGCAAACGGCTTCGATTTTGGTAGCATTTGAAAAGGAGCTCCTAAAGAAACCTTCTGACCTGGTTTTGGTGGTGGGTGACGTTACTTCGACCATGGCTTGTGCGCTGGTAGCCCAAAAGCTGCATACCAAGGTGGCGCATGTAGAGGCTGGAATTCGCTCAGACGATTGGACCATGCCCGAGGAAATCAATCGTTTGGTGACCGATAGTATCACCAATTACTTTTTTACCACTTCGGAACTCGCCAATGCCAATCTCCTAAAAAACGGTGTAGATCCGAATACCATTTTTTACGTAGGCAATACCATGATCGATACCCTTTTAAAACACAGGCCTAGCTTTAAACCACCCGCACTCTGGGAACAATTAGGATTGGAGCCACAACGCTATATGGTAATGACCCTGCATCGTCCGGCGAATGTCGATGAAGAAAGTCAATTAAAGGCTATGATAGATGAAATCATTACCCATTCCAAAGACCTTCCATTGATTTTTCCGGTGCACCCTAGAACTGCAAAAATTCTAGAGCGTTTAAACATCAAATATTCTAGGTTGCATTGTGTGTCGCCCTTATCGTATTTAGAGTTCAATTACCTGGTAGAGCATGCTAAGGCTGTGATTACCGATTCTGGTGGTATTACCGAAGAGGCCTCCGTTATGGGTGTGCCCTGTATGACCCTTAGGGATAATACAGAACGCCCCGAAACCATTACCTTGGGAACCAATGAGTTGGTTGGTACCAATCCTAAGCATATTAAGCCTTTTATGGATATTTTGTTTAAAGACGATTGGAAAGAGGGCAAGCCTATTCCTATGTGGGACGGCAAAACCTCAAAACGGATTGTAGAGGTACTGTTAGAATTACATTCTAATGGCTATCATGAAGATTAATAAGTTATAAAAGGATAAAACTGATTTTATTTGTATATTTCTTAATAGCTAAGAGTATAGGAGCTATTGCCATATGATCCAACAACTAGTTGACAATTTCTTGCCAGAGCAGAATATTATCCCATGGCTAATCATTGCCTTTGGGCTGTCATTTTTAATTGCATTCCAAACCTTTCCTACTATCTTGTATGTGGCTAGGGAAAAGCACTTAATGGATGTGCCCGATAGTAGGAGTGTGCATTCTAATCATACCCCAACTCTCGGTGGTATCGGTATTTTTTTAGGACTCATCGTGGTAATGACTATTGTGGGCGCCTTTTTAAACACCAAAGTCTTGCTCTTGGTAATGGGCGCCTTAACAGTGCTATTTTTTCTTGGGCTTAAGGACGATCTTACGGTATTGTCGGCACGTAAGAAATTCTTAGGGCAACTCTTTGCAGCGAGTTTGTTAATTGTATTTACCGATTCTCGGATCATTGGGTTTTCTTCCATATTGGATATTGATATTTTGCCCTATTGGGTGTCTGTGGGTTTTACCTTGTTTGTTTATGTTTTAATCATCAACGCTTATAATTTAATCGATGGTGTGGATGGGTTAGCCGGATCTATTGCGCTTTGTGCCAGTGGTATTTTTACGTATTTATTTGTAATGGCAGACGATTTAAGTTTGGCGACCATTGCCATCGCGCTTTGTGGCGCTCTAATTGCTTTTTTACGTTTAAACTTTTCCGCTACACGAAAGATATTTATGGGTGACACCGGTTCTATGGTCGTTGGGTTCTTATTGGCCTTTTTTACCATAAGCTTTATTCATATGGAACAAGTTGATACCGAAGCTACCTATTATAGAGATGCACCAGCTTTAGCCTTTGCCTTATTATTTTATCCTTTAATGGATACCTTGCGTATTTTCTTTATCCGCATTTTTGTGCATAAAACCAGTCCGTTTAAGGCCGATAAAAACCACATCCATCATCGTTTTATTCAGCATGGCTATAGTCATTTGGCGACTACGGTTATTATTGCAGGGATTAATGTGCTTATTGTGATTATAGCCTTTAATTTAACCTATTTTGATTTGAATAATCAGATTTTTAGTCTCTTGTTGTATGGCACCGTGTTATACCTCATTCCCTTTGGCATTAAGAAATGGGCTTTAAAACCATAGCATATTTTATCTTCGCCTTTGCCAGTCCTTGAAATGCGTTTATATTTGTGAGGTATACATTGATAACAACTATGAGAATAAGGGTTTTGGTGCTATTGGCTTTAGGTGTTTTAAGTTCTTGCGCCTCTAAAAAAGATATTTTTTATATGCAGGATGCCTCTGATGTGGCAGAACAATCCGTGACCTATGTGTCCTCTAAGATTCAACCTAATGATATATTAAAAATCACAGTGGAGTCTGCTATCCCTGAAGCCGCTATTCCTTATAATAGAGTGTCCAACAATACGGGGCAAATCGTACAGAATATTGAGATTTTGCAGCTGGAAGGGTATCTGGTGTCTCCAGACAATAGCATCAGTTTTCCGGTTTTGGGAGATATTAATACGACAGATAAGACCACTGAACAATTAGCAAAACATATTGAAGGCTTGTTGGTGTCTGGCGGCCATCTCAACAAACCAAGGGTAAATGTACGTTTACTGAATGCTAAGGTGACCATTTTAGGGGAAGTGAATAGGCCGGGTACTTATAATTTCACAGAGCAAAATATTACCTTGTTACAAGCCTTAGGTTATGCCGGCGACTTAACAATAAACGGTAAACGAGAGGATGTGTTGTTAACACGTGAAGTTGGTGGGAATCGCAGGGTCACGCATTTAGATTTAACATCAGCTGAATTTATGAATGGTGAGTTTTATTTTATAAAGCCCAATGATGTCATTGTAGTGAACCAGAATAAACCTAAGGTCACCAGTTCAGGCTATATTAGTGATTTCGGCGTTATATTAACCATAGCCTCATTAGCGCTTAGTGTGGCCGTATTACTGTCGAGATAAATTATGGATGTACCAAAAACAAGTTTTTCGGGTTTTATAGAGGACGATAGCATTGATATTAAGCGAAAGGTGCAGCGCTACCTCAATTATTGGCCTTGGTTTTTAGTCGCTGTTGTTGTGGCGCTTATTGCCGCTTACAGCTATTTGCGCTATGCACCACGGATTTACGAAACCACCGCTAAGGTGAAGATTTTAGATGAGTCGGAGGGCTTGGAATTGCCCACCTCTGCGTTTGTCTTTAAGCGTACCAACATCAATCTAGAGAATGAAATTGAGATTTTAACCTCTTATATTATTTTAGAACGTGTGGTGCGTCAACTCAACTTAACCACTAAGTTTTATGAGGAAGGGACCATACAAACCTCACCGCTATATGCCTTACCCTTTGAATTTAAGCAACACATCCAACCCGATAGTATTGTAGAATCGAGACCTTATCAAATTGATATTGAAGCTCAAGGTTTGGTAATTACCAATCTTAAAACGGAGCAAAGTTTTAGTTTTTCAGAATTTAGTACCTATACCAAGGCGCATCGCTTACCTTTTGATATTTACTATAATCCAGAAACAGCAGAACAAGACCTTGTGGGCAAAAGGTACATTATTTCCTTTAGCACCATAAAACAAACGGCATTAGGTCTTAAATCTCAAATAGAGGTAGAGGCCATTGGAGAGCAGAGCGATTTATTAAAACTCACCTTAAAGGGGGAGAGCGAATTACTTTCCGAAGCTATTTTAAATACCCTTATAGAGGTCTTTGATGAAGATGGGATTCAAGACCGGCAACTGGTATCAAAGCGCACGCTGGATTTCATCGATGATCGTTTTGTGTTCTTGGCTGAGGAACTGGATTCTATAGAAATCAGTCGCCAAGATTTTAAACAAGACAATAATTTAGTGGATTTGGTGGCAGATGCGCAAATGGGTCTGGAGCAGCGCACTAAGTCGGATGAGGAGGTCTTTCAATTAGAAAACCAGTTGGCCTTGGCCGAGCTTCTAGAAGAGGCCTTAAGTTCTAATGCACAATCAAATTTACTCCCAGCAAATATTGGCATTAACAATGGCGGCATCAATAGCCTTATCAATGACTATAATATGGCTGTTTTAGAACGCGATAAATTGGCGAGTGGTGCTGGCGCCAATAACCCTGCTGTGCAATTGGCCTCTGGAACTATAAGGGATTTAGGTCAGAACATTAAACGGTCTTTAGCCTCTTATGTCAACCAGTTGAAGGTCTCTTTAAGGCAATTAGAAAATCGTAATGCAGCATTTGTAGGACAGGTCTCTAGAATCCCTGAGAAAGAAAAACTTTTACGGGCCATTGAACGCCAACAAAAGATAAAAGAAAGCTTGTACTTGCTATTGCTCCAAAAGCGCGAAGAGGCCGCTATTAATTTAGCCATTACCGAACCTTCTATTAAAGAGGTAGAGAACGCTTTAACAGGCGTTACACCAATTTCACCAAAGCCTAGTATTATTTATGCCGGTGCTTTGTTGGCAGGGCTCTTATTGCCTTTTGGCATATTGTATATCATCTTTATGTTAGATACCAAGCTGCACAGCAAAGAGGATATTTTAAACTTAACGTCCAATATCCCAGTGTTAGCGGAAATACCAGATTTAAAGAAAACTAAGGACATTGTATTTACAGATCCTAACGACCGTTCTCCGTTAGCAGAATCCTTTAGGATATTGAGCGCTAATGTAGATTTTATATTGCCCCTGCAAAAAGAACCGACAGGGCGTGTCATTTTTTGCACGTCGACCATAAAGGGAGAGGGAAAAACCTTAGTGAGTTTAAATCTGTCTTTAGCTTTGTCTAGTATTAATAAAAAGGTGTTGTTAATTGGTGCCGATTTAAGGAATCCACAAATTCACGCACATATTGCCGAAGATAAGCATAAACCAGGTTTGTCTAACTTTTTACATGAGGGCGATTTCGATTGGAAGACCTCTTTAATTAAAGGCTTTGACAAGCATCCTAACCACGATATTATCCTCTCTGGCAGTATTCCACCCAATCCAGCAAATTTGCTTACTAATGGGCGTTTTAAGATGCTTATTGAAGAGGCTAGGACCTTGTACGATTATATTATAGTAGATACAGCACCTACCATTTTAGTTACGGATACCATGCTTATTTCTCCATTGGCAGATGCCACTATTTATATTGCTAGAGCTAACTATACCGAAAAGCGATTATTGGAATTCTCTAAGGAATTGCATGAGGGCGGTAAGCTAAAAAATATGGCTTATGTAGTGAATAGTGTGGGCGCCAGTAAGTCTTATGGCTATAGTTATAATTACGGTTATAATTACGGCTACGGACAAAAAAGTTAAGAGGTTGCATCCAACTCCAAAGTTCTAACATGACATTTATCATACTTTCTATGCGCTATATGGTTTACTTTTAATAGTGAATTTTAAACCATAGAAGTCATGAGAACTATAGAAAACATAAGCACTATAATGTCTACGGATATTATAGCGCTGAACAGAGATGATGATCTCGAAAAAGCGGAAATGCTTTTTAAACGTCACAAAATTAGACACATACCTGTTGTTGATAAGGATGTTATCATTGGGATGCTAAGTTATACGGATTTATTACGTATCAGTTTTGCTGATGCCGTTGATCCTTACGATACTGATGTAGATACTTTGGTCTATAATATGTTTACGATTGAACAAGTGATGGCCAAGAATATCATTTCCGTGCCATCAACAGCTTCTGTTAAACAAGTTGCTGAGTTATTAGCAAAACGTGAATTCCATGCTTTACCTGTTGTTGATAATGGCGTGCTGGTAGGAATTGTAACTACAACCGATTTAATTAATTACCTGTTAAAGAAATTGTAGACTACTGTCCTCATATGGTTTTCTATAGTCTAACTAGAACACGGTAGGTCATACCATATCATACACAACATGAAAAAGGGCTTTTGAATTTCAAAAGCCCTTTTTTATTTACACGATTTCTTAATTACTATTGATTTGAAAGGGTCTTTAAGCGCTTTATGGTCCTTGTAGGATTCTCGCTTTTAAACACATGGCTTCCAGCGACAAAGGTATCTGCACCAGCAGCCACTAAGGCTTCAATATTTTTATCGGTAACACCGCCGTCTATTTCAATTCTGGTATCTAGATTTTGAGAATCTATAAGGGCTTTCAATTTTTTGATGCGTTGATAGGTGACGTCCTCAAATTTTTGGCCTCCAAAGCCAGGATTTATAGACATTAATAAGACCATATAACACTCTGGTAAAATATCTTCGAGAACAGAAATTGGTGTTGTAATATTAAGAACTACTCCTGATTTACAGCCTGTATCTTTTATTTGTCGTAAGGTTCTATGCAAATGCACTGTAGATTCGTAGTGCACCGTAATAATATCTGCTCCTACTTTAGCAAAATCCTCGATATAACGCTCTGGCTTTTCAATCATTAAATGTACATCCAAGGGCTTAGTGGCATGTTTTTTAATGGCTTGGATAACAGGCATGCCATAAGAAATATTTGGCACAAAATGACCATCCATAACGTCGATATGAAACCAATCGGCCTCACTGGCATTAACCATTTCTGTATCGCGTTGCAGATTGCCAAAATCTGCAGCGAGCATTGAAGGAGCAATAAATTTAGGGTTCATCGTAGTACTAATCGTTTTAATGTTTGGCAAAAATAGAGTAAAAAAGTGAACCCACGGTAATCAGCCGTGGGTTCTTTCATCAATCAAAAAACGAACAGTTATGTTTTGTAACTGTTGTTACCTTTATTAGGTTGGTCGTTAAATATACAAAAACTAACCTAAATATGTTTTTAAAATTTTGCTTCGCGAGGTATGTTTTAACCTACGAATTGCCTTTTCTTTTATCTGTCTTACACGCTCGCGTGTTAAATCAAATGTTTCGCCAATTTCTTCTAGTGTCATGGGATGTTGGTTGCCTAGGCCAAAATATAAACGAATAACATCTGCCTCACGAGGGGTTAATGTCTCGAGGGCACGCTCAATTTCCGTACGCAAGGATTCGTGTAATAAATCTTTATCTGGATTTGGAGATTCGCCACTTCGCAATACATCGTATAAGTTAGAATCTTCTCCTTCAACTAAAGGGGCATCCATACTGACATGACGTCCAGAATTCTTCATGGATTCTTTAACATCATTAATGGTCATATCCAATTCCTTGGCAATTTCCTCAGCTGAAGGTGGTCTTTCGTGACTTTGCTCAAGGAAGGCAAAAGTTTTATTGATTTTATTAATGGATCCAATTTTGTTTAACGGTAATCGTACAATACGCGATTGCTCAGCCAAGGCTTGCAGTATGGATTGTCTAATCCACCAAACGGCATAAGAGATAAACTTAAATCCACGTGTTTCATCAAAGCGCTGGGCAGCTTTTATCAACCCTAGATTGCCTTCATTAATTAAATCTGGAAGTGTTAAGCCTTGATTTTGATATTGTTTTGCTACGGATACCACAAAACGAAGGTTAGCTTTAGTCAGTTTTTCTAAAGCAATTTGATCACCAGCTTTAATTCGCTGTGCCAATTCAACTTCTTCATCGGCTGTGATTAAATCTACTTTACCAATTTCTTGTAGGTATTTGTCTAAGGATGCGGTCTCTCTATTGGTGACCTGTTTTGTGATTTTAAGCTGTCTCATCTAAAAATAGGATTTGTGCAATTGTCTGACAACGATAGGTTGCTTTTATTATACGTATGAAATCCAAAAAATGTTACACGATTACCAACAAAAAATTAAATTTTAATTAATTTTTTGTTGGTAAGATTAATATCCTCTAACATTTCGTTTGTAAACTTAAAATGGCCTTTGGTGGTGATTAATCTAAAATGTCTTGATTTTACTGCACTTAATGTATTAAGAAATAGCCACTTGGACTTGAGCAGATTTGGTTTCTCGCTTTTAAGGCTGATATCAAAATAATGTTTGGTCCCATTCTTCTCAGCAACAATATCCGGTGTAATGGTAACCTCACTTCCTTTTTTTATAAACGATTTAGGGGTCTCATATCCTTCGGTATCTGCTTTAATATTCTCAAACCCGAGTTGTTCTAAATAGGTCACGGAGTTTTCTAAAATGTCTTTGTATTTATCCTTATCTGCTTGTATCATAGCCCAAAATATAAGGATTATTAAAGAGATTGACAAGGTATACGGCAATAACATTAGATTGGCACTATTTTTTAGAGCTCTAATCTCTTACCTAAAGCACCACTATTTTTAATATATGATATTTATCAGTGTCTAATTGCATAATGCTTCTTAGTTTAGTAACTGCTATTAACAACACACTAAAATATGATATCATGAAAACACTATTAAAATTTGCTGCGGTATTAATACTATTCTTAGGATTCACATCTTGTGATGAACTCGATGAACTCACAGAAATTGATTTTAACACAACGCTTAATGAAAGTGTATTTGTTTCGGTGCCTGCAGGTGAAGATTTAGTTTTAAACGAAACAATGCTTATTAATATTAATAATAGCGATACTCAGGATTATCTTGACGTACTACAAGATGTAAGTATTACGAGTTTCACCTACCGCTTAATTAATTTTACGGGAGATGCCAACGGTACTATATCTGGCCAGTTTGAAGCTGATGGTGTCGCGCTAGTCAATCACGATATGGTCATAAAAGACGAAGTTGACGCAGGAACGGTATTTGAAGTTACAGATCCTTCTGCATTGAATGCGATTGCCAATTCACTTAAGAGTGGTAACAATGTTTCTGTTGGTATAACAGGAACGTCTACTTGCGAAGAAGCAATGAATTTTTCAATTGCGGTTACCATTGAGTTGGCTATTACTGCAGATGTTCTTTAATTAAAGAACTAAGGTTAAAAAAAACCGCTTCAATTTTGAAGCGGTTTTTTTAGTAATAGAATTTAATCTTCTTTTTTATCGTCTCTCGACCTTCTGTCGTCTCTGCGATTATCGCGTCCACGATTATCTCTGCCTCTGTTATCACGTCCACGATTATCTCTACCGCGATTGTTATCTCTTGGCGGTCGTGGTTGCCATCCTTCTGGTTTAGGGAGAATAGCTTTGCGAGATACTTTTTCTTTACGAGTTCTAGA
This sequence comes from Winogradskyella pelagia, assembly GCF_017581965.1. Classification (GTDB taxonomy): domain Bacteria; phylum Bacteroidota; class Bacteroidia; order Flavobacteriales; family Flavobacteriaceae; genus Winogradskyella; species Winogradskyella pelagia. The sequence continues at coordinate 256,283 of NZ_JAGEVF010000002.1, forward strand.
ATCTATTCCAAAGTATTTAACATCAAATACATCTCCTATGTTTACAACATCAGATACATTTTCAGTGCGTTCCCAAGCTAATTCACTCACGTGTAAAAGAACTTCATTTCCTGGCGCTTCTGTGTATTCTACAACAGCTCCAAAATCTAACATTTTTATCACTTTTACTTCGTAAACACTACCAACTTCTGGCTTAAATAGTAACGAATCGATTTTTTCCATAACAGCATCGATACCTTTTTTACCTACACCTAGCACTTCAACAATACCTTCTTCTGTTACAGGATCTTCATTGATTACTATAGTGGTGTCCGTCTCTTTTTGTAATTCCTGAATCACTTTTCCACCAGGACCTATCAACGCTCCAATAAATTCGTTAGGAATACGTCTTGTCACCATTGTTGGTGCATGTTCCTTAACGTCTTCATTTGGTTGTGAAATGGTATCCGTTAGTTTTTCAAGGATATGTAAACGACCATCTCGTGCTTGCTTTAGTGCATTCACTAAAATCTCATAAGACAATCCTTTTACTTTAATGTCCATCTGGCAAGCGGTGATACCGTCAGCAGTACCTGTAACTTTAAAGTCCATATCACCAAGGTGATCTTCATCACCTAAAATATCTGATAATACAGCATATTTTTCACCTTCAGAAATTAATCCCATAGCAATACCGGAAACAGGTTTCTTTAATTGTACCCCAGCGTCCATTAATGCCATTGTCCCAGAACAAACGGTTGCCATAGAAGATGAACCGTTAGATTCTAAAACTTCAGACACCACTCTTACTGTATATGGACAATCTTCTGGCACCATTCCTTTTAAAGCACGTTGTGCTAAGTTACCATGACCAACTTCTCTACGAGATGTGCCACGGATAGGTCTTGCTTCACCTGTTGAAAATGGTGGGAAGTTATAATGGAGATAGAAACGTTCTTCTCCTTCAAAAGACGGCATGTCTATTTGGTTGGCCTCTCGAGATGTACCCAAAGTAACTGTTGCTAATGCTTGGGTTTCTCCACGTGTAAAAATTGCCGAACCATGGGTAGATGGTAAATAATCGATTTCACACCAAATAGGTCTAATTTCTGTAGTCTTACGACCATCTAAACGTAAACCTTCATTTAAGGTGAGGTCTCTAATCGCGGCTTTTTGTGCTTTTGCCACATATTTGTGAATGAGTTTTCCTAAATCTTCTTGCTCTTCTTCTGAGAACGAATTGAAAACGTCTTCTTTTATTTCACTGAATGCAGCACCTCTTTCATGTTTTGAGGATCCTGCTTTTGCTATGGCATATGTTTTATCATATACCATGTCATGAATTTTCTTAGCTAAATCTTCATCAGAGCGTTCTGGATCATATTCTCTAACTTCTTTTCTGCCAACAGCTTCAGCTAAACGCATTTGCGCAGCACACTGTTCTTTAATAGCTTCATGGGCAAACTTAATGGCCTCGGCCATTTCTTCTTCAGAAATCTCATCCATTTCACCTTCAACCATCATAACAGAATCAGCTGAAGCTCCAATCATCATATCGATGTCAGACTCTAACAACTGCGCTCTTGTTGGGTTGATTATAAACTCACCATTAACACGACCAACTCTTGCTTCTGAGATGGCACATTCAAACGGAAAATCTGATAATTGGATAGCGGCAGAAGCTGCCAATCCTGCCATAGCATCTGGCATTACTTCATCATCATGAGACATTAATTGAATCATTACCTGAGTTTCCGCGTGATAATCTTTTGGGAATAGTGGACGTAATACACGGTCTACTAAACGCATGGTCAAAACTTCACCATCACTAGGTCTTGCTTCTCGTTTGAAGAATCCGCCAGGATAACGTCCGGCAGCAGCAAATTTTTCTCTGTAGTCTACTGTTAGTGGCAAAAAGTCAACATCTGCTGCGTGATAATTGGAAACAACTGTACACAATAGCATACATTTTCCTGATTGAACAACAACAGAGCCGTGAGCTTGTTTTGCTAATTTTCCGGTTTCGATAGAAATTTCCCTACCGTCACCTAGGTCAATGACCTCTTTAAATGTTTTTGGAATCATAAAATTTTTAATTCTTGCTTTGATATTACACCATCAAAGTCTTGTTAAACAATGGTCGTTGTGTTGTTGTGTAGTTGTTGTATTGACCAATGAAAAACTATAGGTAGCTTCTTCAATTCGATTTTTAAACGCTTTCGATTGCGTATGCTAAAATAAAAAACCACGCCAAAAGCGTGGTCTTTTTTGATGGATTATTTACGTAATCCTAATTCCTTAACTATGGCACGATATCTTAAGACATCAACTTTAGTTAGATAGTCTAATAATGCACGACGCTTTCCAACTAATTTTACCAAAGAACGCTCAGTGTTATAATCTTTACGATTATTTTTTAAGTGTTCTGTTAAATGATTAATTCTGTGAGTAAACAGAGCAATCTGCCCTTCTGCAGAACCGGTATCGTTTTTACCTTTACCGTATTTTGCGAAGATTTCTTCTTTTTTCTCTTTAGTTAAATACATTCTAATATTATTGTAAATGATTGTTATGTACTTTGAAAGGTTTTCTTTCAGACGGCAAATATAAGTAAAATAAGTAATTTGGCTCTTTTAATGCTGAAAATTATTTTTTTCGATAAACGGTATTAAACCATTGCATCTCTCTTAAGTCAAAGGAACATATTAACAATAAAAAATTAATCATGAAAAACTTAAAAGTATTAACCAAATGTATTCTAGGCTTTGTTGTTCTAGGGCTTGTTATGTCCTCTTGTTCGGATAATGACGATAACACTGCAATAGACAATGAGACGCAGAATATAGCAGAGATTCAACAGTCTGCTGAAATCGATCAAATTGATAATGTGTTAGGTGACATTGTAGTAGAGGTTTATGAACAGCAAGAAGGTAATTTAGGGCGTATGGCAAATGCTAGCAGTGCTAGTTTTATACCAGAATGTGTTACTATTACTGTTGTGGCTCAGCAAAACTTTAGAGAGGTAACTGTAGATTTTGGTACAGAAGGTTGTGTTGTGCAAGGTCATCTTTTAAGAGGTCAGATTGTTTTTGATTACACTAGAGACCCAGAGGCTCAGCAAATTGAAATCAATTATAATCTGGTAGACTTCTTTGTAGATGCCAAAAATGTTATTGGTTCTCGTTCTATTCTACGTGAGCTGGCTAATGACAATGGAAATCCGCAATTTACTCACGATTTATCTCTAACCGTGATATGGCCTAATGGTGTGCAAGCTTCTAGGGAAGGGACAAGAATTAGAGAATGGGTTGAAGGATTTGGTAGTGGCGTATTTAGTGATAATGTATTTGAAATTACAGGAGATTGGACAGCTACTTTTGTTAACGGAAACACACATTCTTATGAGGTTGTAATACCATTACGCAGAGAAATAGGATGTATGTATTTTGTAAGTGGTTCCGTAGATGTTGAACGTACTAACTTTGGAGGAATCTTTGATTTTGGAGATGGTACTTGTGATGACCAAGCTACGTTTACTTTTAATAACGGCACAGAAATAGAAGTACAGCTTTAAAGAAAGGGTCTGCAAGACAGTTGATTACAAAAAAAGCGAGCAGTAATGCTCGCTTTTTTTATGCTCTTAAAGGTCGATTTAAAATTAAATCGAGATACAGATTAATATTTCGTTTTAAATCTTTACGATGTGTAATAAAATCAAGAAATCCGTGCTCCAATAAGAATTCTGAGGTTTGAAAACCTTCTGGTAACTCTTTTCCCGTGGTATCTCTTACAACTCGAGGTCCAGCGAAACCGATTAAAGCTCCAGGCTCAGCAATATTAATATCACCTAGCATTGCAAAGGATGCTGTTGTTCCTCCTGTAGTTGGGTCAGTACATAGTGAGATATAAGGTATTTTGGCATCAGCCAATTGCGCTAATTTTGCTGATGTTTTTGCTAGCTGCATTAATGATAAGGCTGCCTCCATCATCCGTGCGCCACCAGATTTACTGATTATCATAAACGGAACTTTCTTCTTTAGTGCGTAATCTGCTGCCCTGGCTATTTTTTCGCCAACAACACTGCCCATAGAGCCACCAATAAATGTGAAATCCATACAGGCAATAACCAAGTCCTTGCCATTAGATTTACCAACTGCCGTGCGAACAGCATCGTTAAGTCCGGTTTTTGCTTTAGCAGCCTTTAAACGCTCTGGATATTTTTTGGTATCCACAAATCTTAAAGGATCTTTAGAACTTAGGTTGGTATCTAGTTCCTTAAATTTATTGTCATCAAAGAGTATCTCGAAGTATTCATTACTCCCAATTCTCACGTGGTAGCCATCTTCTGGACTCACGTAATAATTTTGCTCTAATTCTTTAGTGTCAATGATTTTTCCGGTCGGTGATTTGTACCATAGACCTTTAGGAGTATCTTTTTTTTCCTCGGTTGAGGTTTGAATACCTTTATCTTTTCGTTTAAACCATGCCATATTAATCTACTGTTTTAGTCTTAAGGTCTTTCCTTAGGAAAGCAAAGTGATATCTAATTTATAAAACTTCTATCACTTAATGTCTTTTAGTTAGTTATAATGAAGTGTACAAAACTACTATAATAATATTTTAAGTCAAAGAATGTTAGAATTCTAATAGCCAAAGTATCGCATAACATAAGAAAACCCATTATAAATGGTTTAAATCTATAATGGGTTTTAATCGTTTGAGTTAACTGTTGTTATAAGGTATCTACGTTATTAAGATCTTCAAAAGCTTTCTTTAATCTTACCACAAAAGCATCTTCTCCTTTGCGTAACCAAACACGTGGGTCGTAATACTTTTTATTAGGTACGTCGTCTCCATCGGGATTTCCAATCTGTGTTTGTAGATAATCTTTTTTATCTTGAATGTAATCTCTAATGCCACTCATAAACGCGTATTGCATATCGGTATCAATGTTCATTTTAATAACGCCATAGCCAATAGCTTCACGGATTTCCTCTACGGTTGAACCAGATCCGCCATGGAATACAAAATCGATATGATTATGAGGTAAATTGTGTTTTTTAGACAAGAATTCTTGAGAATTTTTAAGAATTTTAGGTGTTAATTTTACATTTCCTGGTTTGTATACGCCATGGACATTGCCAAAAGCAGCAGCCACCGTAAATTGGTCGCTTACCTTGCTTAATTCTTCATAAGCATAAGCGACCTCTTCAGGCTGCGTGTATAATTTTGAATCATCTACATCGGTATTGTCAACACCATCTTCTTCACCACCTGTAATTCCTAATTCTATTTCTAGGGTCATTCCCATTTTGCTCATCCGCGCCAAATACTGTTTACAAATTTCAATATTTTCTTCAATGGGTTCCTCAGATAAATCTATCATATGAGAACTGTATAGTGGTTTACCCGTTTCTTTAAAATGTTGTTCGCTAGCATCTAACAAACCGTCTATCCAAGGTAATAATTTCTTTGCGCAATGGTCTGTATGTAAAATTACAGGCACGCCATAAGCTTCTGCCATATGATGTACATGTTTTGCACCAGCTATTGAACCTGCGATAGCTGCTTTCTGATTTTCATTGCTCAAGCCTTTCCCAGCATTGAACTGAGCACCACCGTTAGAAAATTGAATAATAACAGGTGCGTTTAGGGCTTTTGCCGTTTCTAGTACACCATTGATACTGTTAGAACCAATGACATTAACTGCTGGTAAGGCAAATCCTTTTTCTTTGGCTAATTTAAAAATATCTTGAACTTCTCTTCCTGTAGCAACGCCAGGCTTGATATTGTGACTCATAATAAATGATTGAATATTAGATATCAAAAGTACATAAAATTTGGATATTTCTAAGGGTGATATGCAATCAAAAGAGGTTTGGTTTAAGGGATTGCGTACATTTTGATTTATGACTTAAATAAGGCTTACGAGTCCAGTTGGATTGGCTGTCTTCTGGTCTTTAGAATGGATAATTAATACCAATATTGTAAACGGCATTTTTGAAGTTGTAATCCTTAAACCAGCGGTCGCCAAGCTGATAGGCTGGATCATAGGTTTTAAAGCCAACATCAAAACGCAGAACAAAAAAGTCGAAATCATAGCGGAGTCCAAAACCAGAACCGACGGCAATATCCCTTAAGGATTCTAAACTCGAAAATGTCGCGGCTTCCTCTTCAACGTTGTCAAAAACATTCCAAATGTTTCCTGCGTCAACAAAGACAGCACCACGTAAATTTCCAAATAAGTTAAAACGCTGTTCAGCACTGAAATGGAGTTTAAAATTAGCTTCATTAAACTCTTCATTTGTATCAGTGCTACCAGGACCAAGATCATAAGGTGTCCACGCTCGATTATCATTTGGTCCACCACCAAAGAAACTCTCTACAAAGGGAATACTGTTAGAGTTACCGAAAGGTATGGCAATACCAGCGTAGCCTCTAAATGCGAAAATATTTCGTTTTCCAAGACTTATATATTTCACATAGTCTAATTCTGTCTTAATATACTGGGAAAAGCTTACGCCTAAAACTTCATAATTTCCATTGTCATTTTTTTCAGCACCTGTTAAACGAGATAAGCCAGCAAGTACATTTCCTGCGGTTTCAATACGCCATTTGAATATGGAGAAATTATTATCAAATAAATTCTTTCTCGTATTCTTTCTATACGAAAAGGTACTTGAAATGATGAGGTTATTTTCTGTTAAGCGCTGTTTGCGTTCGTCTATATTGCTAACAGCAGTAAAATCCTCATCTTCTGGTGTTAAACTGGTTTGCTCATTAAGCACCTCTGAAATAAAAAGGTCGGCTTCATCGGGTATACCAAGGTTCTCATCATTACCTATATAGCCAATATCTTGAGCAATAGAATTAAGGCGATCGTATGAGGTAGAATATACACCGAAGTAATTGTCTGTATTTAGGTTTTTAACAAATAAGATATCAAAAAGCCCCAATTCATTAGTTACCGTTTCAGAAGGCTGCCAGTTGTAGGCCAGAATACTCTGAAGTGTTTGTTTATCTAATCCTATATTGGTTTGGCTAGATGTGGACAAAGTTAAACTTGTACTCGGCGACATGTACTTTGGAATAATATTGTCTGTATTAATAGGACTCCATATTCTTGGAAAGGTCAGCCTTATGTTTGCTCCAAGCTCGTTAATATCAAAGAAGGGATCATCAATATTTTTACGATCTTTAGAAGCGCCAATGGAAGTAAATCCAGTAATGTCTAAGGTCTCTGCACCTCTAAAGATATTACGAATTTTTAGTCCGGTACCAAAAGAAAATCCAACGGTTTGAATGTTGCTTTGGCTTACGTCAAAATCGAAATTTAGGCTGTATTTCTTTCTAGGGGCTAAATAGATGTTTGTAATTAGCGTACTATCTTCTGGATTCTCTACATATTCAATACTCCTAGACCCAAACATTTGCAAATCGTTAAGGTATCTCGATGTACGTCTTCTAGCCAAATCGGTGTATAGATCGCCATTATTTATAAAAACAGCATCTGTTAAGGCATTGGGTCTAAACTTTAAGCCCTCCTTGCTGTAGAGGTTATAACCATCATAGACTGTAGTGTCAGATACTGTTTTAAATCGGTTATCAAAGGTATTATCAGTAAAAATATTAACTTCTTTGATTTTAAAAGGTTTAAAAGGTCTTACGATGGTAGAGTCGTCTCCTCTAATTATTCGGTTAGAAATAATTATTTCGCTATTAATTTTTTGTTGAGTACCTATAGTATCTATTTCAAAACGAATGTAGTCTTGACCGAAATGAAAGTATCCGGAGTTTCTCAAAAATGTATTGATTCTCAATCGCTCTTTTTCAAAATTATCTTCATTGTACTGTTCTCCTTTTTTTAAAAAGGAGTTTTTCTCTATTTTGGGATAAAGTGAGTCTATTGCTGGCGTACTAATTAAAGATTTTATGGAGTCTATGGAATAGGGCTTGTTTTTTGTGATCTTGTAAATAACTTTTGCCTTTTTGTTACTGTCTTTTTCAACCTCATAGTCAACAGTATTGTCAAGCCAACCAATGGAGTAATAATATTTACGAAGGTTATTTGCTGTTACTTCAGTCTTTTTCTCATCAAAAATCACAGGAGCCTCACCAGTTCGTTTTAACCAGGAATTAAAACCTTTTTTAGTAGAAATATATTTGTCAAATTGTTTTTTAGAAAGTAAGGCTGTTCTCCGTTTTACTTTTAAGGAGTCACTAAGAATATTGGCGTCTATAATTGAATCTATGTTAGGTCTTGCGAGGTTATAAATATGAAGTTTTAAGGGGAGACTTAAACCTAATAACCCATTCATACCAGCGTTTTCTTTCTGAATGATAATATTGTTGACGCGCTCTTGTTTTATTTTTTTGCCATCTTCTAAGATGGTATTATCTACAATCAGGTACTCCTCTTTTTGAACACGCTTAACCACATTACAAGAATTAACGCCGAGCCAAACAAAAGCAAAAACAAAAACTTTAAAAAGGGTATTAAAGTATTGTCTAAGTAAATACTGACGTTGTGACGAACTCAAATTAGATGTAATTTTTCGATATTGATTCTCTTAAACAAAAATTAGTCCAAAAAAGATTTACTTTGTACTCTGTCTAACAAATGTAAAGACATTTTAATGTTATCAAAGAATCAAATTAAGTTAATTAGGAGTTTGAGTCAAAAAAAATACCGACAGGAACTTGGCTTATTCACAGTAGAGGGCGTCAAGGGTATAAATGAATTTCTAAACTCTAATTATGTGCTCTTTTCTCTTTTTTCTACAGAAGCGATTTTTGACGCAATACTAAAAGATTACCATGAGCTTACTGAAGCTGAATTAAAGAAAATATCTGCGCTAAAAACTCCAAATAAAGCCTTGGCAGTTTTTAGAATCCCAGAAGCGACAGAGCCACCAAGTGAAGGATTAATAGTGGCCTTAGATGATGTTAGGGATCCAGGGAATCTAGGGACTATTATTAGACTTTGCGATTGGTACGGCGTAGACCATATTATTTGCAGTGAAAATACAGTAGATTGTTATAATTCTAAGGTGGTACAAGCTAGTATGGGGTCATTGACACGTGTTAATCTTCACTATTTGCCTTTAAAATCGTACTTAGAATCAAATTCATTACCTGTTTTTGGGACATACATGAATGGTGAATCTGTTTATGAAAGTGCACTGCCATCCGAAGGCATTATTGTATTTGGTAATGAAGCCAATGGTATATCTGGTGAATTTGAAACTATTGTTACGCAAAAACTAACAATTCCTCAGTTTGGAAAACAGCAAAAAACTGAAAGTTTAAACGTAGCTAATGCCGCTGCAATTCTTTTAAGTGAATTTAGAAGGAGGGTTATTGAAAGGTAAAATTGATAAAAACCCCTCTTGTTTGCATGCTTGCTACATTTCCGGTCCATGGACTATTTGGATCTGCATCTCTAACGATTTCATCGTTTAAGGCAAAAATGCCACGTATAGATGGTGTAAACTTGAAATATAAAAGATAAAAGTCAATTCCAAATCCTAATTCGTAGAAATAGGTACTTTTAGTCATCCTAAATTGACCAGAACTATTATCATCAGGATTGTCTTGGTTGCTTGACAAATTTAAAGCAGCAGAAAAACCTCCAACAATAAAAGGTTTAAAATTATTAATGCGTTTGGTTGAAAACTTTAGCAGCAACGGTACATGGACATATGTAGATTTTACTTCGCGCAACAAGTCGGCATCATTAAAATCTAAACCATCGAAATAGCTTTCGTCATAACGTAGATTCCTTGTGGTAAAAAATACACCAGGTTCTAACCTTAGATTTATGTAATCATTAATCCTCAAATCTCCGACCAATCCCAGATGAAACCCAAAGGAATTGTCAACAAGAATATCCTCAAGATCTTCATTGTAATCAAACTTAAAGTCGTAGCTGTTAAATCCTAGAAAATATCCCCAAGACAGTAACTTTTGGTCAATATTATCAACGCTATTGGCAACACGTTCTTTGGAAAAAAGTTGTGCACTCAAGCCATTGAAAAACACAAGAAAAGTGACTAAGCTTAAAAGTTGCTTCATATTACAATTTGGATGCTTTATAAATAGTTGCCACGCCCATGGTCTGTGGATGGTCTTTGACATTAATAAACCCAATTTTTCTCAAAATATTGTTCAAGGTTTCGCCATAAGGAAATACTGAGGCAGATTCACTAAGATATTTATAGGCGACCTTATCTTTAGAGAATAGGCGCCCTATAACAGGTAATATAAATTTTGAATACACGTTGTATCCTAATCGGTAAATGGGATTTGTAGGAACTGAGGTTTCTAAAATAACGAATATACCGTTTGGTTTTAGCACGCGAAGAATCTCAGCAAGTCCTTTTTCCAAGTTTTCAAAATTACGAATACCAAATGCCACAGTAATCGCATCAAAACTATTGTCCTCAAAGGGTAAATCTTCAGAGTCACCTACAACCATTGTAATAGTCTCATCGAGGTTTTGAGCATTGATTTTTTGTCGCCCAACCTCTAGCATACCATCACTGATATCCAAGCCAATAATTTTTTTGGCATTTGTGGTGCTTAAATTAATAGCCAAATCACCAGTACCTGTCGCAATATCTAAAATGGTTTCAGGGTTTTGACTAGCAATAAGTTCTACCACTTTTTTACGCCACTTTACATCTATACCAAAAGAAATGACACGATTTAAACCATCATATTCTTGCGAGATGGTATCAAACATTTTAGTGACCTGAGCTTTTTTTGTAGCATCACTATTTTTATATGGTTTAACCTTTTGGGCCATTAAATTTTTTGGCAAATATAAGGTATTATAGGACTTTTGTAATCATCTAACTTGTAATTATGGACAGTTTTAAACTAATTGCTGGACAAATAATATATGTATATTTGTACCCTGATTTCAATTAGAATCAATGAAAATAATTATTGCAGGTGCTGGAGAAGTAGGGTTTCATTTAGCCAAATTATTGTCATACGAGTCGCAAGAGATAACTCTCATTGATAACAAGAAAGACAGTTTGACCTATGCCGGTGAGCATTTAGATATAAAAACTATTAAAGGTGATGCCACTTCACTTACGATTTTGCAAGAGGCAAGAATTGAGCTAGCTTCGTTGTTTATAGCCGTAACCTCATCGGAGACTACAAATATTACAGCAAGTGTACTTGCAAAACAACTTGGAGCGCAGCGCACTATTGCTAGGATTTCAAATACGGAGTTTATTGATAATAAAGAGACTATAGATTTCTCGCAATTAGGAATCGATGAATTGATTTCACCTGAGTCTCTAGCTGCTTCAGAAATACAACTTCTCCTTAATCAATATGGGTTTAATGACACCTATGAGTTTGAGGATGGCGCACTTACCATGCTAAGTCTGAGGTTGTCCAGAACCGCGGCATTTGTCGGTAAATCCGTAAGAGAGGCAGGAGAATTATATTCAGATTTGCATTTTATTCCCATAGCTATTCAGAGGTACGGGACACAGTATACCATTATTCCGAGAGGAGATACCCAATTTAAAGAAGGGGATAATGTTGTTTTCATGACCTCTAAAGGTGGAGATGACGAATTATTTCAACTATCGGGCAAAGTGAAAGTCGGAATAAAAAACGTAATGATTCTTGGCGGCAGTAAAATTGGTTATAAAACAGCTAAAGATTTATGCGCAAGTAAGTTTAACGTAAAGCTTGTTGAAAATAAAAAGTCCAATGCTGAGGACCTAGCAGACCAGTTGCCAAATGCTCTTATCATTTGCGGTGATGGTAGAAATGTTGAAATATTAGAAGAGGAGAATATCTCTGATATGGATGCTTTTATATCCGTGACGGGTAATTCTGAAACTAATATTATGTCTTGCTTATTGGCGAAATCTAAAGGGGTGAGAAAAACTATTGCCTTAGTGGAGAATATGGATTATTATCAACTGTCACAATCTATTGGTATTGATACGCTCATCAATAAAAAACTTTTAGCAGCCAATAATATTTTTAGATATATAAGAAAAGGTGAAGTTGTGGCCATGACCAAACTTACTAATATGAATGCTGAGCTTTTAGAGTTTGTTGTTAAACCTAAATCCAAGATTACCAACCAGCGCATAAAAGATTTAAACTTTCCGAAATCAGCTATTTTTGGAGGTGTTATTAGAGATGGGGAAGGATTAATTCCATTGGGAAGTTTTCAAATTGAAGCTGGTGATCGCGTTGTGGTATGTTGTTTACCGCGGTCTATCTCTGAGGTAGAAGCGTTTTTTTCGTAGCGTATGTCTAGAATACATCTTAATTATAAAATCATCTTCCATTTTTTTGGACTGCTTTTGCTGTTTAATGGTGGTTTTATGCTCATCTCAACCTTAATCAGCCTAATTTATAAAGATGGCGTTACGTTAGAGCTATTTCTGGCAGGAATGGTAACCTTGCTTATTGGGTCTTTTGCTATGATTGGTACTAAAAATCATAGAAAAGAAATGAATAAGCGGGAAGGATATATAGTTGTAGCCTTTGGTTGGATTGTGATGTCCCTGACAGGAACACTCCCGTATCTGGTTACAGGTGCTATTCCAACCTTTACTGAAGCTTTTTTCGAAACCATGTCTGGTTATACTACAACAGGTGCTAGTATTTTAAATGATATTGAGATTATTCCAAAAGGTGTTTTGTTTTGGAGAAGCACCACACACTGGATTGGTGGTATGGGAATTATAGTTTTGGCGATAGCTATTTTACCATTACTAGGTGTAGGCGGGATGCAGTTGTTTGCAGCTGAAGCTCCTGGGCCAGGAGGTGATAAGTTACATCCGAGAATTACAGATACCGCAAAGCGTTTATGGTTAATTTATGTGGGTTATACAGCGGCAGAAACTATACTCCTACAAATCGCTGGGATGTCTTTTTTCGATGCTATTAATCATGCATTAAGTACGCTTTCTACGGGTGGATTCTCTACTAAAAACGCAAGTATCGCGCATTGGAATGACAACCCTGCCATTCAATACATCATTATCTTTTTTATGTTTCTGGCTGGTACAAACTTTGTGCTGAGTTATTATCTCTTTAAGGGTAAGGTTTCTAAAATTGTAAAAGATGACGAGTTTAAGCTATACTTTAGATTTATAGCTATATTCACAATAGTGGCTGCGATTCTGATTTATTTTAGAGCTGATGTCTCCCAATCGTCTGTAACCCATCCCATGGTCCTTGGAGAGGGTGAGAGTGCCATAAGACACGGTTTGTTTCAGGTGTTGGCTATAGTAACAACAACAGGCTTTGTTACGGCAGACTATACCATGTGGACACCGTTTTTAACTGTATTCTTTTTTGGTTTAATGTTCTTAGGGGGTTCTGCAGGGAGTACTGCGGGTGGTGTAAAAGTTGTGCGCCACCTGATATTAATTAAAAATGGATTTTTAGAATTTAAGCGGGCCTTACATCCGAATGCCATTCTTCCTGTACGTTACAATAATAAATCTATTTCGGGAGAAATCGTATTTAATATTCTTGGCTTTTTTATTCTATACATGTTATCCTTTATCATTGGAGGTTTGGGCTTCTCCATGTTTCAAATGGATTTTGAATCTGCCATAGGCCTTTCCGCTTCGAGCTTGGGAAATGTCGGTCCTGCTCTTGGTGATTTCGGACCAGTGAATAATTATGCCGGATTACCAGCTTTGGGTAAGTGGTGGGCTTCGTTTTTGATGCTTTTAGGACGATTAGAATTGTTTACCATCCTCATTTTGCTGACGCCCTTTTTCTGGCGAAATCGTTAAATTTTTATTTTTTTTCAAAAAAATATAATTTTCATCTAGCCTATATATTTACTAATATTTCATGTGGATTATGTAGTGGTAAATCTTAAAGCTCTGTAATAGAAGATGTAACATTTTTGTTTGATGACCGTCATATCTACATAACCAATTAAAAATCATCATCATGGAATTATCAGTAAATCAAGATTTAGACTTAGAGCCAGAACCTTTAGTTGTTGCTTGTAACATAACCGAGGGATTGTTAAAATCAAATTACAAAATGGTTGTTAATGGAAATTTTAAAACAACCTCTTCCGATTCTATATTCAAAATCCGCCAGGGCATAAAGGCCATTCAATCTAATACTGTAAATCACGCTTCAGTTATTCTTAAACTCACACTATTTGCAGTTACCTTAATCGCTATATTCTAAAAGGTATATGCTTAGACTTATGAACTCTTACTTACTTGGGATTATGTCTTTTATATAAAACTCTTTAACTAAGAGCACAAGGGAAATGTATTAAAAAATTACGTTTATGCCACTTGGCGAATCAATGATACGCGCTTTGAAGAGTAATAAGGGCATAAATGTATAGTAAAAGTACATGGACGTCAAATAGGTTTACGAAAGTTCAAGCAGAAGAGCAACAATCTTAAGGTTCAGGTATTGGTGGCTTCAAGCGTAATAATAGCAGATTGGGTTTGGAGCATTAGGTAATCATAAAAAAGCCATAGTACAATGGTGGCACTATGGCTTTAAATTTTTGTACTTCGACCTAGTCTAAGATAGGGCTTCCTTAATACGTTTAACAGCTTCCTTAATTTCAACCTGAGAAGCTGCATACGAAATTCTTATACAGTTCGGATTTCCGAATGCTTCTCCTGTCACTGTTGCGACAAGGGCTTCCTCAAGAAGGAATATGGCCATATCACTTGAATTATTTATGGTTTTTCCTTTAATGGTTTTTCCAAAATAGGAAGAAACGTCTGGAAAAACATAAAAAGCACCTTCAGGTTCATTGGTTTTAAAACCGTCAATATCATTTAACAATCCTAATATTAATTGTCGTCTTACCTTGAATTCATCAACCATATATTGTACGCTCGAAGCAGGGGCTTCTAGAGCGGTAATAACAGCTCTTTGAGCAATGCAATTAGCGCCACTGGTAACTTGGCCTTGTATTTTATTGCAGGCGCGTGCAATCCAATCTGGCGCTCCGATATATCCAATTCTCCAACCTGTCATCGCAAAAGCTTTAGAAACACCGTTAACCGTGATAGTACGATTGTACATATCATCAAATTGAGCCATGCTATAATGACCACCTTTAAAATTGATATGCTCATAAATTTCGTCAGAAACAATATAAATATTAGGATGTTTTTTTAAAACATCTGCTAAGGCCCTTAATTCTTCTTTGCTATAAACGGATCCGCTTGGATTGCAAGGCGAACTATACCAAATCATTTTGGTTTTAGGTGTTATCGCTGCTTCTAATTGTGCTGCAGTCATTTTAAAGTCGTTCTCTATAGAGGTTTTAACTTCTACTGGGACGCCTTCGTTTAACTTAACAATGTCGCTGTAGCTTACCCAATATGGACAAGGAAGAATGACTTCGTCCCCGTCGTTAAGTAGTACTGACGCTATGTTAAAAAGTGCTTGTTTGGCACCAGTTGAAACTACAATTTGAGGCAGGCTATAGTCTAGACCATTATCTCTCTTAAACTTTGTGATTATAGCGTTCTTTAAATCTACATAACCATCAACAGGAGTATAACTATTGTAATTATCATTAATAGCTTGTATAGCAGCATCCTTTATAAAATCTGGTGTGTCAAAATCTGGTTCTCCCAGGCTTAACCCTATAATATCTTTTCCTTCTGCTCGAAGTTCTCTTGCCTTAGCAGCCATAGCTAAGGTTGCTGATGTAGACAAATTAGTGACTCTATCAGATAATTGATTCATCTTGTAATATGTGTTTAAGCTTGAATTGCTGGAGGCATTCCCATTTCTTTTAGAAATCTAAAATGGGCTATAACAGCTTTTCTTGTGGTTTCGTATTCTTTATAAGGCAAATTAAATTCCTTAGCAGTATCTTTTACGATTTTTGCAATTTTACCGTAGTGAATATGACTAATATGTGGGAAAATATGATGCTCAACTTGATGGTTTAAGCCTCCTGTATACCAATTAACTAGCCAATTTTTACGACCGAAATTTACAGTAGTCTTAAGCTGATGAATGGCCCAAGTGTTTTTCATTGTACCGTCTTTTTCTGGCATAGGCATTTCGGCCTCATCCATAACATGTGCCAATTGAAAAACGACACTAAGGATTAAACCAGCAACATAGTGCATTATTAAAAACCCGATAAGCACCTCATACCACGCTAAATCTGTAAGTACTATAGGTATAACAATCCACATACTTACATAAATAAGTTTAGAAATTACCAATTTACTCCAATTAACAATTGGGTTGGGCAACTTGCCGTAAGAGAGTTTTCGCTTCATGTAGCGATACATTTGCTGAAAATCTGTAGTTATGGCCCAATTAATGGTTAACAGACCATATAGTAGTATAGAGTAGTAATGTTGAAATTTGTGGTATTTACGCCACTCTGCATGTTTTGAAAAACGCAATATTCTTCCAGCTTCTAAGTCTTCATCGTGTCCATGAATATTGGTGTAGGTATGGTGTAGTACATTGTGTTGTACTTTCCAATTATAAACGTTGCCAGCTAAGATATATATACTACTTCCCATTAATCGGTTAACCCATTCCTTATTAGAAAAAGAACCGTGGTTGCCATCATGCATGACGTTCATTCCTACACCAGCCATACCTATTCCCATAACAACTGTTAAGAGTAACTGAGCCCAAGTGGGAATTTCTAAGGTTAATAATAAAAAGTAAGGTGTTAGAAATATGGCAAACATGACTATGGTTTTTAACCATAGTTGCCAATTACCGGTTCGTTTTATATTGTTTTCCTTAAAATAATTGTTAACACGTTTATTTAAGGTTCTAAAAAATTTCGCAGAGTCTGTTCTTGAAAAGGAAAGGGTTTGTTGTGCCATTAATTCTAATTTTTAATACATCACCTAGGGGATAGGTGAAAGTCTTAAGCTTCAAAGATAACTAAATAATGATTTCTTCTAAACAAGGTTTAGTTAATTTCTGCGATTAATTTGATGTATTTTTGCCCAACAATTTAATCATGGACATCATTTTAAAATATTTTGAAGGCTTAACTCAGCGACAGATTCAACAATTTGAAGCGCTAGATTCTCTTTACAGGGACTGGAATGCCAAGATAAATGTTATTTCTCGCAAGGATATTGATGAGTTGTATTTAAGGCATGTACTGCACTCCTTAGGTATTGCTAAAGTAATCGATTTTTCGGATAAATCATCCATACTCGATGTAGGTACAGGTGGCGGTTTTCCTGGGATTCCTTTGGCTATTCTGTTTCCAGAATGTCAATTTCACCTGGTAGACAGTATAAATAAAAAGCTCAAAGTTGTAAATGGCGTTACTGAGGCGCTTGGATTGAAAAATGTTAAAACAACTCATGCTAGAGTAGAAGTAATAGATGAACAATACGATTTTATTGTAAGCAGAGCGGTAACACGTATGCCAGAATTTGTTAAATGGGTTAGAGGAAAGACAAAAAAAAAGCAGAACAATTTATTAAAGAATGGTATACTTTACTTAAAGGGTGGTGACCTTACGGAAGAATTGGGACGGTATACGACCACTACTATATTTCCACTTTCAAAGTATTTTACTGAAGACTTTTTTTACACAAAGAAAGTGGTTCATTTGCCTTTAAAGTATAAATAAAAAAAGCCTCTGCTACGAGGCTTTTTAGTTTTATTGTCTACTTGTTTAATTTATGATAAGTTTTGTCGTAAAATCGATATTTTCCTCATTCTTAACGTTTAATATGTAAAATCCAGAGTTGAGATTCACTGGTATAACTGAGCGGTTAGACAGTCTTATATGCTTATCAAAAACAGTTTTTCCGGTTAAATCTGATATAGAGATTTTAGCGTTAGAGTTGTTGTTGGACAAAATCACTAACTCTGATTGAATAGGATTTCTCTCCAAACGTACATCTATCGACAAATAATTACCATTACTTAAAATAGGATTTAATATTTCATTGAGCGCAAAAGTGACATTGGCTTCCGTAAGTTGAACGTGTTGCTCATTATTATCAGGGATAAAGGTGTTGTCAAAAGGCGTGTCATTGGTTGTAGCTCGAGAGGAACTTAAATCGATATCATGATACCAGTCAACAGGTGTGTCATCAGTAATAACAAGTGACAAAGCACTGACTGTTGGGATAAAGTTGAACTTATCTATTTGTAAGGCATTTAAAAAATCTGTAGCTAAAGGGTCTCCGCCCCCAACTGCACCTGTAAGTGCAGACAAATCAAATAAACCGCCAGGAGCAGCATCAATACCGCTTACAAATTCAAATGCTTGGCTTTGCGCTGTTGAAGTAGTTGGTGGAATAATTGGCGGATCAATAATAACATTACTCACAACATCCGTGGTATTCAATTCAGGTGTGAAATTGATGTCAATATCAATAACAACATTTCCAAAAGGTGGCGCTGGTACAAGGAACGTTGCGTCCATAACTATAAAACCAGGACTCACGGTCGTACCACTATTGCCAATGGCAAAGTAAGGGCTTCCAATACCACTGCCGTTTACTATAGCAACATTTCTTACGTTTGTTGGAAACCCATCTGCGGTAAAAGATGTAATTCTATTCTGAAAACTTGTTCTATAGGGATGTGGTGTTGGTAACGTAATGCTTGGGTCAAATTCCACGTCGCTTCCAGATTGTAAATGTGGCACAAAATGGTCTGTCAAGAGTTGCCTCGCAGCAGGTGAATTGAGTAAATCGTTAATAATGGGTTGAATTTCAGCAACTGGATTTAGTCCGTTAAAAGCTAAATAATTAAGCTGATGCTGTAACCCAATCGGAATATTTGCACCTAAATGTGGCGAATCAAAAGAAATAAATAGTCGGGTGTCATCCGTTATAGCGTTAGACTCCATAAAATTAAGAGCATATCTAGAGATTATGCCTCCCATACTTGGTCCAATAATTACATTTTGCTCTGGACTGTTAGCTGCTTTATCGGTATTAATAGTATTAATCAATTCTACTAAAACCATAGCATTACGCTCAATAAAGTCTGCACCACCATCTATTGTAGCACCGTCTCCATTGACGTAGGTTGGGAAATTTAAAATAATAAGATCAAATCCCTCAGCACGTACTAAATCAGCTAAATTTTGAGTGCCGCCTGCTCCAGTAAACTGTAGAGAGTTGTAAATAGCAGTAATATCTCGAGTATCACCAGGATCGAACCCATCGACAAAGATTATGGGTTTATTTAAGATATTATCATTTCCAAGGAAAATCTCATACTCTCCCTGGCCAAGTGTACTTGCCGTGTTGTCATAAATAGACAAATCTACAGATTCCGTTGCCGTAATCGAAATTTGTGCAATGGCAATGAAAGGGCATAAAATTAAAAATAGAATGTAATTTTTTAACATAAGAATTTTGTGTTTTAATTGAGTTAAAAGATACAAAGATTTCTCTTTCCGCATGTATATTTTAGAATCAAATCTATAAAGTGCACAAAAAAATCCTTAGAACTCAGGGCTTCTAAGGATTTAATTTTCAATTATTTAACAGACTATCCTAAAAATGGATATCTATAATCTGTTGGAGTTACAAAGGTTTCTTTAATAAGTCTTGGTGACACCCAGCGCAATAAATTTTGTGCACTTCCCGCCTTATCATTAGTACCAGAGGCTCTGGCTCCACCAAATGGTTGTTGTCCAACAACAGCTCCTGTTGGTTTATCATTGATGTAAAAGTTGCCAGCTGAATTCTGGAGTGCTTTTGTAGCCTCATCAATCGCATATCGACTTGTTGCTAAAACCGCTCCAGTTAAGGCATATTCACTAGTTTCGTCAACTAATTTCAGAGTTTCAGTAAATTCTGTGTCGTTATACACGTAAATAGTAATAACAGGACCAAATAGTTCAGTGCGCATTGTTGTGTATTTTGGATTGGTAGTAACAATTACTGTTGGTTCAATAAAAAACCCTTTTGATTTGTCGTAACCACCACCGGCAATGATTTCGGCATCGCTGTCTGATTTGGCTTGGTCAATGTATTTGGCCAATTTATCAAAAGATCCTTCATGTATTACTGCAGTTATAAAATTGCTCATATCTTCAGGAGAACCCATTTTAAAAGACGCTATGTCTTCTAGTAAATAGGATTTCACATCTTTCCAAATACTCTTTGGAATATAGGCTCTCGATGCAGCACTACATTTCTGCCCTTGGAATTCAAAAGCGCCACGCGAAATTGCAGTAGCTACCTGTTTTGGAACAGCACTGCTGTGTGCAATGATAAAATCCTTACCACCAGTTTCGCCAACAATCCTTGGATAGGTTTTATAATTGTGGATGTTCTCTCCGATTTGCTTCCATAGTTCTTTAAAAATAAAGGTTGAACCTGTAAAATGTAACCCAGAAAAATCTGGACTAGATAAAACTGTATTTGTTATCATTACGGGATCTCCAAAAACCACATTAATAACGCCATTAGGTACTCCAGCTTCTTTAAATACGTCCATTATTACCTTAGCGGAATACACTTGGCTATCACTAGGTTTCCAAACCACAACATTTCCCATAAGTGCCATACAGGCAGGTAAATTTCCAGCAATGGCAGTGAAGTTAAATGGTGTTACGGCATAAGTAAATCCTTCGAGCGGTCTGTACTCAACTCTATTCCAAGCATCAGAGGTGCTTTCAGGTTGTTCCATGTAAATATCAGTCATAAACTGAACATTGAACCTCAAGAAATCGATAAGTTCGCATGCTGCATCAATTTCCGCTTGGTGCACAGTTTTAGACTGTGCGATCATTGTTGCAGCATTAATCTTCGCTCGGTATGGGCCAGCAATTAATTCAGCAGCTTTTAAGAAAATACCTGCACGCTGTTCCCATGGCATTTGAGACCATGATTTACGTGCCTCAATTGCTGTAGCAATTGCTTTTTCAACGTGTTGTTTTTCAGCGAGGTGGTACTCACCAACAATATGTTTGTGGTCATGTGGAGGAGACATTGGTTTGGTGTTGCCGGTTCTAATGTCTTCACCATTGATATACAAAGGTACTTCAACTTTACTACCATACATCGCTTTATAAGTCTCTAATACTGCTTGTCGTTCCGGAGAACCAGGAGCATATGATTTAACAGGCTCGTTCACAGCTATTGGAACATTAAAAAAACCTTTTCCCATGATATGTTATTTATTAAAAGTTTGAATTTTTTTGAAAGTGCAAAGGTACAACTTTTAAGGTTTATCAATTGCACATTTGATATTCTAACTTGGAAAAGCGGGCACTTAGTTTGATGAAAAGGATATAGGGGTTAACGTTGGTTGTAAGGCACAGAATGTATTGCAGCAGGATCAACTTATGTATAAAACGAATAACCTATAAACAGAAATATTGCCTAAGTTGAAAAAATTGATTCTAAGAGTGATAGATTGTTTAGTTGAGTGCGAAAGGAGCACTGAGCTTAAAGGAAGGAATATAAACTTTAAACTTACTTGCTTTGGTAAAGTTAACCATATTGTAATGACCTTGCATGGCTCCGAAAGGCGAAGTTAAAAGACAGCCCGAATTGTAGGTGTGTTTTTCACCAGGCTTTAATACCGGTTTTTTTCCAATAACACCTTCACCTTCAATAATCTCCTCATTATTTAAGGCGTCTAAAATACGCCAATGTCTTGAATTTAATTGAACCGAATCCTTACTTTGATTTTCAATAGTTACCTTGTATCCAAAAGCGAAATGTACCTTGTAATTTTTGTAAAAGGTGCCTTCGAAATTAGTTTCTACGGAGATTTTTATACCGCTTGTAACTTGTTGTACCATTGTTAGTGTTGAGATGTTACGCTAAAATAGCATAAATTTTTAATCAAAGACACAATTTTAGAAAACTAAACCTTCTATTTTAACAATTTCTGTAGATATTCGCTGAAATCCCCTTTAAAAGGGATGTTAAGCCATTGTGCAATGTTATTTCAGTACACAAAACGTAAATTTTAGTTAGAGATATCAACCGATGTCGCCTCGCCAAATCCAATGAGCCTGTCGTATCTTGCGCCCAAATCCCTGTAATATACTAATACCTTGTAATTATTCTCGGTTTCCCAATAATTACCGCTAATATCACCTTCATTAAGTATTCCCGTTGCTCTGTCTATGGTAACGTACTTGTAATTGTAAAATCCCTGTTTCAAACGCATCATACATTCGTATATGCCCGCTTCGGAGTTGTAGATCATTTGGGTTAGCGGTTCTATTGAAAAGCCATTGAAATTGCCGTAGATATGTACGTCTCTATCCATAAATTCTTCATGACGAAGAGAAAAATGAATCATGGTGTAATCGGCCTCAATGGAAACATCAGTTCTGTCTATAGCTGTAATCTGAAAATTACCATTAATGTCAGGATTGTAAGTGTAGGGATTACCTTTTCGAGCCTCATTGGTAAAAAGATAATTGTGATAAATATCTTTTAAATCAATGAACTGAACACCAACATTGGCAGCCCTTACATCCTTATTTTCAAAAAAGAGATATTCATTTCCGCCCCAAAATGCTGTTTCTGTATCATAGCGATAAATCAATTGATTGCCTAAAGTGTATTGAGGTGCTAATCCTGTGATTGCTGTGTTCAGATTATTGTTTTGAATAATAAGTGTTTTAACAGTTTCTAATGGGTTGTTAAAGTTGATAATACTTGTAGAAATAGCAATGTCTACCGACTGTTTTGATGCAATAACCTTTACGTCTCTAGACCTTTTAACCTTTACGCCTACATTAACCAAATCTTCATAAACCATAAATTTCCTACTAAACATTAACTCGCCATAATCATCATAAATTGAAATCATGTAGTTCCCTGTTTTTAGCAGTGCCCTAGTCTGTAAATTTGGTATTTGGAGTTTGTAATGCGAATAGATTTGATAGGTATTGAAAGAATTAAAATAATCCAGTATTCTTTGGTTATCCAATCCTCTGAGGTATTCTGCTTTGGCTAAAACAGACGGTGTCCAATCATAATTAAAATGCTCAATAACATAATAAAAGTCTTCTTCATTAGCATTGAGTGCGTCAAATTCTAATACCAAAGGTTCACCAAGCCTTAAGACTGGTAATTGGCCTTGCGTAGTGTTTGACTTAAATTGAATGGTTTTAATAAAATCTGGAGGAGGCACTTCAACAGCCTGCGATAGAATTGGACTTGAGCAAAAGAAAAGTACGCCTAAAAAAAAGAGATATCTTGTCATTTTTGTAACTAAAACTTTTAAATATAAACAAATTCTATGCCTTAAACCTATTAAAGTTATTTATAATGACTATAAATAAAAAAGATGTTTTATTATGAAAACTATTTAACCATTAATTCTTAAATTTGCACGGATTTTTAGATAACTAATCTTTAACAGGTATGTCAAAAGACATTAGAATTAAGAAAGGTTTAGATATAAAGCTTGTTGGTGAAGCAGAGAAAACAACTGAGAACGCCATTGTTAGCAATTTTTATTCTGTACAACCTGAAGATTTTCACAGTATTATTCCAAAACTTGTATCGAAAGAGGGTAGCCATGTAAAAGCAGGTGAAACATTATTTTACAATAAGGATAATGAGTCTATGAAATTTGTATCTCCAGTATCTGGGAAAATTTCTGAGGTAAAACGTGGAGAACGACGACGCATTTTAGCTATTAAGATTACTGCGGATAAAGAGCAAACCTACTTAGATCATGGTAAGTTTAATTTAGATTCTGATGCAGAAACTATCAAAACTCATTTGTTAGAATCTGGTTGCTGGACATTTATTAAGCAGCGTCCTTACGATGTTATAGCCAAACCCGATTCAGAGCCGAAAGGCATCTTCATCTCTGGTTACGCAAGTGCGCCGTTAGCTGCCGATTTAGACTATGTTTTGGCTGGTAAAGAAGCAGAATTGCAAGCTGCAGTAAACGTGTTATCTAAATTAACTTCTGGAGATGTCCATGTTTCAGTTGGAAAATCTTCAAATAGTCCACTCTCAAACTTAGAGAATATTACTCTACATAAAGTTTCTGGACCACATCCTTCAGGAAATGTAGGAACCTTAATAAATAAGGTGGATCCAGTAAATAAAGGTGAAACAGTTTGGACAATAAACGCACAAGACTTAGTTATTATAGGTGAATTGTTACTCACTGGAAAATTTAACGCTGAGCGTATTGTTGCTTTAGCAGGGTCTTCGGTTCAAAAACCACGTTATTTTAAAACAAAAATTGGGTCAGAGGTTGCAACAATGATTTATGATAACGGCGTTGAAAAAGATGGCAACGATCGTATTATATCAGGGAACGTGTTAACTGGAAAACGAGTTGCACCAGATGGCTATTTAGATTATTACAGCAACGTCCTTACGGTAATTCCAGAAGGTGACGATTATGAGTTCTTTGGATGGAATAAACCAGTATTTGATAAAATTTCGCCTTCAAGAGCGCTAACATTTTCTTGGTTGACTCCAAAAAAGAAGTATGACTTAGATACGAATACCAATGGTGAGCATCGTGCTTTTGTTATCACAGGGAGCTATGAAGAGGTGTTTCCTTTAGATATCTATCCTTTACAAATTCTTAAGGCTTGTATGTATAAGGATTTGGATGAGATGGAAGTTTTAGGTATGTACGAGGTCGCTCCAGAAGATTTTGCTTTAACGGAATTTATCTGTGTGTCAAAGCAACCACATCAAAAAATTATAAGAGAAGGATTAGACGTAATGCTCCAAGAAATAGGATAACCATAAGCAATTTTTGAGAGTTTGAAAAAGCTATGAAAAAGTATAAATAATGGGATTAAAACAAAACTTACACAACTTTAAAGTAAAAAATCAGGACAAAAAGTGGATTCCCGCTTTTAATGCTCTTTTTACATTTTTATATACCCCTAATGAGACTACACATGGCGGTACTCATATTAAGGCAGCAGACGATTTAAAACGAACAATGAACACGGTAATCATTGCTTTGATTCCATGTTTAATATTCGGAATCTTTAATGCAGGTTACCAACATTACCTCGCTTTGGGTGAAATAGAAGCCTCAAATGGTTTTTTAGGGTCTACATTTTGGACCTTAGATAATCTTATCATAGGCGCATGGACCGTACTGCCTTTAGTAGCGGTGTCATACGGAGTGGGACTTGCTGTAGAATTTGTTTTTGCGGTGATTAAAGGACACGAAGTAGAGGAAGGGTATCTGGTTACTGGTATGCTAGTGCCGTTAATTGTGCCAATTGATATTCCGCTTTGGATGCTTTCCGTAGCTGTAATCTTCGGTGTGGTAATTGGTAAGGAAGTTTTTGGTGGTACCGGAATGAACATACTTAATCCAGCCCTAACCATTAGAGCCTTTTTATTCTTCGCTTATCCAACATGGATGTCTGGAGATAAGGTATGGGTCCATGGAGCAGTAGAGCGCGCAGGTACGCCTGATGCAATTTCTGGTGAAACCTTATTAGGTGCATACGCACAGAACACCGAATTAGCAGGCATTGGTTATTGGGATATGTTTTGGGGATTAATTCCTGGTTCTGTAGGAGAGACGTCTAAGTTCCTTATTATAATTGGTGCATTATTTTTAATATTTACTAAAATAGGAAGTTGGAGAATAATGTTAAGTACCGTAATTGGAGCGTTAGTAATGGGCTTAATTTTTGAATATGGTGTAGTTGGAACAGGATTAATCGACGAAAGTTCAAAATTTTATGGCTTAATGAGTGTACCGTTTTGGCAGCATCTCATTATAGGTAGTATATTATTCGGTGCAGTATACATGGCAACAGACCCTGTGACTGCCTCACAAACCAATAAGGGGAAATGGATTTATGGATTCTTAATTGGATTCATTTCTATAATGATTCGTGTATTTAATCCAGCATATCCAGAAGGGGTATTCTTGGCTATCCTTTTAATGAATGTGTTTGCACCAACTATTGACCATTATGTGGTTCAAGGTAATGTAAAACGAAGACTAAAACGTTTAAAAGTAAAAGCAGCTTAAGTTATGGCAATCGATACTGAAAAAAATAGTTATACTGTTGTATTCGCCGTCATTATGGTGGTAGTTGTAGGTGCGATTCTTGCGGGATTAGCATCAGGTTTAAAGCCTATGGTAAAAGCTAACGAGCGTTACGAAAAACAACAGAATATTTTGTATGCAATGGGTGTAAATAACAACCAAGGCACTAGTGATGTTGAATTTATTCCAACAGAGATAGTCGAGTCTGAGTTTGATAAATACATTAAGAAGCAATACGTAATTCAAGGTGGTGAGGTTTCTGAAAACGACCAAGCCTATTTAATCGATATTAAAAAAGAATCGACAAAGGCTAAGGATCCTAATTATGAAAGACGTCTTCCATTATTTATAGGGGAAAAGGATGGTGAAGAGGTGTATATTGTACCAGTAAGGGGAAAAGGACTTTGGGATGCTATTTGGGGTTTTGTGGCTATGGACAAGGGAATGACTGTGAAAGGAGTTTATTTTGATCATAAAGGTGAAACACCAGGCCTAGGAGCAAATATTAAAGAACGCTTTTTTATGGATGACTTTACTGGTGAAGAGTTACTTGATGGTAATGAATTTAAAGGTATTAAAGTCGCTAAAGGAAATAATGATCCAAAGAATGAGATTAAGGATGATTATGAAGTAGATGCTATTGCAGGATCTACAATCACCGGAGACGGCGTTACAGCCATGTTAAAGAAAGACATTCAAATGTATAAGTCTTATTTTGAGACTTTAAATTAATAAATGGAATATGGGACTTTTATCAAAAAAAGACGCAAAATTAATATCAGATCCATTAGCAGACAATAATCCGATTACCATCCAAGTGTTAGGTATATGTTCCGCTTTGGCTATTACGGCGCAGTTAAAGCCGTCCATAGTTATGGCCATCTCTGTGATATTTGTAATGGGAGTAGGTAATGTTGTTATCTCATTAATGCGAAACGTCATTCCTTCAAAAATTAGAATTATTGTTCAGCTTATTGTGGTTGCGACATTAGTAATTATCGTTGACCAAGTTTTAAAAGCTTTTGCCTATACACTAAGTAAAGAACTTTCAGTGTTTATAGGATTAATTATAACTAACTGTATCATCATGGGACGTTTTGAAGCTTTTGCTTTGGGTAATGGACCTTGGCGATCATTTTTAGATGGCATTGGTAATGCCTTAGGTTATGGTGTAATATTGATCATTGTTGGATTCTTTAGAGAACTGTTAGGTTCTGGAACACTTTTTGGATTTAAAGTGCTTGGAGACTCTGTTGAAAAAACAGGATTATATGCTCTAGGTTATGAAAACAACGGATTTATGGTACTGCCTCCAATGGCTCTGATTGTTGTTGGATTAATAATTTGGGTCCAACGTTCTAGAAATAAGGCTTTAATTGAAGATTAACACATAGTGTAATCCTGAATTTGTTTCAGGATTTCAAACTCAAAATATATGGAACATTTAGAATTATTTTTTAAATCGATTTTTGTAGATAATATGGTATTTGCATACTTCTTGGGAATGTGCTCTTACTTAGCAGTATCTAAGAAAGTATCAACGGCTGTTGGTTTAGGAGCTGCCGTCATATTTGTACTCATGATTACTGTACCGTTAAACTGGTTGCTAGACCAGTATTTACTGCAAGAAGGTGCTTTGTCATGGTTAGGAGAAGAGTATGCAAGTTATGATTTGAGTTTCTTATCATTTATAATGTTCATTGCTACTATTGCTACAATGGTTCAGTTAGTAGAAATCGTGGTTGAGAAATTCTCACCATCTTTATACAATTCATTAGGGATATTTTTACCGTTAATTGCTGTGAACTGTGCTATTTTAGGAGGTTCGTTATTTATGCAGTCTAGAGAAATCGAATCCTTAGGCTTAGCATTTAATTATGGTATTTCTTCGGGTATAGGATGGTTTTTAGCCATTTTAGCTATAGCTGCAATTAGAGAGAAAATAAGATACTCTGCTGTACCACCAGCATTGAGAGGTTTAGGAATCACTTTTATCATTACAGGACTTATGGCTATAGGTTTTATGAGTTTTGGAGGAATGCTTACAGGAGGTGATGAAGCCCCAAAAACAGAAGAAAAATCTGTTGCTATAAAAAAAGAATTGGAAAAAGAAAAAGAGGAAATTACTAAAAAAGTAAGCTTGGTAAATACCTCAAAAACAGAAAACGAATAGACTTATGATAGTATTAGCCGCAAGTACCATAGGAACAGTTATAGCTACGGTAGCAGCCTTTTTAGTTGTAACCTTACTTTTAGTCGCTTTGTTATTGGTAGTAAAACAAAAGCTATCTCCTTCAGGTCCTGTAAAAATCTTGATTAACGGAGAGCGTGAAATAGAAGTAGCCTCAGGGAGCACACTTTTAAATACTCTTGGAAGTAACAAGGTGTTTTTACCATCGGCTTGTGGTGGTGGTGGAACTTGTATTCAATGTGAGTGCCACGTTCTTTCTGGCGGTGGTGAAGCATTACCTACAGAAACACCTCACTTTTCAAGAAAAGAACTACAACATGGTGCACGATTAGCCTGCCAAGTTAAAGTAAAGCAGGATATGGAAATTACCATACCTGAGGAAGTATTTGGTATAAAGAAATGGGATGCAACTGTGGTTAGAAACTATAATGTAGCGTCTTTTATTAAGGAGTTTGTAGTAGAGATTCCTGAAGAAATGAACTATAAAGCGGGAGGGTATATACAAATTGAAATCCCTCCTTGTACAGTAAAATACGAAGACATTGATATCACAGCTCATCCAGAAGAGCACGATAAACCAGATAAATTCCAAGAAGAATGGGATAAATTTGGATTATGGCCTTTGGTGATGAAAAATGATGAGGTTGTGGAACGCGCTTACTCCATGGCGTCTTACCCAGCAGAAGGTCGCGAGATTATGCTTAATGTGCGTATTGCCACACCACCATGGGACCGTTCTAAGAATCAATGGATGGATGTTAACCCAGGAATAGCATCTTCGTACATCTTTGCTCAAAAGCCAGGTGACAAGGTTGTTATTTCAGGTCCTTATGGAGAGTTCTTTATCAATGAATCAGAAAGTGAGATGCTTTACGTAGGTGGTGGAGCAGGAATGGCACCGATGCGCTCTCACTTGTATCACTTGTTCAAAACGTTAAAGACTGGCCGAAAGGTGACGTATTGGTATGGCGGTCGCTCTAAGAGAGAGCTGTTTTACATTGATCACTTTAGAGAATTAGAAAAGGATTTCCCGAATTTTAAATTCTATATGGCCTTGTCAGAGCCGTTAGAAGAAGATAATTGGACAGTGAAAAAAGATATTAACGATGAAAAAGCTGATGGTTTCGTTGGTTTTATACATCAAGTGGTTATAGACAATTACTTAAATCATCACGAAACACCAGAAGATATAGAGTTGTATTTCTGTGGTCCTCCTTTAATGAACCAAGCGGTTCAAAAAATGGGAGAGGATTTTGGAATTCCAGACGAACATATTAGATTCGATGATTTCGGAGGTTAATACAAAAAGCCAACTTTACTAAAGTTGGCTTTTTTATTTTTAGAATACGATTTAACTATTTAACTTCTACTAATTCTTGCTTTTGCTTAAAGTTGAATAGAGAAGAACAGTCCATAAAATTTTTGATACAATCTAATTGACATAAGCATTCTACTACTTGAGAAAGACCATTGAATAAAATGTCTTTATTACTAATATCATCAGGGCGAATTAATCTACCTCGATTCAACCCTGTATAACCACAGCCTTTTAAAAAAGCCTGTTCAATTTGTAGCAATTCTGTAGGTGTATAGCCATTAAAACGGCGCCCAAAATTCTCGTTAACCAATCCAACATAATTGAGTTTTACAGAACCATGTCTGTCCGTAAGATGTTTCCAGCTATCCGAACAATCTAAAATATTGCCTACCGCGCAATGTTTGCAGTCATCAGGGTTTAAAGTATTATTGTGAAAAGCTTCGTATAGCTTTTTAACAGCAGCATCAAATCGTCTAGTAGTCATATTTCTTTTTCTTTTTCAATATTGAAGATACAAAAAATCAAAATGAAACTCAAAATCAAGGATTTATTTGTATTCCATAATAAGAAATTCAGCGGAGGTAGTTCCAATATTTAATACCTCATGCCATTCAATATAATCATTACTGAAACTATAACCTGTTGGGATATCTACCTCTCTAGTGCCTGCAGAATCTGTTATTCTAAATATTCCGCCGGCTAAGGTATAACCAATATGAGCTTTGTGGTAGTGGCGCTCATGACCAACGCTTGGCGGAAAGCTGCATTTCAAAACACGCAGTTTATCCGTTTCTTCAACAATTTCACATACTACTTCGTCCTGCCAACCTGCTTCAAGCGGGTCTGGTAATTGATTGTTGTGCTTACAGGTAAAGACTAAACAAATAAGTAATACAATTAAATAACGACTGTGTTCAATGGAAACCATAGGTGTTTTATAAGCTATAAATATACAAGAGATAGACTTAGTCTTCATTTATTTTTTGATGACATTGTTCGTATCTTTGCAATATGTCCAAAGAACTAACACAGCAGGAGCTTCACAACCTGGCAATGAATCACGTCGGAAAGGATTTAGAGAAGCGTGGCTTTGAGTTTGTAGCCATAAATAGCAAGCTCAAAAGGCATCCACAGTTTGTTTGTATAGATAAAAACAGCCAGTATTTCTTTGTAGTGGTGAGGGCGGTCTTGCTCCCCGAGAATCCAAATAATTATGATGTGGTTTGGATGGAAACATTTAAAAAGCATGCCTTTGATAAAAATGCTAAAGTACTCTATGCAGGTGTCGGTTTAGGTAATCCTAATGGAGAGCATTTACCTATCTATTTAAACGAGGAATATTTAATCGAGTATAATGGGATTCAAGTTGTAGAAATGAACCTCAATTAGCCTACTTTGTTATTTTTATAAAAACATTTAACTCGTTATGAGAAAATTAATTTCAATTACTTTGATTGTTGCATTCGTTTTAGCTTGTACACAAAAAGCTCCTGAGAATGTTGTGCTAAGAGGACCAGTTTTTGGTACCGATTTTTCCATTTTGTATTATGTGGACGATGGGACAAATTATATGGACGAGATTGAAGGCTTATTTGAAAATGTCAACATGTCTTTGTCAACCTATATTGCAGAATCTAGACTCTCTCAAATTAACAGAAATGAGAGCAATGAGGTAGATGAACATTTTAAAAAGGTAATGGCTGCTTCAAAAGTTATTTACAGGCTATCAGAAGGTGTATTTGATCCCACAATAGGAAATGTGGTCAATGCATGGAATTTTGGCGCTGATAAGAATAAATTTTTAACCGATAGCACAACCATAGACAGCCTAATGCAATATGTAGGTTTAAATCGGGTAGGTATTGTAGGAAATAAGATTCAAAAGCCAAAGGAAACTTATTTGGAGTTTAATGCTATTGCAAAGGGCTATGGCGTAGATGTTATTGGTGAATTTTTAGAATCTAAGGGTATTGATAACTATTTGGTCACCATTGGCGGTGATATGAGGGTTTCAGGTATAAATAAAGAAAAGAATCAACCATGGTTAATAGGAATTGATGATCCTAACTTCGATGGTTCGCAGTCTTTCTCTAAGAGCATTTCACTTAAAAATGAATCTATGGCCACGTCAGGGACTTATAGAAAATATAAGGTTGATGCAAATGGTAATCGCTATGCACATATTATTAATACAAAAACTGGCTATCCAACAAAAACCAATGTTTTAAGTGTATCGGTTATAGCAGAAGATTGTATGACTGCAGACGCATATGCCACAACGTTCCAGGCAATGGGTATTGAAAAAGTAAAAGAGTTTTTAGAACGTCATCATCAATTGAAGGTGTACTTCATCTACCTCAATGAAAATAATGAAATGGAGTTTCTTACCTTAAACGGATTCCCTGAATAGCTTATTTTTGAACAAATGGAATGAGCTCACCTTGGGACAAACGATAGGTGTTGACCTCAACTTTTGATAATTTATTGGTATAATCAATGGCCTTCACTTTAAAACCAATAGAACGCAGTTTATCAAAATAATCCATACCATAAACACGGACATGATCGTATTGCCCAAATATTTCAGCACGTTCTTTTCTGCTTGTAATAGAATTATCCTCAAAAGTGGTTTCCCTTGATAAGTCTTGTGGAATTTGAAATATTCCCCAACCGCTGGGTTTCATTATTCGATAGAGCTCTTGCATAGCTCTAGTGTCGTCTGGGATGTGTTCTAACACATGATTGCAAAGAATAACATCAAATTCGTTATCCTTAAAAGGTAGGTTGCAAATATCCGCTTTAATATCTGCAATAGGTGAATTTAAATCTGTAGTGGTATAATCAAGGTTCGTCAATTTTCTGAAGCGTTTTAAAAAGCATTGTTCTGGCGCAAAGTGCAAAATCTTTAGATTTTCCGTAAAGAAGGTGGTTTCTTGCTGAAGAAATACCCAAAGCAATCTGTGGCGCTCTAGAGATAGAGTGGAAGGCGACAATACGTTTGGTCTTTGCTTGCCATAGCCATAAGGCAAAAAGCTTCTAAAACTTTTACCATCAATAGGGTCTGTATAGGTTTTACCTTTTAAGACCATTTCTAATATTGGCTTTAGTACATAACTAAGCCTAATAAGAACAGGCCTAGGTAAAGTATTTAAAATGAATCTGAAAATCGATTTCAAAGCAAGGATTTATAATCTTCACGGACTGGGAAAAATACATCTAAAATCTTACATGGCGTTAATGATTTACCACTATGTGGCATATTGGAAGGAATTACCAATATTGACCCAGGTTTATGAATTTTTGTAGAATCACCTACAGTCATTTCAAATTCTCCTTCTACGATTTGTGATACTTGCTCATGTTGGTGATGGTGTAAGGGTAATTCGTATCCGGCCTCAACTTCCCAAAAGGCAAACGTCATTGACTCTGTATGTAAAAAACGAGCTTTAAAGCCCTTAACGACTTCAACAGGTTCAATGTCTAGTATTCGTTGGTCTATCACAATACCAATGTTTTTTCTCTGAAATGGTCCTCATCGTTAGATGTAATTCCAAGAGCCTCATGGACATAAGCAAATGTAGATAGAATTTCAGGTTTGCCATTTACTAATGCAACATCATGTTCAAAATGAACACTTGGCTTACTGTCTTGCGTTACTATGGTCCATCCGTCTTTTAATTGTTTCACTTTGTGAGTACCCATATTTATCATGGGTTCTATAGCCACAACCATACCCTCTACAAATTTCTTTCCTCTGCCACGGCGCCCATAATTAGGCATCTCTGGGTCTTCATGCATTTTACGTCCAATACCATGACCTACAAGTTCCCGGACGACACCATACCCATGAGATTCACAATACTGCTGAATGGCATAACCCACATCACCAACTCTGTTACCATTTTTAAATTGTTCAATACCAATGTACAGGGATTCTTTTGTGATTTGTACAAGCTGTTTTGTGGCTTCATCCACGTCACCAATTTCAAAAGTATATGCGTGATCTCCGTAAAACCCATTCATTAATGCACCACAATCAACAGAAACAATATCACCATTTTTAAGAGGTGTATCTGTTGGTAGTCCATGAACTACAGCTTCATTTACACTACAAAGCAAAGTTGATGGACAATCATATAAACCTTTAAAACCGGGTAAAGCGCCATGGTCTCTAATAAAGGTCTCTGCAAGGGCATCTAAATGATTGGTAGTTACACCTTCTTTTATTTCTTTTGCAAGCATTCCCAAAGTTTTAGAAACAATAAGAGCGCTTTGCCGCATCAGTTCGATTTCCTCAGGTGTTTTCGTAATAATCATAGGTGAAATTTAGCAGCAAAGATAGCTAATTTAAAGGATTTTTAAATTTCTGAAAAACATGATAAAAGGCAGTTTTTTTGAACATTTTGTAAGTTAAGTTTGTAAGCTAAAAATGTAATATTAATATGTACAAAACAATGACCGCCGAAGAGGCTCTGAAAATTGTAAAATCTAACGATAAAATTTATCTACATGCCGCAGCGGCAGTACCACAAGTATTGGTGAAAGCACTTTCGGAGAGGCACGAAGAATTGAGAAATGTTGAAATATGCCAGTTACACACAGAAGGCGATGCCCCATACGCTAATCCAGAATATGCAAAGAGTTTTCATGTCAATTCCTTTTTTATTGGACGTAATGTTAGGCATACCCTTAAGGCAGGTAACGGTTCTTATACACCAGTTTTTTTAAGTGAGGTCCCTTTACTTTTTAAAAGAAATATCGTAGATATCAATGTGGCCTTAATCCACGTATCGGTCCCTGATAAACATGGATATTGTTCTTTAGGTGTTTCTGTTGAAGCCACTTTAGCAGCTATTGACAATGCAGACCATGTTATTGCTCAGGTGAATAAACAAATGCCAAGGACTTTTGGTGATGGTATAATCCATGTGACTGAAATTGATGCTTTTGTTGAGGTAGATGAGCCCTTGCCGGCATTCCCTGTTACAGAGCCTAAAGCCATTGAGAAGAAAATTGGAGATTATGTTGCAGAATTAATAGAGGACGGTAGTACGTTACAAATGGGCATTGGTAATATTCCTAATGCAGTATTAACACGACTTCACAACCATAAAGATTTAGGCCTCCATACTGAAATGTTTTCTGATGGTGTTATTGATTTAATTTTAAAGGATGTTATTAACGGAAACCATAAAGGTATTAACCCAGGACGTGCTATGGCAACATTTTTAATGGGCTCACAGCGCTTATACGACTATGTGCATGATAATCCTTTTGTTGAAATGCGAACTTCAGATTTTGTAAATGATGTTTCAATAATTAAACTTAACCCTAAGATGGTGGCTATCAATTCTGCTGTTGAGGTTGATGTTACCGGACAGGTTTGTGCAGATTCTATTGGCTCTAAAATGTATTCTGGTGTTGGTGGGCAAATGGATTTTATTAGAGGTGCCTCTTTAAGTGAAGGTGGAAAAGCCATTATAGCCCTTCCTTCCGCAACTAAAAAAGGAGTAAGCCGCATAGTTCCTTCATTAAAGCCTGGTGCAGGTGTAGTTACAACAAGGGCTCATGTGCATTATGTCGTAACGGAATACGGTGTTGCCAATTTATATGGGAAAACAATTAAGCAACGGGTAAAAGCATTGGTTGAAATCTCTCACCCAGACCATAGAGAAAGTATTGATAAAGCTTATTTTGAGATGATGTAATTTATTTAAACCAGCTAAATAAACCACTTTTTCTTTTGGCAGCTTTCATGTCGGGTTCCTCATTAGTTATCATTTGATAGATTTCTCCCCAACCTAGAATACCACCTATATTTCTATCATCAATGAAAAGGTCGGCATGGATTTTACGGCTTCGACTGTAGTCAAACTTTTCTTCAGGAAAACTGGCGTTTACAGCATAAAACTCAATGTCGTTATCCTTACAGAATTCAACGGCCTCTTGCAGTTTAGTTCCGCTTCTATATGTCCATAAGATAAGTCTGTGGCCGTCTTGCTGGAGCCGTTTGAGAGTTTCAAAAGCAAAAATACGTGTTCTTCCTATTTTAGGGTAAGCGTCCTCTACAATAGTGCCATCAAAATCAATGGCAATCGTCAGTCTATCATGAAAATTCATGCTGTGTAATCAATTAGTGAACAAAGGTACGGTATTAAACCGTATTACAAAAGGCTGTGTTGTGTCATAGCTTTGGGTTGGTCAATTCCCATTAAATCTAGAACCGTTGGAGCTATATCGCCTAAAATACCGTCTTTAATTTGCTTCAATTCCTTATCAATTAATATGATTGGTACAGGATTGGTAGTGTGAGCTGTATTTGGGCTTCCATCTGGATTTATCATAGTTTCACAGTTACCGTGGTCAGCGATTAAAATAGTAGTGTAGTCATTATCTAATGCTGCGCTTACAACATCTTTAACACAAGTGTCTACTGCTTCACAAGCCTTTATTGCTGCTTCCATTACACCTGTATGACCAACCATATCTCCATTAGCAAAATTCAAACAAACAAAATCAACATCCTTTTTTTGCAATTCTGGTAGAAGTGCATCCCTTAATTCGTAGGCACTCATTTCGGGTTTTAAATCATATGTGGCCACCTTTGGCGAATTGCGTAATAGTCTTGTTTCACCAATAAAGGGCTCTTCTCTACCACCTGAGAAAAAGAAAGTCACATGAGGGTATTTCTCGGTCTCCGCAATCCTTATTTGTTTTTTGTTATGCTTTTCTAAAACCTCGCCTAAGGTTTCGGACAAGTTATCTTTATCGTAAATAACGTTGATCCCTTGAAAACTATCGTCGTAGTTAGTCATAGTTACATAATGCAAATTGAGCTTGTGCATATTATACTCATGGAGATCTTTCTGAGACAAGGCTTCAGTAAGTTGGCGACCACGATCGGTCCTAAAATTAAAAAATATGATAACATCGTCATTCTCTATGAGACCATTTGGAGTATCGTTTTTATCAACTAGTACAAGGGGTTTGATAAACTCATCGGTTATATTTTCTGCGTAACTATCTTCAATAGATTTTAAAATATTAGTGGTGTGCTTTCCTTTACCATGGACAATGGCATCATAGGCTAATTTAACGCGTTCCCAGCGTTTATCTCTATCCATGGCATAATAACGTCCAGTTACAGTAGCAAGTGCTCCAGTTGTATTTTTAATGTGGTCCTCTAGTTCGGAAATGAAGCCGTAACCAGATTTGGGATCAACGTCTCTGCCATCAGTAAAGGCATGCACTAAAACATCTTTAAGGTCAAATTGGTTTGCGGCATCTAATAAGCCAAATAAATGATTGATATGGGAGTGTACACCTCCATCGCTAACCAAGCCTAATAAATGTACCTTCCTTTTTTTAGTTTTTGCATATTCAAAAGCCTCTACCAAAGTTGGTTCATTGTATAAAGACTTATTTTCAACAGCCATATTTATTTTGACTAAATCTTGATAAACAATTCGGCCTGCTCCTAAATTCATGTGTCCAACTTCGCTATTACCCATTTGTCCTTCAGGTAATCCAACGTGCAATCCATCGGTCCGTAAACTTGCATTTGGATATTTGCTATAAAGAGAATCTATAAATGGTGTATTGGCATGGTCTATTGCAGATACTTTAGGGTCTGGAGATTTTCCCCAGCCGTCTAATATCATAAGAAGAACTTTCTTATTCATGAAGGTTTCATTTAGGTGTATTCAAAGATAAGACTTAGTTAAGTATATAAAATTTGTAATCAAAAAAAAATAACTGATTAAATATTTATTATCAGTGAGTAATAGGAAGATTAAGCCCATTTCAGTAATTGTGACGCTCTTAACATATTTGTTTTCAAAGCGTTAATATTATGTTATATAATTTTTTTGGTGTAACAAATAGGAATTATTACCGTCTATTAGATATAATCAAAAAAACAAATCAATTAATTTTTAAATCTTTCATCATGAAAAAAACAGCAATCGTATTAGCCTTAGCATTGGGCTTTTCTATCAGTAATTTAAATGCAATGAACATTCCATCCCATTCAGCAGAAGTTTCAGTGTTAAAATCTGAAATTTCACCTTTGTGTAAAGCCGTTGCTACCGGAGATATGGATGAGGTGAAACGCTTAATTAATAATGGTGTTGATGTTAATAAAAAATCTAACGGCATGTTACCAATACATTATGCTGCGAGATACAATAGAGTTGACATGATTAAAGTTTTAATTACAGCTGGGTCCGAGATTCACAGTCCTTGTGATAAAGGATATACTGCATTAAGACATGCTGAAAAAACCAATGCGACAGAAGCGGCACAGTTTTTGAAACGCTTTAAGAGAAATGTCTAGTTAAGACAATTATTTGAGTTAGTTAGTTGGTAAAAAGCATCCTATTTTAGGGTGCTTTTTCGTATTTAGAAATTGCCTCTTTTATTTTTTCGATTCTGTTGTCTGGGTCAGGGTGGGTACTTTGAAATTCTGGTACACGGTTTGGACCTGCTGCTGCTTTTAAAATTTCCATAACACCAATAAGTTCGTTAGGGTTGTAACCAGCCTTAATCATTAATAAAACTCCGAGCTCATCACTTTCTAATTCATCACCTCGGCCATTTGACAAGAGCTGTCCTTGTCCTATCTGCTGTGCCACACCACCCATGTCAATAGCAGAGCTTCCCATAGCAATGACCTTCCAAAAATTAGCATTAGTTATTCTTTCATTGGAGTGCTTACCCAAGACATGTCCTATTTCATGACCCAAGATTCCGGCTAATTGATCTTCGTTCTCAAGCTTTGAAAATAAGGCGTAGGTAATAAATATTTGACCACCAGGAAGTGCAAAGGCATTTATGGTGCGCTCATCTGCCAATAAATGGAACTCATAATTATATGGCGTATCTTTAGCAATACTGTTTGATACAAGTTTATTTCCAACATTGTCAACAAGCGCTTGATATCTATTTTCGGGATGTAATCCACCATGCTGTTGAGCCATTTCAGGAGCACTTTGAAGACCAATGGCGATTTCTTGTTCAGGAGATAAAGAGATTGCTTGTGTTTTTCCTGTATATGGATTTACTTCTTCCTGGCTGCATTTTCTTAAGTAAGCAAAAGCTATTACAGCTACAAAAATGAACAGTCTAAATTTAAAGCCTTTTCTGCGCATAATTCCTGATTTTGAAAGTTAAGTTACAAAAGTTTGACACATAATATTTTAACAGGTCATTTGTAAAACTTAATTTTTTGTTACTTTAAAAAATTTAAATCGGCATTGTCTTCAATTTCATAAGGTTTTTTGCCATATTCAAATATTCGTGCTTTTAATCCACCTTCTAGCTTTAAGGAATTGCCTTTAACCTTTATCCAACTGCCTTCTCGTAATCCTATTACAGGTTGGGTATTGTAAGTTAAAAACTCATTGATACGGGTTTCCCTCGTTTCGCCCATATGTTTGCTGTTTGGAATGGGATCTAAGTAATGTGGATTAATATTAAACGGAACAATGCCTAGGGTTTTAAAACTAGGAGGATACACAATTGGCATGTCGTTAGTGGTATTCATAGTAAGTCCACAAATATTACTGCCTGCACTTGTTCCAAGATACGGGATTCCAGAATTAATAGCCTCTTTTAATGGTTGTAGAGTCTTTGTTTTGTAGAGTTGGTTAACGAGTACAAACGTATTACCACCGCCTACAAAAATACCTTTAGATTGTTTAAGGGTTTCAAGAGGGTTTTTAAATTCGTGAATGCCCTTAATGGACTTGTGTATTTGTCGGAAGGCTTTTTCAACACTGCTGGTGTAGTCATCATGAGAAATTCCACCTGGCCGTGCATAAGGCACAAATAGAATATCATTTGTGTCATTGAAATGAATTTTCAACTCTTCTAAGAGATATTCAAGTGGTGTTCCACCATGAACTGTTGAAGTACTTGCGATTATTAGTGATTTCAAGATTTATTACTATTTAGTATTTGATATACAGGAGCTACTTTTTTAATGTGAATGTGCAATTTAGTATTTAACAAAGATTTACAACGGGTTTTTTATGAGAATTAAAGATTATACCCGAAATTGTATTCTTTAAACCATATACATGAAAACAAATTTACTTGTCATTTTCCTTTGTTCTTTCTTTTTGGGTTTTTCTCAAGACATTGAACGCACACTGATTAACGGAAAAATCATTGTGTCTACAGACGATAAAGAAGGTGTTGCTGTATATAATACGTCCTCAAATAAGGGAACCGCAACAGATAAAGATGGCTATTTTTCAATTAATGTTGCCTTAAATGATGTTATACAATTTAGTGCCTTGCAATTTCAGGACTTTACGGTTAAGATATCTGAAGATATTATGCGGTCCAAAAGACTGACCGTGATTTTAGTAGAGGAGGTCAATAAATTAGATGAGGTCGTATTATTGCCTTTTGGTTTAACGGGAAACATAAATACGGACCTCGAAAATGTTAGAACCTATAATGTAAGTTTAGATTATGTGTATTTTGGTTTGGACCATATTACCGACTTTGAGTTCTCTGCAGATTATAAGACCGAAGCCGAAAATTTAGCCTTTAGCGAATATAATCCAACTGTAGATAATATGCTCAATGTAGTTAACCTTGCTGGTTTTTTACTAAAGCAAGTGGCTGATATAGATATTAATGCTAAAACCAGCGATAAGGATAAAGCCTTAAAGAAAACACCATTTAAAAAGGCCTTGGAAAAATATAGCTATAATTACATCCATAGCAATTTTGATATTCCGTTAGATCAAGTTCCATCTTTTATTGATTATATGGAAGAGCAAGGTGTAGACGAATCCTTGTTGGCAAAGGACAAAGAGATTGAGCTTTTAGAGCGTATAAATCAACTCAGCCAAGTTTTTTTAACTGATTCAAGTGAAAAGGATTGAGATAACTTTTATTGTTCTATCAATACTATTTTGTTCATATTCTGCTGCGCAAAGGGTTGAACTTAAAGGTCAACTAATTGCAAATGATGAAGTAGAAGGTATCCACATTCTAAACAAGACAGCTGCCAAATACGATATATCGAATGAAAAAGGGAAGTTCATCATTCCTGCCAAGGTAAATGATACTATCTACATTTCTGGATTAAAGTACATAATTAAAGAGGTTATCGTTAACACAGAAAATGTAAATACAGGTATTATTAATGTAAATTTAGAAGAAAAAATTAATGAGCTAGACCAAGTGGTTGTTGGTAAGATATTTACGGGAAGTCTCCAGTCTGATATTGAAAATTCAGATGCCAAACCCGAAATTAACTTTTATGATTTAGGCCTACCTGGAAGCACCAAACTCCCAATGACCCAAAACGAACGTAAATTATTTGATGCAGGTAGCGGCCCAACTGCTATGATTATGGGAGGACCTTTTGGCGGTGGGTTGGGTGTCAATTTTCATAAATTACTAAATGCTATAAGTGGCCGTACTAAAAAATTAAAGAATATAGTAGAGCTAGATAATAGAGATAAATGTATAACTAGATTGCGACGTGAATACGAAACTATAATTTTTGAAAAT
Source organism: Winogradskyella pelagia (assembly GCF_017581965.1). GTDB lineage: Bacteria > Bacteroidota > Bacteroidia > Flavobacteriales > Flavobacteriaceae > Winogradskyella > Winogradskyella pelagia. The sequence goes on from NZ_JAGEVF010000002.1 coordinate 297,289, forward strand.
GACTCGTTAGCTGATAACTTAAAAACTGAATTTTTCTTATTTGCCCAAGAGACCGATGGTTTTCTCAAAATGTGCAATCGTAAGAATGATATAGAAGCCATTATTTTTCTTAAGGATAAGCTAAAAGCATATCATTTTAGAAGAGAAGCAGAGCCTAAAGACTAATTTTGGAATTATTTTTGATTCTATGACCTTGAAATATATCCTATGAATAAATTAAATTATGCCCTTATTCTACTGATAGTGCCAGTAGTGCTATCTGTATCCAAGGTTCACGAATATTATGTCAGCGTCACAAGTGTTGAGTATGCGAAGGACCAGCAGACTATTCAAATAATCAGTCAAATTTTCATAGATGATTTTGAACAAGCACTTCGTATGCGCTATGATGAAAATCTACTATTAGCTGGTGAAAATGAGATGGAATCAGTAAACAGTTTAATGGAGCGGTATTTAAAAGCAAAGTTGAAACTATGGGTCAATGGGGAAGAAGTTCAATTTCAATTTCTTGGAAAAGAATATAAAGAAGATATAGTGTATTGCTATTTAGAAATTGCAGATGTTTCCTATATAGACTCCATCACCATGAGCAATAAGATTCTTCTAGATATTTTCGATACGCAGCAAAATATTGCTAGATTCAAAATAAGCGACAAAAATAAGAGCTTTCTTATGGTCCGGGAAAATGCTGAATGCATGTTAAACTTTGATTAAAAAAGTTTTAAAGCAACTGCAATTGCCTATTTTAGGCATCATTTTTATCAACCCTAATTAACAGTTATGAAAATCTTTAAGTTCGTTTTATACAGTATTTTTTTCATCACATCGACTGTGATAGCACAGAATGAAATAAAACCAGAGCGAAAACCAGGTCACACAAATCAAAATAAATTTAAGCAGTTGTATGATGAGTTTGCAACTCCAAACATGTTTCGCACTGGTTCGGGTGCTCCGGGTCCTGGCTATTATCAGCAACAGGCTGACTATAAAATGGACATTGAAATCGATGATGTCAATGCCAGATTATATGGTGATGAAATCATCACTTATACCAATAACTCACCAGACGTTTTAACCTATTTATGGGTTCAGCTCGATCAGAATATGAGAGCTAGAGATAGTAAAACACCTTTGATAAATAGTTCGGGTATAGGTCCGGCAACCACTGCGTCAAGAGCAGTGAACTCCTACTTAAAAGAGAGGTTTGATGGTGGTTTTAATATTGAACACGTAAAAGATATTAATAACAAGGATTTACCTCACATTATAAATCGTACGATGATGCGCGTAGAATTGCCAGAGCCGATGAAAACAGGCGATCAATTCTCGTTTAAGATTAAATGGTGGTATAATATTAACGACCATGTTAAAGATGGCGGGCGCTCAGGTTATGAATATTTTGAAGAGAATGACAATAGAATTTACGTCATGGCTCAGTTTTATCCGCGTATGGCCGTATATAATGATGTTGAAGGCTGGCAAAATTCCCAATTTTGGGGACGTGATGAATTCGCATTGCCTTTTGGTAATTTTGATGTTAACATAACTGTTCCGTCAGATCACATACTAGATGGTACAGGTTATTTGACCAATAGAAAAGAGGTTTTTACCAAAGATATGATGCAGCGCTATAACAAGGCCAAGAAATCCTTTGATAAACCTGTTATGATTGTAACAGAAGAGGAAGCAAGGAAAACAGAAAAAACTAAAAGCAAGGATAAGAAAACTTGGAAGTTGTCTGCTCAAATGGTGCGTGATTTTGGTTTTGCAACCTCTAGAAAGTTTATCTGGGATATGATGGCCGTAAAGCTGGATACTAAAGAAGTAATGGCTGTTTCATTATATTCTAAAGAGGGAAATCCACTCTGGGAGCAATGGTCTACAAGAACTGTTGCTAGTACCTTAAAATCGTATTCAAGAATGACATTTGATTATCCTTATCATAAAGCAATCTCTGTACATGCGCCTATGGGAATGGAGTATCCTATGATTTGTTATAATTTTGGACGACCAGATGAAAACGGAAACTATTCAGATAGGACCAAGTTTGGAATGATTGGCGTAATCATCCATGAGGTTGGTCACAACTGGTTTCCAATGATTGTAAATAGCGATGAGCGCCAGTGGACATGGATGGATGAAGGTTTAAACACCTTTGTGCAATATGTAGCAGAACAAGACTTTGGGGAGTGGAATCCAACAGCACTATCAGAAGGAATGACGAAGTATCCGTCTCGTAGAGGACCTGCTAAGAACATCGTGAGATATATGGGAGGCGACCAAGATTTTATAGCACCAATTATGACCAAAGGTTTAAACACCTATCAATTTGGAAGTAATGCCTATTCTAAACCAGCTACAGGACTAAATATTCTCAGGGAAACTATTATGGGTAGAGACTTGTTTGATTACGCCTTTAAAGAATATGCTAATCGCTGGAAATTTAAGCATCCAACGCCAGAAGATTTCTTTAGAACAATGGAAGATGCTTCAGCAGTTGATTTAGATTGGTTTTGGAGAGGATGGTTTTACACAACGGACTACACAGATATTGCGGTTAAAGATGTAAAGAAATATATCGTTACCACAAAACCGAATGAAAATGGTAAGCGTTTGGCAGAACGTTATAAGCGCTTTGGTATAAATCCAGAAGATGTAATTTACTTTGTAGCTGAAGGCGAAGAAGGTTATGAAGAAGCATTAAGCAATCCAGAAAGCCTTGAAAATTTACCAACGGTAAAAGAGTACATTATGGATAATCTTACACAAGAGCAACAAAAGGAGTTAAAGGAAACGCCAAAATATTTTTATCAGGTAACTTTTGATAAACCAGGAGGATTGGTTATGCCGCTTATTGTGCAGTATAAGTATGCTGATGGTACAACAGAAAAAGTTACTTACCCTGCTCAAATATGGAGACTGAATGATCAAGAAGTAAGTCGTGCCATTGCTAGTGATAAAGAAATTGTAGAAATTACTGTAGACCCTGATTTGGAAACGGCTGATGTGGATACATCAAATAATTCTTGGCCTAGAGAGGTCAAGGAAAGTCAGTTCGATCAATTTAAGAACAGTATTAAAGATTAATAAAAAGAGCCGGCTTAGAAAAGTCGGCTTTTTTTATAGACAAACTCATTCTATATTTGCAAAGTGATTCAATCAGCCACATTATTATTTATTGGTGGAACAGAAGTAGTGTTTATTCTGTTCATTGTTGTATTGGTGTTTGGTGCAGATAAAATACCAGATATTGCTAGAGGTCTTGGTAAGGGAATGCGTGCATTAAAAGACGCAACTAATGATATTAAGCACGAAGTCACAAAAAGCGCCCAGGAGAACAATATCGTAGATACTGACCTTACCAAGAACATAGAAAAGGAAATCAATGAAGTCAAAGATGAAATTGAAGATTTTTCTGGGTCTATTAAGCGAAAGATGTAAATTTCTATCTCTTACGGCTAATAGTAAGACCGTCCCTAACCGGCAGAATAATTGATTCTACGCGTTGATCACTTTTGAGAATCTGGTTGTATTCTAAAAGAGCCTTAGTTGAAATATCTTTGTCATTTAAAGGTTCGACCACTTTACCGTGCCATAGAACATTATCTGAGAGTAAAATACCACCAGGGTTAAGCTTATTAATTATTAAATTAAAATAGTTACAATAGTTGGGTTTGTCCGCATCAATAAAAACGAGGTCGTAGGTCTTATTTAGGTTGGGTATAATTTCAGTAGCACTACCTGTATGTTGGTAAATGGATCCTCCGTAGTCTGATTTATCAAAATACTTTCTTTGAAAATCTCTTAATTCCTCATTGATGTCAATGGTGTCAATAAAACCATTAGGCGTTAGACCCTCTGCCAAACACAATGTAGAATATCCTGTGAAGGTTCCTATTTCAAGAATACCCTTTGGTCTGTGGAGTTTAGAAATCATACTAAGAACACGTCCTTGGTAAGGACCGCTTATCATAATGGGTTGTAAAATTTTTTGATAAGTTTCACGGGTAAGTTGTCTCAGTAATTCTGGTTCTGTTTCAGAATGTGATACAATATAATTATCTAATTTCTCAGGTAAAAAATACATTAGCCAACAATTCTGTTCACCAATTTTGTTTTAGCTTCTTCGTCGTCACCACAAAGCCATTGGATAACGTTGTCTTCCCAAATAGCATCACGTTCTTGCTCATTAATTATATTGCGATCAATGGCAAGGTCTAGAATTTTTCCCGGATAAGAGGATTGTTTCACGCTCTCCATCTCACCTAAGGGATAAGGATCGTCTAATCCCATTAAGACTTGCTTAGAGGTTTGATTCCTTATTAATAACTCTAAACTATTAGTGTCGTGAACGAGAGTGTCAAAGAATATATTTTTATGACCTACAGCTTTTCTTGGATGAATTTTATCTTCAAATAAGTCTGGCCTACCATCAAAACCCTGGATGCGTCGACCTAAATTTATTTGAGCCAATTGACCTCCATGAGCGAAGCAAACACGCATATTTTTATATTTTTCATAGTACCCATTTAGGGTTAAAAAATGATAGGCATCTGCACATTGCGCCAACATCCAAATTAAATGGAATCTCCAGGAGGTGTTTTCGAGTTTTATGAATTTTTCACCATCATAAGGATGAACTTCTACAGCTAGATTGTACTTATCAGCTAATTCAAAAATAGGCTCATTTTCTTCATCAAAAATACAGCGCCAAGTACCAATGGTATCCATATAGTGCGTTGGTAAACATAATAGTTGCATACCTAAAACTTCTACACAACGTTCAATTTCCCAACAAGCACCTCTCACAAAACCAGGATGTACCACAAAACCACAAGTGAATTTTCTTGGATTTTCTTTTTGAATTCTAGCGTTAAAATCATTTTGAAATCTAAGCGCCTGCTTCATTTCCTCTAAACGAAGTCCATTGCCATAAAGCTGAGACAAATTAAGAACCACAGCGTGGTCAATCTTAAAATGCTCCATCCATTCCAATTTTTCATTAAGAAAAAAACTAGAATCGGTAATGGGACGATTCCAATCCTTTTGTAGCATAAATTTTCGGTCTTTATCAACCCAAAAGATACCTTTATCCCTCATAAAATCCGGAATTTCTTCAGGATAGGGGAGCAAGTGGGAATGACCGTTAATTCTAAGCTTTTTCTTAGTCATTGAGTTGTACTTTTTTTGGAGGTTCCATGATGCTTCCACAATTTGGACAACTGCGTTTTTTCTTATCGTTATAATAATTATCAAATATGGCAGGCATATCTGTTTCAATATTGTCTAATGTAAAATTTTCTTCATACAACTTAGTTGTACAATTTTCACAAAACCAAAGGAGCGCGTCTTTTACGCCCTCATCTCTAGGATATTCTATAACTAATCCTACAGTGTTGGCACCACGTTGTGGTGAGTGTGGTACTTTAGGAGGTAACAAAAAAATCTCTCCTTCTTTAATATGGATATCTCTAGGATTACCCTCTTCTATCACTTTTAAAACAATGTCCCCTTCAATTTGATAAAAGAACTCAGGAGTTTCATTGTAATGGAAGTCCTTTCGGCTATTAGGTCCACCAACGACCATGACTATAAAATCACCATCTTTCCAAACGACTTTATTTCCCACAGGTGGTTTTAACAAATGACGATTTTCTTCAATCCAAGATTTAAAATTAATTGGAGGATATAATTTACTCATATTATTGTTTGATTTATTGCAGCTCTCTAAAGTTACAAAGATTTTGTGCGCCCACCATCAACCGGAAGGTTAATTCCATTAATATATGCGGCACGTGCGCTTGCTAAAAATGTTATAGCGTCGGCTGTTTCCTCAGGTTTGGCAAAACGTTTTGCCGGTACTGTGTTTTTCATGGCAGTAGCTGCCTCTTCTTCTGTTTGTCCAGTCTTTGATGACTTATTTTTAATTATTTGGGTTAAACGTTCTGTTCCGGTAGCGCCCGGCAATACATTATTCACTGTAATACCAAATTGACCAAGTTCATTAGCTAAGGTTTTGCTCCAATTGGCAACAGCTCCTCTTATAGTGTTACTGACACCAAGACCATCTAATGGTTGTTTTACAGAAGTTGAAATCACATTGATAATACGGCCATAATGTTCACTTTTCATAAAAGGAACTAGTGCTTGAGCTAAAACATGGTTGCATTTAAGGTGTTGTGTAAAAGCACTTTGAAATTCTTCTAAATCTGCAGAAAAAATTGGTCCTGCTGCAGGTCCACCAGTATTATTTATAAGTATATGGAAACCGTGATTCTTAGAAATGTATTCTGAAACTTTTATTTTTAAATCTTTGGGATTTGAAAAATCTGCCACAATATAACTATGATTTCTATGCGAAGGGAGTTCGCTCAAAACCGCTTTAAGTTTTTCTTCATTTCTTGCAATTAGAGTTATGTTTACTCCTTCTTCTGCTAAAGCTAGTGCTGTTGCTTTACCTATACCAGCAGTACTACCACAAACTAGTGCGTGCTTGTTATTTAATTCCAAATTCATAATAGTCTCTATTTATGGTACACTTTATTCACGATTAGTTTTAAGTTTTGAATGTTTCAGTCAATATTTCAGTTAAGAGTTCTCTCCATTTAAGATAGTCGTGTCCACCTTTAAATTCATTAGCATCTAATGTCAAATTTAATGCATTAGATTCTGCTTCTAAAAAATCGGCATCTTCTTTAAGGAATTGAGGTTCTTCACTTCCGTAGCGTAAATATACTTTTGGGTATTCTATATCCTTTTGCCATGTATTAGTTCTTATGTCTCCCCCAAAAGTGGATAGGCAGATATATGTTCCAATAATATCTGGATTAGAATTTAATAAACTCATTCCGAAACCTGCGCCATTTGAAACGCCGTAGAAAAACCTATCTTCTGTTGTTAGTTCTAAGCTGAAGTTGTTTTCTATCTCTGAAATTAACTCATCCTTAAAATATGACTTATGAGCATCAAATCTATTATACAATAAAGCATCTTCTTCCTTGGAGATTCTGTAATTGACATATTCAAAATTGCGGTACTGTAACTTTACGACCTTTCCATCTCCAGTTGTTGTACTTGTGCTATCTGCTATCTTCTTGTTAGAGTGACTTTCTACAAAAATTATTGGCGCTATAATTTGATTAGAAATTAAAGAGTCTAAGGTAGATTTTAAGAAGCTTTCATCTTTAATAGTTCCGCCGTCAGTTGCGTAAATGACAGGGTATTTGTCTTTAGGCGTAAAGTTTTGAGGTAAGTAAATATTGTGCTTTCTGTATTCTTTTAAGTGATTGCTGTATAAAGAATCTGTGTAATATTTCGATTTTGTTTTTACAACCAGATTATTATTCTTACATGATGTGTTTAATAGGATCAGCATAAATAAACAGCCAAGTACTAATAATGTTTTTCTCATGTCTTATTTTAATATTTAATACACACATTCTTGGCTTCCGTAAAAAAGCGTAAGGCTTCAAAACCACCTTCACGTCCAACACCCGACGCTTTTACACCACCAAAAGGTGTGCGTAAATCGCGCATCATCCAGGTGTTGACCCAAACAATACCTGCTTGTAGTTGGTTGCTCATACGCATGGTACGTTTAAGATGATTTGTCCATAGCGTTGCGGACAAACCATAATTCACTTTATTGGCCATTTCAAGAACTTCTTCTTCTGTTTCAAAGGGCATAATAGTGACAACAGGACCAAAAATTTCTTCTTGATTGACACGGCATTCATCAGTTTGGACTTCTATGACGGTTGGTTCTAAATAATAACCATTTTCAAAACCTTTAACTTTGATTTCCTTTCCACCGCACAATACCTTGCCACCTTCTTGCTTGCCAATTTCGATGAATGATTTTACTTTCTCTAAATGCGGTTTAGAGACTAAAGCACCTATGCTGGTATCTGGAGAGTTGGGATGTCCAACCTTGAGTTGTTTCACTTTAGTAACAAAATCAGCTTTAAATTTCTCGTAAATGGATTGCTCTATAAAAATTCGACTACCGCATAAGCATATTTGACCTTGATTGGCAAATGACGAACGAACCGTTGTTTTCAACATTTCTTGGTAATCGCAATCTGCAAAAATGATATTTGGGTTTTTTCCACCTAACTCTAAAGATAATTTTTTAAACATTGGTGCAGCGACTCTTGCAATGTGCGCACCAGTTGCCGTACCTCCAGTAAAAGAAATGGCTTTAATGTCTGGATGCTCCACAATAGCTTGTCCAGTAGTCGTGCCTAAACCGTGAACGATATTTAAAACGCCTTTTGGTAAACCAGCGTCGTTACAGATTTCACCTAATAAGTACGCCGTCATTGGTGTGACCTCACTTGGTTTGGCAACCACACAATTACCTGCTGCCAATGCTGGAGCAATTTTCCAAGTAAATAAATAGAGTGGAAGGTTCCAAGGACTGATACAACCTACAATACCGATTGGTTGTCTCAAGGTATAATTGATGGCGTTTTGTCCAACACTTTCATGACTCTCACTAGCAAATTGGGTAATGGCATTTCCAAAAAATCTGAAGTTACTCGCTGCTCTTGGAATGTCTACGGTTTTAGCAAGAGAAACAGGCTTACCATTATCCTTGCTTTCGGCTTCTGCAAACTGTTGTAAATTTTCTTCTAAAAACTCTGAGATTTTAATTAGAATACGACTGCGTTCTTCTAAAGTTGTATTGCTCCATTTAGGAAACGCTGATTTTGCAGCTACAGCTGCGTTCTCAACATCTTCTTTTGAGGAGTTGGGGGTTTGACTGTAAACTTCACCGCTGGCTGGATTATAGTTGTCTATCCAATTGTTTTCAATTGGATTCTCAAATTTTCCGTTTATGTAGTTTTTGATGTTCATCAAAACTTTGGTTTAACGCGTTTCTTTTAAAATTTCATCAATTATTTGTTCAATACTGTCAATGTTTTTTTGACAACTAATAATCCTATATAAATAATCGTCTAAAATATTTTCGAACTCAATATCATTAAATATATCATACTTTTTCACTTTTAAAGTTGATTCTTCTTTCCAATTTAAAGCGCCGTATTTATCTATGTCTTTTAAAGCGTAATTTTTATTTAAATAAGGTATTATATCTTGATCTATCTTGATTTCTACACGTTTATATTGAGCATCAAAATCCTTTAAGGCACTCTGCCATTTATAAAGCTGGTCTTTAAGTTTCTTGTTTTTGAGTAATTTTAATCTACCTGATTGTATGAGATCATTTACTGTATTTTCACTTGCTCTAAATTCTCCTGGCTCTAAAACATAAAACAATAAACTATCAGGGTTATTTCTTTCAATATAGGCTTTTGGTTTGCCAAAAAGACTCATAAGTTTATAACCACTTTCTTCAGCGGTATCTGAGCTTAGTTTTGTGTTCTTTAATAGTTTTTGATTTGCAGAAAACTCATCATGAAGATTTTGAAGAATTGAACTCTCTTCTAATTTCTCTTTTCTATTTTCATTCCAATTGTTAATCTGAAGAGCAATCAAAATCCCAATTACTACGAGGATTATTTCACCAATGGCGTATTTGAAGTATTTGCCTGTTTTGTTCTCCATGAGAAGAGATTTGCGTATATGCCGAAAGAATTTAATCATTTATAGTGGCTTAAAAGCCATCACCTTAATTTCAATTACCAAATCTGGATGTGGTAGTTGATGAACTGCTACAGTGGTTCTAGCAGGACCCGTTGCCTTGTCGAAGAATTCTGCGTAAGCCCTGTTGTAATCTGCAAAATCATTCATATTTACTAGAAATGAGGTCACGTCGACTACATCTTGTAATGTAGCTCCTTCTTTAGTGAGATTACGTTCAATATTCTTTAAAACTTCTTGAGTTTGGGTGTAGGCATTGAGCTTTTTTGTTCCCATTTCATCAATAATATCTACACCTGCAATGGTATTATCTGGTCTTCTGGAGCTTGTCCCTGAGACAAAGATAAAATCACCGACACGTTTGGTATGAGGGTAGGCACCTCTTGGGGTAACTTGTTTGTTTTCCATAATAATTAATGTAATCCAGCAATTCTATCATCTTCAAGAATTGCTTCTGTTTCTTGTTTTACTTTTTGTAGCGTTTCTTCTGTTACCGCTTCTGTTGAAATAATTCCATCAGAGAGCATGTTTAATATCGCTTTATCCTGTGCGCGACCTCTTATCATTGCTTCTCTATAACCAATATGTTCATTAAAGGTTACAAGGCTATATTTTGATGAATATGCTTTTGGAAATGCTTTTTCCAAAGCCATTTCTATTTTTCGTTTGTCTTGAAAAATAGCTCTACCCACGTGATCTTTCATTTCATGGAAATTGTCAATGGCCAAATCTGCTATGGCGTCGGTATCTTTCTTTCTGGTTTTTTCGTATTCCGAAAACACGTTTTCCCAATTTCCTTCATGTTTTTCTAAAGCAGCATCAAACTCTACAACATCTTCAAAAGACGCGTTCATGCCTTGTCCGTAAAATGGTACAATGGCGTGTGCTGAATCTCCCATAAGCAGTGTATTTCCTTTATAATGCCAAGGAGAGCACTTTACTGTGCCCAATGGGGCTGTTGGGTTTTCAAAAAAATCTTCTACAAGGTTTGGCATTAGCTCTAAAGCGTCTGGGAATTCTTTTTGAAAGAATTCGGTAACAATTTCAGGAGTGGTTAAATTATTAAAATTGTACTCGCCTTCGTTAAAACTTAAAAATAGGGTGACCGTAAAACTACCATCTAAATTTGGTAAGGCGATGACCATAAAATCACCTCTTGGCCAAATATGCAAGGCATTTTTGTAGGTTTTGTAAGCACCTTTTGCATCTGGCAAAATGGTAAGTTCCTTGTAGCCATGACTGAGCCACTGCTGAGAAAAACTAAACAAAAATTTACGCTCTAAAAAATAGCTTCGTCGTAGTGCCGAACCCGCGCCATCTGTAGCTATGATACAATCGGCATCTTCTATAAATTCTCTTTTTGTGATTGTGTCTTGAAAGTAGGCCGTGGTTTTTTCAAAATCAACAGATTGACACTTCTTATTAAAATGTATGTTGACGTTATTGTGTTTTTCGGCCTCATCCAAAAGTAAAGCGTTAAGACCCTCTCTAGATATAGAATTAATGTATTCATAATCTCGTCCACTATAATTGGATAGAAAGGTATTGCCATCTCGATCGTGAAGCATACGGCCATTCATTGGGATGCACAATGCCTTCACTTTTTCTTCGAGACCAACCAACTTCATGCCTTTATTACCTCTATCTGAAAATGCTAAATTAATAGACCTGCCTGCAGAAATATCAGTTTTACGAAGGTCTGGTCGCATTTCATAAACGGATACATTATAACCGCGTTGAGCCATACGCAGTGCTAATAAGCTTCCGCAGAGTCCTGCACCGATTATAAGTATGTTTTGTTTTTTATCTTTCATTTAAAATTGATTTCAATCGTTCAACCATAATATATACGTCTTCAAATGAATTATAAAGTGGCACCGGAGCGCAGCGAATAACATCTGGTTCTCTCCAGTCTGAAATAATACCAGCATCAGTTAATTTATTATGGAGGCTTTTATCAGCATTTTTAACTTGTATAGATAGTTGACATCCACGTTCCATTGGATTTTTAGGTGTAATTATCTTAATACTTTCATTGTGCAGCTCGTTTAGAAGGAATTCAAAATAGCCTGTGAGCCTTTTTGATTTTGTAATGAGATTATCCATTCCGGCCTCTTCAAACATATCTAGTGAGGCTTTTATTGCAGCCATGGATAAAATTGGAGGATTGCTAAGTTGCCAGCCTTCTGCGCCAGGAAGCATATCAAAATCATCACGCATTATAAATCTAGTTTCCTTATTATGGCTCCACCAACCGGTAAATCGATTTAAATCATTTCTATAAGCATGTTTTTCGTGGACAAATACGCCGCTTAAACTTCCTGGACCTGAGTTGAGATATTTGTAACTACACCAAATGGCAAAGTCGGCTCCAGAGTTATGCAAATCTAAATTGACATTTCCAGCACCATGAGCACAATCAAAACCGACCACACAACCGTTTTTGTGACCTAGTTCCGTAATACGTTTCAGGTCAAAGAATTGCCCTGTGTAGTAATTTACACCACCAATCATAATTAGGGCAATTTCATCACCATGTTCTTCTAATATGGCTTCTAAATCTTCATATCTTGCTAACTCTTCGTTCTCTCTTGAGCTCCACAAAATTAGTCCTTCTTTATCATCAAATCCGTGATGTCTCAGTTGAGATTCAACCGCATATTTGTCAGAAGGAAAGGCATCAGCCTCAATAAGTATTTTATAGCGTTCTTGAGATGGCTTGTAAAACGATACCATCATTAGATGTAAATTAGTGGTAAGGGTATTCATAACCACCACTTCAATCGGTTTGGCCCCAACTATTTTTGCCATATTCTCTGTAAGTAATTCATGGTACGATAACCATGGATTTTTACCATGCACATGACCTTCTACACCTAGTTTGGCCCAATCTTTAAGTTCTTGGTTAATATAGTCTTTGGTAACCTTGGGCTGTAAACCTAGAGAATTTCCGCAGAAGTAGATAATATCGGTTCCATCTGTGTGTTTAGGGATATGAAATTTAGTTCTGTAAGAAGCTAATGGGTCAGCCTTATCTAGTTGAAGTGCAAAGTCAATCCCTGTGTTGTAAGTGCTCAATGACAATTGATTTTAGCTGTGATAACAAAAATAATCATTTAAAATGAGGCGTTAAAGGCTTTTGTTGGCTTCAATTGATGTGTTAAAAAGTTGTATCTTTAAATGAAAAAGTTAATTATGGGGAAATTAAAAGAATACTCTAATGGGGATGTTACAGTTACATGGGAACCAGAAAAGTGCATTCATTCTGCAATTTGTGTAAAAGGCCTACCAAATGTATTTCAACCAAAAGAAAAACCATGGATAAAAATTGATGCAGCTTCAACGAAAGCATTAGTCGATCAGGTAAAGCAATGCCCTAGTGGTGCTTTAGGTTATTACATGACTCATGAAGATGATAAATCTGCCGAAACTATGGAAACAAAAGTTGAGGTTTTAGAAAATGGACCTTTATTGGTCTATGGCACCTTAAAGGTGACTGATAAAGACGGCATTTCAGAGACCAAAAACAGAACCACTGCATTCTGTCGTTGCGGTGCATCTGCCAATAAACCTTATTGTGATGGCGCTCATGTTAGCGCGGAATTTAAGGGGTAGAAAAGTGCTTTTCAATATATTTAAATGCCCAAATAGGACCATGTAAAATTTGTTCTATGAGTTTAAATACAAATGTTGTCCCACAATACTTTTTAGACATCTAAAATCACATGAGGTTAGAAGTTTATATTACTCTAAAGCTACGCTGACATCGGCAAAATTTAAATTCCAGTTAGCATCAGGCCTTTTGTGGTCAATTGCGATTTTAATTCCTTTAAAATCTTGATAATTTTCAAATGTTGTGGATAATGTTGGTTCTGGAGAATTTCCTTTTCTAAATGTCCATTCTCTTATCAAATAGTTATCATCGAAATAGATGTCGTAGGCATCGCCTGGTGTATATCCGCCTCTGTCATCTGGATAACTTAGGGTAATCATTTGCATATCTGTTTGGCTAATAGGTGCCAGAGCTATTTTTGAATCGCTAACATTTGCAGATGTATCCCAAACCAATTGAAATGGTACAAAGAGCCAGAACTTATCATTGACAAAAGCTCTATCGGCAGCAATATGAGTACTATCCATAGCGCTACGTTTATAGGTAATGATTTCCTCTCCCATGGTTAAAGTTATGTTGTCAGACTTTGGTTGCCATACCCAATTCCTACCTTTACCTTTTACTGAATCTCTATCTACCTTAAAGGTAAACTGAACCTCAGATACATTTTTCCAGTTCTCGTAGCCGTGTGCATTTGCTATCTTTTCAGCAATACTTAATGATTTGTCTTGACCTTTATGTGTTGAATTTGATTTATCGGATTTGCAGGAAGTTAGTAGAACTGCACAAAATAGAAGGGTGGTAATCGATCTCATCATTATAATTTTTTTATTTTGAACAAAATTAAGGAAGGATGACAGACAAGGCTAATTATTTTAATATTAATAAGGAGACATGGAATAAAAAGGTGGCTACTCATGCACAGAGTGCTATGTATGATTTAGAAGCCTTTAAATCTGGCCAGAACTCACTCATGTCTTATGAATTGAATGCCTTAGGTGATGTTACTGGCAAGTCCATGTTGCATTTGCAATGCCATTTTGGTCAGGATACCTTAAGTTGGAGTAGACTTGGTGCTAAAACTCTAGGTATTGACTTCAGTGACAAGGCTATTGCTCTTGCTAAACAACTAAATGAAGAACTGTCATTGGATGCAGATTTTTTTTGCTGTAATGTATTGGATACTTCAAAACATGTAAGCAAAAAATTTGATATTGTATTTACTAGTTACGGCGTTATTGGATGGTTGCCCAATTTAAAACCTTGGGCGCAAATGATTGCAGAACGTTTAAAACCTGGTGGTATTTTTTATATGGTTGAATTTCATCCGATTTTATGGATGTTTGATTACAGTAATGGTACACCAGAAATGAAATACCACTACAATCAAAAAGAAGTGATTTATGAGGAGTATAAGGGAACTTATGCAGACCAAAACTCAGAAATGATAAGTAAAGAATATGGTTGGAACCACGGTTTAAGCGAAGTCATTAACGCTTTAGTTACATCAGGGTTAAAGATTGAATATCTCAATGAATATGATGAAAGCCCTTATAACATATTTCCTAATTTGATAAAAACACAATCAGGTATGTACAAAATAAAAAATCAGTTGCATCCCTCGATTTTTGAAGTCAAAGCAACTCAATCTTAAGCAAAAGCCGCCTAGGTAAGCATTTTTTTAATGCTTGGCTTCCTCTTTTAATAATTCAGGAAATTTTGCTTTAAACCGGTTTAGCCTTGGGACAGAAACGGCTCTCACATAAGACTGGTTCGGATTTCGTTTTTCATAGTCTTGATGGTAGGCTTCAGCTTTCCAAAATTTTTGAAAGGGATAGATTTCTGCAGCAATCTCAGCGTCTAGTTCTTTTGCTAATTCTGCTTTTTTATTTTTTATAATAGACTTTTGCTCCTCGTTTTGATAGAAAATTATAGATCTATATTGTGGTCCACGATCAGGCCCTTGACCATTTGCTTGTGTTGGGTTTTGCGATCCAAAATAAACATCGACTAAAGTGGAAAAACTTACGACTTCAGGATTGTAAATGACTTCAACAGCTTCGGCATGACCCGTGCGGCCTGTATTACTAAGTTCATAGGTTGGGTTATCTGTAAATCCTCCAGCATAGCCACTAATAGATTCTTCCACACCTTTTACGCTCTCATAAACAGCCTCTACACACCAAAAGCAACCACTGGCAAAATAGGCTCTAGCCATACCATTTTCCAAAGGGACTTCAACAGGTTCTGCATTTATTACGGCTTGTTGCTTAGGATTTATTTGAGCTTGATTTTGACAGCTACATACTAAAAATAGACTTATACTAAAAATAAGGGATTTCATAGTTTTTCTTTTTCTAATAGACGTGTAAAATTATCAAACCTTAACTGTAATAGTTTTAAAATTATATTAAATAAAAAAGCCTTGGCAAGTAGACCAAGGCTAAATAATAAGATTAAATTTATTTTTACTTACCTAATTTAGTAAAAAGCTTCTCCATTTTTGCCTTTTCTTCTTCAGCAAGAGCCGCATCAACCAAGATACGCCCACTATGCTCGTCAGTTATAACTTTTTTTCTTGATGCAATTTCTACTTGAACTTGAGGAGGAATAGTAAAAAATGAACCACCAGAGGCCCCACGCTCAATTGGCACAACAGCAAGGCCATTTTTAACGTTGTTACGAATTCTTTGGTAGGCTTTCACTAAACGCTCATCTATTTTCTTTTGAAAATCTTGAGATTTTTTTAAAAGCGCTTCTTCTTCTTTCTCAGTTTCTTTAAGTATTTCGTTGAGCTCTCCTTTTTTATGCTTAAGGTGTGAATTGCGGTCTTTTAAACGATCTTTCGTTTCAGTAATTACCTCTTTCTTTTGTTCTATCTGAACTTTAAATTCTTTGATGTGCTTCTCTGCTAATTGGATTTCTAATTCTTGAAACTCAATTTCTTTAGTTAGCGAATTATATTCTCTGTTATTTCTAACATTTTTTTGTTGTTCGCTATATTTTTTGATTAAGGCTTTAGCTTCTTCTATTAAGTTCTTCTTTCCCTTAATCTCATCGTCGATAATAGCAAGGCTGTCGTTTAGCTTTTCTATTCTTTTGGTTAGGCCTTCTACTTCATCTTCCAAATCTCTAACTTCTAATGGAAGCTCACCTCTGACATTTCTTATTTCGTCTACTCTAGAGTCAATTAATTGTAAATCGTATAGTGCTCTTAATCGTTCTTCGACAGAAACTTCAGCTTTTTTTGCCATAATTATAAATACTTTACCGGATTTGTATTGGTCGTTGATAAAATGATTGCAAAATTAGTAATTTTTTTTGAGAGATAATCTACTAAAAAGCTTTTTGTGAATTGCTCGCTTTCATAATGTCCAATATCTGCTAAAACTAATGAATTTTCTGCAGTGAAAAAATCATGATATTTTAAATCAGAGGTAATCAAAAGGTCTGCATTTGCTGCTTTTGCAGCGGAAATTGCAAAACTTCCTGAACCACCTAAAACGGCAATCTGTCTAATAGGTTTCCCAATGTCTTTAGAATATCTCACAGAAGATGCTTTCATCGTCTTTTTTATAAAATTTAAGCAAGTATGCGTGTCCATTGCAGCCTCAAGCTCACCTATCATCCCCATACCAATATGTTGGTTGTTGTTTTCTAAGCTAAAAATTTCATAAGCTACCTCTTCATAGGGGTGTGCTGCAAAGAGTGCATTTAGTATCTTAGATTCTTGATGCTTTAAATAAGTTATGGAAACTGCGATTTCAGCCTCTGTATGTAATTGCCCTCTTTTGCCAACAACAGGGTTGGAGTTTAAGTTACCTTTAAAAGTACCTTTCCCTTCAAAATTAAAACTACAAGACTCGTAGTTGCCAATGTTCCCTGCACCTGATGCAAACAATGCCTGCCTTAAATGTTCAGCTGATTCGGATGGTACATAGGTTTGCAGTTTCTTTATGGTCCGTAATTTTGGAATTAAGATACGCTTGTTTTTTAACCCTAGCTTATTACATATAATATCATTAACGCCTTGAAAAGCATTATCCAAAGCCGTATGAATAGCGATAATGGCAATTTTGTTTTCAATGGCTTTTATTACAACACGCTCTACGTAGGTTTTTCCGGTTAATTTTTTTAAGCCCTCGAATATAATAGGATGGAAGCTCACAATAAGATTACAATTTTTTTCAATGGCTTCATCAACAACTTCTTCTAAGGTATCTAAAGTGACTAAAATACCAGAAACCTTTTGGTTTTTATCGCCAACGAGTAAACCTACATTATCAAAATCTTCAGCATAAGCTAGAGGAGCTAATTCCTGTAAATGCTCCATTACATCTTGTACAACCATAAGTGCTAATTTGTATCAAAAATAGCATATTTTAGTGGCAATGAAATTCATACGAATTATATTATTTCCTTTGGTTCCATTTTACTATATAGTCACTTGGTTAAGGAATATTTTTTATGATAAAGGATGGTTAAAGTCTAAGCCTTATAACTTACCAGTAATTTGTGTTGGAAATTTAAGTACTGGTGGTACAGGCAAAACTCCAATGATTGAGTACTTAGTAAGGCTCTTAAAAAAAGAGTATAAAGTGGCAACTTTAAGCCGTGGTTATAAACGAAAAACTGATGGTTTTGTAGTTGCTGATGCAGAAGCAGACGCAAGTTCAATAGGTGATGAGCCATATCAGTTTTATAGAAAATTCCCTGAAATTATAGTAGCGGTTGATGCAGATAGGCAAAATGGTATTACGCAACTACTTACATATAAAGATAGACCAGATGTAATTCTTTTAGATGATGCATTTCAGCACAGACGCGTTAAGGCTGGTTTTAATATT
Organism: Winogradskyella pelagia; assembly: GCF_017581965.1. Classification (GTDB taxonomy): domain Bacteria; phylum Bacteroidota; class Bacteroidia; order Flavobacteriales; family Flavobacteriaceae; genus Winogradskyella; species Winogradskyella pelagia. The sequence goes on from NZ_JAGEVF010000002.1 coordinate 315,355, forward strand.
TTATTGACGTCTTATCAAAAACCCTATACGAAGGACTTTGTTCTTCCTACTGGCAATCTCAGGGAGCCTAGGTCTGGTGCTAATCGTGCAGATGTTATTATTGTAACTAAATGTCCTATTGGTCTTGAAGAGGATGAAAAAAGAAGAATGTTATCTCAGTTAAGCCTTAAAGCTGGACAAGATGTATTTTTTAGTCAAATAAATTATTCAGAAAAACTAAAATCGTCGAAGATTGGATTAGAATTGGACGACTTACCAAAATTTACGCTTGTAACGGGTATTGCTAATCCTCAACCGCTAGTTGAATATTTAACCGATAAAGGTCTTCGATTTGAGCATATAGAATACAGGGACCATCATGAGTTTAAACCTCATGATATAAAAATGCTATCGGAAAAGAAGCTTATTGTGACTACAGAAAAAGATTACGTTAGACTTTCAGCAGCTAATGAACTTAAAGGTAAATTGTTCTACTTACCTATTAGGTTCAAAATAGATAGGCCTATTGAATTTGAAGCCTTGGTGCATTCTTATTTAGCTAAAGAAACTTGATACGATTTTTTCACCCGAGAGCGCGGCGTATAATTTCTTTTCAAAGTCTTCTTGCTTAAAGGGTTTAGATATGATGTCATCGAATCCAGCTTCTCCAAATTCATGCATTTTATCTTCTAAAGTAACGGCTGTCAGGGCAAAAATAGTTAATTCCTTATCAAAGGTTCTAATGATTTTAGTGGCCTCTAATCCACTAATTCCCGGCATATGGATATCCATAAGAACAACGTTGTACTCCACTGTTTTAACTTTCTCAACTGCAGCCTCACCATTATCTACAACATCACAGTGAAGTCCCATTTTGTTGAGGATTTTTTTAGTAATCATCTGGTTGATCTTGTTATCCTCCACAATAAGGATTTTGATAGTGCTTAGGTCCAAATCTTGCATAGCTTGTGTTTGTGTTGGTTCTACTTTTTCTGGTTCTTGGATATCATCCGTGTATTCTAAAGGAATTTCAAAAAAGAATGTAGTGCCTTTGCCAAGCTCACTCTTTAAGTAGATTTTACCTTTTAGGATTTGGATAAGTCCTTTAACAATTGATAAGCCAAGACCAGTACCACCGTACTTTCGGTTAATTTGAACAGAGCCTTGTGAGAAACTGTCAAACATGGAGTCTTGCTTTTCTTTTGTTATGCCAATACCATTGTCTTCAATCTCAAAACGAAGTGTGTAAAGGTTGTCCTTTTGGTCAATCTTGTAGGCTCTAACCCAGATGTCTCCGTCTTTTGTGAATTTAATGGCATTACCAAGTAGGTTGATTAAGATTTGGGATATCTTAAGCTGATCACCGATGTAGGTGTTAGGTAAATTTTCTTCATATTCAAAATGCAAGGTCGTACCGTTATCTTTTGCAGAATTGCTCAAGGCAGACATTACATTTTCTAATTTGCTTTTAAGATTGAATTTTTCTGGGTCGAGGTCTACCTTATTTGCTTCGATTTTATTAATCTGTAAAATATCATTAATAAAAGTTAGAAGGTAGTCTCCAGAAAATTTCAAGGATTTTAGATGTGGTACTTGTGATTCTTTAGGATTCTCATCAAGTAACATGTTGGTGAGTCCTGTAACAGCATAAAGTGGTGTTCTCAGCTCATGAGTTACCGTAGAGAGGAAATTAGCCTTTGTTTTAGAGGCCAACTCTGCTTTTTCTTTAGCTACAATTAGTTCGTCATTCTTCTTATGTAGCATATTATTGGTCTTTAACCTTATGTTGTTGTTTTTATACAGTGATAAGGTCAATAAAGACAGAATAGTAATTAAGGCAATACTCAGAACCGTAGTAATCCTCTGAAAATTATTTTCGGAGCTAATATCATCAATCTGTGCCTTCAATTGTGCGTTTTGAGCATCTTTATACTCATTAATATATTTTCCGGTTACACTTTCATTGAGGCCTTCGCGTTGAATATTTAAGAGAGAATCAGAAAGCTGGATATGTTTTTTAATGTAATCGTAAGAGCTTTTGTAGTCTCCACGCTTTTCATGTATGGCACTAAGTATTAAGTAACCAGAATTAATGTTTTCGGTAATTCCGTAAGCCATTGCAAGAGAAAGGCCTTCCTCAGCTTGATTTAATGCTAAATCATAATTTTTTAAAGCGCTAGATACTTTACCTGTTTGTATTAAGGCACTACTTAATCTCCGTTGTTGATCATACTTCTTCGCAAGGATAACCGTTTTCTCTAGCTGAGCTTTTGCTAAGTCAAAATTTTCTTGTGCGATGTGAACTTTAGCTTCATTTAGGGTTACTTCAGAGATGTACTCTTCTAAGTCTTCTTGCTCAAATAAATTTTTTGCTGAATTGAAATACTCCAGTGCATCTTCATACTCTTCATTAGTGCTGTGAATTACCCCTTTAATATTATACGTTATTGCTAGATTATCGTAATCACTGTTTTTGCGTTGAATTAAAATGGCGTTTTTTATGGCAATATTGGACTTATCACTTTCTCCGAGTAAGAATAGAAGCTTTGCGGTTTTAGTGTAAATGCGACCCTCGTTCTCTTGATCATTTATTTTAATGGCGATCTCTAATGCTTTATCAAGATTGTTTTTAGCATTATAGTAATCGCCTCTATCACTTTCTAGTTTGGCTTGGTCAATATGGTTTTGAAGCCTCATAGAAAGCATGTCTTTATCCTCGATTCCGTTGATTTGGGCAGCGGTAGTATTCGAGAGACATATTAAAAAAATAAATATGAAATGTTTGATTTGGGACATTTCAGAACAATTTTGTGAAAACAAATATAATTATTTATTCGACAAAAGTGATGATTTATCCGATAAATTGCAAATTAATTCTAAAATTCTTGAACTGTAGCCAGTTTCATTGTCATACCAACCAACTATTTTCACCATATTTCCAATGACTGAGGTCATCTGCGCATCGAAAATGCAAGAATGGGAATTTCCCACAATATCAACGCTTACTATTGGATCTTCTGTATACTCTAATATACCCTTGTATTTTGTTTCAGATTCTTGCTTAAATAGGGTATTTATTTCTTCTATAGTTGTTTGTTTATTGACGTTTATGGTTATATCTGTCAATGAGCCATTAGGAATTGGAACTCTAATCCCGCAACCACCAATAACTTCTGATAATTCTGGAAAGATTTTTGTCAGAGCTTTGGCAGCTCCAGTTGTCGTAGGGACAATAGATTGCCCTGCAGCTCGTGCGCGCCTCAAATCTCTGTGAGGCTGGTCATGCAAACTTTGGTCTGTTGTATAGGAATGTACCGTGGTAATATAGGCTTGTTTAACCCCAAAATATCTATTGATAATATCTATCATCGGAGCGGCATTGTTGGTAGTGCAAGACGCGTTAGAAATTATTCCTTCATTACCAGAAATAGTGTGCTCATTAACGCCAAGGACAATAGTTTTAATATCATCTTCTATCGGAGGAACGGATAATATGACATGCTTAGCTCCATTTTTTAAATGGTATTCTAAATCTTGTCTAAGTTTAAATTTACCCGTTGCTTCAACAACAATATCAGGATTTACAGAAGCCCAATTTATATTTTGGGGATGTTTTGCGTTAAATAAAGGAATTTTAGCTCCATCAACAATTAGATGCTCTTTGTCATGATAAACAAGGCCATCTAATCTGCCATGGATACTATCGTATTTTAACAGGTGGGCTAAAGTCTTGGCATCCGCCAGATCGTTGATGCCTACAATCTTTAGGCGTTTATTTTTAAGGGCTAATCTAAATACACGACGTCCAATTCTACCAAAGCCATTAATGGCAACCCTAATCATTAATTAATATGTTTTTGAGCCTTGTATGACGATCTTACCAAAGCACTACTTTCTACATGTCTAAAGCCTAAATCGAGTCCGATTTCTTCATATTCCTTGAATTCATCTGGATTTATAAACCGTTTTACAGGTAAATGTTTTTTACTAGGCTGTAAATATTGCCCAATTGTAACTACATCAACATTGTTTTCTCTTAAATCATACAGCGTTTGAATTACCTCTTCCTTTGTTTCTCCAAGGCCAAGCATAATGCCAGATTTTGTTCTTCGCTGACCTTGTTCCTTGAGATATTTTAGAACTCCCATACTACGATCGTATTTTGCTTGTATTCTCACTTCCCTTGTGAGGCGTCTAACCGTTTCAATATTATGAGAAACAACTTCAGGCGCAACGTTAATAATACGGTCTATATGACGTTCTATGCCTTGAAAATCAGGAATTAAGGTTTCTAAAGTAGTTTCGGGGTTCATTCGTCTCACGGCTTTAACGGTTTCGGCCCACATTATGCTTCCCATGTCCTTTAAATCATCTCGATCAACACTTGTTAAGACAGCGTGTTTAATTTGCATAATTTTGATGGAGCGTGCTACTTTCTCAGGTTCATCCCAATCTACTGTCTCTGGTCGGCCTGTTTTAACACCACAAAACCCACAAGATCGTGTACACACATTACCTAATATCATAAATGTTGCTGTGCCTTCTCCCCAACATTCTCCCATATTCGGACAGCTGCCCGAAGTGCAAATAGTATTTAATTTGTACTTGTCAACAAGTCCTCTTAATTCCGTGTATTTTTTTCCAGTAGGAAGTTTAACCCTTAACCATTTCGGTTTTCTTTCTGGTAATATATTTGAAGTAACCGTCGTTTCCATGCAATTTTTTGTTTCGGCAACAAAGATACAAAGTAAAAATATAAATATGTTATAAGGTAGATAGGTACCAACCGCTAAATCCAACAAGGAATAAAATACCTAGCCATGACAATACTTTTAGGCCTATACTCGGGTGCCATTCTTTTGGAGTGTGTTTGCTGGTAATTAAAAAATAATTTGCTGCCGCATAAAACGGAGCTGTTACAAAGGATAAAATGGTGGCAATTTTTATGAGCAAGCCCATTTCAGAAGCAAATGCAAAGTAAATAATCATGGTACCTATTGTAAGTACTATAATCCAATGTAAATATCCTTTTGTAATGGATGACTTAAATAAAATGTTAAGGCTTAGGGACATTGATCTAGGGGAGGCATCTAAAGTAGTAATTGTTGTACTAAACATAGTTGTGAAAGCTGCTATGGCGATAATAAAATATGACCAATTTCCCAGACTAGAAGTATAAACTTCGATAATTTGATTTGAAAAAACCAATGCCTTATCACTAAAGGATTCTCCAGAATTATACATCACAAAATAACCTAAACATAAAAAGATAATACCTAGAACTATGGCGCCTCCAAAGCCTATGTTAAAATCTAGAAGCGCAGTACGTGGTGAAAATTGTTTTGATATTTTCTTTTTCTCGAGCGCCCAGATAGAATGCCATATTGAAATATCTAATGGTGCAGGCATCCAACCCATAAATGCAATTAAAAAGGTAATTTCAGCTGCTGAATTTGGTAAAACCTGAGAAAACGAAACAGCACCGTAAAAATCCTTAAAAGCATAAATAACAGCGGCTAAAGTGCTTATGGTTAAAAGTGCTACAATAATTTTTATGGTTCTATCTAGAGCTTTGTACTTTCCAAAAAGTAGAATAAATAAACAGGTGAGTAACACAATAACAGTCCATGCTTCAGTACTTAAAAATCCAAGAGAAGTAATATTTCCAAAAAGGGATTTAGCAAGTCCAGCTGTAACGATAGTAACAGCCGCTTGGATTGTAAACATGGTGGCTATGTTTAAAACAAAATAGGTAATAAGTACCCACTTCCCTAATTTGTAATAGCCGTGCAACAAAGATTCTTGTGTGGCAGCTGCATACCGTGGACCAAACTGGAAGAATGGGTATTTAAATAAATGAACAAGTAATAATGCCCATAATAAACCTAAACCATAATCTGCACCTGCTTTAGTAGATTGCACAAGATGCGAAACTCCTATGGCTGCAGCAGCAAAGAGAAGTCCAGGACCAAACTGCTTTAGTTTAGCTCGCATTTGGTTTGGTAATTATTTCGGCCAGAAGTTTTTTCGCTCGTAATAATTTCACTTTGACATTATTCATTGGCTCGTTAAGTTCTTCAGATATGTCTTTATAGCTCAACTCTTGGAAGTACCTCAAATTTATAATTTCTTGATAATGCGGCTTCAATTTTTTAATATCTCGCAGAAGTTTAGCCAGATTTTGATCGGTTATAATTTTGTCCTCAGGAGTAGGGGAATCATCAATAATCTCAAGAAAATGATCCTGATTGTCCTTGGAGGTATTTTTAATCGTTTTTCTTTGTTTTCTTACAAGGTCTATGTGCAAATTTTTCGATATAGTGATTAACCAAGTCTTAAAATTATAAGAGGCATCATAGGTGTTAATCTTGTCAAACGCCTTGGAAAATGTTTGAATGGTAATATCTTCAGCATCATTTTCGTTTTGCGTACGTTTTAATTGAAAGGCATAAACATCATTCCAAAAAGTATCCAACAGGAAATTAAAGGCTAGTTGTTCGTTGTTTTTGGCTTTAGTTATGGCGTCTGTTATTTCCAATGTCTAGGTTTGGATATTAGGTTGACAATAAATATAACGAATTGTAGAATAACTAAAAATACTTCAAGTAAAGGTGCAAGAAATATGAGTTTACGTTCGTCAAAGGTTTTTGCAGCATATCCGAAAGCTACCAATTGAAGGCAAAACCTTAAAGCGATTAACAAAAGGACTAAAGCTTGCTTGTCTAAAATTACAGTACTGATTGGAATCATTAGCCAGAATAACAATTGCGTAAGGTAAAATAGCCCAAGTAAGAATCTGTGTATTGGTTTATAGTATTTGGCGGTAGCGATATGACGTCTTTTTTGTAATATCCATGCTTTAAAAGTAGTTTTGGGTTTAGATAGGGCAAAGCTAGAAGGGTCCATGCAAACTGTTGTATTTGCACCTGTTGCTACTGAATTGATAAATAAATCGTCATCTCCAGACATAAGACCCATGTGCTGAGAAAATCCTGAGTTATTAAAAAATAGTTCTTTACGGTAAGCTAGGTTTCGTCCAACTCCCATGTATGGTTGCCCTAATAAAGCATAAGAAAAGTATTGCAGTGCAGTTAAGACTGTTTCAAAACGAATAAGTTGATTGAGCAGTGATTTTTTCTTTTTAGTATAGCCACCATAACCTAAAACAATTGATTTTTCATTAGAGAAATGAGAGCTCAAACTAAGTAGCCAATTATTAGTTATTGGTTTACAATCAGCATCAGTAAATACGAGAAAATCATTTACAGAGGCTTTAATACCTAGAGTCAAAGCGTATTTCTTATTTCCCCAAAACGCTTCATTTGGTTGAACGTCCACTACTTTTACATTGCCATGCAAAGCTTCAAATGATTTCATGATTTTAAGTGAATCGTCTGTGGAACTGTCATTTACCAAAACTACTTCAAAACTTGGGTAATTCTGGTTTAAAATGTGAGGTAAATTCTCGCTAAGGTTTTTAGCCTCGTTTTTAGCGCATATGATAACAGATAGCGCAATATTGTTCTTTTTGTTAGGTCTCGGTTTATTTGAAACAAAAGCAACCAAAAAACTAGTATAGAAAACTAGTTGTAAACAAACTATTATTATAAATACAATGAGCAGAGCAGCAGTTAGGCTCATTTAATATTTAGGAGTGTTGAGGTTCTTTACAGTCTTTATATTCGTCTGGTGTTTTGCCACAGAATCCGCAAGCCTCACCGTCTTGATTTAACATTGGGTTTTGACTTGCACAAGTTCCGGCAAATTTACCGTCTTTCTTTGCCCAAATTTTTATGGTAATACCGGCAATAGCTAAAGCTAATAATCCAAGTGTAAGAAATAATAATTCCATTTAATTGCTTAAATTTAGATGCAAAGATAAGGCTTTTCCTTTACTTTCGTTCCCATTTCTCTGTGACTTACCTATTGTTCGTTGTGTCTTAATTAAAAGATTTTTACAATTTACTAACTAATTCAATTTTATTATGAAAAAATTATTTGCTGAGTTTTTCGGAACATTTTGGCTGGTATTTGGTGGCTGTGGAAGTGCCATTTATGCCGCAGGTATACCAAATTTAGGTATTGGTTTTGTTGGAGTTGCACTTGCATTTGGTCTTACAGTTTTAACCATGGCTTATGCTGTTGGTCATATTTCTGGAGGCCATTTTAATCCTGCTGTGTCTGTTGGTCTATGGATTGGTGGACGATTTGAAGCTAAAGATTTAATCGGTTATATTTTAGCTCAGGTTGTCGGTGCCATTGCAGCTGCAGGTGTACTGTATCTTATTATGTCTGGTAAATCTGGATTTGACTCTATTGGAGGCTTTGCTGCAAATGGCTATAATGAGCTTTCACCAGATGGTTATAATATGATGTCGGCATTAGTAGCTGAAGTCGTTTTAACAGCATTTTTCTTATTAGTGATTCTTGGAAGCACTAATGCTAGAGCGCCAAAAGGATTTGCTCCAATAGCCATAGGTTTGGCTTTAACATTGATTCACTTGATAAGTATACCAATTACTAATACTTCTGTAAACCCTGCTAGGTCATTAAGTCAAGCAATTTTTGCTGATGGTGCTTACATGTCTCAAGTTTGGTTATTTTGGGTTGCGCCAATAGGTGGTGCCATACTTGGGGGTTTAATACACAAGACGTTTTTTGAAAAAGAATAGAAAACATTGAAATAAAAAAAAGGCATCAGTTATGATGCCTTTTTTTATTTTTCTATTAAAACTATTTATTATCCTTCAAAGAAATTTCGGCCACATCGGCATTGTTTTCATTTGTTTCTTCGCCTTTTTTGCCAATCTTGATGCTTAAAGCTAAAGCATCTTCGACATAAGGAATTTGTTTTAGTTTGCGATCGGATTCATCAAGTATACCAAGATTAACCATTCTGTCTTGTAATTCTGCCCAGATTTGATAATGCTGTTCTTCTGGCAATTGTGGTAAAGTAATAACATCAATCATTGATGTTTTGTCAACTGGATTAATATAAGCCACCGTCTTTAGATTTTTGGCTCTGTCATTTCCGTTGAACACATATTTTTTTGCATCAGGGTTGTTAAGCTTCATTAATTGTTCTGATAGTTCTGATAACCGCGAATTATTTTTCTCAATATCACTTCTTAAATCAAAAATCTCTTCAACCACGATATTGTTTTCTTCATTGAGATTAAGATTTTTTTGATAAAGTATATACGTTGAAAAAGCAAAAAGTATGGCCGCTGCAGAGGCTGCAATACTATACCATGATATTCTTCTTTTATGCACCAAATTAATGACTTGTGAAGGCTCTGGCTCATCGATTGCCGTTAATATTTGCTTAAGCACATCGGTAGGCACGTCTTTAGCACCTGCCTTAGCAATGATTTCTAAATTATTTTGAAGTTGTTCGTACGCTTCGGCCGCTTCTGGGTAGTTAGAAATAAAAAACTCTACCTCTTGGGTTTCGGTCATAGAGGCCTCACCAACTAAATATTTACGTAGAAGATCAGATTTTAAAAAACTATGTAGTTTTGTTTCCATATCTTAAAATTTTATGGGTCGTAAACTTTTTTAAGCTCACGCAGCCCAATTTTTAATCTCGATTTTATTGTTCCTAAAGGAATACCTAATTCATCACTTGCCTCTTGCTGGGTCATGCCTTCAAAAAACAAGGCGTCTAATACTATTTTATACTTTTCCTCTAGTCTTCCAACATGCTCTCTAATGTCCATGACATCTTGATTTAAATCACTTGTTGGTAATATATATACGTTTGATTTGTCAATTTGGACTTCTTTCTGATATCTATTATTAAAGCTTCTCAATTTATCTATGGCCGTATTGCGCGCAATTCTAAACAACCAAGTAAATAATTTAGCTTTTGAAGAATCGTACTTGCCAGAATTACGCCATACTTTAATAAATGTTTCTTGAAGGGCGTCTTCAGCGATTTCTTCATTTTGAGTGATTTTTAATATTACACCATAAAGACTAGTTGAATAATTTTCGTAAAGCAGATTCAAAGCGCGTTTGTCTCCATGCTCTAGATAATCGATTATTTTTTTCTCTATTGGTGAACTGCTCAAAATGTTAAAGTTTTCGGTTTTTATATAACAAGGTAATCCAAAGTCCGATTTTGTTCGTATTTAAATCATAAACCTTAGTTAAAGGTCTAATATAATATTATTTAGAATAATTTTTCTTCTTTACAGGATTGATTAATAGCATTTTCAACAAAAATTATTCTATAACTAAAAGCCGCAATTAATGCGGCTTTTTATATGATATTGACTTCGGTTTCAATATTAATTTCAAAAAGCCTTAAAACAGTTTTCTGAATAAGCTTTGCCAAGTCATAAATATCACTACCCTTTGCATTACCATAATTAACCAAAACTAATGCTTGTTTGTTGTGAACGCCATAGTTGCCAAATCGTTTTCCTTTAAAACCTGCTTTTTCAATTAACCAGCCAGCAGGTATTTTAATTTCTGTTTCCGAAATCTGATAAGACGGTATATCTTCAAAATTGTTTTGAAGTTCCTTATAATGAGATTGTGAGATTACAGGGTTTTTAAAAAAACTTCCGCTATTGCCTATTACTTTAGGGTCAGGCAATTTACTTTTTCTAATTGTTATTACAGCATTTGAAATATCTTTTATACTAGGGTCTTCAATGTTGTGGGCCTTCAACTCTTGTTTGATGGCGCCGTAATCTATATTTATTTTGTGATTGGATGTCGTTAACTTAAAATTGACGCTAGTAACAATAAATTCACCTTTTAATTCATTTTTAAAAACAGATTCTCTGTAGCCGAACCGGCATTCTTCATTACTGAATACTTGGGTTGTTTTGTTTTTTATATGTACTGCAGTGCAGCTAACCAATGTATCTTTGAGTTCAACTCCGTAAGCACCTATGTTTTGTATTGGTGCTGTACCAACATTACCAGGAATAAGTGATAGATTCTCTACACCACCGTAGTTATTGGAAATGCACCACAACACAAAATCGTGCCAATTTTCACCAGCCATTGCCTTAACAATGACATGATTCTCATGGTTTTCGATTACCTCAATACCTTTTAGGTTTATGTGTAAAACTAAGGCATTAATATCTCTCGTAAGGAGCATATTACTGCCACCTCCAAGTATAAATAAGGATTTTTGGGCATTATCGGTTAGTACTTTTTTAAGATAATCTTCGGTAGCAATATTACAATATTCTTTTGCGTTGGCGTTAATGCCAAAAGTATTTAAGTTGCGTAAAGGGACATTTTGAAGAATAGGCATTAATCTTTATAAACTTTAAGAGCTTCTGCAATTACCTCTACGGCTATTTTCAAACTATTTTCGTTAAGTACATAAGCAATTCGTATTTGATTTAGTCCAACACCAGGTGTAGAATAGAAACCAGTAGCAGGAGCGACCATTACAGTATTGTTGTTGTATTCAAAGGACTCTAAAAGCCAGCGCGCAAAATTTTCTGCACTCTTAACCGGTAGTTCAGCAATACAATAGAACGCACCATTAGGTTTTGCCACCTTCACCCCAGGTATTTTTTGAAGTTCTTCAATGAGTACGTCTCGTCGCTTCACATATTCTTCTTTTACCTCATCAAAATAACTCTGAGGTGTTTCTAATGCGGCTTCAGCAGCTATTTGAGCCAATGTGGGAGGGCTTAATCGTGCTTGTGCAAATTTTAAAGCGGTCTGTATCACAGCTTTATTTTTTGAGACTAGATAGCCAATCCTAGCGCCACACATGCTATAACGTTTAGAGACAGAATCAATGACAATAGCATAGTCCTCAAGACCACTTTCTTGAAGAATTGAATAATGGGAAACACCATCGTAAACAAATTCGCGATAAACTTCATCGGCAATAAGAAACAGGTCATGTTTTTTAACAATTTCTGCGAGTTTTTTTATCTCTTCTCTAGAGTAAAGATAGCCCGTAGGATTTCCTGGATTACAAATTAAAATAGCCTTAGTTTTGGGTGTAATGAGTTTTTCAAATTCCTCAATTGGAGGGAGGGCAAAATTATCATCAATATTAGAAATTACTGGGACGACCTTAATGCTAGAGGCAATTGAGAAACCATTGTAGTTCGCATAAAAAGGTTCCGGGATTATTATTTCATCATCCTCATCCATAATACTTCCAAAAGCAAACAATAGCGCTTCACTACCACCTGTGGTAACTATAATATCGCTATAATCAACTTCAATAGAATTATTATAGTAATACTTAGCAATTTTCTTTCGGTATTCTTCTGCACCTTCTGATCTAGAATAGGCAAGTACATCTAATGAGTGGATTTTCACGGCATCCAGAGCAATTGAAGGTGTTTTAATGTCTGGTTGACCAATATTTAGGTAATAAACAGTTCTCCCTTTTTTATTTGCTTCTTCAGCATAAGGTACCAACTTCCGTATTGGAGACTCTGGCATTTTTGTACCTTTTCTTGAAATTGATGGCATTGTTGTTTGTTTAGCTAACGGTTGATTTTTTAATTCTTAAATTTTCACTAAAAAATGAAGATGACACTTAGAGCTTGATTTAAGATTTGTATCTTTTATAAATACAAAAATAATTGAAATTGTCTTGGCGTAATATTATCCTTTTACTTTTTATTTCTTTTTCTTTTTGCGGTTTGGCACAGGACAGATATTATATGCAAGAGAGCAATAGCAAGAAGATTAACTTTGAACTCATTAATAATCTCATTATTATTCCAATGAAGGTTAATAATGTTTTGTTATCATTCGTCTTGGATACTGGTGTTAGTAAACCCATACTTTTTAATATTGCTGAGACAGATTCGGTCGGTCTTAAAAACACCAAAACTTTTTTTTTATATGGTTTAGGTGGTGATGGTAAGTTAGAGGCATTAAAGTCTTCAGGTAATTCGTTTAAAATTGGTGATGCCACGTTGTACAATAAAGATTTGTATGTAGTTTACGATGATGATATAAGTTTTACACCACGATTGGGTGTTTTAGTTCACGGTATTATTGGCTATGATATTTTTAAAGATTTTATAGTAGAACTCAATTACAGCTCTCGGTATATAAGGTTACATAAACCAAATGAGTTTAAAAGAAAGACGAGTAGGAAATGGACTCAACTTCCGTTAGACATATATAATAAAAAGCCATATCTAAAAGCCAAGGTTACCTTACATAACGATACTAAAATAATTAAACTATTGATGGATACAGGAAGTAGTGATGCACTATGGCTCTTTGAGGATGTAAACAGGGGAATTTATCCTAATGAGGAATTGGTCTTTGATGACTATTTGGGTAAAGGTTTAAGCGGTTCGGTTTATGGACAAAGGTCAAGGGTGAAGGCATTTGAAATCGGTAATTTTAAATTTGAAAATGCGAACGTGGCATTTCCTGACTCATCATCTGTTGATGTAACTAAAATTTATAAAGAGCGAAATGGCTCTGTTGGAGGTGAGATTCTTAAAAGGTTTAATTACTTCTTTGACTATGGTAATTCAGTGCTTTACTTAAAAAAGAATGGTTCTTTTAAAAATTCTTTTACATATAACAATAGTGGTATTGTACTTGAGCATAACGGAATAATGTTCGTTAGGGAAGAAATAAACGTTCCAATCATTAATAAGAATAAAAATAGCAGTGCTGTAAGCATTAATCAGGTTGTTAACTACATGACTTCTGTAAGACCAGCTTATGAGATTGTTGAAATACGAGAAACCTCTAATGCTTACGCTGAGGGACTTCGTAAAGGAGACGTTTTAATTGGAGTTAACAATAAAAAAGCCTACGAATTTAAGCTTTCAGAAATCAATGAGTTGTTTCATGGTAAAACGGGAAAAACTATAAGGCTTAAGATTGAACGCCAAGGTGTAGAAATGGTTTTTAAATTTAAGTTGGATGATGCTTTCAAAAAAAATAAGCCCTCAACTGATTGAGGGCTTGTAACTAATATTATAATCTAAGTATAATTATTGCTCAATCATACTTTTAGACTTTTTCTCCAATACACTGGTTTTATTAGAATCAACAACTAACCCTTTAATCTTTAAGGCTACGGTTGGCGTGTCTGCGTTAGAGAAAACAGTAATGGTCTTTCTTATTGGGTTAACGCGTTTAGTGTCATATTTTACTTGAATTTCACCTGTTTCACCAGGCATTATTGGACCTTCTGGTTTCTTAGGTACGGTGCAACCGCATGTAGATTTTACATTAGAAATGATTAATGGTGCATTACCAGTATTTGTAAACTCAAATACTCTAACGCCATCAGATCCTTTTTCGATGGTGCCATAGTCAATCACATTGGTCTTAAATTCAATTTTAGCTACTTTTTCTTGAGCAAAGGCTCCAAGGGTAAAAATGCTAACTAATACTACTACTAAATTTTTCATCACTTTAAAATTTCGTTTGTTATGTTAAAACTACTTACTTTTTCTATCTCAACAAAATTAATTAGATGTATAACACATTATTTAACATGGATTAAAACTAATTAATATACGTTTCATGCACGAATAAGTTTTTCAAAAAAAGAAATATAAGTACTTTTGTCATCCATTTAGCAAAAATAATACCAAAATATGGAAATCCCATCTAAATATAGTGCCCATGCAGTTGAGAGTAAATGGTACGACTACTGGATGGAACATGGTTACTTTCACTCGGAACCAGATGATAGAGAGCCTTATACTATAGTAATACCTCCTCCTAATGTTACAGGTATTTTGCATATGGGACATATGCTAAATAATACAATCCAAGATGTGCTTATTAGAAGAGCACGCCTTTTGGGTAAAAACGCATGTTGGGTTCCTGGTACAGACCATGCCTCAATTGCAACTGAAGCTAAGGTTGTCGCCAGATTAAAGTCACAAGGCATAGATAAGAATGATTTAACGAGGGAGCAGTTTTTAAAGCATGCTTGGGAATGGAAAGAAGAATATGGTGGCGTTATTTTAGAGCAACTCAAAAAACTTGGTTGTTCCTGTGATTGGAACAGAACCAAATTTACCATGGATGACGATATGTCGGAAGGGGTTATTAAAGTTTTTATAGATCTTTATAAAAAGGGTTTGATTTACCGTGGTTATAGAATGGTTAATTGGGATCCAGAAGCCAAAACAACCTTGTCTGATGAGGAGGTTGAATATGTTGAAAAGCAAGGGAAACTATACTATATAAATTACAAAATTGAAGATTCGGAAGAGGTATTAACCATTGCAACTACAAGGCCAGAAACCTTGCTAGGTGATACAGCCATATGCATTAATCCAAAAGACGAGCGTCACACAAACCTTAAAGGGAAAAGAGCAATTGTTCCTATTTGTGATAGAGTGGTGCCTATAATTGAAGATGATTATGTAGACTTGGAATTTGGGACAGGTTGCTTAAAGGTAACACCAGCTCATGACGAAAACGATAAAACCCTAGGAGACAAACACGGTTTAGAGGTCATCGATATCTTTAACGAAGATGCCACTCTAAACTCTTATGGTTTACATTACAAGGGTAGAGATCGGTTTGAAGTCCGTAAGGCTATTGTTAAAGAGCTAAAGGAATTAGATGCTTTAGTTAAGGTCGAGGACTACACCAATAGGGTAGGTATTTCCGAACGAACTAAAGCGATAATTGAACCAAGATTAAGTGATCAGTGGTTTCTTAAGATGGAAGATTTGGCTAAGCCAGCACTCGAAGCTGTGTTAGAAACGAATTCTATAAAGTTATTTCCAAAGAAATTTGAAAACACTTACCGTCATTGGATGGAGAATATTAGAGACTGGAATATTTCTCGTCAATTAATTTGGGGTCAGCAAATACCAGCTTATTATTATGGAGACGGAAAAGAAAATTTTGTAGTAGCATCAACTAAGGAGGAAGCATTAGAACAAGCCAAAAACCTCTCATCTAATGAAAATTTGAAAATTTCAGACTTAAGACAAGACTCTGATGTTTTAGATACATGGTTTTCATCATGGTTATGGCCAATTAGTGTTTTTGATGGTGTTAGGAATCCTGATAATAAGGAAATTAATTATTACTACCCAACCAATGATTTGGTTACCGGTCCGGATATTTTATTCTTTTGGGTGGCTAGGATGATTGTTGCTGGTTATGAGTTCAGAGGAGAAAAACCTTTTCATAATGTGTATCTTACTGGGCTGGTTAGAGATAAGCAAAGGCGTAAGATGTCTAAATCTCTTGGCAACTCTCCAGATGCATTAAAACTAATTGAAGATTACGGTGCAGATGGTGTCCGAGTAGGACTATTGTTGAGTTCGGCAGCTGGAAATGATTTAATGTTTGATGAAGCGCTTTGCCAGCAAGGTAGAGGTTTTGGAAACAAAATATGGAACGCTTTTCAATTAACTAATTTATGGGAGGTTTCTGATATAGAACAGCCCAATTGTAGCAAGATTGCCTTGGAATGGTATACAGCTAAATTTCAAGCGGCATTAGTTGATATCGAAGACCATTTTAGTAAGTACAGGCTAAGCGATGCCTTAATGACTATTTATAAGTTAATTTATGATGATTTTTGCGGTTGGATGTTAGAAATGGTCAAACCAGCCTATCAACAACCTATTGATAGAATCACTTATGACGAGGTAATGACTATTTTCGAGGAAAATTTAAAAATAGTACATCCGTTTATGCCTTTCTTAACGGAAGATATTTGGCAATCTATAAAAAAGCGTTCAACAGAGGAGGCCTTGATAATTGCTAAATGGCCAGAAACTAAACCAATAAACAAAGATTTAATTTCAGAGTTTGATTTTGCGACAGAAGTGATTTCAGGTATTAGAAATATTAGAAAACAGAAAAATATTGCCTTTAAAGATGCTATTGAATTTTCAGTAATCAATAATGAAAAAGCATCAACTAGATTTGATGAGGTGATTATGAAGCTTGGAAATTTAGAATACCTCAATTATGTCAATGAACCGGTTGAAGGTGCTCTAACGTTTAGAGTAAAGTCTAATGAGTATTTTATTCCAATGGAGGGTAGCATTGATGTTGAGGCTGAAATTAAAAAACTAACTGAAGAATTGAACTATACAGATGGTTTTTTAAAGTCTGTACAGAAGAAATTATCTAACGAGCGTTTTGTAAATAACGCACCTGAGCAGGTTGTAGCTATAGAAAAGAAGAAAGAAGCGGATGCGCTGGCAAAGATTGAGATCTTAAAAAACAGTTTAGAAAGTTTAAAAAATTAGAGCAGAATAACTTAGAGTAGAGAATAATTTAATCATTTATACATTTATTAATCATAAATTTCAATTATACATATCATAAAAAACATATATAAAAATATATGAAAAATGATATGCATCTTTGTAATTGCAAACAACAACCCTATGACAAAAATCACAGTAGCGAAGGGCGATGGTATCGGCCCAGAAATTATGGATGCCACATTGCGTATTTTAGAAGCAGCAGGAGCACAATTAGACATTGATGAGATTGATGTTGGAGAAAAGGTCTATTTAGCTGGTAATACGGCAGGTATTTCCAAAGAGGCTTGGGAAACCATAAGAAGAAACAAGATTTTTCTTAAAGCACCAATAACAACGCCTCAGGGTGGTGGTTATAAAAGCTTGAACGTTACAACGCGTAAGACATTAGGTCTTTTTGCAAATGTTAGACCATGTAAAAGTTTGCACCCTTATATAGCTACAAAGCACCCAGAGATGGATGTAGTTATTGTAAGAGAAAATGAAGAAGATTTATATGCAGGTATTGAGCATCAACAAACAGATGAAGTTGTTCAGTGTTTAAAATTAATCAGCCGTCCAGGTTGCGAAAAAATTGTGACTTATGCTTTTGAATATGCCAAAAAATTTGGCAGAAAAAAAGTGACCTGTTTTACAAAAGACAATATTATGAAACAAACAGATGGTTTGTTTCATAAAGTATTTGATGAAATAGCAGCAAAATATCCAGAAATAGAAAACGAGCACTGGATTGTTGATATAGGTGCAGCAAAATTGGCTGATTCTCCAGAAGTTTTCGATGTAATCGTTATGCCTAACCTTTATGGTGATGTACTTTCAGATGTGGCAGCCCAAATTACAGGATCTGTTGGTCTTGCGGGTTCATCAAATATTGGACATGACCATGCGATGTTTGAAGCAATTCATGGTTCTGCTCCAAGAAGAGCTGGCCAAAATATGGCAAACCCATCAGGTTTATTGCAAGGTGCAATTTTAATGTTGCAGCACATTGGACAATCCGATATTGCGGCTAAAGTTCAAAATGCTTGGTTGAAAACTATGGAAGATGGTGTTCATACCTATGATGTTTATGATGAAAAGGTAAGTACCAAAAAAGTAGGTACCAAAGAGTTTGCCGATGCGGTTATTGCCAACATAGGCGAGGTGCCACAGCATCTTAAGAAGGTAGAATTTAAGAATGCAGGAGCTATAGAAATCCCTAAGCACACGCGTAGACCTAGAGCTGAAAAAGTACTAGAAGGTGTTGATGTTTTTGTGGATTGGGAAGGTACAGACCCAGATGTCATAGGCGAAAAATTACAAAATATGAATACCGAGGTTCTTAACCTTACTATGATAACCAATAGAGGTGTAAAAGTTTGGCCAAATGGTTTCGACGAAACTTTTTGTACGGATCACTGGCGTTGTCGTTTTAAGGCCGTAGAGGGTAAAGCACCAACTAAGGCAGATATTATTGAGGTATTAACTAAGGCCGAAGAAAGTGGAATTGATGCTATCAAAACAGAAAACCTATATACGTTTGATGGTGTTAGAGGATACTCTTTAGGTCAGGGTCAGTAGGCCTTTTTGACATATTGAAATACATTTACATCCCAAGGGCATTTGAGTTAGTTAAAAAGGTCTTCTTGGGATGTAAATAAAAAAATAAGGACACCGTGATAGCGTTATGCACAGGATTGGTAAATTTTCATAGGTTGTTACATACTAATTATTCTGCTTCTGTGAATCGTTGTGCTTAGATGACACAGATAAACCATAAAATTAAAGTAATTTGATTAGTATTATTGCTGTGCAAGGCTGTCTTTGGTGTCTTTTTATTTAATGACCTAACTCTTAAGGTCAAAAAATATCATCGTGTAAGTGTAAATAATGAATTGAGTGTATGGCTATGTTGAGCTAATACTACCATTCATTGATTTTGTTACTATCTAATTTAACGAAGATAAACAGCAAGATTGTAAAGCCCCATAGTCCTGAGCCACCGTAGCTAAAAAAGGGCAGAGGAATACCAACCGTGGGAATTAATCCCATAACCATACCTGTATTAATCGTAAAATGCACAAAGAGTATAGATGCAACACCATAGCCATAAACACGGCTAAACTGTGACTTTTGAGCCTCTGCCAAATAAAGAATCCTTACGATTAAAGCTACAAACAAAATAATGACAAAGCTACTTCCTAAAAAGCCCCATTCCTCACCAACAGTACTAAAGATATAGTCCGTTTCTTGCTCAGGGACAAACTTTCCAGTAGTTCTTGTGCCCTGTAAAAAGCCCTTGCCGGTTATACCACCAGAGCTAATAGCTTGCTCTGACTGAATGAGATTATAAGCTTCAGCCTTTTTCATTTGTTCTAATTTTAAAGGGTCTTTCTCCAGCCGTAACCAAAGACTAATTCTATTTTGTTGATGAACTTTGAGTCCATGTTGGTAGAAAAGCTTTACTCCAAATGAAAAACCAATTGCTAATGCTAGTACAAGTATGTATTGAATTATAGAGCTTCGTTTCTTTTTTCGGAGAAAGTATCTTGAGAGCAATACAACTGCAGCAATTAGGCTCGTGATTGTAACACCAAACTTTAAGGATAAAACGGCAAGCAGGATTAATGAAAGCACCACGATTAGATAGACTTGTTGTAGTCCTTCTCTATAAAAAACGAAGAAGAATGCCAGATAAACAATAGTACTGCCTGCATCATTTTGGAGGAGAATTAATAAAGCGGGGATAAAGATAATGGCGGCTACCCTCACTTGGTCTTTAAGGGTTTTCATATTAGTTTGTATGTCGCTTATATATTTAGCAACAGCCAAGGCGGTTGCAAACTTTGCAAATTCACTTGGTTGGATAGTCATACTACCTATACCGTACCATGATCTTGCACCATTTACATCTTTGCCAAAAATAAACAAACCGATGAGTGCAAGAATGGCAACTAAATAAATAATACTAGCAAATCGCTCATAAAATTTGGCTTCTAGAGAAAGAATTAAAATGATTAAAACAAAAGAAAGACCAACAAATATTAGTTGTTTTCCATAAAGTTGTGATGTGTCAAAATAGCTTGTGATTTCGCCAACATGTGAAGCTGAGAGTATATTGAGATAACCGAAAGTAACAAGGAGCAAGAATATTAGGATAATAATCCAATCGAATTGAAAGCGTCTCTGGGTTTCTCTATACATTCAAATAAATAAAATTTAGTCCTTGAGAGCGTAGTTCTCAATTAATTGTAATTGGGTTTCTCCATTGATTCTAAACGGCTCACCAGAATACGGTTTTTTGTACTCATTTTCTAAACTATGGGTGAAAATCCAATTTTCTAAATCCTTGCGAGTGGTTTCTCCCTTAATATATTTTTCTATCATGAGACTGGCCATTCTGCCTGCGAAACGACTTCCCCAATACCCATTTTCAACAAAAACGGCTATAGCGATTGAAGGATTGTCCTTAGGTGCAAACGCTACAAAAATAGAATGATCAGTAAGTTGGGTCTTAACGTTATCTATTTTAACGAAATTTTCTGCAGTACCTGTTTTGCCGCAGATTTCTATTCCCGGAATTCTTAAGGTACTGGCGGTCCCTTCGTTATAAACATCGAACATGCCTTCTACAACAGGTTCAAAATGCGCTTTATCTATGGTAGTGTATTTTGGTACCGTAAAGTTGCTTGGTAAGGTATCGCTCTCAATATTTTTAATTATATGTGGTGTATAATAAAACCCTCTATTACCTATTGCGGCCGCCATATTGGCAAGTTGAATTGGTGTTGCTTCAACTTCGCCTTGTCCTATGGCATTAGATACGATATAGGTTGATCCCCAACGATTATCACCATAAGCTCTATCATAATAATCACCATCAGGAATTCTTCCTGGTCTGCCTACTGATAGATCATTGTTTAAAAAGTTACCGAGACCAAAGCTTTTGGCATGCTCAGCCCATTTATTCATGCTAACGCCTGGGTCATCATATTTATCGACTATTCGTCTATAAACATTAACAAAATAGGCATTACAAGATTGTGAAATACCTTGATTCATATCAACAGGGCTACGATGGTGGTGGCAGCCTGTTAATTTTCTGCTTCCATAATAATAACCCATGCGGCAAGAGAATCTATCATTAACATCAACAACACCTTCCTGTAAACCAATTAAGGCATTTATGACCTTAAAGGGTGAGCCTGGCGGGTACTGCGCTTGTAGCCCTCTATCATAAGTGGGCATGTTAATCGTGTCTCTAAATAAGCGTGAAAAATTTTTATTTCGTTCTCTTCCAACAAGCAAATTTGGATTATAACTAGGCCCTGTTACCATAGCTAAAATTTCACCGCTACTAGGTTCAATTGCAACAATGCCACCACGCTTATGTTTCATCAGTAATTCACCATAGGCCTGCAGCTCAGAATCTATTGTAATTGTAATATCTTTTCCTGGTTTTGGCAGGGTATCATACTGTCCATTTTTATATGGACCAATATTTTTATTGAATCTGTCTTTTTGTATGAAACGTATCCCTTTGACACCTCTAAGAATATCTTCATAAGATTTTTCTACGCCCTGTTTTCCAATTAAATCTCCTAATTTGTAATAAGAATCCTTATTCATCTCCTTTTGGCCTACTTCACCGATATCGCCTAAAACATTGGCGCCAATGTCGGTTTGGTAGGATCTCATCGATCTTTTTTGAATATAGAAGCCTTCATACTTCCACATCACTTCCTGCAAAACTGCATAATCTGCTTTTGATAATTGTGGAACAAAAGGAGACGGCAACCTAGGGGAATAATTCGTGGCTTTTGTTAATTTTTTTTCATAGTCCTCAGCTGTTATACCTAATAAATTGCAGAAGTCTTTAATTTCTGACGGCTCCAAGGGAGTCACCTCTCTCGGTATGACCATTACATCATAGGAAGGTTGATTAGCAACGAGAAGTTTTCCGTTTCGGTCATATACATAACCGCGTTTGGGATAGTTATACTCCGCTCTAATAGCTGTATCCTCAAGAATATTAAATGAATCGCTATTATAAACCTGAAGATAGAACAAGCGAACCAAAAAAATAAGGCCAACTGCAATTGCCGAGGTTACGAGTAGGAGTTTTCTCATTTACGATTCTGACTGAACAAGATTATTATAAGAATAGACACTATTAAGGTGAATATACTAGAAAATAACGTCTTTTTTAATATTAGCCATATACTACCTATGTTAAAAATTTCTAACGAAAATAGTACCAGATGGTGCAATAAAGTACCAATTGCGACATAGCTAATTAAACTTCCAATCTCAGAATTATTAAAATTAACACTTTGATGTTCGTAAAGCATCCCAAAAGAAAATTTCAATAGAATAGGCCGGCTGTAGGCTAAAACAACTGATGCACCGGCATGGACGCCACCAGAATCAAGAAACATATCCAAGGCCATCCCTAAAACAAAACTTACCAGCAATAAGATAAGCCTGTTATCTCTTATTGGAAATAAAAAAATAAAAATGATATACACATACGGATTAATATAACCAAGAAAGTTTATGTTGTTAAAAATGGCAACTTGCAAAAGAATTAAGGTAACAAACCTTATAATATGAAGGCCGATAGAACTATTCATTGCCTTTGGATTCTAAAGATTCAATTTCTTCCTTATCCGTATTTTCGATGATATATACTTTTCCAATATTAGTCATATCATTAAACAACTTAACGTCTATGAGATAGGTGTCTCCACCAATGTCCGTAGTAAAGCTTTCTACTAAACCAATTTCAACGCCTTTAGGAAAAATAGCGGATTGTCCGCCAGATACAATGGTGTCGCCAACTTTTACAGGTGCAAATTTAGAAACGTCAACAAGTTCCATAACATTTGGAGATATGCCCTTCCAGGTTAAAGAGCCAAAATGATTTGTAGATTTTAGTTTAGCGTTAATCCGACTTTTTTTATTCAAAATTGATAATACAGTAGAGTAACCGTTACTTGTATTGTCAATTATTCCTATTATCCCTTTAGAATTTATTACTCCAAAATCAGAACGTATACCATCTTTGGTTCCCTTGTTTAATGTAAGATAATTGTTAGTTAAAGCGTAGCTGTTCTTATAAACATCTGCTGTTGTAATACGATATCTTTGGTCACCTAAAATAGAATCTATAGAGGTATTGCTAGAATCTGCTAATGTGTTTAGAAGTTGTTCTCTAAGGCGTTTGTTTTCCTCAGCTAGTACTTCATTCTGAGTTTTGAGAGAAAAATATTGGTCAACAGAATTTATGGTACCGTAAATTCCTCCAGTTAAAACATTGGCCGAATTAATAAATTGACTTTTATGGTAAGAATGAGACTGGATGGTCAGGGCAAACGAAACTCCAAATAGCAACAAAAACAAAAGAAACGTTTTGTTTCGAATAACAAAATTTATGATTTGTTGCATTAATTAGAATTATTTAATCAATACGCTTTTGTATTTAGGTAAATTTTTAAGCACAATTCCCGTACCTCTTACAACCGCTCTAAGTGGATCTTCTGCAATATATACAGGGAGGTCTGTCTTTTGTGATAGGCGTTTGTCCAAGCCCCTTAGCATTGACCCTCCTCCAGCGAGATAAATTCCTGTATTGTATATGTCAGCTGCTAATTCTGGTGGGGTTTGAGATAAGGTTTCCATAACAGAGTCTTCAATCCTAAGAATAGATTTGTCAAGTGCTTTTGCTATTTCTCTGTAAGATATTTGAACTTGCTTAGGTTTACCTGTAAGTAGGTCACGTCCCTGTACACTCATGTCTTCAGGAGGCAACTCAAGGTCCTCAGTGGCAGCACCAATTTGTATTTTAATTTTTTCTGCTGTACGGTCACCAACATATAAATTGTGTTGGGTTCTCATGTAGTATATGATATCGTTTGTAAAGACATCGCCAGCTACTTTAACTGATTTGTCACAGACTATACCGCCAAGGGCGATAACTGCAATTTCAGTCGTTCCACCACCAATATCTACAATCATATTGCCTTTGGGTTGCATAATGTCTACTCCAATACCAATAGCTGCCGCCATTGGCTCGTGAATTAAATATACTTCTTTTCCATTTACACGTTCACAAGACTCTTTAACCGCTCGCATTTCTACCTCTGTAATCCCTGAAGGAATACAAACTACCATGCGGAGTGCGGGATTAAAGAACTTTTTTCTTAAAGCGGGAATATTTTTAATGAACAGGCTAATCATCTGTTCAGAAGCATCAAAATCTGCTATTACACCGTCTTTTAATGGCCTAATTGTTTTTATGTTTTCATGGGTTTTACCCTGCATCATGTTGGCTTCTTTTCCAACAGCGATTATTTTACCGCTTATTCTATCTCTTGCTACAATAGATGGGTTGTCTACTACAACTTTATCATTATGAATTATCAGGGTATTCGCCGTACCTAAATCTATGGCTATTTCTTCGGTTAAGAAATCAAAAAATCCCATGTGCTATTATAAATTATTGGGGTTACTTTTATGTGTCTTTGCAGACGTAATGTAAATGTAATCAATTATACGATAAATCTTCTATTATAGACGTTTATTGGATTATATTTTATTAAACAGGCACAAGGACCAATACGGCATTAGGATTTGGCTAATGCTTGAAATGTCTGGTTCCTGTAAACACCATGGCCATGTTATTTTTATTGCAATAATCTATACTAAGTTGGTCTTTAATGGAGCCACCTGGTTGGATAACAGCCGTTATACCTGCATTATCGGCAATCTCCACACAATCCGGAAATGGGAAAAAGGCATCACTTGCCATTACCGCACCATTTAAATCAAAATTGAAAGATTTAGCTTTGTGAATGGCTTGGTTAAGCGCGTCAACACGACTTGTTTGTCCGGTTCCACTAGCACATAATTGCTTATTCTTAGCTAGGACAATAGTATTTGATTTGGTATGCTTACAAATCTTAGAGGCAAAAATCAAATCTTCAAGTTCTGATAAACTAGGTGTATTTTTTGTGACCGAATTTAAATCTTCAGGTGTGTCTGTTTTAGAATCCCGTTCTTGCACCAAGGCACCGTTTAAACATGTTCTTACAGTTGTTTTTGGAAGCTCAATATCATTGAGAATCAGGATAATTCTATTTTTCTTTCCTTTCAATATTTCAAGGGCCTCATTACTAAAAGATGGTGCAATCACAACTTCACAAAACAGCTTATGAATTTCTTCGGCAGTAGCTTTATCTATTTCAGTATTACTAATTAAAATACCACCGAATGCTGAAACTGGATCACCTGCCAAAGCATCTACATAAGCTTTATGTACCGTATTACGTTGTGCAAAACCACAAGCATTATTATGCTTTAAAATAGCAAAGGTTGGCGACTCGTTCTTGAATTCTAAAATTAAATTTACAGCAGCATCAACATCTAGAAGATTGTTATAGCTTAATTCCTTACCATGAAGTTTAGTAAACATAGCCTCAAAATCACCAAAGAAAAAACCTTTCTGATGTGGGTTTTCACCATAGCGTAATACCTTGCCTTCTGTTTCACTAATTTTTAAAACGGCAATATCATGGTTAGCATTAAAATAGTTAAAAATGGCAGTATCATAATTTGACGACACATTGAAGGATTTGGCGGCATATTGCTTTCTATCACCTTCAGAAGTTTCACCATTTTTTGTATTAAGTAGTTCTAAGAACTCCGCATAGTCGTTTACTGAGGACACACAAACAACATCAGCATAGTTTTTGGCGGCAGCTCTAATTAATGAAATACCTCCAATATCAATTTTCTCAATAATATCTTGATGGCTTGCACCAGAAGCAACAGTTTTTTCAAAGGGATATAAGTCAACAATAACCAAATCTATTTGAGGTATTTCAAACTCAGCCAATTCAGACCTATCATTTGGGTTTTCCTGACGATTTAATATACCTCCAAAAACTTTTGGGTGTAGCGTCTTTACGCGTCCCCCAAGAATTGATGGGTAGGAGGTTACATCTTCAACAGGAACAACATCAATACCCAAATCCTTTATAAACTTTTCGGTACCACCAGTAGAATAGATAGTAACATTTAAATCGTTTAGTTTTTTAACTATTGGTTCTAATCCATCTTTGCTGAATACAGAAATCAGTGCCGAGGAAATGGTTTTGTTGCTCATAATAATAGGTTGTCATTTTAATGCGGCAAAAATACATATATTAGGACTGAAAAACGTGTGATTTGAAACAGTTTGTTTAAGATTTTTGTAACAATGGATTGTTGAAAACGTCTAACCTTTAAATCCTAAATAAGGTATCTTGTAATGCTAGTCTACCTAAGATTAATTAGAGAGAGCTTTTCTTTCGCTATTACTGCGTTAAATAATAATAGGCTCAGGACTTTCCTTTCGTTATTGGGCGTTACGGTTGGTATTTTTTCAATTATTGCGGTTTTAGCAGCGGTTGATTCTCTTGATAGAAGTATTAGGGAAAATTTGGAGGGTATTGATACTAATACCATTTACATAATGAACATCTCTTTTGGACCAACAGATGTGCCAAAGTGGAAACGCGATAATTTTGATCCTATTTCTTACGATGACTATAATTTTGTAAGAAAGAATATGTCTGATATTGAGGCCTCCGCTTATAGTATTTTTGGTTTAAGAGAAACCGTAAGGTACCAAGCAGAGACACTTGGAAGTGTTAACATTGCTGCTGTTACACATGGTATTTATAATATAGAAAGATTAAAATTAGGGCAAGGACGGTTTTATACAGAATTAGAATCTGAGAAAGGTGCCCCTGTGGTGGTTATTGGCTATCGTTTGGCAGAAAATTTGTTTGGTAATGCAGAGCCATTAGGCAAGGAGATAAGGATATTCGGTAGAAAACTAAGAGTGATTGGTGTATTGGAAAAGTATGGCGATGCCATAGGTGATTCTCCGGATGACACGGTTTACCTCCCTGTAAACTTTGTTCGTGGTATAAGGAATACCGGAAAAACTGGATATCCAACGGCTATAGTGATAAAACCTAAAGCTAACGTTGATATTGATGCTTTTGAAGGTATCTTAACCCAAAAGTTTAGAATACACCGTGGCGTAAAAGCAGGTGATATCAATGATTTCTTTTTATCAAAACTTTCGGGCTTTGTTAATTTAATAGATAGCATTATCACCAGTATGAACGTAATTGGATGGATGCTAAGCGGATTTTCTCTACTTGTTGGAGGTTTCGGAATAGCAAATATTATGTTTGTTAGCGTGAAGGAGCGAACTAATATTATCGGTATTCAAAAATCACTAGGCGCTAAAAATAAATTCATTCTTTTTCAATTTTTATTCGAAGCCATTATTCTCGCTTTGCTTGGTGGTCTTGTTGGGTTAGCCTTGGTGTGGCTTATTACTGTAGCAAGTTCATTTGCTATGGACGACTTCAAGTTTGTACTGTCTTTTACTAACATTATTATTGGAGTAGGTATCTCTAGCCTTATTGGTTTGGTGTCTGGTGTAATACCTGCCCTATCCGCCTCGCGTTTAGATCCAGTAGAAGCTATTAGAACAGGAATGTAATTGCTTTCTTATTTAAGTTTTCTGTAACAGATTTCTTTTTTAAACAATTTATCTTTATCGAGATTTATTTAGGCTATGCTAGTATACATCCGGTTATTTAAAGAAAGTTTTTCGTTTGCCTTTAGTGCGCTTGCAAATAACAAGCTAAGAACGTTTTTGTCTTTGCTTGGAGTTACTATAGGTATTTTTTCCATAATTGCTGTTTTAGCAGCTGTAGATTCTTTGGATAAAAACATTAAAGATCAATTAAGTGCTTTAGACAGCAACACCATGTATCTCTCTAGTTTTAGTTTTGGACCTACAGATGTACCAAGGTGGAAATGGAGAACATTTGATAAAATATCCTACACGGAATACAAATATTTGAAAGAGTCGCTCCCTCAGGTAGAAGAAATGGCCTATCAACTATTTGTACCCAGGGAGAGTATTAGGTACGAGTCAGAATTGATACAAAGTGTAAATACCGTTGCAGTGTCTAGTGAATTCTCCGACATTCAACGCTTGGAGTTTAAAAAAGGTCGCTTTTATAATGAAATGGAATCCAATGCAGGAAGACCTGTCGTGGTTATAGGGTCTGAAATTGCGGATGCACTTTTTGGAGAATTAGAACCCATTGGAAGAAAAGTCCGTTTATACGGGCAAAAATTTACGGTTATTGGAGTTGTTAAAAAAGAAGGGTCTGGTTTGTTTGGGGATAGTAATGATATTTCAATTTTTTTGCCATCTAATTTTGTAAGAACACGTTATGGAGAGAACGTATCTTCAATGGTACCAGTGGTAATTATTAAACCAGAATCTAGTGTTAACTCTGATGACGTTGAAGCAGAACTTGTTCAATTATTGAGAAATAAACGCGGTCTACGACCTGATGAGGTTAACTCTTTCTTTATTAGTGTAGTAGAAGGTCTTCAGGATTTTATAGATGGTATTATTGGTAGTATGAATGCCATTGGTTGGGTCATCAGTATTTTTTCCTTGTTAGTTGGAGGTTTTGGTATCGCCAATATCATGTTTGTGAGTGTAAAGGAACGTACCAATATAATAGGTATCCAAAAATCACTTGGAGCAAAAAATAAATTTATTTTGTTTCAGTTTTTATTCGAGGCGGTAATACTTGCCGTTGTGGGTGGCATAGTAGGCTTAATTATGGTTTGGTTTGGTACTTTAATCGCCTCTCAGGCAGCAGAAGATTTTGACTTTGTACTGTCGTTTAAAAATATGCTTATTGGGTTCTTCATTTCCTCTTTTATCGGTCTTATTTCTGGAGTTGTGCCGGCTATTTCTGCCTCAAGATTAGATCCCGTAGAGGCTATACGTACAGGCATGTAATTAGTAGATGTAGGTATCTACAGGTATTATTTTGCCTACTTTTTTACAAACGTATTCTAAAAAGCGCTCGTCCTCTTCTGTAAAAGGGTTAATTGTATTAGAATCTATATCTATTTGCCCAATGTTTTCACCATCAATAAAAATAGGAACTACTATTTCAGCTTTAACAGTTATACTGCAGGCAATATAATTATCTTGGGATTTTACATCTGGGACTACAAAGTTTTGGTTGCTAACGGCTACCTGTCCGCAAATTCCTTTACCAAAAGGGATTATGGTGTGGTCCGTTGGCGCCCCAACATAAGGTCCTAATTTTAACTCATCCCTGTCGCCATTTTTAAAATAAAACCCTACCCAATTATAGTATGGGATATGTTTTTCTAATAACTCACAGATAAGTAGTAGTCGTTTATCAACACTTTTATTGTCTTGTGCTACGATAGACCTGATTTCTAGTTTTAATTCTTGTAGGCTCATGGCGATATTTTCAGTAAAAGTATTTAATTTGGATAGTTTAAAAATATGGATTTCATAAATTTAACAACAAACTAACAAAGCTCCTCTATTTGAAGTCAACTCTTATTAAATATAAGCTTGTATTTAAGTTCATTATCACCTTCGTGGCAGTTTACTCTTTTCTTACTTTGGCATATAATCAGTATTTGACTTTATCTGATGGCTCTATGTATTACCCAGACTATCTTACCAACTTGGTCGCGAAGCAAACTCAAATCTTACTAGATAGTGTGGGGTATTCCTCTGAGGTTGTGCCACATCCAAATGAGCTTTCAATGAAAATTATCTTGAATGGAAAATTTGTAGCAACAATTGTTGAAGGTTGTAATGCCGTGAGTATTATTATCTTATTTCTGTCTTTTATTGTAGCCTTTTCAGGGCGGTTAAAAACAACGCTTCTATATGCACTTGCAGGCAGTATAATAATCTATGCATTTAATCTCGTTAGAATAGTAGTGTTATCAATAGGATTGTATCATTATCCTTGGAGACGAGAAATGCTGCATACAGTAATTTTTCCACTACTCATCTATGGGACGGTATTTTTACTCTGGATGATTTGGGTAAATCGTTTTTCTAAATCTAGTGACCATGCCTAATATTTTGAAATATAGTTTGGTTGTAGTTCTGTTTCTAGTGCTTGTTGCTATTCGAGCTTTTGAAGATGTCTTATTCTACGATCCATATCTGACTTTTTTTAAAAAGGATTACCTTTATATCGATAGCCCACGAAGAGAAGTAGCAAAACTTGTGATGTTTACAAGTCTACGGTTTTTATTAAATACAATAGCTTCATTAGGCATTATTTACTTGTTACTTAAGGATAAGAGCATTTTAAAACTAGCAAGTTTATTATACATGGCAGCATTCATTCTTTTGCTTATGCCTTTTCTGTATTTTGTAATTAACCCAAGGCAAGAAGATTATTATCTATTTTTTAATGTGAGACGTTTTTTAATTCAGCCTGTATTTTTAATGCTCTTTCTACCGGCGTTTTATTACTACAAACTAAACCGTTAAGGCTTTTGTAATTTCTACTCGAAGTATATACTATTTATTACCTTTACAGCGTGAAATTTTCTTTTTTACATAAAAGTGCATCATTAGTGCTAGCTGTCTTAGTTCTCTTTTCTACTATGTCCTTGACAGTAGAAAAGCACTTTTGCGGTGGCCAACTTATCGATGTCGCAGTTTTTACCAAATTGCACAGATGTGGCGACGGCATTTCCGAAATGCCTACTTTGGATACATTGAAGAAATCTTGTTGTAAGGATGAAGTTGATATCATAGAAGGTGTTACTAACCTTCACGTACCTTCTTTTCAGGATTTGGATGTAGATGGGCAAGACTTTGCTGTAGGTTTTATAATTACCTACTATAATTTAATTCTTAATGAGGACTCAAACCTAAGTGTTTTAAGGCACTACGAGCCGCCAAACCTAGTTAAGGAAATATACCTTTTTAACGAAACATATATAATTTGATTTTAAAGTTGTCCTATTAGGCTTACATGTTGAGCCTAACCATACTTTAGTTATAATCAAATTAAAACACAAATGACACATATATATAAAGTTACAGGAATGACCTGTAATGGTTGCAAAGCTTCAGTAGAATCGTCTCTAAGCACTTTAGATGCTGTAGAAAATGTAGCGGTAAATCTAGAGAAGGAAGAGGTTGAGATTTCTATGTCCAAGCATCTAAATCTGCAGCAGCTACAAGAAGTTTTAACAGATAAATACAATATTTCAAAAGTACAAGAATCTAATGTTTTTGAACAGAATAGTACAGTTAAGCCACAAGATCAAAATGAGCTCAAACAGCTTTTTCCTTTAGTACTAATTTTTGGGTACATAACTGTTTCCGCCTCATTATTAAACATGAAAATGTGGAATACCACGGATTTTATGCTGGATTTTATGGGGTTATTTTATATCGTTTTCAGTTTTTTTAAACTACTCGATTTAAAAGGTTTTCCAGAAAGTTTTAGAATGTACGACCCTCTGGCCAAACAACTGCCAATTTATGGCTGGGTATACCCCTTTATAGAAATAGCATTAGGACTCTTATTCCTATTCCGTTATAAAATTGATATAGCCTTAATTTTAACCTTAATAATTCTTGGCATTACAACAGTTGGGGTCACTAGGTCTTTAGTGGATAAGAAGTCAATAAGGTGTGCTTGTTTAGGTACTGCATTAAATTTACCTATGACCAAAGCTACCTTCATCGAAAATTCAATCATGATAATAATGGCTGTAGTCATGTTGTTTAAAACCTTTTAGAAAATGAGACAAATAATAATTTTTATAGTGTTAGTTGTGTCTCAGCTTTCGGCTCAAGAGCAGTTGAAAGGTGTGGTTTTAGAATCTAGCAGTTCTAAAGAGTTGCCGTTACCAGGTGCTAATGTATATTGGTCGGGGTCATCTGTAGGAACAATTACCGCGGGAGATGGTACATTTGAGTTGCCTTATAAATTTTCTTATAATCGGTTGGTAATAAGCTATGTTGGTTATAAAACAGACACGTTGGTGGTTACCGAGAACAAGTATATAAAACATGTTTTACAACCATCTGATGAGTTAGAAACCGTAACCATTACGAGCCGAAAGCAATCCACAATGAAATCGTATTTAAAAGCTACAAATACGTTTACTGTGAGTAGTGATGAATTGCTCAAAGCGGCTTGTTGTAACCTTTCCGAAAGCTTCGAGACCAATCCATCAATCGATGTAAATTTTGCTGATGCTGTTACTGGGACAAAGCAAATAAAAATGTTAGGTCTTAATTCACCTTATATTTTAATCACCACAGAGAATGTTCCCGCAATACGTGGGGCTTCTCAAGCTTATGGCTTAAGTTTTATTCCTGGGACTTGGGTAGAAAGTATCCAAATCACCAAAGGCGCTGGTAGCGTTGTTAATGGATTTGAAAGCATTGCAGGTCAAATCAATGCAGAACTAGTGAAGCCAATGACAGATGCTAAACTTTTTGTTAATGCCTATGCTGGTATGAACGGCCGATTTGAGTTGAATACTCATATTAATAAGCAGGTATCGGAAAAATGGAGTAGTGGTTTATATGTGCATGGCAACCTTAGAAATCAAAAGTTTGATCGAAATGACGATTCCTTTTTGGATGTTCCCTTGAAGGAACAAATCAATATTATGAATAGATGGCAGTACACAAATGCAGAAAGAGGAATAGTTAGCTTTATAAATTTGCGATATCTTAATGACAATACTCAAGCAGGGCAAGTCGGTTTTGAACCAGAGCGTGACAGAGGAACTACCAATTTTTGGGGAAGTGAAATTGATACTGAGCGTTATGAGATCACAACTAAATTAGGTTACGTAAATCCTCAGATACCCTATCAAAGTATTGGATTTCAAACGGCGTTTAGCTATCATAATCAAGAATCGTATTTCGGATTGAATATATATGATATACAACATACGAGTTTTTACTCTAACCTAGTGTACAATAGTATCATTACTGATTCTAGGCATAAAATAAAAACCGGATTAAGCGTTACTTACGATAATTATAATGAGTTGGTAAATACCTTTACTTTTGAAAGGACCGAGAATTCTTTCGGTGGTTTCTTTGAGTATTCGTACGATGATTTGGATAAACTTACGTTAACAGCAGGTATAAGAGCCGACCAACATAATAGATTCGGTTTTTTCATTACACCGCGATTGCATGTAAGATATACACCTTGGGAAAAATCTGCGCTCAGGGCATCTGTAGGAAGAGGTATAAAAAGTGCCAATATTTTTGCCGAAACCCAGAATATGTTTTCTAGTTCTAGGCAGATTAATATTATCGATGCAGGAGGTAAAATCTATGGGCTAGACCCAGAGATTGCCTGGAACTATGGTGTAAGTTACCTGCAAGGCTTTAATTTATTTGATAGAAAAGCGGATATTACCCTAGATTTTTACAGAACGGAATTTCAAAATCAAGTAGTTACCGATTGGGAAAACCCTTTTGAAATTACATTTTATAATCTGGAAGGTGAGAGTTTTGCTAATAGTTTTCAGTTTGAATTTAACTATAATGCTTTTGAGAATTTTGATGTGAGATTGGCCTATAAGTATTACGATATACAAACCGATTATATCAGGGGCAGACTTGATAATCCTTTGGTGCCAAAACATCGTATTTTTGCCAATGCGGCTTACGAGACAGAAATAACCTCCATTGGCGCTCAGTGGAAATTTGATGCGACGTATAATTGGCTGGGACGGCAACGCTTTCCCAATACGGATTTAAGTCCTCCTGAATTTCAATTAGGGGAATTTTCACCAACAATTGGTACCTTAAACCTGCAGATTACCAAAGTATTTTCACCAAAGTTTGAAGTGTATGCTGGAGGTGAGAACGTTACCGATGTGAGACAGCCAAACCCTATAATAAGTCCAGATAATCCATTTGGTTCAAATTTTGATAGTAATTTTGTATACGGACCAATTTTTGGAAGTATGTATTACGCCGGATTGCGATTTAGAATAAACTAAGATTAGAATATAAAAATTAAATAAAACATGATGAAAAATATAGTAGTAATTTTCCTTTTGAGTTTAAGTACAATGGCATTTGCCCAAAATAAAAATGCCAAAGCTAGTATGGAAGTAGATGGTGTTTGCGGGATGTGTAAGGAACGCATTGAAAAAGCAGCCATAAGAACTAAAGGTGTGAAATCTGCCATTTGGAATGGAGATACACATGAGCTTAAGCTAATTTTTGATGAGCGTAAAACTAATGTTGAAACAATTTCTAAACAGATTGCGGCAGTAGGCCATGATACTAAGCTCTTCAAAGCTACAGACAAGGCTTATAATGCTGTAAGTCCCTGTTGTAAATACAGAGACGAAGAGGTTGTCAAAAACCACAATTAGCATAGAGCTTTAATTGAAAAAGCCTTTGATTTACTCAAAGGCTTTTTCAATTAAATTGATGATGTTGTTTTTACATCATACCTGGCATTCCGCCGCCACCTCCCATTGGAGGCATTGCAGGTGCGTCTTCTTTAATGTCTACCAATGCACACTCTGTAGTTAAAATCATACCAGCTACAGAAGCAGCGTTTTCTAAAGCGATACGCGTTACTTTTTTAGGGTCGATAATACCAGCTTTAAGCATATCCACGTATGCTTCAGATTTGGCATCGTAGCCAAAGTCTTTTTTGCCTTCGAGCACTTTGTTAATTACAACAGAACCTTCTCCGCCTGCATTTTCAACAATAGTCCTTAAAGGTGATTCAATGGCTTTGTTTACAATTTGAACACCAGTAGTTTCGTCTAAATTTTCTGTAGTTATTTTCTCTAATGTCTTTTTAGCTCGCACTAAAGCAACACCACCGCCTGCAACAATACCTTCTTCTACAGCTGCACGTGTAGCATGTAAAGCGTCATCAACACGGTCTTTCTTTTCTTTCATTTCTACTTCAGAAGCTGCGCCCACATAAAGCACGGCAACACCACCAGCTAATTTGGCTAAACGCTCTTGTAGTTTTTCTCTGTCATAGTCTGATGTGGTAGTCTCAATCTGTGCTTTGATTTGGTTAACACGTGCTTTGATATCAGAGGCATTACCAGAACCATTCACAATTGTTGTGTTGTCTTTATCAATAGTGACGGTTTCAGCAGTACCAAGCATGGATAAATCTGCATTCTCAAGTGAGAAACCTCTTTCTTCAGAAATGACAACACCACCAGTAAGAATAGCAATATCCTCTAGCATAGCTTTACGTCTGTCTCCAAATCCTGGAGCTTTAACAGCAGCAATTTTTAGTCCACCACGTAATTTGTTTACAACCAAAGTGGCTAAGGCCTGTCCTTCAACATCTTCTGCGATAATTAATAAAGGACGACCAGATTGTGCTACTGGTTCCAAAATTGGAAGGATTTCTTGTAGGTTAGAAATCTTCTTATCGAATAAAAGTATGTACGGATTTTCTAAATCGGCAATCATCTTATCGGCATCTGTTACAAAGTATGGAGAAAGATAACCTCTGTCAAACTGCATACCTTCTACAACATCTACATAGGTATCAGTTCCTTTTGCTTCTTCTACCGTAATTACACCTTCTTTACCAACTTTACCAAAGGCTTCAGCGATAAGCTCACCAATGGTACTGTCGTTGTTGGCAGAGATAGAAGCAACTTGCTTAATTTTCTCTGAAGAGTTACCTACTTTTTTTGCTTGCTTTTCTAAATCTGTTGTGATGGATTCAACCGCCTTGTCTATACCGCGTTTTAAGTCCATCGGATTTGCTCCAGCTGCAACATTTTTTAAACCTTCTTTTACAATAGCCTGAGCTAAAACAGTAGCCGTAGTAGTTCCATCACCCGCTAGATCATTGGTTTTAGAAGCAACCTCTTTTACCATTTGCGCGCCCATATTTTCAAGCTCATCTTCAAGCTCTATTTCCTTGGCCACAGTTACACCATCCTTAGTGACTTGCGGTCCGCCAAATGATTTTCCAATAATAACGTTTCTTCCTTTAGGCCCTAAAGTAACTTTTACTGCATTAGCCAATGCATCAACACCGCGCTTTAATCCATCGCGTGCTTCAATATCAAATTTTATATCCTTTGCCATTTTTAATTTTAATTTTTTTAATTAAACAATTGCTAAGATGTCACTTTCGCGCATCATTAAATAATCCTTACCATCAAGTTTAAGCTCAGTACCTCCATACTTTCCGTATAGTACGGTGTCACCAACTTTTACCGTTAAAGGTTCGTCTTTTTTACCATTACCTATGGCAACAACAGTTCCTCTTTGTGGTTTTTCTTTGGCATTATCTGGAATAATAATTCCAGCAGCTGTAGTAGTCTCAGCTTCCATAGGTTCTACAAGAACTCTGTCTGCTAAAGGTTTAATGTTTAAGCCCATTGTGTTTAATATTTTTTGTTATTAATTTAATTTATCACTCACGCATATTCTAAAATTGTGCCAAGCGATTTATACTGACAAACTTGCAGTAAAAAAAAAGCCAGCTACTTGAGCTGGCGTTATGTACCTAATTTAGTTTTTATTCTGCTTGTTGTTCTTCTGATGAAGTACTGCCGCTTTCTGTGGCAGGTAATGCAGGCATCTCGGTAGTTTCTTCTGTATCCAGTGCTTTGGACTCATTACCAGCTCCTGCTCCAATAGTAAGGTTAGATGCTAATATTAAAACTATAAGAGCTGTTGCCAAAAACCATGTACTTTTATCTAAGAAGTCTCCTGTTTGTTTAACACCGCCTATTTGCTGGTTTCCACCACCACCAAATGAAGACGATAAACCACCACCTTTTGGGTTCTGTACCATTATAACAACAACCAAAAGAAAGGCTACTATTACTATTAGTATTAAAAATATTGTAAATGCACTCATATTATGATTTGTTTTGTTCTCTAAGCTCTTCTACCGCTTTAATTTGGTGTGCAAAGAAACTACTTTTTTCTGGATATTTCAAACTTAAAATCTTGTATGCTTGAATCGCTTTATCATAGTTCTTTTGTTCTAGATAAATTCTAGCTAGGGTCTCTGTCATTAAGCTATCTGATTCATCTTTTCTATTATCAACAAGTTTTGGTTTAGGAGTTAATCCTGTGATAGGTTTTATTTTTGGATTTTCAGTAATGAATTTGTCAATGATATTGAGTTTACTCGTTAATGGCGCAACTTCGTCCTCTTTTTTATCAGGGATATCCGCTTGATTGGCGTCTTGCTCTTTGCGTTCTATCGGTTTAAAACTTGTTATTTTAAGCCATTCCATAAATGAGTGACTTTCCGTTTTGTCAAAATCTAAGGGTTTGCCAATTTCTAGTTTTTCTTCAGGAGTAATATTGTCTGCATCAACTTTAAGAAAAGAGCTTTCGTTTGAAATACCTTCTTTTTCGATGATGTCATTTGAAATTACGGGCTTAATCTCAAAAAGTTTTGGATCTAAAACACCTTCTGTGGCTTTAATATGGGCCTTTAAAGCGTCATCTATCTCAACACTTTTATGTACTGAAATATCATCAATGCCATTAACTTCAATCGCTTTAATGTTCTGTGAGTTTTGTTTGATTTGTTCTGAAATCTCATTTTGGTTAAAAGAAGCTGAGGTGATGTAATCAAACAAAATACTGCGATCTGTGGTATGGGCTGCCGTTATTTTTAAAGCGTTATTGTACTTATAACTTTCCTTTTGTTTCAAACCTTTAAGGTAGAGCGCGTGGAGGGCCTGAAAATAAGGATAGGATTTAATGTTTTGAGCAAGAGACTCTGTTTGGCTTGGTGTAACAGCTTCAGGATGCTGTAACAGGTATGTGAGATCTTGCTGCTTCATGTTTTACCAATTTGCTAATGACGTATTAAAAATATCTTGTGTAATTCGTTCAAATATTTCCTCAAAGGCTGCTTCTTTGGTGCTTCCGGTAAGTTGGTCATTAGCAGGAAAATCGAAAAAGAACGAAAAGCGCTGTTCAAAATCTTTCTCTTCATCTAATGTGTTAAAGTAACGGACGTTTATGCCAATGGTAAGTCTGTTCTGAGCTGCTCTATCACCTGTGGTTGCTGTCATTGGTGCAATTCTATATTCAACAATTTCACCTTCAAAAATTAAATCGCCACCATCTGTAACCAAATCTAAGTTTGTTTGGTTAACCATTAAATCCTGCAAAGCATTGGTAAAACGAATATCTAATCCTGGTTCAACTAAAGGTGCATTATTTTGAAAAAAATTCACTTGGAATGATTCGGCATCTCCAGTATCACCTTGATTAAATTTGTAAATACCGCAGCTTAAAAGCGTCAAAGCTGCAGAAAACAAGAAGATGTATTTGATAAATTTCATAGTTACGATTAAAGGTTATGCGGTAGTAACGAATGAAAAGTTATAAAAATTTGCTCTAAGCCCATAAACTTTTCCTAAAGGTCGTACTGTTTGATTTTTCTATACAGCGTTCGTTCGCTAATACCCAATTCTGCTGCAGCAAGTTTTCGTTTTCCTTTATGGCGCTCTAAAGATTTTTTAATAAGTTCTAATTCTTTGTCTTGTAAAGATAAAGTTTCTTCTTCTTCAATTTCTTCGGCAAAGTGATATTTATCTTCTGTATCAACAATCAATTCATCTGAAGCTTCAGTGTGCTCTGGAATGGATAGTACTTCTACACTGCTTGATTCTGATTCTTCAAAAGCGTCAGAATCAGAATCACCGTAAATCTTTTGTATGAGTTGTTCGTTTTCTTTCTGTACGTCACTCGCATCGCCAGATTTCATTAATTCCATCGTGAGCTTTTTCAAATCATTGAGGTCGCTTTTCATGTCAAACAAAACCTTGTACAAAATCTCTCTTTCATTACTGAAGTCACTCTCTGATTTGGTACTATTTATGACGGCAGGTAGATTATTTCCAGCGTCGGGTAAGTATTTCTGCAGAGTAGCCCCATTAATACTGCGGTTTTGTTCTAAGATAGAAATTTGTTCTGCTACATTTCTCAATTGCCGAATATTTCCATTCCATCTGTACTTCAGTAATAACCCTATCGCCTCATCTGTCAGTTTTACAGTGGGCATTTTATATTTAATAGCGAAATCACTAGCAAATTTCCTAAATAATAAATGGATATCATCCCTGCGTTCTCGTAAAGCAGGTAAATGTATGTCCACAGTACTTAATCTGTAAAAAAGGTCTTCTCTAAATTTTTCTTTTTTGATGGCTTCAAACATGTTAACGTTGGTAGCTGCAACTATACGAACATTAGTTTTTTGCACCTTACTTGAACCAACCTTAATAAACTCACCATTTTCTAGAACTCTCAATAAACGCACCTGTGTCGTTAAGGGTAATTCTCCTACCTCATCAAGAAAAATGGTCCCCCCATCAGCTACTTCGAAATAACCGGAGCGTGTTTGTGTGGCGCCGGTAAAAGCACCTTTTTCGTGGCCAAACAATTCACTATCTATAGTGCCTTCAGGTATAGCACCACAATTAACAGCAATGTATTTACCATGCTTGCGATGTGAGAGTTGATGAATAATTTTAGGGATACTCTCCTTACCAACACCACTTTCACCCGTAACTAACACAGATATATCAGTTGGTGCCACTTGCATGGCTTTTTCAATAGCTCGGTTAAGTTTGGCATCGTTGCCGATAATCCCAAAACGTTGTTTTATGGCTTGAACGGATTCCATTATTAATTATTTTCTGAATAGCCCACAGCCTCTCCAATTAGTGTCGCACTGGTGCAATCCAAAACCTTAACATTGACAAAGTCGCCTACTTTGTAATGTTCTTTAGGGAACACTACTACGGTATTTTGGCTATTGCGTCCAGACCAATGTTGGTCAGATCGCTTAGACGCCTTTTCTATCAATACTTCTTCTACCTTACCAAGATGTTGCTGGGTTCTGTAAAGGCTGTGTTTTTGTTGTAATTCTATGATTTCTGTTAAACGTCTTTTCTTAACCGCCTCTGGTATGTCATCTTCCATTTTTCTGGCGGCTAATGTTCCAGGGCGCTCAGAATAAGCAAACATAAAACCAAAGTCGTACTTCACATATTCCATTAAACTTAGCGTGTCTTGATGGTCCTGTTCAGTTTCCGTTGGAAAGCCCGCAATCATATCTTGAGAAATACCACAATCTGGTATAAGACGTTTAATATTGTCAATTAATTCAAAGTATTCTTCACGCGTATGTAAGCGATTCATGGCCTTAAGAATGCGATCGCTACCGCTCTGAACAGGCAGGTGAATGTAATTGCAGATATTGTTGAATTTAGCCATGGTTTCAATAACATCTAATGTCAAATCTTGTGGATTAGATGTTGAAAATCTAAAACGCATTTTAGGTTGTGCCTTGGCGCAAAGTTCAAGCAGTTTAGCGAAGTTCACTGCTGTTGCTTTCTGTAAATCAGATGCTTTTTCAAAGTCTTTTTTAAGACCTCCACCATACCAAAGATAGCTATCCACGTTTTGACCTAAAAGGGTAACCTCCTTGAAGCCTTGAGTCCACAAATCATTAATTTCTTCTATAATGCTCTGTGGGTCTCTACTGCGTTCACGACCTCTAGTAAAAGGGACTACGCAGAACGTACACATATTGTCACATCCTCTAGTGATGGAGACAAATGCAGTAACACCATTGGAGTTTAGCCTCACAGGTGATATATCTCCGTAGGTTTCTTCCTTGGATAGAATAACGTTGATAGCATCTCGTCCTTCCTCAACTTCGGCCAAGAGATTTGGTAAATCTTTATAGGCATCTGGTCCAACGACTAAGTCTACAATTTTTTCTTCCTCTAGAAATTTGGTTTTTAACCGCTCTGCCATACAGCCCAAAACACCAACTTTCATTGTTGGATTGTTCTGCTCTTTAACCGCATTATATTTCTTTAGACGTTTTCTTACGGTTTGTTCGGCTTTGTCTCTAATGGAGCAGGTGTTGACCAAAACTAGGTCCGCTTCCTCCAGATTTTGGGTGGTATTATAGCCTTGTCCAGAAAGAATTGAAGCTACAATTTCACTATCGCTAAAATTCATTTGGCAGCCATAACTTTCAATGAAGAGTTTTTTGCTATTCTCTTGTTTTTGATTGAGAATAAGTGCCTCACCTTGTTTATTTTCGTCTATAATCTTTTCCATCTTCTTAAGTCAAAACATCTGAATGTCAATAAGCATGCAAAGATAGTATTATTTTGTGTATTGTGACAAAGTGGCAGCGTTAAAAGGATTTGATTTTCTGCGAAAAAAAGTCGTTTTTTGATGTATCAACCAATATAAAATCAAATGACAGTTTCAGAGATTCAACAGCGCATTCAAAATGCAAAGCCCCTAGATTTCAGTTCCATCTTTAACCAGGCAATAGAGCTATTTAAGAAAATATGGGTTCAGGGACTTATAACTGTAATTCTAAATATGGTCTTGGTTATTCCCGTTATGATGGTTATTTATATACCATTAATATTTATGGGTGTACTAGATGCCTACAGCGTAAACTCAATAGACGAGTATGGTTATGATAACTATAATGAGCCTGAGTTAAGCCCTATTGTTATGCTTATCATGTTTGTAGTTTACATTTTTGCTGTTGCCGCTGTCAGTACCATAACCATGGCACTGCGAGCTGCCTTCTACCGTATTTGTAAAATGAAAGATTTCGATGAGATGGGGAAAGAGGATTATTTCTATTTTTTAAAAAAGAAGTATTTGGCTAAATCCCTCAAGCTAGCTTTGGCATCGATGGGTATAGCGCTTTTGGCTGCATTGCTTTGTTTTTTACCACTTATTTATGCCATTGTCCCTCTAAGTTATGTTTATGTTGTTTATGCATTTAATC
Organism: Winogradskyella pelagia; assembly: GCF_017581965.1. Lineage (GTDB taxonomy): Bacteria > Bacteroidota > Bacteroidia > Flavobacteriales > Flavobacteriaceae > Winogradskyella > Winogradskyella pelagia. The sequence goes on from NZ_JAGEVF010000002.1 coordinate 357,275, forward strand.
CAGATAAGTCTATATCAGAAATACTTAGACTAAGTTTTGACTTAGGGAACAAGAAGTGGCTATTGACTTTGGGTCTACTTTTTATTTGTGGTCTTTTAGCTGGTATTGTAGGGTTTGTGCTATGTTTTATAGGAATTTATGTTACTCAGTCTTTTAGTTATCTTGGTCCTTATCTTATATATAAGGATGTGGTTGGTTTTGAGGACGAAGATATGACACCACGTATAGAGGAACACTCATCTATGTAATTGAAAAAGGTAATTATATGTAGTGAATAGGCCTTGTTTTTACAAGGCTTTTTCAGTTTATTTTTTAATCAAAATTCACCTAAATGAACCTAGCTGATTTTTGCAAATTAGGATTGTATCTTAATTTTCGCATACATTTGTAACCTCAAAAAAAATAAGAATGTCGAAGAATTTAGTGATTGTTGAGTCGCCTGCAAAGGCAAAAACTATAGAGAAATTTTTAGGTAAAGATTACAGAGTAGAATCTAGCTTTGGTCATATCGCAGACTTACCATCTAAGGAGCTTGGTGTTGATGTAGACAAGGATTTTAAGCCCAAATATCAAGTCTCAAAAGACAAGCGCGACGTTGTTAAAAAATTAAAGGATTTAGCCAAAAAAGCAGAAATTGTTTGGTTGGCAAGTGATGAAGATCGTGAGGGAGAAGCTATTGCTTGGCACTTGGCTGAGACTCTAGGCTTAGATAAAAATAAAATTAAGCGTATTGTTTTTCATGAAATTACCAAAAGCGCTATTACTAAGGCCATCGAAAACCCTCGAACTATTGACTATAACCTTGTAGATGCGCAACAAGCGAGACGTGTTTTAGATCGTATAGTTGGTTATGAATTATCACCTGTGTTATGGCGCAAGGTAAAAGGTGGATTGTCTGCTGGAAGAGTGCAATCCGTTTCAGTTAGACTTATTGTAGAACGAGAGCGCGATATACAAGGTTTTACACCTGAGGCTTCCTACAGGATTGATGCTGAATTTAAAACCGAAACGGGAAATTCATTCAAGGCCAAATTACCTAAGAACTTTAGTTCAAAACAAGAAGCAGAATCCTTTTTAAATAAAAATCTAAATGCTAGCTATCAGGTTGATAGCCTAGAAAAAAAGCCTGTAAAAAAATCGCCAGCACCACCGTTTACAACATCGACTTTACAACAGGAAGCCGCTAGGAAATTGGGCTTCTCAGTGAGCAGGACAATGAGTAATGCTCAACGTTTATATGAGGCAGGTTTTATTACTTACATGAGAACAGATAGTGTAAACCTATCTAATGAAGCGAAAAAGGGAGCGGCCGAAGCTATAATATCTTCTTATGGCCAGAATTACAGTGAACCAAGAAATTATAGAGGTAAATCAAAAGGAGCACAAGAAGCTCACGAGGCAATTAGGCCTACTAATTTTGCGAATCCAACAGTAAATGCAGATAGAGATCAAGCTAGGTTATATGATTTAATTTGGAAACGTGCTATTGCTTCCCAGATGAGTAATGCTAAATTAGAGCGTACTAACGTAAAAATAAAGATAAACTCCCAAAAACCAGTCAAAGAACTGTTTATAGCTAATGGGGAAATCATAACTTTTGATGGCTTTTTAAAAGTCTATCTAGAAGGTACGGATGATGAGGATACAGAACAATCAGGTCTCTTGCCAGAACTCTCAGTTTCTGATGAATTAGACAGAAAATATATTTCTGCTACCGAACGATTTACAAGGCCACCTGCGCGATATACTGAGGCATCGTTAGTTAAAAAGTTAGAGGAACTTGGTATTGGAAGGCCATCGACTTATGCACCAACTATTTCTACCATACAGAATAGAAATTATGTAGAGAAAGGAAGTGTAGATGGTGTTGAGCGTAACTATGCTCAATTAACATTGAAGGCGAACAAGATTGAAGAAAAATTACTCTCCGAACGTGTTGGTTCTGATAAAGGGAAATTAGTACCAACAGACATAGGGATGATTGTGACGGACTTTTTAGTAAATCACTTTGAAAGCATCTTAGATTATAATTTTACGGCAAAGGTTGAAGAGAGTTTCGATGATATTGCCGAAGGCAAAGAAGATTGGACCGCCATGATGAAAGATTTCTACAAAGGTTTTCATCCTCAAGTTGAGGACGTCCAAGAAAATGCAGAACGTGAGTCTGGTGAACGTATATTGGGTAAGGACCCTAAAACTGGCCGCCAAGTAAGTGTCCGCTTAGGTAAATTTGGACCAATGGTACAAATAGGAACTGTAGATGACGATGAGAAGCCTACATTTGCTAGCCTAGCTCCAGATCAGCAATTAAGCACAATTACTTATGATGAGGCGATGGATCTTTTTCAACTTCCAAAAGCCTTGGGCCACTATAATGAAGATGAGGTTGAGGTAAATATAGGACGCTTTGGTCCCTACGTACGCTATGGTAAAAAGTTTGTTTCGCTACCCAAAGGTGTAGATCCTTTGTCCGTTGAGTTAGACCAAGCTATTGAATTCATTAAAGAAAAGGAGAAAGCAGATGCGCCAATTTATAAATATCAAGGATTAGATGTCGTTAAAGGTAAAGGACGCTTTGGTCCATTTATAAAATGGAATAATATGTTTATAAATGTGAATAAAAAATACGATTGGGACAATTTATCTGAGGATGACATTGTAACTTTGATTGAAGAGAAAATCCAGAAAGAAAAAGATAAGTTAATCCATGTCTGGGAAGAAGAAGGGATTCGTGTAGAAAAAGCAAGATGGGGAAGGCATAATGTTATCAAAGGAAAGCAAAAGGTAGAATTGGCAAAGACAGTAGATGTCAGTGAGATGTCGCTAGATGATGCCAAAGCTATATTAGAGAAAAATGCTCCCAAAAAGAAGACAACAAGAAAAAAAGCAGCAACTAAAAAGAAATAATAAAGTATGAATTTTAATTTTTTAACGCCTGTTTCAGATGCAGTATTGGCTCATAACGAACTAGTTGCACAACAAGGGCTAGGAAAAAAAGTTAAAATTCACTCCCAACAATTAGGATTGCCAGATTTAGATGATGTCAAAATTGCAATCATCGGAGTAAAGGAAAATAGAAACGATGTTAATTATATGGGTGAAGACCTTAATTTCGATTCTATTAGAAAGACCTTTTACACTTTATTCCCTGGTAATTGGCACACAACTATAGCAGACCTAGGAGATATTAACCCGGGTGAAACGGTAGAGGACTCGTATTTTGCGATTAAAACGGTAATTAGCGTTTTAATAGAAAAGGGAATAATTCCTATAATAATCGGAGGCAGTCAGGATTTGACCTATGCAAATTATCGGGCTTACGATGATTTAGTACCAATGGTAAATATTGTAAATATCGATTCAAATTTTGATCTAGGGGATGCCAACTTGCCAATTAAGAATAACAGTTATGTTGGGAAAATAATAGTTGAAGAACCTTACAATCTTTTTAACTATACCACTTTAGGCTATCAGACTTACTTTAATTCCCAGGAGGAAATCGATCTTGTAGAGAAGCTTTATTTTGAAGCATATCGGCTAGGTGAGATATCAACTGATATTAATATGGTAGAACCATTGATGAGAGATGCTCATTTAGTCTCACTAGACCTAAAGTCTATTGAAGCTTCGGCGGTTAGTAATAGTCAAAAGTATTCTCCAAATGGGTTTTCCGGAAAAGAAATCTGTGCTATAAGTCGCTATGCTGGGATAAGTAATAAGGTATCTTCATTTGGGATATATGAATATCATAACTCTAAAAATGACAGTGCCACATCAATGTTAGTAGCCCAAATTATGTGGTATTTCATAGAGGGTATAAACTGTAGGGTTAAAGACGACGATTTTACAAACGAAAACCTTTACCAAAAATATAATGTCCTAGTAGATGGTGACGAATTGATCTTCTACAAGAGCCTTAGGACAGGTCGCTGGTGGATTGAAATTCCTTTTTTGCCAGACGTTAATAATAAATTAAAAAAGCACACGTTATTACCATGCATGCATTCCGACTATGTGCAAGCTTCTAAGGGTGAAATACCAGAAAGGTGGTATAAAGCCTACAGGAAGAACAGCTTATAAATTGTACTTTTGGTCGATATTTAACGATTTTTTAATCGATGAAATGCAATTTTTAGGGATGAAATGCGAAAAAATTCGGAAAAAAGTTGTTTTTTCGGAAATATATAAATATGTTTACCACCTTAAAATTAAGGACGACTAATTTAACCTCGTGTTACTATGAATATTAAGAAGTTTATTTTACTAACCACTGTATTAGTTTTGGTTGCCAGTTGTAATTCTGGGGATCGAGGACAATTAGTAGGTGTTAAGGGTAAGAAATGGCATCCAGAGAAACCTTATGGAATGACCTTAGTACCTGGTGGAGCGTTTATCATGGGTAAATCCGATGATGATATCGCTGGTGTAAATGATGCTCCGACTAAAACGGCCACTGTTAGAGCCTTTTATATGGATGAGACTGAAATCACCAATAGTGAGTATCGCCAATTCGTAGAATGGGTTAGAGATTCTACATTGAGATTAAAGTTAGCTGAGATGGCTGATTTAGAAGGTAAGACCCCAGGTAATGGAGATATAGGTGAGTTTGCTTATGTAGATTCTAATCCAGATGATATGAATGCATACGAAAGTTATATGCTCAATACTTATGGAAATGAACAACGCAAAATAAATCGAGATATCGATTTAATATTTGATACGGATGATTATCCAGACGAGTTATATGCAGAAGTTATGGATGGTATGTATTTGCCTTTAGAAGAGTCGTATAACGGTCAACGTACTTGGGATGTTAAGCAATTTAAATTCCAGTATACTTACATGGATATACAAAAAGCAGCTAAGGATAGAAGCCTCAAGCGCAGCGATGTCATAATAAGAGAAGAAGTAGAAGTATACCCAGACACAACATCTTGGATTAGAGACTTTGCGTATTCCTACAATGAGCCAATGCATAACGACTACTTTTGGCACGATGCCTATGGAGATTATCCAGTAGTAGGTGTGTCATGGAAACAAGCTCAGGCTTTTTGTCAATGGAGAACCTTATACCATAATGGTTATCAAAAGGGCAGAGGAAGACAAGCTGTAAATGCTTATCGTTTGCCTTCTGAAGCTGAATGGGAGTATGCAGCACGTGGTGGTTTGCAAGGTGCCAGCTACCCATGGGGTGGACCATACACTAAGAATGATAGAGGATGCTTTATGGCAAACTTTAAACCTTTAAGAGGGGATTATGCTGCGGATCAAGCATTATACACCGTGGAAGCAGATGCATATGACCCAAATGACTTTAACCTTTATAATATGGCAGGGAATGTCTCGGAATGGGTAAATGGATCATACGATCCAGGCTCTTATGAGTATGCCTCTACAATTAATCCAAACGTAAACGATGCAGAAAATTCGCGTAAGGTTGTTCGCGGTGGATCTTGGAAAGACGTTGCTTATTTCTTACAAGTAAGCTCACGTGATTACGAGTATGCAGATTCTGCGAGAAGCTATATTGGATTTAGGACTGTTCAAGATTATATGGGAACAGAAGTAACGCAAAACGCAGCCACAAATTAGAATAATACAACTTAACAAATAACCCAAATTTTATTAACCTACTTAAGTTATACCATTAACTTAAACTTAAACTAAACAAAACTATGGCACAGAAAGGCAAAATTACAATCACTAACATGATTTACGGATTAGGAGCGGCAATCGTAATTGTTGGAGCTTTATTTAAGATTCAACACTGGCCTTACGGTTCGGAAATCTTAACAATTGGTATGATTGTAGAAGCACTGGTATTTACATATTCAGCGTTTGAAAAGCAACAGTCAGATTTAGATTGGTCTCTTGTATATCCTGAACTAGCAGGAGGCGTAACAGCTGGCAAAAAGAAAAAAGAAGAACCAAAAGATGCAGAGGGACTTCTTTCTAAGAAATTAGATAATCTATTAAAAGAAGCAAAAATAGATGGTGAGTTAATGGCTAGTCTTGGAAGTAGTATTAAAAATTTCGAAGGTGCCGCTAAAAATATTTCACCAACTGTAGATTCCTTATCTGCACAGAAGAAGTATAGTGAAGAACTTTCTTTAGCTGCGGCTCAAATGGAGTCATTAAATAGCTTATACAAGGTACAAATGGAAAGTGCCAATCGTCAAGCAGCTATTAATGAGGAAGCAGTTGAAAATGCAACTAAGCTAAAGGAGCAGATGGTATCATTAGCATCTAATTTATCCTCCTTGAATGGAGTTTATGGTGGAATGTTATCTGCTATGAACAAAAACTAATTAGTTTTTATAATTAATTCTTTTAATCAAACTTAAAAACTAATTACAATGGCAGGAGGAAAATTATCTGCAAGGCAGAAAATGATTAACTTAATGTACTTGGTATTTATTGCTATGATGGCAATGAACATGTCCAAGGAAGTACTATCGGCATTTGGATTGATGGATGCGAAATTCGCTGAATCAAATACGGTAGCAGAAGATAAAAACAGCGCATTACTCGCAGACTTGGAGAGAAAGGCAGAAGAGAAACCTGCAGAGTTTGCAGTGCCCTCTAATAAAGCGGCCCAAGTGAGTCTTGCATCTGATAAATTTTATAAATATATCCAATCACTTAAGCAAGACCTGCTTAGAGAAGGCAATTATAAAGTTGACGAAAAAGGTAAATTACCTTTTGAAGAAATGGATAAAACAGACATCCTAGATGAAATGTGGTTCACAGGAGATCGCAATACCAAAAAAGGGGATGAGGTTATTGCTAAGATTGAAGAATATAAAAATGAAATAAAAAGTATTCTTGGGTCTGACGTTAAATACAAAAAAGCAATTGAACGCTTTGAGAGCCGTTTCAGTCTAGAAAAAGTAGAAAACAACGATGGCAAAAAAATCGATTGGTTAAAGTATAATTTCCAAGGTTTCCCGGCTATTGCATCCTTTACTAAGCTTACAGCTATGCAAAATGATGTGAAAGTAACAGAGACCAACTTGTTTAACCTATTTTTAGGGAATACTTTAGATGAGGCTGTATCTTTAAAAAAGTATCAAGCTATAGTATTAGCTGATAAATCTGCGTTTTTTGCTGGAGAAAAATTTCAAGGTAAAGTAGTTCTAGGAAAGTATGCTAACGTAACTCCTACAAAGTTAACGGTCCAAGGACAGGAAATCAATGTAGGTGAGGCTGTTGACTCAACTGGTGCTGCAAGATTAGATTTCAATGTAGGAAATGTTGGTGAGCAAAAAATTCAAGGTAGTTTTACATTCCTTGAAGATGGTAAACCACTTGAAATTCCGATTGTTGGAAATTATGTAGTGGTGCCTAGACCAAATTCTGCAACAATTTCTGCAGATAAGATGAACGTTGTTTATCGTGGTGTTGCCAACCCAATGACCATTTCTTTTGCTGGTGTACCAGATAATAAAGTATCTGCTTCTGGTGTTGGACTTAGTAAAGTATCAGGCCAGGGGAAATACGTTATGAATGCAGGATCTGGTAAAGAAGTAACTATTAACGTCACTGCAACACTAGATGATGGTTCTAAGGCTTCAGATAGCAAAACTTTTAGAATAAAAGATATTCCTGCGCCAACTGGTGTAATTGCTGGACAAACAGGAGTTGTTAAATTACCGAAGCGCAATGTTGAAATTGGTACTGTTGCTGCAAAATTAGACGACTTTGTTTTTGATTTACCAATTGAAGTCACATCATTTAAAATAAAAGTCCCTGGGCAACCTACAGTAAATGTTGCTGGAACAAAAATGAATAGTCAGGCACAAGCTTCAATTAAAAGAGCTCGTCGTGGTGATAACATTACCATTTTTGATATCAAAGCAAGAATTAAAGGAAATACATCTTATAAATTAAAGAATGTTTCTCCTGTTATTGTTGAGGTGACCAACTAAGAGACAATTTATCTAGAAAGATTACATTCTAAACGAACAAACCCAAATTAAAGAGAACAATGAAAATGAGAAGCTTTATATATACAGGATTAGCCGTTGTGGCAACAAACTTTATGTTTGCTCAAGCTAATGTCCTCAATGCAAAGATACCAGAAGAAATTGGTATGAAAACTGAAGCGCAACTAGCTCTTGATAACGATAAGCCCCTAGAGTATGGGTATGTTGGAGATAGAGATATATTGTACTCTAAAATGATTTGGGAAAAAGTCGTTTTAGATGAGCGTGTAAATTTCCCGCTTTATTTTCCGGTAGAAGAAAATTTAGGTGAGAATAGAAAGTCCCTTTATCAAGTTCTAATGGAAAATTTGGAAAGTGGTATGATTCCTAAAGTATATGCCGATTCTTATTTTACAGAAGAACGTACTTTAAAGGATTTGGAAGCTTCTCTTACGATGACTAAGATTACAGATGCTGGTATTGACTATATGAACGAAAATGCCGTAGGTGAAGACGAAGTACCTGAAGAATTTATTATAAGAAGAGATATTGGCCCTGCTGACATTAATTCGTATTTAATAAAAGGTCTTTGGTATTTTGATAAGCGACAAGGAGAGTTAAAGTATCGTATTTTAGGAATAGCTCCTGCTGCTCCAGATGTTAACTTTATTGATGAGGAAGGTGATGCTAACAGTGAACCAATTCCAATGTTCTGGGTGTTTTTCCCTGAGATAAGGGATATTCTTCACGAGGCTAAAGCTTTTAACGACAGTAACAGTGCAGTGCCTATTTCCTTCGATCATTTATTAAATAGCCGTCGTTTTAGTGGTCTTATTTACAAGGAAGAAAATGTTTACGGTGATAGAGAGGTAAAGGAGTACGTAGCAGAAAATGCATTAATGCAATTGATGGAATCAGAGCGTATTAAAGATAAAATAAGAGACTTTGAACAAGATATGTGGAGTTATTAATCTTCACATCAATAAAATGAGCGCCCACTTTTAGTGGGCGTTTTTTATTTCTAAATTAGATATTATTAGTTTCTAGAATACTTAAGTTTTAAATAGTTGATTGTATTATAGATGAGACAGGTTGATTATATTATAGTAGGTTGTGGTTTAGCTGGAATTTCATTTGCCGAAAAGTTGAGGGCAAATAGCCAATCTTTTATGGTATTTGATAATAGCTCCCAGCAATCATCACTTGCTGCTGCGGGTTTATATAATCCTGTTATTCTTAAACGATTTACTCCGGTTTGGAAGGTAAAGGAGCAGTTGAAAATTGCGTTACCACTATATGCGAATATTGAGAAAGACCTGAGTATAAAGATTGATTATCGCTTGCGTATTTTAAGGCGTTTTTCCTCGGTTGAAGAACAAAATCTTTGGTTTACTGCTTCAGACAAATCGACTTTAGAAGATTTTATGGGCCTAAATATTGTCAAGAACACAAATCCACTAATAGATGCACCTTTTGGTTTCGGTGAGGTCTTACAGGCCGGACGATTAGATACGGAAGAATTAATTAGGCGTTATAAGGCCTTTTTAATCAAAGAGCAATGGCTTGTTTCAGAACGTTTTGATTATCAAAACCTTCAAATTTTAGAGGACCAATTTGTTTATGGTGATCTTGTTTCAAAGTATATTGTTTTTGCAGAAGGTTTTGGTGTAAAGCAAAACCCATTTTTCAATGATATCCCTTTAAATGGGACTAAAGGAGAAGTTCTTACAGTTAGAATACCGCAATTAAAAATTGATTATGCTGTAAAATCTTCTGTTTTTATTATTCCACTAGGTAATGACTTATATACAGTTGGGTCAACTTATAATTGGAGCGACACCTCTAACCTGCCAACTAATGAAGCAAAACAAGAATTGCTAACAAAACTCAAATCATTTATTACGTCAGATGTAGAAGTTGTGAACCATGTGGCAGGAATACGGCCTACAGTAAAAGATCGAAGACCCTTAGTAGGAAGACATCCTAAATTTCATAATATGTATATGCTTAATGGTTTGGGAACACGAGGTGTGCTAATTGGACCTTATGTAGCAGAACAATTGATCAATCATATAGAGTTTGGTGAATCTCTAGATGAAGAGATTAACATTAATAGGTTTCTCTAGCCCAAATCTAGTCCTTAACCAAAGACTTATCGTAGGACATAAAAAGGTTAATCCAGATGTTCCGAGATAGTCTCATAATAATCGGCATAAAGCCAACTAAAGTGATTATTATGGCAATAAAAGCCGTTATAAGCGATGTTTCGATTAGCACATAAGAAATAATAAACGCAGCAACTGCAAACGCTATGCCTACAGCATAACTCACGTACATAGATCCATAAAAAAAAGAGGGCTCCATTCGGTAGCGTGTATCACAATGCGAACATTTATCATTTATCTTTAAAGTATCAGCCAATACATATGGATTCTTTGTAATGTACATGGATTCTTGGTGGCACTTTGGACAAGCCCCAAAAAGAATACTATATAATTTCATTCCTTTCTTAATCATAGATATTGACTTACTTTTGCGGTGTTTGAACAAAGAAACAAAGATACCTTTTTTCTAATGTTTGTTTCGTAACAAAAGTCACAATAATGCTAAATGTCCATAACCTATCTGTTGCATTTCAAGGCGACTATCTTTTTCAAGAGATCACTTTTAAATTAGGTGCTGGAGATCGCATAGGTTTAATAGGTAAAAATGGTGCTGGTAAATCTACCTTACTTAAAATACTGGCTGGAGAGCAAGATTATGATTCTGGGCAAATTGCAAAGGAAAAAGATATTAAAATAGGGTTCCTTAAACAGGATATTGATTTCGAGTATGGTAAAACTGTTTTAGAAGAGTCTTACAAAGCCTTTAAGCAGATCAAAGAATGTGAATCTAAATTAGCCAAAATCAATGAGCAGCTTGGTCAGCGTACAGATTATGAGAGTGATGCTTATAACCAACTCATGATTGATTTAAACGAGATTCAGCATCAATATGAAATTTTAGGAGGATATAATTACCAAGGAGAGACAGAAAAGGTACTGCAAGGCCTCGGTTTTAAAAGAGACGATTTTAATAAACTCACAGATACCTTTTCTGGCGGCTGGCGTATGCGAATAGAATTGGCCAAACTATTACTAGAGAATAATGATTTACTTTTATTAGATGAGCCTACAAATCATCTAGATATAGAATCTATAATTTGGCTAGAAAATTTTCTAAAAGCCTACTCTGGCGCTGTTGTAATTGTATCGCACGATAAAATGTTCTTAGACAATGTGACTAACAGGACAATAGAAATTTCACTAGGGCGAATTTATGACTATAATAAACCGTATACCCAATTTTTAGAATTACGTCATGAGATACGCATCCAGCAATTGGCCGCACAAAAGAATCAAGAAAAACAGATAGAGCAAACAGAGAAGCTCATTGAAAAATTTAGAGCCAAGGCTTCCAAAGCGAGCATGGCGCAGTCTCTCATTAAAAAATTGGACCGCATCGAAAGGATTGAAGTAGACCAAGAAGATCAAAGTGTAATGACACTTAATTTTCCAGTCTCCGTAACTCCAGGGAAAGTCGTAGTAGAACTCAATGATGTATCTAAAAATTATGGTAATTTAGAAGTACTTCAGCATATTGATTTAAGTATTGCTAGAGATGCTAAAACCGCCTTTGTAGGTCAGAACGGTCAGGGAAAATCTACTTTGGCTAAAATAATAGTCGGCGAAATACCTTACAATGGAAATTGCAATTTAGGCCACAATGTGCAGATAGGTTACTTCGCACAAAATCAAGCTGAGTATTTAGAAGGCAATAAAACGGTTTTAGATACAATGATTGATGCGGCCAACGAATCTAATCGCAGTAAGGTGAGGGACATTTTAGGTTCTTTTTTGTTTAGAGGTGAAGAAGTGGATAAGTATGTTAAAGTGCTTTCTGGAGGAGAGCGTAATCGATTAGCATTAGCCAAATTAATGCTTCAGCCATTTAATGTGCTGATTATGGATGAGCCAACGAATCATTTGGATATAATGTCTAAATCTGTATTAAAAGAAGCCCTTAAGAAGTTTCAAGGCACCTTAATTTTAGTTTCTCACGACCGTGAGTTCCTACAAGGACTTACAGATGTCGTATATGAATTTAAGGATCAAAAAATCAAGCCATATTTGGGAGACATAGATTACTATTTAGAATCTAGAAACCTTGAAAATCTGCGCGAGGCAGAAAAACGTACAGTAATTGTTGATACTGAAACCAAAATAAGCAATAAAGAGGCTTATGAAAATCAAAAGAAAGCCAAATCCATTAGAAATAAAATAAGTAATCTCGAATCTAGAATAAACCAGCTAGAAAAAGATATTAAGGCAGATGATCATAGGTTAGAAACTGACTATGATAAGACCGCTTCCAATCCAGAATTTTTTGACAAATACCAAGCAAAGAAAAAAGACTTGGAGTCATTGATGGAAGACTGGGAGAGATTTCAAGAACAGTTAGAAAGCCTTAACAATTAAGATTATTTTAACGGCTAACCTTAGGGATATAGGTAACTTTGCGCACTTGTTAAGCACACATTATGTTAAGAAAAGTTATCTTATCTGTCCTAGGTTTAGTCTTGGTTATAGGTGCTATTACCATCTCCAATACGCTAATTAAGAACAAAAACAAACCTAAATCTGTTCTGCCTAAAGTCCTTAAAACTGTTTTTGTAGATACAGTCAAAAATTCTACAATTCCTATAATTATCTCAGCAAATGGAAACACTGTTGCGAAGCGCAGAGTTGAACTTTTTTCTGAAGTACAGGGTGTTTTTAAGCCAACGGGTAAATTATTCAAAGCAGGCCAAAGCTATAGAAAAGGAGAGCGCCTTCTATTAGTTGATGCTTCTGAGCATTACGCGACGGTTCAATCGGCTAAAAGTAATTTATATAATGATATTGCCGCAATTATGCCCGACTTACGACTAGATTTTCCAGAGATATTTCCAAAGTGGAAGGCGTATTTAATAGATTTTGATTTAGATGCTACAACACCAAAACTACCAGCAATAACATCAGATAAGGAGAATTACTTTATCACAGGGCGAGGCATTGTATCAAGTTATTACAATGTAAAAAATCTAGAGCAACGTCTGACAAAATACTATATCAACGCGCCTTTTTCGGGAGTTTTAACTGAGGCCTTAGTGACAGAGGGTACATTGATAAGAAACGGTCAAAAGCTTGGCGAATTTATAGACACTTCAGAATATGAAATTGAAATTGCTATTACAAAATCATATGCGCCTTTTATCAAAGAAGGTGAAAAAGTGGTACTTACTACCTTAAATGGGGCAACCACATATAATGGGATAGTGTCTAGGGTTAATGCCAGCATAGATTTAACCACACAAACTATTACTGCCTTCATAGATGTTAAGCATCCTGACATAAAAGAGGGTATGTATTTTAAGGCAGATTTGAGTGCAAGAGGTGAAGAGAATGCCATTGAAATTGACCGAACGTTATTATCAGACCGCAACACCATTTTTGCAGTAAGAGACAGCATTTTAGAATCCATAGACGTAAAACCTGTCTTTTTCTCGGATAAAAAAGTAGTTCTAAAGGATGTAAAAGACGGAACGGTTATTCTAAAAAAACCAGTTCCTGGAGCTTACTCAGGTATGTTGGTTAAGCCTTATTTAGATTCAAAAACACAATAATAAGATGCGAAAAATTATTGCGTTTTTTATACGGTACCATGTCGCTGTAAATGTTGTAATAGCAGCTTTCTTTATATTCGGAATTCTTGGATTTAGTGCATTAAGATCAAGCTTTTTCCCTCTAGTTGAGTCTAAATTCATTACCATTAATATTGCTTATCCAGGAGCATCTCCACAAGAAATAGAAGAAGGAGTTGTTCTCAAAATAGAGGATAATTTAAAAGGGTTACGAGGTGTTGATAGAGTAACCTCGGTGTCTAATGAAAATGGAGGCACCATTACCGTAGAGATTGAAAAGGGTGAGAATATTGATTTTATGCTCCTCGAGGTTAAGAATGCGGTTGACCGTGTACCGAGTTACCCGGCAGATATGGAACCACTAGTCGTTGCTAAACGAGAGGAGGTGAGACAAACAATTAGTTTCGCCGTTAGTGGTAAAGACATTCCTTTAGGGACGCTTAAACAGATAGGTCGGCAAATCGAAAACGATTTACGAACAATACCTGGTATTTCTCAAGTGGAGGTTTCTGGTTTTCCTGCTGAAGAGATTGAGATTGCTGTAAATGAAAACAATCTTTTAGCCTATGATATTTCTTTTACAGATGTTGCGCTAGCCGTAGGGCAGTCTAATATTCTTGTAACAGGAGGAAATATTAAAACCGAAAAGGAAGACTATTTAATTAGGGCCAACAATCGCTCCTATTTTGGCGATGAGCTTTCCAATATCGTTGTAAAAGCAACTCCAAGTGGAAGAACGGTAAGGCTTAAAGATGTGGCGATAATTAGAGATAGGTTTTCAGAGACACCGAATGCGACCTATTTTAATAGAGAATTATCGGTTGATATTACCGTGACCAGCACCAATAATGAGGATTTGGTAAGTTCTGCCCAAAAAGTAAAGGATTACATCGAGGACTTTAACCAAAAGTATACCAACGTACGTTTAGACGTTGTACGGGATTTGTCTATTACCTTAGAACAACGTACAAAATTGCTTTTTGAAAATGCATTGGCCGGAATAATCTTAGTTTTAATTTTTTTATCCTTATTTCTAAACACCAGGCTCGCTTTTTGGGTAGCATTTGGGTTGCCTATATCTTTTTTGGGGATGTTTATGTTTGCAGGACAATTTGATGTTACCATTAACGTGCTCTCACTTTTTGGGATGATTATAGTTATTGGGATTTTAGTAGATGATGGTATCGTTATCGCTGAGAATATATATCAGCATTACGAACGTGGAAAAAAGCCTATAGATGCTGCAATTGACGGAACATTGGAAGTTATTCCGCCAGTTGTTTCTGCAATTATTACCACTTTACTGGCCTTTTCTACCTTTCTCTTTTTAGATAGTAGAATTGGAGAATTTTTTGGTGAAGTTTCAGTGATTGTTATACTCACTTTAACAGTTTCCTTAATAGAGGCTCTTATCATTTTACCTGCACATTTAGCCCATTCTAAGGCTTTAAGAGCAAAAAAAGGTGAACCTGAACCCCAAGGCATTAAACGCTTTTTTGCAAAAATGCGAGTTGTTAACAGAGTAGGGGACCGCATTATGAGCTTTAGTCGAGATAAAATTTACGCACCCTCCTTAAGATTTGTCTTAGAATACAAACTATTAGCTTTGAGTATTTTTATCGCTTTATTAATTTTTACAATGGGTGCCATTGGTGGCGGAATAGTTAGTGTAACCTTATTTCCCAGAATAGCTAGTGACCAGGTTGCCGTAACTTTGGATATGCCTAATGGAACCAATGAGCGTATTACCGACTCTATTATTTCCATGATTGAGGATAAAGTTGATATAATCAATACAGAATTTTCAGAAGCTTATCCCTCAGAAACGGGTAAACAACTCGTAGAAAATGTAATTAGAACAATTACAAGTTCTTCCAGTGCCTCTCTGAGAATTAATATGCTTCCTGGAGAAGAACGCTC
The DNA here is from genome assembly GCF_017581965.1 of Winogradskyella pelagia. Lineage (GTDB taxonomy): Bacteria > Bacteroidota > Bacteroidia > Flavobacteriales > Flavobacteriaceae > Winogradskyella > Winogradskyella pelagia. The sequence goes on from NZ_JAGEVF010000002.1 coordinate 372,842, forward strand.
AGATGAAATAACATCCATCCTAGTAGCAAATAGGTTGAGGGAATTGGTAGGTCCTGTAGTTGGTGTAGAACGTTTAACTTTTGGTTCTGGTAGTAATTTTGGTGGTAGTCCTATTTCCGTTTCTTTGCTGAGTAACAATATTGCTGAGCTCAAAGCAGCGAAGCAAGAACTTAAGGAAATCATGTCATCAAATCCTGTTTTAAAGGATGTTGAAGATAATGATCCAGCTGGGATAAAAGAGATTAGGCTAAAATTAAAGCAAAGTGCATATTTACTTGGTTTAGATTTGAGGACGGTTATGAATCAAGTGAGAGCCGGTTTCTTTGGAGTACAAGCACAGCGCTTTCAGAGAGGGCAGGATGAAATTCGTGTTTGGGTGCGTTATGATCGCAGTAATAGAGCATCCATAAATGATTTAGACCAAATGCGAATCCTAACACCAAATGGAGAACGTGTGAATTTAAGGGACATTGCAGAATACAGTATAGAGCGTGGAGATGTACTAATTAACCATCTCGAAGGGCAACGCGAAATTCAGATATCTGCAGATATGAAAGAGGCCAATGCTAGTAATACCGAAGTTATGGCGGATTTGAGAGTGAATATAATACCAGAGTTACAGTCAAAGTATCCAACGATTACCGCATCATTCGAAGGTCAAAATAGAGAGCAACAGAAACTGAGTAGTTCTTTAAGATCTGCTGGCTTGGTTATTCTGTTACTAATATACGCCACAATTGCATTTACGTTTAGAAGTTATAGCCAGCCATTTTTATTACTATTACTAATTCCATTTAGTTTAACGGCTGTAGCTTGGGGTCATCTTTTACTTGGGTTCCCTTTAAATATCCTGTCTTTACTAGGTATTATAGCGCTAATTGGCATTATGGTAAATGATGGACTAGTCCTTATTGGTAAGTTTAACTCTAACTTAAAGGATGGGTTTAGTTTTGATGAGGCGTTAATAGAGGCTGGAAAATCGCGTTTTAGAGCAATTTTCTTAACATCTCTTACGACGATTGCCGGGTTGGCACCCTTACTTTTAGAAAAAAGTAGGCAAGCTCAGTTTTTAAAACCAATGGCTATTTCTATAACCTTTGGTATTGCCTATGCAACAATCCTAACACTATTAGCTCTGCCGTTATTACTTTCCATCAGTAATAATATTAAAGTTGGGGTAAAGTGGTTAGTTACTGGTAAATCCATAACAAAAGAAGAAGTAGAACGTGCAGTAAAAGAAAAACATGAATTGGAACAATAGTTTTTGGTTGTACATTTTTGTCTTTGCAACTGTTAGTATTAGTGCTCAGGACCTCTTGGATAAATCTGAGGCGATTAAATTAGTTTTAGAAAATAATTTTGGGATTCTTGTAGCTTCAAATAATGTTGAGATAGCTAAAAATAATAAAGGAATTCTAAACTCTGGTTATTTACCATCGCTTTCAACTTCAGCAGGTGCTGATTACAATAAGCAAACGACAGTAACTAGTTTTCCGGGAGTAATTGATCCAGATACTGGAAGTCAACGACCAGATATTGAGATTGCAGGTGCAGAAACCCAGCGCTACAATGCAGCTTTAAGTCTCGGTTATACGCTATTTGATGGGATGGGTAGATTTTATAATTATAAGCGACTTAAGGAAGAGTACAACCTTACAGAACTGCAAGCTAGAGAAACCATAGAAAACACCATTATTCAGCTTTTTACGGTGTATTACGAAATCGCTAGATTATCCCAAAATACCGATATACTTAAGGAGACACTACGCATTTCTAGAGAGCGTTTAACACGAGCAGATTATCAGTTTGAATATGGACAGAATTCTAAATTAGATGTTCTAAACGCTCAAGTAGATGTGGCTAATGACAGTATTAATCTTATTAATATAAAACAACAACTAATTAACACCAAACGCGACTTAAAAGTATTATTGGCAAACCAATTGCAACAAGACTTTCAGGTGGATACTACGGTTGCTTTTATTCCAGAATTGATTTTAGATCAATACATTAAAAGTGCCCCTCAAAACAATGTAACATTACTCCAAAACCAAAGCAATATTCAACTAAGTGAATACGATGTAAAAGTAAGTAAGTCTGGCTATCTTCCTACAGTTGGTTTAATTGGGTCGTATGGATGGAATGAAAACAGAAATCCACAATCGGTCTTTTTTCCTGGTAATGTCTCAGATACGTACAACTTTAGTGCTGGTATAAACCTTAGTTGGAATCTTTTTGATGGTGGTGCCACTTCTACGAGAATTCAAAACTCCAAAATTGCCTTAGACAATCAGGAAATTGCAAGAGATCAAATAAAGATGGAGGTAGAAAGAGATATTGCAAATGCCTTGGGAAATTATAAGAATAGACTCGAGGTTTTAGAAATTCAGAGACAGAATGTAGTCACTAATAAAAATAATTTTAATCGCTCAAAAGAGCGTTACAATATTGGCCAGATAACTTCACTTGAATTTAGGCAAGCACAAATTAATTTAATACTCGCTGAAACCAATTTAAATGGCGCAAAGTACGATGCTAAGCTTGCAGAACTGCAATTATTACAACTTACGGGCCAATTGTTAAATGTAGATTTTTAATATTGCGCCATAATGGAAGAATTTTTTTTTCAATGTCCGTACTGTTGGGAGCAAATTTCTATGCTTGTAGACCTTTCCCAATATTCTCAAACATATATAGAAGATTGTGAGATTTGCTGCAATCCCATCCAAATTTCAGTAGTTACCAACGCAGGTGAAATCCTTGATTTTCAGGCAGAAAGCATTGAACAGTGATTTTGGTAAAGCTCTAGAAATCATAGTGTTATACTTTTTGCTTGTGTAGTTCATCGAAAAAAGTTGTTCGTTTAGCGATTAGCTGCTATATTCGTTAAACAAATGTGCCCCTCCACATAAATCTGCTATTATGAAAACTTTAAAATTAACCTTGATATGTTGCTTGCTTTCTGCATTTACATTTGCCAGCGTTTCTCAAAACGAAAAAGAAGCACTACTAGCACTTTACAATTCTACCAATGGTCAATCTTGGACAAATACTTGGGACTTAAACGAGCCGGTTAATTCTTGGTTTGGAGTAACCCTTGAAGATGATAAGGTAGTTGCCATTGAACTGATGTTTAATAACCTCGAGGGTAATATTCCTTCAGAATTATCTCAATTAACGGCCTTAAGAAGTCTCAATTTATCATTCAATAAATTATCGGGAGAATTACCTGTTGAGTTAACAGAAATAAGTTCTTTAAAAGAATTAAAATTGTTTTCAAATCGTATTTCTGGAGCCATACCAATTACTATAGGCAACTTAGCGAAGTTGAGGTCTTTAGAATTATATAACAATGAATTATCTGGAGAGATTCCAGAATCTATTGGCGAGTTAGTAGAGTTAGAAGCACTTATCTTAAGTAGTAATCAGCTTATGGGAAAACTTCCAAGAAGTATCTCTAATTTAAAAAAATTAAAGGTTTTAAGCGTTTTTGATAACAAATTACTCGGTACGGTACCGTCTTCGTTTGGTGAATTAGCCCAATTAGAAGAGTTGGTATTGTCTAATAACGCATTTTATGGTCGTCTCCCCAACGAGTTAGCCCAATTGAGCAATCTAAAAACTTTGCTCTTAAGTAATAATGGTTTCAAAGGAAATTACGCCTACTTAAAAGATAAATTGCCAAACATTGTAGATTTTGATTTGGATAAATCAAACACAGAAGGTGTTTTGGTAACTCTGGACGAAGAGCCAGATGATAACGATTAATTTTAATTTTGGTTTAATAAATTGACGAATAACGTCCAGACTTAGTTTGGGCGTTATTTTTTTTATATTTCCTTGTAGAAATTAAAAAGCATTGTATATTTGCAGTCCACATCGCGGGATAGAGCAGTAGGTAGCTCGTCGGGCTCATAACCCGAAGGTCACTGGTTCGAGTCCAGTTCCCGCTACTAAATGAGACTCAAACAGTTTTTCTGTTTGAGTCTTTTCTTTTTTAGGGTCGTATTGTTCTAAAAATGAATTAGTTAGTTCGAATAATAGATTCAATTTACTGGTTCGACATTTTTTGTTTTTCATTGAAAAACGGAAACCTTCTGGAAATAGGATATTTTGGAAAAGTCTTTTATTATGGTAATCCATTGATTCGTAGAATTGACGAGGGTTTTCTGCAACTTTAAGAAAGAATTTCATTACTTTTTTGTGGTTCGACATTTTTGATGGCAGATTCAGAAGCAATTGCTTTTTCTTTTCAATTTGCTCTTTAAGCCTTGATCCATGTTTTTCAAAATTATCTTTGATAATGAGCTAAAGAAATCGATTACACAATAACGACCATATAAATACAACCTCAATCAACGACAAAAAATAAGGCCTTAACTTGTTAATAACTCTTTTAATAACATAACATCAGAAATTTAGTTGTTGTTCACATACTTTATATCTTTATAAAAGATAAAAAGGTCTTTTAATAGTTATATTATGTATTGCTACGATTTTCAAGTTGTTCTGCAGGAAGTCCCTGGAGAAATAAGTCTGTGTTTTACCATTTCTGGCTGTCCGCTAAGGTGTGAGGGATGCCATTCACCCTTTCTCTGGAAGAAAGGAAGTGGAGCTAAGTTGACGAATAAAGAATACCGAGATATACTTTATAGATATTTTGGTTTTGCTACGTGTGTGGTTTTTATGGGTGGGGAATGGCATAAAAAAGAACTTATAGCCAAACTGAAATATGCTCAAAAGCAAGGTTACAAAACTTGTCTTTATACAGGGGAGGAAACCATTGACCCGAAAATCGAAGCACATCTTACTTGGCTAAAAACTGGGAAATGGGACTTCAAAAAAGGTGGTCTTGACAGTAAAACAACTAACCAACGCTTCATTGAAGTCGAAACAAATAAACAACTAAATCACTTATTTCTAAAATAGCAGACTATGATAAGATTATCTAATGAACAAATCAACAAGAAAATAGACTTTATTCATCATTATTTACAATCAGCTAACGCTGCTGATGGTTCAAAGGTAGATGCCAACGCCAATGTAACGTCCAAAAATATTGCTACTATGGAAGCCGAAATTAATAAGGATATTAATATTCAAGTGAATCGAGAATTGATTAGGCAGAAAATCAGCTTTCTATTCGGTGAGGAACTGGCGAAGGAATATATTCGCCAGATAGAGTCTCATGAGATTTACGTTCATGACGAAACATCATTAAAGCCTTATTGCGCATCAATTAGTATGTATCCTTTTCTTCTTGATGGTCTTACCAAGTTAGGCGGAGAGAGTCAAGCCCCAAAACATCTTGAAAGCTTTTGCGGAGAATTTGTAAATCTTGTTTTTGCCATAAGTTCACAATTTGCAGGAGCATTGGCTACTGTTGAATTCTTAATGTACTTTGACCATTTTGCATCATTAGATTATGGTAAAGACTACTTAAAAACACATAAAAAACTTGTTGAAAATCACTTGCAGCACGTTGTATATGCGATAAATCAACCAGCTGCCGCTAGAGGTTACCAATCTGTTTTCTGGAATATTTCCCTATACGATGAGGCCTATTTTAATAGTATGTTTGGTGACTTTGTTTTTCCGGATATGATAAAACCCGAATGGAAAAGTGTGAAAGAACTTCAAGCTTTTTTTATGAAATGGTTTAATCAAGAGCGAACGAAAGCCGTACTTACTTTTCCTGTAGTCACCGCTGCTATGCTCACGGATGATGGAAAACCCGTTGATTTTGAGTTTACAGAAATGTGTGCTCAAGAACTTAGTGAAGGAAATTCGTTTTTTATCTATCAATCTGAAAACGCAGACAGTCTCGCTTCGTGTTGTCGATTAAGAAATGAGATAAGCGATAATACATTTAGCTATTCCTTAGGTGCAGGAGGTGTGGCTACAGGCTCAATAAATGTGATTACTTTGAATATGAATAGACTTATTCAAAATAACGCGAACATCATTGATGAAGTAAAAAAGGTTCATAAATACCAAACAGCCTTTAGACTACTCATGGAAGAATACTATACTGCAGGTCTTCTACCTGCTTATGATGCTGGGTTTATCTCGCTGGACAAGCAATTCCTTACCATTGGTATAAATGGAATGGCAGAAGCGGCTGAGAGTAAAGGTATAAAAGTGGGAAATAATAAAGTCTATAAAAACTTTGTAAATAAATATTTAAAGTTGATATACGACGAAAACAGAGCAGCCAAAAAGCATTATGGTTATATGTTTAATACTGAGTTTGTGCCTGCTGAAAATCTTGGAGTGAAAAATGCCAAATGGGATAAAGAAGATGGATTAATTGTGAACAGAGACTGCTATAATTCGTATTTCTATATAGTCGAAGATGACACCATAAACACTTTGGACAAAATAGTACTTCACGGTAATGAAACTATAAAATATTTAGACGGTGGCTCTGCGCTACATCTTAATTTAGAGGAGTCCCCAAACAAGGATGGATTTATAAAACTAATCTATGCTACTGCTAAGGCCGGATGTAATTATTTTTGTTTCAATATTAGGATTACAATTTGTAACGACTGTCTTCATATTGATAAAAGTACTGAGTATAATTGTAAACAGTGTAATTCGGCCAATGTCGACCATGCCACACGCGTTATTGGATATTTAAAAAGGGTATCAAGTTTTAGTTCTGGAAGGCAGAAAGAACATCATTTGAGACACTATCATTCAAAAGAGAAAAACACTTCTTTAAATGGACACAGAATAAGCTTACTTCAACAAAAGGTAGAAAAATCATCTGTGAAAGAAATTTATGAAAATTAATAATTGGTAGTTCTATTGTGTTAGTCTGGTCTAAAAATAAAAGCACTGAGGTCAAAATGATTGTATTAGTATCCCTTATTGTAATTTTTATAATATACAATCGCTTGATTTATAGTTCTGAATCATATTATCCGTCTATTGCCTTATCCCCTAAAGCAATTAAAGGGCAAAATTTATGGCAAAGCAATAATTGCTGGTCTTGCCATCAAATTTATGGACTAGGAGGTTATTTAGGACCAGATCTAACCAATATATATTCACACCCCAATAAAGGACCAGATTATATTAACACATTTTTGAATAGTGGCATAAAAAGTATGCCTTACTTTAATTTTACAGAAGTCGAAAAGGAAGCAATTATTGAATATCTAAAAGTGATAGATCAGTCAGGTTTCTATCCTAATTACGAGGCTGATATTGAAGCCACAGGATGGGTAAAGATTAAGTATAAAGATGAATAGCAAATACCCAATATATTTCTTAATTCTTGCCCTGATTTCATTATTAATAGGTGTGGTTTTCGGTCTTAGCGCATCGTTACAGTATATTTATCCAGAACTATTTAAAGAGTTTGCCCCATTTAGTAAGCTTCGTCCACTGCACGTTACATACGGAATATCTTGGGTTATTCTCAGCGCAGTTGGGAGTATATATTTTTATCTAAACAAGTTACAATTCTACTCATATAGATTGTTGAAAATACATTTTATTCTTTATGTATTGACTGGTCTGGCATTGTATTTTTCATACTTAATAGGAAATATGGATGGTAGAGAATATTTAGCTTTCACTCCTGTTTTAGTCATTCCGATCCTTTTGGGATGGGTCTTGTTCGGAATCAATTTATTTAAAACATTGTGGGGCAGCGTTACAAATTGGCCTGTATATTATTGGATGTGGGGAACAGGTATTGTCTTTATGATTTATCATTTATCTGAAGCACACTTTTGGCTCTTTGAAGATTTTCGAAGTCACTTTACCAAGGATATGGCTGTACAATGGAAGTCGTACGGTTCCTTTACTGGTTCTTGGAATATGCTAGTTTACGGAATATCCATTTACGTAATGTCCAAAATTAGTAAAGAGGATAAGATGGGTAGAAATAAAAAAGTTTTTTTCTTTTATTTTCTAGGCCTTACTAACCTTATGTTTGGCTGGGCTCACCATACTTATTTATTACCTACTCAACCTTGGATTCGTTATGTAGCCTATGGCGTAAGTATGTCAGAATGGATTGTTTTGGCATCAATTATTTATGATTGGACACTAGGTTTATCAAAAAACTCACTAGCACAACATCAAGTAGCTGTTAAATTTTTGAAGACGGCAGATTTTTGGATATTTTCTAATATAATACTAGCACTCTTCATTTCTATTCCTGCGATAAATTACTACACACACGGAACCCATATAACAGTTGCGCATTCAATGGGCACAACGATTGGGATTAATACAATGATATTATTTTCTTCAATTTATTTTGTAGCTGGCGATATTAATAGGAAGTTTCAACGAATGACCTTTATGGTTGAGTTTGGTTTAAAACTCTTTAACGGAACGCTCTTATTATTCCTAATATCACTACTAGTTGCTGGAGTAAAAAGAAGTTATTGGATTCATTTTTCTGACCAATCACCATTCTCTGAAATGCAAGATGCACAGTATTTAGTTTATGTAGCTCTTTTCATTTCAGGTCTAGGAATATTAATCGCTATCTACATAGTAACTATACCTATCTTAAAAAAACTAATAATTTTAGCTAGAAGTTACTGAAGGTTTACCAATAATTGAAAAATTTAATTTGATATTGTTGCTTTAAAGATTTAATCCCTTTAAAGAAATTAGAGTACTTTCCATCTTAATTTCCTTCACCAAATCATCAATAGATTTATGTTTAAAAAGGTTTAAAATTTCGGTTTTAAATTTAGCTGCTAGATGATGAACTGGACATGGATTTTTATCGTCACAAGCAGAAAGACCTAAAAAACATTGCTCAAATTTAATGCTACCATCAATATTTTCAATGATATTCCAAATATTTTCCTTCCGATTAGTTTCAGACAAATAAAAACCACCAGTAGGTCCTTTTGTCGAGGTTATAATATTTTTTGTAGCTAAGTCTCTTAATAATTTCGCAAGAAACGGATGCGGTACTTGTATTTCCTCGGCTATGGCTTTAGCCCCAATTTTATTATTAATTTCGCTTTTTTGTGCTAAATACAGCACTGCTCTTATAGCATATTTTGAAGCTTTGGATATCATTTAAATTCAGATTTAATTTAAAGATATTAAAAGATATTTTAATCTTTTAACTTGCATCAATAAAAAAATGAGTAATTAAATAGGATAAATTAGTCTGAAATAAAAACAATTAATATCTTTGTAATAACAGAAGTCAATGCAGATGTTTTCGAAAGCTTGCGAGTATGGTATAAAAGCAGCGATATATATTGCGGTGAACTCATCGGAAAATAAGCGTGTGAGTCCGAAAGAAATATCTGAAAAGATAGATTCACCTCAAGCCTTTACAGCAAAGATTCTACAAGCCTTAGTAAGACATAACATCATAATTTCTGTAAGAGGCGCTTATGGTGGTTTTGAGATTGATAAAACAAAAATTGAGACGACAAAACTATCTCAAATCGTTTATGCTATTGATGGTGATAGTATTTACAATGGTTGCGGTTTAGGATTGCATACTTGCGACGAAAATCATCCATGTCCTGTACACGATAAATTTAAGTTAGTAAGAGAAGAGTTGAGGGACATGCTAGACAACACAACGTTAGAACGATTAGCGCTAGAGATTAAGTCTGGTGTTTCATTTTTAAAAACCTAAAAAAAATTTCAATATAAATAGGATAGATTTGTCCGAAATAAATTATAAATATGGAAGTATTACAAAAAAACACCGAAAAAGAAATAGGACAGTATGTTGCAGACGATTTTAGAACTGCAGCTATTTTTTCTAAATACAAAATTGATTTTTGCTGCAATGGTAATAGAACAGTCGCCGAAGCCTGCGAAAAAAAAGGAATTGATGAAGCTGTGCTTATAGCAGAACTAAATGACGTTTTTAATGCTAAAACAGGCGAAAGTATTGACTATAAGTCTTGGCCACTAGACTTGTTGGCAGAATATATTGAGAAAAAACACCACAGATATGTAGAAGAAAAAATACCTGTGTTACTTCAGTTTTTAAACAAATTATGTCGTGTGCATGGCGAGCGTCATCCAGAGTTGTTTAAAATAAACGAGCTATTTACAGCTTCGGCAGGCGAATTAGCATCACATATGAAAAAAGAAGAACTTATCCTTTTTCCGTTTGTAAAAAGAATGGTTAGTGCTAAATTAAAAAATGAAGCAATCCAATCACCGCAATTTGGCACTGTAGAAAATCCAATTGCTATGATGAAGGAAGAACACGATAATGAAGGCCAACGTTTTAGAGACATTGCAGAATTAACAGACAATTACAATCCACCAGCTGATGCTTGTAATACGTATAAAGTAGCCTTTGCTATGCTAGAAGAATTTGAAAAAGACTTGCATTTACACATTCACCTAGAAAATAATATTTTATTCCCTAAAGCTATAGCCTTAGAAACACAATTTGATTAATAGCAACCCTTTATTTACTCTTTAACCTGTAGTTTAATCCTGAAATGTTCCCCTAAACATTTCAGGATTTTTATCTTAATTCATTACATTTCTACTTCATCAATTTAAAAGATGCCAAAAAAATTAGTCATAGTCTGTTTAATTAATTTCTTTATTGCTGCGCTAATGGGCTTGGCGTTGCGTTTTTCGTTTATAGACTCTATTGGTATTAATTATAGGTTTTTAACGCACGCGCATTCTCATGTAGCGATGTTGGGTTGGGTGTACTTAATGTTGTATGTTCTTTTTGTGCATTATTTTGTGCCCGAGAAACTCAAGGTTTTCAATCGGTTGTTTTGGTTAACCGAATTTGCCGTTGTTGGTATGATGCTGAGTTTCCCGTTTCAAGGGTATGCTGCTATTTCCATTTCGTTTTCAACCTTACATATTTTTTGTAGTTATTACTTTGTGTATTTGATTTGGAAACATTATAAAATCACATCAAGTGTAAGTCAAAAGTTGTTAAAAACAGCGTTGCTATTTATGGTTGTATCTACATTTGGTGTTTGGTGCTTAGGCCCAGCAGTAGCAACACTTGGTCAGACTTCGGCGTTTTATCAAATAGCGATACAATTCTTTTTGCATTTTCAGTTTAATGGCTGGTTTTTAATAGCTGCTTTAGCGGTCTTTTTTCATCTTTTAAATATTCAAAACTCTAAAATATTCAGACAGTTTTTCTGGTTTTTAATAACATCAACTGTATTAACCTTTGCATTGCCAATTCAATGGTTTGCACCTCATGATAGTTTATTATGGATTAATGGTTTTGGTGTTGTAACTCAAATTTTAGTGTTGTATAAATTCTTTCAAGTTTTAAAACCGAAATTCAATACTCTAGCTAATCAGAAAAACAAACTGGTATTTTATATGTACGTTTTTACGCTAATTTGTTTTCTCTTAAAAGTGATATTTCAGTCACTTTCTATTTTAACTGAATTTTCGCAAGTGGTTTATGAGCATCGCAATTTTATTATTGGCTTTATCCATTTATTAATGCTTGGTGTTATTACTGGATTTTTATTTGCTTTTATTTTGAAAAGTGATTTGGTTACGGTTTCAAAATCATTAACTTTTGGAATCTATAGTTTTGTATTAGGCTTTGCGTTAACAGAATTATTGCTGTTAATACAAGGTATTAAGTATTATTTTAAAAGTGGAATTTTTCCACAGTATTATCTACTATTGTTTTTATTTAGCATTTTATTGCCTCTAGGGATTGGTTTTATTTTATTCGATAGTATTAAACAAAAAACGTATGCCACTTAAACCTTTAAAAAGACATAAAGCATTGCAACCATTAAGCAGAGAGCATCATTTTGGGTTGTTATTGTGTTATAAAATTAGAATGGGTTTTCGATATCATATAGCACCAATACGCATTAGGACGTATGCCAGTTGGTTTTACAAAACCCATTTAATTCCGCATTTTGAAATAGAAGAAACACACATTTTTCCTGTTTTAGGGAACGACCACGAATTGGTAAAACGTGCCTTGACAGAACACAAAAGCATAATACAATTGTTTGAAAAAAATAATGATGACACCGTAACCTTGCAACATATTGAAGACCAATTAGAACAACATATTAGATTTGAAGAACGTGTACTCTTTCCTGAAATTCAGAACGTAGCATCAGAGGCAGAATTTCTTCATATTGAAAAAATTCATAATTCTGAATCTTTTGTTGAGAATACGACAGATGTATTTTGGGTAAAGTAATATTCATAAACATTTCAAGGAAACACATAAGATATATTGATGTAAAAATTACGTCCTTGTCTCGGAATATTATTCCAATCTGCATAGGTGGAATAGTTGGCATCTAAAATATTTTCTATGCCGTATTTTAAAATGGTTCTTCCTTTTTCGCCATAAAAGGCATTGCCCAAATTAAGATTTAAAATAGCATAAGAAGCGGTTTCATTTTCGCCATAAAAACTACTGTAATTACTTTGGTTACCGTTACCATCGAGTTGTAAGGAAGCATTAAACTTGGGTTTATTATAATTTAATTCAGCGAAGTAAGAAAATGGTCTAATTAATGGTAGATTTTCACTATTGCTACCTCTGCCGTAGTTGTAACCTACAGTTCCGTTTACTGAAAATCTATCAGAAATAGTATAACTACTATTTACATACACATCAAAAATTGAAGCGTTATCTAAGGCAGTATATACACGGACTCCATTGGCACCAATGGTCATAGAACTTACATTTTGTGCAATATCGCCTATGATGTAATCCATGATATAGAAATAAGAAGATTCTAAACCAATTTTAAACTTATCATAAGTTTTTGAGAAATTAAAGTTAGCTTCGAGTGCTTTTTCATTTTTTAAATTGGGATTTCCGATATAGTCGTAATTATCAAAACTATTGAATAAGAAAAATCCATAGCCTTCGCTCACCGATGGTGCACGTTCGCCATAACCTAAACCAAAAGCGATATTTGAATCTTCCTTTTTTATGTTATAAGAAGATGCCAGACTCATTAAAAATCGACTTTGTTGGTCGTCAATATTGGGATGAAATATTTGAAGACTTTCAACACCAACTTCTTTTGCAATTCTGTTGGTGTGATAGCCCAATCTCACCGATGACGATAATGATTTACCATCAGCAAAATGCCAATCATCTTTTACGAAAATACCAGAGTATAAGGTTCTAATGTCTGGCCATGTGTACATAAACATATCTGGCTCATTAGGATTGTTGGAAAACATGGTCATTTCAGCTAGCGATTTGTTATAAAACCCATTGAGGTTAAATGTAAAATGATGCTGTCCTTTTAAAACATCTGCTTTACTGTAAAATCCGAATGTGTCACTCCAGCCAGGCATATCCATGCGTATTGGTACATCTGGACGTTTGGTGTCGTCCATAATATGTGTAATGGTATTAAAATACAACTTGGTTTCAAGCGTTTTTAAGGCTTTATCCTCTGGATTATAGTTGTGTGTAAAAGATGTAATTAGGGCTTCGGCTAAAGACACATCCATTGGTAAGGCTGGATAGCCAACATCTGTTGCTCTATCATAAATAATATTGGCATCGACGCTATGATTTTCTGAAATTTTATAACCCGATTGTAACGAAATATTATACTTCCGAAATTGAGAATACAAAACTTCTAAATTATTACCAGCGTCATAGTTTTCAGATTTTCTGAAAATTCCGTCAGCGCTAATAAAGAACTTCTGCCCAGAATACTCCAGATCTAAACCCGTAGCAATGAAGTTGCCGTTGGTTTCATAGCCTAAATCTGCACTTGTTTTTAGACCAGATTCGTTAAATTTTGAAGTTGGTAATTGCAAATCGATTCCTCCACCCACACAATGTCCATTTTCCGTACCTTCTTGGCCTGAACCAACAGTTACTTTTTCAAGATTTGAAACATCGACATAAGACGTGATTGGATCCATTTTGTCAGTACAAGCACCAAAAATTTGCATACCATCAATAGTGACTACCAAACGGTCACTTACCATATTGTTTATGGTCGGTTCCCATGCATAATTACCACGTTTTATCATGGTGACGTTGTTAGACTTTTCTAAATAGTCGTCTATACTAGATAAGGTTTTTTCTTGCCTGTAGCTACTAAGTTTACGTCGTGTTTTAATAACGACTTCTTCGAGCTTTGTGGTATCTTTTTTTTGCTCGTTTTTCTTTTCTTGACTAAAACCAAGTGATGAAAAGAGTATGCAAAGCATTATTGTGATTAGCTTCTTCATAGCCAATATTTTTTGCGCTTAACGGATTTTGTCATTCAGAGGCAAAGCCGAAGAATCTAAAAAAAGTCAGTTATTTTAATAGATTCTTCACTTCGTGCCTCGTTCTGAATGACAGTAAGAAAAGTTTTAAAACTCTAATTCTAAGTAAAGACTACTAGCTTCATTTTCTTCGGTGACATCTTCACCTTTTAAAACGTCGTCACCAGAATTCATTAACTTAAGATTCAGTTTCCAATACCCAGTCATGGTTAAGGATAGATCTCCATAATAAAAATTATCAACACTATTATAAGTAAGGTCTGTATTGTTCGGTGAACTGTGATTTCCCATGCCAGGCATACGTGGATCTAAAGCAATGGTATAATCTTCAACAACAGGGAATGTCATCATATTTTGCATTTTAAATAAACCAACTTTCATTTCATTGATAGCAATGCTTGGGTCTTTTGGTTCGATTAATGCCAAAATATATCTAGAGTCATCGCTTGCCATAAAGCTCGCCACATTTTGGTTTTCGTATTGCATAACATTGATGGTTTCTGTTAGAGAATAGTCCATGCCATCAATAGTATAGTCTAGCGTTAATGACCATCCAGAACTGTCCATATTAGTCATTTGGTAGATTATAAAGCCTTTGTAAACCGTATCTTTTCCATCCGCTTTTGTAATTGCTGATTTAGGACAAGAATGTTGCATTGTAGGCATTTGCATTATTGGCATCCATGATAAAATAGCATCTTCGTAGTAAGTATCAGTTGTATTATCTTTTAGACGTATACTAATTTCATTGTAACCAGTTTCAAACATACCTTTTTTGTTAAAAAGCTCTATGGTTTGGTTGCCATTAACAATTTCTTTTACTAGTAATAAACCTTCGACTTCGTTTACAGGATTAGTATTATCATCATCGTCTGTAGAGCATGAGAATACGAGTACTAAAAGTACTAATGGTAATATATATTTAAGTTTCATTTCTTTCTTATTTGTTTAATAATTGGATGTAATTTCCCTTTCTATGTGTGTTTTATACGCATAGCAAAGTGAGTTGTGCGGAATGCACGCAGAAAAGAATTAACTTAAAATTGGTGGTGGCGTATCTAAATCGTAAAACTTAGATATAGGTTGAAATAACCTTAAATCACTATTGAAATGTTGTGATTGTAAGTTATTATTTGAAAGGTCTGTATTTAGATTTATTTCAGAAATCACAAAGACATCTAATCGTGTTCTATTGCTATTTTGTGAAGGTGCATCAGAATTACCATCTGTATTATTTTGAACAAGTTCTTTTCGTAATTGACATTTACCATTACAGCCTTTTTGCTCTTCTTTTTGAATACAAAGTGTTTTGGCAATGAAATCTTGATTAATGACAAAATCAGTTACAATAACAACATTGTTAATACTGTTCGCTAATAGAACGAACGTTAGAAACAGTGCTGTAATTTTATGAATAACCTTTAATATCATAATGCGAATATCGGACAAATTTGTCTTAAATTACCTGACATTTGTCAGCTTACATTAAGCTTTAAAGTATTGAAAACAAATATTAACTAAGCCTTTTAAATAGGTCACTTTATTTTCTAACTTATCCACTTCAGTGACGTCTTTTAAGTCGGTTATTTCCTCTAAAATAGGAACTAATATTAAGTGAAGTTGGTCATGTGGTTCACCTTTCATATCACAACTTTTAATAATATAACTTGTTTCTTTAGATAGGGCATCGCCTAACACTTTTCCATCTGAAGAAGTGTTATTTTTTAGAATAGAATCTATGCGTTTCATGCCAAGATGTGTTTCTTCATTAGCAATCCACTTTTCATCATTTTTTAGCACTAAGCCTTCAGGAATTATAACGGATTCCGATGTTGAAATTTTATCATTTTTGCAACCTAGTATCAGTAAAGCTATAAGAAGTGCCTGAATGTGAAAAGTTTTGTATTTCATGATTAAAAATCTTTTTTCTTTGATTTATAGATAATTCTCAGAACAGGTAATCCTACCCATAAAGTCAAGGCTAAAAACGAAACGATTAAGCCAAAACTAGTACCGAAGAATTGCTTAAATACCGCTCCTGTATATCCTAGTAAGGCTGAGATATCCAATTTTAAAAGAATTAGCGTTCTCGATAGATCAATTGGGTTTAACATTGTGCCTATTAAGGATACTTTATCTAATGGATAGTCTTCAAATAAAATGAGCGACATTAAAAACAACCCGTCGTAAATAATGGCGAGGAACAACCACAAAAGGATGGCGTAACCAAAGCCTTTAATCTTGTTTTCGTTAGATAGCGCAATATTAAAAGCTAAGGCACTAAATATGAAGGTTAGAAATATACCAACAATGAGTAATAGTGAAAAGTCCCAAATGGCATTAGATTTAAACAAACCATAAGCAATAAATGGTAATCCTAAACCGAGAATCAAACTCATGGATAATGAAATGGCAACACCTAAATACTGACCTAAAAAAATAGAAGAGCGTTTTAGTGGTTGAGCCAATAAGAGTTCTGTAAATTCTTTAGAATTATAATAGTACATCACTCCAAAAATGGTACCAATTAATGGCACCAATACAATGATGACATTCATTAATGTAATGACTGCTTTTGACAAATCATTATTGAGAAAAAGCAATACAATGCCTAATAAAAGATAGAATGCAAAATAGACATAACTCCAACTGCTGCGCATTAAATCGAAAAAACTATATTTTAATATTTTAAGCATGGTTTTCGATTAAAATGTTAGCAATGGCATGTTCAAAATCTTGTTGTTTGGTTTTTGCCTTTAGTTCTTCAATACTGCCTTTGAAGTATATTTTTCCTTCGAGAATAAAAACAATATTATCTGCAACTTCCTCAACAAAACTCATAATATGAGAGGTGATAAGAATGGTTTTTCCTTTGGCTTTTTCTTTCTGAATTAATTCTTTTAATCTAATTAATGAAATAGGATCTAAGCCTGTAGTTGGTTCATCTAAGATGATTATTGGGCTGTTAAACATAAAGGTTAAAACAATATTGACTTTTTGTTTAGTTCCTCCAGACAATGTCCCAAGCTTTTTGTTCAGAAAGGGTTCTAGTTTAAATGTTTCTATAAGATTTTGGTCTGCGTCAGTTTTACCTCTAAGATCCTTAATCATTTTTATTAATTCATTCACTTTTAGGTTGCTGGGAAAATTAGCAATCTGTGGCAGATAATCTATTTTATGACGATAGTCCGAATTATTTTTAATGTTAGTGTCAAATACTTTAATACTGCCTTTATCTGGAATGACCATACCTAATATAGTCTTGATAATAGTAGTCTTACCTGAACCATTCGGACCTAGTACAGCAAAAATACCACCTTCTTTAATGGATAAGTTGATACCATTAAGTACATCATTCTTCCCAAATTTTTTATATAAATCGGTTATTTCTACCATGTAACTTCAGTCATTAAGGGTTTATTGTCAATAAGATTTTCGGGTGTAAAAACAGGCGATACTTTTTCTGAAAAATCAATAATATCTATAAAAAGGCTTCGTAGTAATACAATACTTTCGGGTGTGCGATTTACCAAATACGAAAAGAGTTTTACGGGCCTGTAAGGGATATCACCAATGCCATTTTTGTCTAAATCATATCCCGTGTAATTACTCCAATAGTTATTTTCGAACTTATTGCTGTTGAGGTTGCCAGAATAGGATAAATCAAAAGAATTATACAAGAAGTTGTTTTTTGAATAGATATTATCATAACAAGCACCATGCACTTTTATGGCATAGCCATTATTTTTAAACGTGTTTTCAGTGTAGGTAATTCGGTTGGTACCATCTGCATTAATACCAATGGTATTATCTTCAAAAATATTGTGTTTTAATTCGGCATCATTGATTTCCTTGAGAAGGATACCATAGGAAGCTGTTCCCCAATTTTTCTTAAAAATGTTATTATACATTTTAATTTTTTTTGAAAACATTACGGCAACACCAGCACCATTTGCTTCAAAAATATTATTCTCATAAGTGTTTTCATTAGAGAACATAAAATGCAATCCATAGCGCATATTCTCAGTGGAGTAGTTGTCTGAGATATAACTATTACTTCCAAATTCTAAATAAATACCATCGCGCATTCGTCTTACATCGTTATTGGTAATTCTAATGTTTTCGCAGTGCCAAAGATGTATGGCATTACCAGAATCTGCTTCGGCTTTTCCTTCTCCAGAAATAGTATTGTTATGTACAATACCATCCTTAGATTTCTGAATTAAAAATCCAAAAAATGCGTTTTCTACCGTGATATTTTCTATCTCAAAGTCATAAGATTTAAATAGTAAAATGGCTGCATATTCTTTGGTATAACTAACCTCAATGTTTTTTATAATTAAATTTTTAATGATGATATCTGTGGCTTCTACAGAAAAACCATAACCGTTATTTTGTGTATCGATAATCGTTCCTTCTTCGCCTGAGATGTGAAGTGATTTTTTATAAATAATAATGTTTGATTCTTTGTAGAGTCCTTTTTTTATGAAAATACGATCTCCGCTTTTAGAACTATCAACAGCCGTTTGAATGGATGTAAAATCGCAACCTGCATTGCAAACAGTAGTTGTCTGTGATGATGCAAAGCTGGTTGAGATTATAAAAAGAATAACACTAAATAGTAGTTTCATGCTATTAATTTAGTTGAGTTTTTTGAAAATACCATCCCAATCATAATAATCAGCCGATGAATTATTTATTGCTTTTTTGGCTTGCTCGAAAGAACTAAATCCGGTTAGATTGGCTCCCATAGGACTACTAACTGCTTCACTAATTACATAGCTCGCGGTTTTGGCATTTATCATTGTGCCTGGTGAGGTGTAATCCGTAATTAATAGGTTGCTATCTAAAATAAGTTCTTGTTTATCATTTAAGAATCTAATCATACATTCAATAGCATCAAACTTATATTGTTTGCCTTTGCCAGTAACCATTTGAGCAGCATGAGTTTTTGTGACGATGGTCATTTTACAAAAGTGACACATATCTGTTCCGTATTTAATTGGTTCAGGTGTTTTACTGCAACTTAAAAAAGTAAATAGTATGAGTAAAAGGCTTATTCGTTTCATGCTTTAATAGATTTCATTTTTTTATTGCCTAACCAATAAGCAACAAAGGTTAAGAACATACCAAAGCCCATCATATAAGCACCTGTATGCGGATAAGATTTTGCTACGAAATTTAAAATATGTCTCGTACCAAATAAAGGTGGTTTATAACTTAGTGGATTACCATCTGCATCTGTCATTTTCATAATAGCCTTTGGATCTAAGTTGGTACCATAATCTACCATCCATGCATTAAAATCGTACATACCTAATACTCCTAATATACACATAAGAATTAACCAACCTAAAAACCATTTGGGTGAAATACCTTTAAACAGACCTAACAATCCTATAATAATGCCTAGGGCAGCCATACCACCAATGACTTTTGGGAATACACTAAACTCCCACATATCTTCTGGTTTAGGAAGTTTACTCATGCCTATGTAATGATTTAAGCCATCTATATTTTGTAAATCGTGTTTTTCTTTACCTTGAAGTCCATCGAGATGAATATTCATCCCAATACCATTTGGGTACTGTGGAGCTTCTAGCTCAATACTCCATAAAGGAAAAACAAATAATCCCAATAATAGAGCTGAGCCTATAATCATTATGATACTTGCGGATTTCATGTGCTAATATTTTATTGTAGTAATATGTAACATCTCAGAATAACTCATCTCAAGGATAAAGTAATGCGGTCAGTGATGTTTTATGAGTTTGAATTTAAAAGAATGGGCGAGTTATTACGACTCGCCCATATTGAGTTAAATAACATTTTTAACACTAAAACTATTCAACTCTCTTATTCATCTAAGGTGAATTTAAGAGGTGTGTTTGCATTTGCCGCAGACACCCTTATATAACCTTGCATTTCCTGGTGTAATGCAGAACAGAAATCAGTGCAATAGAATGGCCAAACACCTTCGCGTTTTGGTTCCCAAACAATGGTTTTTGTTTGTCCTGGCATTACTAAAATTTCTGATGTATTGGCACCAATTATTGAGAATCCGTGCGGTACGTCAAAATCTTGTTCTAGATTTGTTAAGTGCAGATATACTTTATCTCCAACCTTAACACCTTCAATATTATCTGGTGAGAAGTGACTACGTATCATGGTCATACTTATATGAACTTCATTACCATTTCGTGTAACCGTAGCTTCACTTTCGCTCTTAGCCACATATGGATGTTCATTTTCAGATAATTCGTAATATTTTTTACTTTTATCTTTAATGATATCTGCTCTAATTCCTGCGGCATAGTGAGGTTCTCCATGCGTTGGGAAATCTGATAATAATTCCATTTTGTCTCCAGAAATATCATACAACTGCGCAGAGTGTTCTAATTCAGGTCCCGTTGGTAAGTAACGGTCTTTAGTTATTTTGTTAAGTGCTACCATGTATTTACCAAATGGTTTTCTAGAATTTCCTCCAGGTATCATTAGGTGACCAACTGAGTAGAAGGTTGGTTGTCTATCTAATATTTCCCAAGTGCCTAATTTCCATTTTACAACTTCAGAAGAGATAAAGAATGTCGTATAAGCATTTCCTTGTCCGTCAAACTCAGTATGTAATGGTCCTAGTCCTGGCTGTTTAACAACACCTGCAATAGTGTTTTCATAACTTAAAACAGGTATTCCGTAAGAATCGTCAACAAAATCCTTATTTGCTATTGCGGTCAACATTTTTTCGAATGAATACACACTTAAATCTGTAGATAATTTACCACTACCAATAATGTACTCACCAGACGGGTCAACGTCGCAACCGTGAGGTGATTTTGGAATAGGAATATAGAACACAGCACCTTCTACATCTTTTGGATTAACTGAAATCACACCTTCTTTCATTGTCGATGTCGCTGTATGTGTTTTTTCGTCATATACATTATGTGCATATGTACCAGCTACTTTTTCACCACCACCATTTTTAACATATTCGGCAATTTTTTGCCAGTTCACAGCTGCGATATAATCTTTATCATTCTGTGAAGCGTTAACTTCCATTAATGTATTGGCTTCTTCAGTATTATAACTTGTAAAGAAAAACCAACCATGAGATTTATTACGACCTGGATGTGCTAAATCGTAGTTGAAACCAGGCATGTTTAATTGGAATTCAAGATTTAAACGTCCATTATCGGCTATACTTACAAATGATAAAGGTCCTTTGAATTGTCCTTTCATTTCATTAATTGGCATATCGCGTTGTGGATTAGGAACTGCAAAACGTGTACCTGCAACAATATATTCGGTATTTTCAGTTACAAAAGAAGAGGCATGGTTACCAGCACTGTTTGGCAATTCAATAATTTCTTCCGTTTCAAAAGTTTCTAAACTAATACGTGCTATTCTAGGAGTATTATTTTCATTGATAAAAATCCATCGTCCATCTAATTCTCCATTAGTTTGTGAAATATCTGGATGGTGAGAGTCGCCCCAAGGTACAAATCCGAAAGACGTATTTAACATCGGTTTGGTTTCTTCAGAATAACCATAGCCTGATGTTGGAAATTGTGAAAATACAGGGATTTCTTTTAACATTCTACCGCTAGGTAGGCCATAAACAGTTAAGTTACCGCTATAACCTCCAGACATAAAAGCATAGTATTCGTCATGTTCACCTGGTGCTACATATACCTTTTCGGCTTTACTCGAAGACATAGCGCCAGAATTGTTAGAATTGTTGTTATTACCGCAACTTGTTATAAAAATAAGTGCAGTAATACTCAACAAATATTTACCTATTGTATTCATATAATTTTGTTTTAATTAGTTGATTTATTTATTCTCTTGGTAAGAT
This sequence comes from Winogradskyella pelagia, assembly GCF_017581965.1. GTDB lineage: Bacteria > Bacteroidota > Bacteroidia > Flavobacteriales > Flavobacteriaceae > Winogradskyella > Winogradskyella pelagia. The sequence goes on from NZ_JAGEVF010000002.1 coordinate 394,929, forward strand.
GACATCCTCAGTGACGTGCACCCAACCGTTACTTACATTAACAGTACCTAATATCTTAACTCCATCTACAAAGAGGTCACCATCTTTCTCAGTAACTTCCAAGTATTTACCTGAAGCCATATAAAGTTTACGCCCTTTTTGCGCATTCTTTTTTAGCATATCAACTGGGTAGTTGGCAGGCGCAACATGATGTGTTAAAATAAAAGCGAGTTTACTTTTGTTTTCTGGTTCTAAAAGGCTATTTAGAGTCGCTTCATCAATTTTTGCAAATGCAGCATTATTTGGTGCAAATACTGTTAATGGGCCAACATTTACCAATGCGTTTTCGACACCTGCAGCTTGCACAGCAGCAACTAATGTTGAGTGATCTTCTGACTGAATCGCTAACTGTAATGCGTTAGGTGTACCTCCTTCATCTTTAATGAAAGCTTGTCCTGTTTTTTTAGTTGAAGTTTCATCAGTAGTAGTGTCATTTGTTGCGTTTTCAGATGATTTTGTAGCATTATTACAAGCTACGAAACATCCAAAAAGCACAAAAAATAATAATGATTTGATTAGTGTTTTCATTGGTTTTTTGTTTAGTGTTATTATTGAAATTTAGAGCGTTCTAAAATATTCAAGAACAGCTCTGGCTTCCTCTTTGGTCAAGTTTTGATTGGCCATGGGCGATCCATTAAATTCCATTAATAAGTCTTTGGCCAAAGGATCTTCCTTTACCATTTGCTCTGGATTCAAAATCATGTTCATCACCCATTCTGGTGTGCGTCGGCTTAAAATCCCTTTAGGTGAGGGGCCAATGAATTTTTTTTCTGCTTTATGGCAAGCGGTACACATTTTTTCGTATATCTCCTTACCGTGTGTAGCCATGTCTTGGTCTACGACGAGTGCAAGGTCAACCGATGTTACAGGACCAACTCCTTTGTTCTTCAGGTCTATACGTTCAGAGGCCTTTACTTTAACTTCAGGTGTTTTTTTACCATAAGAAACTTCTTCTTTCTTTTCACTTCCACCACAATTAAATAGGGTGAATGAAATAATAAGTGCAATGAGTTTTAGTGTTTGTTTCATTTTTATTGATTTAATATGATGCAAATATAATATGGGGCTTGTTAGTAAAATATGATAAAAATCACATTTAAGATAAAAATATCTTTTTTACTTTTGTTCAATATTAACAAGTCTAAAGATTATGTTTTCAAATTCAACTAAGTACGCTATAAAAGCGGTTTTATATTTAGCAGTACATTCTTCAGAAGAGCAAAAAATAATGATTAAAGATATTGCTGAACCTATTAATGTGCCTAAACACTATATTGCTAAGATTTTGCAAGCTCTTTCCAAAAAAGATATTATATCTTCAACTAAAGGCCCAAAAGGAGGATTTTATCTAACCAGTGATCAGTTGCAAACAAAAGTTATGCAAATCATAGAAACGGTTGATGGTGAAGAGAGGCTTAATTCTTGTTTATTAAGTCTGGAAAAATGTAATAGTGATAATCCATGTTCGTTGCATCATTTGGTTTTTGATGAGAAAAACAAGATTAACGAAAGGTTGAAAATGACAATTCTAAAGGATTTAAGACAACATATTATGAGAGGGGAGTCTATACTACCATTATAATCATTTGTTTTAACAGTTAAGTTCTCATTATTAAAATTTAGATATCTGAAAAAACATAAATGAGTTGAATTTGTTTTAGATATGCTTTTTCACATTTTTAATACTATAGTGTTTTTTTGTAACTCCAGACAGCCAAGCCATTCATAACTATAGCATATACTAATGTTTTTATGGCCAAAGGGAAAACATCGTTAAAGCTAGAACCTTTGAGCATGACCATTCGTATGATTTCCACAAAGTACTTGACTGGATTAAATTCAGTGAGTATTTGTGCCCATTTTGGCATACTTTCAATAGGTGTGAACAATCCACTCATCAATATGAATATTACTACAAAAAACCAAGCAATAAACATTGCTTGCTGTTGTGTGTCGGTGAAGTTTGAGATGAACAATCCAATTCCCAAAATCACTAATATGTAAACGGCGGTATAAACATAAAGAAGTCCTAGGTTTCCTATCATAGGTACATTAAAAATAACTTTAGCCAGAATTAAACCAATGGTCAATAATCCTAAGCCCAATACCCAAAATGGGAATAACTTCCCAATTATAAAATGATGTTTTTTTATGGGTGTAACATTTATCTGTTCTAGCGTACCAATTTCTTTTTCTCTAACAATGTTCATTCCTGATAAGAACAGGGTAATCATTGTTACAAGCAAAACCAAAATCCCAGGCACCATAAACGTTTTGTAGTTTAAAGTCTGGTTGTACCAAAATAGGGGAATGCTATCTATATTTTTCGGTTTTTGTACAGCATCTGAAACCTGTATCAAATCCGCTACAATATTTTTGTTGTAGTTCTGTATAATTTGGGTTATATAAACATTGATAACTCCCGCTGCCGAACCATCAATGGCATCAATAAATACGCCTATATCTTTTGTTTTGTCTTTTTGTAAATCCCGTTCAAAATGGGTAGGTATATTTAAATACGCATCAATCGTACCTTCCTGCATTGCTTGGGAAGCCTCCTTTTCAGAGGGAAACTTTTCTGAAACATTGAAATAAGTCGAAGATTCAAATTGTTCTATCAACCCTCTGGAGATGCTACTGTTATCGGCATCGACATATCCAAATTGTATATTTTTTATTTCGTAGGTAGCCGCATTTGATAAAATGACCAATTGTAGCACAGGTAAAATAAATATGATGGGTAGCATTCCTTTATTTCTAAAGATTTGCTTAAACTCCTTTTTTATGATGTATAGTATTATTTTCATCTTACTCTAGTCTAATTTTATATTTCTTCACACTTACACCAATGAACACTAAGGTCATTAAAAGAAGAATAAAGGTTTCCTTTAAAACAAAACCAATTCCAATACCTTTTAACATTATGCCTTTTACAATGATTATAAACCATTTTGCAGGTATGATGTTGCTAATAACCTGAAGCGGTAATGGCATACTGCTAATAGGGAAAATAAACCCGGATAGTAATATGGTGGGTAACATTAAGCCCATAAGGGAAATCATCATAGCTGTTTGCTGTGTTGCCGATATGGTAGAAATTAAAATACCCAAAGCAAGTGATGTGATGATAAACAGGACACTTTCAATCCCTAATAAGAATAAGCTGCCATTAACAGGCACATGAAATACAAAAATGCTCAACAAGACGATGACTACGGCATTGATAACAGATAGGAAAATGTATGGAAACACTTTACCTATAATGACCTGAAATGGCTTCAAAGGGGAAACCAATAAAATTTCCATTGTACCCTGTTCTTTTTCACGGGTTATCGATATGGACGTCATCATTGCCGATACCAACATCAAAATAACCGTCATCACACCGGGAACGAACATATAAACACTTTTCAACTCTGCATTATAAACCATCCTGCTTTGCGGTACAATCTGATAATCAACGGAAACATTCTTGTTCAATTCTTGCTGATACTTTTTAAGTATTGAAGAAATGTAATTGCTGATGGTACTGGCCATATTAGGGTCTGTAGCATCGGTAAGTACTTGTACATTTGCCTGTTTTTCTTTAATGAGATTATTTCCAAAGTTGTTTTCAAATTGAAGTACGGCCTTTACCTTTCCTTTTTTGAATATGGATTCTATGGATGACTCCTGATGTATGATATCTACAATACTGAAATGCTTTGAAGCAGATATTTTATTGATGATTTCTTTGGAAGTAACATCATTGGCCTGGTCTAAAATGCCTATATCCACGTTGTTAATTTCATTGGTAATGGCGAAACCAAACAACAATATTTGGGCTATGGGCATTCCGAATAATATAAATAGGGAACGTTTATCACGGAATATGTGATAAAACTCTTTTCTTACAAAACCTACAAATCGTTTCATCCTCTGGCGAGTTTTAAAAACACATGGTTCATTGTGTCTGTTTTATAATGCTCTTTTAGCTTTTTTGGGGTGTCCAAAGCTTCAATTTTCCCATTCACCATTATGGAAACACGGTCGCAATATTCTGCTTCGTCCATATAATGTGTAGTTACAAAAATGGTAGTCCCATTATGGGCAGCTTTATAAATCATTTCCCAAAATTGACGTCTGGTAATAGGGTCTACACCACCAGTAGGCTCATCTAAAAAAACGATTTTAGGCTCGTGCAATAGAGAAACCGAAAACGCTAACTTCTGTTTCCAGCCCAAGGGCAGTGAAGCCACAAGACTCTTCGTAACTTCTTGAAGCCCCAATTCCTCAACCAGTTCGCATCGTTTTTGGTCTATTTGTTTTTTGGACAATCCGTAAATACCACCAAAAAATGTGATGTTCTCTTTTACTGTCAAGTCATCATACAAGGCAAATTTTTGACTCATATACCCAATATTTTTTTTGATAGATTCAGTTTCCTTATAAACATCAAAACCGGCAACCGTCGCCTTCCCCGAAGTAGGGGAAGAAATCCCGATGAGCATTTTCATCGCTGTGGTTTTACCAGCACCATTTGCTCCCAAAAAGCCAAATATTTCCCCTGCCTTTACCTGAAAACTTATTTGGTTTACCGCTGCAAAGTCTCCAAATAATTTGGATAGATTTTCTACTTGTATAACGTTATTATCTTTCATCATTTGGCTAATTCCATAAAAGTGTCCTCTATGGTAGGTTGGGTTTTTTCAATTTTAATATCTGTAAGACCTTGAAATTCCAGATAGGTTTTCAAACTTGCCTTATCTATAGGGTGACGCTTGTCGGTATAGTGTACGAACTCCCCAAAAGGAAAAATACTGTAGGTGTGCTCGTAATTAGTTAAACTCTCAATGAGGTTGTACATATTGTGGGCACTGATGTTGTATAACGGTTTTGGAAAGTGGCTAACAATTGCGTTTGGCGTATCTATTTCAAGGATGTTACCATCTTGAATTAATGCGATGCGGTCACATAAGGCAGCTTCATCCATATACGGTGTTGATACCAAAATGGTTATTCCTTTTTTCTGTAACCGTTTGAGCATTTCCCAAAATTCCTTTCTCGATACGGGGTCCACTCCAGTTGTAGGCTCATCCAGAAAAAGGACTTTCGGCTTGTGTATCAACGCACAGCTTAAGGCAAGCTTTTGTTTCATACCACCTGATAGTTTGCCTGCTCTACGATTTTTAAAAGGTTCTATTTGTACATAGATGTCTTTTACCAAATCATAGTTCTCTTCTATGGTCGTACCAAAAATTGTAGCGAAAAAATTCAAATTTTCCTCTACGGTCAAATCTTGATAAAGTGAAAAACGCCCAGGCATATACCCAACACTATTTCTAATGGATTTATAATCGTTAAGCACATCATAACCTGCTACGGTAGCTTGCCCATGATCTGCTATCAACAGCGTGGTAAGTATGCGGAACAAGGTGGTTTTTCCTGCACCATCGGGACCTATTAGTCCAAAAAGCTCACCAGGTTTTACATCAAAAGAAATATCTGATAATGCGGTTATTTCACCATAAGATTTTGATATGTTGGATATTGTGATGCCCATAATTATTCAAAATAATCGTCATAAGCATTTACGTTTTGCTCAATGCTCTTATAAATATGTTGTGCTTCAGCCAAGGTGTTAGCTTCTTTTAAAGCATCAATTTTTTCTATTAACGGAAGCAGCCATACGTGTAAATTATCGTGTGAAGGTCCTTTCATAGTACACTCTTTAATGACATAGTTTTTCTCTTTGTTAAGTGCATTGACGATGGTGTGATAATCATTCAATTCTTTTGGGTTACTTGTTGTTAAAACGGATTGCATTCTAACTACACCTTCATTTGTTTCAGGATTCGCAGTCCATTTAGCCCCATTATTCATTTTTATTTCTTGCATCCAGTCATTACCAACTGCGTTGCTTTCAGCATGCTGTTCTGTGTGTTCTGTTTCATTTTTCTTTGTTGCATTACTTTCTTTGGGTTGGTCTTTACAACCTGTAAAAAGTAGTGATACTGCAATGAGTGTGATTATTATTTTATTCATAATTTCAAGTTTAATATTTATTGATTTGATTCTGTGTTTAACCACATTTCAGCTGGCATTCCAATTTTTAAACTGCCATCGTTTTTTACCTGCACTTTCACCGCATAGACCAGGGCAACTCGTTCTTCTTTGGTTTGAATGATTTTAGGGGTAAACTCCGCTTCCGAAGCTATCCAGCTAATTTTGCCGTCATACGTTTTCATTGTATCTTGGTCATCGATTTTGACGGTTACGGCTTCACCTATCTTTACTTTGGCCAATTGGGTTTCGCTGACATAAACCCGTAGTTCCATAGTCGATAAATCAGCAATTTTATAGAGTGGTTTTCCAAAGGATACAATTTCACCGGGTTCAACGTATTTTGACAATACAGTGCCATTTATTGGATTTTGTATTCTACTCTTTGTTATTTGGTCATTGACTTGTTGAAGCTGTACATCTATGTTTTTAAGTTCGTTTACCACTGGTGCATTTTGAATTTCAACACTGCGAATACTGTTTTTTAAAACTGCTATTTCACCGTCAATATCATCCAACTGCTTTTGTGTTCCAGCATTGTCTTTAATTAAATTTTCAATTCTTGTTTTATTGGTGTTGGCGGTCTTTAATTTGGCTTGTAATACATTTATCTGAGACAAAACACCTTTGGACTTTGCTTTAATCACATCTTTTTGTACGAAAAGTTGCTCTTTTTTTAAGTGAAGAGGAATCGTATCTATATGACCAATAAGTTCATTGTATTCTATAACAGAGCCTTCATCAATAGTAAAGGTCATTAGTTTGCCAGTGTTTTCAGCAGATACAGTTATTTCGGTAGCTTCAAAATTTCCATAGCCATCTGCTTTATCTCCGTTATTGCTACAGGCTATTAATACAGTTATAGCAGTTAGTGTAATTAGTATTGTCTTTATGTTTTTCATCGTTTTTCTATTTAATATCGCCTTTAAGGGTATTGTAATTGGCTTTGGCTAATTCCAATTGGGTTTTATGTTGATTGAACAAATTTTCTGTTTCGTAAAGTTTGGTAAGTTCTGTAATGTATTCAGAGGTCGTGATAACACCATTCTTCAATTGAGATGCGGAAGTATTAACTACTTCTTGTTGCAAAGAAATTAGCTGCTGGTCAATAGTAATAGTGCTTTCAAGAGTTTCAATTTCTTTTTGTTGTTCATTTAAAGCGGTGTTGATGTTCAGTCTAAAAACTTCTTCTTGATTGCTAATCAATTCTTTTGAATAATCCAATGCTTGCAGCTGTTTCTTATTAGCATTCCAGTCGAACACGTTCCAGTTTAGATTTAAACCAACGATGTAGTAAGATGTAAAGTCATTTTCCAACATATTCAATCCTGGATTACCATAACCACCAGTTGCAAATCCTTTAAGTTCGGGAACCAATGATTTGGATAGTATATTTTGTTGTTGTCCTATCTCTTGTTTCTGCAAATTGAACAAGGCTAATTCCGGTCTGTTCAAATCTGAACTTTCAACTATTGAGAGCAAAGGTTTTTGAAATTCTGTTTCAATAGGAATAGAAACTCCTATTAATGAAGATAACGATGCAATCAACTTTGACTTATTGTTGGTCGCTTCTTTCGTTTGCTGTAAAATTTTCAACAATTCAGCTTCAATGACTTTATCTGATGTAGGTAATAATACACCATTTTCTATTCCGGATTTCACTTCCTTTAATTTACTATTCAATTGTTGTTCTCTTACATTCAACAATTTAGTTTGGTCATCAATCAGAAGAATTGAAAAATACAGTTGATTAACACGTTGTTTTAATTGGTACAGATTGACTTCGACCTCTTGTTGTTTTCTGTTAGAAATTATATTTTGTAAACCTTGCGATGCTTTAATTTTTCCTCCGTTGAAAATCAGCTGATTAGCTGTGAGTGTGGCACGGTATTGATCGTTGTTCAGAGATTCAATATCTATACTGGGTACTGGAACCTCAGTAACATCACTCTGATAGGTCGCCTGAGCATTAAGATTAAGCTGTGGTAATGTCTTCGCTTTTATTGCCGAAAGCTCAACCTCCTTTTGTTGCTCTAGGATGGCACGTTGTTTAGCAAGAGGGTAATTTGTTTTCAAACTTTCATAACATTCATTCAAACTGATATTGCTTTGGCTGTAACCAAAAATCGTTGTTAAAAAGAATAGTCCTAATAGATATAAAGTTTTCATAGGTTTATTTTTTTATGGCATTAATGATGAAATCTGATACTTCTTTTTTTCGAGCTTCCAACAATGTTTTGAATGTTTTGTCATCGACATTCGTAAACGCTTTAATCAAAGGTGAAGCAACAAAAGGGAAAATATTTAAGGCTAGGATATTTATAAGCAACTGTTCCGCACTTATAGGATTTATGTTACCAGCATTAACTTCATTTTGTACTTGTAGCTTAAATTTATCAATGTTTGGAAAGGTAACATTCATCTTTATTTTTTCGATGAAGTTTGGATTTCTATTAAGCTCCTGAATAACGAAGTTTGGTAAATAAGGATGCTTTATTATAAAACTAATATAGTTGTAAGTGAAGTTTTTGATTTTATTCTCTAATGAAGAATCATCATTAAGAATGGCGTTTAGTTGAGGTGCTAATAAAGCGAAAGCTTTTTTAAATACAGCCTCGAACAAGAGTTGCTTACTTCTGTAATAATAATGTAACATTGCCTTGTTGATGCTTGCTTTATCTGCAATTTCTTGCATTCGTGCACCATCCATTCCTTTAGCTTGAAATACTTTTTGTGCTGCTTTTAATATTTGTTCTTCTGTTTTATTGTCTTTATGTTTTGTCATAAATTAACCTTTTAGTTTAACCATATGGTTAACAAAATTACTAAAAAATATTTAATAACAATTGTTTGAGTTTTTAAAAATATACCAATGATTTACAAAAATGTGGTAATATGCAACTACAAGAAATAATGGTGTTTAGTATAAACAAATGAAATAGAGGTATTAGTATTGAATCTTATTCATATTAATAGGTAGTCTTTATTTGAGAAATTATATCGAATTTATATTTATAAGAATTAAGGTTTGGAATATTTTAAAAAAGTTAAAGAAGCATAAATGAATTGTCAATAAATTCATCAATTCTAACTGAGTCGAAAATGAGTTTATTCATAAAAAGAAGAATGGTAAATATTAGAAAGCCTATAAAAATAAAAAGTTCCTTTTGTGTCTAAAAGTCAATGATACCTTTTGTTTAAAGTTCATTTAACTGATTAAATTTATTGATTTCTAGTATTAAAAGGTTCGATATTTTTTCTGTACGCTCTACTACAAACCAGATACACTGTATCTGGTTTTTTTGTGAGCGAGATTCAAAAACTTGTTTTATGAATTAAAGCAAGCAAAATAAAGATTTGTTTTTCAAATCTGGTTTGTTGTACAAACTCCCATTTATGGTCCAATGAGCATAGCGAACTAGGGCTAGTAATTATGCACATCGTTAGCCTGTGTTTATTCTTTATCAATCCAAAAAACATCACTATTTGCTAGAACAGTAACTTTATCGAGATTTTTTGTTGAGGACTCAAATTCTTGTCTAAATTTAACTCCAATGCTGTCGCAAGCCTTTGTTACTAAATCAAAATATGGTTTTGGCAAAACGGTATTGTCTTTTAGTTCATAATTATAAGTGTGCCCCGCGTCTGCTTTGTAGACATAAACTTTGCCTCCTTTAAACTCATATTCTTCAATCTTATTAGTCACATCTATTCTGTCGTAACCTTTTTCACGTATATCAAATTCAGCTAATTCTTCAGGTGTGATAAAGAACAGTACACAATTCATCTTTTGCTTATCTGATTCTGTTATGTTTAGTGCTATTCCGTTATAAATTTGAATGGTGTCATTATCTTTAGAATAGAAGAAATCTCTTTTGGGATTTAATACCGAAGAGAAGAAATCCCATGACCTTTGATAGTCTTTAAGATGAACAAGATAAACAGAATCTTGATAGGTTCTCTTTAAGGTTTTTTCCATACTAGTCTTAGACATTAAAGAGCCATAACCTATCATGCCAACTTTACCTTTTTCTATAGTAATAACTTCTTTTTCTAAATTTTTATTACACCCAAACAAAATTGGTATAAGCATTATTAGAATATATGTTTGAGCTGATTTCATTTTATTTTAATTAGTTTCTTTTAATATGTGAGAGTTTTCAATGCCGGCTAACGATTTTAGACATGGTTTCGTTACGGAATGGTACGCGAGTATCATTCTGCCGTAACCATAAATTTAGCAAAAAGGCTCGAAATTCCGATTAGGAGTTTCAGCTGTAATGAACTATAGCCGGTATTGTGTTTTCATATTTTTATTAGCTGCTTATTTTCTTGATTTATCTAATGCAATAAATTTTTTCATTCCAGTAATTAAATCATTAGCCATTCTAGATGTTACAGTTTCTAAACCATCTAAATGCCATTGATTAATTTGTCCAGTTTTTTTGTTAAGTTCTGCAATTTCAAAAGGTTCAACTTCAAAATAGACTGAACTAAAAGTTAGTCCATCTCTATATTTATTCATCATACCAGCACCGATTCTACCTTTGTATTCCCTTGTTTTATCGTCATCAATTGGTCCTACTAATGCAGTTTCAATTCCGTGAAGCACCATACTCTTTCCATTTTTAATAAGACTTACATTTACCGTTAGAATAAGAACAGCGTCTAAATCTAGGTTTTCTGCTATTAGGCCAATTGAAGCTGGTGCTTTAAAATCTGTTGCTACTATACTTGCACTTAATGGATAGAATTCATAACCAGTTGCAGAAAGTGACCCCTGACCTTTTACATCGTCTGTTAACATTCTTGTAAAACTATTCCTCAAAGCTTTTGAGAGTCCACTCATTTCTACATTATTGACTCCTTCTTTGTAAACATTTATTTTTTCTTCACCAGTTAGAAAGTCTTTAGGTTCTAATAGAGATATGTTTTGTTCTTGAAATTTATTTTGGAATATTGGTAACATTTCATTGAGAAATTTATCCGCTACAAGATTGCTTCCTGAAGGTGTTAAATAGTTTTTGGTGAAAAGAGTAGTGTTTCCAATCTTGCTTGATTTTGTTACTGATTTATCCCAAATTTGCATTGTTAGAACACCAATTTTTTTTGGATTGGGTAGATTATCTTCGGAAAGTAAATTCTCATTGAGTAAACCTTTAAGTTGATCAATCCAAGTACTGTTGTTTTTATAACTTTTCACTAGCTTATCCCATTTCTTATCTTTTAATTCAGCTAAATCCTGTATAGATTTCTGGGCACTACTTGGGCTGGACATTCCTATAAAAAATAGAGTCAAAACTAATTTTAATAAAGTTTTTGATAATGAATTCATAATATAAAATTTAAAGTTAATTAAGATTATTAATTAGTATGAAACACAACTTGTTTATATGCGTTATTGAAAGTTCCATAATATCCAATCGGAGGGGTAACGATGATTTTATGTGATTTTTTTCTTCCATATGATATGCTTTCAATAGTTCAATTTTCAATATAGATACTTTTTACAAATTATCGAAAGGATTTTTTGTGTGCCAAAGCCCAGTTCTTAATTCTAGTAAAAGAATTTCTCCCTGAGAACAAGACTGAACATGCTTCTTGAAGTAGTTTCAATTCTTAAACCCTACGAGATAACCAATAATTGAGTATTTTTAGAATCACTATCTAATTAAACCATTTAATATGAAGACTTCTCAACTGTTTTATGCAGCGTTATTTATCTGTTGCATTGCCCTCAACTCATATGCACAGGAAGAAAAGGCCGTTAAGGATACCTTAAAAAAGGCCACTAAAGAGCTGCCATTAGAACCAACTAGAACTGTGAAATTCAGTACTGATACTGGGACTTGGATGTCTTTAGATGTGAGTCCGGACGGAAAAACAATAGTATTTGATATGATGGGTGACCTTTATACTATTCCAATAAAAGGCGGTAAAGCTAAGCGCATCACTGAAGGTATGCCCTATGATGTGCACCCAAGATTTAGCCCAGATGGAAAAAGTATTCTATTTATTTCGGATAAGAGTGGATCCGACAACTTGTGGACCATGGATCTAGCTTCTAAAGAACAAAAGCAATTGACCAAAGATAAAAATAAGTATCATGTTTCAGCAGATTGGACACCAGATGGCGAGTATATTGTGGGAACAAGAGGACGACGGAATATTAAACCGTTTATAGTTCATAAAGATGGCGGTGCAGGTGCCGATTTGCTTTCAGATCAAAAGCCCAATAAATATATCGATCCTGCTTTAAGTGCAGATGGCAGGTATATTTATTTTTCTGCACGTAGAGGTGCTTGGAATTATAATGCACAATTACCCCAATACCAAATTTTAAGTTTTGATCGTGAGGATGGAGATACAGAAACCATAACGTCTAGATATGGTTCAGCATTTACGCCAACAGTATCTAATGATGGTCAGTGGATGGTTTACGGAAGCCGTTTTGAAGAACATACGGGACTAGTACTTAGAAACCTTAAAACAGGTGAAGAGAACTGGTTGGCCTATCCTGTTCAGAGAGATGATCAGGAGTCTATAGCGCCGCTTGGTGTTTTACCCGCAATGGCATTTACACCAGACAATAAAAACTTGATTGCTTTTTATGGAGGAAAACTGCATTCCATTTCTATTGAGGATAAAAAGGAAACCGAAATTCCGTTTTCGGTGGATGTAGATTTAGATTTAGGTCCAATGGTTTCCTTTAAGTATCCTATTGAGGATACACCAGAAGCACTGGTAACTCAGATAAGAGACGCAAAACCATCACCAAACGGAAAGCAAATTGCCTTCACGGCATTGAATAGGCTTTATGTGATGGATTTACCTAACGGTACGCCAAAGCGTTTAACAGATCATAATTTTACTGAAGCTATGCCAGATTGGTCTCCAGATGGTAAGCAAATTGTATTTACAACCTGGAAACCAGATGGTGGCCATTTGTATAAGATAAATGCAACAGGAAAAGGCAAGCCCGTGAAATTAACAAACCGACGTGGCATATATTCAAATCCAGCATGGTCTTTTAAAAGTGAACGTATTGTTTTTATTAAGGGAGCAGCGCAAACCTACGATGATGCTATAGATCCATTTGATTCTAGGGTATATGAAGAGATTGCCTGGATTCCTACAAATGGTGGTAACGTTACCATTATTGATAAAGCTAAGGGGAGAACAATGCCTCATTTTACTAAAATAAATGACCGTATTTATTTAAGCCATAGTAATAGAGGTTTAGTGTCTGTCCGCTGGGATGGTAGTGATGAAAAGGAGCATCTTAAATTAACTGGGATTAAAACTTATGGCTCGTCTGATATATTCGGTAAGGACCATGATCGCGCAGCAGCCATGCCAACTCACGAAGACGGATGGAGAGAAACTAATAAAGGGTCATCACCAAGTGAAATAAGGATTTCTCCTAATGGCAAATATGCACTTGCCAAAATAAATAATGATGTTTATTCGGTTTTAATTCCAATGATAGGTAAAACACCTTCTATTTCTGTGGCCAAGCCAGAAAAAGCAGCTTTTCCAGCCACAAAACTTACCGTAATTGGAGGTGAGTTTCCGGCTTGGTCTAATGATAGCAAGCGTGTGCATTGGTCACTAGGAGCTAGTCATTTTCAATATGATTTGTTAAAAGGCAAGGCCTTTAAAGATAGTTTGGAAGTCGCCAAGAAAAATGAAAAGGAAGCCAAGTCTAAGGAAAGTGACTCAACTAAAGTTAAAGATAAAAAGAAAGATAAACCTGTTTTTAAAGCAGACGAATATAAAGTGAAGGTGTTCTACAAGCGTGCTATTCCCCAGGGTGTAACGGTGCTTAAAGGTGGGCGAATAATTACTATGAACGGTACGGAGGTTATTGAAAATGGAGACATTCTTATAGAGAATAATCGCATTAAAAATATTGGAGTCTCAGGGAGTTTTAGTATCCCGGATGATGCTAAGGTTATAGATGTCTCTGGTAAGACCCTAACGCCCGGTTTTGTGGATACTCATGCGCATATGTGGCCAAATTGGGGAGTTCATAAAAATCAAGTTTGGATATACTCGGCTAACTTGGCTTATGGCGTTACTACAACGCGAGACCCACAAACCGCAACAACGGATGTGTTGACTTATGCTGATATGGTGGAGTCTGGAATGATACACGGTCCTAGAATTTATAGTACTGGACCTGGAGTGGGATTTTGGGCTTATAACATAACAAGTTTAGTGCATGCTAAGGATATTTTGAAGCAGTATAGCGAATACTACAATACTAAAACCATAAAAAGTTATATCGTTGGGAATAGACAACAGCGTCAATGGTTAATTATGGCCGCACAAGAACTAAAACTCATGCCAACGACTGAAGGAGGCCTAGATTTTAAGCAAAATATGGTAAATATGATAGATGGTAATCCCGGACATGAACATTCTTTTCCCATTTATCCCATCTATAACGACGTTATTACTGTGGCAGCACAGTCTCAAATGGCCATTACACCAACTTTGTTAGTTAGTTATGGTGGGCCTTGGGCCGAGAATTATTTTTATTCCAGGGAAAATCCGTATGACGACAAAAAAATGCAATACTTCACACCATATAAGGAGTTGGCTCAAAAATCTAGAAGAAGACCAGGTTGGTTTAAGGATGAAGAACATGTATTTAAAAAACATGCTGCATTTATGAAAGATCTTATCGAGGCCGATGGTATTGGTGGTATTGGAAGTCACGGTCAATTGCAAGGTCTAGGTTTTCATTGGGAACTTTGGGCTGTGGCTAGTGCTGGCATGAGTAATCTTGATGCGTTGAGATTAGCTACAATCAAAGGGTCCGAAGCCATTGGATTGGATAAGGACTTAGGGTCATTAGAAGTTGGTAAGTTGGCCGATATTCTCATTATGGATAAGAACCCTTTAGACAATTTACGCCATACAAATACGCTAACTCATGTTATTAAAAACGGTATTGTTTATGATGCCGATACATTAGATGAAGTTGCACCTGTTGAGAAAAAGGCGGATACCTTTCATTGGCAAACTAAAAGACCCTCTAATTTACCAGGTGTTAAGAACTAAAAAAAAGCCATTGTTAGACTAAAAAAAGCTCCTTGATTGTTCAAGGAGCTTTTTATTTAACAGAAATAACTATTCTATAATGCTAATGACATTTTTTTGATGCCATCAACTTGCTCTGATAGTTTTCGTTTAATCCGTTTTTTATTAAAGACCAATAGAGGAATTGAGATTTCATAACCCATTGTTTTTACAAGATCCTTATGAAGTAATTTATCTATGATTCTATCGCGTTGGCGCTCCATCATAACAAGAATTTCTGGTCGGTCTTTTTCAATAAAATTCTGAATGCCAGATTCTACGTCTTCTGCTTGTTTAGATGAGAATAGGATATTAGAATAGGCAATCCGCATACCTACCATGGCTTTAAACCATTCCATTTTGCGCTCGTGATAGTCTTCATTTTTTCTTGGAATATGAACAACTTCAATTTGTGCATTAAGAGGTTTTACAAAATCAGCGAGACGTTTCAATGCATGGATATCGGCCTCATCAAAATCAGTGGCGTAAATTATTTTAGACCAAGTTTCGTACAATGTATACTCTGGTAGAACAAGTAATGGACAAGATAAGACTGCCATTAATTGATTGGCAATATTTTCTGTAAAAATACCTCGCAGCGAATATGGATTTTTAACGCCGACAATTACCAAATCCGCATCTATTGTGGTTGCAGTTTTAAGAATGGCTTTTGATATGGAATCACTTTTTAAGGCATGTCCATTAATAATTGGGGATTTAAAGTCTTTCTTAAGATATTTTAAGCAATAATCTTGAAGAATATCTTGTTGTTCCTTATCAAAGTTGTCTTCTAAAACACCTCTTGAACGAACTGTGGTTGAAACAATTGGAAGTAAATCATATACATGAATGGCATGTAGTTCTGCCTTTAGCGCTTTACTCAGTCTGTATGCATATTTAAGTTCAGGGACTGACTTTTTGGTACAATCGGTAGCATAAAGAATAGTTTTCATGAGAATTAGGTTTTGATAAGTACAAAATTAGAGTTAGGATTTATTGTGGTCAATGATAATTATCATTCTACCACGATTTGATAGGGCTGATCATACATTGGTTTTACGTGCAAACTAATGTTCAAAGAGACTCGACTTTACCCCTAAGAACTGCAATTTAATGTTGTGTTTTTTTGGAGTAATAGTTGGCCCATTAATTAGTGAGCTCTAAGATGGTTATTTCTGGTCTCATCCCTAATCTACCTGGAAACCCCAGCCAACCTAGACCTCTATTGACATAAAGAAATTGATGCTCCTTGTTATAAAGTCCTGCCCAATGTTTAAACTTATATTTAATGGGGCTCCATTGCTTGCTTCCTATAGTTATACCAGCCTGCATACCATGTGTATGCCCAGATAATGTGAGTGCAATGTCTGTTTGCTTTACAACCTCAGCCTCCCAGTGATTAGGATCATGCGTGAGTAAAAGTTTAAAAGAATTAAGTTGAGTACCCTTTAATGCCTCTTTGAGATGACCATATTGTTTAAATGGTGGCAGACCCCAATTTTCAACACCTACTATAGCGAGTTGCTGCTTATTTTTTTCTATTAGCTCAGAAGTGTTCAGGAGTAGTTTAAAACCTATTCTAGGAAAGAAGTTTTTAATAGCTTCAAAATTTTCAGCTTTTTTAGTATCGGATTCCCATTGGCCATAGTCGCCATAATCATGATTACCCAAAACAGCATACTTGCCCATAGTTGCCTTTAGCTGTGAAAGCACGTTGTCCCATCCACGCAATTCCCAGGCATAGTTGTTTACTAAATCGCCTGTAAATACTATAATATCAGGGTTTTGTTTGTTAATCAGTGTTACAGCACGTTCTAAAATGTTATACCGATAATTAAAATTTCCTATATGCAAGTCTGAAATTTGAACAATTTTTAGATGGTTAAAAGCATTTGGTAGTGATTTAAACTTTAAATTTTTATGATGGATTTTGAATTTATAGACTGCATTTAAAACAGCATAAATAATAATAATGAAAGGTAATAGACCCGAAAATAGTCCAACTATTGGGATAATAATTAAGGATTCTTCATTTGAAAAAACAAAATTTGCGAAGTACAGTATAGAAATAACCACTACAAATATAAACTTTGGTATCAATGATGAAATTACAAGGCCGTAAAGTCTCGAAATAAACAAATGCTTGCGCATCGGATGGATTGCATTAAGCCTTAGTTTTAAGAGGATAATCCCTGTAACTAGTCCAAAGGTGAAAACCCAAAACACAATATTGATACTCCATTTCAAAAAATTACTGCCAAATAATTTTGTAATGGATTGTAACCAATAAAAGGCTGCAATATCAATTAAGATAATGGCTAGGCATAACAAAAGGATAGTAAAGAAGGAATAGCTTCTCATGAGTTATCTATTTGCTTTTAGAATTCTTTAGACGACGTTTATCTTTTGAAGCCATATAAATACCTTTAACATCAGAGATCCAATAATCATACATAAATATCAGAGTGATTTCTTCAATTGTTTCTAAGACTCCAATAATAATCATAATATAAAAAAGAGTAACTTCTGGTTCAAAGAATAAGGATGATAGAATAAAAACAGATTGTATTATAGCTGATAATTTAGCTAAATAGGTGTGAAAGGCAGTTGCTTTCCCATATTTGTAATAGGCAAGTAAAATTTGAATGATATATGGAATAAAAGCTATAAGAATTACCCATAAATAAGTTCTGATAAATGTGGTTTCAAAATAATATAAACCAACAAGCCCAATGATAAATGTGACTTGGTCGCCAAGTGAATCTAATTGTGAGCCTCTAGGGCTTGCAATTTTTAATTTGCGAGCCAAAAAGCCATCTATAGCATCAGTGCAATAACTTATTAATAACAGCCAACTAAACCATTCTCGGTACTCAAACCATAAGACGAGTAAAAGAAAGGGTGCTGCAAATAGTCTGTAGAACGAGAACCAGTCGGCAATGTTATAATTCTTAAATGTGAGCATAATAGGCCTATTTGAATAAAAATATGTGTAATTATATTTCCCTCAAATGACAACCGTCAGCCCAATAATTTACTTAGGTCACAGATACCTAGTTCTCCACCTTAAATACCTTTTCAAGGATAGTGTCCATAAGACACCATTTTGTTAATGAAGATTGGAGTAAGTTAGCGCCAACAAAGGCTGTAAACCATAACCAATTTATGTTCACATAGATGGCTAATAACAAGCTAATTAATATAAAAGTACCAGCGATACCCCTTACAATTCTATTTTTCATAATACGTTTTTTAAATATATTTTTCAATAGGTAATACAATCCCTCGTATGGGATTTGTAGTGGATTGTTTTGAATTAAATTCTGCAATAAGATGGAATAATCTCTCTATGTGTTCTTCTTCGGTAAATGAAAAGAACATTTGAGATTCATTTCCTCCTTTGATACTCGGAAACCAGCTAGAAGTGGTCAAAAAACTTGGTGTATTTTTATAGCCATCTATTTCCGAAGCACTAAAACTGTCTATTTCTGCAGTCTTAAAAAGTCTTAAGACATCATCTTGAAATTCTTCTACTGAGGTTACAATTACTAATTTCATATTACTTGTGGTTTTTTCGTTCTATCATATAATACACCAATGGTACAACCAATAGTGTTAAAACAGTTGAGACTATAGTGCCGCCCATTAAAGAAATAGCTAGACCTTGGAAAATCGGATCAAATAAAATAACAAATGCACCTATGACCACAGTCCCTGCAGTTAGGAGTATAGGTGTGGTTCTTACAGCACCTGCTTCAATAACAGCCTGCTTTAAGGGAATGCCATCAACAAGTCTCAAGTTTACAAAATCAATAAGCAATACTGAATTACGCACCATAATACCGGCGAGAGCTATCATTCCAATAAAGGATGTTGCTGTAAAAAAGGCATCAAGCAGCCAATGACCTAATACAATTCCAATTAAAGACAATGGAATTGCCACCATCATTACTATAGGAGCTTTAAAGTTTTGGAACCAGCCTACAATTAAAATATATATAATGATGATTACACCTAGAAAGGCAATGCCTAAATCCCTGAATACCTCTAGTGTAATCTGCCATTCTCCATCCCATTTAACTGTGTAGTCATCTTCAAACTTAGGTTGGTTTATATATAATTCATTCATAGAGTAGCCTTTGGGCAGGTCAATATCATTTAATTTTTCAGTCATTCCTAAAATAGCATATACAGGGCTTTCTAATTCGCCAGCCATATCTGCAAGAATGTAAACAACACGCTTTTGGTTCTTTCTATAAATACTTTTCGGTTTAGTATCTTTTTTAATCTCAACCAAATCAGTTATTGGTATAAGCGTACCTTGCTGTGATTTTACTTGGAGAGCGCTAATGCTTTCTGTAGTAGACTTTTCTGAACCCTCTAAAGCAAGTACGAGTCCCACTTGATTTGAAGCATCTTCATCGTACAAATGCGTTACAGCTCTGTTGGATAAGGCTAAATTTAATGTATGGGATATCTGTTGCGGTGTTATCCCATACAGCATGGCCTTTTCCTTGTTAATTACAAAATTGAACTCCGACTGGTCAGCTTCCACCATCCAATCAATATCTACAACATCTGGTGTGCGATGCAAAATAGTTTTTACTGAATCTGCAATACGAATTTGAGCCTCGTAATCTGGACCATAGACTTCTCCAACAATTGTAGATAGAACTGGTGGTCCTGGTGGGACTTCAACTATTTTTACGTTTGCGTTATATTTCTTTGCAATAGCTTGAATATCCGGACGTAGTAATTTGGCAATATCATGACTTTGAGCACTACGATCGTGTTTATCCGTAAGATTAACTTGGATATCAGCCATATTACTTCCGCCACGTAAATCATAGTGTCTTACTAAACCGTTAAAAGTTATGGGTGCTGAGGTACCTACATAGCTTTGGTAATTCACAACCTCTGGGCGTTGTGCCAAATATTGTCCGATTTCTTTTGTAACAACAGCAGTACGTTCTAAGGTAGTTCCCTCTGGCATATCAATTACCACTTGAAATTCGTTCTTATTGTCAAAAGGAAGCATTTTAACAGCGACCGACTTTGTAAAAAACAGACCTATAGAACCAATAAGTAATGCGAAAGTGATACCCAGAAAAGCCCAGCGCTTAGTTCTGTTTTCTATTAAAGGTGTTTCAAATTTCGAATACATCTTGTAAATAAAGGTATCTGCAATTCCTGTGGTTTCATCGTCTTCAATAGCATCTTCAGCTTTTTTGTCTTTCTCCCTTAAGAAAATATATCCTAGATAAGGCGTTATGGTTAAGGCTACGAAAAGTGAAAGTATCATAGCTATAGAAGCACCGATGGGCATCGGACTCATATAAGGACCCATTAATCCCGAAACAAAAGCCATTGGTAATACGGAAGCAATTACGGTAAACGTTGCTAAAATCGTAGGGTTGCCAACTTCATTTATGGCATATAGAGCCGCTTGTTTAAAAGGTAGACGTTTCATTTTAAAATGCCTATGCATATTTTCCGCAATGATAATGGAATCGTCAACCACAATCCCTGTCACGAATACTAAAGCAAATAAGGTAATTCTATTGAGCGTATAGTCTAATAAGTAGTAGCTTAAAAGCGTCAATGCAAAGGTTATTGGTACTGAGAGAAAAACCACCAATCCACCACGCCAACCCATAGCCAACATTACCACTATGGTAACTGCTATAATAGCTCCAATAAGGTGCATAAGAAGTTCCGAGACTTTCTGCGAAGCGGTTTCTCCGTAATTTCTGGTGATTTCAACATTAACATCATTCGGTATCAATGAGGTTCTGAGATGCTCAACCTTTTCAATAATAACATCCGAAATTTTCATTGCATCAGCACCTTTACGTTTTGCTACTGATATGGTAACGGCTGGATATTCAGATGGATGATTTTTAATTTTAGGACTCGCTGCACCAAATCCAAGACTTACATAGTCTTTTGGTATTTCAGGCCCATCTAATACAGTAGCCACCTGATTGAGGTATATGGGTTGATTTTGAAGTACACCTACTACGAGATTCTCAACATCTTTTCTTGTCTTTAAAAATTCGCCTGTTTTAACTAGGAACTCTTCATCGTTTCTATTAAAGCTACCAGCACCTAACTGCTGGTTATTTGCTTTTATCATTTCAACTACGGTCAGTACATCGAGACCGCTACTAGCTAACTTGTTTTTATCAATAGACACTCGTAGTTCTCTATTTCTGCCACCAATTTTATGGGTTTGAGCAACATCGTTAACTTTTTCGATTTCATTGGTGAGTTCTTGGGCAATTTGTTTTAATTGAAAATCATCGTAGGTTTCGCTCCAGAGCGTTAAACCTAGCATGGGTACATCATCAATTGCCCTAGATTTTACAAGTGGTAAGGTGACACCTTGTGGCATCTTGTCCATATGCTTGTTAATTTCGTTGTAGAGCTTAACTAACGAGCGTTCAATGTCTTCGCCAACATAAAACTGAATTATAACCATTCCTTGCTCTTGCATCGATGTAGAGTACACATATTCTACACCTTTGATATTAGAAAGGATTTTTTCGAGAGGTTTAATAACTCTCGACTCTACTTCTTTGGGACTTGCTCCTGGATAGCCAACAAAAATATCGGCCATTGGAACATCAATTTGAGGTTCCTCTTCTCGTGGAATGAGAAATGAACTGTATACTCCAATAATCATAAAGACAATCATTAAGAGTACGGTGAGCTTTGAGTTTATAAAGCCCTTGGCAATTTTTCCTGCTAAACCTTCCTTCATTTGTCTTGTATTTATTGAATTGTAAGTGTTGCGCCGTTATACAGCTTTTCTTGCGATGACATTATGTAGGTTTCACCTTCTTTTAATCCTGATAAAATTTCTACATTGTCACCAATAGTATTCCCAACACGTAACCACCTTAACACTGCTGTATTTTGTTGGCTTACGGTATAGATTCCTGTCAATTGCCCTCTGGTAATCAAAGCTTCTTTCGGTACCATAATGTTAGTGGGTATCACTGAATTAGTTGATGTTATTTTCGGAAATTGAACCGATGCGAACATTCCAGAGCGGATTGAATTGCTAGAATCAATAATTTCAATTGTTGTGAGATACTGTCCGCCAGATAAAGCAGATGATGAACTCACTTCCTTTATCTGACCTGTAAAAGTTGCTTCTATGGATGATACTAGGATGTCAACTTTCATTCCGGTTTTTACATCAGAGATAACACTTTCTGGTATTTTTGCGACCACTTCGAAGCTACTTGGGGATTCTACCAATAACAATGGCATCCCAGGATTAGCCAAAGTTCCAACTTCAACTAATTTAGAGGCTACCTTACCATTAAATGGGGCTCTAATATTGGTGTAGGCAAATTGTGCATCGACTTCATTTTTCATCTCTTCTGCAGCTTGAAGACGTGCTTTGGCCATATCGTAGCGAGCGGTCATATCATCCAATTCTTTTTGGGAGGCACTATTTTTATCAAAAAGTGACTTAAATCGTTCATAATCTTTCTTGGCATTTTTGAAAGCAGCAGTTGCTTCCAAAATTGCAGCATTAACCTGAGCTTTTTTTGCCTTTAAATCGTTACTATTAACGGAAAGTAATAATTGGCCCTTTGTGATGTTGTCCCCAACGTTTATATGGATTTTGTCCACATAGCCCATTGTTCTAGTGCTTAAAGTAGCACTGTTTGCCGACTGAATGGTTCCACTGACAATTAATGAATTCTGGTTGCCTTTAGAGGCTACCTTTGCCACAGTTACGGCAATAGGATCAGAGGTATTGACCACGGGAGTATTGCTTTGGTCATTACATCCAAAAATTAGAAGAATGACGCTTAAGCTTAGCAGTTGGTATATAGAGATTGTTTTCATTTTATAATGTTGTTAAATAGTTGAGATATGCTTTAGTTCTGTTATATTCATACACGGTTTGATAATACTCCAATTGTTTTTGAGCAAACAGAGCTTCTACTAGTAATAAGTCTGAAGTTTTTTCAAGGCCTTCTTTAAATCTATTGGTTCTAATTCTAAGGGCTTCTTCAGATTGTTGAAGGGCTAATTCTGTGAGTTCAACCTTGTTTTGAGCATCTTCTAGGAGTCGTTTGGTTTTATTTAATTCAAGTTGACTTTGAGACAGATATTGCTCATATTCTAATTTAGATTTCTCATAAGTAGCTCTTGATGTTTTGGATTTACCGAAGCGTTTAGTTCCGCTAAGAATATTCCACTTCAGTTCCGCTCCTATGAGGTAACCACTGGCTCCAAATTGAAATAGATTTTCGTCGAAAAGTTGATAATTACCAAAAGCATTTAGAGTAGGTAAGAAACTCATTTTATCTGAGTTGTAAATAGATTTCTGTGCTTCTGCTACTAAAGCCATGGCTTTGATATCAGCGCGTTCTTCGGAGAGTAGACTTTCTTCATTGCTAAGGGATACAACGTTGATTTGTAGACTATCCTTTGGCTTTAAAACAATATCAGATCTCTCGTTCATTAAAAAGGATAAGTAATTAGATGCGTTTTTAATATTGCTTTTAGCACTTTGAAGTTGATTTTTAAGTTCCGATACCCTTACTTCAACCTGAAGAACATCGGCACGTTGCAGTAATCCTTGATTATAACTGTCATTGGCAAGTTTAAAGTTAGCCTCGGCTGCTTGCAGTGCTCTCTCAAAAACTTCAACGGCCTTGTATGCTAACTGTAATTGCATGTAGGCCTTATTAACTTCAAACGCCATATAATCCTTAATACGGTTGGATTGCAAGGACATCGCTTCCATTTTGTTTTTGGCTGCTTTTCTTTGGTAGAATCCATCCATGTTTATTAAGGGTTGTTGAAACTCAAATGTGGTAGCAAAGTTTTGGGTCTGATCAGGGTTGTTTAATACATCCGGATTAAAGTCAGCCTGAGTGAGTATCTCTTGATTTAGCTTAGAACCAAATGCCATCAATGGATTTGTAGTTGCAAAGCCAGAGTGTGATACAGAAATATTGGGAAGAAAAACAGCATTGGTCTGTTTGTATTCACCTTTAGCTTCATTAAAAGCTTCAATTGAAATCTTAATGCTTCTATTATTCTCTAAGGTTTGATTTAAAATTTCCGACTTGGAGACCTCTTTTAATTCTTGAGCTTGGGCTAGAGTGAGAAGGCTAAAAAAACTAAATCCTAATTTATATAATATTCTTATCATTGTTTTTTTGTTTGAGTCAAAATTACATGCAGACCTCATAAGTTTTAGTAACCTTTGTTACCAATGAAAAAGGCACCCTATTAGAGAGTGCCTTTAACTACTAACCAAAAAAAAATCTAACTAATCATGTACTGGCTTATCGATTACCTTTACTTTATAAATAAGTATATATCAATGAATTTTATGCTTAATACCATGACTTGTTCATCATAAAGATATGAAGTACTTTTATTTCTCTCAGTTACATTTGTTACATAGAAAAAGAGCACCCATCGGATGCTCTTATCATGGAAACAGTTATTGCTCATACCATTATAACTGATTCACTTTAAATATAGTTAAGCTTAATTTTTAATAATTTCTTTAAGCACCATATCCTTATCTAGAGGTTTTGTGCAGAAAAACCAGTCTTCACATTCTAATTCATCAGTATTACTCATGCGCTCTTCTGCAACACCACAAGATCCGGCAGGAGAAATTATAACATCTTTTCCTGGTACCCAATCTGCAGGTGTGGCCACGTTAAATTTATCTGATGTTTGCATAGCTATTAGTGCTCTGTAAATTTCGTCAAAATTACGTCCTAGGCTTAAAGGGTAATATATTAGAGCTCTTACCGTACCTTCAGGGTCAATAAAGAATACGGCTCTTACCGCTTGGGTTTTATGCTCACCTGATTGAATCATGCCATACTTTTTAGCAACATTCATGATGATATCTTCAATTAGAGGAAACTTCACCTCTATATTTTCCATACCATTAAATTTAATCTTATCCTTAATCGTTCTTAACCATGCTATATGGCTGTAAAGACCATCTACAGATAGACCAACGAGTTTACAGTTAGCGTTATCAAATTTTTGTTCGAGATGTGCAAAAGTCATGAACTCCGATGTGCATACAGGTGTAAAATCGGCTGGATGGCTAAAAAGGATAACCCATTTTCCCTTATAATCTGATGGAAAATTGATTTCTCCTTGTGTGGTTATTGCTTTAAATTCTGGAGCTTTATCACCGATTCTTGGCATTGTAAAGTGCTGCTCTTGGTTATTGTTTTCTGTAGTTTCCATATAAGTATATGTTTTAAGTTGTTTGACAAAGTTAGCTTCAATAATTGCGTTAATGTGTAACCTATGTTACCCTCAAATATTCTATTAAAAAAGACCTTTGATAATAATTATTTGTGAGACTTATGATATAGATCGGCTTAACAGATAATGAGCTAAACTAAATACGCAGCATGAAGCTGATATCCTACATATTTTCAATAAGCTTTTCAGTTCTAATTTTAATGAACAGCTTCTGGGCATCTGTCAATTACCTTTATTATGAATTAGACCCCGTTGGCTTTATTGAAAAATTGTGCGAGAACATTGATAAACCCGAATTAGAATGTAATGGTAAGTGCCACTTGAAGAAAGTTGCTGAGTCACAAAATAAGAGTCACAAAACACCTGAAAACTTAATAGATTTTAAAGATTTACTCCTTTTTATCGAGATTCTTGTAAAGCCTGAGAACAAAAACATTTATTACACGAATAGAAGTTTATTAATAGGGTATGTAAATCTTTACACATTCAATGTCTTGAATGCTGTTTTCCACCCTCCAAGGTTTGTCTAGATATTTCCAAAACTTTGCAGCTTAGCTGCAGGAGTCAAATTTTCTAACAAAACCTATAAAAATGAAACATAAAATAAGTGCGCTATGCTGCGTACAGTTTTTGCTATTCTCTTATGGACAAGAACCAAATAAATCTCAAAAGGATAGTACAAAACAAGACTTGATTATATTAAATGAGGTCATTTTAAGTGGCCAAATTAAACGCGACCCCGTTTTTTCGGTAGTATCTCACAAGTATGCCAAAAAGGTGGTACAGCCAAAAAACGTCACTGACCTGTTCAATGATTTAAATGGATTTAACGTCATAAAGCGTGGCAATTATGCTATTGACCCAAGTTTTAGGGCGGCTCAATACGAACAGCTTAACGTGCAGTATGATGGTGGTACCAAAGCCTTACATGCTTGTCCGAATAGGATGGATCCTATTACAACGCATATTATACCTGAGGAAATAACCAAGATAGAAATCGTTAAAGGGCCTTATACAATGCGATATGGGCCAACTTTTGGTGGAATTGTGAATTTAGTTACCCAAAAACCGAATGCCTTTGCAAATGGTTTTAATGGTAAAATTTCATCTGGATATGAAACCAATGGTGATAATACGGTGAACTTAGTACAACTTGGTTATACTGAAGATACTTATGATGTGCTAGGAACTTTTGGTTATCGTGACTTCGGAAATTACGAAGATGGCGATGGTGTTGAGATTCCATCATCCTTTAGAAGTTTGGATTATGGCCTAAAGGTTGGCTACAATCTATCAGATAACGAACGTATACAAGCTCAATGGCGTCAGTCTTTTGGGCGCGATGTGCTGCATGCTGGATTGCCTATGGATACCGAGTATGATAATAGTTCCATAGCTTCTATAGACTACAAAAAGTCTATGGATAACAGTAGTATAAAAACCATAACGGGAAAGGTATATTACAGTTTTGTGGACCATCTTATGACTAATAAAAGAAGGCCATCCTTTATGATGACCGAAGCAAGTACTCCAGTGGAGGCTACAACAATAGGAGGTAAGTTTGAGCTCGAGTGGGAGACCAACGAAAAATTAACCCTCTTTTCTGGAGTTGATGCTATGCATATTGCACGAGATGGAACACGTACGCGTCTGGTAAAGGCCATGAATGGCAATCCTTTGCCAATGCCAATGACTTTTACAGATAAGGTTTGGCAAGATTCTTACATAACGGATCTTGGAGTGTTTACTGAGGCCAATTACCAATGGAATAACTCCACTGTATTTACGCTTGGAATGAGGTACGATCAAGTCATATCAGATATCAAAGATCCTGAAGACGATTTTGCTTTACTGTACGATTTAGACAAACGTACTGAGCATAACTTTAGCGGTACCTTATCGGTAAAAAAGCAGGTTTCCGACAATGTTGTATTGCAAGCAGCTTATGGTCGAGGTGTGAGGTCTGCCAATATGATTGAGCGTTTTATCAATCACTTTAATATCGGCCAAGATCCCTTTGAGTATATTGGTAATCCCAATTTGAAAGCCGAAGTAAATAACCAGTTTGAAATAGGATTTTTAGGTAAAGCACCATTACAAAATGGGCTTAACGCCTTAACCTATGAAACTTCATTCTATTATTCGTTCTTTGAGAATTACATTGTTGGAATTATTGATGAAACAAAGACACGCAAGTTTATGCCTATGGCCCAACCCCAAAATCCAAAAGTTTTTAGAAATCTAGATGAAGCCTATAAAACAGGATTTGAACTTATGGCCAAATTAGAGTTTTTGGACTATTATTATTTTAAAACTGAGTTGGCTTACGTCTATGCTAAGAACAAAGATCTAAACGAGTCTTTACCTTTGACGCCACCTTTGACAACGCGCTTGTCTATAGGATTGGAAAAGCCAAAGTTTTGGGCTAATGCCGTTTTTAATATCGTTTCTCAGCAAGATGAAATCGCACCGAGTTTTGGTGAAATAGTAACACCTGGTTATGAAACCTTAGATTTAAGATTCGGCGCAACCATTCTAAAGGATTTTACCTTAGGCCTAGCAGCGCTTAATGTCTTTGACGCGGCCTATAACAATCACCTTAATTTTTCTTTTGTGAATCAGAGTGAATTCGGGAGAACACCGATTACAGACCCTGGTAGAAATTTAGCGGTGTTCTTGCAATATCTGTTTTAATAAAATACAAAAAGAGAGCATGATATTTGCTCTCTTTTTCTTTTAAAGATTGTTTAGGGCTAGGCTAGTTTTCCTCTTGATTAAAAGTAATGTGCCAAATGCCTCTAACTTGGTTTTCACTATAGCCAATAGCTTTGTCATCTGGATATAGCGTTTTTATTTTATTTAAAGTAACGGTTGTTAACTCTTGCTGAGGTTTACCATGGCATTGCAGGCACATACTATTAGTGGTTATAGGGTAATAAACATGGACCTTATCATTTCGTTCTTCTGATATAGGCTCAATTTCCATTCTATTATTTACTTGTGCCTTAAATGTCTCAATGTGAGCTAGCTCTTTGATAGAGGCCTGATTTTTTTGATTTCTGGGTTTGTCAGAAACACGCTTAATGCTAGCATTAAAATGAGCGGCCATGCTATCCGTTAACGGATAGGCCTGCTCATTGCAAAATTCTAAGGCTGCTATAGTTCCCTCTTTTTGAATTTTAGACATTAAGTTTTGCCCAAGAACCGCTTTGGTTCCCAATGCATATTTTAAGCCGATTTGTGCAGGGCTTAGGTTTTCATTAGACACCTGTTTGCCATTGCCGTACTGATTTCCCTTTCCTTTTTGTTTGCCCTTTCCTTTACCCATGCCTTTACCCATACCTTGCCCAGAGTGTTTACCGCGTTCTTCATTAAAGTGGCTTTCAAACCATTCGGGTTGTTCTATGTCATTGTCAAACATATAGTCAGCTATTTTGCCAATGGTTTCCTCCGGATAATAGGCTTTGGGCATTACACCAAAACGTCTAACAGCCCCTCGCATTTTAGCATTAGATTCTACTGGGTTTTTTATCCATGCTTGCATGTCTTTGATAAAATCCTCTTTTGTAGTAGTATCATTTATATAGTGTTTTTTTACGGCAATCATCGGTGGTGCTATTCTATTATCATGTTCAGCAGTAGGACTGTGACACAGATAGCAATTCTTCTCCATGAGAACTTTGCCCGGATGGGTGTTGTCTTCTATTTCTGTAGAACTTATAGCTTTGTAGGGATCATTTTTTTCTTTACAGGCCATTGTAGTAATTGCGAACAATACTATTATTACAAGCTTTTTCATATTGTTATGATTTATCAGCACGAAAATACATACAACAACTATTGGGGACAATGATAAAAGTCAGGCATTTTAAAATTATTGTGATTTAACAAATCCCATATCACAGGGTGATTTAAGGTACTATACGTCCGTCTTCCATGGTTATTATGCGGTCCGTACGTTTGGCAAAGTCTTCATCGTGCGTTACTACTAGTAAAGAAAGTTTCTCTTCTTCACTGAGTTCCTTAAAAATATTGAAGACATTTTCCGAGTTGTAACTGTCTAAATTGCCTGTGGGTTCGTCTCCCATGATAATGGACGGGTTGTTAATCAGTGCCCTAGCAATGGCAACACGTTGTTTTTCTCCACCAGAAATTTGAGAGGCACGTTTACTTGCAAGATGTTCAATATTGAGAATCCTTAATTTTTCGTGGGCGTTGTGTATTATTTCCTCAGCCGAACATTCCGCAAGTTTTTTTGCTGGTAACATTACATTTTCTAGAACTGAAAATTCAGATAGTAGATAATGAAACTGAAATACAAAACCAATATGCTTATTTCGTAAATATGAAAGCTTTAAGTGGTCTGAATCGGTAATTAAGTCGTCATTAAGATAAAGTTCTCCTTCGTAATCCGTATCCATAGTGGATAGAATATAGAGCAATGTGGATTTTCCGCAGCCAGACTTGCCCATAATAGAGGTGAATTCTCCTTTGTTAATTTTAAAACTAATATCCTTTAGCACATGAAACAGTACAGGCTTTTTAAAATATTTATTGATATGTTTTGCTTCTAGAACCGTATGCATTATTGACCTCGAATGATTTTTACAGGATCGATTTTTTTGGCTTTTTTGGATGGCAGATATCCAGCTAAAAAAGTAGATAACATAGCAAATGAAAACCCGATAACAAAAAACCAAGGATTTAAGTTTATGGGATAGGTCTTAATGGTTGGTAGTGCTTCTGTATTAAATGGTATGGTATCTATGACATTAGCGAGTCCTAGCCCAATGAGTAAGCCTAAGATACCTCCAACCAAACCGATAATTATAGCTTGAGTCATAAAAATCAGTTGCACATCCCTTCCCGAAAAACCAGTAGCCTTTAAAATGGCAATGTCATTCATTTTTTCATATATCAGCATATTTAGAATATTGTAAATACCAAATCCAGCGACGATAAGTAAGGTTACAGAAACAGCATAGGTTATGAGGTTTCTAATAGTAGTTCCAGTTTCAAATTGAGCATTAGCCGTTTTAATGTCAATTGCCCTGAGATTAAATTGCTGTTCAATTCTCTTAGCCATTGGTAATGCTTTTTCAATATCTTCTAATTTTACATTAATGTCTGTAATGTAATTATTGGCTTTGCCCATAATGCGTTGAATAGTTTTGATATTGGTAAAGCTTTGGATTGCATCAATTTCTGCAACACCACTTTGATAAATGCCAACAACTTTTAACGGGAATAGACCACCTTCAATGGGTTTTACTTGCACACGATCCCCTACTCCGAGCGACAATTTTTCGGCAACACCAGCTCCGAGAAGAATGCTATTGTCGGTGTTTTGTAATGCTTTTGCTGATCCAGTAACGATGTAATCATTAAAATTAAAATATTCAGCTTCAGAAACAGGCTCAACTCCAGTTAAATTTCCGCCGATTTGAATAGATCCCGCGATATAGAAAATTTGAGTTTTTATTTGAGGTAAGGCTGCTTTTACGTTGTCATTTTTCATTAAAAATGTCATCAAAGGTAATGCGTTGTGAATTTTCTTTTGGGTAACCTTAGGTTTTATGGAGTGCACTACATTGAGACTATTCTCAAATTCACTATATAGATCTACAGGTTGCTTTTTGGAAGGTTTAATCTCGTTGTAAATATGAATATGCGGCGTTTGGTTGAGAATAAGGTCGTCTAACATAGAATTTAGACCTGTCATAAAGCAAACCAAAGTAATATAGGCACCAATGCCAAAGGTAACACCAAGAGCAGCGATACTTGTTTGCTTTAATTTGGTAAGCAAATGGGTTTTAGCAATACTCAATATAAGACTCCAGTTGGTCACTCGGTTTTGTTATAAATTGTGGTGGATTCGTCTAGTCCTGAAACGATTTCTACATACTCCATGTTTTCTAATCCTAGTTCAACGGATATAAGACCATTATCTGTTAGCACCTGATTGTTATTAACCAAAAATGACTTTGGTATGGTCAGAGCATTTTCATTTTTTGCAATGATAATATTAGCTTCTCCAGAAAGGCCAGGATATAGTTTTTTAGGCGGATTACTAAAAACAGCCTCTACTAAAAAGGTTTGATTACGTTCATCTTTCTTAGGATAGATTTTTGAAGCCTGAGCTTCAAAAACTTTCTCTCCATAGGCATCTAAATGCATGAGTACTTTTTGTCCAAGAGTAATTTTTACAATATCTACCTCATCAACTAGCATCTCAATTATAAAATTTGAAGCACTACCAATTGATGCTAATGGCTCCCTTGTGCTAACAATCTCTCCAGGTTCTTTGTAAAGGGCGTAAACCTTTCCATCCATATTGCTTTTAATGGTGAAATCCTTACTTGTACTCAGTGTGGATTTATAAGTATTTTGGGTTTGCTCAACGGCCGTTCTCAGCTCATTCTCGGTTTGTGTAAGTTTTGATTTTAAGAGATTGAGCGTATTCTTTGAGAGTTGATATTTTAGTTTCTGGGAATCGTATTGTGTTTTAGAGCCAATGTTTTGCTTCCATAAATTGGCTTGTCTAAAATAATTTATGGAGTCGTTTTGGCACTGTAACTCAGCAGCCGCAATTTCATCCTTAATACTGTTGAGAATAGCAGAACTACCTTTGTAATTTTTCACAGCAAGGTTATAGGCAAGTTTAGAGTTTTCAGCATTTAATTTTGGGGTATTATTAATAATTTCAATGATCTTTTGATTTCGCTTAACAAGACCTCCTTCTTCAACGAGATTTTGGTCCAAGATTCCTGAGACTATGGAATAGGCTTCATATAAACTATCTGGTTGAATTACTACCGAAGCGTAAACGGACTCAACTATAGAGCGTTTTTGTGCAGTGGTGAATTCACGATTAGTGTTACAAGTGAACACTATTAAAATTAAAAAAAGGGGACTGATTTGTCTCATTAAAACCAAGGTTTAAACTTTTTTAATACGCCATTTGTTGTTGTCGTCTCTTATGGCAATCAAGGATTTAGATAAAAACTTTGATCTAATAGGAGGTGGGCCTTTCATAAAAAACTTAGACAATGTAATATGTACTGGTTTTTCAGATATATAGTGTACGATTTCTCCATCTGGATCAATGGCCAACTCCATATAGTCGTAATTTATCATAGCTTTATCCAATACATCGTTACGACCTAAAATATTCTTATACAATTTAAGAATTATTGCCAGACCGTCGTTAAAAGCTGTGGCATTTAAAAACTGAGGTTCAAGTACTTCGTGTCCTGAAGAGTCAATATATCCGAAATAAGTTATGCCGTCTTTTTGTTCTTTGATTAGACATCTACCAGAATTAAAATAAGGGTAGTCTATATCTTCAGAATATTCTATGACTAAATCATTGCGGAAATCAATAATTAAATCGCCCTCGGTATTTATGAATCCCCAAGTATCTCCTTTTTTAATGGCTGCAACCCCTTCATGGAAAGGCGATATAAAGTCTACATTTGAGACGTCTTGAGAAAAAATAAATAGAGGTAAACCAATCAGAATTAAATAAATAGCTATCAATCGTTTCATGATTATAGATTTTGAAATTTCACATTTTTAAATGTAAAACCTCAAGCTATCTTAAACAATGACGATGGTCAATCTAACCTAGTGCAGTTTATAGGTGAGGTTTTATAACAGCTAGTAGTTCTTGTTTTTGGAGCACGCCAGATTGTCGCCAAATTTGTTGTCCATTTTTAAATAAGATCATTGTTGGGACACCACGGACGTTATAACTAGAGGCAAGGCTCTGGTTTTTATCCACATCAATTTTTATAATCTTAATTTTTTCCTTTAAATCATCTTTAAGGCTTTTAAGGATAGGGGCTAACATTTTACAAGGACCGCACCAATCTGCGTAAAAGTCAATTAGTACAGGGATTTCGGATGAGATAATTGATTTAAAATTTGATGTCATATGTCTGCGTTTTTAAATGCTATACTAAGTCTAGCCATAAAATTTAATTCCGATTTATTGATTTTTGCGAAAGCATAAACAATAGCATTACTCGTTTCAAAGATAAGAGTCTTCAGACTTTTTGTAAAAACGTTAGGGTTTTTACTCAGATATTCCGAAAATGCCTCAAAACAGTCTGTTGAATTGAGATCCTCTTTTTGGGCCTTATTAAATTGCTTCTTAATTCGCTCTATGTTTTTTTCACCATACGCTCCCCATTGACCTTCTAAAATTTCTGAAAATGAAATGTATTCTTCAATAGAAAGTGTTCCATCAGCTTTAGCAATGGCATAGAATAGATTACCTAATTGTTCTGACAATGTTGCGGATATTATAGCTTGTGGTTGCATATGTTTTTTGGTGAATACAAAATTATTTATAACGTATAAATATTAGAATGATATTGGTCATTATCATAATATAATAGTTCTAATTTTCGTATATTTATTAGAGATGTCGGTTACAAACTAAGGTATGGTAAATCAAGATCAAGAAATTTTCAATATTCTATTAGAAACGGTATCAGAGGCTATTATTATTGCAGACCAAGAACAGCAAATAGTGGAGATAAATGGTGTTGCTGAAACAGTTTTTGGTTACAATAAAGAAGAAATAAAAGGTCAGTCTATTGAAAAGCTAATACCGCACAATTATCATAAAGACCATAAGAAACATGTGTCCAAATTTATTGAGGAAAGTAAGCATAGATCGATGGCGAAGGCCTTGGAAGTTTATGGTCTTAAAAAATCTGGTGATATTATTCCTGTAGAGGTTGAGCTCAATCCGTTTAAAATCTATGACAAAACCTACGTCATGGCATTGGTGAAGGATGTTTCTAAGCAGAAGGAAAGTGAAATAGATTTTATGCTAAGGAGCAAGGCTTTGGAATCTGCCAGTAATGGGGTTATAATAACAAATGCACTTAAACCGGACAACCCTATCATATATCATAATAAAGCCTTTTCTAATTTAACAGGTTTTTCTTCTGAGGAAATCCTAAATACAAATTGTAGGTTTTTACAAGGTACAGACCGAGACCAAGAAGCCATTTTGCTTATACGAGAGGCGATTAAAAAGGGTGAAAGTTGTCAAGTCACTTTAAGAAATTATAAAAAAGACGGTACCTTATTTTGGAATGATCTTTACATAACACCAATTAAGAATCAGCGTGGTGTAATTACCAATTTTATTGGTATTCAAAATGATGTCACTGAGCGCGTAAAGGCTGAGGAAGAGCGCAATCATTTAGCTACAATTTTTGATGAATCCTTAAATGAAATTTACGTTTATGATGCGGAGACCCTTAAATTTATTAGGGTTAATAAGGGTGCTATGACTAATAATGGTTACAGTTACAAAGAGCTTCTAAACATGACACCCATGGATTTAAAGGTGAGCATGGATGAAACAGAATTTAGGAAGTTTACAGACCCATTACTTAAAAAGAAACGAAAGCGCTCAGAGTTTGAAACGGTTCACAAAAGAAAGGATGGCAGTACATATCCTGTAAGTGTTACGCTTCAGCTATCTTGTTTAAATGAAAAACCAGTATTTTTCTGTATTGTGGCAGACATTACCGAACAAAAAAATTATCTGACCAAACTTGAAAAAACTGTCGAAGAAAGAACCCAACAGCTTCAAGCTGCGTTAAGCAAAGAAAAAGAGCTAAACGAACTTAAAACCAAATTCCTGTCCTTAGTCTCACATGAGTTTAAAACCCCCTTAAGCGGTATTTCAACCTCAGTGATGCTTCTCGAAAAGTATAAGCGTACAGAAGACCAATCTAAACGAAACAAGCATCTTTCTATCATAAGAGATAAAGTGCATTACCTTAATAATATTCTCAATGATTTTTTATCTATTGAACGTTTAGAATCTGGAACCGTAACCTATAATATGTCTCAATTTAAATTGAGCAAGGTTATTAATGAGGTGGTTTATAATGCAAATATGCTGCTTAAAGAAGGGCAACGTATTAATTATCCTGAAAACATCAACGATATACAAATGCATCAAGATGAAAGGATTATTGAATTGATATTAACTAACGTGGTTCAAAATGCCGTAAAATATTCTGGTAAAAATTCGCAAATTGATATAAATGTTACCCAAAATAAGAATGTAACAACTATTGTTGTACAGGACTATGGTATTGGTATTCCAGAGCAGGATATAGAAAATGTATTTACAAGGTATTTCAGAGCAGAGAATGTGCTCAATATGCAAGGAACCGGAATTGGATTAAATATTGCTAAGACGCATTTGGAAAATTTGGGCGGACATATTGATTTAATGAGTGAAGAGGGAAAAGGAACTGCGGTAACTCTTAAAATTCCAACAAAACGACATGGCTAAATTATTAATCATAGAAGATGATATTGTACTAAGGGACAATACGGCAGAACTGTTAGAACTTTCAGGCTTTACAGTTGTTAAGGCGGCTAACGGTAAAGAAGGTTTGAAACTTGCTAGGACTGAACTGCCAGATATAATTGTCTGTGATATAATGATGCCAGAGATAGATGGTTATGAGGTTTTACATCAATTGTCCAAAAACAAGAAGACCAGGTTTATACCCTTTATTTTTCTTTCTGCGAAAACTGAGCATCAAGATGTAAGAAAGGGAATGAATATGGGTGCAGATGATTATATAACCAAACCTTTCTCTGAAGATGAATTGGTCAGTGCTATAAAAAGTCGTTTAGCAAAAGCTGAAATTTTAAATGAGCGTCAAGGTGAAGATTACTCAGGTATTGAGGAACAAGATGAACTTAGGTCACTAAATGATCTTAAGAATTTTTTTGATGATTATGGTGTTGAGTTTAGCTATAAGAAAGATGAAATGATTTACCAAGAAGGTGACCACGCTAATTACATTTATCTAATTTCCGAAGGTGCTGTAAAATCCCATAAACTCGATGATCAGGGAAAGGAATTAACCACGGGACTTTTTAAAGAAGATGACCTTTTTGGCTATACTTCGTTTACGCACAATTTACCGCACAAAGAAACGGCAACAGCCTTAAAACCAACTAAGCTCACAGCAATTGCCCTCCACGAATTGTTGGCTATTTTAAATGATAATCATAAAGTTGCAATAGATTTAATAGATCTTTTAACGGACGACTTATCTAACATAAAAGAACAACTCTTGCAAATGGCTTATAGTTCGGTTAATAAGAAAACTGCTAGAACCATTTTGCAATTTGCTGAGAAAATAAACAGACGGCCAGAAGATCCTATTAAGATATCTCGTAGTGATTTGGCTAGTGTCGCTGGCGTAGCTACAGAAACATTTATAAGGACCCTTACCAATTTTAAAAATGATGGATTAATTAGGTCAGAAGGGCGCAATATTGTTGTGATGGATTTAGAGCGCTTAAAAGAAATTGATTAGGAAATAAATTTAAATGACTCCCGTCATTTTACGTAAGCCTTTTAGCATTTACTTTTAGTATCATTAATTTTTAGCGATATGAAGAGTGTTCTGCTACCAACGGATTTTTCGGAGAATTCATGGAATGCCATTGAATATGCTTTAGAGTATTTAAAGGATAAACCATGTGTGTTTTACCTCTTGCACGTCAATACATTGAGCCATAGCATTCTCAATGACCCTACATATAGAGATTCTACTAATGTCATTGAAGAAGTTTACACTAAGCCATCAAAAGTGCAGCTGCTAAAACTCATGAAGCGTATTTCAAAGGTATCAAATAACAAGGCACATAGATTTTATTCAATTGTAGACAATGGCTTTTTTATAGATGTTATACGAAATCAAATAATTGATAAACAGATAGACCTTATAGTCATGGGGACCAAGGGAGCGTCTGGACTTAAAAAAATAATAATAGGGAGTAATGCTGGGGATGTCATTGTTAAAGTAAAATGTACAACACTAATAGTTCCAGAAAATGCTAAATACCAAACTATTGAAGAAATCGCATTTCCAACAGATTTTTCTTCCTTTAACAATTTTAAAACCTTAAACCCACTCATGGACGTCATTGAAGAATACGGTGCTAAATTGAGTTTTTTACATGTAAATAAAAAGAACACTGAACTCAATATAGAGCAACACCGAAATAAAGAATTGTTAGAGGATTTTTTTAATGGATTTGACTACGATTTTTATTTTTTATCCAATAAAAGATTAGAAGATGCCGTGCAATGTTTTACTGAGAGTAGGGCGGTAGATATGATTGCCATGGTGGCAAAAAACTTAAACTACTTTCAACAGCTACTATTTAATACTAGGGTAGAAAACATATCCTATCATACAGAAATACCATTTTTGGTACTACATGAAACCACTTAATAATTAACTATGGAAACTTCTCAACTTTTTGCAAAATTCTGGGGCTGGTATCTCATTATTTTTTTCCTGATTCTTAGTTTAAATCCTAAACGGATTAAACAAATATTTGAGGATTTAAAGGATGAAAAATTTCTTATTTTGTGTTCCTTTATAGCAATTATTGTTGGATTGGTGAATATTATTTTCCATAATATATGGGAAGCCAATTACAAGATTGTTATTACACTCATTGGTTGGTTCTCTCTATTTATTGGGTTGGCACTTTTTATTTTTCCTAAATGGACGGTGGATTGGCTGGAGGTTACTAATGTAAAATTTGTACAGGTCATTTATACCTTACTTTTTTTAATAGGCTTGTTTTTGTTAAATGAAGTTTATCAACTCATACCTTATTAGAAAATTGACCAATATCATTTTTTGAAAAGAAAATATAAATTAGGTTTACCCTACAATAAAAGGAGGTCTTATACATAAAGTTAGCCTCTTGAAATTTGCTATTAATCAATACATAAAGACCAGATGAAGTATATTCATCTGGTCTTTAATTTAAAGTAGTATTTGCGCAAAACTGATTTTGGTCATTTTAAGAACCAATTTAAGGCTTTACATTAGTAGTGTATTAAAAGGGGGCTTTTAATAATTTAAAGGGTATTGAAATTGTGCTGTTGTTATGCGTACTTTCAGTTTTTCTTAAGAATTAAAGACATCTTTAAACTGCTACAAAGACAATATCATAAGGTCTAAATACCCGAGGAACCAGGAAGTTTTTCTTCTTGGTTCTGTTTTTTGTCCACTTTTTTATCTCCTTCACTTTTAGGTAGTTCTAGTCTGATATATATCATTGTAGTATCTGTAATTTGATACTAGATTTAATGTCCTATAAAACCATTCTGATATGAAAAATATTCTTATTCCAACCGATTTTTCAGATAACGCAACCAATGCTATTCGCTATGCATTAGAATTCTTTAAACACGATGTCACCGAATTCTACTTTTTGCATACTTATGAAGAAGAAGTCTATAAAAACCATGATTTACTCGAAGAGGAGGATTTTGAAGAAGTTGTTGAAATAGCAAAAAACCAATCGCAATTAAAATTAGAATTACTACTAGAAGAGGTAAAAGCTATTGCACCACACGATAGGTTTAAATACCATATCATTTCCGCATATAATTCGCTGATTGATGAGGTAGATAAATTAGTTATTGGCAAAAACATGGACCTAATCGTAATGGGTACAAAAGGAGAAAGCAAAGGAAAGAGTTATGTTTTTGGTAGCAATACCTTACAGGTTTTAAAGTATGTGTCATGCCCTGTTTTAGTAATACCAGAGTTTTATGGGTATAAACAACCAAAGCACGTTCTATTTCCAACCAATTATCTTATTCCCTTTAGAAGGCGTGAGCTAAAACTCCTTAGTACAATTTTATCACCATTTAGATCGGTTGTAGATATGCTTTACATTTCTAAGAGTAAAAAACTCTCTAAGCGCCAAATTGACAATAAAGATTTTTTGAGGTCAGAACTCGTTAATCTTCAAGTTAATTACGAGACTATTGATAGTAAAAATGTATCTAAGGCTATTTCCGATTATATCAAAACACATAATGTCGACTTCTTGGTAATGGCAAACACCAGGCATTCGTTTCTGGAGGATATGCTCTTTAGGTCTAAGGTAGACGACATCTGTTTGCATACCGATATTCCGTTTTTAGCACTTCAAAATGTTCGTAGAACCGCATAATTAAAAGCACTATGAAAACGATTCTTCTCCCAACCGATTTTTCTGAAAACTCTTGGAATGCCATAAAGTATGCGCTCCAATTATTCAAAGATCAATACTGTAAGTTTTTATTAATGCATACCTATACTCCGATTATTTTTCAAACCGAATTCGTGCCAATAGGTCCTGCTCAATTTGGACTAGGCGATGCCATTAAACACGTTTCGGAATCAAAAATGGAGAACTTACTAGGTAGAATTAAGAGTGAATTTGCCAATACAAAACACCAATTTGAAAGCGCTTGTATCTTCAGCACTTTAGTAACTGAAATAAAGGAAATTACAGAAAAGCAAAAGATAGACTATGTAGTTATGGGCACAAAAGGGGCTACAGGGGCCAAGGAAGTGTTGTTTGGTTCTAATACGGTTCATGTGTTTAAGAACGTGAAATGTCCTGTTCTAGCAATTCCAGATGATTTTCAATTTGAACGTCCGTTAGAAATATTGTTTCCTTCGGACTATGAGGTATCCTTTAAAGACTTTCATCTAGAACCTATTTTACATATTGTGAAGGCCTATACTAGCAGATTGAATATTATGCACGTTTCTTACGGATTTCCGTTAACAGAGCAGCAAAAAACTAATAAGAAATTGTTAGAAACCTATTTTAATAAAATTGCCCACATTTTTCATGATATAAGAAATGAAAACGTCACTGATGCTATCGATGAGTTTCAGACTAAAAACAAGACCAATATGTTGGTGATGTTAAACAACAAACATTCATTTTTTGAAAATCTCTTTTTTAGATCGGCACTAAATCAAATAGGGTTTCATTTAAATATACCATTTCTAGTTATTCCGTCTAATCCGTAAAGCCATTAATCATGAAACGCAAAATTCTTTTACCTACCGATTTTTCAGATAATGCATGGAGTGCTGTAGATTATGCCATTAAATTATTTAAAGACGAGACGTGTAGTTTTTACTTATTGAATTCCATTGCTTTAAAGGTGTCGACCATGTCTAATTTCTCCAATAGCCTTTTAAAGGTTATGAAGGAAAAAGCAATTGAGGAACTCAAGGAACTAAAGTCAGAGATTGAAGCTGCCACCAACAATCCTAATCACGAGTTTAAAACCATATTAAGCACCTTAGATTTATACGACGCCATAACATATGAGGTTAAAACCAATAACATAGAGTTTGTGGTTATGGGTACCAAAGGGGCTACTGGAGCTAAAGAACTGTTTTTTGGAAGTAACACGGTAAGAGTTATTAAGAAGCTAAAAGGGTGCCCGCTTTTAATTGTACCAAATGAATACCATTATGTGGAGCCAAGGCAATTAGCGTTTCCAACAGACTTTAAAATCAAATTAGGTGAAGGTGAATTACAGATATTAAAAACAATCCTTTCACTTTACAATTCACAAATTAGGATTTTACATATAAACGAAGAAGAGGAACTTAGTGAAGCGCAAGAGGCCAATTATGAAAATCTAAAAACACAGTTAGAAGGATATAATTACTCTTTTCACTGGATGCCAGAATATAGCACCAAAGCAAATGAGATAAAGGAATTTATTGAAGACTTGAAAATAGATATGCTAGCTATGGTCAATCACAAGAAAAGTTGGATAGAGCGCATTGCAACTAAGCCCGTCATTAAAAAAATAGGTTTTCACCCTTTTGTTCCGTTCCTAGTAATACCAGCTTAAGTGATAGAAATCATTGTTCTAATCTCTGATGCAGGTTACATTTAAACTGATTAATAAATAAACCATGAAGTTAAGAATCCTTTTACCAACGGACTTTTCAAAAAATTCCTGGCACGCCATTACCTATGCTTTAGAATTGTACAAATCCAATTCTTGTGAATTTTATCTTCTTAATGTGTTTTCTGCCACTGGAAATATTATGAAGAGTCTAATGAATATGGAACCAGGCAGCGAGCTCTATGAAATGGCTAAAGCACAGTCGGAAACAGGGTTGGCTAACATGCTAGATATGCTCGTTCTTAATAGAGAAAAGTACCCTAACCATAATTTCAATACTATTTCTATGTTCAACAGTACCGTAGAGGCCATTAAGATTGTGGTTGACGATAAGGACATTGACCTTATAGTAATGGGCACAAAAGGAGAAACTGCTTCTAGAACTATGGTTTACGGGAGTACTGCGGTTAATGTTATGGAGAAAGTGCGCAATTGCCCTGTATTAGTAGTGCCAGAAAAAGCAAAGCCGGCAATGCCAAAGGAAATCGTTTTTCCGACAAATTATAAGTTACCCGTTAAAAAGAAAGAACTTCAATATCTAATAGATATAGCAAAGAAAACACATGCAACAATTCAAGTACTTTATATTAATGAGGGCGAATTGAGCCATAGTCAACTTGAAAATAAAGCCTTGTTACAAGAACATTTTGCTGAGGTAAATTTTGTTTTTAGGCAGTTGAGTAATATGCATGTGCCAACGGCTATAAATTGTTTTGTAGAAAGCAGGGAGAGTGATATGGTAGCTTTTATAAATAAAAAGCATTTGTTCTTTGGAAGTATTTTAAGTCAAGCTTTAGTAAAAGAAATAGGATACGATTGCAAAGTTCCCATCCTTGTAATGCATAACCTCAAGAATTAAAATTTATTATTATGAAAGATAAAGCCATTTGGATCGATAAGGAGAAAGCGCATATTCTTACTCTCGTTGGTGAGGACGTAAAATTGAAAACAGTTTTTTCTGAGTTTAAAGAGTTACATGAAGAGGACCCTGACCGTCAAGGCGGAGCAACAGAAGTGCTGAAGGACCGAAAAACCTTGGAACGTGAAAAGCAAATAACGAAGCATTATTTTAATGCTTTGAGTCTCAATTTAAAGAATGCAAAAAGAATAGTAATTATGGGCCCTGCTCAGATGGGTCAGCATTTTTATAAATATCTAGTAAAAGAAAAAGCCGATTTAGGAAATTGCGTAGTAGAAGTGATGAGGTCTAAAAAAATGACAGAAAATCAACTTAAAGCTACGGTAAGGGAATTTTACTTGTCGAAATCTTAATCGGCAATTTGGTTAGTTTGGCTGCTGCCAGGGCCGCAAGCGGTTCTGGCAGCGTTGTTTTTATATTATGAAAGATAGAACATTTGAGATCATTAAATCTAGCGGTAAAAAGGTGAGGTTTTCATTAAGCAAACTGAGGTCTTCATTGAAACGGAGTGGTGCTAATAAAGAAACCATCGATTCTATTATTGATGCTGTAAGAGATGAATTATACCAAGGAATTTCTACAAAAGAAATTTATAACAGAGCCTATGCGCTTTTAAAGAAAAAGAAGAGTTACCTCGCCTCGAGATATAAACTGAAAAAAGCCATATACGAGCTTGGTCCAACCGGATTTCCGTTTGAGCGTTTCATAAAAGAAGTATTAAGTTTTTCTGGTTACACGGCCGAGCTAGATGAAGTCTTGGAAGGGAAGTGCGTTAGTCATCAAATAGACGTTTTAGCTCACAAAGACGATGAGACCATTTTGGTAGAGTGTAAATTCCATGGTGACCAAGGCTTAAAATGCAATGTTAAAATTCCGCTGTATATCAACTCGCGCTTTCAAGATGTTAAAGCTAATTGGCCAAACCATAACACTAAAAAATCAAAACTCAATCAAGGTTGGGTGGTAACCAATACGCGTTTTACCGAGGACGCTATACAATATGGCAGCTGTTGTGGTCTTTATTTATTGAGTTGGGATTACCCAAACGGTCAAAGTTTAAGAGATAGGATAGATCGTCTTGGTCTATATCCTATTACGGTTTCAACGTTGCTCACCCAAAGAGAAAAGCAATTTCTTTTAAGTAGGAATATAGTTTTATGCCGACAGCTCATTGGAGATTCATTTTACCTAGACCACCTTGGCATTTCTGACACTAGAAAAAAGAAAATACTTAACGAATTTGACGCACTTTGTCAAATAGAAAGACCTCAATAATGAAACCTCTAGTAAAATTGAATTTTTTAGGTGCAGCCGGAACTGTAACAGGTTCTAAATTTCTTATTGAAACCTCAGAACTACACGTCATGGTAGATTGTGGTATGTTCCAAGGAATGAAGCATCTTAGGGAATTAAATTGGGCTGAGCTTCCTGCAGATGTTGCTGCT
Source organism: Winogradskyella pelagia (assembly GCF_017581965.1). Lineage (GTDB taxonomy): Bacteria > Bacteroidota > Bacteroidia > Flavobacteriales > Flavobacteriaceae > Winogradskyella > Winogradskyella pelagia. The sequence continues at coordinate 438,532 of NZ_JAGEVF010000002.1, forward strand.
ATAGACTTAGTTATACTAACTCATGGTCATTTAGATCACGTAGGGTATTTACCACGCTTGGTTAAGCAGGGTTTTAAGGGGAAAATTATTGGTACTGCACCGACATTAGCTATTGCGGAAATAATTCTTAAAGATAGTGCGAAAATTCATGAAGAAGATGCAGAAAAAGCCAATAAAGAAGGGTATACAAAGCATAAGCCTGCCTTAGCTTTTTATACTGTTGATGAGGCTGAAAAAGCATTGCGCTTATTTAAAAGTGCTACTCTGAACACATGGCAGCAACTCTCAGAAAATATAGCCTTAAGGTTTCAGTACAACGGCCATATTATAGGCGCTACTTTTGTAGAATTAGATATCAATGGAAAACGATTTGTCTTTTCTGGAGATGTTGGCAGAAAGGATGATTATCTTCTTGAAAATCCTAAAAAACCAGAATGGGCAGACTTCTTATTCCTAGAGAGTACGTATGGAGATAAACGCCATCCTAAAGAAGATTTAGAGACCGTATTTATAGACTTAATCAATAAAACTCTATACAATAAGGGCATACTTATTATCCCAAGCTTCGCTGTTGAGCGCCTTCAAACCCTTATGTACATCTTATGGAAATTATATAAGGAACGTAAAATTCCAGCAATTCCACTTTATGTTGATAGTCCTATGGGGAATAATGTTCTAGATGTGTTTCAGCAATTTCCAAGCTGGCACAAATTATCCATATCAGAGTATAAGGCCATGTGCCAATACGTAAATATCATAAGTTCGTACAAGGAAACCTGGGAAACTATCAATAATAAAAGACCAAAAGTAGTTATTGCAGGCAGTGGTATGGTAACTGGTGGCAGGGTTTTAACTTATTTACAGCAATTTATAGATCATCCTACAACAACTGTCCTTCTCGCAGGTTACCAAGCTGAGGGTACGCGTGGACGTCAACTTCTTGATGGTGCCCATGAAATTAAGTTCTTTGGAAAATATTATCCGGTTAGAGCCCAAATAAGACATATTGAAAGTCTATCCGCACATGCCGATCAAAGTGGGCTTTTAGATTGGTTAGCAGATATTAGGAATATACCTGAGTGCGTATATCTAGTCCATGGAGAAGCCAGCGCATTAAACACGTTTAGGGTGAAGTTAGAAACCGCGTTTCACTGGAATGTGAAAGTACCAAAACTCACGGATAAGGAACAAGTAATCGTTTAATCCTAAACTGATTAATATCATTTTAGAATCTGTAGTATGTTTTTAAATTTAGGTTGTAATGATTGTATAATAACTTAAAATAAAAGCTATGTCACTTATTAAATTTAACAACAGAAACAGGTTGTTCCCATGGAATAACAGACAATTAAAAGATTTTTTTAGTTCCGATGATTTCTTCTTTAATGACGATTTTTTCACAGAAGATTCTATAATGCCTGCAATGAACGTAAAGGAATTGGAGGAAGAGTTTGAAGTGGAATTCGCTGCTCCCGGATTTAAGAAGTCCGACTTTGAAGTTACTTTAGACGACCACATCCTTAACGTATCGGCCAAAAAAGAAATGGAGAAAAAGGAGGAAGAAGATGAGTTTATGCGAAGAGAATTTAGCTACAACGCTTTTAAACGTTCTTTAAGATTGCCAGAAACTGTAGATAATACAGCAGATATTAAAGCAAGATATAAAGATGGGATCCTTAAATTAAATCTTCTAAAAAAAGAACCTACCAAAGAAACACCTAAAAAAGTTATAGAGGTTATCTAAAATTCAAGAATCATAGCAGAGTGTATTCTAGGTGTTTTACACTCTGCTTTTTTAATATATATATTATGAAAACTATACATACCCAAGCAAAACATACCGAGTGGTTAAGTGCAGAGGATATGCACGAGGCCTCTAAATTATGGCTCTCTGAACTCTCTTTCTTTAAAGAAGAACAGTTCTTTCTAGAGGATTTGATAAAATCCTATACCCTTCAATTAATAGATAAAAATCGTTTTGAAGCGAGTAAAAATGTAGTCGATAGACTCTCACAAGTCGTAAAACAGACGGAAGTTTTATATAATGCTGTAACTAAGCACGAGAAGGAATTATCTATAATGGTAGATGGAATTGATGAATTAGAAAAAGAAGCTAATTACAAAAAAGAACATCGCAATCTTATAGAATTGATAGGTGAGTTTAAGAAACGCTATCAAAATGTAAAGGCAGAATTGTTTGATATGGTCAAAATAGCCCTGAAAGAAACAAAATTAAATAAACTCATAGACAAACCATGAGGCCAACAATTATATTAATTTTATTATTAAGTGCAATGGGATGCTCAGAAACGCAGTTGGTGGATTATTGGAAAAATCCGGATGTAGAAACGTATAGTCCAGAGAAAGTATTGGTTATAGGTTTGACCTCTAATGCAGAAGCGAGGGCAATGTTTGAAATTCAACTAAAAACAGCATTGGAAGAGCGTGGGTTTAGGGCAGATAGGAGTGCTACCATTAAGATGCTAACCACACAGAATGAAAAATTGACAGAGGAGCAACTTAATGATTTAGAATCTTACCTATTAGAGCAAGGGTACGATACTATTCTCCTTTCATCCATTGTTGGCACAGAAGATAAGATTGCTTATAAAACCAATTACGATGGGTTCGATGAAACCTACAAAAGGTTTAAGGAAGATTACCTGAGATACCAAGATGCTTTTTATAATCCAGATTATTACGAGCAATATACCATCTATCATGCAGAAACGGCAATGTACTGCATTTGCCCTGCTGAAAAACGAGAACTGATTTGGAAAGGTTACATAAATATCACCGATCCCAGGGTAGTAAGCGAAACAGTTGATCAATATGTAAATTTGGTTATTGTAGCCTTAGAAGAACTTAATCTTCTAGAGCCTATTGCTACCAAACCTAAGTTATATAATGAACCGGTTTACCATTAATTCTTTTATTGGTGTTTTAGGTAAATTGAGCTAGGCTGTAATTAGAGTTTCTAAAAATGGCACCAAGAAAATAAGCTCCTATGGACATCGCAAACCCATCGGCTAGTAAATAAGCAAAACCTAAAATAGTAATTGTACTATTGCTCAAGCCTACACCTACTGCTGATTATACAACTGCAAAGGTTGTTACAGCGCCATCTATTCCGCCATAGACCACTTCTCCTAGATAGTTTTGTATAGTTTTAGCCCCCTTCATTTAACTCCCTTACTTTGTAAGTTGGTGTGCGCATTCCACTACTACAGTTTTTAGTAATGGTAGACCAAAAGCGGCGTTACTAAATCTTGACTTAATCTAGTGGTAGCAGAGCCAAAGAAAAAACGATTGAAAAACGATTCCGTTTGTTCAAAAAGAACCATTAAATCAATGTGGTGAGTTTGGATATAATTACTTACGGAAAAATGTATAGGGACATTTTTTATATAATGATATTCAAATTCATTATCTGTAATGATTTGACTCAAATGCTGTAACTCGTCATCGTTATCATTCTTAGCATCAGCAGTATCCGTAATTCTTAGGATATGAAGTTTACTTTTATAGGGTTTAGAAAACTCCAAAAACCTAGTAAATAAATCCCCATCGTTTGGGTCATAGGAATCTAACGGTAATAAAATATCATGTAACGGACTATAGCGGTAGAGTTCTGGTATCACTAAAGTAGGTATGTCAATATTCCTAATAACCTTAAGTGTATTGGAACCAAAAATAGACTCTGCTGCATTTGAGGCGCCATTACTTCCCATTACAACCATTTCTATGTTGTAATGTTCTATATTTTGCTTAATACTATCAATAAAGGCATCATAATCTACAATGACTTTAAATTTGTGTAATGGATTATGATACTGATTTTTAAGGCCGCTAGTAATGGCTTTTAGTTTGAGTTTTTCATCCTTGATGAGAGACTTATATACACTAGCGGAACTGCTAGTTATTAAATCGTCAGAAATATAACTCTTGGCTTTTTTTATATGGCATACATAGAACGTACATGGCACCTTCGCAAAAAGTTGTAAGGCGTAATGCATACCATTAAGGGCAATGGTAGAGTAATCCGTTAGTAAAAGGATATGTTTCATTGTTTAACATTGGATTTACTCCAATATAAATATCCTTTCCCCAAATTTATATGACTTTGGTCATTTATAGAACAATTACAACCAACAATCCAAAAGCCTAGATTTCAAATGAGGTAAAAGCCCAGTAATTTGGTAATGCGTAACTTTCGATTATATCTGTTTTTTGTTCAGGTCTTTTGGTTTTGCTTTTGGCTCAGGCGGAATAATATAGTTTTGTCGGTTATTGAAAAATTGCTGTCTCATCGCTTCCATTTGTTTTATCATCTCATCCATGCTAGGAAAATTAGGGTCCACCGGAGCATTAAAAAAATCATCTAAAAAAAACTGTTTCATAATAGAATCATGCGCAGGGAAACCAAAATGATTAGGCCCTTGGAACATGGAAAATTGTTTACGCATGCGTTGTTGCATTTGGGCTATTAAACTGTCTGTATCCATGCCTTTTAATGCGCCATTTGAAGACCAAGAGTAAATAGAGTCGTACCTAATAACATTTCCATTTTCATCAACCTCTTTATTTACTTGCCAACGCTCATTGGGTCGGGTGATGCTGTCTTTTGTTTCATCAGACTTAGCCATTTCTGGGCCTGATTTTTTTTGGGTTTGGCCGTTACAACTTGTAGCTAAAACTGCTACAAGAAAAATTAGAACATATTTTTTCATTGTTTACAATTTTAGGATTCGATTTATCGATATCAAAAAAAATGCCAAATAAGTGCCTATGAAAAGGTGTCATATTTCACAAAATTTATCATTTCAGGCTCTAACTAGGATGAGTAAAACAGACATAATTTTCTTAAAACTATAGGTGTTCAGAAAACAATTACATTTATCATTACTTCTTTTTTATATTTGATTTATGAAAAGTGGTCTATTATTTTTTCTGTTTAGCATTAGTTCTATGTGTTTCTCACAAAAGAACACCATAGATAGTATTCAAAAGGCCTTAACGCAAAGCTCAGATAAAAAAGAAAGAGTAGTGTTATTGTCGGAATTGAGCGAAATGTATAAGGAAATAGACACAGATTCTGCTCTTGTATACGCTAAAAAAGGAATACGATTAGCAAAAGAGATCGATTTTAGCTTCGGTGAAGCTGAAAATGCATCAAGTATAGGAGGGATTTTTATAGTAAAAAACAATTTAGACTCCTCACAAGTTTACTACCATAAAGCAAAAACACTTTACAAATCAACAAAAAATCATTTTAAATATGCGCAAACGACAATGCGCCTTGGTAATATCAACTTAGCTCAAAACATTCCTATTAGCGCTTTAAAATTGTACCAAGAGTCCTTGGAGATAGCAAAGGCTAAAAATTTTAATGCGCTACTTCCTCATCTATTTAATAATACGGGATTGGTATTTCAACAAATTGAAGATTATGATGATGCTGTTACTAACTTCGAAAAGGCTTATGACATCTTTTTAGCAAATAATGATGAAGCAAATTCGGTATATCCACTGTATAACATAGCTTTAATTAAAAGTATTCTTGGTAAAGATGACGAAGCCATAGATGGATATTTAAATTTGGTCAGTTATCACTTAAAAACTGAAAATTGGGTAAGCCTTGCTCAAATATATAACTCCATTTCCGAAATCTATTTCAACAATGAAGAATATACTAAGGCCACAGAATACTTGGAAATGGCCTTGACTTCTGTAAAGGATAAAAGTGATTCCTTCAATACTGGACCGACCTCATTTTATAAAGCCACAATTTACACCAATGCAGCCGAAATTTATCATCAAGAAAATAATGAGGAGCTCGCTAAATCTTTTGCTCATAAGGCAATAAAGCTTTCACTACAAAATTCGTATAAATTAAATATGATGAAAAGCGCAAGGATTTTAGCTGATATATATGATAAGAGCTATAGGCTGGATTCTGCATTGTACTACCATAAAAAATATATTGACTTTAGTAACCAATATCAAGAAGAGTATGATGTAAAACAGCTTACCAAATTAAAAATGCAAAATCAATTTGATGAAATTCTTAGGCAGAATGAAATTGACCGTATATATAAAGAGGCTAGTTATAAGAATAGGGAAATAAAGTTTATAGCTGGCACGGTTGCGGTTGGTCTTTTAGCTATCATTTTAATATTACTTTTCATTAACCAAAAAAATAAGACAGCCAAGCTTGAGTTAAAGGAACAAAATCTACAACTTGAAAAGAAGGAACTGAATCAACGTTTGGAATATAAGAAAAAGGAATTAGCATCTAATATGATGTACCTTATGGAAAAGAATGAATTTATTACATCAATTTCCAAGAAATTAATTGAGTTAAAACCAGACGCTAAAAAAGATAATAAGGATTTGATTCAACAAATTATAAATGAGATTCGACAAAATTCTTCTACAAAGATGTGGGAAGAATTTGAAGTCAGATTCAAAGAAGTCCATAAGGATTTTTATAATGCCCTTCATGCTGCCCATCCAAATTTAACTTTAAATGAAGTGAAAATATGCGCTTTTTTAAGGTTAAATATGACAACTAAGGAAATTTCGGCAATTACTCACCAAAGTGTAAAGAGCATAAATATGGCTAGATTCAGATTGCGTAAAAAGTTAAATATTGAGCGTGATGACAATTTAGTTGGTTACCTAAATAGTCTTTAAATTCATTTTCATCCTAATTTTTTAGGCAATTGCGCCTAACAAACATTATCATTTAATACGCTCATAATCAATTGATAAATTGATTATGTAGTATTAATGTTATACCCCATTTTAAGCTTGTAGCTTTTTTGTATCCAAAGATCTTCATTTAAAACGCTTCGGTTAGAATAGTTTTACTCCAAAGCTATTTTAAAATTGAAAACACCCAACAATAATCAAAAATTAAAATCTTCGAAAAAAGAGGATAAGGATTTAGAAAATCTTGACAAAGAATTGAAGGAATTAATTCGCGAAAATGAGTCGCGTAAAGATGGTATTTCTAAAATTCTTAAAAAGATAGAAGACAACGATAAATCAACTAATTCAAATTAATTCATTATGAGAAAACAGTACTTATTAATGGTATTTATGTTCATTGGAGCTATTATGCAAGCCCAATTTAATGTAAATATAAATGTTACAGACTCAGGGACGACTTCCAATATTGAGTCGGCAGACGTAACTTTTGATTCTACAACATTGCAAACTGATGTTAATGGCAATGTCACCTTTTCTAACATTGCAAATGGTACATATAATTATTCAGTTTCTTTCGATTGTTATACGGCAGAGTCAGGAACAATCACGGTTTCAGATGCTGATGTAAATACTAATATTGTATTAAGTTTATTCACTACTACCAACGTGTTCTGGCAGGTCAACCAGGACGGTTCCCCTGTTAGCTTTCCTGTTCCCACGGCAGAGATAACGATAAGCGACGGTGTCAACGCACCG
>NZ_JAGEVF010000030.1 GCF_017581965.1 Winogradskyella pelagia
AAAATTCTTTAGATTATTGAAACTTAATTTTGCAAGGCAAAATCAAAGGTCTAGTAGACCTTTGGTTGAGATAGCCGCTTGCGGACAAACTAAATACTTAAATTAGACCATGATTAAGTTTTTTCGTAAAATTAGATACGGCCTTATGGAGAAAAATAAAACAGGTAAATACTTCAAATATGCCATTGGAGAAATTGTACTCGTGGTTATTGGAATTTTAATTGCATTGCAGATAAATAACTGGAATGAAAATCGAAAGGGTAATGCACAGGAGCAAGCATATTATCAGTTATTATTAGATGAAATTAAACAAGACAAGGAACAAATAACAAAACTAAAAGCCACAAACCAAAACCGGATTAAAAATATTAATGAGGCGCTTAGAGAAATACAAAGAGAAAAACCACGGACTTTAGCTTTTGGTCAAAAATGGCTTAGATCAAATAGGCAACACACTAACATATTTCAACCAAATGATGCGGCATATTCAGATATTAAATCCAGCGGAAAATTAAATATTATAAAGGATAAGATAGTGACTAAGGCACTTAATGCATACTTTACAAACATTACTAATTATACGGAAGTAATATTGACTAACGTGAACTTAGTAGATAAGCACTATGATAAATTGGAAACTTGGTTTGATACAGGGGTTTATCAAGCTTATCTTTCCGACCCTAAGCGTAACTATATTTTTGAAGAAGATGTTAAAACGCAACTTCTAACGGATATGCCAGAGTACATTTCGGAAATTAACAAACAAAAACTTTATGATATAGTCATAACCTTTAGCCTAATAATTGCCAGACGCGCAGAATTAATCACACTTATTGAAAAGGAAGTGGATATAATGTATGAAATTTTAGAGAAAAAATGCACCACAAATGATTAAGTTTTTTAGACGAATACGCTATGCACTTATTGAGAAAAACAAAACTGGAAAGTACTTTAAATACGCAATAGGCGAAATAATTCTTGTAGTCATTGGAATTTTAATAGCCTTACAGATTAACAATTGGAATGAGCAACGCAAAGAAAATGTAAAAGAGCAAGCCTTTCTAAAACGATTAGAAAAGGAATTTAAGACTAATAAAGAACAGCTTCTTTATAAAATTGAACATAGAACTGATATAATCCATAATTGCACACGATTGTTAGAGTATTATAACGAACCTGCTAAAGCAACACGAGACAGTATCTTAATATATGTGAGTAGTATTGTCCCAACTACCTTTGACCCTATTGAAAACGACCTGGTCAGTTCTGGAAGTATTGAAATTTTAAAAAACGAAGAATTAAAACAACTACTCGTTAATTGGAGTACAGATGTTATTCAACTTCAGGAAGTGGAACAAATGTTTCTGAGATTTACAGAACAAAACCTCATGCCCCATATGATTGAAAAAGGAATACAGCGTGATATTGCATACACCTCATGGAAAACAGTACCTGCAAGCTTATTAGAATCTAAAGAAATTATAAACCCCATTCCCGGAAAATCTAAACTTGTTACGCTGACTGAAAATGATTTTCTATCTGACCCAATAATAGAGAGTTTAATTGCTCATTCATTGAACTTAAATAGGTTTAATAATGAAGAATCTGAAACTTTAATGAATAGAATAAATTTTATTCTTGAAGTTTTGAATTCAGAAATTAGAAAATAACGAAAGCACAACGCTAGCCAATGATAAAATTCTTTAGATTATCGAAACTTAATTTTGAGAGGCAAAATCAAAGGTCTAGTAGACCTTTGGTTGAGATAGCCGCTTGCGGACAAACTAAATGCTTAAATTAGACCATGATTAAGTTTTTTCGTAA
>NZ_JAGEVF010000031.1 GCF_017581965.1 Winogradskyella pelagia
GTGCCAACTGAAACAACAACCTATACCGTTACAGGTACAGATGCAAACGGTTGTGAGAATACTGCTGAGGTAACCGTAACAGTGACACCAAAAACAGACCCAACCTTTGATCCTGTAGTAGTATGTGCTGATGCAATTTTAACGCCACTACCTACCACTTCTAATAATGGCATTACAGGGACATGGTCCCCTGCTTTAGATATTAATACCACTAATTACGAATTTACGCCAGATGCAGGGCAGTGTGCCAATACAGCATCATTGGCTATTAGGGTGAATCCGTTACCAGAAGTCACATTTACAGCACAAGAAGACCTATGTATTGATGGTGGTATACTAACCGGTTTAGGTGGTGGCTTACCAACAGGAGGTGAGTATTCAGGACCTGGAGTTACGGATGACGGTAATGGCGAGACCTATTCTTTTGACCCATCTACGGCCGGAGCAGGCCTACACGATATTACATACACTTACGCAACACCTTCTTCCGATTTCCAACAATTAGGTTTAAATATTGAAGGTTATTCGGGACCTGGACAAAGCGGTTTGTCCGTTTCTATTTCTGCAAATGGTAATCGCGTGGCATTTGGCGAAAAAAGAGGTGGGGGAAAAGTACGGATCTATGAATATAATGGAAGTACATGGTCTCAATTAGGAGGCGATTTAAATGGAAATAATAGTGATAGATTAGGATCTTCTGTATCTATCAGTGCCGATGGAAACAGAGTTGCAATAGGCGCTCCGGGTCCAGGATTTGTTGATATACCAGGTAAAGTTGTAGTTTATGAATATGTGAGTGGTTCATGGATTCAGTTGGGTACCGATATAGTTGGTGAAACAAATAGAGAACTATTTGGTTTTTCGGTTTCAATGAGCGGAGATGGTAATCGATTAGTTATTGGAGCTCTTGCGAAAAACGATTTCGCAGGAGAGGTAGCCGTTTTTGAATTCAATAATGGTTCTTGGATACAACTTGGAGGTGACTTGGAAGGAGATACAAGAGATTATTTAGGCTATTCTGTCTCTATTAATGCTGACGGAAACCGTATCGCCTTAGGAAGTGGTGACAGATCAGGTTTCGGACAAAGTTCTGATAAGGTTCGTACTTATGAATATAGTAATGGCAATTGGGTTCAGTTCGGTGCTACTATAGAACCTGAAGCTAGTGACGTCCAATTTGGATCTTCACTTTCTTTGAATGATTATGGTAACCGATTAGCAGTTGTATCTGAGGAGAATTCAAAAGTTTTTGAATGGAATGGTAATAACTGGGTACAAATGGGACTAAATATTGATCTTGGTGGCTTAAGTATTTCCATGAGTGGTAATGGAAATACTTTTGCAGTAGGGAACGGTAATGTTAATAATTCAGGGATAACACGTGTTTATTCTTGGAATGGTAGTTTTTGGTCACAGGTTGGTACAGATATCTCTGGTGATCTTGAAACCGGTCGTGCTATTGCTTTAAGCGGAAATAGTAATAATGTTGCAGTAGGAGCAAGTAGGTTTAGTAATTTAGATAGGCCTACTCGTATTCAAGTTTTCAGCTTGACAAATCAAACTAGTTGCACCAATTCTACGACTGACAGCATAGAAGTCTTTGAGTTACCAATAGTTACGGCCACAGCCTCGGCTACAGAAATCTGTGAAGGCGAGGAAGTTACGCTAACAGGTGGAGGTGCAGATACATATTTATGGGATAATGGTGTTACGGATAATCAGGCCTTTGTGCCAACTGAAACAACAACCTATACCGTTACAGGTACAGATGCAAACGGTTGTGAGAATACTGCTGAGGTAACCGT
>NZ_JAGEVF010000032.1 GCF_017581965.1 Winogradskyella pelagia
TGGCTCGAAGCCCGTCAAAGGGGATAATTCTGGTTTAATGACTAGAAGTAATTTGGTTTAACCCTGCAGATGAGAACACCTTGCTTTAAGGACGAGAGTGCTAAGCACGTAGTAATTAAAGTTCGCCTTTGGCGAATGTGTTCTCATCGGTCTCGTATAACCGTCAGTTACGGGTTTATATGCGTTAATTTTCGGTTAAGCACTGACGTTCGCAATTCCGAGTGGATTCGGACGTAGTCGAATCCGCCGTAATTGCGGTTATACATTGTTGGCTACAGTTATTTTTTTCCACTCCAATAATTTGTCGAAACAGGTAAAATTTCGTTATTCGGTCCTTTCATAAACATAAAAGGTAGGTCATTTTTCTTGTTTTTTTCCATAAACTCTTTTAATCCAAACTGAATTTCAATAATAGAATCAATAGTTTTTTCTAAAAGCCAAAATAAAATATATGATATTGATAAATCATATTCTTTGTTTAGTTTTCTTAGCTCACTGAAGTTCTTATTGAACTTGTTTGAAGCTAAAATTTTTGTCTTTACTTTCCCGTTGATTAATTCAATAGATAAAGAAGATTTTTCTCCATCTTTTCCAGAATGTATTAAATCAGACCTATGCTTATAAAGTCGTCCAATTAACTCACGGTCAAGTTTGTCAATAAGTTCACTGAAACTAGATTCGTGTAATTCATTTTTCGGGTCTCGAACTGATTGTGCTAGTTCATTCCATTTTAGTTTTTTATGGTTTTTTAAACTTAAAAAAGCTACTAAATTACTCACATAATCAAATGCTGAAATGGTGTGGAAAATAATACTGTCGAACAAAGCTGAAATATCAGACTTTCTATTCTCAAAATGAATTTGCATTGACATTTGACCATTTTCACTTTTGAATATCTCAGATAATTCTCTATCCAATGAACTTAGAAGGTTAACCAAGATATTTATATGAAGTCTAGTCGCTCTTAATCGATACAGAATATTATCTCTAAATTCATATATTTTACTATCCGTAAATTTAGAGTCCAAATAGAATTTATAGTCCATTCCAACCGCTATCATATTATTATTGATTGACTGGAATCCATCGCTCACTTTTTTCATTTCTGATTTTAAGTCAGTGATATTTTTATATGGTCTATTTTCTTGCAATTATCTGTTTTTTCTAATTGTAGCCAACGTGTTCGTGTAGGGCTCGTGGCGCTTTAGCGTTTGAGTGAGTTACACGGAATTTATTTAAGTTAAAGGTAAATAAATTTCAGTGTATTCAAAGCCATGAGCTTTACACGTTGTTATATACTGTTACGACAACGATGAACACGTTGTAGAACTAATTCTTTATTAAAAGTAATACTAATCCAGGGATTATCAATGACGTTAGAAATAGTACGAGTTTCAGATAATTATCTAATTTTCGTTTTCGAATCCAATTTACAACCATTGTTAACCAACTCAAGAATCCAATGAGTACAGCAATAGTAGAAAAGACCCTTGGGATGCTAAGTGAAAAAGAATCAATGTAATCCCTTGGGTTAGCACTCTCCTCTAAAACTTCGGTCAGGAATAAAAACCCAGAAATAATCATAAACAGTAGCGCCAGGACATGAAAAAGAATTAGCGCTATTTTTTTCATTTCCGATTTTTCCATAATGACTTAAAATTTTGATTGGGAGTAATTGTATATAACTGCAGGGTTAAACGTAGTTCTGCTTTGAGAATGAAAAGATAATAAATTCTTAAACAATAATTAGAGAAGGCGACTTCCTTATAATCTCTAAT
>NZ_JAGEVF010000033.1 GCF_017581965.1 Winogradskyella pelagia
ACCCCAATTTGGTCTACGCGCTCAATAGGGTGGAGAGTGAGATTATTGCCAATTACCTAAATGATAACCAGTGTAGCCAAGAGGCGCAAGGGTTTACGCTGGCAGCAATAGATGTCATTTTAGATGGTGGCGAAGTGGATTTTGATGATAGGGTAACAATGGATAGTACATTTGTCAATAACGAAAAGGCACATTGTACTTATCAAAAACTTACTCAAAATACAAATTTTAAGGGGCTCATAGAGAATTTTACTGGCAATGAAAACCCGAATCTAACTTTTAAGATTGTACCTAATTTGGATTGTACTAGTGATGGGGACATAGACGAAGGCTGCACCTCTAGTAGTTTAAGTTCAAATAATTCAATAACTATTTCCATAGACGAAAACTATGTAAACAGTAGTACCACACCAACTTTGTTTATTGCCCAAACCATAATTCATGAGGCCATACATGCCAATTTATATTTGGCAATTTATAACTTTGAAGCTGGAAACCCTGTAAACTTACCCGATATCAATGACTTTCCTGCCATCTATGAACAGTACAGACAGCTCACCAATCGTCAGCATGAAATAATGGCTGGCGAATTTACAGGCCTAATAGCACAGCTTTTGCAACAAATCCATCCCTTGTTAAACGACCAACAATTTATCGATTCACTCGATGATTATAGCTTTTCTTTACAAGATTTTTATACCAACCTCGCTTACGTTGGGCTTCAAGGTACGGCAGGATATGACATTTATATGAGTAATCCTGAAAATGCCCAAAATTATAGCGTAGGCTTTTACGATGCTCAAGCCAATTCCAATAAAGAACCTAATTGCAATTAGACATGAGAATTTTATCATTTTTGGTTTTTTTTACCCTAACTACCTGTGGCTCGGTACCCCAAAAGACTCCAGAAGAAGTCAATTTTTATTTTTACTTCGAAGAAGTTGAAGGTAAAATGAGTTCCTATTACAATGCAGAAAAGCAAAAAAAAAGCTATACCTATTACCCTCAAAATGCAGTAAGTATCTTGTTTTATGTTAAGAAGGACAATGGGAAATTTTTGCAAAAAACAATTAATCCAAAAGATACGGTTGGTCTAGGCGTGAAGACCTATGATTGGTTGAATAGGTTTGATAATATCAGAAGAGATAGTTTTTTGTATCGCAAACCTCGAAAGAACTATTTTATCATTGAAAAAGACAGTATTTTAGAAAAATTGAAACTAATTGAAGTTGTGCAAATTGATGAAATTGAGTAAGTTATTGTTTATCTTATCACAAAGGACTATATTCTTAAACTTAGTAGGTTAAATAAAAAAACCCCTTCCAAATTCTGGAAGGGGTTTTTGTTAATAGATATTATTTGATTTTGTTACCATCTTTGTCAAAGAACGCCTTCCCAAACTCAAAGGACTTATTTTAAAATAGGTCTTTTTTTTGTGCCGCCTTTTAATTGATTACGGAAAAACCATAAAAGTAATTGCAAATGTTCCTCCATTTTAACATTCTCTAGTTTGCTCTCTAAAACGTTCCTTGTTAATTTGAAGCCATCCCTCCCTAAAAACTGATTTATAGCGATTAAAAAGTAACCTTTTAATCTATATAAATTTTATGAAAAACAAATTGATATGGGCAATGCTTATACTGCTAGCCCTAACACGTTGCGAAAAAGAGCCTGCTCTGCAAGAGGCTGAGGACGTCAATCTCGGTGCTATAGATTT
>NZ_JAGEVF010000034.1 GCF_017581965.1 Winogradskyella pelagia
GCGGAGCCAGATCTCCCAGACCCTATACCTGCAGTACCCTTTAACACCCACCAAGAACAGATTATTAACTGCCTTGGCCATGCAGATGTTAACAGTGGAGATACCTTTGACCCCAATTTGGTCTACGCGCTCAATAGGGTGGAGAGTGAGATTATTGCCAATTACCTTAATGACAACCAATGTAGCCAACAAGCGCAAGCATTTACGATTGAGGCCCTAAATCTAGATAATGGTGGTGAAGTGGATTTTGAAAATGAAATTATGAAAGACCCTTCATTTGTTGGTACTAAAGAAGATTGTGTACTCAATGAACTTATCTCCAGTGGAAACAATCTATTTAAACGACTAAGTAATGCCTTTACTGATAACAAAAGTAAATTTAAATTGAAATTTACAACATTTACCGAAAATTCAGGTGCTGTTTTTAGAACAACTCCACCTGATGCAAATAATATTGTTGAAATAAAATTAAATTTGACACAGGCAAATGGAAGGTCTATTGATATTGCGGCAGCAATACTTCATGAAACAATCCATGCAGAGCTGCATAGAATTTATATATCTAATAATGCTCCTCCATATAATTATTCTCAAGAGAGATTTAATTGGCTTAAAAGAATGTATGAATATTATCAAGATATAAACCCAAAAACAGCTACTACAAATGCTCAACATTTCTATATGGCTCAGTACTTTATAACACCCCTAAGGGATGCAATAAGAGAATATGACTCATTTTCTCAGACTCCTGAGCACTATAAATACCTAGCATGGGATGGATTACAACTATATGGAATCCAATCTAACCTAGTAACACAGGATGAACTTAATGATTTTGAGAACCTAACTTCAATACTTTATAATGATAATTATGAAAGCAGTTGTAACAATTAAGAATAATATCTTATTGATAAGAGTTTTAATCTTAATTACATTTTTAAACGTATCGTGTAATAAGCATAAGAAGATTAATTATTACCCAAGGAGTCTGAAAAATGAAGTCTTGAAATATGATATTAATGATTCCTTTGTAAATGATAATTTAATCACAAAAGACTTAAAAGAAATTACGAAAAAACCTCAAAATAATGTTCCCTATTTTAAAATAGAAGATGATTCCACAATAAACTATGTTCAATTGGCGCTTTTTTGGAATAGCCACAGTAAATACTTTGATAACTTACATATCAATTCAGATTCAATTTGGTTTAAAGGAAATCATTCATTAGGAAAACTCGATTCAATTTTACCTTTGCACTATTTCAACTATGGTAAACTTCACTATGCCTCTAAAAATCCACAACGAGCCTCTATAATGATAAAAGTAGATACCACAAGTAAGTTGAAGGATTTAGAGACAAAATATTCTAAAATACTAAATTCTTATAAGAAATCAATCGAAGGTAAAAACGATTCTACAGATTTATTAATAAAGTGGAACTTTTTAAATTTTATTTCACCACCCCCTCCACCACCAAGTAAAAAAGATTAAAACAAAAACCCCTTCCAGAATCTGGAAGGGGTTTTTGTTAATAGATATTATCTGATTTTGTTACCATCTTTGTCAAAGAACGCCTTCCCAAACTCAAAGGGCTTATTTTAAAATAGGTCCTTTTTTTGTGCCGCCTTTTAATTGATTACGGAAAAACCGTAAAAGTAATTGCAAATGTTCCTCCATTTTAACATTC
>NZ_JAGEVF010000035.1 GCF_017581965.1 Winogradskyella pelagia
CCTTTTATTTCTTTTGAATTAGCAGGTCAACCAAATCCATTTAGCGAAATATACGTTCCTAATGCGGTAAATTATCAATTTGCTAGCCCAGGGGCGACCAGTCAGTTAGTTTGGGACGAACAGGTAGAGCAAGCCAACATAACAGATGGGCCTGAGATTTTTGACCCTGCGCTCTTAGCGGCATATACTTCTAACGACTTACGTCACGTACTCTTGGCAGATAACACCATTTTTCCAACAGATTTTGTCGATATACAATATAATACACCTATCGTTTCTTCTTCTAACCGTTATTTGGTGTTCACTGAGACCTTAGGTAACAATGAATTTACCATTGAGGCTTTAGATAATTCTTTGGCACCAACTGGTACTCCAGTTGTAGCACTTCCAGGAACCTATTTTGATACTGGTGTTAATTTTATAGGAGGCTTGAATGTCTTTGTAAAGATCTATCCTTTAACAGCCTTCGTTCCTGCAGGTGATGAAATTAGAGGTTTTAGAATGACACAAACAGGAGCACCTGTTGCTGGTGGAAATGGTGGTGATGGTAAAGCTTTCGTTGTATATGACCCTACATTCTTAACCCCACCACCAACAATTGAGAATACAACCTCATTTGTTCAGCCAGACTGTTTAACAGGTGTAGGCTCTATAACCATTGATGCTACCGATAATGGAGGAGGAGCGATTGAATACAGTGTAAACGGTGCTGCCGGACCTTTCCAGGCTAGTAACGTTTTTACTGGTTTAGTTCCAGGTACGTATACACCAGCAGTTAGATATGCTGGAACACCAACTTGTGTAGAAGTGGCCTTGTCTGACATTGTTTTAGACCCTGCAATATGTTCATTGAGTCTTATTAAGAGTATTACAAATATAACACCAGCTGGTGCTCCTGGGGTAATTGATGATATAATCACCTATAACTTTGTTATAACAAATACTGGAGATTTTACAATAACCGATATTTTTGTCGTTGATCCGACGGCCTCAGTAAGTGGAGCAACTATAGTAAGTTTAGCGCCTGGAGCATCTGACAGTACCTCTTTTACGGCGACCTATACGATTACGCAGGCTGATATAGATGCTGGAGGAGTTGAAAACAGTGCAATTGTTAGTGGAGAAGTTCCTGGAGGAAATACAGGTGATACAGCTGATGATTTAACGGATATTTCAGATACCGGAACAGAGTCTGATGGAACTACCGTAGTTGTAAACCCTGAAACTGTTGAAACAGATGATATTGATTCAGTAAATGGTGATAACAATGATGGAGACACCACTAATGATGTAACATCCTTAGCAATATTACAATCACCCAACATCACGATCACCAAGGTAGATACCTTAAATGATGGTGGCGATGGTATTGCGGATGCTGGAGATACGATCACTTATGCCTTTACGGTGACCAACAC
>NZ_JAGEVF010000036.1 GCF_017581965.1 Winogradskyella pelagia
CCTTTTATTTCTTTTGAATTAGCAGGTCAACCAAATCCATTTAGCGAAATATACGTTCCTAATGCGGTAAATTATCAATTTGCTAGCCCAGGGGCAGCAAGCCAATTAGTTTGGGACCAACAGGTAGAACAAGCCAATATAACAGAGGGGCCCGAGGTTTTCGATGCAGCGCTCTTAGCGGCATATACTTCTAACGACTTACGTCACGTACTCTTGGCAGATAACACCATCTTTCCAACAGATTTTGTCGACATACAATATAATACACCAATAACGTCTGGTGCTAATCGTTATTTGGTATTTACTGAGACCTTAGGTAACAATGAATTTACCATTGAGGCTTTAGATAATTCTTTGGTGCCAACTGGTACTCCAGTTGTAGCTCTTCCAGGAACTTATTTTGATACTGGCGTTAATTTTATAGGAGGCTTGAATGTCTTTGTAAAAATTTATCCATTAACAGCGTTCGTTCCAGCGGGTGATGAGATTAGAGGTTTTAGAATGACACAATCAGGAGCACCTGTTGCAGGTGGAAATGGTGGTGATGGAAAAGCTTTCGTTGTTTATGATCCTGCGTTCTTAACACCTCCGCCTACAATTGAGGCTTCAACTATTGTAGTACAGCCAGATTGTGAAACTAACCAAGGTTCAATCTCAATTGTCGCCACAGACAATGGAGGTGGGGCAATTGAGTACAGCATCAACGGTGGTGCGTTCCAGGCGAGTCCAATATTTGCAGGTTTAGCTCCGGGCTCATATACACTTGCGGCGAGATATGTAGCGACACCAACTTGTGTTGAAGAAACTTTGAACCCTGTAGTTCTTGTAGCTCCAGAAATTAGTGATATTTCTTCCTCTAATGTTTCTGTATGTAATGATAATGGAACTCCTGGTAATATCACTGACGATACCTTTACAGCAGATATTACCGTTACTTTCAGTATGCCACCACCATCATCTGGTGACTTGGAATTAACAGGAGATGCTATTGGGTCCTATACAGTATCCGTTTCGGGCCTAACGTCACCTTATACTTTTACTGGTGTTGTTTTACCATCTAATGGAGCTGAAATAAGCTTAACTGCGGGATATTCAAGCACATCGTCTTGTGAGTACACTGATACTAATGTTTTAGTAGCGCCATTTGAATGTAGCGATGATGCTTGTCCAGATGTAATTGCGGCAGGAAATCCTACAACAGCAGTACCAAATGGAGATATAACGGCATTTACGGTGAGTCCGTTTACAAATGCTCCTGGCGATCCAGCGCCTTTTATTTCTTTTGAATTAGCAGGTCAACC
>NZ_JAGEVF010000037.1 GCF_017581965.1 Winogradskyella pelagia
TGCCAACTGCAGGGTTAAACGTAGTTCTGCTTTGAGAATGAAAAGATAATAAATTCTTAAACAATAATTAGAGAAGGCGACTTCCTTATAATCTCGAATTATTGGTCGTCAATTAGCCACGCCTCGGCGTGGTGTTAATTGCAGAATTTATTAGAATGAGAATTCGATGAGCAGAGCCAAATTACTTTTAACCGACGATGGTGCACGTTTTATTCACGCAGATTTTATTTCATTTAGAGGTGTTCATGAATTTCGCAAGCTCGATTTGGCTCGAAGCCCGTCAAAGGCGATTGTTCTGGCTTAATTACTAGTAGTAATTTGGTTTAACCCTGCAGATGAGAACACCTTGCTTTAAGGACGAGAGTGCGAAGCACGTAGTAATTAAAGTTCGCCTTTGGCGAATGTGTTCTCATCGGTCTTGTATATGGCTCGTAGCGTGCAAAATAGCTGTTTCCTTTCAGTTGAGCACAAGCTAAATTTTTAAATTTTTATATTTACTTTTTCTCAAATATAATCAAATTTAAAAATTTGGCGACCTCGCAAATACACCTTAACTTCGGTTATGTAACTAATTAGCTATGAGCTATATACGTTGTTGTGCATAGTGCTTTTTACGTTCAGCTTGGTTTTCCGATGTTTGCTATTTAGTTCAAATGTGAGCGTTGGCAAGACATACTCTTTTACAGTTTTGGTGGTGCGATGGCTTGAGCGACTGTAAATGTGTATGGCTTTAAGCGTTGGCAATTCCGATTACTTACTTAATTTCAAAATCCGAAATGCACCTTGTATTACCACTATAAAAACGATTGTTCCAACAATTAAATCAGGTTTGTTGGAATTTAGCCAATTCACTAAAATTCCTGCAATTATTACTCCCAAATTGATAATCACGTCATTGGAAGTAAAAATCATACTCGCTTTCATATGTGCCTCTTCTTTGCTTTTTGACTTTTGCAAAATGTAAAGACAAATTCCATTTGCGATAAGCGCAAAAATTGAAACAATAATCATTGTCGAAAAATCGGGAAGTTTCTCGTCTCCGAAAAACCTCCGTAACACTTCCACAAATCCAATAATCGCAAGTGTTATTTGAAAATATCCAGCAAGTTTCGCAATCCGCTTTTTTCTTGTCAGAGTTCCGCCAACCG
>NZ_JAGEVF010000038.1 GCF_017581965.1 Winogradskyella pelagia
AGTAGACCTTTGGTTGAGATAGCCGCTTGCGGACAAACTAAATGCTTAAATTAGACCATGATTAAGTTTTTTCGTAAAATTAGATACGACCTTATGGAGAAAAATAAAACAGACAGGTATTTTAAATATGCCATAGGAGAAATCATCCTTGTTGTTATAGGGATTTTGATTGCGCTTCAGATTAATAATTGGAATGAGAACAGAAAGACCAAAAACCAGGAAATCAATTACTATTGTCAATTAGTTGATAATCTTAACTCAGATTTATCAAACATAAGGTTATCTGAAAATTCCTTAGATGTTAGACTTGAGACAGCACAAAGGTTCTTAATAAACTTAATCAAAAAGCAGGATAAGAAAGATCTATTGATTCAAGATTGGCTAGGGGTTGTACGGTCAAGATCCTTTGTCCCTACTAGAGCTGCTATTAACGACATTACCTCATCCGGGAAATTAGAAATTATTAGTAACGATGATTATAAAACTGCTATTCTCGATTACTATGTCCAACAAGAACAAGCATTGGATATTATGAAGATAAACACGAATCAGCTTATGGATCTACTTTTTGGAATCAAACGGTATACCGCTTTTGGTATGCAAGAAGTACCCAAATACAAACAAATTTACGATAGTGAACTACAAGAGTTATTGAAATCTAGTGATTGGCACAAAAACCCAACTGATCCCATTTATGAAGGTGTCCTTAACTTTGCGAATATGTCAATTATCTTATGTGCAAGAGAAAAAGAAGTTTTAAGTAACGTTCAAGATCAAGCCGAAGAACTCATAAGCTTACTTGAAGGAAAATGTGAAAATCACACAAATTGACTACTCTATTTTAACGAAAGCACAACGCTAGCCAATGATAAAATTCTTTAGATTATTGAAACTTAATTTTGCAAGGCAAAATCAAAGGTCTAGTAGACCTTTGGTTGAGATAGCCGCTTGCGGACAAA
>NZ_JAGEVF010000039.1 GCF_017581965.1 Winogradskyella pelagia
GGTGTGGTCGGTGACATGCTACCCAGCTCGTTGCCTGCGCAATCCTTGAGCACCGTATACAAGGTGATGCCTCCATTTGCTATAAACAGATCGGTCACCATTTCCCCGAAATCGATGGTCCACTGCTGCAGTGTGCCATCGTAGGTAACCGTTGCGCCCAATGCCGCAAAATCCGCCTCGTTGCCTCCGTAAGGATCCGATGCGCTCGCGTATACCGTAAATTCAGGCACCGTAGCTTCAAGACTATGGTCTATTTCCAGAGAGTACAGGTTCGTATCCGAAGCGTCCACCGTCCAGACAAAGCTGTTGCCCAGTAGGCAGTTGGCGCCTGTCTCAGGCATGACTGCTTCTAGTACAGGAGCGTCAGTGTCATTGTCGCTAACTTCAAACACATTAGACGTTACGCTACAGCCAAAATCATTTGTTACAGTTACTGTATAAGACCCTTCTAATGCCGTAATCGTTTGCGTGGTCTCTCCTCCTGGAGACCATAGATAAGACGCAAAACCAGCGCCTGCATCAAGGGTTACAGCGCCTGCCGACAAACAGTAATTCGTTGGGCCTGAAATGACCGGTTCTGGCACTGGGTTTACTATAATGGTTAAACTTGTGGTATTGGCGCACTGCCCTGCATCTGGCGTAAATTCGTAATTAGTGGTATTAATATCTAAAGCAGGCGACCATGTCCCTGTAATGCCATTATTAGAAGTGGTAGGTAGCGGCGTTAAAATTGCATCAGCACATACTACTACAGGATCAAAGGTTGGGTCCGTTTTTGGTGTCACTGTTACGGTTACCTCAGCAGTATTCTCACAACCGTTTGCATCTGTACCTGTAACGGTATAGGTTGTTGTTTCAGTTGGCAC
>NZ_JAGEVF010000003.1 GCF_017581965.1 Winogradskyella pelagia
TAATTCTATTCCTCTTGGAACTTTTATAACTTGGGCTGGAATGATTGCACTTCCATTATCTGTATATTGGGGAATAAAAGAGTTACGAAAGCCATTGGAGAAACTGAACATAATTCTCTCTGGATTCATTAAAATCATTATTATTTTTGGAATTCTTTGGGTACCAATATCATATCTACTTGCCGGCAATCTCTCATTCTCATTTTCGGAAAAAGAATCATTTCAAGGTGGACAGGATGCAATGAAATGGTTTTGGCGCTTAAGTTATGGAATTGGAATTGGTACAATTTTAACGCTTATCACATATTGGATTTCGCTAATATTTAAAAAGGATAAAACTGTTGCCAACAATGTATAACCACAATTTACTCACGAATGTCTATTTTTAAGGTGTTCGTCAGTTACAGAGCTCTGGTCGGCGGATTCGACTACGTCCGAATCCACGCGGAATTGCTAAGGTCTGTGTCAAACCAAAAAATAGTAATCTAAGCCCCTTAACTAACGTTTATACGAGACCGTTGTAGGTAATTAAAGAAATGTACTTTCCTGAAATAGGTTGACAAAAAATTTTTATATTTTTCAAAATAAAAGCCAAGCACAACCCGTACTTGGCTTTTATAATCTAAAAACATAGCTTAAGTGTTATTTATCATTAGTTTTTCTATTAAAAACATAATTAACACCAAACATTAGCATTGAAGTATCCATCTCATAAGAAACGGATGTCCCAGATATGGCCCCTATTGGATTGCTAGGCGAAATAAGTAGAGGATCTAAAATTTCTCCTTGAGTTGCATCTCCACTTGTACCGTAATGATAAACAGCATCAATTCTCCAATTATGATTCACCTCATAACTCAATCCAAATTGGTAAGCGTGCTTGATTATTGCTGTAGCTGGTGTAGAGAAAAATGCTAATTCTTCATCAATTGGATTAGAACTATAAGTATAGCCTATACGCAAAGGAAACTTGTTAATGCCTTTAAATTGAAGGCCTGTGGAGAGAATTGACATATTTTTCCATCCAAAACCTTCAACAGCACCTGTAGGAAATCCGTTGCTACCAATTGCCCAACCACTAGCTTCAAATCCTTCTGTATCTTCGTAGAAAACACGTCTAAAGTCTAATGCAAAATCAAAATTTTCCCAAGAATACCCTAAACCAATAGAAGCTATGGCCGGGTAATCCATTTGAAATTCTACATCGGGTGCATCAGTTCCGTCCAAATATTTGTTATCAAATTCAAAAGCACTAAAAGATTGTACCGTCTTATAAGAAGCACCAAGCTTTAGTCCTGTCCCTGAGTCATAGAATAATCCTATTTGTGCACCAAACCCTATAGCAGAGGTGCTTTCAGCTTTGGGATATCCCTTTCCTGTTCCTCCCATTGATGGTGGAAAATCTGGTGAGGCCAATGGATTTGGTTCTAAAGCTAGCGCAGCATAGTTCAAATTAGGCTGTACACCAATAGATAATTTATCATTAATTTCATAGGCCCAAGTCCCGCCAACTTGCAATAACATGTAATTGGACTCTATTCTTCCAAAACCTCTTAGACCTTGAGGCCAATTTATAGGATTTGAATCATTCGGATTCCAGTTTGGATTAAAATTACCATTCATATCCATTGGTAAATTTGTTTCTTCCGGAAACGTAACACCGAATCCGCTTATACCAAATGCAGAGACGCCAAACGTATGTTTACTTTCTTCTTTTCCCCAGACCATCGCTAACGCTGGCAAGAAAGATACGCCTCTATCATCCTCAGTTGTTCCAAAAACCGCTGGAGCACCTGGTAATGCACCTGCTGGCAAACTTCCGCTTAACTCAGGTGAGGAATAAAATAGACCTAAATCAAATTTTATAATTTTATCATTAAATGCAGATATTGATGCTGGGTTCCAATGCATGGCGCCAGAAATATCTAAAGGCTGCGCCGTAGAAGCGCCACCCATTGACATATTAATTGATCCTACTCCCTGCATTATATGCCCAGTTTGCGCATAAATACCCAGAGAGCACATTAAAAAAAATAGTTGAAGATAGTTAGTTCTCATAATTAGATAGTTTTTAACTCTGCGAAAAACTGGCTCGTAATACTTAATTCTCCGCATTGGTTGAGTTTAGATTATGTCCTAGCCAAACACAAATTTACGTCAACATCTATACCTCAATTATGACAAATATCATAGATAGAAATCCCTGTCTATAATTTATTTTCAATACTTATCTACCCCAGTAAACACAAGCATTTCCAAAGTATTTAATTGTGTAACATTTGTTACATAAGCATATGACAAAAGTCATGAGACATCTTAGGGCTTCCGACTACCTTTACACAAGAAAATTAATATACTCATATAGTTATAGTATATCTTAAAATAGAACGTCATGAAAAATTTAGTGATTTTAGGAGCAGGTACATCAGGTACGATGATGGCCAGCCACTTGGTCAAGAAATTACCAAAGAAAGAATGGAATATCACAATTATTGATCAATATAAGACACATTATTATCAGCCAGGGTTTTTATTTCTTCCCTTTGATATATATACAGAAGAACAAGTAAAAAAAACAGGTTCGAAATTTATTCCTAAAGGAGTTAAGTATGTGCAAGAAAAAATAGAGCTCATAGAGCCCGAATTTAATAAGGTGGTACTTCAAGATGATAAGACTCTTAACTACGATATTTTAATCATAGCTACTGGGTCTAAGATAGCTCCAGACGAGATTGAAGGCATGGAAGGGCCTGAGTGGCAAAAGAGCATCTTTGACTTTTACTCTTATGAAGGGGCAAAAGCTCTCAGAGACAAATTACGGGAATGGAAAGGTGGCAAATTAGTAGTTCATATTACCGAAATGCCTATTAAATGTCCTGTAGCACCTCTTGAATTTGCATTCTTAGCAGACTCCTATTTTAAGAAAAAAGGGATGAGGGATAAAGTAGATATAACCTACGTTACACCTCTAGATGGGGCATTTACTAAACCTAAAGCAACCAAAGCACTTCATCATTTGCTAGAAGAAAAAGGCATTAAGGAAGTAACTAGCTTTAATATTGAACGTGTGGATTATGAAAACAATAAGATTATTGATTATGCAGATACTGAAGTAGCCTACGATTTACTGGTCACTGTACCAACAAATATGGGAGATGAACTTATTGAACGCTCAGGCATGGGTGATGATCTTAATTTTGTCCCCACACATAAACACACACTGCAGTCTAAAAATCACGATAATGTTTTTGTTATTGGTGATGCAACAAACATTCCAACCTCAAAAGCTGGTTCCGTAGCTCATTTTGAAGCAGAAATTCTTGAAGAAAATATCCTAAGGTATATTGAGGGAAAAACATTGAAAGAAGATTTTGATGGCCATGCTAATTGTTTTGTTGAAACCGGAAATGGTAAAGCTTTATTAATTGATTTTAATTACACGCAAGAGCCAGTTGAAGGTACATTTCCGTTTCCAGGAGTGGGACCTTTAAAATTACTGAAGGAAAATAAAATGAATCATCTAGGTAAATTAGCATTTCGATGGATTTATTGGAACATGTTATTGAAGGGTATCCCTATTCCATTTGTATCTTCTAAAATGTCTACAAAAGGTAAACGCATTGAACAAACAGCTTAACTAATACATAAAATCTAAAACTATAAGAATTATGAAAAAACTAATTGCAAATAGAGAAATTGATGTTAATGAAGAAGGTTATTTAATAGATTTTTCGCAATGGAATCGAGAAATTGGCGAGGGTATTGCTAGCAACTGTGATATTGAAATGACTGATAAACATTGGGAAGTTATAGAATATCTACAAGATAAACATCTTAAAGAGGAAGCGCTTTCCATTAGAGGCATTAAAAAAAGTGGCGTTATCAACATTAAAGAATTTTATGCGCTATTCCCTAAGGGACCGTTAAAAACATCTACATTAATTGCAGGAATTCCGAAGCCAAAAAGCTGTATCTAAAATATTTATATTACTAATATATTTAAACAAAATATCATGAGTACAAAAGTTAAAAAAATGCTTTTTATACTGTCTAAAGGTACCATAGAAAATGCGTATGCCGCTTTTGTTATGGCTAATGGAGCGCGTATGGAAGGTATAGAGTCTGAAATATTTTTCACTTTTTTTGGCTTAGAAGCCATACAAAAGAAAAAATTAGAACATTTGCATGTCGCCACGGTAGGAAATCCAGCAATGAATATTCCAACTATGCTAGGTGGCTTACCAGGTGTAGAAGCGTTAGCGACTAAAATGATGAAAAAAGAAATGGAGAAACTAGATATGCCTCCTGTAGGTGAGTTCTTAGAAATCCTTTCGGATTCGGGCTGTAAGCTATGGGGATGCAAATTGGCCATAGATATGTTTCATCTAAAAGAAGAAGATTTAATTGATGAACTCGATGGTATTTTAACCATAGGTGATTTCTATAATCGTGCTGATCAAGAAGGCACCCATCTTCTTTTTATCTAATTACTTTTATTTATTAATGTGATTTGTTGCTGATGTTACGTGACGTTTAACTTATCGGCAACAAATCACAATTCGTATTGCTATTTCTCATTGATAATCTTTAAACTACATTTAAGCGCGTTTGAAGATTGACCAATATCATTCCACAAGCTAAAAGAGGTACTTAAATTTGTAGAAATCAAATCTATAGGTTATGAAAGTACTTATATTTAGCGCAAGGGACTTTGAAATACCTTATCTTAAAAAAGCTAACAACAAGCATCACAAACTTACTTTCACAAAGGAATCCTTATCTTCCAAAACAGCAATGCAGGCTATTGGCTACGATGCTATTTGTATTTTCTCGGCTGATGAAGCATGCTTTCTTACTTTAGAAAAGCTTAAAGAATTTGGAGTTAAGCACATAACGCTGAGATCTGTTGGTTATGACAATGTAAACCTTAGAGCTGCAGAACGTTTGCAAATTAAAATAGCCAATATTCCAGCTTATTCCCCTCATGCTATTGCCGAACATGCTGTAAGTCTTTTAATGAATCTCAACCGTAAAATTTCAGAATCAAATCGTCGCTTCAAACGGTTTAATTTTAAACTAGAAGGATTAATTGGCAGAGATTTAAACCAAAAAACTATTGGTATTATAGGCACAGGGAGAATAGGTTCTGTAATGGCAAAAATCTTATATGGCTTTGGTTGTAAACTCTTAGGTTATGATATCAAAAAAAATGAAACACTAGAGAATTCATATAATCTAGAGTATTGTAGTCTAGACCAACTGTGTGAACAATCAGAGGTCATCTCCATACATGTGCCGTTAAATGAGGATACGCATTACCTCATAGATGAAGAACTACTCCATAAGATGAAGGATGACGTTATAATTATTAATACAGCCAGAGGTGCAGTAGTAAACACCGATCATTTAATAGAGGCTCTTAAAGAAAAGAGAATTGGCGCTTATAGCTCTGATGTTTACGAAAACGAAAGAGGTATCTTTTTTCAAGACCTCTCGCAAAATATTCCTGATGATACAAGGCTCATACAGTTAAATGCCTTTCCTAATGTTTTGATGACTGGGCATCATGCCTATTTAACAGATGAAGCCTTAACTAATATTGCAGAAGCAACGATTACCAATCTGAATGAATGGGCCAATGGACAAAAATGTAAGAATGAAATTACTTAAGTCAAAGACATAACCCTCAGCATTTTTAAAAAGGAATCGTTTTAATTAAAGGTCTTCACGTTTTTTAACAAAAAAAAAGCGTTTTAACCCTTAGCTTTGCATTTCTCATTTGAATGGTTATGGAGAAAAATATTTTAGGCACTGCATTACAACCCTGTTGTATGAGTCCTGTTACAGGTTATTTTAGGGACGGACTATGCAGAACAATGGCCCAAGATACCGGTACTCATGTGGTGTGCGCTATAATGACCGATGCATTTCTAAATTTTACATTACTTAAAGGTAACGACCTCTCAACGCCAAGACCACATTGGCAGTTCCCAGGATTAAAAGCTGGTGATAAATGGTGTCTATGCATAAGTAGATGGTTAGAAGCAGAAGCCAATAATTGTGCCCCAAAAATTATTTTAGAATCCACCCACAAGAAAGCCTTAGAATTTACAACTCTAGAATTATTATCAAAATATGGAGCATAACAACAAACAAAATAAAAAACCAGACCAAGTTGTTTTTAATGAGGAGACACAAAAATATGATGCTTCCCTGAAACCTTACGCAACAAGTGTAGGTGCACCTGTTATTTCCTCTACTGATAATTTAGCTTGGAAAAATAGAAATATTCATAAAGTAAATAAGCACATTAAGGCCAAATACAATGAATTAAAAGAGGCTTACGATACTATGATGGAGCAGTTTGAATATAACAATCTTATTTACCAAGCTAATTTTAATTTTGAGCCTGTTGTTGGTAGCACGTATCATCTATATTCTAGGGCAAATCAATCTACATTTCTGTCTATAATAGCACCAAATGAGTGTAACTTTCATTTTATCGGAAGTTTTTATTTAGATGCTGACGGTATTTGGCATAAAAAATAAAATCTTTAAAAAAATCGCTTTTGTATCTTACCTAAAGCTTTCATTTACAACAATCCACATCTTTAATTTTAAAAAATCACATTAAAAAGACCACTACCTAGATTTACGACGAAGTTTTATAATTCTTAAATAATTGATTTTCAATAATTTAATTTTTAATAGTGCATTTCATCGATTATTTTTGCATTTTGTAGATTACCTTGTTACATTTGAGCCATATTTAGTCCCAAACTAAATTTAACCGCTTATGAAAACTATTACCCAAATCTCAATGGTATGGATGGTCTTTTTTGCCGCCATCTTATTATCTGAACAACTGCATTCGCAGACTACGATAGCTTTTTATAATTTCGAGTCTGGCCTCCAGGGCTGGACAGATGGAGGAAGCGATGCAGGCCTTATTGGAAGTGGATGGGCCTGCACAGGAACTGCTATCTATTCTAAAGATAATGACACGAGTCAAAACTACATGACATCTCCAACATTAGATTTAACCCCATACACTGAGGTTGAATTTTCGGTATGCCATAAATCGACAAATGTGGACAGTGGTGAAGGTTTTGATTTGGAATTTTTTGATGGAACCTCATGGATTACTGTGAGATCATTTACTAAGCCTGGTGACTTCAATAATAACGGGTCTGGCTCATCCAATTCCTTCACAGTATCTTTAGACACCGGAAGTTATGCATTTGCAGCAAACTCACGTTTTAGATTAACTGGAACAGCGAGTGATAATAACGAATGGAATATGTTTGACAATATTCTCATTGCAACACCTGGATACTGTCTGGCAGCTTCTGCAAATGATAGTTTCGAATGGATAGGTAACGTAACTCTGGGGAGTATAAATAATACCTCTGGTGCTGGCTCAACGTTCACTGGGTATTCTGATTTCACAGCTCAGTCCACAGACTTAACCCAAGGAACAAGTGAGCCTATTTCCATTACTCCAACCTGGCAGTCGACCCAGTATAACGAAGCTTACGCCGTTTACATTGATTATAATCAAGATTTAGATTTTGATGACCCAGGAGAATTAGTCTTTACAGCAGGACCAGACCAAGTAACACCTCAAACTGGCAATATATCAGTACCATTAACTGCTACCTTAGGCCCTACAAGAATGCGCGTTATTATGGATGATGTTAATCCTGTAGCAGGCCCTTGCGTTAATCCAAATTTTGGAGAAGTTGAAGATTATACGGTGAATATTACTGCTGGTTCTCCTCTAGCTGAAATTAATATTACAGGTAATGGTAATAACATTGTCAATGGAGATGTTACACCAAGTTTAACCGATGGTACTGATTTTGGAAGTGTTGCTATTACCGGTGGCACAAATGCCAATAGTTTTGTTATTGAAAATTTGGGAGGCGTTAATGATTTAAATTTAACAGATCCTTGGCCTTATGTAAGCATAAGCGGTACACATGCTGCTGATTTTAGCCTTACTGCTCCTGGTAATGTCATCACTGCAGGTACCTCAACTACTTTTGTTATTACCTTTGACCCAAGTGCCATTGGACTTAGAACAGCTACAGTATCAATAGCAAATGATGATACTGACGAAAACCCATATACGTTTAATATTCAAGGAACTGGATTTGTCCCACCACCATGCGGATCTTACAGCACTTACACAGCAGATTTTGAAATTGGTAACGACGGATGGGTGTTGAGTGGTTCAGATGCTACAAGACTTAATGACGGTACAAGAGCGTATGAAAATAATCATAGCATAAGACTGAGAAATACTGGAGCTATGACCCTAACAGGCCTTGACTTTACAGGATATGAAAAAGTTGACTTTGAGTTCTTTTTCTACTCTGAAGGGATGGAGTTAAATGAGAGCTTTCTCGTCGAGTATAGAGAAAATTCAAGCGCCTCCTGGCAAACGGTAGAGACATATAATTCTAATGGAAATGCCTATAGTTCTAACGATGGTGACTTTATTAACAATAATTTTCATGCAAGGACCGCAATTTTAACAAATACCGAATTCACAATTCCGGCTGCAGCTACTGCAGAAATTAGAATTACCAATCAAGGTACGGACACAACGGACATCATTTATATTGACAAAGTCTCTATTTTTGGTACGACTTACTGTGTTCCGACCCTATCCCCTGGAGGCATTAATTCAGGACTTACACTTTGGTTAAAGGCTGACGAAATAACTGGATCCACAGTTCAAGCAGACAATAGTGATGTTGATGCGTGGATAGATAATGGTCAAGGGCATAACGCTAGGGTAAGTGATCCTGCTAGCGCAGTTATTGGTAAACCCGTTTTTAAAAATAATGCAACAGACAATGTAAATTTTAACCCTGTTATTGCTTTTGGGAACAATCCGCTTACTGCCCCAAAGAGCTTTACCTATCTAGAAAGTGGAAGAGAAGTCTTACATGGCACTGGAGGGTTTAACACTCAAGAGCTTTATATTGTAGTTGTTCCAGATATCACTGTAAATAGTTCTCTATTCCCACCAATGGATTTGTTGTGTAGTCAGAACGAAATTACCAATGTTTGGGATGAAGATGTTACGGGTTATGGTTTTGGTGATTACTCAGCGCGTTATGATAATGAAATGGTGGCTTTTGCCAATGGAACCAACCCTACACCAACACCTGTAGACGTAAATCTAAGAGGTTACGGGATTGCTGAAACTGGAGCTACGGTTTATGACTCTAATAGTGTCTTAGTTTTAAGTGCTAGAAATACAGTTGCAGGGACATCCCAAGAACTCTTTATGAATGGTAATAACATTGGTATAACAGAAGTAGGTGTTCCACAATTTACTAATTCAACTAACCGAAGATTCTGGTTAGGCCGTAGCCAAGCCTTCGGCGGTAGTTTTAACGGACGAATCGCAGAAGTTATTAGCTATAATACACGTGTAGACGATGTTGCAGAAAGACCTAAAATTGAGAGCTACCTAGCTGTAAAGTATGGAATTACCCAAGGAGTTAACGGCGTTTCACAAGATTATGTGGATAGTGATGGTACAGTAATATGGGATCAATCTAATAATGTAGGATATAACTATGATATTGCTGGAATAGGAAGAGACGATGCTTCGACATTGGAGCAAAAACAGTCAAGTAGTATCAACTATGAAACCGATGTTGATGGTAGAACTAGAGGCATCCTTACTATGGGGCTTACCGATATCTACGATACCAATTACGACAATAAGACTTCAAACGCTACGACTTTCAATGATAAAGAATTTTTAATGTGGGGTAATGATGGTGCTGACTTAAACTTGGCAGCTTCTACTGTGACGGTAAATATGAGTGCAGGTGTCTCTCCACCGTTAACAACAGATGTAACCTTTACAGCAATGCAACGCACTTGGAAAGTTGTAGAATCTGGAGGTGACATTCCTGAAGTAAAAGTTAGAATTCCTCAAGATGCGATTAGAAATATTAGTCCCCCAGGAAGCTATTACATGTTCATTTCAGATACTGGTGTATTTGATCCAACAGCCGATTATAGAGTAATGACCGCAGATGGCAACGGTAATCTAGAAACAGTTTATGATTTTGATAACACAAAATACATCACTTTTGGTTATGCTCCTCAAGTGATTGTAGAACGCTCGGTTTATTTCGATGGTGCTGTTGACTATGTGGATATGGAAGACGCCTTAGATGTTGACCCAACAGGCTTTACCCTTTCTGCTTGGATAAAACGCGACGCTGCCGACAGTGGCACTAAGTCCATTTTATCTAAGCGCGATGCAGCATTTACCGAAGGTTATGATCTACAAATTCAAAATGATAATTCAATCCGTGTAATTTGGAAAAATGGTTCTGACCAAGAGCTTATCTCTAACACACGTATTCCAAACGACCAGTGGCATCATGTGGCTGTTGTCTATAACGGTACGATAGCTTATATCTATATCGATGGTGTCCTTGATAATGATGATGCGAAAACAGCTCCAATAGCTACTGATGAATCCTTCTATATTGCAGCAGCTGGTAAAAACACACCTTTGCAACACTTTAGAGGAAATATTGACGAAGTTAGAGTATGGGATACAGCTTTATCTGAAGACCAGTTACGATTTGTAATGAACCAAGAAATTGCTGATAACGCAGGGCAAGTAATGGGTAATGAATTACCTACCTCAATAAGCAGAAATGATATTAATGCAATACCATGGAATGATTTGGCCGGTTATTATCCTATGTCCGTTTACACCTATACTAATACAGACGATGCATCCGGTAACGGTAATCAAGGTGCACTAAGAAATCTTGATACTGTTGACCGACAAACTGCACCACTACCCTATGAGTCCACACAAAATGGAGATTGGGACACTAACGGAACCTGGGCCAATGGCAACGTACAATATATTCCTGGTTCACCATCAATTGTTGACCCTAGTATTACTGTAGATTGGAATATTGTGAGAACTTCTCATAATGTAACAATGGACAACTCGTCATTGCCTGCAGCCAAACTTGATAATAGAAAAGTACTTGGCCTCTATGTAGCTGCCAATGAATTAACCTTAACAGGCAACAACGTAGCTCATACAGGAAATGGTTTAACTGTTTCACATTACCTTAGATTAACTGGTAAAATTGATTTAGAAGGCGAGTCGCAACTCATACAGGAGATAAATAGTGATTTAGTAGTAGATACCAATGGTGTTCTTGAAAAGGACCAACAAGGTACTGCAGATACTTATACCTATAACTATTGGTCGGCTCCAGTTGGCGAAACAGATATGGGAACTAATAATTACAGATTTACCGTGCAGGATGTAATGTTCGATGGTACTAACCCTATCAACTTCTCATCATCTGGATATGATGGTGCAGCTTCAAGCCCTGTTACGATAGCGGATTATTGGATTTGGAAATTTGCCAACCTAACTAGTGGAAATTACTCCGCATGGCAACATGTTAGGAGAACCGGCAATATCCTAGCTGGTGAAGGGTTTACAATGAAGGGTCCTGGAACAGGTTCAATTCTTACAGACCAAAATTATGTATTCCTCGGAAAACCAAACAATGGCGACGTTAACCTAACGATTAACGCTGGCAATGATTATCTCGTTGGTAACCCATATGCCTCGGCTATAGATGCTAACCAGTTTATATTAGATAATGGTCCTGAATTGAATTATGATGGTGGCCCAGATACTACACCTTTACTTAGCGGAACGTTATATTTCTGGGAACATTGGGGAGGCGGATCTCATTTACTTGCAGAATACCAAGGAGGATATGCAACCTATAATTTTTCTGGAGCAGTTGCAGCAGCCTCATATGGAACAAACGATCCAGATGTAGGTACTGGAGGTACACCGACTAAATTACCAGGAAGATATATCCCAGTGGGACAAGGGTTCTTTGTGTCTGGAGAAACAACAGGTACTATAAATTTTAACAATGGTCAACGTATCTTCGTTAGAGAAGGATCAGCTAGCTCTGTTTTTGTTAGAAATTCAAGCCAAAGTACTGCTGAAAACATTGAAAACCCATATGGTGAGGATGACAGAATGAAGTTTAGAATAGGGTTCAACTCCGTAAACACCATTCATAGACAGCTTCTCCTAACTATTGATGAAAAGGCAACTCCAGGTGTTGATTGGGCCTTCGATGCCGCACTCAACGAAACTCAAATGGATGATATGTTTTGGTTGATTGATGGTAATGAATTTGTGATTCAAGGTAGTGATGAACCGAACAGAGATACTGTTTTTCCTCTTGGAGTCAGAATAGATACTGATGGGGACAATACTATAAGAATTGATGAATTAGAGAATGTACCAAGCGATATTGATATTTTCTTACACGATAAGGCTTTAGACCTCTATCATAACTTAAGAACTAGCGATTATACTATTTTCTTAAATGCTGGCGAATATCTTGAGCGTTTTGAAATAACATTTAGAAACGAAAATATATCTCTAGGTCTTGAAGATGAAATACTTAAACAATTAGACATTCTTTACTCAAATGATATTGAAAAATTAGTACTAATCAATCCTAACAATATAGAAATAGCACAAATTGAGTTATTCAATATTTTAGGTCAATCAATCCTTACCATAGATAATATTTCAGAAGGCGGTTACTCTGAATATGACGTTAAGAATTTAAGTACTGGAACTTACATTGTTAAACTTTATACTTTAAGCGGTTCAGTATCAACAAAAAAAGTTTTAGTAAAATAATTTTTTGCCCCAAATCTTAAATCTTAACCACGAGAAAGCCCTGACTTATGTCAGGGCTTTTTCATTATATAAAATCATTCTGAATCTAAGACAGCGCTTCAATAAGCGCGCTAAGTGACATATTAATCTGTTCTCCTGACACCATATTTTTAAGTGCAAATGACTCATTTTTTAGTTCCTCCTCACCTACTAACACCACATAAGGTATATTGCGCTTGTTAGCATAATTCATTTGCTTTTTCATCTGTTTACCAGATGTGACAGCATCAGGATACAATTCTGCTTTAACACCACAATCTCTTAACTTAGAAACGGCTTGTAAGGATACCAAAGCTTCTTGCTCACCAAAACTGATGAATATAACTTTAGTGGTTTCTTTGATCGCTTCCGGAAATAAATTCAATTCCTCTAAAACCAAATAAATTCTATCCAAACCAAAACTAATACCTACTCCACTAACATCATTTAATCCAAAGATTCCCGTGAGGTCATCATAACGACCACCACCACCTATAGATCCCATTTTAACGCCTTCTGGAGCAGATACCTCAAAAATAGCACCTGTATAATAGTTTAATCCACGTGCCAGAGTCACATCTAATTGCAATCTTGCTGTTTTAATTCCTATTGATGAAATGGTCTCATTTATAAATTCGAGTTCCTCAATTCCCTTTAAACCTATTTCAGAAGTGGTTAGAATAGACTTTAATTTATCTATCTGCTCAGAAAAATTACCGGTAAGATTAAACAAGGGTTCTAACTTAGAAATTCCGTCCTCTTGGATACCTTTCCTTCGCATTTCGGCTTTAACCTTCTCCTCTCCTATTTTGTCTAATTTATCTAGTGCAACCGTAAAATCAATAAGCTTGTCTTTAGCACCTATGAGCTCAGCGATACCCGAAAGAATTTTTCTGTTATTAATTTTTATAGCAACCCCTTCTAATTTTAGCTCCGAAAAAACAGCATCATAAAGTTGTATCAGTTCGACCTCCTGAAGCAATGACGTAGATCCTACAACATCAGCATCACATTGGTAAAACTCTCTAAAACGCCCCTTTTGAGGCCTATCCGCTCTCCAAACCGGTTGAATTTGATAACGTTTAAAAGGAAATGCAATTTCATTTTGGTGCTGTACAACGTACCGAGCAAAGGGCACCGTTAAATCATAGCGCAACGCTTTTTCTGAAATTTTCGGCGTAAAAACAGATTCCGATTTTGATTCGAAATCATCATTAGATAATTTTTTTAAATATTCTCCTGAATTTAAAATCTTAAAAATCAAACGATCCCCTTCATCACCATACTTGCCCATCAAAGTATCAGAGTTTTCAAAACTAGGTGTTTCAATGGGCTCAAAACCAAAAAGCTTGAACTGTTCCTTTATAGTATCTATAATATAAGAACGCTTAGCAACCTCGCCTGCGTTAAAATCTCTTGTTCCTTTGGGTATTGTTGGTTTTTGTGCCATGTTTATTTTCTGCTATGGCAGAAATCTATTTAAATGAAACGTTTATTGCAAAAACATCGCAAATCCTCACGATGTAACTAACATAATGAGAGTTTACTCATCTTGTAAGTCACAAAAATATTATAAATTTTAAAGGTCAACAGAAGTTATTTGGTTTTTATAGTAACTTTAGCAACGTTATGTAGTCTTATACATTGATTGAGCAAGAAAATCTTAATTGCACCCATGTTTTCATTAGTAAGAGAGAATATTAAAATAGCTGTAGATTCTATTAAAAGTCAACTACTTAGAACAATACTCACTGTTTTAATCATAGCTATAGGAATTATGGCACTTGTTGGAATTTTAAGTGGAATTTCTGCTTTAGAAAATACAATCTCTAGTGATTTCTCGTCAATGGGAGCCAATACCTTTAATCTACAGCGCTATGACTTTAACGTACAGCGCCAAAGTGGTAGAGAACGTAAAAAGATTAATCCTGTTATCGATTATGTCGATGTCAAAGATTTCTTGGATAAATACACCTATCCTTTTACAACCGTTTCCGTGTCATTCTATGGTACCTCCGCTGCCGAGGTTAAATACGAGAATGAGAAGACAGATCCTGAGGTTGCCGTCATAGGAGCCAATGAATACTTTCTTGAGAATTCGGGTCTGGAAATTGAACTAGGCCGTGGCCTCAATGTATTTGACGTACAAAATAACAATGCAGTTTGTGTCATTGGGAGCGACTTAAGAAAGGCTTTATTTCCTGATGACTATCCTATAAATAAAACAATTAGCGTTAGAGGTTCCAAGTTAAAAGTTATTGGCCTATTAAAAGAAAAGGGGTCTACTTTTGGAAATAACCAAGATTTGAGAGTTATTATGCCAATACAAAAGGCAAGATCAATTTTTACCAATCCAAATATCAATTACAATTTAAGCGTAAAAGTTGGCAAAAAAGACCTCTTAGAGGGCGCTCAAGAAGATGCCATACAAACCTTCAGAAATATTAGAAAACTTACACCCACTGAAGAAAACAACTTTGGTTTGGTAAGAAGTGATGATCTTATTAATAGAATAGCTTCTATATCTAGCTACCTTTATATTGCGGCATGGATTATTAGCATTATTACCATATTTGGTTCAACAATAGCGTTAATGAATATTATGCTAGTTTCTGTGACTGAACGCACACGAGAAATTGGAGTACGCAAAGCACTTGGTGCTAAGCGTAAAACAATAGCCTTTCAGTTTTTTATGGAAACTGTTATCATAGGACAACTTGGAGGAATTTTAGGCATCATTTTAGGCATCCTTATAGGTTGGGGAATTTCTAAGGCATTTGAACTAGATTTCTCAACACCATGGCTTGCTATGATATGGGCAACGAGTATCGCCTTTGTAGTAGCTTTAGTCTCTGGAGTTTATCCCGCAACAAAAGCCGCTAAATTAGACCCAATAGAATCGTTACGGTACGAATAGCAGTACCTATCTCTTAATTAAATTTTCAAAATACTGAAATAAATCTCCCTTGGTGATATTAGCACCTTGCTGAATCAGTTTAAAAATATCTAGGTGCTTATCTTCTGTAAAATCCTTTTTTGAATTGTAGAATTGAACATCATCAGAGAGTAAGTTATCCCTGAGCCATTGAAATCCTTCCTTCGTAGTTAGGTCTGCTGTGTTTGCCTCTATTTTTATAGCAATTAACCTCATATACTTAGGTTGACACTGAAATAAATGTATTTGATTAGGCGAGATATGCTCTAGATATTCCACTTTGTTTAACACCCCATACCAGACCAAATCACTAAAAACGTCTAGCTCTTGCTCTGCTGTTTCTGGTTTGTTTCTTTTTAAATCTTCCCACTCTTGCGCAGTGATTGACTGTGTCGCCAAAAAATTGATAAACTCTTGATGCAATTCTTCAAATTGTTCTTTGGTTAATCGTGCAAATTTCATTCTTAATTACTTTTATTAAGGGCATTAAATACTTCAAAAGGTCGGTCTGTTGCTATAATGTCAACACCTAAATCTTTCCATTTAGAGTAGAGCTCATCCCCTCGTGCTTTAGCCTGCTTATCTAAGTTACCCAAAGTACCCAATATACAAAGGATATCTTCGCTATGGATTGCTTTGTAATGCTTAGCAGATGATAATCTGGTTCCGGTAAAAGCAACCATATTCTCTGTTGGAATTCGAGAGTTAAGCAGACGTTGAAATTCATCGGAATTCCTAGCAGAAACTGACAAAAGCAACTCTGGAGCTTGTCTGTAAGCGGATTTAGCCTGGTTTAAATCATATGTTATCAATAAACAAGTATTCTCAGCATCTGCAGACTCAATGGCCTCTATCACGGCTTTTTGACTCACACTCCTTTTTACGTCTGCTGTTAAAATAACATTGTTAGCCTTACCCCAACTTAAGACTTCGGAAAAGAGCGGTACTTTAAATTTGGTAATATTGCCATAATCATCCTTCAGATATAATTTAGACAATTCGTCATAGGTTACTTTTCTTATAAGTCCCTCTCCTGTAGTAGTTCTATTAATAGAATTATCGTGCATTAGTACTAATTTGCCATCCTTAGTCTGTGCAATATCAACCTCAAATATAGCCGGGATACTATCGTTGACATATTTCATGGTTTCAAGGCAGTTTTCGGGATATCCGAATAGATTTTTGCCGCCTCTATGTACGCTGATAAACGGAATACTATCGGAATTAGAATAACTAAACCCTTTAGTACTTTCTTGATGTTTTGATTGTTTACACCCTATTAACAGCAAGAAAACCGTCACATAGGCTGTCGTTGTTAGTAGTTTTAGAAATGACCATTTCATCAAAAAAACCTTAAAATTATTCTTCACCATGTCTTACTTCATTAAAAGGTAGATTTTTATTCTTTCTAAAATCAAAACTACCATAAAAAAACAACCTCAATGTATGATTAAGGTTGTAAACATTTCCTGAAGCTAACTGTTGATATACCATCATATAGCCACAGTCTACCTTCCAATGCTTACTTAGCTTGTGCTTTATACCAACTGTAAATCTATTTTGATTGAAAGTATTGAACACCACGTCTTTCCCAAAGTTTAAATGTGTTTCATTAGCTAAAATAAACTCTGTTGGTCCTCCTTGTCTAAATGGAAATCCTGCACTGACTAAAAATCTTACACGATTTACAAAGGAGTCGTTATTTAAGGATTGTCCGTCTTGCACATTATTAAAAAAACGTTGCTCAAGCCGTATTCTAAACAGGGCGTTCATCTTCTCATAACGCCTAGAAATACTCAACTGTTGGTAT
This sequence comes from Winogradskyella pelagia, assembly GCF_017581965.1. GTDB lineage: Bacteria > Bacteroidota > Bacteroidia > Flavobacteriales > Flavobacteriaceae > Winogradskyella > Winogradskyella pelagia. The sequence continues at coordinate 17,515 of NZ_JAGEVF010000003.1, forward strand.
ATCCTATTTTCATTCTGGTAGTTATCCCAGACACCTGTAGTTGTTAACCAAAGATGTGCATACCCTCCTGCTAATCGTAGATTTGAATTTAAATAGTACTGACCGCCAACCCTCAGGAAATAGAAATTTGGATCAGCCATAAAATTAGTACGTCTAACGTGGATATCATTTAAAATGGCCCATCGATCGGCAATTCTGAATACATTATTGGTGGATATCCAAAACTGAGCATTTTCATTAACAACCTTTTCCGGCAATTCCTGGCTGTGTGCACTATTAATTACGGATACTAAAGTAAATATTGTAAAAAGGAGTTTTAGTAATTTCAATTTCAACACTTTATACTGCAAATTTAAAGAACTCTAAAATTCTAAAGTGATTTTATTATGAGATTTACGCGTAAAAAAAAACCACCTCAAAAAGGTGGTTTTTTCAATATTTATAGTGTATTATTTTTCAGCAATAACTTCAAAAGTTAAATCCACCGTAACAGATCGGTGTAATCTTATAGCAGCCTCATATTGGCCTAAGCGCTTAATGTTCCCACCTTGGATTGAAATAAATTTCTTGTCAATTTCATGACCCTCATTTCTCAAGGCATTTGCTAAGTCCATATTTGTAATTGAACCAAACAATTTATCACCTGCTGTTGCACCAGTACCAGCTTTTGCACCAATTTTTATATCTAGAGCTTTAAATGCCTCAGCCGTTTTGTTAGCATCATCTATAAGTGCTTTTTCTTTATGTGCTCTCTGCTTTAACGTTTCAGCCAATACCTTTTTTGCAGAAGGTGTTGCTAAAATTGCATGCCCATGAGGAATTAAATAATTTCTACCATAACCGTTCTTAACTGTTACAATATCGTCTTTAAATCCTAAATCCTCAACGTCTTGTTTTAATATAAGTTCCATTGTTATGATATTTTATTTTAATAAATCTGCAACATATGGCATTAAAGCTAAATGTCTAGCTCTTTTTACTGCCACAGATACTTTCCTTTGGTACTTTAAAGAAGTACCTGTTAAACGTCTTGGCAATAGCTTACCTTGTTCGTTAACAAATTTCAATAAAAAGTCTGGGTCTTTATAATCTACGTATTTAATACCCGACTTTTTAAAGCGACAATACTTTTTCGCTTTAGTTGTTTCTATGTTAAGCGGAGTTAAATATCTAATCTCTCCGTCTTTCTTACCTTTTGCTTGTTGTTCTATTGATGACATAATTACGCTTTTGCTTTTGCTTTAACTTTTAGTTTTTCTCGTCTTCGCTCAGCCCAAGCAATTGCATGCTTGTCTAATTTCACGGTTAAGTAACGCATAAAACGCTCATCACGCCTAAATTCTAACTCTAAAGGCTCAATGACCTCACCAGCTACTTGGTACTCAAATAAGTGATAAAATCCACTTTTTTTGTTCTGGATTGGATAGGCTAATTTTTTTAGTCCCCAATCTTCTTTGGCAATCATCTTAGCTCCTTTAGAAACGAGTAGATCCTCGTATTTCTTAACTGTCTCCTTTATCTGGTCGTCAGATAAAACGGGATTTAAGATGAAAACAGTTTCATAATGATTCATAATTAATCTATTTGTTTAATGTTAAAACGGCTGCAAAAATACGTATTAATTCTAATTCTAACAACGTTTTAACCCTCAAAGTTTTATACAGGTTATACACCAAAGTTTTTGTTAAATTTTACACTTTGTCGGTAAAATTTGTTTTTTAACCGAAAATATTGTACTATTGTCGATATCTTAACCTAATAAATAAGTAATGTTATGACTTTAAACTGTGTAGTTGTTGATGATTCTGCGATTCAGCGCCTCTCCATAGTTAAGTTAATTGAGAATCACTCCTCACTTAATTTAATTGCAGAGTACAGCAGTGCATTAGAGACTAAAAACGGTCTTAATACACATAAGGTAGATCTTATCTTTCTAGATATAGAAATGCCTGTATTAAACGGTTTTGAGCTACTTGATGTCCTCAACAACAAACCCCAAATCATTTTTGTTACAGGTAAAACCGAATATGCTTTTAAAGCATTTAATTACGATGCTACCGACTATCTCCAAAAACCCATCACTAAAGAACGTTTTAATACTGCTGTAGAAAAAGCTATTGAACAGCATAAATTAAAATTAGACTTTAATGAGACTGATGGCGAACATATCTTTGTTAAGAGTAACCTTAAAAAACGTAAGGTTTATATCAAGGATATTAAGTGGATCGAGGCACTTGGCGATTACGTCAAAGTTGTAACAGAAGAAAACAGCCTAGTTGTGTTATCTACAATGAAGGCCTTTGAAAAAGAATTACCAGAAGGTAAGTTTTTGAGAATCCACAAATCTTACATTGTGAATTTAGATAAAATAGACCGTTTTAACAGTAAAAATGTTGAAGTTGGAGCCTATGAAATTCCATTGAGTCGAAATAAAAAGACCCAACTTGTAGATGCTCTAAACAATATGTAATACAATTACATTACTAGAGGTTGAATTCTCAATAAACCAAAACATTAAATCCTGTCTTTAAGACGGGATTTTTTTAATAATTATCTACATTTAATATCACTCTCACTGGTCTAAAATCTTTAACGGCATTAAAACTATTATCTATTTTAGTGATGGCTTCCTTAGTCCGTTTAAGATTTTGATTAGGTGGTATCTTCAATAAAATATTTTTAATGAACTGATTTCTAATTCTAGAAACAGGAGGAAATTCTGGCCCCAGCACATAAGCCCCAAAGACTTGTCTTAATGATTTGCAATACCACTCTGCAGCCTGGTTTACTCTATTGTAGTCTTTATGTTTTAAAGTCACCTTGATAATTCTAAATATTGGAGGATACTTGTAACTGTAACGTTCATTGAGCTGCTCCACATACATTTCTTCATAAGAGTTTGTAGAAACTTGCTGAAGTATGTTGTGATGTGGATTATAGGTCTGTATTAAAACCTTTCCTCTTATATCTGTTCTTCCTGCCCTGCCAGAAACTTGAGCCATTAGCTGATAACTTCTTTCATGCGCTCTAAAATCTGGGAAATTCAAAAGGTTGTCTGCATTCATAATCCCAACAAGCTTTACATGTCTAAAATCTAATCCTTTAGTAAGCATTTGGGTACCTACCAGTATATCAACCTCACGATTTTCGAAGCTATGAATAATTTTTTCAAAGGCGAATTTACCTCGTGTCGTATCCAAGTCCATACGTGCCACATTGCTCTTAGGAAATAATTGCTTCACCTCCTCCTCTATTTGCTCGGTACCGAAACCCTTAGTATCTAATGTAGCATTTCCGCAAGCCTCGCAACTTTTTATCATTACTGTATTATAGCCACAATAATGGCAACGCAATTGATCTCTGTATTGATGGTAGGTTAAACTAACATCGCAATTAGGGCACTGAGGTGAATGACCACAAGTAGTACATTCTACTATTGGCGAAAAACCTCTTCTATTCTGAAACAAAATGACCTGATGCCCTTCTTGAAGCGTTTCTGAGACTTCTTCAATAAGTCTATCGCTAAAATGGCCTTTCATATGTTTACGCTTGTACTTATCTGCTAAGTCTACTAATTCAATGTCTGGCAGCAACACATTGTTATAGCGGGTTTTTAGTTCTATTAGTCCATATTTGTTTTGTTGAGCGTTGTAATACGTCTCTATACTTGGCGTGGCAGAACCCAGTAGAGACTTTGAGTTATGAATATTAGAAAGTACAATAGCGGCATCCCTTGCATGATATCGCGGTGCAGGGTCAAATTGCTTATAGGATTGCTCATGTTCTTCGTCTACAATGACCAAGCCCAAATTAAAAAATGGCAATAATAGTGCTGAACGAGCACCTATAACAATTTTAGACGGTGTAGAAGTGTCTAAAAGATGTCGCCAAACCTCAACGCGCTCATTACTTGAATACCTTGAGTGAAATACGGCAACACGATCTCCGAAATAGGTCTGTAGGCGTTGAACCAACTGTGTGGTTAGGGCAATTTCTGGAAGCAGGTATAATACCTGTTTGTTTAAACCTAACTGTTTTTCAATAAGCTTTACATAAATTTCTGTTTTTCCAGATGACGTTACACCATGCAGCAACACAACATCCTTTTGTTGAAATTGATGCTCAATGCCTTTAAGTGCAGTTACCTGTTCTTTGCTTAAAACAACTGATTTGTCTTGCTTTTCTTTGGGAATAACACGGTCAACCTGAAGGTGATAGTCTTCTAGAATTCCCTTATCTACTAAGGCTTTTATAATTTGAGAAGATGATTGACTCCTTTTAGAAAGCTCCGAAACACTAATCGGTTTTTTTGAAGTTGAATGCATTGTAAAATAGGTCAACAGTACCTGACGTTGCTTTGGTGCTCTGTTGAGCTCTTCTAATAAGGCTTCCAAGTTTTTTTCATCAGTATAACCTTCTGCCAGTTTAATATATCGCACCAATTTAGGTTGATACTTTTCATACAGCTCCTCTTGCAGGTTTAGAATCCCTTTTTCTACCAAACCATGTATAACTGGCAGAACACGTTTTCGATCTAAAATAGCACTAACATCATCAATTTTAAGCGTAGATTGATGCTGAAGCGCTTCGTAAATTAGGAATTCGTCATCAGTAAAGAAATTATCATCAGGGTATTGGGTGTCCCTTTTAGTAAGTATAGTCTCGCTTTCTAGAATAAAAGCATTTGGCATTGCTGCACGCATTACCTCACCTAGACTACACATATAATACTCAGAAATCCATTGCCAGTGATGTAATTGGCTTTCCGTAACTATGGGCTCCTCATCTAAAATCTGATGTATGGTTTTTGGCTCGTAAGCCAAAGGCTCACTCTGATGCACTTTTTGGGCTAAGGCCGTATAAATCTTATTTTTTCCAAAAGGTACGGCAACGCGCATTCCTCTTTTTATAAAGGTTGCCTCAGCATCTGTAATATGGTAGGTAAAGGCTTTTTTAAGGGGAATGGGTAATATGACATCTAAAAAATAAGCCACTATTTTACCCTTTGCCAATATTGGGTTTTGTAGAAAAAGGCCACATAGCCCCTTACCTGAAGCGTGTTTGGATTATCTTCAATTTTAAGTCGGCATTTATAGACTTTACCGTTACTAGGGTTAAGGATGGTACCCCCTTCAAATACATCATCTTCCTTTTCTAATCCTTCAATAATTTGCATGCCTAATATAGGTTTTCCATTTTTGTCACCTTCGCATTTACTGCATACTGCTTCTTTTTTCTCTGTAAGTATCTCAACGATTTTACCGTAAATCTTACCATCCGACTCGTAAATTTGTACAATAGACTTTTCCTGGCCAGTTTCATCATCAATCGTCTTCCACTTACCAGTGATATCTTGTGCTACCAAAGTATTTACACCTAGACACAAAACAATTAAAACCTGAAATATTTTCATAACCTAAATTTGATTTCTTAATTGCCTTAATGTAGCGTTTAATTCATAACCTAGTAATAGGATATTGCTATTTAACCAAAGGTAAAATAATAATATAAGTAATGCCCCTATTGAACCAAACAACTCATTATAGCGCGAAAAATTTTCTATATAAATCCCAAAAAGATAAGAGGTTAAAATAATGAGTAAGGTGGTCAATAAGGCACCTATTGAGAAGAAACGGGTTTGTCGTCCTTCCTTAGTACCAAAGTAATACAAGGTCGCAGTGGCCAAATAAACCATAACCACAAAAAATACATATTTGGCAAAAATTATCCAACGGGTTTCAGCTACTGAATTAGCTTCGCCTGTTAAACCCACATAAATTGGACTCAGAATATAAATTTGAAAATACCCAAAAACAGCTACCGTTAAGAGCACTAAAAATGCTAAAATAAGCGATACGCCTAATGCATATAAATACTGTTGAAAAACATTTCTTGCCAATTGTTCGTGGTAGGAATATTCAAAACCAGAGAAAACAGCGTTGACACCATTAGACATTAAAAAGATAGACAATAAGAATACTGATGAAATTAGTCCAGCACTACCTTTACCACTGATATTTTCAAAAATACTGGTCATAAAGAAATCTGAAGTTTGAGGCGGTAAGAATGAATTTAAAAATGCCAAAAAATCCTCTTGAAATCCTTCTATAGGAATATGTGGAATTATTATTATTACGAATAACAGAAATGGAAAAATCGCAGTAAAAAAATTAAAGGCAATAGCACTAGCTCTTGTTGTAAGTGCGCCTTTTACAATACCCATGGCATAAAGCTCTAATAAGTCATAAATAGATAACCCTTCAAATCCTGGTAATTTAATTTGTTTAAAAAATCGTACTAGCCAGTTGATTACAGGTATTTTATCTAACTTATCTTCTATAGCTTTAGACATTTAGACTGCTTTTAAGCTAAGGTCCATATTATAAACGGAATGTGTTAAAGCACCTGACGAAATATAATCCACACCGCATTCTGCATACTTACGGACCGTATGCTCATTTATGCCTCCCGAAGATTCCGTAAGGCATTTATCTCCAATGAGCGCAACCGCCTTTGTGGTATCCTCGTAATTAAAATTATCTATAAGAATACGATAAACGCCACCACACTCCAAAATTTCCGCTATTTCCTCGAGATTTCGGGCTTCAACAATAATCTTTAAGTCTCTGTTGGTTTCCTTTAAATAGACCTTAGTCTTGTTTATGGCCTTTGCCAAACCACCAGCAAAATCAATATGGTTGTCCTTAAGCATAATCATATCGTAAAGCGCAAATCTGTGATTCTCGCCACCACCAATTTTAACAGCCCATTTTTCTAAAGCCCTAATACCAGGCGTTGTTTTTCTGGTGTCTAATATCTTTGTACCTGTCCCTTCCAGCAAATCCACAAAAGTTCTTGTTTTTGTAGCGATAGCACTCATGCGCTGCATAGCATTGAGGACAAGACGTTCTGCCTTTAAAATGGATTGCGAAGGGCCTTCTACATAAAATACGATATCTCCATGGTTTACTTCGCTACCGTCTTCAATAAGAGTTTCTATGGTCATCTCAGCATCTACATAGGTAAACACTTGTTTTGCAAATTCCACACCTGCAATAATGCCTTTGTCTTTTACCAAAAGTTTTGCTTTACCCTTTGCAGAAGCAGGAATACATGCCAATGAGCTATGGTCGCCATCACCTACATCCTCGCGTATGGCATTAGAAATTATGATATTAATTTCGTTTTGAAATTGTTGTATGGAAATCATCAAATAATATTTAATGTAAAAATAACGATTGAAAAATGATAACCGAAAATTAAAGTTTCAAAATCAAATCATATAAATTTGAATTATGACGATAAAGCTACTCACCATAGGTAAAACAGATAATAAACACCTTCAGTCACTTATTGATGATTATCAACAGCGTTTAGGGCATTATATAAAATTTGAATTCGATGTATTACCAGATATAAAAAAGGTAAAACATCTCTCAGAAAGCCAACAAAAAGACAAAGAAGGCGAACTTATTTTATCAAGAATCCAGAAATCTGATGTGATGATACTACTTGACGAACATGGAAAACAGATGGACTCCATCTCATTTTCAAATTATTTGCAAAAACATATGAATTCTGGTCTTAAGTCCTTGGTGTTTGTAATTGGTGGGCCTTATGGCTTTTCAGAAGCTGTTTATAAACGTACCAACGGAAAACTAGGCCTATCCAAAATGACGTTTTCGCATCAAATGGTGCGCTTGTTCTTTATAGAACAATTATACAGAGGGTTTACTATCTTAAGAAATGAACCCTATCATCATCGATAAAGAAAGATAGCAAACCCTCTGGTATAAAACGTCGTAACGCTTTTGGGTAAATATTTAGTTTTAGTATGTTTTATAAGTTTCCTTACGTTTTTTTAGTTGGCGCGTTAAATCTGCAATGGTCTCATTAACCGCAAGCTCATAAGTGCGTTCGTTAGATGTTGCAAAAATGCGTGGACCAGGTAGACTTAGTTCTATATTGCAAATCTTACCTGCATCATGCTCATTATTATTATGTTTAATATAGACTTGTGCTGAAATAATAAACTCAAATTTCTCACCTAATTTATCTAATTTCACTTGAATAAATTCTGATAAAGCCTCGCTAACATCTGTGTTTACGTATTGAAAGTTTACAGTCATAATTGTTCTTGTTTATATTTAATTTTACTATATCTAATATACTAGATTACTATTGATTTCTACCTGATAATTATCATAAAAAATGCCTAATAAAATGCAGAAAGAAATACCTATTCAAATTTCACCTCATCGATATAAATATCATGGGAAAAACCATTGGCGGCAGCAAAAAGCACCAAGCCAGAGCGAATACAACTTAGGTCCTCACGTTTTACCCTAATTCGATACTCCTTCCATTGTGTAGTCAATTCAATATCCTCTAATATCTGGGCTGAATCGGGAAAGGGTTTTTCCTTTTTAATGAGTCCAAATCCTATTTGAGCTTTTAATCCATTATAACTTCCCTTAGCCCAAAAACTAAAGGTTTTAGCTCCTCTAATATCATAACCACCGAGGATATCGCCCCAATCGTTAGCAGGGTCAACTAGTGCAAACCCATACCAATCTTTACTAGAAGTATAACTTATTTTAAGTGCTGTAGTACCAGAATGGACCTTGTCCGAATGATTAACATCTACAACCATGGCTTCATAATTACCCATGTAAGCCGATGGTACATATGGTATATTATTACCGTCGTTATATACGTAAAACGGCAAATCTACCTTTGGCACCAAAAATGGTCTTTGACGTTCTCCCTCATCAATAACATTTATAGCATCAGAACTAATGGCTAAATTAGCATTACTATCACGTGCGTAAGCATATACTTTAATACCTCCATCTACTTTTGGAAGTTCTATCTCAAAACCATTTTCTATATCACCGCGACTATTGAGCTTATTTATAGCATCGCGCCGTCTCCTGCTGCCTGCTCTATGATTATAAAAAAAATTAATCTCATCAATGCTGTCTGTTGATTTATCTACGGTTAATTCTACAGGAACCCAAGTACCACTATCAAAGCCACTTTTGGGTAATCGTAGTTCAATATTCAATAAAGGCTTTTCTGGTTTTTTCCCAGTATATGCCTCACGAATAGCCCAATATTGCGGTCGTTTCTCACCATTGACATGTGTTAATAGCCATGGTGCGGCAAATTGATTTCCATCACTATAGTGAAAAATATATACACCCAAACAAGACGGCTTTGGTGCAATCCAATTGTTATAGCCCTCTACTATTGCATTATATTTCTCAACATCTGAAGGTTCTTTGGTAACACCAAATTCTTTAGTTTTAATATCCCATTCACCTGTCACTCCAAATTCGGTAATCACATAGGGTTTATCTATTTGTCGCTTATCTAATTCGTCTTGTAGAAGATTAGCACCAGCACCATAAACATTTAATCCATAGACATCTAAACTTGGCACATACTGCTCCCACCAATCTAAACCGAATGTCCACGCTTCTACCGACAAAATAGGGTGCCGCTTGTCCATACCCTTTATGTCTTTACAAACGCGTTCCAAAAATTTAGAATAGGCTAGCTTTTCTTCATCAGTCTCTGTATTAAGATATACCTCGTTGCCAACTCCCCAAGCTAAAACAGCTGGATGGCCTTTAAAACGTCGTACCACATCGATAGCATTATTATACATTACCTCCATACCATCAGCCTCTTTGAGATAATCAAAACTATCATCTGCTTCCATACCTGGCCTTCCGTGACGCATCCAAATGCCCATAAGAACTTTAATGTTGTGTCGCTCTGCAGCCTCTAACAATAATGAAGTGTTCGGACTTGTACCCCAAGTTCTGATGGTATTAACACCAATTGATTTTAAATCTTCAAAATAGGTCATGAAATTGGCAGGGTCATCGTCATAGCCAAAGGTGACTCCTTTAATATCAAAAGGCTCTTCATCCACTAGCAATTGCCATGTGTTATCAGATTTTTCAATAGTAACCTGCGAAAAAGCTAAGAAAGGCATCCAAAGCATTAACCAAAACTTTAGCATAGCATATTGTTTTAGTTTAAAATTAAATGATTTTAATCGTAAAATCGAATATTAAATTATATTTAGGAAAATTGTAACGTATGCAAATCGTCTTCGCCACCAATAATAAAAATAAACTTAAAGAAGTTCAGGCTTTGGTCCCTAAGCATATTAAAATCTTAAGTCTATCTGATATTGGTTGTCATGAAGATATTCCCGAAACGCAATCCACTATAGAAGGTAATGCCAAGCAAAAAGCGGATTATATAAAATCCAAGTATGGCTATGATTGTTTTGCAGATGATACTGGTCTTGAAGTTGCAGTTTTAAACGGTGCTCCTAGTGTATATTCGGCACGCTACGCAGGCCCTCAACGCAACGCAGAGGACAATACCAATAAACTTCTTTCTGAACTAGAAGATAAGACCAATCGCTCTGCTCAGTTTAAAACCGTCATTGCCTTGCATCTTAATGGTACTCTACACACATTTACTGGAATTTGTAAAGGTGAAATTACCACACAAAAACACGGAGAGAAAGGCTTTGGCTATGATCCTATTTTCCGACCTGACGGGTACATACAGACTTTTGCAGAAATGGAATTAGCATTGAAAAATAAAATTGGCCACCGTGGAAAAGCGGTGCAAAAACTTATCACTTTCTTAGAAAACACCTAATTATTATGTAGTACGGCTCAAAGCGGTCATTTTAAATCTTTTTTCATCTGTGTGAATCTTGGGTCATTCAAAATTTCTTTTGGATAGGCATAGTCTAAAGTAATAATAACTCCTATGTCACCTAGACGTCCTGCAATTGCGCTTACCGCATCCCAATTCATACTTAAAGTATTTAAAAACTATCCTAGTATCAAGGTATAAAAATATTAGACATATACTTCTAAAAAATAAAATTACCTTTTTTTTGATACCCTCGCATAAGTATTGATAATCCAATTAAAAGACTATATTTGCACGCTGAAACACTTACGATAATATGTTGTTTCTTTAAACGCCTCAGGGTGAGGCCGTGTTACCAGAAGGTTAGGTTTAGTATGTCGATTCACTTCTTATGTAACACTACATAATATAATCGCATACAAAACATTAACAATGAGTACATTTCAAGATTTAGGTCTAAATCAAGACCTATTACAAGCTATTTCAGATTTAGGGTTTACGACACCCAGCGAAGTACAAGAAAAAGCTATTCCTATTCTACTAAATGAAGAGCAAGACTTAGTGGCTCTAGCTCAAACTGGAACAGGAAAAACAGCAGCCTTTGGCTTTCCTATGCTTCAACAAATTGATATTAACAGTCGTACAACCCAAGGACTTATTCTATCTCCAACACGTGAGCTTTGCCTACAGATTACCAATGAGATGAAACTCTATGGTAAATACTGCAAAGGACTCAATGTAGTTGCAATTTATGGAGGTGCCAGTATTACCGAACAGGCCAATCAAATTAAAAAAGGCGCACAGGTTGTGGTGGCTACACCTGGGAGAATGAAAGACATGATTCGCCGCAAGTTGGTGGATATCTCAAAAATACAATACAGCGTTTTAGATGAGGCTGATGAAATGCTTAACATGGGATTCTACGAGGATATTACAGATATACTTTCTCATACGCCTAAAGACAAAAGCACTTGGCTGTTTTCTGCAACAATGCCGAAAGAAGTGGCTAAAATTGCAAAAGACTTTATGCATAGCCCTATAGAAATTGTTGTAGGTAATAGAAACGAAAGCACATCTCAGGTATCTCACGAATACTATCTAGTTAATGGCCGCGATCGGTATTTAGCACTAAAGCGATTGGCAGATGCACACCCAGAAATTTTTTCAGTGGTGTTCTGTAGAACAAAACGTGATACACAAAAAGTTGCCGAAAAGTTAATTGAAGACGGCTATAGTGCTGGTGCCTTGCATGGTGACCTCAGCCAAAACCAGCGCGACTTAGTAATGAAAGCATTTAGAAACAAGCAAATTCAAATGCTTGTTGCAACTGACGTAGCTGCAAGAGGGATAGATGTAGATGATATTACTCATGTTATCAATTACCAATTACCAGATGAAATAGAAACCTACACCCATCGCTCAGGAAGAACTGGCAGGGCTGGTAAAACAGGGATTTCAATGGTTATTGTTGCCAAAAGTGAACTCCGAAAAATCAAATCTATTGAACGAATTATAAAAAAGGAATTTGAGCAAAAAGACATTCCTTCTGGTATGGAAATATGTCAGGTTCAACTCATGAATTTGGCCAATAAGGTGCATAATACAAAGGTGAATCATGAAATTGATTCTTTTCTTGACAATATTAATAGTCTTTTTGAAGACACCGAAAAGGATGAACTTATTAAAAAATTCTTTTCTGTAGAATTTTCAAGATTCCATAACTATTATAAAAATGCAAAGGATCTAGGCGTATCTAGCAGTAAGGATAGCAGTACAAGAATTAGTGCTGATGAGACACGTTTCTTCATCAATGTTGGTAAAAAGGATGGATTTGACTGGATGTCGCTAAAGGATTTCCTAAAGGCTACATTAGAATTAGGACAAGACGATGTCTTTAAAGTAGACGTTATGCCTAGTTTTTCTTTCTTTAATACAGATAAGACTATTGAAGGTAAAATCTTAGATTTTTTCAAAGATTTTACCTACCAAGGCCGTTATATCAATGTAGAAATCACTGAAAATAAAGGTAGTGGCAGAAGTGGAAAAAGAGATCGAGGGCGCAGACGTGATGATAGCCGTGGTAAAGGAGGTAGACGAGGATTTGACGGACCAAAAGGAGGTAGAAAAAAATACTCTAAATCCAACAGTAGTGATAGACCGAGACGTTCTAGACGACGATAGGCCTAATCCCAAAAGAAAACTAGCGTTTTAGAGTAAAATGACCTGTGTAAGTGGCTCCGGTTTTGGGTCGTTTAACAACAAACCAATAATCCGAAGTTGGCATTTTTTGACCATTATAAGTACCGTCCCACCCAATTGAATTAGAACCAAACTGCGTAATTAATTTACCATAACGATCATAAATGGAAACTTCTAAATCTGGTTCTAGGGCAGCATTGGCTATTTGCCAAGTTGGGTTATAGCTGTCGCCGTTAGGCGTAAAAAACTTTGGATAGTATAATAGAAATACATCCTCGGATACAACACCACAACCATTTTTATCTCGTACAAAAACGGTGTAATCATTTGGTAGCAACCCTGTAAATGTGTTACTATCTTGATAAAATCCGTTATCAAGAGCATATTCATACGCCCCTTCACCAGAGACAAATACAGTAATCTCATTGTTGGATTCTGTCCAATCCTGAATTTCAATATCTAAAATAGTAGCTTCACTAGACGCATCTACTGTAAAGGTTTTTGTAACAAAGCAGGTTACAGAAGGTGTAGTTTGGCTTAATGAACCGATATTCACCGTATAAATGCCAGGTTCTTCCACAAAAATAGACCTAGTCGTTTCACCCGTTGACCATAAATAGCTATCAAAACCAAAATCTGCTTCTAGTCGGAGTCGCTCACCAATACAAACCGTGGCAGTTTCATCTTCAACCATATCTGGTAATGGCACTACCGCAATTTCAAAAGATGTCGTATCGTAACAAAATGGATTGCCAGCTGGTTCAATTCTGGCATAAATGGTTTGAGGGTTAGTTTCATTTTGAAAAAAAGCAGGTAAGGGATCTAACCCTGTATCTGCGGATATCTGGCTTAAATGGTAACTAATATTAAAGTTACCAGTCTGATTATTAATAATTTGTTCGTCCTGTGCTACTAAATTAAATTGCCCAATACCATCACCTCCCGATTCATCACAACTACTAATATCATCAGGTTGAAAGGCAATTATTTGACCTGAAATCTCAATGGTAATTGGTGTTGTATCAAAACATTGAGAATTAAAACTGTTCTCAATTCTAGCATAGATGGTTTGAGGATTGGATATATTTTGATACGGTGATATCATTGGGTTAGCTCCATTATTTGCATCAGTTGGATTTAGATGATAGCTTACATTAAATTCATCCTGAGACTGACCACCTAAAACAACACTATCAAATTGTGATAGTTCAATACTCTCAGAACCATCAGGAATTTCATTGTCACAAAGTACTAATGGTGTGACTGGATTTGCAACTGGTATGGCATTAACTCTTAAGTCAAATGCAACAACAGCATTACAGGAGCCATTTTCTACATTTGAAATTAAGGCATAAATGGTTTGAGGACTTTCTGTATTGGTGAAATTTAATGGTAAAGGGTTTGTTGTCGTTAGGGCATCTTCTTCAGACAGGAAGTACTCTACATCAAAAAGCGCATTAGATTGGCCATTAAGAACCTCAGCTGTTTTGGTTGATAAATCAAATACTTCAACACCATCTCCAGAAATATCATCGCATTGTACATAATCACCGACTGTAGTCACTATAGGAGTATCGTAAATTATAATTCTTTCATCAAAAGACTCTGTTCCTCCGGGAATGTTTATGTTAAGTGTGACGTCATAGGTCCCAGGATTAAGATAAATATGTTCTGGGCTTATTTCCGTGGAAGTATTACCATCCCCAAAGTCCCATGCTACAGAATCAATACTCTCGTTTGTATTTATTGAGAACTTTGTTTCAACACCTGCACATGTCCCTTCAAATTCAATGCCGACATCAAAAAAGGATTGGATAAATGGTGGTAATCCAGCAGCAGGGAAGCGTCCACCCAAATCCACACCTCCAACAACGTAATTGGCGTTAACACCTAATTCATTTGGATTTTCAATAACATCTAAGGAAGAAAATCCTGGTACAGAAACATACAACTTACCATCAATTCCCAATTGTAGCGCTGCAATTAAAAAATCAACTTCGTACAAAATAGTATCCGATGCTAAAATGTCTGCTGCAGTTGGTTGGGTAATATCAAACTGATGAACTCGATAAGACTGAAAAAGTGTACTGCCCCAGTCTGAAACATACAACACTTTGCTATTTGGAGAAAACTCTAGTCCATATGGACCCGTTGGTGGTGTATCAGCAGGATTATCAAAAAAAACACCGGAAAGTTCAATTGGATTCGAAACAACACCAGTAGCCGTGTCAAAATCAAAAAGTTCTACATCACTATCAGAATTCCACTTAGCCAACGCTAATTTTTCACCGTTAGGTGATATTTTCATATATCCTAAAGCGTGTCGAAAATCTGGCCCATGAACCGAACCTACGGCAGAAATAACGGGAGTGGTAGATACCCCAGAGTTTGAAACTAAATAAGAAAAAAAACGGTTTGTTTCCCACTCGTGAGAAACGACCCAATAATCATTTCCATTTTGATGATCAATAGCTGTTACTTTTTCAGGAACAGGAGTTAACAACTGAATGTTTTTTAATGGAGTAATATCACCATTACCATCATTCAACGCCATATTAACTTCTGAATAGTTTAGACCATCGTCTCCACCACCAGCTGCAGCGGTAAAAATGTAATAAATGTTAGCGTTATTAGGTTTAGGAACTATGATAGCCGATTGTGTACTTGACGGACTTCCTAACAATCCTGTACCGTTTGGCGTTATATTATGGTTTCTATCCCAAACAGTAATACCATCTGTGTAGAACAATAGGCCACCTTGTCTGTTAGAAATCGTTGCGCATCCCTCTCCTGTTTGTAGTTGTCCATCTAGCAAAGCCTCAGTACCTGCAGCATTAAAGTTTAAACCGGCATTATTTCCAAAATACCAATTAGATGCCTCTTTCTGGGCAAAACTGATTTGTATTAAACCAGACATTAAAAGCACACAACACATTATTTCTCGAAACATTTTCATATCAGCAATTTTGATTATGTCCTTCCTCTTTGCCGTGCTTAAATCAAAGAAGAAACACACCCTCGTATTCAAAGATAGGGAAGTCTCCTAAAAAAGTCTTGTTAATATTAAGTCAAATGTCTTTTTACCGTTATACTAAATAGCTTAAGTTTACTACCTTTGAATTGTAATACGAGTCTATGCGCCATATCCTTATTTTGCTATTTTGTTTGCTTACTGCGCATAGTTATGGACAAGAAACTCAGGACCAAACAGAGCCAACAAGAGTTACAGGAACTATTATAAGTACTACCACAAACGGTCCTTTAAGCGAAGTCAATATTGTAAATATCAACCAAGTTATAGGAACTTCTACCAATGATGACGGTGTATTTGAGATTAGGGCAAACGCCAATGATACGCTCCACTTGTCCTACCTTGGGTATAAGTCAATTAAGGTTAGAGTTACTAATGACTGGATAAAATTTGGTAACACTAAAATTGAAATGACTGAATTAGCTTTAGCGCTTGAAGAAGTCACGGTTAAAAAGCTACAACTCACAGGTTATCTAAAGGTAGATATGGCACAAGTCCCTATTCAATCTAATGAACGCTATAGAATTTCTGGATTACCAGGTCAAGGTTACGAGGCCAGACGACCAAATGTAGCTTCTAAAGTATTAGGCGCTATTTTTAATCCTGCAGATTTTCTTTATAACATGTTTGGTAAGAAACCTAATGAGATGAAAAAACTACGCAAGATGAAGGAGGATGATGAAATAAGGAATACCTTGGCAAAGCGCTATGATAGAGAAATGCTTATGGTTTTGCTTCAAGTAAATAAGTTTGACTTAGACGAGATTGTAAATCAATGTAACTATTCAAAGGATTTCATCAATACGGCTAACGATTTACAAATATTGGACGCCATTAGTCAATGCTACGAAGAATATAAGGTTATAAGCCGCAGTAAGAATAGAAAAAAAGGCAATAAGTCCTAGGGACGTCAACTTATATTTTTTGGTAATAGTTTATAATTAACTATTGTACCTCTCCACTATCGCATAGTAATCTTTTAAGGTTTTCCTTATCCAGTCAAATTTCTTGTCGATAATTTCATCTTCAGTCAACTGCCAAGATATTTTAGACTTTCGAAGTCTTGAAGTCATTTGTTGAAGTATAATTGCCGCTGATACCGAAATATTTAAACTCTCGGTAAAACCAACCATTGGTATTTTAAGAAAGACATCTGCTCCATTGACGACTGCATCCGAGAGGCCTTCGGTTTCCCTACCAAAGAAAAAACAGGCTTTGGAGCTTATATCGAAGGCATCTAAGTCACTATCATCAGCGTGAGGTGAAGTAGCTACGATACGATAGCCTTTATGTCTTAGATCTTCAATACAGGCCTTCGTTGTATTGTAACGATTTAAGTCCACCCATTTTTGGGCACCCATTGCTATCTCTCGATTAATGCGTTTTCTATTTACTTCTTCAATAATATTGACTTCTTGTATGCCGAAGACATCACAAGAGCGAATGACGGCACTAGTATTATGCAATTGATAAACATCCTCTACCGCCACGGTAAAATGTTTGGTTCTTTGAGCCAATACTGTTTTAAAGCGTTGCTTCCTGCGCTCAGTAAGATAGGATTCTAAATGGCCTAAAAGCTCTAATTTGTGCATAAACCAAAAATACACATTGTGAATATATTTCCTAATTTTATAGTATGAAACACCTTGTAGTTTTAACTGGCGCCGGAACGAGCGCCGAGAGTGGCGTAAAAACCTTTAGGGACCACGACGGACTTTGGGAAGGGCATGATGTCATGCAAGTGGCTTCTCCAGAAGGGTTTAGGGCCAATCCTGAACTGGTGTTGGATTTCTATAACCAAAGGCGACGACAACTCAAGACCGTAGAGCCTAACCAAGCCCACAAGGACCTGGCTGCTTTAGAACGACATTTTAAGGTAACTATAATCACTCAAAATGTCGATGATCTGCACGAACGTGCTGGCAGTAGTGACGTGGTGCACCTTCATGGCGAATTAAAGAAAGTGCGAAGTACCGGAAACGACCATGATGTAAGACCATGGACGGACGATTTAAATTTAGGGGATTTGTGCGATAAAGGCCATCAGTTAAGACCACATGTAGTTTGGTTCGGCGAAGCCGTACCTCAAATGGAGGTGGCCATAAAAATTTGTTATGCGGCAGATATACTGCTAATTATTGGCACAAGTATGCAGGTATACCCTGCGGCTAGCTTAATTAATTATGTACAGCCAGATACTGACATATTTTATATCGATCCAAAACCAGCTTTATCCTCCACTACTAATATTACCGTGATTTCTAGCACAGCTACCAAAGGCATTAAAGAATTTATTGGGCTGATAGAGAATGTGAAGGATTAATCATCTTTACTAAGTTTAAAAAATTCATTAACTGATTTACCGAAAACTTTAGATAACTTTAGAGCTAAGACCGTAGAGGGCACATAACGATTAGCCTCTATAGAATTAATGGTTTGGCGCGATACTCCTATTTTCTTTGCCAAATCATCTTGAGTAAGGTTTAATATGGCGCGTTCTACTTTTATAGTATTCTCCATTATCTATAACGTTTTAATACATGATAGAACATTAACTGAATCATAAGCATAAACAAAAGTACTTGGAAATCGCCTAAGTCCTTGTAAACTTCACCTCCTGAATGTACCACATTGGACACACCGTATTCTACATAAGGCATAACCAGAGCATAAATAACACCAACCACAAAAGCTATTGCATAAGACTGCGCTCTTAAACTTACAGTCATTTCATCTTCTAATTTATCCTTAGATAAAGACATAAGAAGCATGCCCACCAAAAGTGTTTTTTGTAAAATATTTTTTAACCATTCGGTCTCACTATCCATGGCAAAAGCACGTATAAACATCATTACTATTGATAGTATAACGATACCAACACCAATATTTATAAATTGATGTGACAACCTAAAGTTGATCATCTTCTGGAATTGTTTACGTTCACAATCTATTATTCTCTTTGTATTCATAATTGACAAATATATTTTATATTAAGTAAATTAAACTTTACTATATGACAAATATACTTTACATTTATAAATATACCAAATAAGGAATATCTAAATTACACTTACCTATTCTTCTCCTCTATCCATTTACTCATGTATTTAGTACTTTGCAGCGTTTGATGCTGTAGCATTTGTCCTATGAAATTCTGTTGTCTATGTGTCTCTAAATTATCCTCAAGGTGCTGTAGCGCTTTTTTAAATGTCCGTGTATGTTCGGCCTTATCAAATCTTAACTTAAGGCTTATAAATCCATTCTTAGAACTTTGCTCCCATAAATCAGTACTTGTGTACAGGTCAACAGCATTTTTGGCAAAGCCTAAAGCATCATCATTTATGAAACCATTGGGAAGCAACTCTCCAAACATCCCTTCGGCTGCAATGGGTGTCATCACACAAGGTGTGCCGTTTGTTAAGGCATCTACAATTTTACCTTTAAGACCTGCTCCAAAGCGCAAAGGTGCTAAACACACTTTTGCGTTCTTCATTACCGCATGAATATCTTCTACATAGCCCTTGATTAAAAAGCCCTCTTTCTCATTATGCAGCTGTGTTACTTTTTGACTTTCATAAGCACCATAAACATGTAATTCAGCTT
Source organism: Winogradskyella pelagia (assembly GCF_017581965.1). Lineage (GTDB taxonomy): Bacteria > Bacteroidota > Bacteroidia > Flavobacteriales > Flavobacteriaceae > Winogradskyella > Winogradskyella pelagia. The sequence continues at coordinate 37,037 of NZ_JAGEVF010000003.1, forward strand.
CTGGTAATTGTTCTCGAATAAATGGCCAAATTTCTTGCTTCAAATACAATAACGCGTCATAATTTGGAGGATGTCTAAAATTACCAACTGTTATAAAATGTTGTCTCTCTGAATATTTGGGCAATTTATTACTATGCAATAGGTTTTGAGGAGAAATCAAAAAGGGGATATAATGCAATAAATCGGCTTCAAAATGAAGTTGGTTTCGAAGGACTTCTATTTCAGCTTCAGAGATTATTAAGCTTAAATCGCAACGGTACATGCTCGCTAACTCGCGTTTTGTGGTATCGTTTTGTAAATGCTTTATCGAAACTTCAACCTTTGCTTTTAGAGCCTGTTCTCTAGCTTTACGTAAACCATGAAAATCTTCTGTATCTAATATTCGTATTGCATTAGGGCACTGCTCTGCAACCCTCCAGCCATACTGTTCTTCGGTCATAAATCTATCAAAGAGTACAACATCTGGGTTTATTTGAAGAATAAACTCGTCAAAACTAGAATGATTAAGGGCAATAGAGTGCTTTTTAATTCCTTTAGACTTAAGATCAAACGTCTTATCAGAACTATTGGCCGCCGAGGCAAAGTGTAAATTATAATTAAAACTTTGGAACAGCTCTATCAACTGAAGCATTCGCTCTCCAGCTGCCGAACTTGTTGGTTCTGGCCAAACAAAACCAATAATCAAAAGCTGTTTTATCACTCAGCTTCTTTTAGAAAGACATATTTTATCCGTGCTACCTTCACCCATTCCTCAATTGCAGCTATTTGGTCTTGAGATAAATCGGCATCTTTGTGAGTCCAAGTGTAACTTGGCAAGGGCATTTCTTTTTCTTCTACCTCTTCTGCTAGCTCCTCAAGTTTATGGTCTTTCTTTTTATCGGAATACTCATTCCATTTAGACGCATTAAAATGTTTTTTACCATCAACAACGTGATCGTTTAGCCAATAATTCACAGGCGTTATGTTGTTATACCAAGGATAACGTGTATAATCACTATGACAATCAAAACAGTTATTTTTTAGTATGGCCTTGACATCCTCAGGAGGATTTGTATCCATTAAAAAATGCTCTACACTAGCGAGGTCGCCTTCGTTCTTAGGTGGGCCAAAAAATTGAGCAAGCAACAATACGAGTAAAACGGCAAAGGCCAATTTCTTTAAAAGTTTTTTTATCATTTTATTTTAGCTAAATTCAAGAGTCTAAAAGTAATAAACCTTTTGAAAAAAGTCCAACTTTACAACCAATTAAAAACTGTTGATGCCACCAGAAAAAAACGGCTAGAACATGCAAATTTTATATTAGACGATACCAGCTTAATCAAACCTTTAATGGATATAGTGTTTATGGTAGACGATATAGTATCTCCGAAGGCAGCTTGGGTTTTTGAGTTTGTTTGTGCCAAAGACCTAAGTCTTCTTAGGCCACATATGGAATATTTTACGGCACATCTCACAAAAGTTCATTTAGATTCAGCTGTTAGACCAATTGCAAAGGTTTGTCTATTTCTTGTTGATGAGCATTATACAGACCCATTAGAAAATCATACGATTGAACTTAATCTTAAGCAGAAAGAGTCTATTACCGAAGCGTGTTTTAATTGGCTCATACATGATGAAAAAGTAGCGCCTAAAGTTTATGCGATGCAATGCTTATTTCTATTGGGACACGAATTTGATTGGATACATCCAGAATTGATACTAATCCTAGAAAAAGACTACCATCATCAGACAGCTGGGTTTAAGGCCAAGGCCAGGCATATAATGACGGCTTTAAATAAGCATTAAATTTTATTTAATGGTTTAAACTTATAGGGTTACACTTTATACTTACGCGTGACTTCCCTATCTTTGAGGCTTCAAATTTTATATATAATGGTTGTATCTGCATTAAATGCAATTTCCCCAATAGACGGTAGGTATCGTTCTAAGGTTGAAGTCCTTTCAAAATATTTTTCAGAAGAAGCATTGATTAAATACAGAGTTCTTGTTGAGATAGAATATTTTATCGCGCTTTGCGAACTACCCTTACCACAACTTTCGGGAGTATCGGCAGATATTTTTGCAGACTTAAGAGCCATTTATAAGAAATTTACAGCTATTGATGCCTCGGCCATTAAAGAGATAGAAAAGACAACTAATCACGATGTTAAGGCCGTAGAATATTTTATTAAAGAGAAGTTCGATGCCTTAAACCTTTCAGAATACAAAGAGTTCATACATTTTGGTCTTACCTCGCAGGATATTAACAATACAGCTATTCCGTTAAGTATTAAAGAGGCCGTGAATGATGTTTATGTGCCTGAATACTTCAAGGTATTAGAAACGCTCAACGGACTTGCCAAAGAATGGGCCAATATACCTATGTTGGCTCGTACTCATGGCCAACCGGCTTCACCAACGCGTTTAGGGAAAGAAATCGATGTATTTGCCGTAAGACTAAAAGAACAATTTAATCTTTTAAACGATATTCCAAGTGCTGCTAAGTTTGGCGGTGCCACAGGAAATTTCAACGCCCATAAAGTGGCATACCCGAATATTGATTGGAAAGCATTTGGAACACAGTTTGTTCAAGAAAAGTTCGGGCTACAGCACTCATTCCCTACAACCCAGATTGAGCATTACGACCACATGGCTGCACTTTTTGATGCCTTAAAGCGTATAAATACAATTATCATTGATTTAGATCGAGATATCTGGACATACGTCTCAATGGATTATTTTAAGCAAAAAATTAAAAAAGGTGAGGTAGGAAGTTCTGCAATGCCGCACAAGGTTAACCCTATAGATTTTGAAAACAGCGAAGGCAACTTAGGCATCGCCAATGCTATTTTTGAACACTTATCAGCAAAATTACCTATCTCCAGACTTCAGCGTGATTTAACCGACAGTACTGTACTAAGAAATGTTGGAGTTCCTTTTGGACACACGCTAATTGGATTTAAGTCTACGCTTAAAGGATTAAGTAAGCTCTTGTTAAACAAGTCTAAATTTGAAGCTGATTTAGAAAATAATTGGGCAGTGGTTGCTGAGGCCATTCAAACCATACTTAGACGAGAGAATTACCCTAACCCGTACGAAGCTCTAAAAGGTCTAACACGCACCAACGAAGCAATTACACAAAAATCCATGGCTGATTTTATTGATGGTCTAAACGTGTCGGATACCATAAAAACAGAACTTAAAGCTATAAGCCCAAGTAATTATACTGGAATATGAAATTCATCTCATTAAACAGAAATTATCTAGCCCTCATTTTTGTTGCTTTAATCGTACTAGGTTTTTTTGCGGCTGGGCTTGCCAAGACCTTAGATTATGTTATAATTAAAGTGCTTTTGTTTGGTGGCTTCTTGGCTACAACTATAGTAGCAATAGGTTATGGTATTAGTAATAGCCAAATAAAAAATCGCCTTGACCAAAGCCAAGACGATTTAGATTAACATTCTAAATATCACAGATTATTTAAAAAAATCTGTAAGTTCTTTAAGTTGGGAATCCTCAATATTTGCATTTTGAAGAACGCTTTGTAAGGTCATTAGTTTTTTGGCATTCATATCATTACCCAATACACGAGCTATAACAAATCCTTGATCATTAGCATTACCAAAGAGAATAAGCTCATCAATATTTTCTACATCGCCCAAGAATTTTACAACGAATTTTCCGTCTACACTATTTCCTCCTCTTATTAGTTCATCGTATTTATCATCTTTTAAGATATTATTTACCCTTCTCAATTCACCTTGAAACTCGTCTGTACTCAAACTATCTGCTTTGTAAGCCAGGACGTTTAATTTATCTACAGATTCATACGCTTCGCGCTGTTCTTCTGTTAGCTCTATATTTTCTACATCTATAACACTGGCAGGCACATCTAGGCTGATGAAACCTGATTGCATTTCATTATCTACAAAGTAAGTTTGCAAAGTTGGACCTTGATCACAGCTTGTAAACACTGTAATCAAGATCACTACTACTGTTAATTTTTTGATTGATTGTATCATTAGATTTTAATTTTTCTGCTTTTCTGCTTTTTTCAATTGATCACCTCCTGGAATATCCATTTGATTAGTAATCTTAGACACTTGTCTTAAGTCTATATCACCTGTAAGGCTTAATAGCACTGTTTCAATTTCACGTTTTTTACCGTTAATTTCGATGTTCTGATCTTTAGTCAACTCTTTTAGGCCGCTCACAAACATTAGTAATTCTTTTACGTGATTTTCATCTTTACCTTCTTTGACATAAAATTTTACTGTTTGATCACCATCCTTTACACGCATTAACTCTTCTAATTGAGATGATTTTAAATACTTTGTTACAGTAGCCTTCATATCTGCTGATACAGCTTCATCGTCCGTGGTAAAAACCTTAAGACCTGTTATTTTTTTGATCATATCCATATACTGCTGACCTTCAGGATCATCCATGTCTATATCAATACTCGCAATCATGCTAAACATTTTCTGATTAACAATAACCGAAGCTACTTTTGCGTTATCCTCGAATTTATCGAATATGCTCTGTGCTCCAGATAAAAACGGCGCTGCTATTAAGGCAACAATTACAATTACTTTTTTCATAATTTCTTTAAATTTTACTTTTGTGTTACTTGTTTTTAAATATTCTGTTTTTTGTTTTGGTAAATTCTCCCAGCATACTGGCACTCTCAATACCTTGGTCTAAATTTTCTCCAACCATTGATAATGCGCCGAGCTGTTGTTTACCTTCATTCATTCCTATAGAAAGCAAGTTTAAAGCTTCCATAGTTTTGTTATAAGCCAATTCTGCTTCTCGCTTTTCCTCGGCTGTTGGACCCATGATATTTGGTATCATTAATCCAAGCATTAGAACCGTTACTGCTGCGACTGAAATCCACTGATATAATCGTATCGTTTTCGTAGTTTTTAGTGGAACGTCTTTGGTATACTGTTCTTCCTGCGCACTAGAAAAGAATTGAAACAGTGGCTTATAATGTGCCAAATGATCAGCTACATTGTCACCTGTAAAATAAGCTCTTAATTGTGCTTCTTCCTTTAGTGAAGTTTCACCATTGTTGTACTTTTCTAGTAATTTTTCTATACTATTTAACACCATAATTGTGTGTATTAGTTAATTTTTGTCTTATTGTTTTTCTTGCTCTAGATAATGCCACTCTAATGGCTGTTTCGTTCATCTCTAACATTTTAGAGATTTCTGCAAAATCATACTGTTCAATATCTCTTAGCTGTACAATAATCTTTTGTTGTTCTGGTAAATCTTCAATAATTTTAGACACCCAATTTAGACTATCTCCAACCTCAACTTGCCTCTGTAACGACGCACTAGAATCTGTATAATTACTATGAACAATTTTTAAATTTTGAGCTTGTTTAGATTTCAATCTGTCTAAACAAAAATTCTTTGTCATGGTCATTGAGAAGGCTTCAACATTTTTATAATCCTCAATCTTTTCCTTATTTTTCCATAACTTCAACAGGATTTCTTGTGTAGCGTCCTCTGCCTCCTCACGAGACACTAGCAGCCTTTTAGCTAATCGAAATACCTTATCCTTAAAGGGCATCACTATGTTAACAAAATCAGCCTGTTTCATTTCTTTTTTTGATTGGTTGTAAAAGCGTTTTTACTCGCCTTCAATGTTACGACGACGCACCATACATTTTGTTACAATTTTTTTTTAATTACAATATTGTAAGTAATTTTAGTGTTTTATAGACTATAAAGAAAAGCAGATTAAAAAAAGTTATGATGAAAAAGTTGAATTTAGTCCTAGCATTGGCATTGGTATTGGTTACAACGACCAGTTGCTTTGAAGATTTTGATGATAATGCCACACCAACTATTAATATAAACGATTTTGTTTGGAAGGCCATGAACGCTACCTATTTGTATAAATCCGAAATTCCGGATTTAGCAGATACCCGATTTAATACTGATGAAGAGTACTCTGAATACCTTAACTCTTTTTCCTCTCCTGAAGCTATTTTTGGATCCTTATTATATCTTCCTCAAACCGTTGACAAATTTAGTAGGATTTATGACAATTATTTCGATATCCTAAATGCACAAGAAGGTACAACCCTAACCAAAGGATTTGAGTTCAATTTATATCTTGTCCCAGGAAGTGAAACAGAAATCTTTGGAGCCGTAACACTCGTTCTCAATAATAGTGTTGCTGACAATGCAGGCTTGCAAAGAGGAATGATATTTAGGGCAGTTGACGGGGAACCTTTAACCTTGTCTAATAGAGTTAGCCTTCTCAGTCAAAACTCATATACTTTGAATTTTGCCGACTACGATACTAACGGAACAGAAGATATTATTGAGGATGATACTGTTATTCTCAATGGAGTGAGTTTAAACCTAACTGGTGAGGTTTATACCGAAAATCCAGTACATATTGCTGAGACTATTAATGTTGAAGGCACACAAATTGGCTATTTGATGTACAATTCCTTTAATAACAATTTTGATAGCCAGTTAAATAATGCATTCGCTGGATTTGCAGCTGATAATGTCAGTGAACTGGTCGTAGACTTAAGGTATAATGGTGGTGGCTCAGTACAGACTGCGGTATATTTAGCAAGTATGATTACGGGACAGTTTCAAGGAGAAATCTTTTCAAAGTTGTTTTATAATGATAATCTGTCTGAAAATGACCGAGACTATTTATTTGCTGTTTCAATAGAAGGCACAGGTATTATAAACAGTCTAAATTTAAACAAGGTTTATGTTTTAACAACTAATGCAAGAACGGCTTCTGCCAGTGAGCTTCTCATAAATAGTTTAAGACCTTATATTGATGTAGTGGTCATTGGAGAAAATACGGTTGGAAAAACACAAGCTTCTATTTTAATGTTTGATTCTCCTGGTCTGTTTACACCAGAAGATGCAGACCCTACTCATACATATGCGCTACAACCACTCGTCGCCAATTCCGTAAATGTAAATGAAGTAGCGGTCCCTTCAGATGGCTTAGCTCCAGATTTTTTCTTAAGGGAGGTTTCTTTTAAACTTGGAACCTTAGGAGACGTCAATGAACCTTTATTAGCTCAAGCTATCGCAGATATTACAGGAGCTGGCATTCAACTATTTGATGATTATAGGCTTGAAAATTCAGTTACTATAAGTCCATTTCTTGGGCCAATTGAACAAAGTATGTTTATTGAGTAAAGAAAGTCTACAAAAGAGGTTTCTCTTACAGATTTAAATCAAATCCTAAACTTACATTTCTACCAAGAGTGGAATAACCTAAAATTTCAGTGTAATTCTCATTAAGGATATTATCAAGGTTAATAAATACCTTCATTTTATCCTGTATGATTTTTTTTCTGAATTGCAGATTAAACAAAGAAAATGGCTTCAATTCTACATTCGAGAAGTTCGAAAAATCAATATCTGTTCTGCTACCAACATATTGATACTGCAGTGATGCAAACATACTTTTTGAAAAACTAAACTCAATAAATGCATTTGCTTTATGTTTAGGAACGCGAAGCCTTATACCGTCCTTAATTTCTGTAAAGGTATAATTGGCTGTAAGCGTAACATTTTTAAACGTCTGCCATTCAGCTTCAAATTCTAATCCCTGAACTGTTGCGTCTTCCGTTGCGTTTTCGTAAGCTGTCGTGAAGATAATTGTGTTCTCTTCTACACGATTAAAATAGACAGAACTAAGCCTAAGACCTCTGTTGTTATTATATTCTAAACCCCCTTCAAGAGTACGGTTTTCTTCTGGCTCTAAATTAGGATTAGGACCAAAGAAACCAAAAAGCTGAGACAGATTTGGAGCAATAAATGATGTGGCATAAGATCCAAAAATCTTAGTATAACCTTCAGCATGTTTCAAAGCATAAGATGGATTAAGGTTATAAACAAATTGAGAACCGTAAGTACTGTGGTTATTTAAACGTAGTCCAGCGTTCATGGTTAATCCAAAATCAGAAATATAAACTAAATTAAGGTAGGGGTCAGTTGTAGTGAAACTTTCTTCTTTATTAAATTCACTTCTATAGTCGCCGTAGTTAAAACCCAAAATCGTATATAGTTCATCATCAATAGTGTATTTATTGAATGCGTCTACTACGAGGCTCTTAGCATTATTTTGGGTTGAATTGCCGGAGATAGTCTCCCGTGAAATGCCTGTAAAAGCTGCATTGATTTCAAAACTGCCTCGGTTATAAGTAAATTTTGGAGAAATACCAACACGTGTTTGTTCAGAATTAAACTGGTCATCTGTATCCGCTAATGAAAAATTTGGTGGTGGGAAGCCATCAATTCCGGTTTTAAATCTGTCATAACTCGCATAAGCTGTTATCTTAAAATGATTGTTAAGGGTATATCCCAATTTCATATTGGTGTTGTACCTAGAAAAAGGGTCGACCTCAGGATTTTCTGATTGGGCAGCAGAGAGTCCATCACTAAATTGATTACCAAAACTCGCTAGGTAACTAAATTTATCTAAAGTGCCATTAACGGAAACACTATTGGTAAAACTCTGCACATTGTAGTTTTGGTTATCTTGGGTCTGATTGGTTCCAATAACACTCAAAAAACTACCAGAGATAGTATCATTAGAAGCCTTTTTGGTTGTAATATTTATAACAGCTGCAGCTGCAGAATTACCATATAATGTACTGGCCGCTCCTTTGATAATTTCGATAGATTCAATAGTGTTTAAATTTAATAGTCTCAAGTCAAAATCATTGCTAACCAATGACGGGTCATTCACCTGTAGGCCGTCAATCAGAACTAATACCTGTCGATTATTTCCGCCTCTAACAAAGTAACCTAGATTCTGTCCAGCGACGCTTCGAGACCCATTAATTTCAATACCACTCTTGGTATTGATTAATTGAGCTACACTTCTGCCCTGATTTTTTTCAATTTCTGACTTAGAAATTTTAATCACGGTTTTACCTGAGTTTTCTCGTTTGAGTTCAAATCTAGAGTCCGAAACCACGACTTCTTGCAGATTCTGAACCTTTAGAGCTTCTGATTTTTTCTGGGAGTACCCAATGGAGAGCATACCTATACTTAGGATGCCACAAAACAATGATGTCTTGCTCATTCTTTTAATTAATTGTTCGAGAACATACAGCGAACTATACGTAAACTTTTATCCCGAAAGTTTGACTTATATGTTGAAATTGGCAGGTCTCCTGACTTGCGTCTTGCTATTGGTCTTCCCAGATTGTTATCCAGTGACTTTGAAGGTAATAACAAGCGTTTTAGCTTACAGTTGCGGGAACAGTTCTGGATTCTCACCAGATTCCCTTTTAATCCAAAATGCTAATGCATTATGGAACCAGATTTCGTCGCGAAATTAATTTAAATAAATTAAAAAGAAGATAAACTATTAATCCTTTTTCTTTTGCAGTTTGTAAATCAAATAGATAAATCCTACTAAAAAATGAAGCAAGATGATTCCTGCAACAATATATAATGTTAAATTTGAATCGGCTCTCATAGAAAGATTTTCATTAAAAATAAATCTAATCGTTGAAGCTTATTGTTACTAAGGTTACATATGACACTTTATAGAATTTTAGTCTTGCTGCTTCTTTTGTCTTCTTGCCGTAATGAAGCGTCTAAATCATTAGAAAAAGGTGCTGAAGGCATTGCGAGCACACTTAAATATGCCGAAGGATTTTCAGTTGCATATTTTAAAAATTATAAGGTTATAACAGTTTCTAGACCATGGCCAGATGCGAAAAAAAAATATCAATATGTTATACTAAATGAAGGGTATATCGCAGAAAAACTAAGCAATGAATCTTTTGATGCTGTTATAGAAAGTAATGTAAATGACATAGTAGTAACCTCAACAACACACATCCCACATTTAGAACTACTTGAAGCAGAAGAAACGCTTGTGGGCTTTCCTGGCACTGATTATATTTCTTCAGATAAAACAAGAGCTCTGATTTCTAATGGACAAGTTCGCGAATTGGGGAAAAATGAAAGTATTAATACCGAGGTACTTCTAGACATAAACCCTGATGTTGTTGTTGGATTTGGCGTAGAAAGTGTAAACAAGGCCTTTGAAACCATTAAAAAGGCCGGTATACCTGTTATTTATAATGGTGATTGGGTAGAATCTTCTCCTTTAGCCAAAGCCGAATGGATTAAGTTTTTTGGTGTTTTATTCAACAAGGAAAAAAAAGCGGATTCCATATTTAATCGCATTGAAAAAAACTATTTAGAAGCCAAAGACCTAGCTAAAGAAGCGAAATATCGACCTACAGTCCTCAGCGGTGCCATGCACAAGGATGTATGGTATCTGCCCAATGGCGCTAGTCCAGAAGCACAGTTTATAAAGGATGCTAATGCAAACTATTTATGGGCTGACACCAATGGAAACGGGAGTTTGGCCTTAAGTTTTGAAATCGTCTATGACAAGGCCAAGACCGCCGATCTCTGGTTAAGTCCTTCTTACTATACATCTCTTAATCAACTCAAGGAAGCCAGTAGCTTATATACTAATTTTGAAGCTTATAAAGAGCAGGCGGTTTTTAGTTTTTCGGGAACAATAGGTAAAACAGGAGGCGTATTATACTATGAAATCGGCACGGCAAGACCAGATTTAGTATTAAAGGATATCATTAAAGTTTGTCACCCGGAATTATTAGAGGATTATCAAACCTCGTTTTTTAAACAACTTAAATAATTGATTAAAGAATCCTCATATCGTTTACAATTTGCATTGATGGCTTTAGCGGTTCTGGTCTGCTTTATCATTAATATAAGTTTTGGTTCATTGAGTATACCTTTGAAAAGTATTTTTTCAAGTTTGGCCGGAAATGAAGCTAATTCTACTTGGAGTGTTATTGTTACGGATTATAGATTACCTAAGGCAATAACTGCAATTTTAGTTGGCTCTGGTTTAGGTATTTCGGGTTTACTTATGCAAACCCTTTTTAAAAACCCACTAGCAGGTCCTTTTGTTTTGGGTATTAGCTCTGGTGCAAGCCTTGGTGTGGCGTTAATAATATTAGGTTCTGGCCTTTTTGGAGGTGTTTTAGCAGCTGCCTTAGTGTCCAAATGGAGTATTGTAATAGCTGCTAGTTCAGGAAGTTTCTTGGTTCTTTTGGCGGTTTTAGCCGTATCTAGCAATGTAAGAGATACCATGGCCATTTTAATCATTGGGTTAATGTTTGGAAGCATTACCGCTGCCGTAGTAAGTGTCCTTTCTTATTTTAGCTCAGCCGAACAATTACAGCAATACGTTTTTTGGGGATTCGGTAGTCTAAGTAATTTATCTTGGAGTGAAGTTTCAATTTTCTTCACAATTTATGGTATTGGACTCGTCTTGAGCATTTCCTCCATAAAAGCTCTGAATAGTTTACTTCTGGGAGATAATTATGCTAAAAGCCTAGGATTAAACCTTAAGCAAAGTAGATTTGTAATTATTATAGCCACAAGTCTTATTGCTGGCACAATAACAGCTTTTGCCGGTCCAATCGCATTTATAGGGTTGGCAATTCCGCATTTAACACGGCAAATATTTAGAACTTCTAATCACAAAATATTGGTTCCGGCAGTATTTTTAATGGGAGCCATCGTAATGTTACTTTGCGATAGTATTGCCCAAGTTCCTGGAACTGATTACACCTTACCTATAAATGCCATAACAGCTTTGGTTGGTGCACCTGTAGTAATTTGGCTACTGGTTAGACAAAGAAAGATGATGTTTTAATGAGAGTGAGTAATTCAAATAGTATTTTAGAAGTCAAAGACTTGTCAATAGGATATAAGTCCAAAAGAGAGGTTACGATTATTGCTTCTAACATTAATTTTCAGCTGGAGAAAGGCCAACTTATTGGGCTTGTTGGAGCTAATGGTATTGGAAAGTCTACCTTATTACGAACCTTAATCAAAATACAGCCACCTTTAAATGGCGAAATTCGTTTAAACGGAAACCCGCTTCAAGACACCTCATCCATAGCTTTAGCGCAACAATTAAGCATTGTTTTGACGGAGCAATTGGTTTCTAAAAATCTTACGGTTTATGATTTGATTGCTTTAGGCAGATATCCTTACACCAACTGGATTGGCAAACTACAACCTAATGATATTGATACTATTGATAAAGCCATTGACATGGTTAAAATCAATGAACTAAAACACCGTAAATGCTACGAATTAAGTGATGGACAACTACAGAAAGTTATGATAGCTAGAGCATTAGCGCAAGATACTGATATCATTATATTAGATGAGCCCACCACACACTTAGATATGTACCATAAGGCCTATATCCTTAAGTTACTGCAACGATTAACAAAAGAAACCCAAAAAACCATTTTATTCTCATCTCATGAAATTGAATTGGCTATTCAGCTTTGTGATGAAATGATAGTTATGCAGAAAAATGAGGTTGTACACGACCAACCGTGTAATTTAATTTCGGATGAGGTGTTTGAAGCTTTATTTCCAAATGATTTAATTTCCTTCGACAAATCTACAGGTAGCTTTAGAGTAACCAAATAATTCTGTATTCTTTAAATTGTTTTTTTACTGATTTAAACATTAAAATTTATCTTTGATAAAACGACAAATTGAAACATGAGCGATACCCTCATTCTTTTTATAACTATAATTGTTTCTGCCGGAATTGGAGCATTCATTGGATTAAAATTTGCCCAGCTTAAGAGTAAAGCTGACGAAAGTACCATGGAAGAACGTCAACTCCAACTTAACAATACTATTAGTCAACTAAACGAGAATATCAATAAAGTTGAAACTGAACGAGAGCAGATTAGACAAGATAAAGAGTTCTTAAATTCTGAATTATCACGTCGTAATGCAGAACTAGAAAATCTTCAACAACACAACCTAAAACGCGATGAAGAGTTAGCCAAGCAGCAAGAACAGTTAAGAAAGGATTTTGAACTCATGGCATCAAAAATTCTTGATGAAAAATCTGAGAAATTCACGCTTCAGAATAAAGAGAATATTAAGAACATTTTAAATCCATTAGAAGAAAAAATAAAAACCTTTGAAAAGAAGGTTGAGGATACCCAAAAAGAAAATATTAGCATGCACTCTGCCTTAAAGCAGCAGCTTTTAGGTTTAAAGGACCTCAATCAACAAATGGCTAAAGAGGCTACTAACCTCACCAAAGCATTAAAAGGCGATAGCAAGACCCAAGGAAATTGGGGTGAATTGGTATTAGAAAGGGTATTGGAGAAATCTGGACTAGAAAAAGACCGCGAGTATTTTGTACAACAAAACTTTCAAAGGGAAGATGGCTCTAGAGTGATGCCAGACGTGGTTTTGCATCTGCCAGATTCAAAGAAAATGATTATCGACTCCAAAGTCTCCTTAACAGATTATGAGCGTTTGGTCAACGCAGATGATGAAGAACGCCTAATACATTTAAAGGCTCATGTAAATTCAATTAAAAAACATGTGGATCAGTTATCTGCTAAAAACTATCAAGACCTGTACGATATAGAATCACCAGATTTTGTCTTGATGTTTATCCCTATTGAGCCAGCATTCGCAGTTGCTATAAATGAAGATAATACGCTCTATAATAAAGCCTTTGAACAAAATATTGTTATCGTAACACCGTCTACCCTTTTAGCTACGCTACGGACTATTGATACTATGTGGAACAACGAGAAACAACAACAAAATGCTATTGAAATTGCAAAACAAGCCGGAGCACTATATGATAAGTTTGAAGGATTGGTGAACGATTTGACAGGAGTAGGCAAAAAAATCGATGCCGCTAAAACAGACTACTCTTCTGCAATGAACAAATTAGTTGAAGGAAAAGGCAATCTAATTTCTCGTGTTGAAAAGATTAAAAAAATGGGTGCTAAAGCTAAAAAATCACTTCCTGAAAATATCATAAAACGAGCGACTGAAGATGACTGATAAATCCAATTCGTATGTTTAAAACCGTTGAAGAATCAAGAGTAGAAATATCACAGCTCATGCTGCCTTCCTTTACTAATTTTGGTGGTAAGATTCACGGTGGCTATATTTTAGGCTTAATGGATCAGATTGCCTTTTCTTGTGCTTCTAAACATTCGCAAGGGTATTGTGTTACCGCTTCAGTAGATAAGGTCAATTTCTTAAATCCCATAGAAGTAGGTGAGCTTGTAACCATGAAGGCTTCAATAAATTACGTTGGTACCTCGTCCATGGTGGTTGGCATTCGCGTTATATCCGAAAACATTAGAACAGGCAAAACCAAACATTGTAATTCATCCTATTTCACTATGGTAGCACTTGATGACTCCGGAAAAACCATTAAGGTGCCTGGCTTAAAACTTAAAACCAAAATAGATGCCAAGCGCTTTATAAAGGCCATAAAACGAAGAGAAAGTGAATCAGAAAAAAATAAAACCTTAAGCTTAGTCTATAAAAATGTAGACAACTATTTAGATGAACTCAAAAACTACAGAGTCCAAATTGATTTCTAAATAAAAAAAGCCTTTTCAAAACTGAAAAGGCCATTAGCTTTTATAATATAGATTATAAGTCTTACTGTTTTATAAATCGTTTGGTTTGGGTAGACTGCCCATCGGTAACTTTAACAAGATAAATTCCGCTTTTCCAGTTAGAGACATCAACCAAAGATTCTAATTGAGTAATTACACCCTGGTAAATTTTCTTTCCTAAAACATCATAAACCGTTAAACTCATGTCCGATTTAACACTCGGTATTCTTAGTTTCAAACTACTTCTAGCTGGATTTGGTGATATTACGAATTTAGGCAATTCAAACTCATCTTGGGAAAGCGTTAAGGATTCTGTTGTCATCCCTCTATTTTGAGCATGCCAAGCAAGCACAAAATCATCAAATCTTGAATAGGCCCATACAAGGTTAATTGATGTATCTGATGTTCTGAATACATAATCGTTAGCATCTCCTGTATCTCTAGCACGTGTTGCAATCAATGTTCTTATACCAGAATTTACGGTGTTTGAACTCACACTCCAATCTTGACTAGAATCTAAATCTGGAACAGAACCAATACCAATGAAATTCCTATCGGTTAATGTTGTTCCATCAAATATTACCACATCCTTACCAGCTGTCATAGAAGCGGCGTCAAAGCCTATTCCAAGCCATCTAGTTTCTGGCCCAACTAATGTTAATGTGACTTGAGCATCTGTTATATCTAATTGAGCACTATAGACAATTGACCCGTCGTTAGAAAGCTCAATTAAACCAGTTGTACTGACTTGAGCAGCACCAATAAAAGAGAAAAGCACAAGTAGAAAAATAGTAATTTTTTTCATATTTGGGTATTTTAATGTTCTGTATTTTTTAAAAGTTTAATAATTTCTTTGTTATGGGCAATTTCAGCATAATCTATAGGCTTTCGGTCTTTTTTGTCCTTTATGCTCGCATCAGCACTATTATTTAATAACAATCTCACCATATTACTATTATCTAGCATCACAGCGTAGTGCAAATTAGAGGTTCCATTAGCATCTGTTATGTTTGGGTCAGCACCTAATTTAAGTAACACCTCAGCCAAATCCTTATGACCCCGAAATACAGCTGCCATTAAAGGAGTTCCGTAATCACCATTAACATTTAAATCCTTCACCTTATTTGCTAAATAAACTGCTACTTCTTTATTACCATGATAGCATGCAATAGTTAAAGGGAAATAACCTTTATCATTGGCAATATTTAAGCTTTTTGGTTCTTTTATCAAAAATGACTTTAACTCTTCAACTCCTCCGTTTCTGGCAATATCATAGATACTTATTTCTTGACCAAATACACCTAAACTTATTAAAGTAAAAAATAAAAATAGTTTACAATTCAAATAACAGGTCTTATTTTAAGAACTTAATAAATACTAAATTAGAAATTATTGCTTAATAATTACTTTTTTCAGAAAAAAAAGAGGGTTTTACTTACTCAAATACATCTTACGTCTAGCATATAAATCATAAAACTCATCATCTTTTAAACTATCTATGAATAAGATACTTTCTCCAGTACTCTTCATTTCAGGGCCTAATTGCTTATTAACATTGGGGAATTTATTGAAAGAGAATACAGGCTGCTTTATGGCATAACCCTCTAACTGCGGGTTAAATTCAAAATCTGTTACTTTCTTTTCCCCCAGCATAACCTTTGTTGCATAATTCACATAAGGCTCTCCATATGCTTTGGCAATAAATGGTACTGTTCTAGAAGCTCTTGGGTTAGCTTCAATAATATAAACGGTATCGTCCTTTATGGCAAATTGGATATTAATTAAGCCTACCGTGTTTAAAGCCAATGCAATTTTCTTTGTATGATCTTTAATTTGTTGCATTACAAACTCCCCTAGATTAAAAGGTGGTAATGTTGCATTACTATCACCTGAGTGAATACCACAGGGCTCTATATGTTCCATGATACCAATGATATAGACATTTTCACCGTCGCAAATGGCATCAGCCTCAGCTTCAATAGCACCATCTAAGTAATGATCTAATAACAATTTATTACCCGGAATAGATTTTAGCAAGTCAATAACGTGCTCTTCTAATTCTTTTTTATTGATAACGATCTTCATGCCTTGCCCTCCAAGTACGTAAGACGGCCTTACCAAAATTGGAAAATTGAGTTCGTCAGCAACCTTTAAGGCCTCTTCAGCGGACTCGGCTGTATCAAATTGTGGATAAGGAATATTATTTTCTTTTAATAGTGTAGAAAAGCTTCCTCTATCCTCTGCCAAATCCAAAGATTGATAGCTTGTCCCCATGATTTTAACACCGTAACGATCTAATTTTTCAGCTAGCTTTAAAGCCGTTTGACCTCCAAGTTGAACAATAACACCTTCTGGTTTTTCATGCTGAATGATATCGTAAATGTGTTCCCAAAATACAGGCTCAAAATAGAGCTTATCAGCGATATCAAAATCTGTTGAAACGGTTTCGGGGTTACAGTTAATCATTATGGTTTCATAATCACATTCTGCTGCTGCAAGTACACCATGAACACAACAATAGTCAAATTCAATCCCTTGTCCAATTCGATTTGGTCCTGATCCTAAAACTATTATTTTCTTTCTATCCGTCACTACACTTTCATTATCAACAGTGACCGTGCCATCTGGATATTGTACTTCACTTTCAAACGTAGAATAATAGTATGGGGTTTGGGCTTTAAATTCGGCAGCACAGGTATCTACCAATTTATAAACACGATTTATATTGAACTCCCGCCGCTTGTTATAAACCTGACTTTCTAAACAATCGAGCATATGCGCTATCTGCCTGTCTCCATAGCCTTTCTGCTTGGCTTCTAACAATAGTTCGCGCTCAATAGTTTCAATTTTATAGGTGGAGATTTCCTTCTCTAGATGGAACAATTCCTCATATTGTTTGAGGAACCACATATCTATTCTCGTAATCTCATGGATACGACTCAATGGTATTCCCATTGCAATAGCATCATAAATTACAAATACGCGATCCCAACTCGCGAATTTTAGTTTTTCTATAATTTGCTCGTAATTCTTGTATCCCTTTCCATCAGCGCCTAAACCATTTCTTTTGATTTCTAAGGATTGTGTAGCCTTATGCAATGCCTCTTGGAAGGAACGACCTATGGCCATAACTTCACCAACGGCCTTCATTTGAAGTCCAAGCGTTCTGTCCGAACCTTCAAACTTATCAAAGTTCCAGCGTGGTATCTTCACAATCACATAATCCAAGGTAGGTTCAAATAATGCTGATGTAGATTTGGTAATTTGATTACTCAATTCGTCCAGCGTATAACCTAATGCCAATTTAGCCGCTATTTTCGCTATTGGGTAACCTGTTGCTTTACTTGCTAAGGCAGAAGATCGAGATACCCTTGGATTAATTTCAATGGCAATGATTTCTTCTTCTTCATCTGGACTTACAGCAAACTGTACATTACAACCACCAGCAAAATCCCCAATACTACGCATCATATGAATGGCCATATCGCGCATTTTCTGAAATGTTTTATCTGATAAGGTCATTGCTGGAGCTACAGTTATAGAATCGCCCGTGTGAATTCCCATGGGATCCATATTCTCAATCGTACAGATAATAACAACATTGTCGTTCTTATCGCGGAGTAACTCTAATTCATATTCTTTCCAACCCAATAGTGCTTTATCGATCATGACTTCATGAATCGGAGAAATCTCTAGTCCACGGGTTAAGGATTCATCAAATTCCTCCTCGTTATAAACAATTGAAGCTCCTGCTCCACCAAGTGTAAAGGACGCTCTAATACATAAGGGAAATCCAAACTCTTGCGCAATTTCTTTCCCTTTCAAATAGGATGTTGCTGTTTCTTGTGGTGCCATGCCAACACCAATCTTACCCATTAAATCCCTAAACTGCTCTCTATCTTCAGTAATATTTATGGCATCAATATCCACACCTATAATCTCTACACCAAAATCTTCCCAAATGCCCTTCTCATCTGCTTCAATACAAAGATTTAAGGCCGTTTGGCCTCCCATTGTTGGTAAAACCGCGTCAATTTGAGGATGTTCCTTTAAGATTTTTAAAATAGACTTTGTGGTTAATGGCAATAAATACACGTGGTCGGCCATGGTTGGATCTGTCATTATCGTTGCTGGATTAGAATTGATCAAAATAGTTTCAATTCCATCTTCCCGAAGTGAACGCAGGGCTTGTGAACCAGAATAATCAAATTCACATGCTTGACCTATTATTATTGGACCAGAACCAATTAAAAGGATAGATTTTAAATTTTTATTTTTTGGCATGAAGTTATTTTTTTCGGTGTGTAAAAATAGTTATCAATAGGGTACAAAAAAAGGCGTTACACCTAAGTAACACCTTTAAATATTAACAATTGTTAATCATTATTTTTTATGTCTTGCTTCTGAAGATACAGACAATTTCTTTCTTCCTTTAGCTCTTCTACGTGCTAATACTTTTCTTCCGTTGACAGATGCCATTCTCTCTCTGAAACCGTGCTTATTTCTTCTTTTACGCTTTGACGGTTGAAACGTTCTTTTACTCATTGTCTTATATCTTTAAACTGCGTTAGCTTTATTAATTAAGGCTAGTTTGAAAACTGCGTGCAAATATACAACAAGTTTTTACTTTCACAAGAGCTCTAATAAAATATTTTTAATAGTTTTTGTTACCTTTGCCCACTCTAAAAATTAAGACTAATGTTCAATAAAAATATAAAATTAATAATCGCTGCATTAATAATCGCATATGCCATTTATCAATTCACTGAAGGATATATTGGCAATGGTATTATGTATATTTTGCTATCTACGATATTCATTTTTCTTTATTTCAAGAATGAATTAATTCTACTTGCTTTTTTGAGATTGCGCAAGCAAGACTTTCCTGGTGCAAAAAAGTGGTTAGATAAAATTAAAAATCCCGAAGGCGCTCTCGTTAAAAAACAACAGGGCTATCTTAACTATTTAAATGGTATTATGGTTTCCCAAACCAATATGAATGATGCGGAAAAGTATTTTAAGAAAGCTATTAATTTAGGGTTATCCATGGACCATGATTTAGCAATGGCCAAATTAAACTTGGCTGGTATTGCATTTACAAAAAGACGCAAACAAGAAGCGCAAAAACTACTATCTGAAGCGGAAAAACTAGATAAAAGAGATATGCTTGCTGAACAGATAAAAATGATGAAGCAACAAATGAAAAAAGCGTCTATTCCGAAACAGCAATATGGGCAACCTACATCGTCGAGACAGAATAGAAGAAGTAGACGTTAATTGCCCTTACAAAAGCGGTGCTAATAATTTAGAAAGGGATTCTATGAATTTTTGGGCAATAGGTCTATCTATCCAGTTATCTAAATATAACTGCTCCGCCTCTTTAATATCCTGCTGAAATTGTTCTTTCAGTGTGTAACTCGTCTCTTTGTCGTAAATGAAAGCGTTGACCTCAAAATTGATGTCAAAACTGCGATAATCCATATTAGCAGTACCAACTGAACAAATTTCATCATCTAACACCATAGTCTTGGCATGAATGAATCCCTTTTCATAACGGTAAACCTCCACGCCAGCCTCTAAAACAGTTTTCAAGTATGAATTTGTTGCGGAACCCGAAATCCATGAGTCTGATTTTTTGGGAATAAGCAGCTTAACATCTATTCCACTCCTAGTTGCGATTTGAAGCGCAGCTAGTATTTCATCATTTGGAATAAAATATGGAGTTGTAATGTAGATATACGATCGTGCTGCCATTATTGCCGCAAAAACGGCCTCCATAATATTTGGCCAATCAGTATCTGGACCACTAGAAGTAATTTGCACACCAGCCCTATTATTTGGTTTATGCTTAGGGAAATAGAATTCTGACAATTTTACCGGTTCATTCTGAACAAAATCCCAAGTAGTAAAAAATAATATCTGCAATGGCTTAACAGCCTCACCTTCAATCCGTAAATGCGTATCGCGCCAATATCTAGATTTGCCATCATTTATGTAATGATCTGCAATGTTAACACCTCCTAAAAAGCCAATTTTACCATCGATTATTAAAATTTTACGGTGATCTCTGTAGTTCATTTTCCCTGTTAGTCCAGAGAATAAAACAGGCATAAATGGGTGGTGCAGTACACCAGCCTCATTAAGCTTATTCTTGTTTGTTGAAGAAATGTTACTGCCAACATCATCATACACCAATTTTACCTCAACACCCTCCTGTGCTTTTTTACAGAGTATTTCAATAACTTCATTACCGATAACATCATCTTCAATGATGTAATATTCCATATGTATGTGATGCTCTGCAGCTCTCAAGTCTCTCAGAAAAACTTCAAACTTCTCTTCCCCATTAATTAATATTTGTAGGTTATTATAAGTTGTGAGTTTAGATTTTTCGCTATTGTGTATAAGCTTGTAAAGTTTAGATTTTTCTTGAAGTATTTCTTCAACTTCGTCTTCCTCTTCTTCGTTAAGACTCAACTCGTTCAATATTTTTTGAACTACTTTTTGATCTAAAACATTCTTACGGTTAAAGATTTTGGTTTTTCTGTAGTCTTGACCAAATAAGACATAAACCACCAAACCTAAAAAAGGAACAAGCAATAAGACCAAAATATAGCTAATAGTCTTACTAGGATTTAATTGTTTAAATAGAATAACAAATATGAGAACAACGGCCAATACATAATTTGCTATAACTAAAAATGACCATATATGAGATGTGAAATAATCCAAAGCCTATGGCTTAGATAGGTAGTAGCCTTTTTCTGGAATCTGAATGGTGTATTCTTTTTGAGTTTTATTATTTAGATGTTTTTCTCTTAACCAAGGGTTATGTAATTTCAATATTTTGTAATTGATGTCAAAGCCATGGGCAAATTTCGTGAAATCGGTTATCGCTGAATCTACTTTTACGTCGTAAGTTGGAATAGGTCTGTATAAATCTGAAGGATTAAAATTAAAACCATAGCGCGTTGGATGGTTTAAGATCTCTTTTAAAGCAACTATTCTAAAAATATAACGACCCGTTTCTTCTCCAAGCAATAAATCGTAATAATCCTTAACATCTTGGTCTTCTAATCGTCTTGAAATTCCTGCCACTCCCGCGTTATAGGATGCAGCTGCTAATGTCCAGGAACCGAACTTTTCCTGGGCTTCTTTTAAGTAAGTACAGGCAACCTCAGTTGCCTTTTCTAAATTATAGCGCTCGTCCACGTTAGAGTTTATCTCCAAGCCGTTTTCACGACCTGTAGCCTTCATTATCTGCCAAAAGCCTCTTGCTCCAGCTGGAGACACAGCATTGGTTAAACCACTTTCTATGACAGCGAGGTACTTAAAATCTTCTGGTACGCCATTTTTTTCTAAAATAGGCTCAATGATTGGGAAATACTTTTGAGCGCGCTTAAACATAAGCAAACCATTGGACTGCCAATAGGTATTAACCAGTAACTCCCTATCCATACGCTCATAGATATCAGGATTTTCAATGGGTAATTCTTCACCCGAAAAGTTCAACCCCATGGGCATTTCTAATGCATAGACGTTATAATCATTGATTATGGGTTTTTCTTTACCAAAAGTTTCATCTGAAGGTGCTTTTTGCATTGAGAATATTAAAAGACCAAAAATAGCCACTAGACCAATTGCTGCAAGTAGGTTCTTAAGTAGTTGCATAACGTTTAATTTTTTCTAAATGTAAGTAAACTATTTATTTCTTTCAAATTCAACACTCTATGAGCTTTGGTAAATTTTCATTAAACCATTTGAATTTGTTAATTATCATAATATGTGTACCACCTTTAACAACGATACATTCACCTTGGCATGAGTGAGGAAATACCAAATCTTTGTCACCGTGAATATATATGGCCTCAGGATTTGGCTCATCTTGGTTCCAGCACACTATCTGCTCGATGGACCAATCTAAATAGGTCTTATCAGTTACAGAAAGGTATTTTTTGTATAAATCAACTCTTTTTTTAATTGTTTCTCCAAAAGCGTACTTTGCTAATAAATCTATATTGCTCACCAACTGTGTTGGCAAAACTTTATAGGCTTTAGTGTACTTTAATAGTTTTAAGCGTTTAGGCAGTTCGTGATGCGATTTAACGCTAGATACAACAAAAAGTTTTTTAAGATTAAGGAATTTAGCCATTTCTTGCACCAACATTCCTCCAAATGAGACACCAAGCAACACGGAATTATCATACTCTATAAAATTGCACATACGTTTTGCATAGCAAGAAAGACTCTCGTTCTTTTGAGGTATTTGCCACTCTAACCAATGAATACAATAGCGGTCTTCTGGAAGTTTGATATTTTCAAATATTGAAGGATTAGCTGCCATTCCTGGCATTAAATAAACATGTGTAATTTGGTTGCTCATACTCCTTAACTTCTAATATTTCGCCTAATGGCACAAGTATATTAAGCATCTCAACCACCTGCCAGCCCCCTGTTTTAACACTTGGAAATAAGCACTTTGCTTATTTTTTTGTACCTTTGCCCTGCAAAACTATATAATTATATAGTATCTACACGCCAACCGCAAATTAAAATAATATAATTATGACAGAAACTGCCGAATTGATTGACAACGATTTTTTACGTCAATTTGAATTAAAGGTTGACGATGACATGGCTGTTATCGAGTATTCCCTCCAAGAACGAAAGATATTCTTAACCAAAATTGTGATTCCAGATACCATTAACTCTGAAGATTTTGAAAAAGAATTTTTAGCCATGGTATTTGATAGTATAAAAGAACGTAACATCAGTGTAGTCCCTACAAGTCCTCAGATTGCTAAATTTGTAAGAAGAAACAGAAAATATAAAAGAATGCTTCCGGTAGGCATTCGTATATAGATTTTAAATGATTTTAAACAGAAACCCAAAGCAGCATTGTTTTGGGTTTTTTGTTTTTAAAGCACCTCCGCATTTACAAAATCAAAACGCACCAATCCGTCATCATCAATTTTAGTCAGTACTACCTTATGTAAGGTATTAACTAATTCAGGGTTCCAAGGAGCTTTTACCTTTATGTAATTCTCTGTATAGCCATGTATATAACCGCTCTTATTCTCTCCTTCAAAAAGTACGGTGCGTTCAGAATTTAATTGGCTTTCATAGAAAGCTCGTCTTTTCTTAGCAGATAGCCCTCGCAACATTTTGCTACGCTTAGCCCGAACTTTTTTAGACACCACACCATCCATTTCTGCAGCTTCTGTATTTTCACGCTCGGAGTAGGTAAAAACATGTAAATAAGAAATATCTAAATCATTTAAGAAATTATAAGTTTCTAAAAAATGGTCTTCCGTCTCTCCAGGAAATCCAACAATAACGTCTACGCCAATGCAGCTATGTGGCATTACCGCTTTTATTTTTGTCACTCTGTCCCGATATAGTTCCCTAAGATAGCGACGTTTCATTTTTTTGAGAATGGCATTGCTCCCACTCTGCATAGGTACATGAAAATGCGGAACGAAAGCCCTGGACTTAGACACTAAATCTATGGTTTCGTTTTTTAATAAATTGGGTTCAATAGAAGAAATTCTAAGACGTTCAATGCCATCAACTTTATCAAGTTCTTTCACTAAATCCAAAAACGTGTGCTCGTGCTTTTTATTGCCAAACTCACCTTTACCATAGTCTCCAATATTTACACCTGTAAGCACAATCTCTTTTATACCTTTTTTAGAAATCTGGTTTGCATTCTTAATTACATTTTCCATAGTATCGCTGCGAGATATTCCTCTAGCTAAAGGTATTGTACAATACGTGCATTTATAATCGCATCCATCTTGCACCTTAAGAAAGGCCCGAGTCCTATCACCATAAGAGTAGCTTCCTACATAAAAATCAGCCTCTTTAATTTCACAAGAATGAATCTGACCGCCATTTTTATTGCGCTCAGGAGTATTTAGCAACTCATTAATGTAGTAGTTCACATTAAATTTTTCTGTAGCACCTAAAACTAAATCTACACCTTCAACATCTGCCAAATCTTGCGGTTTTAATTGCGCATAACAACCTATTGCGGCAACAAAAGCATCTGGATTAACTTGTTGTGCTTGCCTTACAATGGTCTTAAATCGCCTATCTGCATTTTCAGTAACCGAACAGGTATTGATAACATAGATGTCTGCCTTATCTTTAAAGGCCACACGATTATAGCCCTCATCCTCAAACTTCCTAGAAATAGTAGAGGTTTCAGAAAAATTGAGCTTACAACCTAAGGTGTAAAATGCGACTTTTTTTGTTGGCTTCATTCTCGTATTTTTACCAAGATGGCAAATTTACAACATATAAGTAATATGCTAAAACAAAGAAGCGTCTCTGTTAGAGTCTTAATTCTCCTTTTGATTTCATCCTTTATCTTTTCATGTGGCTCTAACAACAAAAGCCAAAGGGATAATCTTGTCTTTAGATATAACGAACATAAAAATATTGGATCCTTAGACCCTGCCTTTTCAAAAGATCTAGCAGATATTTGGGCAACGCACCAATTGTTTAATGGCTTGGTACAAATGAATGATGAGCTAAATGTCAAACCGTGTATTGCCAAGGCTTGGACTGTAACGGATAGTGCAAGGACGTACACCTTTAATTTGAGAAAGGACGTTACATTCCACAAACATCACTTATTTGGGAACGACTCAACAAGATATGTTAAAGCGAGTGATTTTGTTTACAGTTTTAATAGGTTAGCTGATAAAGATTTAGCCTCTCCTGGCAGTTGGGTATTAAATAAGGTAAAACGGTTTTCTGCCGTCAACGACTCTACATTTCAAATTCAGTTAAAACAGCCATTTCCTGGTTTTTTGGGCCTACTTACCATGAAATATTGCTCAGTAGTACCTAAAGAAATAGTGAGCTATTATGGCAAAGACTTTAGGTCGCACCCTGTAGGAACAGGTCCTTTTCAGTTTAAACGCTGGGAAGAAAATATTAAACTCGTTTTTAGAAAAAATCCCAATTATTTTGAATTGGACAACAACGGTACTCAACTACCCTATTTAGAAGCTGTTTCTATTACGTTCTTACCAGATAAGCAGAGTGAATTTTTACAATTTGCCCAGGGTAATATCGATTTTGTTTCTGGACTAGACACTTCTTATAAAGATGAGATATTAACTGCTCAAGGTAACTTAAAATCTAGCTATAAGAATGACGTTAACATGATTCGTGGGCCTTATCTAAATACAGAATATTTAGCCTTTTTGATGGATTCTGACGTTGATGAAATTAAATCAGCTCCGTTACGAAAAGCTATCAATATAGGCTTTGACAGAACTAAAATGATGACCTATCTGCGCAATGGTATTGGTCTCCCAGCTAATGGTGGTTTTATCCCCAAGGGTTTGCCAGGATTTGACGAAGCCATCGGTTACCGTTATAATCCAGAATTAGCTAAAAACTTAATCAATGCCTACAAGGCAAAAACGGGTATTGATAACCCAGAAATTACATTAACTACCACAAGTAATTATCTAGACTTTTGTGAGTTTATACAAAGAGAACTTCAAAAAATTGGTCTTGAAGTCACTGTTGATGTAGTACCAGCATCTACGTTAAAAGATGCTAAGGCCAACGGTCAATTAGATTTTTTTAGAGCCAGTTGGATTGCTGACTATCCTGATGCCGAAAATTACCTTTCCTTATTCTACAGTAAAAACTTTGCTCCAGATGGCCCGAACTATTCCCACTACAGTAATTCAACTTATGATGCTTTATATGAAGCTTCATATTTAGAAACAGATGTTGAAAAACGAAAGACTTTATATACTAAAATGGACTCTTTAGTAATGTCGGCTGCACCAGTAGTTCCTCTATTTTATGATGAAGTAGTACGATTTACGAGAACGTCTATTTCAGGGCTAGGAATCAATCCTGTAAATCTTCTAGAATTAAAGGCTGTAAAAAAGTCTAAAAATTAAAAAAGTAGTACAAATCATCACCACCTTCTCCCTTTAATCTTCTCGACGATAAATACCCTGTAGTTGAATCATCGTTTAAGAAAAAAGAAAAATCATCGCCTTTACTGTTTATTGGTTCTTCTAATGAAACTGGCACCTGCTGTTCATCAACAGAATTTAAATCATAACTGTAAATGTCTAAACCTCCTTTTCCACCTCTTCTATCAGAAGAGAAGTATAATTTGTTGTCAGCACTAACAAAAGGAAAAATCTCAGTTCTAGAAGAATTGATAGTTTCGTTCAGTTTAATGATTTCTCCATAATTTTCATGTTCAGAAGATACAGAAACCTTGTATAAATCTGATTTGCCTTTAGTTCCTCTAATATCTGCAATAAAATAAAGCGTTCTACCATCTGGACTAAGTGCTGGATGCGCAAAATTGTTATTAGGATCACAAAAAGGAAGTGCAGTGAAATTGGTCCAACCTTTCCCTTCTTCATACTCAGCACGCTGAATTAATAGATTGTAAGTTGTGATACCTTTTAACTTGTTAGTGCCCTTACCACTATGATTAGTGGTGAAATACATAAATTTTCCATCTTTTGAAAATGTCGCTGCAGACATATTAAACTGCCCAAGCTCTGTTTTATCTATAGGTTTAGAATCAATAAGTTCACCGTTACTATTTGGTTTGGCCGTATACATAGTGTATACAAAACCCGAATACTTGTCCTTAATTGGTCTGCCGCGTTTTGTTGTAAGGTTATGGCTATAATATACTACGTCGCCTACTTGCCTTGCGGCAAAGTGGTCTAGGTCAGAATTTAAACTTAAATTTTTAACTTCAACCTCATTCCGCTGTGAAAAACACAACGTCGTTATTAGTAGGAAAATGCTTGTAATTTGGGATGTCTTCATATTTATTCTCTTCTATAGGTCTTTGTCTCTTCAAAAACATGCTCTAAAATCGCTCTGTCTTTGTTTGTAAAGGCTTCGTTGCGTCTAGACATAACCACCGCAGCAACTTCAAAAGCTTTACTGGTTTTGTAGGTTACAAAACCTTTGCTTCCACCCCAAGAAAAACTTGGAACAAAATTTCTTGGAAAGCCACTACCAAAGATATTGGCACTTACCCCAACAACTGTACCAGTATTAAACATAGTGTTAATGCCGCACTTACTGTGATCTCCCATCATAAGCCCACAGAACTGAAGTCCTGTTTTAGCAAAACCTCCAGACTTATAATCCCACAGTCTAACTTCAGCGTAATTATTCTTAAGATTACTATTATTGGTATCTGCTCCTAAATTGCACCACTCCCCTAGTACAGAATTTCCAAGAAAACCATCATGGCCCTTGTTAGAAAAACCAAATAACACTGAGTTATTAACCTCACCACCTACTTTACAGTGAGGGCCAATTGTGGTTGGTCCATAAATTTTTGAAGCTAATTTCACGGTTGCATTATGGCAAAGAGCAAAGGGCCCGCGAATAACTGAACCCTCCATAATTTCTGAATCCTTACCAATATAGATTGGACCATTGCTTGCATTTAGAGTGACAAAGTTCAATTCTGCACCATTCTCTATAAAAATATTCTCAGGGTTAATTGCGTTTACGGTAGAAGGAATAGGCTGTGACGTTTTTGAAGCAGTCATCAACTGAAAATCATCAGCAATCGCGGCTCCATTCTTAGAAAAGATATCCCAAGTATATTCTATTTTAAGAATCTCTCCTTGAAATTCTACAGCTTCAAATTTTGAGAAATCAGAAACTTCCTCACCTTCTTTCACAAAAAAGGCTATAACATCTTCGTCTTTAAATATGGCCTGATTATGCTTTAAATTCTTGATCTGTTCAACAGCCTCAAGATTAGGAAGGAATGAAGCATTTATCATAATATTCTCTTCCATTTCTACCATTGGAAATTTAACAGATAGGTAATCTTCAGTGACAGTAGTAGTGGTATATTCTAAATAAGATTCCCATTTTTGGCGAATAGTTAAGATGCCTACCCTTATTTCTGCAACAGGTCTGGTAAACGTAAAAGGCAATAAATTATTACGATATGGCCCGTCAAATAATATATAGTTCATAATACTGCAGCTTCAAATGGTTACTCAAATGTAGTTGAATTGATTAAAACAAAAAAGCCTTTCAGTTGAGTGAAAGGCTTTTTCGTTAATCCGGTTATAAGATTACTATTTTTTAAACTTGGCGTATTTGTTTTTAAACTTGTCAATACGACCAGCTGTATCTACCAACTTAGACTTACCTGTATAATACGGATGTGACGTTCTAGAAATTTCCAATTTCACTAATGGATAATCTACACCATCAACATCAATCGTTTCATTAGTTTCAACCGTAGATTTAGCTAAAAAAACATCGTCGTTTGACATGTCTTTAAAAGCTACTATTCTAAAATTTTCTGGATGTATTCCTGCTTTCATCACTAAAGTCTTTAAATAATATTCGATTTTTTCGAGGTGCAAATTTAATTATTTTTTAGAATATTGCAATTATTTATGTTTAATTTATTTCATAATACTTGTGTAACATTTATGTATCTTTAGGTACTAACTAAGCGAATAACTAAAATCAACTATACAAATGGAAAAATCATTACGTTCGTCGGCAGTACAATATGGTCTATATGTAGGGCTTATTCTGTCAGCATTTACAATTGTGGCATATGCTGTTAATTTAGAATTATTGACTAAGTGGTGGCTAGGTATTATTTTATTTCTTGTAATTATAATTATGGGCATTGTTTCAACTGCAAAAGCCAGAGGTTTATTAAATGGATTTATATCATTTAAACAGGCTTTTACCGCTTGGTTTATTACCATTGTTGTAGGGATTGGTATTAGTACTCTAGTTAATATCTTAATTTTTAATGTCATCGATCCAGAAGCTGCTGAAATGGTTAAACAAGCAAGTATTGAGGCTTCAGTTTTGATGATGGAGAACTTTGGCGCACCACAAGAAACAATTGACCAAACAATTGCTGAAATAGAAAAGACCAACCAATTTGCAGTAGGCAACCTATTAAAATCCTTAGCGTTCCAGTTCTTGTTCTACGCGGTTATTGGTTTAATTGTTGCCTTGATTATGAAAAAATCAGACCCAGACGCAGCTTAAAATTTATTGGTTATTTTTGAGGTCAAATAGATTTTGACACCAACGTATGGACATATCAGTAGTTATACCGCTACTTAACGAGGAGGAATCCTTAAACGAATTATACGATTGGATTGCATCTGTGATGCAGTCCAATTCCTTTTCCTATGAAATTTTATTTATTGACGATGGAAGTACTGACAATTCGTGGGAGATTATTGAAGCCTTATGTCAGAATCATAAAGAGGTTAAAGGCATTCGTTTTTTAAAGAACTTTGGCAAATCTCAAGCCCTTCATGCCGGTTTTGAAAAAGCCACTGGAGACGTAGTTATAACCATGGATGCAGATTTGCAAGATAATCCAGAAGAAATTCCAGAGTTATTTCAATTGGTTACTAAAGAAGGTTATGATTTGGTTTCTGGTTGGAAAAAGAAACGTTTTGACTCTGTTATTACAAAAAACCTACCATCAAAATTATTTAATTGGGCTGCAAGGCGCACCTCCGGTGTTCATCTACACGACTTTAATTGTGGCTTAAAAGCGTATAAACAATCTGTAGTAAAACATATTGATGTTTACGGTGAGATGCACCGCTATATTCCAGTTTTAGCAAAAAATGCTGGGTTTAACAACATTGGTGAAAAAATTGTGAAACATCAAGCACGAAAATATGGCAAAACTAAATTTGGAATGAGCCGGTTTATTAATGGTTTTTTAGATCTTATAACGGTTTGGTTCATTTCCCGATTTGGACGCAGGCCAATGCATTTATTCGGAGCTTTGGGAGTTTTAATGTTTCTCATTGGATTTGGCTTTGCGTTTTATCTTGGTGTAGACAAGTTATTTATAAATCCAACAGGACGTCTTATAACCCAACGTCCACAGTTCTATATCGCCCTATCCACCATGGTAATTGGGTCGCAGTTTTTTATTGCCGGATTTTTAGGTGAGCTTATATTACGATCAAAAAAACAACAGAAACGCTATCTGATTAAAGATTCAATAAATTTACCTTAATTTTTTCAGATAATAATCTTAACATAAAATCCTAATGTAGTAATTGATTAAATTTACACTACAATTTTAATATCATGATTTATATAAAACCTGAGATTTTAGACCGAGTCAATTCTTGGTTAACCCCTGTATTTGATGAAAAAATTCAAAAAGAAATTAAACACCTAATAGCCTCAAATCCAAAAGACCTAGAGGAAAGTTTTTACAAGGATTTAGAATTTGGTACTGGAGGTATGCGAGGGATTATGGGACCTGGCACAAATCGGATTAACAAATACACACTAGGAAAAAACACACAGGGATTAAGTAATTACCTCAAGGCATACTTCCCAGATGACGCTTTAAAAGTGGCCATTGCCTATGATTGCAGGCACAATAGTAAGGCTTTTGGAAAAATCGTAGCTGATGTATTTTCTGCAAACGGTATTAAAGTGTACTTATTTGAGGATTTGCGACCTACTCCGGAGTTATCATTTGCGTTAAAATATCTTAATTGCCATTGCGGAATTGTATTAACGGCTTCTCACAATCCTCCAGAGTATAACGGTTATAAAGTGTATTGGCAAGATGGCGGACAATTAGTGCCTCCGCAAGATAAAGAAATCGTTAATGAAATTAATTCTCTTAGCTATTCTGACATTGCATTTGATGCCAATCTTAATCTAATAGAATATATAGGGAAAGAAATAGATGATATTTTTATAAATGAATCTATAAAAAATGGAAGCGCAAATACCTCATCGGAGGCAAAAGAGAATTTAAACATAGTATTTACCTCATTGCACGGAACTTCAATAATGTCTATTCCAGAAACATTACAACGCGCTGGTTACACCAGTGTGAATATCGTCGAAGAACAACGCAATCCAAATGGTGATTTTCCTACTGTAACATCCCCAAATCCCGAAGAACCAGAAGCTCTTAAAATGGCTATGGAATTGGCTGAGAAAACCAATGGTGATATTGTCATTGGCACCGATCCAGATTGTGACCGTTTAGGTGTTGTGGTTAGAAATCTAGAAAATGAATTGGTAATCCTAAATGGAAACCAAACCATGATGTTAATGACAGACTTTCTGTTGAAGCAATGGAGGAATTCTGGTAAAATTAAAGGAAAAGAGTTTGTAGCCTCTACTATCGTCTCAACGCCTATGATGTCAGTTTTAGCTGAGGCATATAACGTAGAATGTAAAATAGGTCTTACGGGTTTTAAGTGGATAGCAAAAATGATCAAAGACTTCCCAGAATTAGATTTTATTGGTGGTGGTGAAGAGAGTTTTGGTTATATGGTTGGCGATTTTGTAAGAGATAAGGATGCTGTAACATCTACACTTCTGGCTTGTGAAATTGCGGCACAAGCCAAAGAAAAGGGCAAGACCATGTATGAAGAGTTGATTGACCTATACATAAAACACGGCTTCTATAAAGAGCGGTTAATATCCTTGACAAAAAAAGGAATTGAAGGTGCTACTGAAATTCAGCAAATGATGATTGACGCTAGAGAACACCCTTTAAAAAAGGTTAATGGTTCTAAAGTAATTCGGATTGAGGATTACCAATTATCTATTGCAAAAGATTTTATCGAAGGAACAGAACAATCTATTGAGATACCTAAATCCAATGTATTGATTTATTATACTGAAGATGGTAGTAAAATTGCATTAAGACCAAGTGGAACCGAACCAAAAATTAAATTCTACATTAGTGTTAACGCCAAATTAGTCAATATGTCTGATTTTGAACAAACGGAGCAATTTTTGGAAAACCGTATTGAAGCTATCCTGAAGGATATGAATTTATAATAGATGAATTATATAAAAAAACTTATCCCTTTTGCCCTGCCCTACAAAAGGTACGCCTATCTCAATATCTTCTTTAATGTTTTATATGCCTTATTTAGCACTTTATCCTTCGTAGCGTTAATACCTGTTTTTAAAGTTATTTTTAGTGATCAGCGTGTGGTGACAAACAAACCACAGTGGCAAGGTTGGTTTGAGCTTCAGAGCTATGGCGAGGACTATTTAAATTATATCATTGTAGATAGCATTGAGAAGTATGGAGATTTTAAGGTGTTAATGATTATGGTTGCTATAATCATTAGCATGTTTCTTTTAAAAAATCTTTCAAACTATTTCGCCATGTACTTTATCACATTTTTAAGAAATGGCGTATTAAAAGATTTAAGAAATAAACTTTATAACAAAATCGTTAGCTTACCTCTAGCCTTTTATTCGGAGAAATCTAAAGGCGATACCATTTCTAGGGTCAGTGGTGATGTCGACGAAGTAAGAAATTCATTTTTAGCCATCTTAGAAATGATAGTTAGAGAACCTTTAACCATATTGTTCTCCTTGGTTACTATGCTTATTTTGAGCTTAAAGCTTACAGTATTTGTCTTAATATTTATACCGCTTTCTGGTTTTTTAATTTCAAGAATCGGCAAATCTTTAAAGAAAGGCTCTTTAAACGTGCAAACTGAGCAAGGTGTTTTTCTATCGGTATTAGAAGAAACCATGACTGGCCTGAGAATTATAAAGGCTTTCAATGTAGAGAAAATGTTCTCCAAGAAGTTTGAAGACAGCAATGAGCGCTTTTACACCTACTCTAACAGCCTGCTTAACAGGCAAAATTTGGCATCACCTTTAAGTGAGTTACTAGGTATCATTGTTATTGGTATTTTATTGGTTTATGGTGGTTACTTGGTATTCATAGACCAAACCATGGATGCGAGTTTCTTTGTAGGTTATATCACCTTAGCCTATAATATTTTAACACCGGCTAAAGCTATTTCAAAAGCTAGTTATAGCGTTAAACGTGGTGATGGTGCCGCTAACAGAATCTTAGAGTTCCTGGAAACTGACGTGAGCATTAAAGAAGCGGAAAATCCAATTGAAAAAGACAGCTTCGAAAAAGAATTGGCCTTAGAGCACGTGTCTTTTAAATATGAAGACGAGTATGTTCTTAAAGACTTCAATTTAACAATACCTAAAGGGAAAGCTATTGCATTAGTGGGACAATCTGGTAGTGGCAAAAGTACAATAGCCAATTTAGTAACACGTTTCTATGACGTTAATGAAGGCCATATATCTATAGACGGTGTTAATATCAAAGCCTTGTCTAAAAAATCACTTAGAGATTTTTTAGGTCTGGTAAATCAAGATTCTATTCTTTTTAATGATACGATTGCCAATAACCTTAAAGTAGGTAAAGAAGACGCCAATGAAAAAGAAATGATTGAGGCTTTAAAAGTGGCTAATGCTTGGGAGTTTGTAAAAGATTTACCAAAAGGCATACACACAAATATTGGTGATGGAGGAGGAAAAATATCGGGAGGTCAAAAACAACGCATAAATATTGCAAGAGCGGTATTAAAAAACCCTCCTATAATGATTCTCGATGAGGCAACTTCTGCTCTAGATACAGAAAGTGAGAAATTGGTTCAAGATGCGCTAGAAAATATGATGAAAAACAGAACATCAATTGTTATTGCACATCGATTATCTACTATACAAAATGCAGACCTAATTGTAGTGATGCAAAAAGGTGAAATAGCCGAAAAAGGAACACACACCGCATTACTTAAGAAAAATGGTATCTACAAGAAATTAGTAGAGATGCAAAGTTTCGATTAAGCACATAAAAAATACACAATGAAAAAGGATGCACTGTTACGTGCATCCTTCTCTTTTGTTACCAGATTTGGGGACACTGGTAACGGTTAATAGGTTAAGCAGGTCAAACATATAACAAAAAAGTATACCAAACAAGAAAAATATGCATTTTATCGTATTTTTATTACATTTTATCGATAATATTTAACTTATTTATTTGATTATAAGTTACTTACGTTTTTTAAAAAAAATTTCACTTTTTTATTAAACTTTAAATGTTTTATTTGGTCTAAGAGTAAACGCGAATTATTTGACCAGTGAATCTCAATTTATAACGCGGTTGCAAAATCCGGCATCCAAAGAAACAGCCTTTAGAGAACTTTTAAATCTTTACAAGGAGCGGTTATATTGGCATATTAGAAAGATTGTAGTTAGTCATGACGATGCTGATGATGTTCTTCAAAACACCTTTATTAAAGTGTATAGAAGTATTGATAATTTCAAAGGAGAAAGCAAATTGTATTCATGGCTCTACAGAATTGCCACGAACGAATCTATAACCTTTATTAAAAAAAATGCAAAGCGATTACAAATTAGCGATGAAGAACATCAAAATAACGCCATTAATAATTTGCAGGCCGATGTTTATTTTGAAGGTGATGAAATCCAATTAAAACTACAACAAGCCATAGCTTCCTTACCACAGAAACAACAGTTAGTATTTAACATGAAATACTTCGACAATATAAAGTATAAGGATATGGCTGAAATTTTAGACACTAGTGAAGGCGCCTTAAAAG
Organism: Winogradskyella pelagia; assembly: GCF_017581965.1. Classification (GTDB taxonomy): domain Bacteria; phylum Bacteroidota; class Bacteroidia; order Flavobacteriales; family Flavobacteriaceae; genus Winogradskyella; species Winogradskyella pelagia. The sequence goes on from NZ_JAGEVF010000003.1 coordinate 71,955, forward strand.
CATCATATCATATTGCGGTAAAGAAAATAGAGGGCTTTTTAACTGAAGATTAAACCAAATTGAAAAAACGAAGTCTTATATGTAGATAAGAAGGTTTCAACAAATGAAATCAAACCATGAAAGAGTTTAAATTACATAACGGCAAATCATCGGGTCATAAAGTGCCAAAAGATTACTTTGAGACTTTAGAAAATCGCTTAATGCCAAAGTTGAATCAAATTGAAGGTGCTCAAGGTGTTAAGACAGCGGGGTTTAAAGTGCCAAAGGATTATTTTGATAAAATTGAAGAGCAGATATTAGACAAAGTAAAACAGGATAGCACTCCAGTAGTTCAATTGTCAATGCGCAAAAAACTTTACTATGTAGCAGGTATTGCAGCTGCACTTGTAATCGCGTTTTCTGTCTTTTTAAATAGAGAAAATCCTTCTTCAATTTCGGTAGAAATGGTAGAAACCTACTTTCAGGATAGTAATTTAAACAGTTATGAAATAGCAGAGCTTTTGACTGAAGCAGATTTTTTACAAGAAGACTTTAACTTACTAGAAACAGAGTATAATGAAGATAATTTAGAAAACTATCTCTTAGAGAATGCTGATTTACAATCTATACTAGAATAAAATATACAACCATGAAAAAATTAATCCTTTTAGCCCTAACGCTTACTTACCTTACAGCAAGTTTTGCGCAGGGTGGCGAAAAAATGAGAGAGCGAATAAAAGCACAGAAAGTAGCTTTTATAACAGACAAATTAGACCTTACCCCAAAAGAAGCCACTAAATTTTGGCCAGTTTACAATGCTTTTGAAGATCGTGTTGAGGCTGTACGCACTGGAGACCTGAGAACTATAAAAACAAAAATGAGACAGAATCCAGATATGTCTAATAATGAAGCAGACAAGCTATTGGAAGATCTTATAAAAGCTGAAGATGAAATGTATCAAGCTAAGGTAGATTTAATGAACAATCTAAAAGGTGTTATTTCATCCAAGAAAATAATACGATTAAAACGTGCTGAGGATGAATTCAACCAAAAGCTGTTGGAGCGTCTAAGAGAAATGAGACAGAAACGCGGCCCACGAGATTAATAAAAAGAGAAGCCGAAAGGCTTCTCTTTTTATTCAAAAAACAATTTACTTATCCTTCCTCGTCCTGCAGCATAAGCTGTAAATTCGTCTATAAAACAAATGGTATAATAGGCTTCATCACTTAAATGTTTCCAGGTTTCACCTGCATCATTACTGTAATCTATACCCTTAAATCCTACTGCTACCAGTGCCCTTCCTTTGCTATTGGGAATGTATTGAACACAACTTCGATAACCTGGTCCTTTGCCATTGGCAACAACTCGCCAAGTCTTACCACCATCTGAGGTACTTATTTTATTAGCTAGAGTATCATTTGGTTTGGTGTAATCTCCTCCTATTCCAAAACCAATACTATTGTCATAAAAATCTATGGAGTACAATCCTGTAGTTGATGTCCCTTGTACTATAGGTGTATCAAAAACCTCCCATGAATACCCTTTGTTTGGAGAATACAAAATTCGGCTAGATTTTCCTCCTGTTGCCACCCAAGTTTGGTCGCCGACAATAGCTATATTAGTATCACTTGCTGCAAATGCACCTTCACCAGCTTTAGCTTTAGGTAGGCCGTCGCATGGCAATTTATGCCAGGTTTCACCACCATCACGTGTAATGATAATACTCATACAATCGTCCGTAGCGTCACCTACAGCAATTCCTTCGTTTTCGTTCCAGAAATTCATAGCATCATAAAAAACCTTATCATGATTTTCCTCATAAACCAATTTAGGCGAACTTGATTTTCTGTAAAGCTTATATAGCCTTGCCGGATTTTCGATTGAAAGTGCAAGAAAATCACCATCAACCTCTTCAATAGCTCTAAACTGAAGTGTGTCATTTTCATGAGTGAAAATATTTTTGAAATGATTTTTTCCATTATTCACTGAAAAATTATCAAGATCCAATTTTAATTGTGGATGCAGAGCGTGCCTACCAATATGATCTGCACTTCCATAAAAAATATAATCTTTATTAAAATCCAAGGCCCTTATATTAAGAGTAGAATCTTCTACCAAGTGCTCTATCTCTAAAGTTGAAATGTTCAGGGAACGCTCAAAAGCATCATTACAAGAAAGAATTAGCAATAATAGACAAAGCATAACAAACACCCTCATAAGCAAAATTTGAATTAAAAATGCAATCTAAATAATTACCGTTACAAATCGCAGTGCAACCATTATAATCTATGGATTTACTTTAAAAATTGTTCTGTAAAATCAGCCTTAAAAGCCCTACCTAATGGAATAATATCACCTGAATCTAAATAAATCATGGAACCTGAAAGTTTTAATATTTTTGAAGTATTAATAAGATAAGACTTGTGTACCCTAATAAAACCCATGGCTTGAAGTTCTTTTGCCCAATGTGCTAACGATTCTGTAGATATATACTTTTTATCCTTCACATGGATTTCCGTGTATTCCAAATCAGATTTTATAAAATTAACCTCATCAAGAATTAACCTGATGTAATCATAGCCCGATTTAAAAAAAATGTCTTTAGTTACCGAGACATCTTCTTTAACGACTAGGTCCTTTTTTTCAATGGTGTGGAACGTTTTCAACTTTGATAAGGCTTTTAAAAACCGTTGAAAAGAAAATGGTTTCAGTAAATAATCTACCACATTAAACTCATAGCTCTCTAAAGCATATTCTGAAAAAGCAGTTGTTAGAATAATTTGAGGAGAATTATTTAGGGTCTTTAGAAAGTCTAATCCTGAAATCTTCGGTAGATGAATATCTAAAAATATGAGCTGTACCTCTAGCCTATCAATTTCTGACATGGCCTCAATAGCATTAGAATAGGTACCAACAAGAGTTAAATAACCCACATCTTGTATATATTGCTTAAGCAATCGCTGGGCTGGTAACTGATCTTCTACAATAATGCAATTCATGGTCTCTATTTAGACAAATCCAATTTTAAATTCACAACATAAGTACTGTTTTCTGTATTTATATCTAGTGAATGATTATTTGGATAAATCAAATTTAGCCTCTTTTTTACATTAGTGAGCCCTATACCACTTGAAAGATTACCAAGATAAGATTCGCTTTTAAAATTATTACTGCATTTAAAAACTAATTGTCCATCGTTCCCAACCGAAATAACTATTTTAATTTCTATTTCTTCTGTAACACTAGAAGCACTGTGTTTAAAAGCATTTTCTATAAAAACCATTAAAATCAACGGTGCAATTTTCTTATTCTGGCTGTTGTTTTGAATGATTAAATCAACATCGCCTCGACCTTCAATATGCAATTGATTGAGTTCAACAAAATTTTTGAGCTGGCCCAACTCTTTCTCTAGGGGAACAAATTGCGTTTTGCACTCATATAAAAAGTATCTCAATAGAGAAGACAATCCTAAAATCAATTCTGGAGTTTTAGGTGACTTTTCAACAGCATATGAGTAGAGGTTGTTGAGATTATTAAATAAAAAGTGAGGGTTTATCTGAGATTTTAAAAATTGTAATTCATTCTCTTTTATCGCACCTTTTAACTCATTAACCTCCTTTTGTCTCAGCAAAGCATCCCATGCAAACTTAAATCCCGTTAAAATGGTTAGTGTGGGTAATGTATTTAATAAATTATAAAAAATATTAGAAAATCGCCTTCCACGCGTGTCTGGATAAAAAATCTGTTCTAGAACGAGCTCTTCTATAAGTATAACAGAAAATACTGTAATTATTACTCCTATTGTAAATGCAGCCAAACGATTCCGATACAAAAATTTAGGAAGCAAAAAATAATTTATAAATAGTGCTGCAATAGCAAAGTTCATAAAAAATATTAATTGGTCCCATTCTATTCCAGGAATTTGCTTGTCAAACGCATAAAAAATAAAAACTACAACATTTAAAGCTACAATAAATCCAACTTCTTTTATGGAATTATTTGTGAATTTAATTGAACCCATAACGGATTTATAATAGGTGAATTTATCAAAAGTAACAATTGAACTGATTCTTCAAAGGCAAATGCAATCAATAACACATTTAAACCCATTAAAGTCATAATCAACCCAATAAACAACAGGTGTGCCGATTATTGATAAAGATGAACCGATTCTAGTAATTGATTCAGCATCTGCGTTTTATCAAACTACTTTTATAAAAAACGCTTGAAAAATGATACGGTTCATAAAAATTACAATTCTATTTATTGCTACAACATTGTCTTTGCAGGCAAACAATACTCCAGAAAAGCAAGATTTAATTGATGTTACCGGTAGGGTTATTGATGAAATTTCAGGCATAGGTTTAGAGTTTGCTACAGTGGCATTTTTAGACTTAAACAATAAGGTTATAAATGGAACCATAACAGATAGAGGCGGTAACTATAAAATGAGCATCGAACCTGGTATTTACAACATTAGATTTGAATATATTGGTTTTAAAACACAAACTTTAAAAAATCAGAACCTTCAACAAAATACGCTACTAAAAACCATTAAACTATCTGAAAGTGCAGAGACACTAGATGAAATAGTTGTTAGAGCTGAAACTACAGAGGTAGAAATTAGATTAGACAAAAAGGTTTATAATATTGGAAAGGATTTAACTGTCGGCGGCGCCACTGTGGGAGATGCACTAGATAATGTACCCTCGGTAACAGTAGATGCCGATGGTGCAATATCACTGCGTGGTAACCAAAATGTAAGAATATTAATTAATGGTAGACCGTCTGCTATAGCAGGGTTTGGTTCAACCGACGCTCTACAATCTTTACCCGCAGACGCTATAGAACGTGTAGAAGTCATTACCTCTCCCTCTGCTAGGTATGATGCAGAAGGTACTGCAGGAATATTAAATATTATTCTAAGAAAAGATAAGGTTTTAGGCTTTAATGGCTCTATACAAGTAAACTATAGAGAACCAACTGGCTATGGTGGAACAGGTAACGTAAATTACCGAACTAAAAAGTTCAATATCTTTAATACAACGAGTTTCAATGTTAGAAATTCTCCTGGCCAAGGTGTTTTTAGAAATCAATTCTTCTCGTCGTCTGTGGTTAATCCTCTCGTTATTGAGACTAGAGATATTGATAGAAACGATGTTAGTCTAAACACTAATTTAGGTATGGAATATTATTTAAATAAAAAGAGCTCCATAACCACCTCCTTTTTCTACTCGGAAGGCGAAGATGAAGACAAAACCATAAATATTACTGACGAATTCAACCCTGACAATGAGCTCGCGGTAACAAGAACACGTATTGAAGACGAAACTGAAGATGACAGTAATTATCAGATTTCATTAAACTATATCAATCGATTTAATGACGATGGACACGTGCTCACGGCAGACCTTCAATATGGAATTGATAACGAAGGTGAAACTTCGCTCATTGCAGAACGAAATACCTTTCCTGCTATTGAGGAACTGCCTTCAGAATTTATTACAACTGATGAGGAGGGTAATGAATTTTTAGCTCAAGTTGACTATGTTTTTCCCATCAATGAAAATCAACAATTTGAGGCTGGATACCGTGGAAATTTTGAGGAAACTACAACAGATTTTGTTGTCAATGAGCAGCTTATTCCCGGTGGGGAATTCATTAAAAACGATAGTTTATCTAATATTTTTACCTATACAGAAAATGTTAATGCGCTCTATACCCAATATGGAAACAAATTTGGCAAATTCTCTTTCCTTGCTGGTCTAAGATTTGAGCATACGAGGTTAGCAGGAGAAGTTAGTGCTGCGGATGTCGACAATGCAGACAACCTTGTAATAAATTTTGATAATGACTATCCTGGTCTTTTTCCAACATTAAATCTTAATTACGAGATAAGTGATAATGAAAATATCACCTTTGGATATAACCGTAGAATAAATCGCCCAAGAGGGAGATTTGTAAACCCTTTTCCATCAAGGTCTAGTGAGGCTAATATTTTCCAAGGAAATCCAAATCTCAACCCTGCATTTGCAAACGCTTTTGACATTGGTTATTTAAAAAAATGGGGCAAAACACTAACCCTAACATCTTCTGTTTACTATCAATTAGAAACCGATGCTTTTGAGCGTATTCAAGAAGATACGGGATTGCAAACACCTAACGGTATTCCTATTATCAGAACCATACCTATAAATCTCAGCACCAATGAACGTATTGGATTTGAATTAGGTTTGCTCTACAACCCAACAAAATGGTTAAGAGTTAATGGAAGTTTTAACTTTTTTCAATTTACAACTGAAGGAGATTTTAACGGCATAGATTACGGTGCACAAAATACAAGTTATTTTTCACGTCTTAGTACTAAGGTTTCTTTACCATACAAAATTGAATGGCAGACTAATGCCATTTACAGAGGCCCAACCAATAATGCCCAAACAAGAAACGAAGACATCCTTTTCTTGAATGTAGCCTTTAGCAAAGATATTTTTAATGATAAAGCTACAATTGCCATCAATATTAGGGACGTTTTCAACTCCAGAAAGCGATTAACATACACCGAAACCGATACCTTTATAAGTGATAGTGAACTACAGTTTAGAGTAAGAACCTTCAATCTTTCTTTTATCTATCGCTTCAATCAAAAGAAAGAGAAAACTCGAAATAATGATCGCGACAATGGGGATGACGATTTTTAAAATCTTTAAGACACTAATTAATTTCTCCAAAGATTGCTAAAAGCTTTGATGTAACTAAAAGCTATATCAAGTTTTCTTTTACCTTTGCACGCTAGCAAAAACAAACATGCGACTACACAGAAATTTATGCTTTGCCGTAATCGACGGACTTCACAAAATCTTTAATGAAGGTGACTATGCAGACAAAGTAGTACAATCTCTTTTAAAACGAGACAAACGCTGGGGAAGTCGCGATAGAGGTTTTATTGCAGAAACGGTATATGAAATAGTAAGATACAAAAGACTTTACGCAGAAATTGCAGATGTAAAAGCACCTTTTGACCGCGATAACCTTTGGCGAATGTTTGCCGTTTGGGCCACGCTTAAAGGAATTAAACTTCCTGATTGGAAATACTTTGAAGGCACACCGACTCGCAAAATAAAAGGGCGCTTTGACGAACTGTCAAAAAACAGAAGGTTCTCTGCCTCTATTCCCGATTGGTTGGATGAGCTTGGTGTTGAAGAACTTGGTGAAGAAATTTGGACCAAAGAGATTGCCAAACAAAATGAACAAGCGGATGTTATTTTACGTACCAACACTCTAAAAACCACTAAAGCAGATTTACAGAAGAAACTTTTGGACGAAGATATCCATACCGAGTACATCGATGGATATCCATCTGCATTAAAACTGCCCGAAAGAGCCAACGTGTTTCAGACCGAAGCCTTTAAATTAGGTTTTTTTGAAGTGCAAGATGCCAATTCGCAGCGTGTTGCTGAATACCTCAATGTGTCTCCCGGAATGAAAGTTGTTGATGCTTGTGCAGGTGCAGGAGGCAAGACGCTTCATTTGGCAGCACTGATGGAAAATAAAGGGCAAGTTATAGCTATGGATATTTACGAAAGTAAATTGAAGAAGCTAAAAATTAGAGCTAGGCGTAACGGCGTGCACAACGTAGAACTAAAAGTTATAGATTCTACCAAGCCCATAAAAAAATTACATGGTAAGGCAGACCGCTTACTTATTGATGCTCCGTGCTCTGGACTCGGTGTTCTGCGACGAAATCCTGACGCAAAATGGAAATTGCAGCCAGAATTTATTGAGAACATCAAAAAGACACAGTCAGAAATTCTTTCACAATACTCTAAAATGGTAAAACCTGGAGGACAAATGGTCTATGCTACCTGTTCTATCTTGCCATCAGAAAATCAAAATCAAATTGATAATTTCTTAACTTCACCTGAGGGTAAGGATTTTACCTTTGTAAAGGATAAAAAAATCCTAGCCCATAAATCGGGTTTTGATGGCTTTTATATGGCTTTACTCAAACGAAACAATTAATTGAAATAACCTCTTTATGAAATATTTCTACACATTTTTATGCATAGGTTTTTTTGTACTTACAGGCTCGGCACAAGTCCCTTCTAATTATTACGATTCGGCTAATGGCCTATCTGGCTATGCACTAAAATCTCAATTAAAACGTATTATAAATGATAATACTGACGGTCTCTCGCCAGAATTTATTCATAATGACCAAGGTGATAATCTAGACGGACTTTACGGCACAAGCGATTTAGATTTATACTATGAAAATGATGGTACTATTTTAGACATCTATTCTGAAAATCCAAGCGGACCTGACCCTTACAATTATTTCTTTCCAGCAGATGAGTGTGCCGGAAATTTCAATAGTGAGGGCGATTGCTATAATAAAGAGCATATCATCCCAAAATCAACGTACAATGAAGCTAGTCCAATGGTAGATGACGGACATACCGTTATTCCTACGGATGGCAGGGTAAACGGCTTAAGAAGTAATTTACCATTCGGAGTTGTAGATGATAACCAACTCATTTCTCAAAATGGTATCAGCAATCCAACCTTAAATGGCTCAAAAGCTGGTGGAAATTTAAACAGTGGCTATTCTGCAGGTTATACAGGTACTGTATTTGAACCCTTAGACGAATTCAAAGGTGATGTGGCAAGAATGTATTTTTATTTCGTGACACGTTATGAAGATCAAGTTAGTAATTGGAGCAGCTTTCCTATGTTCGATGGAAGTAGTGATAAGGTTTTAGAGGACCCTTTCTTAACTATTCTATTAACATGGCACACAAGTGATCCTGTATCACAAAAGGAGATTGACCGAAATAACGTTGTTTTTAATTATCAAAATAACCGAAATCCATTTGTAGACAATCCTAATTATGTTGCTTTAATATGGTCTGGTGCTATTGACGATGAAGATCCCGACCCTGTCAACGACCTTATTGCATCCAATCCAACAGATAACTCTATAGAATTAGATTGGACCGAACCTTCAGACAATGTGGGGGTTACTTCTTATGACATTTATATAGATGGAGCTTTGTCAGTAAACACCACTTTTACACAATTTACTGTAACAGGCCTTGTCGCTGACACCAACTACTGTTTCACAATTAAAGCAAAAGATGCAGCTGGCAATGAGTCCGATTTTAGTGATCAAGCTTGTGAAACAACCACAAATAACGGTAGCGGAACAACAGAATGCGCTGCAGAAGACTTTCAGAATATGCCTGCTAACGATTCGCAGTACACGGCTAGGTCTTGGGTTGGTACTAACGGTGCATGGAATGCGACCCGAGCAAGAACAGACCAAACTATTTCCGGTAGTCGTGCTATTGCTATAGACTATAGAGGTTCTTCCGCCGGCTCATTAGTTTCACCAACAATTGCAGGAGGTATTGGAAGTCTTACTGTTACAACTCAACGTGTATTTGCTGGCACTAATGGTTCTTTAGATGTATTGGTTAATGGAACAACGGTTGGCACTATTGCCTATTCTGATACTTCTCAAAACGTAACCCTTGAAAATATTAATTTAGAAGGCTCCATACAAGTCACAATACTAGACAACGACTCCGGAAGTGCCAGAGTAGCTCTAGATAATTTATCTTGGACCTGCTATTCTAACTTATCTCTTGATGATGCAGCTTTAAGTTCAATTTCAATTTATCCTAATCCGGTCAAAGGAGATGTCTTGTACGTTGCCGCTAACAAGGACTTAGAATTTGAAATATATTCTATACTTGGCCAAAAAGTTTCGCGTGGTATAGTGGTTAATGGAAAACTGAATGTGAGCAACCTTAAAAAAGGTATATATATTATAAAGTTAATAGTCGATAATCAAAGTAAGAGCTATCGCTTAATACGACAATAAATACCACTTAATGGAGGTTTTGGTATCACATATAGAATCTATAATCAATACCTCCATTATCAATTCTTCTCACCTATCTGGTGGTGATACAGCGTCTGTTCTAAAATTAGATACAGTATATAAATCTTATGTGCTAAAATACAGCCCTAGAACTATTGCCCAAGACATGTTTAAGGCAGAGGTTAATGGAATCCGATTAATAGCCAAAACAAATACCATCGCCACACCACTTGTTTTAGATTGTGGTACACAACAAGGAATGGCTTATATTTTAATGGAATATGTGGCTTCAAAACCTGCAAGCAAAAATGATTATGCAAAACTTGGAAGTCAACTCGCTAAACTGCATAATTACACTGGTGAGGATTATGGACTCGCTTCTGATAATTTTATCGGAAGTCTATCACAGAAAAATAATTTTACCGACGATTGGATAGAATTTTATGGTACATATCGTCTCGAATTTCAGCTTAAGATGGCCTATAACAATAGACTATTGAAAGCCTCCGAAATCCCCTCATCACTTAATATAAAATCAGTTCTTAAAATATTCTGTGACGATATTAAACCTTCATTACTTCATGGCGACCTGTGGAGTGGTAATTTTTTAATTTCTGAGGATAATACCCCTTATCTTATTGATCCTGCTGCTTATTACGGTCACTCAGAGGTGGATATTGCAATGAGCAAGCTTTTTGGTGGCTTTAATAGTAGTTTTTACGAGAGCTACCACGAACACTATCCGGTCACTAAGTTTTTCAATGAACGTATAGACGTTTATCAATTGTATTATTTGCTAGTACACTTAAATCTGTTTGGCAGCTCGTATTACGGGGCTGTTAAACGAATACTAAGGGCCTATTTTTAATGTCAATTATTGGTGGATAACTTCAGTTGTTCCTTCGCATTATAAAATGAATATCCCATAAAAAAGCGTAAATTTGCGCTTTATTAATCGCATCAATTCCTGCATCTAATGATTCACTTCTTTGGAAACCAAAACAGCAAAGTTTTTGCTGTTCAAGCCACAAAAGAATTAAGTAACGAGACCATTTCAAAATTAACATGGTTATTTGGTGACCAACCCAAATTAGAACAAGCATCTATCGATGCTTTTTTTGTTGGACCTCGAGCCGCTATGATTACACCTTGGAGTACCAATGCTGTTGAAATTACTCAAAATATGGGTGTATCTGGCATTATTAGAATTGAGGAATTCTTATTTGTTGGCGAAGAGTACAATTCCTTTGACCCTATGATTTCGGAAAAATATAAGGGCCTAAATCAGGATATTTTTGATATACATATTCAACCAGAACCCATCAAACCGATTGACGATATTGCAGCGTATAATAACCAAGAGGGACTAGCCTTAAGTAATGAGGAAGTCGCATATCTTAATGATGTCTCAGAACGCATTGGAAGGCCACTAACAGATTCTGAAGTATTCGGATTCTCTCAAGTCAACTCGGAGCACTGTCGACATAAAATTTTTAATGGCACTTTTATCATTGACGGACAGGAAATGCCGTCTTCATTATTCAAACTCATTAAGAAAACATCTCAAGAGCATCCAAACGATATCGTATCTGCCTATAAAGATAATGTGGCCTTTATCAAAGGACCAGTTGTAGCGCAATTTGCACCAAGGCGTGCCGATATTCCAGATTATTACACAACCCAAGATTTTGAATCTGTAATTTCACTTAAAGCAGAAACACACAATTTCCCAACAACGGTAGAGCCGTTTAATGGAGCCGCTACAGGCTCTGGAGGCGAAATTAGAGACAGACTTGCAGGAGGAAAAGGATCCTTACCACTGGCTGGTACTGCGGTTTATATGACCTCGTACTCTAGACTTGAAGATAATCGTCCATGGGAAAAAGCCTTTCCAGAACGCAAGTGGTTATACCAGACCCCAATGGACATTCTTATTAAAGCCAGTAATGGTGCTTCCGATTTTGGTAATAAATTTGGGCAACCCCTTATTGCGGGATCTGTACTTACATTTGAACACGACGAGCAAAGCGATGTCACCCTGAGCGCAGTCGATGGGTCTCAACCTAGAAAACTAGGGTTTGATAAAGTCATAATGCTTGCGGGAGGCATTGGCTACGGAAAAGCGGAACAAGCACTTAAAGACACGCCGCAAAAAGGAGATAAAATTGTAATTCTTGGTGGTGACAACTATCGTATTGGAATGGGTGGTGCCGCGGTATCTTCCGCAGATACTGGTGCCTTTGATTCTGGTATTGAATTAAATGCCGTACAACGGTCTAACCCCGAAATGCAAAAACGTGCTGCCAATGCTATTCGTGGAATGGTAGAAAGAGAAGAAAATCCAATTGTCTCTATTCACGATCATGGCGCCGGTGGACATTTAAATTGTTTATCTGAATTGGTCGAAGATACAGGAGGACTTATAGATTTAGACAAGCTTCCCATCGGTGACCCTACTCTATCCGCAAAAGAGATTATAGGCAATGAATCCCAGGAACGCATGGGATTAGTAATTTCTCAAGATAATTTAGAAACCTTACATAAAATTGCCGATAGAGAACGCTCTCCAATTTACGATGTTGGAGATGTTACAGGAGACTATCGTTTCACATTTAAATCTAAATCAAAAGGTGATGCTCCAATGGACTTGGCATTATCCGATATGTTTGGTAGCTCTCCAAAAACTATAATGACGGACAGCACTGTGGATAAGCACTATGCTGATGTATCTTACAATAGAGATAATTTTTATGATTACTTAGATGCTGTTCTTCAGTTAGAAGCCGTAGCTTGTAAAGATTGGCTCGTTAATAAAGTAGATCGCTGTGTTGGTGGTCGTGTAGCCAAGCAACAATGCGCTGGCCCATTGCAATTGCCGCTAAATAATGTGGGTATTATGGCACTAGATTTTAAAGGTAAAGAAGGTGTGGCAACTTCGATAGGCCACTCCCCTATTTCAGGTCTTATTGACCCAGTTGCTGGGAGTCGTAATTCTATTACCGAAGCCTTAACCAACATGATTTGGGCACCATTAAAAGACGGGTTAAAAAGTGTATCCCTTTCTGCTAACTGGATGTGGCCTTGTAAGAATGAAGGCGAAGATGCGCGGCTATATGAAGCCGTTAAAGCCGTCTCTGATTTTGCTATTGATTTGGGCATCAACGTACCTACCGGAAAGGATTCCCTTTCCATGAAACAAAAGTATCCGGATGGTGATGTCATTGCGCCTGGAACAGTAATTATTTCTGCAGGTGCTAATTGTAATGATATTACAAAAGTGGTTGAACCTGTTTTTAAGCACAATAAAGGTTCTATTTATTACATAAATATTTCACAAGACAATTTTGAACTGGGTGGAAGTTCTTTTGCTCAAATCATTAATAAAATTGGTCATAAAGCACCCAATGTAAAAAGTGCAGATTATGTAAAGCTTGTCTTTAATACCATTCAGGATTTAATAAAAAATGATAAGATAGTAGCTGGGCACGATGTAGCTTCTGGTGGTTTAATTACCACACTCCTCGAAATGTGTTTTGCCGACACAAATCTTGGTGCGGAATTAGATGTAACAGACTTAGGCGAAAAAGACGCATTTAAATTGCTTTTTGCTGAAAATACCGGAATTGTAATTCAGTCCGTTGATGATTCTATAGAAAGCGACTTATCAACTGCTGGAATTGACTTTAATATAATAGGAAAAGTCAATGCCTCTGATGTACTTGGAATTATAAATGGTAGCGAAATATTTACAATGACCATCTCTCGACTAAGAGATATGTGGTACAAAACCTCTTTCCTACTCGATCAAAAACAAACAGCTAATAATTTAGCAGAAGACCGTTATAACAATTATAAAAACCAACCTCTTAACTACATCTTTCCAAAACATTTTACAGGTAAATTACCCCAAATAGATAAAACAAATAAACGACCAAAGGCTGCCATTCTGCGGGAAAAAGGAAGTAATTCCGAACGTGAAATGGCAAATGCCATGTACTTGGCTGGGTTTGATGTCAAGGACGTACATATGACAGATTTAATCTCTGGCCGCGAAACCTTAGAGGATATTCAGTTTTTAGGTGCTGTAGGTGGCTTCAGTAATTCAGATGTTTTAGGTTCTGCAAAAGGTTGGGCCGGTGCTATTAAGTACAATGAAAAAGCAAATACGGCTATTCAAAATTTCTTTAAAAGAGAAGATACACTTTCTGTAGGCATCTGTAATGGTTGTCAATTGTTTATGGAATTGGATGAAATTAATCCAGAGCATGAGCAACATGGTAAAATGGTTCATAATGATTCTCATAAACATGAGAGCAGCTTCACCTCTGTTAAAATTCAAGAGAACAATTCGATTATGCTCTCTAGCCTTACCGGAACAACATTAGGGGTTTGGATTTCGCATGGTGAAGGCAAATTTAGCTTACCATACACTGAAGACAAATACCATATCGTCGCTAAATATGGCTATGAAGGGTATCCGGCCAATCCCAATGGTTCTGATTTTAATACAGCCATGCTATGTGATAAAACTGGACGCCATTTGGTGACCATGCCACATATTGAGCGTTCTACATTTCAATGGAACTGGGCACACTATCCAGAAGGACGTAAAGATGAGGTATCACCTTGGCTGGAAGCGTTTGTAAATGCTAGGAAATGGGTTGAGAAACACTAAATTTTATTAAAAGTAGCTAAAAAAAGAGCTTTCTAGTAAAACAATAGATTCTAGATATCTACATCAAATAAGAAACTAGTCTATTAGCTCATAAACGGCAATTACGCCCCCTGTATAAAGCTGAACACCATCGTTTTCGCTTACATATTCGTTACCTCCAAAAAAGTTATTAAAACCAAGAACCCTCTCAAATGGTATGTCCCATTCAATGATTGTGTTATCATTTGATAAGATTCCAGAATAATAATATTCACCAAAAAAGCTTAAATCAATGGTACTATCTTCTAAATCATAAGTAAGCGCGCCACCATCCGGGTCAACACATATTTGTTGTTGCACATTCCCAAGCACTTCGAGACCCGTCGAACGATATGTAGGGTCAAAAACTGTATTATCTTCTCTAAAGTCAATAATGTCCATTACACAAATGATAGATTCTTCCAATAAATCTGTTGAAAAAACACCATCATTATTCAAATCCAAAGGACTTTCAACAATATAGTTTATTAACGCGTATTCTAATCCTTGTAATTCAAAGGTACTATCGTTATCGGTTATGGTAATATTGACCTGATTTGTGCCATCAATGATGACATTATCAGACGCGGAACTGAGACTGAGAATTAAATTTTCAGTATCCTCATCTATATCGTCATCAACAATGGATAAGGAACTATCAAATGTACTCATGGTTGTGTAATCACCTGCGGGAATGGTAATTAAAACTGGCAAAGAATCTGATATATCATCGGCATCTGCAGTACCTTCCACCTTAGTAAGACTAATAATAGCATCTTCAGTTGTGATACCACCAATAACGTCTAGGCTAATTGGTACTTCAGCATTTGTTCCATCTTCAGATGCAGTAAATGAATCCACAGAAAAAGATACAGTGATAGAATCATTATTTTCCGCAGGTTCATTTGAACAACCCATGAGTAGACTAAAAATGAATAGAATTCTGAAGTAAGTCACTTTCATAAATAAAAATATTGTGCTTAATTGTGCATAATAGATGGAAACACCTATTAATGGTTGCGTTGATTGTTCTAAAGATATTGATTTTTAAAAGTTCTTACTAATTTAAATGATGAATTTAAATTTCATACTTTCTTTGGACCGCATATTTTGTGTCTAAAAAATAAACTAAATGAAAACTGTATTACAAGAATTTAAAGCCATAACAAAACCAACTTTACTCTTAGATAAAACAAAATGCTTAGCCAATATTGAAAGAATGGTGTCTAAAGCCAAAAGACACCAATTGCAATTTAGGCCACATTTTAAAACCCATCAGTCGCTAGAAATCGGTGAGTGGTTTAAAGCCTATGGGGTTGATAAGATTGCTGTTTCCTCTCTGAGCATGGCTGACTATTTCTCAAAAGAATGGAATGATATCACTGTAGCCTTCCCCACTAATATACTTGAAATTGAGACTATTAATAGACTGGCATCGCAAATCACACTTAATTTAACTATTGAAAATACCGAAAGCCTTAACTACTTAAAAACGCATCTTAGGCATAAGGTCAATGTATTTGTTCAAATCGATGTGGGTTATGGTAGAACAGGCATAAGCACTGAAAACACTGCATATATCGATAGTATTCTCACCATAGTTGACAGCTGTCCTCTTATGGAGTTTATCGGTTTCTTGACGCATTCTGGCCACACTTATTCATGCAAAACAAAAAGCTGTATTGAGAACATTCAAAATCAAAGTTTAAAGCTCATTAATAATCTCCAAAATAAGTACAGTAACAGGTATCGCAATTTAATAATATCCCTTGGTGACACTCCGAGTTGCAGTATCTCAGAAGAGTTTTATGGGGTTGATGAAATACGCCCTGGAAATTTTGTGTTCTATGATTTAATGCAGCAGCAAATTGGATCTAATGCCATCGAAGATATTGCAGTCGCCATGGCTTGTCCCGTCGTAGCGAAGCATAAAAATCGTTCTGAAATAGTCATTTATGGTGGTGGTATTCATTTTTCAAAGGATAGATTAATTGAAAATGGAACTACTATCTACGGAAAAGTTGTGGAAAGAACGAAAACGGGTTGGGGTAAAGTTCTGGCAAATACCTTTGTTAAAAGTTTATCGCAAGAGCATGGTATTGTAAAAGTTCCTCCAATAGATTTCGATAAGTATACAATTGGTGATGTCATCATAATTCTCCCCGTACATTCATGCATGACCGTTGATGTAATGAAAAGTTATCTGACTACGGAAGGAGAACAAATTTCGACACTTTTTACCTTGTAGAAAACTAGTTTTTCTTTTATCTTAGGAGTGATGAAAAGTCAATTAGACCCTAAGGTACCAGTAGGCCCAATAGAAAAGAAGTGGCAAAACTACCAGTTGAAATCACAGCTGATAAACCCTGCGAACAAAAAGAAACTCAATGTTATTGTTGTGGGCTCAGGCCTTAGTGGTGCTGGAGCCGCTGCAACCTTAGCAGAATTAGGTTACGACGTTAAATGTTTTTGCTATCAAGATTCCGCACGTCGTGCCCATTCCGTTGCTGCTCAAGGTGGTATTAATGCGGCTAAAAACTATCAGCACGATGGCGACAGCGTATATAGAATGTTTTATGATACCTTAAAAGGAGGTGACTTTCGGTCCCGTGAGGCCAATACCTATCGTCTGGCCGAACTATCTGCACCTTTAATTGATCATTTTGTGCAACAAGGTGTTCCTTTCGCAAGAGAATATGGTGGTACTTTAGTGAACCGAAGTTTTGGTGGCGTGCAAGTACAGCGTACCTTTTATGCAAGAGGTCAAACGGGACAGCAATTATTATTGGCAGCCTATTCCCAACTGTATAAAATGATTCATGCCAAAAAGGTTACGATGTATCCACGCAGTGAAATGATGGATTTAGTCGTCATCGATGGCAAAGCTAAAGGTATCATTGTTCGGAATTTGGTTACGGGAAAACTAGAACGCTATGCCGCTGATGCGGTAATTTTAGCCACTGGTGGCTATTCAAGGGTATTCCGCCTATCTACTCTAGCCATAGGATGTAATGGCAGTGCTATTTGGAAAGCACATAAAAAAGGTGCTTTTTTTGCGGCACCAAGTTTTACCCAAATTCATCCTACTGCATTACCACAATCTAGTGAGGCGCAGTCTAAATTGACCTTGATGTCGGAATCCCTTAGAAATGATGGCCGTATTTGGGTACCAAAACAAAAAAATGATACCAGAGTGCCTAAAGATATTCCAGAAGAGGAACGCGACTATTACCTAGAACGCCGTTATCCGAGTTTTGGAAACTTAGCACCTCGTGATATTGCTTCAAGAGCTGCTAAGGAACGTATAGATGCTGGCTATGGCATTGGGCGATTAAAAAATGCCGTGTATCTAGATTTTAAGCATGCCATTGAAAAGTTTGGGCTTGACATTATCAAAGATCGCTATGGCAACTTATTTAATATGTATAAAAAAATCACGGGTATTGATGCATACAAAACACCAATGCTTATTTCACCTGCAGCACATTTCTCTATGGGCGGCCTTTGGGTGGATTATGAATTAATGACCACAATTCCTGGACTTTATGCCGTTGGTGAATGTAATTTTTCAGACCATGGTGCCAACCGTTTAGGCGCTAACTCCTTGCTTCAGGCAAGTGTAGATGGTTATTTTATTCTGCCTAATACCATAAACAATTACTTAGCTGATGAAATAAAGTCAGAGCAGCCCACGACAGAGCACCAAGAATTTGAAAACACTGAACACGAAGTGCAAAAGCATGTCGATAAAATTCTGTCCATAAATGGAACCCAAACAGTAGACCATTTCCATAGGGAACTGGGAAAAATTATGTGGCAGGAATGCGCTATGAGCAGAAATAAAAAAGGGCTTAAAAAAGCAATAACACAAATAAAACAGCTTAATAAAGACTTCTGGACCGATGTCAAAGTAACAGGCAACCAAAACGAAATGAATACCGAATTGGAAAAGGCCTATCGACTAGCAGATTTCATAGAATTAGGAATTTTAATGTGTGAAGATGCACTTGAACGTGAAGAATCCTGTGGTGCACATTTCAGGGAAGAATACCAAACAAAAGATGGTGAGGCTTTACGCATGGATGAAGACTATTCCTATGTTTCAGCTTGGGAATATCAAGATGGTGATTTCAAACTGCACAAAGAACAATTAGAATTTGAGTTTGTTCAACCTACGGTAAGAAGCTACAAATAATCTTAAAAAATGAAGGTAACCTTTAAAATATGGCGACAGGAAAATCCCAATACCAAAGGGGAATTTAAATCCTATGTGGTTGATGGTTTAACCGACGATATGTCATTTCTGGAAGCGCTTGACCATTTGAATGAGGAATTGGTATTACAGGACGAAAAAGTTATTGCCTACGAATACGACTGCCGCGAGGGCATTTGCGGGCAATGTGGTGTTTTTATCAACGGAAGAGCACATGGGCCACATCCTAATATGACGACCTGCCAGTTGCATATGCGTAGTTTTGAAAATGGTGAAACCATAACTGTTGAACCCTGGCGCGCAAAAGCATTTCCGATTATTAAAGATTTGGTCGTTGACCGCTCTGCTTTTGACCGTATTATTGAATCTGGTGCTTACATTAGCTCCAAAACAGGTACGGCACCAGAGGCCAATGCCATTCCCATTCCCAAAGCTATTGCAGATAAGGCTATGGATGCTGCAGCATGCATTGGTTGTGGTGCTTGCGTTGCCACCTGCAAGAACGCCTCAGCAGCTTTGTTTACTTCAGCGAAAATTAATCATTTAAATAGCCTGCCACAAGGCAAGGCCGAAGCCTCAGAACGATTGGAACACATGACGTATCAAATGGATATCGAAGGCTTTGGCAATTGCACTAACACTGGTACTTGCGAAGTAGAATGTCCTGAAGGGATTTCCATTAAGAATATTGCTGAAATGAATTCCGCTTGGATGAAACAGAAATTGTTAGGATAATCCATCACATTTGACTAAAGAAACTAAAGCCTCTACTCCACCCCAACTGACCTAATAAAATAATTGACTTAGCCTGGTAATCCAGTCATCGTAAATATCATAACAAACAATGCAACAGTTTCAACAACACCGATTATCATGATATACTTAGCTGTATCATTAGCTCCAGCAGCAATTGCATCACAAGCTCTGGCACCAGCTTTTCCTTGAAAAATCGCTGAGCCAGCCATTGCAGCACCTGCAAACAAGCCAATAATAATTTGCCACGCGTAGGAGTCAGGATTTAAATTGGCATCGGCAATGGCATTTTTGAGGATCATACCATAAATAACCTGAGATAAAGGTGCACCAACGAAAATCAGCAAAGCCGTTGCCGCCTTTTGGCCGTTAGTAATCATCTTTTTCCAAGCTCCAATAGCAGCCATACCGGCAATACCAGTACCAATAGCTGAGCCAATAGCAGCAATACTCAATGACATACCCATATCGCCTAGACCTTCAACAGAGGTTTGTATAAGTGTGAAAATTCCCATAATCATATTTTAAAATGTTCTTATTTAATTAGTAATTCGATATTATATCAAGTTCTTGTTTTTGTGTTTTTATTATTCTTTATCGCTCACCATTAACTTAAATGGTTTGTATGCCTCTCCCGAAAACTGTACCCCTAAATGCCCAGCAAACTCCAGCATATTCAGTCGTATACCGTGCACCATAACCGCCATTAAAGCGAGGGCAATATTTAAGGTATGACCCAGAAGCAGTGCTATAGCTGCCATAATAAAATCCAGAATACCCATTCCAGCAATACCGTCTGGTAAAGCCATATTATTAAAACTAGCAGCAACAGCAGCCGTCGCCATTCCAACAGCAAAAAGTCTTACGTAGGATACAATATCTGAAAAACCACTGATTAAACTCAGTGGTAAGTTAGCGATAGATGCTCCCATACTTTTTAAAAAACTGTTACTTTCCTTTGAAAACAATATTACTAACCCTGCTCCTACAATAAATAACCAATTATACCAATTTGGTGCTGGGTTACCCAGTACCAATTGTTCGGTTATAAAAAAGAGTCCCCAAACCAATGCTATCCATCCCACTTCACTAAGTGCTTTAATCGAATTAATAAACTGAAAGACACGAATGGCATGAGCTACCGTTAAATGGATGGCACCAATTAAAAATGATAAATGCATCATAAAATTGATGTTATCGACACCAAAACTTGAAATATTTGGGATAACAAGATTCTTTAAAAATGGTAGCTGGGCTATTTGCTCAGCTCCAAAGTAAGTACCACTCAAAACACCCCAAATGATTGTAGAACCGCTTAATACATAAATCAAGGTACGTAGTTGTGCTGCCATTTTCTTCCTAAAAACAATTGCTAATATCAAGAATATAAAGCCATAGCCAGCATCACCAACGAGCATGGCAAAAAACAAGGCAAAGGCTATAAGGAAATAAATAGATACATCAATTTCCTTATAACCAGGAACGATGTCTATAAACTTCATCATAGGATTGATGATGCTTATCCATTTAGGGTTTTTTATGTGCACTGGAACCTCATCCATATTGGTTGGTTCTGAAACCGCAAAGCCCCAACCTTCTTTATTGGCCAAAATTTTGAAAGTACCAACAGTATGCTTAGGTACAAAGCCTCTAAGGAATTTAACGCTTCCCTCAATATCACCCATACCTTCTAGAGCCGCTTCTGCATTTAAACGGTCAGTTAAATAGTAATGATAATCATTAAGAACAAATTCATATCCCTTCTGTTCATTTAAAAACGCTTCCAACTGCTCCAGTTGACGCATCTTGCGCTTTTTTATTTCAAGTAATTCCGATTGTGATAAACGAGGAAGAGTCATCTCCTTAAATGGGAGCCGTTCTTTGGTGTTTTGGGAAAACAAGGCCACAGGGACTTTACCTTCTTTTTCAGCGAATGTGACAATAGCCTTTTCTATTGGAAGTGCCTTTATTAGCAATTTATCAAGTTGATATAAACGAAGATAAATTCCATTTTCATTTAAATATTCAAGCTCTTTCTTATGGAAATCTTCACCCCAAACTTCATAAAACTGCAATTCTCCATTAACATCCTCTAGAACCTTATCTATATTTTGTTTTACTGTTTTGGATTTTAATACGCGTCCAATTATACGTTTTGGGTCCTTGCCATTGGTGTCTACATTGTTATTAGTAAAACTTGTTTCTTTGCGTGCCTTCAACATGGACAGAGCTGCTGTATTGTCCTTAATTTCCTGCAAGCATCGTTCTATAACAGGACCTTTTGGTGGACGTACTTCTTTAATATCCACAACCCCTAATTGGCCTAATTTTTGAATGGTGTCGTCCACATCGTGAGCACTTGTAAAAAGTAATATTTCCTTCATCCGAACTATCATACTATTTTGCTTTTTACTTGTTTTTTCTTTTTTACCAATTTGGCACAACCTATAGCAAGACGTTCCACATCGCCCAAATAAATTTCTATCTTCCTTATGTTATGTTGCGTTTCGGGGATAAAAACCTCCTTTAGAGCATTTTTCATGCGTCGCGCCTCAGCTAATTCCTCTCGAACACTTTCTAAATTTTTAAGTTCGAGTTTCAACATCTCTTGATTGGTTGTTTGGTCTTTAATCGCCTCTAACGCAGCATCAACCCAAAGCGGTGTTTCAAAGTAATCGATACCGCTCTCAACAAAATCTATTGATCTGAATTGCTCTATAATAACACCTGCAATTTCACGGGTTTTGGTCTTGAGTTCCCTAACTGATATCAAATTGCCTAAATCCAAAGTTGACTCGGCCATTACAGCTGACCATTGCCTTACTTCTCTATTAGTTGATTCTATTGCTTCCTGTAAACGATCAACAGCGGTTTCAATGCTTGTGATAACTTCCTTCAATTGCTGTTCTTTCATCTCAAAAACAGGTAAAGCCGTGCGATATCCTTTCAATTCAACCTTCAACGCAGCTAAAGTATTTTTATTCATTAAAATCTTATCTGCCATACTACGCTACGTTTAAGGATTTTTGAAAGACAGCGAAACCGGTTTTCATATCAAAACTCCACCAGCGTAAGAGCAACTGTAACTTTAATTTATAGAGGATTAAGGCCGAAAAATTTGCATAATGGCCTTGGGACAAGGCCTCCAACTTGTTCCACTGAAGCTGCATTAACTGCAATTCTGCGGTTAATGGGTTTTCAGAGAGGTCGGTTATCCATTCGAAATTTGTTTTAGCTGAAACCTCCTCGGTTTTCTGCGCTAAGCGATACGTTTTTAATTCATCCTTTAAATTAAACATAAACCGTGAAAACTCAGCAACTATATTAATACGGCTCTTTTGAAATGCATCTTGATGAATGGTAATCAACTGAAGGTCTTGGAAATTTTTGAAATCCCTTGCTGACAAGTACTTCTCTGCTTCCGTATTTAAAATCGCCATGACATTACCTGAAGCTTCCTCTGCTGAGGCATATTTTTGAAAAAGCGACTTAACCTCGTTCTGTAACTGCTCTTCAGCTGAAAAGGACAGATGAGGAAGACTACTGATGATATATTCGAGGTTTCCTGCGAACATTTAATCTTGTTTCAATAATTCAACCCACTTCTGGCTCAACTGTTTACTTAACAGCTCTGAAATTTCCTCTGCAGTGATATCGTAGCTCCAACCTTCATCAGTTTTTGTTACCGAAAGCCCAGATAACAATTGTTCCTTTTTCAGAATGTTCACCGTATTATAGGAGGTTGCCACTTTTTTCTGGAGCCCAGAAATCAATTGGTCTTGTGTATCCTTTGGAAGCGCAATGTCTATATTAGTTCCAAGTGTTTCAACGACCTTGGTAATTACCTTGGTGTAAACATCTGGTGAAAAAGCCGTTTCTACCTCAACCTCTAATACGGATTTAAAGAGCTTCATTAAATCATTTTTAACTGTAATTTGAACATCCCTTGCCGCTTGCTGTAAAGCAATTTTCCCCTTATCCAATAAAGCCTCTGAAGCTGTCTTGGCGTTATGTAATATTTGGGATTTTTCAGCTTCCGCATTTTTAAGGATTTGCGTTGATTGGACTTTGGCTTCATCTATAATCTGCTTTGCCTCTTTATTAGCCATGTCTATCGCCTCAGATTTTACCTTGGCAATAAGTCCGTCTAAGGTATGCTCGCTCATAAGTTTTGTAGTTTTAAAATCTTAAATTCTCCTTTTTTAGGCCAGTAGGCATCAACTAAATCAGATGATAAGCCCACTTCTTCCTTTTTAAAGTGGTTGGCTAAAATATCCCAACATAAATCCAATGCATCTTCTAATTCTAGATACAAGAAGGGATCCATAAGCTCTCTTTGGAACGTTTTCCGGTAGTCTAATAAGCGTAATGAATATTCATCCTTAACCGAGCCGAATTTTTGTGCCTTAACCCGCTCTTCAGCTTCCGACAGCAAACGCGCCATGGCGTTCATAATACTTCTGTGGTCTGCTCTGGTTTTATCATTAACCTGTTGTTTTAGTCGACTTAATGAACCAAATAGCTCTAGATAACCATCCTTCATAAAAAACTGACCTTCAGTAATATAACCGGTATTATCGGGTACTGGATGGGTAACATCGTCCATGGTAGTAACTCCTAAAATGGTTAAACTTCCGGAACCTTCAATATCAGCAGCTTTTTCATAACGACTTGCCAACTGCGAATACAAGTCACCAGGATAGCCTTGATTCGCTGGGATTTGGTCTTGGGCATTGGCGACCTGTCTCAAATAATCGGACCATTGGGTCATATCCGAAAGTAAAACAAAAACGTTTTTTCCTTGAAGGGCAAAACGTTCACCCACAGCTAAAGCCAAATCCGGCACCATTAAACCTTCTACAATAGAATCGCGATGGGTATGCACAAACATGATGGTCTTGCTTTTGCTTCCTGCCTCTTCAATCCGTTCTTTAAAGTAATGGTACTCATCATACTTGAGTCCTACCCCACCAATGATAATAACGTCTGCATCAGTTTGAGTGGCCACATTTGCCAGTAGTCGGTTATAAGGCTCGCCAGCACTAGCGAAAATGGGTATTTTTTGAGAACGAACTAGTGTATTGAACACATCAATCATAGGTACACCTGTACGTATCATATTTTTTGGGATGAGCCGCTTTACAGGATTAATGGATGGCCCAGCAACCCTGGTCATATCCGACACCAGTTGCGGTCCGCCATCAATGGGTTGACCATTTCCTGCATAAACCCTACCAAGCATATCATCTGAAAACCCTACTTGAACGGAATGCCCTAAAAAACGGACTTTACAATCTGTTGAGACCCCAAAACCTCCACCAAAAAGCTGTAGGGTAACTTTGTGACCATCCAAGGCAATCACCTGGGCAAAGGCTGTCTTCCCATCTGGATATATGACCTCTGCCAATTCCTTGTTATGTACATTCTTAGCTTCTATGGTAATGATAGCTCTACCTATGCTATCTATACGCTCATACGTTTTCCTTAACATCTGCTTTTTGTTTAACCAAATTCATGATTTTGGTTTTTTGTTTTCCAAATTGAGGATCTTCTATTTTGAGATAATTCCAATCTAAAAAGGCTTGGCGCAAAAAGTTGAAATGCGACCTAATATCCTCTTTTGTATCTGCATGGACTGGTGTATCAATAATGTGCTTCACCATATTGAACATCATTCGTAAACGTTCTGGATTGGTAACGCCATCAACATCATCA
Source organism: Winogradskyella pelagia (assembly GCF_017581965.1). Taxonomy (GTDB): domain Bacteria; phylum Bacteroidota; class Bacteroidia; order Flavobacteriales; family Flavobacteriaceae; genus Winogradskyella; species Winogradskyella pelagia. The sequence goes on from NZ_JAGEVF010000003.1 coordinate 97,191, forward strand.
AAACTGTTCTGTTGCAGAAACACAGCGTCTAATAATTCCGATTTTTGATAGGTGATGTAGGCGTCGTTGGTAATACCACGTTCGCCCATCAACAATAAGTTTGAAGCGATGGTTTTCCCTTCCTTGAGAAGTTCCTTTAAGAATCGTACTTCTTCAGTACTAATGAGTGAAGGATACTGCGAGCTACTATCAATTCGGTCGATGGCCGGATACTTTCGTGCATCTGATAATTCTCGAGATAGGCCCAAAAAAGCACCCGTACTTAAAAGTGTGGCTTGGGTAACGGGTTCGTCAAAGTTTCCACCTGCTGGCGACACTGTTCCAATAATACTCAGTGAACCTTTTGAACCATCTGCTAAAATCTCTACGCCTGCTCTATCGTAAAAGGCGGAAATCAAGGTAGAAATGTACATTGGAAACGCTTCAGGTCCTGGAATCTCTTCTTTTCTTCCTGAGGTTTCGCGCAAGGCTTGGGCCCAACGCGAAGTGGAATCGGCCAAGATTAAAACGTCTAACCCTTGTTTTCGGTAATACTCACCAACTGCGGTCGCCATGTAAACAGAGGCCTCACGAGCTGCTACTGGCATGGACGATGTATTCCCAACAATATAAGTTCTATCCATTAGGGATTTACCCGTTCTGGGGTCTATAAGTTCTGGAAAATCCTTAAATACCTCCACCGCTTCACCAGCACGTTCACCACATGCGGCAATAATAACCACATCTGCTCTGGAGTGTTTGGCTATGCTATGTTGTAGCACGGTTTTCCCAGCACCGAAAGGTCCTGGACTACAAGCCGTTCCACCATAAGCTATGGGAAATAGCGCATCAAGAATACGCATACCTGTCGGTAAGGTTTCAGCAGGTACAGAACGCTCATGGAATGGCATGGGACGCTTTACTGGCCAATCAAATGCCATTGTAAGCTCTATACTATTTCCTGTATCATTTTCAACTATTGCAATAGTGTCGTTTATAGTGTAATCGCCTTCCCCAATAATAGATTCTACCGTATAAAGCCCCTGAAGCAAAAACGGCACAAAAATCTTATGTTCAAATAGTTTTTCTGGAACAGTTCCTAAAATGGAACTACCACTTACTAAATCTCCTTTTTTTACCCTTGGTGTAAAATGCCATTTTACTTCTGTATTCAAAGGTTCAACAACCATACCACGCTCTAAGAACCACTCTTTTTTAGCAAGTTCATACAATGGATTTTGAAGACCATCCGTTACAGTACCCAGAATCCCTGGACCCAATTTTACGGAGAGAGGTAGACCTGTAAATTCAACAGCGTCTCCAACCTTCATCCAAGAGGTATCTTCAAAAACTTGTAAATACACGAGATTTCCTGATTTTACATCAATTACCTCAGACTTTAATCGCTTACCATCTTCAAGTATAATATAAGCCACCTCGCCGTTCATCACTGAACCTTCAGTATTTTTGACACCTACTAAAGATTCATTGACGCTAACGACTTTTCCTTTTGCGTTTTCCAATTACTTTGAAATTATGAATGATTTAAATTCTCTAATTAACTACCTCTGAGTTTTCGAACTTCTTCCTCAATTTTTGAATACCAAATCCGCTCCTTGATTTCGTTAGCGTTCTTTCTGTAAAGTCCTGCCTTTTCAGGTTGCCCAAGTTTATCGAATAATCGCGCAATTGCACTGTAAGCCGGAACGTGCATGGTATTTATTCCTAGACTTGCCTTGTACTGTTCTATAGCGGCCTCATGCAAACCGTCTTTCTCCAATTGTACTCCGGCTTCATATAACTTTTCGAAATCCTTTATATCTGTTTCTAAATGAAGACTTATAACATCTTGGGATTTTAGTGTAACAAAGGAACAGGGCACCTCACGAATAACTTTTTCGGTAACGCTTCCAACAACAAACCTGTTTAACCCTGATCGTCCTGCAGTACCCATCATCAATAAATCAACATTATTATATTGAATGGATTGCAATATCTCTTTAGCAGCATTACCACTGCGTTCTTCTTTTAACCAATTAACACCTTCTAAATTAAACTTGCCTAAAAAAGCTTTAAACGCCTCTGCATTTGTTTTTGCACGTTCCTTATTCTCTTGTTCCAAATCTGCTTTTGAAGAAAACCATGATGTTGTTGACACTTCTGACACACTCAAAACAATAAGTTTTGCATCTAAACGCCTCGCAAAAATGATTGCATTTTTGAGTGCACGCTCCGACGGATCAGAAAAATCAACTGGGCACAAAATCGTTTTTACTTGAAAGGGACTATCTTTCTTTATTACAAGTACAGGTTTTTCACTGTTTTGGATGATTCGTTCGGATGTTGTCCCTAGTTTAAATTCATCTTCTTCTCCTGTCTCTCCTGAACCGATGAGAATTATATTGGCATTTTCAGATGAGGCCGTAAAAACGATTTGATCATGTGGAACACCATATTTTACTATAGGGGAATGTACCTGGACACCGTTTTCTTCCAGATGTCTTTTAGTCTTTACCATGCGTGCATTAGCCGTATCATCTAAAAGATGTTTAACCTTTGGATTGACAACATCATCTGGTAATACATGAATTGGCACAATGGCAGACCCAAATGTCTTAGCTAAACTTATTGCCACATTTTCAATATTTTCAGAAGATGGCATGAAGTCTTGGGCAAATAAAATTTTGTCTAATATTTTCATCTAGTAAAGTTTATGAGTATTGTTTTGAAAGAATTGCGAATAATCTTGTTTTTTATATCCATAAAACTGACATCACGTTCATCTCAAATTTAATGATTTTTTAAAAAAAAAGAATGATAAATCTCATGTTTATTTAAAGAAAATAGTTTTATTTTTTTAGTGTGATTTAGTATCTTTAAGTGACTTACTTAATACGATGTATTATGAAAAAAATCCTTGTACCCGTAGATTTTTCAGACACCTCAAAAAACGCCTTGCTTTATGCACTGGATCTTTTCGAGGGTTCTCAAATGGAAATAACTATTTTACATATTTTTGGAACGCATTCAACGGCATTGATGATGAAATCTATAGACGGTATTTTAATAAAAAATGCCGAACGCGATCTTAACGCATTAATAGATGAAATAAGAGCCAAGGCTCCCAGCGTAATTTTTAAAACCAAATTAGCAAAGAATTATGCGGTCTCAACAATTTCTAAATTAGGCGATAGTGGAATCTATGATTTGATTATAATGGGGACCAAGGGGGTAAGTGGCATGAAAGAAGTTTTTATGGGAAGTGTTGCAGGAGGAGTTATCTCTAATACATCTGCACCTGTAATTGTTGTTCCTTTAGATTATAAGTTTACACCGTTGGAAAAAGTCGTATTTGCTATAGGAGATATCAACATATCCGATAAATCTAAAGTTGAACCTATTCGTGAGATTGTAAAGACACACGGCAGCAAGTTAGAAGTTCTTCATATTTCAGAAAAGGGTGAACCTGATGTTATAGACTCGCTGAAAGCCTTTGAAGATCTAAATCCAAAATTCTCCCATAAAACTGGTAGTGGAGATTTAAATCAGCATCTTAATGTCCACATAAATAATAACGATGTTGATTTACTTTGTCTAATGCGTACAAAAAAGGACTTCTTTGACCGTATTCTTTCAAGTAGTGTTACCTTAAAGCAAACCTTTAATAGTACTGTACCGCTCTTAATAGTTCATAAATAAAAGTGAATATTTTTAACTACCGTGTTTTCAATATTACAAACATGCAACTGGCTTAAAGAACGATTAAAAGCATAAATTAAAAAGCCTGAAGAATACACTTCAGGCTTTTTGTGAATCAGTAAATACGTCTTACATAGTTGACTTTATAGCTGCTTGTGCAGATACCAATCTTGCAATTGGTACTCTATACGGAGAACAACTCACATAATCCATTCCTGTATTGTAACAGAACTCAACGGAAGTAGGTTCACCACCATGCTCACCACAGATACCAACCTTTAAATTAGGTTTTGCACTACGACCGCGTTCAGTTCCAATTTTAACTAACTGGCCAACACCCTCTTCATCAATAACTTCAAACGGATCAACTTTTAAAATTCCCTTTTCAATATATATTGGTAAGAATTTGCTAGCATCATCTCTAGAGTAACCAAAAGTCATTTGTGTTAAATCATTAGTCCCGAAAGAGAAGAAATCTGCTTTTTCAGCGATAAGATCTGCTATTAATGCGGCTCTTGGTACTTCAATCATGGTTCCTACAAGATAGTCTATTCGATCTTGGCGTTCTTCGAAAATGTTTTCAGCTGTAGCTCTAATCAGTTGTTCTTGCATTTCAAACTCCTTAACAGTTCCCACAAGTGGAACCATAATTTCAGGTCTACATATTTTACCGCGTTCCTTTAAATTAAGAGCAGCTTCAATAATAGCTCTAGTTTGCATTTCGGTTATTTCAGGATAGGTATTTCCTAAACGACAGCCTCTATGGCCCAACATTGGATTAAACTCCTCTAGCTCAGCTACTTTATTTTTAACTGCTTGTAAAGTAATGTGCATATCCTCAGCTAGTTCTTTTTGTGTAGCTAATTGGTGAGGTACAAACTCATGTAACGGTGGGTCTAACAAACGAATTGTTACCGAAAGGCCATCCATTGCTTCAAAAATACCCTCAAAATCTGAGCGTTGCATTGGCAATAACTCTTCTAGAGCTTGTTTGCGACCTTTTACAGTATCAGCAAGAATCATTTCGCGCATGGCTTTAATTCTATCTACTTCAAAGAACATATGTTCCGTTCTTGTTAAACCAATACCCTGTGCACCGAAACTACGAGCGACCTCAGCGTCTCTAGGAGTATCTGCATTAGTACGAACTTTCATCTCGGCATATTTGTCCGCTAAATTCATCAATTCACCAAATTCACCACTTAATTCAGGCTCCATTGTAGCTACTTTTCCTTCTATGATATTACCAGTTGAACCGTTTAATGAGATCCAGTCGCCTTCGTGATACTCGTGACCGTCAACGGTTAGTGTTCGATTTTTGTAATCAATCTTAAGCGCACCAGCACCCGAAATACAGCATTTACCCATACCACGTGCCACTACGGCTGCGTGAGAGGTCATACCACCTCGAGCCGTAAGGATACCTTTAGCAATATTCATCCCTTCCAAGTCTTCAGGAGAGGTTTCTATACGCACTAGGATTGTACTCTTATACTTATTGGCTTCATCTGCAAAGAAGACTATTTTTCCTGTTGCCGCACCTGGTGAAGCTGGCAGACCTTGGGCAATAACATTGGATCTTTTTAGAGCTCCTGGTTCAAAAACAGGGTGTAATAATTCATCCAATTTATTAGGTTCAATTAGTAAAAGGGCTTCTTTTTCATTTATCATTTCTTCTTTAAGTAAATCCATGGTTATCTTAACCATAGCTGCACCTGTGCGCTTACCATTTCTGGTTTGTAAAATCCAAAGTTTTCCATCTTGAATGGTGAACTCCATATCTTGCATATCGCGATAATGCTTCTCTAAAATATCTTGATATTCGTTGAGTTCAATAAATATTTTAGGCATTAACTCTTCTAAAGATGGATAATTCTCGGCGCGATCTACCTCATCAACTGTTGCCAGTTCCGCCCATCGTTGCGAACCAATTTTTGTAATCTGCTGTGGTGTACGTACGCCTGCTACAACATCTTCTCCTTGCGCATTTATTAGATACTCCCCATTAAAAATATTTTCTCCTGTACCAGCATCTCTGGTGAAACAAACACCTGTACCAGAATTGTCACCCATGTTCCCATACACCATAGCCTGAATATTGACAGCAGTTCCCCAATCAGCAGGATAGCCATGCATATTTCTATAATAAACTGCTCTATCACCATTCCAACTATTAAAAACAGCTATTATCGCGCCCCAGAGTTGGTCCCAAGGATCGGTGGGGAAATCATGACCAGTTCTTCTTTTTACCGCTTCTTTAAAGTCGTAAACCAAATCCTGTAAATCCTGAATTGTGAAATCAGTGTCAAGTTCAATACCTCGTTTATGCTTAAGGTGTTCCATAATTTCTTCAAAGGGATCGATATCGTCCTTAGATTCGGGCTTCATACCTAAGACTACGCCACCATACATTTGAATAAATCTGCGGTAAGAATCCCATGCAAATTGTTCATTATTGGTGCGCTTTGCTAATCCTAAGACGACCTCATCATTCATACCAAGATTGAGAACGGTATCCATCATACCAGGCATAGAAACACGAGCGCCAGAGCGCACAGAAATAAGAAGCGGATTGTCCTTGTCGCCAAATGTTGCTCCCATTTGAGTTTCAATGTTAGCAATAGACTGCTCAACCTCCTCTTTAATTAATTCTATAACCGTTTCCTCCCCAAGTGAATTGTATTCCGTACATACTTCGGTTGTAATTGTAAATCCTGGTGGAACAGGAATTCCGATAGCGCTCATTTCCGCTAAATTTGCGCCCTTACCTCCAAGTAGATTCTTCATTTTGCTATTTCCGTCTGCAGTTTTGTTACCAAATCTGTAAACTCGAGTTTTTAACTGTTCGAGTACTTCCATTTTATTATGTATTTATGATTCTTATTCCGTGAAAAGTTATGTTGAATAAACATGATATAAAGTTACCTTCAATAGCTAAAGAATTAGCTGATAATTATCAGCTAATTCAATTAATTTTACAGTGAAAATGAATTATTTAGAGGTTTTGACAAGCGTTAAGTGACAAAAAAGCCTTGGATCTAAATCGAGGCTAATTTGTATTTTAGGTATTACATTATATGAAGTACATTTAGACCGCAGAAGACGTTAATTTCTCGGAATCCTTATAGGCCATATTTACTGAGCGTTTCATTAATAGGGATACTACAAAGGCAATAAGGAATAACCCAGAAAATACTTTTAAAGTAATATCTAGAGAGCCTGTGGTCTTTTTAACGACATCATATATTGTTGGACCAATAACTCCGGCCATTGCCCAACCTGCGAGAACCATTCCATGGATAGCACCCAACTGCTTGGTTCCAAACAAATCACCCAAAAATGCAGGCAATGTAGCAAAGCCTCCACCATACATGGTAATTACAGTAAAAAGTACAATTAGGAACAACAGTTCCATAGTAATTTGTGGTAAGAAATAAAATGCAAGAATTTGAAATGCAAAGAATATCACATAGGTATTTGGACGACCAAGATAATCTGACAACCCAGACCAAAGTATACGTCCCAATCCGTTAAATACGCCAATCAGTCCAACTACAGCTGCGGCTTGCATCGGTGAGTAGCTCAATTTCTCTTGCATCATCGGGCTCGCCGCAGCAATAATTGCAATACCACAGGTAATATTTATAAACATCATTATCCAGATGTAATAAAACCGTCTTGAACCCAAGGCCTCTTTGGCTGTAATATTGGAAATATCGGCCTTAATAGTTGTTGATTCTTGTTGATTAAATCCTTTTGGAACATATCCTTGTGGTGGTCTTTCAATATAACGAGCTGAAGCCAAAATGAGTAGCATATAAATAAATCCTAACAAATAAAAGGCATTAGATATACCTACAGTTTCAAAAAATGATTGCATCACTGGCCCAAAAATTAATGCCGAAAAACCAAAACCCATAATAGCCATTCCTGTGGCCAATCCGCGTTTGTCAGGGAACCACTTTACCAAGGTACTTACCGGGGTAATATACCCTAGCCCTAATCCAATTCCTCCAATAACACCATAACACATATAAAACAGCACTAAAGATTCTAAATGGACAGCTAGCCCTGAACCCAAAATCCCAATTCCATAAAACAAACCTGCGGTTGTACCACTAACTCTTGGTCCAACTTTTTCGACCCATGGTCCTAAAAATGCGGCAGAAAAACCCAAAAATAGTATGGCAATTTTAAAAGCCCACTTAATGGTACTTCCCTCTACATCAAAAATATCCTTAACGGGATTGGTAATGACAGAATACGCATATACCGATCCAATGGCTATATGAATTCCAATTGCTGATAACGCAATTAACCAACGGTTTTTTAATTTTTGAGTTGCCATAGTTTTTAGTTTTATTTGGTAGGCTAATTGATACTAATCATTTTGAAATAAGGCTTCAAAGTCGTTTGGGCATTCTTAAGTTCTTCCTCTGTATTTTCACGAGCATCCTTCAGCTGATAGTCCCAACCTAAAGCCTCCCATTTATGAATGCCAAGTTTGTGATAGGGTTGTATTTCTAGTTTCTCAATAGTTTTATAGGATTTAAAATATTTACCCAATGACATGAGAAATTCAGGTTTATCTGTTAAGCCTGGAATTAAAACATATCTTAACCACATTGGTTTTCCAGAATTCTCTCGATATTTTGAAAACGTAAAAGTGGTTTGGTTGTTCTTTTGCCCTGTGATATGTTCATAGCCTTCTTCAGTCATATGCTTGATATCCAGCATTACTAAGTCGGTGTACCTATCCATCAACTCCATAGCAAAATGATTAAGAATACGTCCATTTGTGTCTAAAGCGGTATGAATACCTGCGGCTTTTAGCCTTTTAAACAAAGGAATCAATGCCTTGGCCTGTAACAACGGTTCTCCACCGGAAATGGTTACACCACCATTTTCACCAAAATAAGGCTTTGATTTTACGATAATATCAAAAAGTTCATCAGTAGAATATGGTTTACCACCTTCCATAGCTATGGTATCTGGATTGTGGCAATACAGGCATTTTAACTTGCAGCCTTGTAAAAACACAACACAACGAACACCTGGTCCATCATGTGTCCCAAAGGTTTCTATGGAATGAACGTTTAATATGTTTTCTTGAGTTATAATAACATTGGATTTTAAAAAAAGCACCTGTGAAGACAATTTCAAAGGTGCTTCTTCTGTCTAACTACATAGAATCATGGAAAGATCGTGAAATGACTTCCATTTGTTGTTCTCGTGTTAATCTTACGAAGTTTACAGCATAACCGGAAACTCGTATAGTCAATTGTGGATAGTTTTCTGGATGTTCCATAGCATCTAATAAAGTGTCTTTATCTAAAACATTAATATTAACATGCTGTGCGTTATTCGAAAAATAGCCATCTAAGATGGATACCATGTTATCCGTGCGTGCCTCAGCGTCTGCTCCTAAAGATTTTGGTACGATTGAAAATGTATTGGAAATACCGTCTTGTGCATCTTTATAATTAATCTTGGCGACTGAATTAAGCGATGCCATAGCACCCATTTCATCCCTACCGTGCATAGGATTAGCTCCAGGTGCGAACGGAATACCAAGGGCTCTACCATCTGGAGTGGCTCCTGTTTTCTTACCATATACTACATTAGAAGTAATGGTAAGTACCGAAAGTGAAGGCTCAGCATTTTTATAAACTTTGAATTGTTTTAATTCATTATTAAAATCAGCAACAGCTTGTGCCGCAAGAGCATCTACCCTATCATCATCGTTACCATATTTTGGAAACTCGCCTTCAATTTTGAAATCAATGGTTAAGCCCACTTCATTTCTAATTGGTTTTACTTTAGCATATTTTATTGCCGACAAGGAATCTGCTACTATTGATAATCCGGCAATACCATAGGCTATGTTAATATGTGGATTTGTATCAATTAATGCCATTTGAGCCTTTTCGTAATAATACTTATCGTGCATATAGTGGATGATATTCATAGAATCACTATATACACGCGCAATTTCTTGCATGGCGATTTTAAAATTGGTCATAACGGTATCAAAATCGAGATACTCGCCTTTATATTCGGGAACACCATCAAAAATTTGTGTTCCGGTTAATTCGCAACGACCACCATTAAGGGCAAGCAGTAAGGTCTTAGCAAGATTAGTTCTAGCTCCAAAGAACTGAATGGACTTCCCTAAATCTTGATGAGACACACAACAGGCAATACCATAATCATCAGACCCTCTACTTTCTCGCATTAGGGTATCATTCTCAAACTGAAGTGATGACGTTTCAATGGCTACTTTTGCACAGAACTTTTTAAAGTTTTCTGGTAATTCTTTAGACCAAAGTACTGTCATATTGGGCTCAGGCGATGGTCCTAAATTGTAAAGTGTATTTAAAAATCTGAATGATGTTTTTGTCACTTTGGTTCTACCATCGCTAAACATACCACCAATAGCTTCTGTTACCCAAGTAGGATCACCGGCAAAAATTTCGTCATAAGCTTTCATTCTTAAATGCCGAACCATTCTCAGTTTCATTACAAATTGATCGATGTACTCTTGAGCTTCACTCTCGGTAATTCGTCCTTCTTGTAAATCGTTTTCAATAAAAATATCCAGGAATGTAGATACATTTCCTAAAGACATAGCAGCACCGTCTTGTTCCTTTACTGCAGCCAAATAGGCCATGTAAGTCCATTGTACCGCTTCTCTAGCATTCTCAGCAGGACGAGACAAGTCTAAATGGTAATTTTGACCTAAAACCTTCATAGATTTAAGTGCTTTTATTTGCTCTGAGACTTCTTCGCGCAGTCTAATAACCTCATCGGTCATTGGACCTTCAATAGCATCTAAATCCTTCCTTTTTTGTTCAATTAAGAAATCAAGACCATACAGAGCTACTCTTCTGTAATCTCCTATTATCCGACCTCTTGCATAATTATCTGGCAATCCTGTAAGTATACCCAGTGACCTGTATTTTTTAATTTCCGCGTTATATGCATCAAACACACCATCGTTATGGGTTTTGACATATTTTGAAAATAGTTCGGTTAGATTTTCATTGGGTTTAAGATTGTGTTCCGATAAGGCTTTCTCTACTACTTTAAATCCACCAAAGGGTTTCATAGCGCGTTTTAATAAGCGATCGGTCTGCAAACCAACAATTACTTCGTTAGTTTTGTCTATATATCCTGGTTCAAAAGCCTCAATTGTAGAAATGGTATTGGTATCTATACTTCTTACTCCATTATTAGCACGCTCTTCGGCCATAGCACTTTTACAAATTTCCCATAGTCTAGAGGTACGCTGAGTTGGACCTTCAAGGAAATTATCTGTTCCATGATAGGGCGTTATATTCTCATAAACGAAATCCCTTACGTTTACTGATTTTGTCCATTTGTCGCCAATAAATTCTTTTACTTCCATGATTCAATATATTTAGTAGTAATGAATAGAAATTTCAAAATTATCTTAACCACAAAATTAAATCCTAGTGTATCAATTTTTAATGATTTTTATCATGTTTGAAATAAGGTGAGGCCTTTATTCTAAAGCTATTCTTCACGAAAACGTTTGAAACCTGATAGTACGAGAATGGAGATCAATATTTCATTTTTAGAAATTTTCAATTATTTTCTGCTAACCCCCAAAGCACTAAATTTTTGTTAAAAAAAACGATCTAATTTTTAGTCTTTCTTAATAAAAGCCTTTATTTTCCTATTTTCGTAATTATCCAACTAATTATTTGCTAATTTGATTATGACCGAAATAACGCGCCTTTTCGATTTTCCTTATTACCAATTAGAACATAAGCCAAATGACAGTGCCCTCGTCACTAAATATGATGGGAAGTGGACGCCAATGTCAACTCAAGAATATTTAAATAAAGCCAATGCGGTAAGTAGGGCATTACTGAGATTAGGTGTAAAAAAGAATGATAAAATTGCTGTTATTTCTACCACCAATCGCACAGAATGGAACATCATGGATATTGGAGTATTGCAAGTTGGTGCACAAAATATTCCTATATATCCCACAATTTCTGCGGATGACTACAAATACGTCTTAAACCATAGTGAATCAATTTACTGTTTTGTTTCTGACAAGGAGGTCTTGGATAAGGTTAGGCAAGTACAAGATGAGACTAAGGTGAAAGAAGTGTATTCCTTTAACCAAATTGAAGGTTGTAAGCATTATTCTGAACTTTTTGAACTAGGTGAAGATGAAAGTAATCAAGATGAAGTCCAAGCCCGAAAGAATAATGTTAAACCAGATGATTTAGCAACTATTATTTATACCTCTGGAACTACCGGTACACCAAAGGGTGTAATGCTTACGCATTGGAATATAACCAGTAATGTATTAGATAGTTCTCCAAGAGTTCCTCTACCTCCATCGGGAGAGACGCGTGTCTTGAGTTTTTTACCTATCTGCCACATTTTTGAAAGAGTACTTATTTATGTTTATCAATATGCTGGTACTTCTATTTATTTTGCCGAAGCATTAGATAAGATTGGAGATAATGCCAAAGAAATAAACCCAAATCTTATGAGTGTTGTTCCTAGGCTATTAGAAAAAGTTTTTGATAAAATAATGCTCAAAGGCGAAGAGCTAACTGGTCTTAAGAAGGCCCTTTTCTTCTGGGCTGTAAGGCTTGGTGAAAAATGGGAGCCCTATGGCAAAAATGGTGAATGGTATGAGTTTAAATTAAGATTAGCTAACAAACTCATATTTAGCAAATGGCGTGAAGCATTAGGTGGAGAACTAGGTACTATGGTTTCAGGTAGTGCCGCACTGCAACCAAGGCTCGCACGTGTATTTGGCGCTGCCAAAATGAGAGTTATGGAAGGTTATGGTTTAACAGAAACCTCACCTGTGGTCTCTGTTGGTCTTTATGATGATAATATGTATAAGGTTGGTACGGTTGGAAAACCAATACCTAACGTAGAAGTAAAAATTGCAGAGGATGGCGAAATTCTAATCAAAGGACCCAATGTAATGAAGGGTTATTATAAGGATTCCGAAAAAACAGCTAGTGTTATGACTGGTGAGTACTTCCATACTGGTGATAAAGGAATGATAGATGAAGATGGATTTCTAAAAATTACAGGACGTAAAAAAGAAATGTTTAAAACCTCTGGTGGAAAATACATCATTCCAACACTACTTGAAAACGACCTTAAACAGTCACTTTTTATAGAACAGGTCATGGTTATAGGTGAAGGCGAAAAAATGCCTGGTGCTATCATTCAACCAAATTTTGAATTTATTAGAGATTGGATTGATCACAAAGAATATAACGATATAGGTAAATCTGAGAAAGAAATCGCTACATCACCCAAAGTGATTAAGCGTATTCAGAAGGAAGTAGATAAGTACAACCAAAACTTTGGGAAATGGGAGCAAATTAAACGTTTTGAACTCACAGAAGAAGCATGGACCATAGAGGAAGGTCACCTCACTCCTACTATGAAAATGAAACGCAATGTTATAAGTGAGCGATATCAGGACTTATACGATAAGATTTATAGAACCTAGTATTAGTGCTACTTTTAAACCTTTTTAGTCCTTAATTAGGTCTTTTTTCAGTCTATCATAATTTTAAAACAGCTGAAGCTGGTATTAGTTTTGTGTTGTTAACTTTAAATAAAAATTATAATGACAACAATTCAAAACAAATGCACCGCACTATTATTTCTAACTTTCTCTTTCATCAGTTTTGCACAAGACTCTACATTCAATCTTAGAAGAGAGATTCAACTACATGATTATGACTCCAAAGAGAAAACCATCACTCTTAATGTTGGAAGCGACACCAACCAACTTTATATCATGATTAACTGTCGCGTAATGAAAGGCAGCATATCTATAGGTATTTTTTCTCCAAGTGGTGAGAAAAAAGGTGATTTTGAAATTGAGAGTCAGTTTGATGAAACATCGAAAAGAACTAATGAAAAAGAAACTGGCATCGTAGAAGGTAGACCCACTAAAACAACAACGGAAATAGTTGAGGGTAGAATTAACAAAAACATAAAAACACCAGAAAAGGGTAAATGGCTCATAAAAATTAAACCAACAAATACCAATGGAGTTTTACAAATAGATACGAAACAATTTCAAGACAACTAAAATTGAAACTCACACGCTTTCTAATATTAGTTTTCATTTTGACTTTTCCAAGTGGATATGCACAGTCGCAAAATGGTTCAGGCCAAATTTTTGGTCAATTACATCTAGACTCCACATGGAACAAAACCATTTACCTATCCCATATCCCTGACTTGAAAAAGATGTATACGATGTCCCGTAGCATGATTATTGCGGAGTCTAAAGTAGATAGTGCAGGTATCTTTGAAATTGATATTGATTTTTTACCTGAAGACAATAATTTCTACCGATTGCACATCGCCAAAAGAAATTCAGCAGAAGCATCAATCATAATTGGTGGTGAGGCCGAAAACCACTTTTTCCTTGTTGCTAATAAAAATACTGTGCTAGAAATTGAGAACCGCCAAGGTATTTTTTCGGATGTTTCAGTTATCCAAGATGATAAAAATAAGGTAATGCGGGAGATAGATAACATCGTTAAACTCATTGATAGCACTAACTATCATTCATCAAAAGTTAAGAGTGATTTTGTTGAAAGAGCCTTTAATGAGCAGCTAAGACAAATAGCAGACACCTGCAAATTTCCGTTGGTTTCTCTTTATGCGCTTCACAAAAGTCAATATGAATCAGATATTAAGACCAATGAAGAGTTCTACCAGGATTTTGTAAACAAATGGCATGAAGAGACTTCTCCTTATTTTGAAGTATTCCGGTCTAAAATACCTAAGCCAAAATCCGTACCTAGTAGCTCATTATATTACCTTTTTGGTTTATTAATGGCATTTGCTTTGGGCTATTTTCTACGACAATTGACAAGCGGTAAAACTAAAAATGAAAAACTCCTTCAAACCCTAAGTCTTCAAGAGCGAAGAATTTTTGAACTACTACAAAAAGGAAAATCAAATAAAGAAATCTCAGACGAGCTCAATGTTGGTATTAGTACCGTTAAATCTCATGTCAGCAGCATCTATTCAAAGCTCAATTTAAAATCAAGAAAAGAGGTTTTAAACTTTAAATCATAGCACATATTTTTTTTAATTTACTATGCATGCATAATTAATTGTGATTTACTATGCGTGCATAGTATTTTTTACTATATTTGAATTCCAATTTCACTATATGAAAGACAAAACAATTGATTACGTTTTGAGAACCACATGGTTAGCAGTAAATAAAATGTATAATGAGGAAGCTGCAAAATTCGATACAACGATGGCAACAGGATTCGCATTACTGAGTATTGATCCAGAAAATGGTACACCATCGACTTCCCTTGGTCCTAAAATGGGAATGGAAGCCACTAGTCTATCTCGTACTCTTAAGACTATGGAAGAAAAAGGCCTAATTGAGCGCAAACCAAATCCGGAAGATGGTAGAGGAGTTTTAATTTACCTTACAGAGTTTGGACGGGAAAAACGCGCATATTCTAGAGAACGCGTACTTATATTTAATGAAGCTATAAAAGCAAATTTAGATACAGAAAAACTGGAACATTTTTTTGAAGTAGCGGACGTTATCAATAATATGATTTCAAATAAGAAAATATATAACCAAAACGAACACATTTTAAAATAAGATGAGTAAACGTAGAATTAAAAAAGTCGCCATTATTGGTTCAGGAATTATGGGAAGTGGAATTGCTTGCCATTTTGCCAATATTGGTGTTGACGTCTTGTTACTTGATATTGTACCAAGAGAATTAACAGATAAGGAAAAGGCTGCTGGCCTCACACTTGAGGATAAATCCATTAGAAATCGGCTTGTCAATGAAGCATTAGCAACGTCTCTAAAATCAAAGCCCTCTCCTATTTATCACAAAAAATTTGCCGAAAGAATTACAACAGGCAACCTAGAGGACGATATTGCCAAGGTGAAGGATGTTGATTGGATTATGGAAGTAGTTGTTGAACGCTTGGATATCAAACAACAAGTTTTTGAAAAATTAGAAAAGCATAGAACTCCAGGTACTTTAATCACTTCAAATACCTCAGGTATTCCAATAAAATTTATGAGCGAGGGGCGCAGCGAAGATTTTCAGAAACACTTCTGCGGTACGCACTTTTTCAATCCTGCGCGATATTTAAAGTTATTTGAAATTATTCCTGGTCCAAAGACTGACCAGTCCGTTTTAGATTTTCTAAATGGTTATGGCGAGCAGTTTTTAGGCAAAACATCTGTGGTGGCTAAAGATACACCTGCGTTTATTGGTAACCGTATCGGTATATTTAGCATAATGAACGTGTTCCATGTGGTAAAAGAGCTTGGAATGACTATTGAAGAGGTGGATAAACTCTCTGGACCAGTAATTGGAAGACCTAAATCCGCAACCTTCAGAACCATAGACGTTGTTGGATTAGATACTTTAGTTCATGTCGCTAACGGTATTAAGGACAATTGTCCTGATGATGAACGTCAAGATCTCTTTAACATCCCAGACTTTGTTACCACCATGCTAGATAATAATTGGCTAGGTAGTAAAACAGGACAAGGGTTTTACAAAAAAAATGTCAACTCCGAAGGCAAAAAAGAAATATTGTCGTTGGATTTAGACTCCTTAGAATACCGTCAGAAGAAATCAGCCAAGTTTGCAACTTTAGAACTTACAAAAACTATAGATAATGTTGCAGACCGATTTAAGGTATTAGTTGGTGGTAAGGATAAGGCTGGTGATTTTTACAGAAAACATTTCGCGGCATTAATGGCTTACGTTTCTAACAGAATTCCAGAAATCACCGAGGAACTTTATAAGATTGACGATGCCATGAAGGCAGGCTTTGGATGGGGTCATGGACCTTTCCAAATCTGGGATGCCGTTGGTGTTGAAAAAGGAATTGAGCTCATGAAGGCAGAAGGCTTAGAGCCAAATCCATGGGTTTCTGAGATGTTGGCTTCAGGAAACTCCTCTTTTTATTCTGTGAAAGATGGGGCTACCTATGCTTACGACCTACAGAAAAAGTCTCAAGAAAAAATTCCTGGACAAGACAGTTTTATCATTCTTGATAACATCAGGACTTCTAACGAGGTGTTTAAAAACACAGGTGTAGTTATTGAAGATTTAGGTGATGGTATTCTCAATTGTGAGTTCCGCTCTAAAATGAATACTATAGGTGGCGATGTGCTTGCCGGACTCAACAAAGCGGTTGATTTAGCTGAAAAAGATTTCGATGGGTTGGTTATTGGCAACCAAGGTGCTAATTTTTCTGTTGGTGCTAATATTGGAATGATTTTTATGATGGCAGTTGAGCAAGAATATGATGAGCTTAACATGGCAATAAAGTACTTCCAAGATACTATGATGCGCATGCGTTATTCCGCAATTCCAACTGTGGCAGCCCCTCACGGTATGTCCCTAGGTGGTGCTTGTGAATTGTCCATGCATGCAGATAAAGTTGTAGCAGCTGCAGAAACTTATATAGGATTGGTAGAATTTGGTGTTGGTGTTATCCCTGGAGGTGCTGGATCAAAAGAAATGGCTTTAAGAGCATCGGACACTTTTCATAAGGGTGATGTTGAACTGAACGTATTACAAGACTATTTCTTAACAGTTGGTATGGCAAAAGTAGCAACATCTGCTTATGAAGCCTTTGATATGGGTGTTTTACAAAAAGGGAAAGATGTGGTTGTTGTGAATAAAGATCGGCAAATCGCTACTGCAAAAGCGCATGCAAGATTACTAGCTGATGCAGGGTACACCCAACCGGTTAAGCGCAAGGATGTCAAAGTGCTAGGAAAACAAGCTTTGGGGATGTTCTTAGTAGGAACGGATTCCATGGAGGCAAGCCACTATATCAGCGAACACGATCAAAAAATTGCTAACAAGTTAGCCTATGTTATGGCAGGTGGAGATTTATCGGAACCTACACTCGTTACTGAGCAATACTTATTAGATCTAGAACGTGAGGCGTTTTTAAGTCTTTGCACTGAGCGAAAAACTTTAGAACGTATTCAACACATGTTAAAAACAGGAAAACCACTAAGAAATTAAAAGATGAAAACAGCATATATAGTAAAAGGATATAGAACTGCCGTAGGAAAATCTAAAAAAGGTGGTTTCAGATTTAAAAGAGCGGATGAGTTAGCTGCCGAGACGATTCAGTACATGATGAACAAGCTACCTGATTTTGACGTTAATAGAGTTGATGATGTTATTGTAGGTAATGCTATGCCAGAAGGCTCACAAGGCTTAAATATGGCACGTATTATTTCACTTATTGGGCTAAACACAGTAGATGTTCCTGGTGTAACAGTTAATCGATTTTGTTCATCAGGGTTAGAGACTATTGCAATGGCCGTTGCTAAAATACAATCAGGGATGGCAGAATGCATTATAGCCGGGGGTTCTGAGAGCATGAGTTCTGTGCCAATGACCGGATTCAAACCTGAACTCAATTACGACATCGTTAATTCGGGCCATGAAGATTATTACTGGGGAATGGGTAATACTGCAGAGGCTGTTGCTAACAAGTATAAGGTATCTAGAGAAGACCAGGATGAGTTCGCTTATAACTCACACATGAAAGCACTAAAGGCTTTAGATGAAAATAGGTTCCAAGATCAAATTGTTCCTATTGAAGTTGAAGAAACCTATGTGGATACCAAAGGTAAAAAAGCAACCAGAAAATATACAGTTTCTAAAGACGAAGGGCCACGTCGTGGTACGAGTAAAGAGGCATTGGGAAAATTACGTGCTGTATTTGCTCAAGGTGGAAGCGTAACCGCTGGAAACTCATCACAAACAAGCGATGGTGCTGCATTCGTGTTAGTTATGAGCGAGGAGATGGTAAAAGAACTAAATCTTGAACCCATTGCACGTCTTGTAAGTTATGCTGCGGCAGGCGTACCGCCAAGGATCATGGGAATTGGTCCCGTTGCCGCTATACCAAAAGCATTAAAGCAAGGAGGATTATCTCAAAAAGATATTGAATTAATCGAATTAAACGAGGCCTTCGCCTCCCAGTCTTTGGCTGTGATAAGAGAATTAGACCTTAATCCAGAACTTATCAATGTGAATGGTGGTGCCATAGCACTAGGTCATCCACTTGGATGTACTGGCGCAAAATTATCGGTACAATTGTTTGATGAAATGCGGAAACGCAGCATGCAAAACAAATACGGTATGGTCACAATGTGCGTGGGTACAGGACAAGGGGCAGCAGGGATATTCGAATTTTTAAACTAAATAAAAACATATCAAAATATAAGAGTGATGGAAACAATAGAAAAAGAATTATTAAGAGGTGGCCAGTTCTTGGTAAAGGAGACAAAAAGCGAAGATGTCTTTACACCAGAAGATTTTAATGAAGAGCAAACCATGATGAAAGAAGCTGTTATTGAGTTCAATGACCGTGAAATCATTGCCCATAGAGAGCGTTTTGAGAATAAGGATTTTGCCTTTACCGAAGAGTGTATGAAAAAAGCAGGTGACCTTGGCTTTTTAGGTGTAGCCGTTCCTGAAGCCTATGGAGGAATGGGCATGGGCTTTGTCTCTACAATGCTGGTTTGTGACTATATCTCTAGTGGTACAGGTTCATTTAGTACAGCCTTTGGAGCACATACAGGAATTGGAACCATGCCAATTACGCTTTATGGTACCGAAGAGCAAAAATTAAAATATGTACCAAAATTAGCCACTGGCGAATGGTTCGGTGCCTACTGCTTAACGGAACCTGGAGCTGGTAGTGATGCCAATTCTGGAAAAACTACGGCAGAATTAACTGAAGATGGCAAGCATTATAAAATTAATGGTCAGAAAATGTGGATTTCCAATGCTGGATTCTGTAAACTCTTTATTGTTTTTGCCAGAATTGGAGATGATAAAAATATCACTGGATTCATAGTTGAAAATGACCCATCTAACGGAATTACCTTAGGTGAAGAAGAACACAAATTAGGAATTCGTGCAAGTTCTACAAGACAGGTATTTTTTAATGACTGTATGGTCCCTGTAGAAAATATGCTAGCGGGTCGTGGTGAAGGATTTAAAATTGCCATGAACGCGCTAAACGTTGGTCGCATTAAATTGGCTGCCGCATGCTTAGATTCGCAGAGACGTATAACAACCACGGCCGTTAAGTATGCTAACGAACGTAAACAATTTAAAACACCAATAGCAGACTTTGGAGCTATTAAGGCTAAAATTGCCGAAATGGCAACTAGTGCCTATGCAGGAGAAGCAGCCTCTTACCGCGCAGCTAAAAATATTGAAGATAGAATTGCATTAAGATTAGAATCTGGAAATACCCACCAAGAGGCTGAACTGAAGGGTGTTGAAGAATACGCCATTGAATGCTCTATTCTTAAGGTTGCCGTATCAGAAGACGTACAAAACTGTGCAGATGAAGGGATACAGATTTTTGGTGGTATGGGCTTCTCAGAAGAAACACCAATGGAAGCTGCTTGGCGTGATGCCCGTATAGCACGTATCTATGAAGGCACTAATGAAATCAACCGTATGCTTTCAGTGGGTATGTTGGTTAAAAAAGCTATGAAAGGTCATGTAGATTTATTAGGTCCAGCCATGGCGGTTGCAGATGAACTCCTTGGAATTCCTTCATTTGATGTCCCAGATTACTCTGAATTATTTTCTGAGGAAAAAGAAATGATTGCCAAGCTCAAGAAAGTATTTTTAATGGTTGCTGGTTCTGCAGTCCAAAAATTTGGTCCAGATTTAGAAAAGCACCAGCAATTATTGCTAAACGCCTCTAATATTTTAATTGAAATTTATATGGCAGAATCTGCGATTTTACGTGCAGAGAAAAATGCTAAACGCTATGGAGAAGAGTCTCAAAAAGAGCAAATAGCCATGGCTAGGTTGTATTTATTCAATGCTGTTGAAATCATTAAGAAAAATGGTATGGAAGGCGTTATTTCTTTTGCTGAAGGTGATGAGCAAAAAATGATGCTTATGGGCTTAAAGCGCTTTACAAAGTATGCCAATTATCCTAATGTGGTGCAGCTTAGAAATACCATTGCTGAAAAAGTGAAGGCAGAAAACAAGTACTGTTTCTAGTTATTTTAAGACTAAAACAAATAAAAGCCAATTCAAACAGTTGAATTGGCTTTCTTTATTTATAACTGGCCGCTTATTTTTTAATGAGACGTATTACTGATTTGCTTTTACCAGTATAAATTGCTGCAAAATACATTCCAACTTTAAATTCCGAGCTGTCTATTGTAACATTAGTGGTAGAGGGTTCAAGTGATTTTACCTTTTTCCCAAGAATATCAAATATTTCAATTTGAGTAATGTCAGTGTTTAGGCCATCGATATTCCAATAATCTTTTGTTGGATTTGGGTATACAGAAAATGACGCCTGATTAAATTCTTCTGTGCTCAATGCGTTCTCTGTACTAAAGTAAATATTATCAAAATATATAATACCATTTCCTGTAAACTTAGTTTGCTTAATATCAGTACCATCCCAACCTGCATTAAAGTTTGAAAAATGGGATAATTCAATGAAAACACTCACCCACTGTCCTTGAACCAAAGGTTCATCCGAGGCTGGACCAAAACCATAGAAAGGCTCTGCTGGATTGCCACAACAAACTGTCTGAGATAGCGAATCATCAATTAGAAAAAACTCAAACTGGGTGGCGGTTGTTGCAAAATAATCTAAATGTACGTAAGTATAAGGCGTTGTATCTTCTGGAGTCCACTGCGAACCAAAAAAATCGAGATTAAACAATTTACCTGTCATATTACCGTCCATTTCAATATCAATTTCAGTATAAGTTCCAGTACCCCCAAAAGAATTAAATATAAAATTAGAAACGCTCTGTCCAGGAAGTTCCGAATAAACGTACAAATCCGTTCCCGTAGAACCAAACTGAGGTGCAGAAGTTGGCGGGTCTGGGATACAAGTATTAGGACAAGAACCTCCACAGTCCACGCCTGTTTCATCGCCATCCTCAATACCATTGGTACACGAAGGTCCTGGAGGGTCAGTTAATTTATTGGCACCCCAAGTTATATTATCAACTAATAAGGTAAGATTAGATGGCCTGGGATTTGAACCCGCTGGACATCTCCAGTCTGCATAAACTACGATTTGATCTACATTAACATTGTCACCACTATTGGCTCCAGTTTCTATGTTCCAGGTTAATGTTTGCCATTGGCCAGCACCTGTATAATCACCTTGGGCATCAGAGATTTCAAATACAGTTCCGTCGGTAGCATTCACCATCTTAATTCCTATACGACCTTCGGAAAAACTACTGTTTATGTCCATACTGAGCGACAGATTACTGGGCACTCCAGCATCTAATTGCCATGTCCCTAAGGTGCCATGTTCATTAATAACACCTGCATAGCATGCAGAATTCTGATCAACATCTATTTGAAGTACTTTAGTAACCGCTACCGTACCACCATCTGTATCTGGGTTGTCAATAATCTGAATAACGGGATCTGGTCCCTCAAAGGTTCGCCAATAATTAAGGAAACCGTCATTATCCGAGGTTTCGAAACCAATATTATATTGGGTCTGCTGGGCAAAACCAAATAAAACAAATAAAAAAACGAAAACAGAAAGTGTAACTTTTTGCATGTAGATAGAATTGAAGTTAAATATGATGTCACCAATATAGACATTTTAAACAAGATACCACTTATCTATTAGGCCTAACCTCATTTATTTAATAGAACGATAAGGAACTGATGCGCTTATGGATTAATTGGAGTTGCTAATTTTTATATCTTTATAATACCTTACCAACTTATATATGAAATATTGTTTTTTATGCCTTGGGACAATTTTTTTTTCATTGTTACAGGCTCAGCCCAATACCGAGATTATTCTATTTGATTTAGAAACTCAACCTAAACTAACACTTTCAAATTTTCAAAATATATCCAATAATGAAGGTTATGATAATCAGCCTTCGTTTCTGAGTGAATCACGTATTTTATATGCCTCTACTCGTAATGGACAGACTGATATTGCACAATTCTTTTCAGAATACAACTCTAAAGTTTGGATAAACTTTACGGAAGGCGGCGAATACTCACCTCAAAAAATACCCTTACAAAATGAGGTTTCTGCTGTAAGATTAGATCCAGACGGTAAACAAGCTTTGTACAGTTATAGTCTGAGTAATGGCGGATCTACACCCCTAATCAGTGATATGGTAGTGGCCTATTATGTGTGGGTCAATGCTACGACAGTTGTGTCTTCAGTTATTGAAAACGACCAACTCAATCTTTATATTAGTAATGTTGAAACAGGGGCGCACAAAAAAGTTGCTGAAAATGTTGGACGATCTATCCATCTTGTTCCAGACACCCAACTCGTAAGTTTTATTTCTAAAAGCGATGAAGCAGATTGGAAAATTAAGTCGCTAGACCCTGAGACAGGTAAAATTTTATTATTGGCTAGCACCCTAACTGGTGTTGAAGATATGTGTTGGTTGGATAAGAGCACTATGCTTGCTGGTAAAGGTTCAGAATTGTATATGCTAACACTAAGACGTGATATCAATTGGAAGAAAATTGATGATTTAACTGCATATGGCGTAACAGAAATTACGAGACTTACCGTAAATATTACGGGAACGAAACTTGCCTTGGCTGCTGAATTAAACACCAATTCTGGGTCTAAAGAAGAAGCGGAGGCGGTCAAAGATGAACCAAAACCATCTGATTCGGACGATTCGAGTTTTGAAACTGTTGTACAACAACAATTGGATGCCTATAATCGACGTGATATTGATGCCTTTATGGCGACGTACTCGGATGATATAAAACTCTTTAATTATCCCAATGAACTCAGAACTGATGGTAAAACCCAAATGCGAGAAAGTTATATACAGTGGTTTAAAAGTGCACCAGATTTAAAGGCAACTCTCAAAAAACGCATAGTCATTGGCAATAAAGTCATTGATGAAGAGGAAGTCATGGCCAATGGACGTACTTTTCAAGCCGTGGCTATTTATGAAGTTGAAAATGGTTTAATCACCAAGGTTACCTTTATTCAATAATGTAACGTTTCAATGGTTTAGTGTACCAATGATTAATTACTTCTAAATTTATTAACTACTCTAATTTTAAAAACCAACCATCATGGGACTATTCTGGGATTTAATCCAACAAAGCGAAATTGAAGAACAAAAAGGCAAAGCAGAATCGCTAGAAGAACGTGTTGTTGTGCTTGAAGAAGACCTTAAAAAAACAAAAGCACTTCTTCTCAAAACCTTAAAACTACTCGAAGAACGTTCTGGAACAGATATCAATGATGATGGACAAATAGGATAAATTACAAGGCATTTATATTCTCAATATTCAACAATGGTTTTTGTAAACCAAATTCCTGTTGTATTTTTCAGATTATAAAATCCCTAGCTCATGGCAGATAACGATCCATCTAAAAAAATCCTTACCAATCATACTGAAGATTTAGTAGATCATTATTGGTATACCATAAGTTATGTGTCTGCTTTAATTAAATCTTCTGAATTGAAAGCCGGACTCATCTTATCTTTTTACGGTATTATTTTAAATTTTATTTATCAGGGTGCGCAGTCCTTAGAGACTGATGTAACTAAAGACATAATTTTGCTTGGTATTATTATATTATGGGTACTAATTACTGCCATTTCTATCCTATTCTGTATTCGTTGTTTTATTCCAAAAATTGAAGGGAATTTTGATAAGAACATGTTCTTCTTTAAGGATGTTATATCGCGTTATGGCAATATTAAGGAGTTTTCTAAATCATTTTTTAAAATGAGCATTGATGAAGATGAACTGTTTCTTCAGCTAGGTGAACAAGTTTATATAGTCTCTAAAATTGCAGATTGGAAATTCAAGAATGTAAAACGCGCTATAAACCTCTTAGCAATTGGCTTGATTGTTTTAGCGGTTGGAGGTATTTATATTTTCTTTTTTAAATTGTAACGATTTATTTTTCGGTGATAAGATTTCTTAGACATATTAGACAATCACTTATTCTAAAAGGCCAAACAGGCAAATACTTAAAATATGCTGTTGGAGAAATAATCCTTGTAGTTATAGGTATTTTAATTGCACTACAGATTAACAATTGGAATGAAAACCGAAAAACTACGGCGCAACTCCTCGGATACTTACAAAGTATCAGTAAAAACATACAATTAGATACCATAGAAATTAATCTCATCAAAAACCGACGAGAACGCCACAACAAAGCAGCTTTGGATTATATGGAATGTGTTTATAAAGACTCTATGTCAATAGATTTAGTAAACCGTATAGCTCCTGTAATGGGAGAGCGATATTTAAACGTTAATAAAACAGGTTTTGAAGCCTTAAAAAGTTCTGGTTTTATTGTACAACTTCAAGGACTTAAACTAGAGGATGCCCTTTTGGACTATTATGCTTTTTATGAGGAAATCCATGAGAGTGAAATTAGCCTCAATAATTTTATTGAAACCATGGAAGCAGGCTTGTATGAAGGCAATTACAACGAGATTTCTAATATATTTAAGGTCTTTTTGGGTGATATCCCTTTAGAGGATATGCCTGCTAAAAAAATTAAACTAGCTGCCGAGCAATTTTACAAAAACAGTAAAATGCTTGGTATGATGCAGCGTGTTGCTTCAGAAAAATATTTTTCGGTATATGATACCCTTAAAGTAAAGGGTCAGCATATAGTAACATTAATAGACAAGGAATTAAAGGCTAATTAAAACCAAAATAAGTAGTTAGAATTTATAAAATAGCCTGTATAGTGCACATTTTCTTAAGGCCTTGAACAAAAGAAAATTAAAATATGCTATTTAAGTTATGTTGCCTATCTTTAAAGTATCCTAGGTCCTACCCTACTAACCTCTTTTGGTAATTAGCTATTAACCAAAAACCACATTAATTATGCCATCTCAACCTAACCAATGGGATAAATCAGAACTACAACTTTATATTTTTCTACTCTGCGCAAATGCAGATAATCAAGAAACAGAAGCAGAACTCAACATTATTAAATCTAAATTCAATGGCGAAACCTTCAAGTCCATTTATGCTGAATTTAATAGAGATAATGAAAAGAAACGCCTAGAAAAAATTGAGAGCGCCATAAGTGCGCATCACTTTACCACCATGGAACTCAGTGCCTTTAGAACTGAAATCCATGAGATATTTATGTCTGACGGTCGCTTAAGTCTACACGAAGGAAGGCTAGACAGTCTTCTAGACAATATCTTATATTAAATATAGCTCTGTAATGCCATTTGTTGATTAAGCCCACTATAGGCTTAATCCCAATTATATCAAAATCTATGTTTAAAATCTTCAGGCAAATACGATATAGTCTTGTGAATAAAAATCAAACCACCAAATACTTTAAATACGCCATTGGCGAGATTATCCTTGTCGTTATAGGTATCCTCATTGCTTTACAGATTAATAATTGGAATGAAACTCAAAAAGAACATAAAATTGGTATACAGTTCTTAAAAGGTATACGCGCAGACATAAAAAAAGATATTATTCTAGTAGATAGCATACTCAAAATGAATCAAAAAACATTTAGTGTAATCAGTAGTATTGATTCAGTGTTTCACAAAAAACATTTTTATTATGCCCAAGAAAACAGTTTTTTATTCGTGAAACCTGACACCATAGATTTTGAACATGTATTTTACAGAAACGTATCGTTTAGACCAATTAACGGCACTTATAATTCTTTAATTTCTGATGGAAAAACTGCTTTAATAAAAAACAAACCTCTTCTTGATAAAATTCAACGAATTTATAATGAAAACCACCAACGCCTGGCGAGCAATTACGAAGCCATTAAAAATTTAGAAAACGGCATTGCCACCAAGTATGCCTTTGAAAAGCAAAACTGGACCTATACAGATTTAAAGAAGGCCAAAAACCAACCGATTTTTTACGATTTAGTAAATTTTACTGAACAAAAATATTGGTATTGTCTCAATTTAAACCGCATTAAAGCCAATAGCCAAGACGTAATTGCACTAATCGGCAAAGAACTTGCTAATGATTAAATTCTTTAGACATATAAGACGAAACCTTATGGAAGCAGGAAAAACAACCAAATACCTCAAATACGCCATTGGTGAAATCATTCTCGTTGTTATTGGGATTCTAATTGCACTACAGATTAATAGTTGGAGCAATAAAAGAGCAGCCAGAAAATTAGAAAAACGTTACCTATCAGAGCTTATTTTAGATTTACAAACCGATTCCATAGTTATCTCTCAAGCTAAAGAAAAATCAGATTTTCAAACCTTAGCAAAGAATAAAGTCTTAAAGTATTATGAGGGAAAACAGATAAGTGAAGATTCTTTAATTTATTTTTTTGGAGAACAATGGCGAAATGTTTCCAAATTTCATCCTATCACTACCACGCTAGACGAGATGAAAAGCACTGGTAACATTGGTGTTATTCAAAACACCACTTTAAGGCGTAAAATTTTAGAAACGTATAATTATTATACGACTCACATTAATAATGGTCAAGAAAGGTATTTGCTTCAACAACATGCATTGGGAGAACTTGTTCAATCTAGTGCACCAAATATATTTAGTGACCTTTTTAATGAATCTGAACCATTGGATATTATAAGTTTACTAAACAACTTTGAAGTTAAGAACCGGTTACTAGGTAACGCTGCCAGTGGGTTTAATAGTGGTCTAAATAGACTGCAGTCTAGAAATAGTGATTTACTCAGTGCTATAAGATCAGAATCCCATAATATAGATTAATGATTAAATTCTTTAGACACATAAGACAACAATTGGTTATGGAAAACAAGACTTCCAAATACTTTAAATACGCAATAGGTGAAATAATTCTTGTAGTGATTGGAATTTTAATTGCATTGCAGATTAATAACTGGAATGAGACACGAAAAAATAGAACTATAGAACAAGACTATTATTGTCAATTATTAAATGATTTTGAACTCGATAAAGCACAAATCCTTTCACTAAAAGCAGAAGCTGTTAAAAAGATTGAAACGGGCAAGCAATTAATCAAACATCTTCACCAAAAGAATAAAACAAAAAATGAATTACTTACAGAGTACATATATACCGTAAGAGGTATATCCTATGTACCCATCGATGTAACATACACGGATTTAAAATCATCTGGAAATATAAATCTGCTAAAAAACAAAAATCTAAAACAATCACTCATTAATTATTATTCAAACTTAGAAAGTCTCAATGATAAGTTAATTAAAAATAGAGATTTTAGGATAGAAAAACTTTTAAAAAGTTGGGATAATGTGTTAGAATTAGGATGGCAAGAGTTGGCTATATCTAAGCAATTAAACTTAGATTCAGAACTTTTAGATATTCTACCAAAAAACAATTGGCATTTAGATTCTAGCAGTATTTATTACAAGAGGTTTCAGGAGGTAGTGTTTATCGGGATGTCGCTATCAAGTCGAGAGCTCGAACTTTTTGATATCATCCTTGCAGAATTAGAGCCCATAAAAAATGAATTAAATTCAGCCTGCTATGATTAAATTCTTTCGTCACATACGTCAAAACTTACTTATGGAAAACCAAACAAGTAAGTACTTTAAATACGCCATTGGTGAAATCATTTTAGTGGTTATAGGGATTTTGATTGCCTTACAAATCAACAATTGGAATGAAAAAAGAAAAGAAAGCAAACAAGAAACAACCATTTTAAAGAGTCTAAAAAATGATATTCAATCAGACCTAAAGGATTTAAATTTTGAAATAGACTTCAAGAAAAAGATGATTATAAAATATGCGAATTGTTTGGATATTTTAACAGACAAAAAGGAAGGCACCAAGGCTGATTTTTTCAGAGATTTTAAATCTATTTTGCAAATAGGTGGTTTAACATTAAACGTTACCACCTTTAACAACCTTCAAAATAACGGAGAGCTAAAATTAATCACAAATAAATCCTTAGCAGATAGTATTGTGGGCTATTACAATACCGATTATCAGGGTTGGGAAACAGCCTTACGAGATTATACGAGGAATAATTTCGCTCCTTATTTATTGGAATTTGATTATGTTCCACCGCATGACATAGAACTTATTGAACCTCAATTACAAGCTTTTTTAGAGCAATTCTCCGAGAATATTGTCGACTATAAAAAAGCACAGCAGCCTCTAGAAGCCTATAAAAACAATTATATGATCATTAATATGCTGCGCTATAAATCGAGAAACATCCTGGGGTTACTAGCAGCATATACCAGACAAAAAGAATACGCCATAAATTTGAATAACTCTATTGATGACTATCTCAAAAAGATAAATGATTAAATTCTTTCGCCATATCCGTCAATCTCTTCTTATGAAAAACCAAACAAGTAAATATTTTAAATATGCCGTTGGTGAGATAATTCTCGTGGTTATTGGTATTCTCATTGCACTGCAGATAAATAACTGGAATGAAGCGCGTAAATTAAACATAAAGGAATCTATTTATTTAAAAGGGTTAAAAGCAGATTTTGAGCAATCAAATCTCGCTTTGGAACGGGTAATTAAGAAAACTTCCAGAGTTTCTAAAAGAGTTGATACGCTTGTAAGCCTGATCAAAAAAAATGGTAATGAACTGTCAGTAATCCAAATCGATACTTTAATAAGTGGAAGTTCTGGATTTACAGTATTTATGCCCAGCGAAGGCGTAATAAATGATATCATTGGCTCAGGTAAATTAGATATGGTAACCAACAAGGTGCTAAGAGAGAAAATTGCATCCTGGGATGCTGATCTTAAAATGATCAGAGAATTTGAAAACCTAGGTAAGACTATATCTAATAATTATTCAAATCACATAAGTCAATATTTTGATTTGGCTAATTTTAAGTTCAATGAACCTACTTTCTTAAATGATAAACGACATCAATTTCTTAACGATCATATAATGACCAATTACATGGCAAGAATATTCGGAAATTCTATGACGCTTAATGCGCTCTATAGAGAAAAAACAACAGAGATCGATACCTTAATTGGTATTATTAACACGGAGCTAAAATGATAAAGTTCTTCCGTCAAATACGAAAAAACCTCATGGAGCAAAATAAAACAAGCCGCTACTTTAAATACGCCATTGGTGAAATTGTCTTAGTAGTTATTGGTATCCTTATTGCCTTACAAGTCAATAATTGGAATGAGAATAGAACATTAGAACACACACAGACAAGGTATTTAAAGCAACTAGCAACAGATATTGATTCCATGGGTTTTCAATACAAAGGTATTGTTAAATACACGAAAGCAAATCATCTTATTGCTTTGGGTGTTTATAGCAATCTCAAGTCTTGTGAAATATCTGATGACCAAAAAATTAATTTAGATCAATTGCTTATTACTTACAACGAATTAGGAAAATTATTCCAAATTAGAGATACCTATGAAGAAATGTTATCTGCAAATCTTCTGGCTGGTATTGAAGACAAACAACTTAAAAGTATTATTACAGAATTTTTTGCGCAAAGAGATGCCATGATGCTCTACATTAATGATTATCAGCGAGATTTAAGTATGGACTATCAAGTTATAAAAGACCATGTGGTTTTTGGTTTTGATACGATGAATCAGCCTACAGTAGAATACGAAGTATCCAAATTATGTCAAAGTCCAGATTTTATAAATGCAATTGTTGAAGTCACACGGAAGCGGGAAAATCTTTATCGAATGACCCAAATTCTATCGCAAAAACTTGAACAAATGCACAGTATGCAATTACAGAAAGCTTATGATTAAATTTTTCCGCCATATTAGACAATCCTTAATTATGGAAAATCAAACAGCCAAATACATTAAGTATGCCATTGGCGAAATTGTCCTTGTAGTTATAGGAATTCTCATTGCATTACAGATTAATAACTGGAATGAAGGGCGAAAGTTAAAAATTAAGTCAAAAGCACTTGTTGAAAAAATCGTTAATGACCTCATCACGGACACACTCAATATAAACGCACTTATTGAAAGAAGTAATACACCAGAAACCAATATCGAAGACTATTTTAAGTATTATGACAGTCTTTCGGTAAATGATGCTAACGTAGATAAATTATTGGATAGCATTAATAAAGTCAAAGCCTATTACATGAATTATTATCCAGTAAACAGTACGTTTAAAAATATGGAGTCTGAAGCTGCAGAAAACCTTTTAACACTAGAACAACGCGATTGCCTTATTGCCTTGAGTGCCAGGCAAGATGAAATAAAAATTATTATTGATAACTACATTCAAACTGCTGTAGAACAGAGTGAATTAGCTAGTGCTTTTTTGGGCGAGCCAGCTGATTTCTACAAAAAACTAAATATTAAAAACAGTAAAGAACGGAAAGCTCAAGCATTGCTTCATAGGCATTTATTTATGGGAGCATTGAAACAATTGTACTACTATATCGAGGTAAGAGGTAAAGACATTAAAGAGCGTTCTAAAAAAGCTATAGAGTTACTTAAGCCTGACTAATCTGCTAAAGCCTAACAATATATGAGCCAATCTTCTAATATTAAAAACCTAATAGGCACGTTATCCCAAGCTTCAGCGATGGCTGGCAAATACTTTAAATACGTCTTGGGAGAAATTGGCAATGATTTAAGTACTTTAAAAAGCAAAATATCAAATATTTAAATTCAACTATGGATACAGAAACTATTATTTATGTTGTGGCAGCAGCCTTAATTCTTAGAGTTATTATAAAAGTTGTTGTAAAATATGGCAAAGAACAGCGTAGCGCTAAGGACTAAGTGCAACGGACCATACATAGACGATTTTGAAGAATAAAATCAACTAGCAGAAATTGTTATGGAAAATCTAGAGAAGCCCGGAAAAATTAAACTTTTAGAAATTAAACACGTTATAACAAGTATTAATACCAAAACATATTACGTTCTTTAAATACGCCGATAGTGACATCTTAACGGTAATAGTTGCCTTACGATTTAGCTATGTAAAATAAAAGAATCTCGAATCTCAAAATGCAAATTAAGCCTAACCTATGTAAATGCTCTAATTCAATAATTTAACTATCTTTAACCATAACCCTAATTTACATGGCTGCCTATATACTAACTAAATCAATCTTATACTATGCAGTTAAGGCAATCCTTTATAATTGCAGCCATTCTAGGAGTTACTGCCATAACATCTTGGGAAATCTATTGGAGATGTCAAGGTGTAGAACCTTACCTAGATGACAATAAAGATCTCTGGGCCAACCAACGCCAACGACTCCAAAAAAAGCCCAAGAACACAATTGTTTTTATAGGGTCTTCCAGGATACTCTATGATATTCAGTTAGACCTATGGCGCGATTTAACCCATACCGAGCCAATCATGCTCGCAGTACAAGGCTCTTCTCCCATTCCAATCTTTGAGGACATTGTCAAAAATACTGACTTTGCAGGTACTTTGGTTGTGGGTGTTACTCCTGCACTATTATTTTCAACGACGTTTCCAAAAGCCCCTCCAATGAGACGAGCCATAGCAAAGGTAGATTACTTTAAAAATCGTACTTATGCCCAACGTATAAATCACATATTATCGGTTCCCCTACAAACCAATCTGGCTTTTATAAGAGATGGTGATGAGGCTTGGGATTCAGATGTAGATTTAGGCACACTCTTAAGCCGTATACACATAAGTGAACGTGCTGGTCCGCCACCTGTACCGTTTAATAATTTTGAAGAAATCGGTCTAGATCGTCACATGAAAATGCCAGAGTATGTGACCAATGACACTTCCTACGCCAATACAATAAAAGCCGTGTGGAAAGACATCCTTTCTGCAGATAGGCCACCACCGGACAAAACGGCGACTATGGCAGCCTTTGAAAAACTCGCCAATACATTCACAAAACGAGGAGGTAATCTTATTTTAGTGCGCTGTCCCTCCTCAGGATTATTTAAGGAGGTAGAAGCCAAAGGGTTTCCTAGACACGAATTTTGGGATGTCCTCGTAAATAAAGTAAATGCTCAGTCTTATCACTATGAAGATTATCCGCAATTCCAAAATCTATTTTTGCCAGAATGGTCTCACCTATCTGCAGAAGATGCTCGATTCTTTACAAGGGAACTCATAGGAATCCTAAAAGCTGAAAAAGCTATTCCACAAATCAACATCGATAAATAGTATGCTTTTTAATTCCTTAAGTTTTATCGTATTCCTAGTAGTGGTATTGATATTATACTACATCAAGATTTTGAGTTGGACCAATAAAAAACGTATGCTACTTTTTGCCAGCTATGTCTTTTATGGTCTATGGAATCCGCCTCTTATTATTCTTCTATGGATATCTACCATGGTAGATTGGACAGCAGGAAATCGCTTGGCCAAAGAAACCAAGAAAAAGCGCAGAAAATTCTGGCTTTTGCTCAGTATGTTTGTAAATCTCGGTTTCCTTGGGTTCTTTAAGTACGGTAATTTTCTTTTAGAAAATTTTGTGAGCCTATTAAATATAATTGGTCTCAATTTTGAACCTCAACCCATGGATATAATCCTTCCTATGGGCATCTCCTTTTACACTTTTCAAACTATGTCCTATACCATTGATTTGTACTATAAAAGAACACAACCCGCCAAAACCTTTTTGGACTTCGCCCTGTATGTCACATTTTTCCCTCAATTAGTTGCCGGACCCATCGTTAGGGCTCAAGACCTCATCACCCAGTTCTATGAAGAAAAACGCGCTACTATGAACCAATTTTTATGGGGCTTATTTTTGCTGACCATTGGGTTATTTCAAAAGGTTGTACTGGCAGATACACTCCTAGCTGAAGTGTCTGATGATGTCTTTGGAACGAGTAAAGTCCTACATGGCCTTGATGCTTGGGTTGGAACTATTGCCTTTTCTGGGCAGATTTTTTTTGATTTTGCAGGCTATTCTACCTGTGCTATAGGTATAGCCCTGATGCTAGGTATTATATTACCCGATAATTTTAAATATCCTTACGCAGCACTCGGTTTCTCAGATTTATGGCGTCGTTGGCATATAAGTTTATCATCCTGGCTTAGGGATTATCTTTATATACCTCTTGGTGGCAGCAGGCATGGTATCATTAAAATGTATATAGCCTTAATGTTAACCATGCTACTTGGAGGTCTTTGGCATGGCGCCGCCTGGACCTTTATGGTTTGGGGTGGTTTGCACGGCACGTATTTAATTCTAGAACGCCTTCAAAAAAAGTACTTACCGTTTAAGATTACGGCATATAATGGTATTTTTCTTGCATTCCTCACCTTTTCCTGTGTGAATATTACATGGGTCTTTTTTAGAGCTAGAACTTTTGAAAAAGCTTGGCACATGATACAATCAATGTTTTATGTGCATACGGAAGGTGAGAAAATTCTAGGCAATTTTGATATCATAAAAGTGTGCACGGTTATTGGGATTATGTTTTTATGTCATTGGTATATGCGCAATAGCTCCTTGAAGGAGTTTGCTAGAGGATTACCTGCATGGCTATTCGGTGTATTCTGGGCCACCTTATTTTTTCTAATTGTTATCGCCCAGGGTCATGGCGAGCAGTTTATCTACTTCCAATTTTAACGAAATATGATTAAAATCTTTAGAAAGATAAGATACAACCTTATGGAAACAGGAAAGACATCCAAATACTTCAAATACGCCATTGGAGAAATTATTCTAGTAGTAATAGGCATTTTGATTGCCTTACAAATCAATAATTGGAACGAAAACCGCAAAAGCCAAAAAGAACAATACTTTATACTAAATAAGTTACAAACCGATATTGTTTCAGATATTAACTATCTCGAAGAGTTAAATACAAATATTGGATTAGAGGTTAATAATTATATAGAATGTATTGAAATTTTAGGGCGGAAAAGAGATGCTTCAAAGGAAGAGTTTATGACTAAATTCGGTACCATTTTTGGGGTATCGTTTTTTGATCAAAACGCGACAACATTTAATAATTTAGTTTCATCAGGTAAACTAGAGCTTATTAGCAATAAGTCGCTTTCAGATGATATCGTTAAGTATTACACGGATGACTATAAAGGTTGGGACAGAGCACTTAGAGATTATACTAGAAATTTTATTGGCCCTTACTTATTAAAATTTGACCATATTCCCCAGATGGATCTTGCAGATGGCTCAAATTATAGTGATCCTAACATCTTTTATAAAGCAGATGTATCAAGTTTTGATATTAAACCTAAAACGCTGGACGATTACAGAAACGACTTATTCATAATAAATGCTTTGAGACAAAAGCTGTTCACTTTACAAGGGCAGGTTTCTCAATATGTAAAATTATTAAAAGAGATGGAGAAACTTGTAGAACGCATTAACCAAGAAAAAAATAGATTGAGCAATGATTAAATTCTTTAGACATATCCGCGAATCTCTTCTTATGGAAAACAAAACATCCAAATACTTTAAATACGCCATTGGTGAAATTGTACTTGTTGTTATTGGGATTTTGATTGCCCTACAGATTAATAATTGGAATGAAAAGAGGATAGAGCGTAAAAGTGAAATTAAATACCTCACAAACATAAAACTCGATTTAAAAAAAGACCTAATTCAGTTAACTGAGCAAATCGACACAAGATAAAAAAAATGAAGGTGACTGAAAAACTCATCTCACACATAGAGGGAATAAATATGATATCGGATGTAAATAATCTATCTAAAGATGTCTACAGTACCATAAATGAAGAACGTTTTACGCCAAACAACAGCACATATAATGAGTTGGCTAGCTCAGGAAATTTGAGCTTAATAGAAAATGATTCTATAAAACAATTACTATTAGATTTAGAAGAGCTTTATAAAAACAACCTGTTTGGTATTGAACACGAAGCATTCGAGTATAAAGAATATATAAACAAATCTTTGTTTACTTATGTGGACTTAAACAGCCTCAAATCTATTTTTTATAACGGAAAAACAGCTGAATCGCTAAGTATAAACAAGGACCATTTTAATGCACTCTTTAATAGCTTAGAGTATAAAAATGGATTGGCCATATCAAATATTATATCAGAAGAATTTATTCCTAGGTATAAGGATATTAAAAAAAAATCTAGCCTTTTAATAGATATCATTAATAATGATTTAGAAATATATAATGATTAAATTCTTCAGACATATTCGAAAATCTTTGCTCATGAAAAACAAAACATCCAAATATTTTAAATATGCCATTGGTGAAATACTTTTAGTTGTTGTTGGAATCCTTATTGCACTTCAGATAAATAATTGGAATTTAGAAAACCAAAATAATAAACAAGAGAAAGAAATATTGAATCTTTTATTGAGCGAGTATGAAAATAATTTAAACCAAATCAATCAAAAGATAGATATAAGAAATGATGTCCTTAAATCATGCTATATACTCCTAAAATACAGAAAAGAACCAGAGTCCTTTGCAATTGTAGATAGTTTAGATAGACATCTTATTAGAATTACACTACGCCCAACTTTTGACCCAGAACTTAGTGTTACTAATGAGCTGATTAATACCGGAAAACTTTATTTATTACACAATAAGGAACTAAGAAACAATGTGTCTAGTTTTAGCAGTTCTTTAAGTGAGCTCCAGGAAGAAGAAGTAATTATCGTGGATTTTACGGAAAACCAAGTTATGCCCTTTCTGAGAGAGAACTATCAAATAGGTAGAATGCATATGGAAATATTTGACGACAAAAAAATGAGAGAAAAAATAACTATGGGGAGTATGGCCAATTATGACACCCTAAAGAGTTTATTCGAAAAATCTGATTTTAAGCCTTTATTGGTTCATCCAGATTTTGAAGATTATTTGGCTCAACTCATCAGTTATACTGCATATACAAATGACCAGTCTGATGGTGTAAAACATAAAATTGAGAACATCATTATTAAATTGAATTCTGAATTGGAAAAATCGAAAAACAACTAGTCTGTGATTAAATTCTTCCGAAAAATACGATACAACCTTATGAGTGAAAATAAAAGAGGTAAATACTTTAAATACGCTATTGGTGAGATTATCTTGGTTGTTATAGGTATTTTGCTTGCATTACAGATTAATAATTGGAATGAAAGCCGCAAACAAAGAGATTATGAAACGCAGTTGATCATTCAACTTAAGAAAGATTTAGAATTTAATATTAAGGATATAGAACTGAATATAAAACTTCAGACCCTCTGTATTACATCTTGTGAGATTTTAATTGACCTTATAAACCACAATAGTACTTACCAAGATTCGCTATTAATACACTTTTCCCAATCAGGTTTATGGACTAAAGCTGTGCTTAACGCTGGAAGCTATAGCACAATTAAATCTAAAGGTCTAGATGTTATTTCAAATCCAAGGTTAAGAGAACTTGTTTTCAATATTTATGAAGGCGACTTGGTGTGGCTCAAACATATGGAAGATATAGTGATTGAACAAATTGAGGATTTTCGCACTCGGAAAGGAGCACTTTACTTTAAAAAGTGGGAATCTACAGAACTAAAAAACGGTGAACTCGTTTCGGGAGAAGTGTTATTTAAGGATTATGAGTTACTAATGCAAGATAACAACTATCAATATTTCTTACAGGGCATAAAAACAAATTCGCAAATATTACGGGGCTTGGCAAAAAACTATTTGGCAGACAATAAAGAAGCAATCAGTCTAATAGATAAATACCTTATAACAGATGATTAAGTTCTTTCGTCATATTCGCCTATTACTGCTAAAAGAAAATCAAATGGGAAAATACTTTAAATACGCCATTGGTGAAATTGTACTTGTTGTAATTGGTATTTTAATTGCACTTCAAATTAACAATTGGAATGAACATCGTAAAAAGAATATTGAGCAACAACAACTTTTAAAATCTATACAAGCAGAACTTGAAGCAGACGTTCAAATGTTAAATGCCTTTTTAGAACAAACAAGGCAGCGTCAACAAACTTTGGAAGAAGAAAGTAAAATACTATCAAGCTCGTCTTTTAAGACCGATTCTCTGGTGAATTTTATAAGAAAGGATATCTATATTTATTTTCAGAACTTTCAGGGTTTTAACAACAATACCTATACTTCTGCTAAATCTTCAGGAAAGATTGAAATCATTAACGATGAGGTTAAAAAGGAATTATTCGATTTATCAGTAATGCAAGAACAAGTATCAAAGTCTGATACTAACTATCATAGTGTGGTTTTGACAGAAACAAATAATTTAATGAGGCGTTACCCTTTTGATTTACCATTTACTTATATAAATAAAGGAGATGCTAATGCTCTAATGTGGTCTAAAGTAGATAAAAAAGACCTTGCACTCCAACTCAATTTGTGGGGCACTTCAAAAGCTAATTTATACAGGATAAGATTAAGAGAATTTCAAGAGGTATTAGAAAAAACAGAGTCTATTTTACAACTTTTAGAGTCAACCAAATGATTAAATTCTTCCGCCATATCCGTCAAAATCTAATTATGGAAAACAAAACGAGTAAGTACTTTAAATACGCCATTGGCGAAATCATCCTCGTTGTAATAGGGATTCTTATCGCTTTACAGATTAATAATTGGAACGAAAAGCGGAAAATAAATAGGGAAATAAATTTACTTTTTACAGCACTGGAGGCAGAGTTGGAAAACAATATTTTAGAAACTTCAGCTTTATTAAGAAGTGGTCATATGGCAGATTCTGTTCGGACGCTATACAGAGAGGATAAAGTTACAAGAGAAATGATTCGCGAACGACCCATTCTAGCATTTGGCAGTTACAGAACACGATCAACGTTTTTAGGAGATGAGAGGTTAGATGAAGTTATTGAACAAGAAAAAGAGTTGTCTAATGCCTACAAGTCTTTTCTTCCAGAAATTAAACTATTGAAAAGAAGGATTAAAGCATGGCGATTTTGGCAAAACAAAACTTTAGAATTATCAATGCAACGAAATAAAGAGCTTGCTAGCAAAACTCCAGAATTTAGAAGAAATGATTCAGTCGGTTTTGAAAAAATAATCGATCGATCTTTAAATGATAAAATTTACCGAAGCGAGGTAAACCATTACATACGATATCAACTTGGAGAAAATGTTTGGGAGGCAAATTTAATTAGAACAAGCGCTGTGATTTTGTTATTTAAATTAAAATCTACTAAGGATAAAAATCTAATGGTGGAAGATTTTTTTACCAATCTAAACCTTAGGCCCTATCAAGAATTTCCCTGTGGTGAGGTTCCGAAAAAAAAGTATGAAACATATTTTGAGAGAGATGTAATTATTTACAACAATCAAGAGAAAGAAGTAATCTTAAAATGGCATTACAAGAACAACGAAAATTTTGATACTATTAACATCCCTCCTAAATCTTTTTTAGATGTTAAATATGGTGTTTCTATAGAACCTGAAAGTTATTTTGAACTAGAAAAAGATGGCAAATGCTCTAAAGTATATGATGCGAATAAAGAAGATTATATTATTCTATAACAATTATGATAAAGTTCTTTAGAAAAATTAGATACGACCTTATGAGTCAAAACAAAACCTCCAAATACTTTAAATACGCCATTGGCGAGATTATCCTGGTTGTCATTGGAATTTTGATTGCACTACAGATTAACACCTGGAACCAACAACGTATAGAGAACAAACAAGAGTTAGAGTTATTAAAGGCACTTAAAGACGAATTTGAATATAATTTGAGCGAAGTAGATGCTACCATAGCAGTTAACAAAAAAACAACCAAATCTTGCCTTACCCTCACAAAACTCATAAGAGCAGATTCTTTAAATAAAATGCCAGAATACGTTGACTCATTATTACTAAATATTGGAGATTTCACCTCATTTGATGCTAGAACAGGTGTCTCTGGTGAAATTGTTAACTCTGGTAAATTAAATATTTTAAAAAATAAAAATATCCGTGCACAACTAGGTAATTGGCTAACATTAATTGCAGACTGCGAAGAAGATATATTGTTTAGGTCAGATAATTACACCATGA
The DNA here is from genome assembly GCF_017581965.1 of Winogradskyella pelagia. Taxonomy (GTDB): domain Bacteria; phylum Bacteroidota; class Bacteroidia; order Flavobacteriales; family Flavobacteriaceae; genus Winogradskyella; species Winogradskyella pelagia. Next base: position 136,859 of record NZ_JAGEVF010000003.1, read on the forward strand.
ACTTAATGCCGTTTTTAATGAAACGCTTTCCATTATCTAATGGTGAGCTCACCAAAAACTTGGCCTTTGATAAAATGAATTATTTAGAAACCTACCAAGAAAAGTCACCATTTAGAATAAACATATCTGAAGATGACTTAATGGAGTTCGAAAATCAAATATGGCACCACAAACACAATCACGATTATGTTGTCATCAACGAAAGGAATATAAGAGACTTTATAATGGCTACAATTAAAATGATTGAAGAAGAATTAAAAAGTAGTTAGACATGATTAAATTCTTTCGCCATATCCGCCAAAACTTACTCATGGAAAACAAAACAGGCAAATACTTCAAATACGCTATTGGTGAAATTATCCTAGTTGTAATTGGTATTCTCATTGCATTACAGATTAATAATTGGAACGCAACCAGAATAGAAAAAGAAAAAGAACAAAGTTATATTAATGAACTAATTAATGATGTTCGTAAAGATGCCAGTGCTATTGACGAACTACTCGTTGCTTCTAATAATCAGCTCAAGGCAAAGTATAAATTACAACGCTACTTAAAGGAACATACAGACTTAACATTCTATTTGTCCGACTTTAGCATTTATCCAGAGTATATAAGAAAGGAAACTTATGATAGTGATTCATTAATGTATTATTACCGAATGCAATGGCAAAATAGAAAACGATTTACGCCAATTACAACGACTATAGACGAAATGAAAAGTACAGGTAAAATCGGAATTATTATAGATAAAAAATTGCGGCGCACCATCATAGAAACCTATAATAGTTATGATGATTTCTTAACTTCTAATCAAGATCGATATTTAGAAACGCAGAAAGAACTCTTAAAATTTGTTATTGACGAAATACCCGAATTGTACCAAATAAACAATTCTAATATCACCGAAATATTTCAAAACCAAAGAGTCCTAAATCGTTTAGAAGCCAATTTTGTGAGTACTTTAAATCGTGGACTTTTAGATTTAAAACAATTAAATCAAAATTTACTTAATGAATTAAAGAAGTTCCAAAAATGATCAAATTCTTTAGACATATTCGTCAACAATTAATCCAAGAAAATAAAATGGGAAAATACTTCAAATACGCCGTTGGAGAAATTGTGCTTGTGGTTATAGGAATTTTGATTGCGTTACAGATTAATAATTGGAATGAAGGCAATAAGGATAAAAAACAAGAGCAAGTATATCTGAAAAATCTTAAAGACGATTTAAAAGGCATTATAGAGAGTTACAATACGGCCAATATTGTTGAGGATATAATCCTTAATCAATCTAGTGATATCATAAGGCATTATGACTTAAATCAAGGTTTTTACAACATGGATTCTATATTACCTAAAATAAATGATTTAACCGTTAGATGGGGGGTTATTGCAAGCCCAACCACACTCGTTGAGATGATTAATTCTGGGCAAACAAAGCTTATCAGAAATACTAACTTACGTAAAGACCTTGTGGCTTTTAACGAACAATTACAACTATGGTCAACAAATACTATCAATAATAATACAAATTTAGTTGATAATATGATTGTTCCAGAAATCATGAAACTTGGAACACTAAGTTTAAAAGGATATTCAGATGAAATGGAAGCAATTTTTAATAATTATTCGTACAGTAAGTTTATCCATTCAACTGATACATCGCTCTCTACTATTTCTTTAGATCAGTTGAACAAACCTGAACAAAAATTGAATATTATTAATCTCATTAATTACAGGCATACTATTGCTTCTCTGCAAAAAGGAGTTAATAACAGTATTATAAATAGAGTGAATGAGCTTTTAAAAAGCGTTGAAACTGAATTGAACAATGATTAAATTCTTTCGAAAAATCCGTCAAAATCTTGTTATGGAAAATAGGACAGAACGTTTAGAAAATGTCCTGTGGACATTTTTAGTGATTGGGCCAGCTTGCCGCGTGGGCATTATAAGATTATAATTATGATAAAGTTCTTCAGAAAAATTAGATACGAGCTTATGAATCAAAATAAGACTACAAAATACTTCAAATACGCCATTGGAGAAATTATCCTTGTTGTTATTGGGATTCTCATTGCACTACAGATTAATAATTGGAATCAAGACCGATTAAATACAAAAATTGAAACTGAGACCTTAATTAACTTAAAACAAGATCTCGATTCTGCTTTGGTGCAATTAAATAATAAAATCTTTCAAAACCACACCTATCGAACATATGACTCTATAGCCATGGAACTTATTCAAAGTAAAAGAACGGTTTCAAATGATAGTATGTACAAACTTTTAATGACACACATTTATACACCAACCTTCGATCCGGAAGTTGGCACTTTAAATGAAATTATAAGTACTGGTAAAATGGATATTATAAAAAGTAAAGGCTTACGAAGTCACATCTCATCGTGGAACAGATATATGGACGAATTAGACGAAGTAGATAAACGCCTAATTTATTTGGATGATAACGTAAAAACACCTCTTTACTCAAAATATTTGTCGTATCGCAATTCTTTTAATCTTACTATCAATCCAAATTCGAAAAAAACTATAGGTCAAAACGTCTCAAATTCTAATTTTAATGTCAATTTTGAATCCTTCTTCTATACACTCCAATTTGAGAATATGTTTAGTAACTATGTTATCTATGGGCGAATACAGCATGGAAGATTGATAGATGTAAAACATAAAATGACTGAGATGATAGACATAATTGAAGACAGTTTTAACAATGATTAAAATCTTTAGAAAAATACGATACAACCTTATGGAAACAGGCAAAACAGGCAAATACCTTAAATACGCCATTGGCGAAATCATCCTTGTGGTTATAGGGATTCTTATTGCGCTTCAAATAAATAATTGGAATGAAAAAGAAAATAGAAACGAAAAATTAATTAATATTTATGAATCAGTACATGCTGATATTAAAAATGATCTTAAGGACTTAAATGATGTTAAGGCCTTCTATATGAAGAAGAAACCTATTTTTGAAAAGGTTCTAAAGGACTCTATAACGGTAGAGCTTTTAGATCAAGGACTCTCTAGATTATTGGCCAACGGTTGGAATATCACCTTAAATAAATCTGGTGTAAATCAATTAAAAGAGCTTGACACTAAAGACAGTCTAGCTTTAAAAGCCATAAACATATATGATCTTTTGGAAGTTGAACTGATGAACAGAGAGAAAAATTTTAATGAAGTAGTTATAGAGCATTCAAAATATGTAAGAGACAATTATACTTGGTATCCCGAATGGATTAGTAAAACTATCACGAAAGGAAATAGCACAAGAGTATTACAGGAATACTTTATTAATGGTAAGGATTATAGAAATAAAGTAATTTATGGCTATCAACAATTATATAATGACGGTAATTACATGCCAACAATCAACAAATTCATTACACATTTAACAGAATTAGAAGTTGAAGTAGGTAAATTTTTAACTGTTGAAAATGATTAAGTTCTTTCGGCATATTCGACAATCTTTAATTATGGAAAATAAAACATCCAAATACTTTAAATACGCCATTGGTGAAATCATTCTTGTTGTCATAGGAATTCTTATAGCACTACAAATTAACAACTGGAATGAACAGAAAAATGATTTGAACATAGAGCGAATAAATATGATAAATCTTGTTGAGGATTTAAAAGAAGATGTCAAACTCTACAATGAATATCGCCAACGTAACGCAAAAATATATGGGTTAATAGATTCTATAGTGCCAAATATTAAAAGAGCAGACCGTAAAGCACATGTCGATAAACTGTCCTATTGGTCGCGTCGGGTAACTTTGGAATGGATGGTAATAGAGCCTATAAACAGAACCTATGCAGAAATGAAAAGTTCTGGACAATTAAGATTAATTAACGATACAGATATTAGCAAGCAGCTCTCAAAATACTATAATTCATTTTCAAAATTTGAAATACTAAACAATGCTGGTCTCGCATGGGCAGAGCAATATGTTGAATCTCTAGGTAAAATTTTTGACGCCGAAATATTAATAAAAGTCATGCAAACCCAACAGATTATAGAGGCGCATCCCGACCAAATGTTAACGGAAGACCCTATTATAATCAACCAACTACTAAACGGACTCAATTTTTTCTATGGCGCTATAAGCCGAGGAGATTATGTTAGTCTTGAAAATGAGGAAAATGCTTTAAAGATTATTAAACTCATTGAAACAAATTATAATTTAAGCCAATGATTAAATTCTTTAGAAAAATACGATACAACCTTATGAGTGAAAATAAAACAGGTCGCTATTTCAAATACGCCATTGGCGAAATCATCCTTGTGGTTATTGGGATTCTTGTTGCGCTACAGATTAATAATTGGAATAACAATCGCATGGATGCCAAACGCGAAGCTAACTACATTAAAAATATAGAGCGCGATTTAAACAATCAAATAAGTGCTATTCAGGCACAAATAGATTTTGAAGCAAAAATAGCAGACAACTGCTTACTTGCACTTCAACCCTATAATGAAACAAACCAACTAAGGATAGATACTACGTTTGCTATAGTCATAACATCTATCTCTGCGAGACGCACGTTCAACAATCCTAATCCTTCATATATAGAACTTATTTCAACTGGCAATATTGAGCTTTTAAAAAACGAAACCTTTAAAAACAAACTCATTAACTATTATGAAGAACTTGAGCGCATAGAAAACGTAATAGATAGTAACAACTCTTCATTCATCGACCAAGAATTTATTCCAGCCATGAATAAATTGGGTGTTGTTAATACGGGTCTAGTTTGGGAAGATTTGTTTAGGGGTTACTCCAGGACATTTAGCAGCCCGAATCCATTAAACGCAAAAAACATGGAACGCCTGATAAAAATAAGTTCTAAACTATTAAAGAATGAGGAAAACGAATTATTCTTTATAAATCATTTAGCATCAAGAGAAACCTACGCCAAGATTCATATTTTACTCCTTACTGAATTTAAAATTCAAACCAAAGAATTATTAAAAGCCATTAAGAATTATTAAATGATTAAATTCTTTAGACATATCCGCCAAAACTTAATTATGGAAAACAAAACAGGTAAATATTTTAAATATGCAATCGGTGAAATCATCCTTGTTGTCATAGGAATTCTTATAGCACTACAGATTAATAATTGGAATGAGGATCGAAAATCACGTGCTCAAGAGCAGAATTATTATTGCTTATTATTAGAGAACATACAACAAGACAAACAACAAGTTTTACAACTAAAAGCCTTAAATGAAGAGCGCAGAAATGGCAGCCATGAGGCTATACTAGAAATTCAAAAAGAGAAACCAAAGGCAGAAGTATTTGGCAAAAGCTGGATTAATGCACTTCAAAGGGTCACAACTTCTTTTAAACCAAATAACGCTACTTATTCCGATATTAAATCTAGTGGAAATTTAAGTATCATTCAAGATAAAGCGATTACAGGAGCGCTTAACACATACTATACTAACGTAGCTGGTTATGCCGAAACCATAATTAAAAATACAGACTTTATTATGGACCGCATCAAGTCCCTCGACAATTGGTTTGAGACAGGTGTACATCAGGTTAACATATTTTCAAGATACAATAAAGAGATTTTTACTGAAGCTATAAGAAAAAGAATTAAAGAAGATTCACCAGAGTATATTTCTGAAAGTTATAAGCCCATCTTGTATGATGCTATCTTAATCACAGGTACAGATTACGGAAGACGCCAACAGCTATTAGAACTTATTGAAAATGAAGTAGATATTTTACAGCAATTGTTAGAAAAAAAATGTAACAGTAATGATTAAATTCTTAAGACATATCCGTAAATCGCTCTTAGAACAAAACAAAATGGGAAAATACTTTAAATACGCCATTGGCGAAATTATCCTTGTGGTCATTGGTATTTTAATTGCATTGCAGATTAACAATTGGAACGAAAATAGAAAAAATGCAACTAAAGAAACAGCAGTCCTATCAAATATCAATAAAGAGTTTAAGCAGAATAAAAAACAATTAGATTCGGTGGTAGAACAGCATGAGCTTGTTTATACATGTTGCACTAAAATTATGAGCTTGTTTCCTATTACATCCAAACCAGAAGCCACTGTTTTAGATTCCTTAAGTTATCAATTGTTCTGGTCCTATGGCGGAACTACTTTTAATCCTTCTCAGACAAGTATAAATGCGCTCTCCAGCACCTCATCTTTTGATATAATAAAAAATGATACTTTAAAAGACCTATTGATTTCTTGGAATGATTTAATAGACGATTACCAGGAAGAAGAATTAAGATCAAGAGAGCATATGATAGAACAGTATGATCCTTACATGGCAAATCACTTCGATTTTAATTTCAACTTTAATGATCAACGGAACGATTTCGAAGCGCTTCAAACTCTAAAGTTCGAATATTTGGTTAAAAACACCCATTTACTTGTGGAGGACATACTATTTAACTCTGGTGAGTTACAGAAAGTACAACATACTGTTGAAACTATAATTGCACTAACTGAACCTACAACGAAATGAGTTTATGATTAAATTCTTTAGACATACACGATTTAAGCTTATGAATCAAAACAAAACCACCAAATATCTCAAATACGCCGTTGGCGAAATCATCCTTGTAGTTATCGGCATTCTTATTGCCCTACAGATTAATAACTGGAATACCGAGAAAGATAATCGTAAAAAGGAGCAACTGTATCTCAATACACTAAAAGTAGATCTTAAAAATCAAATTCAGGAAATAGAGACTCAAATTACAGCTGAAAAACGGTTTTGCTCTGATAGCAAGACCATTCTAAAGGCGTTTAATGAAAACGAAACTTTTATTTTCGATGCTTCTTTGCTCGAAGCTGCAAACGGACTTCAGGATCGTCGTACATTTAAAACCGTAAACCCAACTTATACAGAACTCATCAACACTGGTGACATGAAACTTATTGGTAATGCTGCTTTTAAAAACAGTCTTGTGGTCTTCTATCAAGATATTGAGCGGACAAAGGAAGTTATTAAACTCAACAATAGCTATTTTGTAGACTCAGAAACTGCCCCGAAATTAAGAACCTTGATACCTAGTTATTGGGAAAAACCAGAGAGTTACGCTAATTACATGACAGACGATATGGCTTATGAAGGCGGTATTTCAAAGCATAAAATGACTGCTTTAATAAGTACAACACAAGAAAAGCTTAAAGATAAAGGTACACTGATGGAGTTTATTAATATGGCTACAACAAGATATGATTATGGATGGTTCCACATACAACTTTTGCTCTCAAAAAAGCGAGAAACCCAAAAGCTCTTGGACGAGTTAAATAATTTAACTGAATAATTTATTGATGATAAAATTCTTCCGTCATATTCGCCGTTCATTAATCCAAAAAAAATCAAATGAGAAAATAGATTAATACATTAATTTTTAGAAGAAATCAAAATCAAATCCTCTTGCGGTGCAATTAAATACTCAGCACCATCTTTTTTAACTACAGCCATCTCCTCTACCGAAATGGTCTTTACTCCGCCATTTTCCAATTTCCAAGCATGGAAACCATCAAACGCAAAGGTCATGCCTTCTTTAATTAGTTTCTCTGAAGCTGGTCTTACATGTGAGGCTTGTGATCCTCCTAAATTTGGTCCAACATCATGTGCTACATAACCCACTGGATGCCCTGTGCTCCACATCACATAATCTGAGCCTGCTTTTTCCATGAGTACACGTTGTGCCCTATCTACATCAACACCTTTTACACCAGGCTTCATGGCGGCTAAAGCCGCTCTGTTTCCTGCTTTACCACTTTCCCAATAATGCAAAATATCTTTTGGAGCTTTTGTTTCGCCATCTTTTAAGACATATGCAAAACGCTGAATATCACTTACCCAACGGTCGTATACTTTAATTCCAAAATCAATCTGTATGACGTCACCTGGCATAATCACCTTATCTGTTGCATGTGAATGGCCTCTATCTGCACCAGAATTAACATTAGGGTTTTGGTCTGGTGCCCAACCATCCTTTACACCATATTCTGCCATTTTTTGGTTTAGAAACTTAGCAATATCTGCATCTGTAGATTGTCCTGGCACAACTTGCTTATAGGCTTCTATTTGCCAATCTGCAGTGAGCTGCGCCGCTCTTCTTAAAATCTCAACTTCTTCTGGTAACTTAATTGATAACCACTCATACACCACGTCTGTAGAAGACACCAAACGCTTAGCGTTTTCACCTAATAATTGTTCTAAATTTTGGCGCTGGGTATAAGATAAACCATCAGCTACAGAATTACTATCAGATGAATTCACTGCTATAGTCCTAAAGTCTTTCTCTTTTATAAAGTCTACGGCCATGTTCACTGCAGACGTGCCACGCTCAACGCTTACAACCTCATCATGGATATCCAAATCATCCAAGGCTGTAGCTTCACCCGATGGTGAAAATACTTTAGAATGAAACCCTGCATCATCGTTATAAAACAAGAATACCGCAGTACCACCAGCATTTTCTCCTCCAATATGGTCGGCCATAGGATCGTTATTATTTTCTCTACAAATCACTAACCAGCAATCTACATTCGCAGCTTTAAGCGCTTTAGGCAATAATTGGCCGATTCTCTTTTTCCTAATCTCTGGCCATGGACTTTCGCCCCAATAGGTTTCGGGATTAATTTCAGCAACTTCAGAATTAGAAGATGTATTTGAATCAGCGCAACCAATAACTAAAGTGGTAATAAGAAGTAATAATCGATAAATAGCTTTCATATTTTAACTTTATAGTATCTTGACGAAAGATAATTATTTGAGTTTAACCATAAAAGTAATCTAGACCTAAGACATCATAAAATTAATTAGACACCTCAGCAAATCTTTAATTAAACAAAATATGTGGTCGTTCCGCCGGAGCAATGCGACGAGGAATCTCATAATGAGATTTCTCACATAAGTTCGAAATGACAGAACATATCAAATTATGATTAAGTTTTTTAGCTATTTGAAGAAAAGGTCTGGTAGACCTTTGATGAAAATACAGAGAAAGGTAGAAATTATTCAATTATGATTAAATTTTTTAGACTATCTGAACATAATTTTGAGAAGCAAAATCAAAGGTCTAGTAGACCTTTGGTGAGGATACAAATAGTAACTCAAGTATAAAATGACATGATTAAGTTCTTTAGAAAAATACGATACAACCTTATGGAAACGGGGAAAACAACCAAATACTTCAAATACGCCGTTGGAGAAATCGTTCTTGTTATGATTGGTATCCTTTTAGCGCTTCAAGTCAATAACGGGAATCAAAATCGAATTGAGAATAATGAAGAAAAAGAAGTGATTGCAAAACTCCATACCGACTTTAAAGAGAATAAAGGTGCACTGAAAAAATATATGATACGTAATAGACAAGAAATGGATGCACTAAACTTGTTAATTAACCTCGCTGGCGCATCAAAAGACCAACTCTCTAAACATAACCTAGACAGCCTATTATATGAGTCCTTGAGCGCAAACGATATTGCTTTTGCAGATAATACCTTAAAAAATGTGATGCAAAGTGGTAAACTAAATCTCATCAAAGATGATAGTATAACCCAACTACTTTATCAATGGAATGCTTTAGGTGAAATAAGAAAGGAGCGCTTTTATAGATTAGAACGTTGGGCTAATGAGGAATTTGTGCCTTATCTATTGAACAAAATTTCTTTTAGAGAAATGGATGCCCAAATAAAATTAAAATGGACAGGTAAATCCAAACTCAAACCAGATTATTATATTGTATTTAATGAACTTGCATTTGAGAATCATTTAGACAATATGCTATGGTATCATCATCAAGTTAAAGAACGTTGCGAGGAAACTAATGTATTAATTGATAAGATTATTGAAGCAACAAAACCTTAAACTTTATTTTAATGAATTTTAAAACAACATATTTCATAGTTATATTATCAATATCTAGTTTTTTTTGCCAAGCCCAGAAAGAAACAAAACTAGAACCTAAACTCGAAAACATTTCATGGATTTCTGGCACGTGGCACGGTGAGGCCTTTGGTGGACAAACAGAAGAAATATGGAGTGAGCCTTCAGACGGTTCAATGATGGCAACATTTAAATTGACGGTAGATGGAAAGGTTCAATTCTATGAAATCGAAATTATTAGAGAAGTGAATAACAGCTTGGTCTTGCAACTAAAGCACTTCAATAACGATTTAAAAGGATGGGAAACCAAAGATGAAACCATCGATTTCCCTTTAAAATACATCACAGCAAGCAAAGCGGTTTTTGAAGGCATGAGCTTTGAAAAAGTTTCAAACAACCAAATGAATATTTTTGTAGATATTAAGAATGATATGGGAGATATAGAAACCGTTGAATTTAAATATTACCGCAAAATCAAACCCTATAATAAGCCTACTGTAGTTAGAAAGTCCACTTCTGAAATTTCAATAGACGGTCTGGCCAATGAACCTATATGGCAAACGGTTGCGTGGCAAGCCATAGACCAACTCTGGTTAGGTGATACTTTTACAAAAGATGACTTTTCTGGCAGGTACAAATTAACATGGACAGAAGATGCCCTATATCTTTTAGCTGAAATTAGAGATGATGTGCTCTTAGACCAAAATAAAGACCCTTTAAAAGCTTGGTGGGATGACGATTGTTTAGAAATCTTCTTAGATGAAAATAACAATGGCGGTAATCATCAGTACAATCATTCTGCCTTTGCCTACCATGTTGACTTAGACGGTAACGTGGTGGATATGGCTACAGACAAAACAGGAAAATTATACAACAGTCATATAGATTCTAAACGGATTACAAAAGGCAACATAACGACTTGGGAGCTTAAAATTTTGGTCTATGACGAATCCTATTCTGATCAATCTGCTGGCACACCAGTACAACTTGCACCGAATAAAAAAATGGGGTTTGCGCTAGCCTACTGCGATAACGACAATAGTGAGCATCGGGAAAACTTTATCGGCTCTTCAAATAACGAAGGGTTTAAACAAGATTTAGGTTGGAAAAATGCCAGTGTTTTTGGGACACTTATTCTAAAAGAAAAAGATTAACGAATCTCACTTTTTAGTTTTACCTTTCTAACTCCAGAAGACATATTAATTGCCGTTTCTATTAATGCTAAATGCGAATACGCTTGAGGAAAGTTACCTAAAAGCCGTTTCGATTTAAAATCTATATCCTCACTAAATAAACCCAAATGGTTACTGTAACCTAATAGTTTCTCAAACATTTTTTTTGCACGCTCCTTCTCCCCTATTTTATATAAGCTGTTTATAAACCAAAATGTGCAAATAGTAAATGAAGAGGACGGTGAACCAAAGTCATCTTTATTCTTATAGCGATATAATAATCCTTCATAACACAACTCGCGCTCAATGGCCTTTACAGTACTAATGTATTTAGGATGCTTAGCATCTATAAAGCCATAAGATTCCATTAATAACACAGAAGCATCTAAATCCTCAGAGCCATAGGCTTGTGTAAATGCTTGGACGTCTTCGTTCCATGCATTTTCCATAATATCCTTTCTTATTGTTTCTTCTAGCAATTGCCAGCGTGCAATTTTTGATGTTTTATTTAAAAGCCCTGCTACTTTAAGAGCCTTATCAACGGCGGTCCAACATAGCACTTTAGAGAAGGTAAAATGTTTGTCTTCATTTCTAAATTCCCAAATACCCTTATCAGGTTCTGTCCAATGCTTGTTAACTACCCAAACAATGCCTTTGGTAATGGTCCATAATTCTTCTCGATGATCGACATCACTTCTAAAGTTGAGAAGGAGCTGGTAAATAACATCCATTAGAATCCCGTAGATATCGTTCTGCTTTTGTTTGTATGCAGCATTTCCTATTCTTACCGGTTTAGAATTTTCATAACCCGAGAGATGCTCTAATGTATGTTCCGTAAGTCGCTTTTCCCTATCGATGCCATACATTATTTGAAGTTTTTCATCCTTGTCTGGTATAAGGTCAATGATAAAGTTCAAGTAACGTTTACTAATATTTTTATGTCCCAATTGATTCATAACTTTTATAACCATTGAGGCATCTCGGATCCAACAAAAGCGGTAATCCCAATTTCTAACTTCACCAATAGTTTCTGGCAGGCTAGTGGTCGCTGCAGCCAAAACCGCTCCCGTTCTATCGTAGCTTAAAAGTTTTAATGTAATGGCACTACGCGAAATAACATCATTGTAGAGTTTAAATTCAGACGTACGCTCCATCCAATTCAGCCAATAGACTTTGGTTCGTTCATATTCTAGCTGAACTTCTTTTACATTGGGCTTTACCAATTTTTCATTATAGCTAAACCACAAAAAATAGTCTCTATCCAATTCTATTTCAGTACCCTTTACAACAGCCTCATAATTAAAGTCTGTATAAAGAAAAAGCGTATCATAGGTTTCTTCATCATTGATACTAACAATAAATTCGTGTTTAATATAAGTAGTGGTAACCCCTTTGGCATACTCCAATTTCGGGTCATAATTTATTTTAAAACTGGGCTTCCCAGAAACTAGTTTAACAGACCGTAAGACCTCTGGTGGCTTATGATATTTATTCTGGGCCTTGTAATATCTCGGCATAAAATCATGCACCTCAAAACAATCTAAGCCATTACTAAATCGGGTGACTAAAATCGCAGTATCCTCTAGGTAGTGTTGCGTGATGTTATAGCTTTCATCAACTTCAAAACCAAAATAACCGCCCTTTTCATCATCTAAAAGTCTGGCGAATACAGATGGTGAGTCAAATTTTGGTAAACAGCACCAATCTATAGCGCCGTTTTTTGAAACTAAGGCTGCACTTTGGCAATTTCCTATAATGCCGTAGTTTAAATTATTCATTAATTCTTCTTTTCTCATATGGATTAGCAATCATTTTTGTTTAAATTAACGAAATAAGAACCGCATAACAAAATATGAGTAATTCTAAAACCATTATAGTCTCAAATAGACTACCACTACAAATTTCAATTGAAGATGACAAACTAGAGGTTTCAGCTAGCGTTGGAGGTCTAGCTACTGGCATGAAATCAGTGCATACCGAAGGAAATGGTATCTGGGTTGGCTGGACAGGAATAACTGACGAAGACCTAAATCCCAAATTACGAGATACCGTCAATAAGCGTGTTAAGCAGGAAAAATGTGTTGCTGTAAACCTCACTGAGCAAGATATTGAGGATTATTATCTGGGATTTAGCAACAAAACCTTATGGCCACTGTTTCATTATTTTATGGAATATACCGCTTTTGAAACTAAAGAATGGAACGCATATGTAGAGGTAAATCAGAAATTTGCAAATGCGGTCTTAGAGCAATTAAACGATGGCGATACGGTTTGGGTTCACGATTACCAACTGCTTTTAGTACCAGAAATGATAAAAGCTAAAAAACCCTATACAACCATTGGTTTCTTTTTACATATTCCATTCCCATCTTATGAAATTTTCAGAACTTTTCCTTGGCGTAGTGAGGTGTTGGAAGGAATGCTCGGGGCAGACCTCATCGGTTTCCACACCTATGATTACGAACGTCATTTCCTAAGTTCTATAAAACGTATACTACGATTAGAAGTCAATTTCAACGAAATTAGTTATCATAATCGTATTATAAAAGTAGATTCCTTCCCAATGGGAATAGACTATCAAAAGTTTTGGAATGCAGCTCTTAAACACAATAGCGACCATGAGGAAAAATCTGATTTACAGCGACGTTTAGACGAACATATTGATCCAGAACATAACAAAAAACTTATTCTATCCATTGACCGAATGGATTACACCAAAGGCATACCTAACAGGCTTAGGGCTTTTGAATATTTTCTAAACGCTTATCCGCAATACAAGGAACACGTGAGACTCGTAATGCTGGCAGTTCCGTCGCGATCTAATGTTCCGCAGTATATAAAGCTAAAAAGGGAAACAGACGAGCTTGTGGGTAGAATCAACGGCCAGTTTGCCACCGTGAGCTGGACACCTATTTGGTATTTTTATAGATCCTTACCATTTAGTGATTTAATAGATTTATATACATCGGCAGATGTGGCTTTAATTACCCCCGTAAGAGATGGGATGAATTTAGTAGCTAAAGAATATGTAGCTACCAGAACCAACACTGATGGTGTACTCATTCTCAGCGAAATGGCTGGTGCAGCTAAAGAAATGAATGAGGCCTTATTAATTAATCCCAATAGTTATGATGATTTTGCAAATACCTTGAAGCGTGCTTTAGAAATGCCAGAAGCTGAGCAAAAAACACGAATGAAGTTTTTACAAAAACGACTAAAGCGTTATGATGTTGAGAAATGGGCAAAAGAATTTTTAAGCGCATTAAGAGCTACAAGAGAATTACAAGAAGTGATTGTTGCGAAAGAATTAACCGTAGCCGACGCTTCAAAAATTAAAACCGATTATAACAATGCTGAAAAACGCTTAATACTGCTGGATTATGACGGTACCCTAACAACATTTACGGACAATCCTCAAGATGCTAAACCAGATGACGCCTTGTTTGAATTACTCGATACCCTGCAAGAGGATGAGAATAACAATCTTGTTCTTATAAGTGGAAGGGATAAAGAAACGTTTAACAACTGGTTTGGTGAAAAGTCCTATAATCTAGTTACTGACCATGGAGTGTGGCTTAGACATCATAAGGAATGGGTTGAATTAGAACGCCTCAAAACCGATTGGATGACTAGACTACTGCCAATCCTAGAAACCTTTGTTGACCGCACACCAGGAACATTTATAGAACGTAAAAACTATTCTTTAGCATGGCATTACAGAACTGCTGACCCGGAACTGGCTCAAATAAGAACAACAGAGCTTAAAACAGTTGTTACCAGTATGATTGCTAATAATGATTTGTCCTTGTTAGAGGGCAATAAGGTTATGGAAATTAAAAGCAGTAACGTCAATAAAGGAAGAGCCACCAATAAGCTCTTATTAGATGTAGACTATGATTTTGTATTGATTGTAGGAGATGATTGGACGGATGAATATATGTTCGAAGAAGCTCCCGAATTTGCCTATTCGATAAAAGTGGGTTATAAGAAAACAAAAGCGAGATATCAAATAAAATCTCCAAAGCAGGTAAGAGAACTTTTAAGTAGTTTAAAATAAAACCTAAAGTATGTACAAACATTCTAGAGGTAGAATAACGGCTCTAAGTGATGGTATTTTTGCTTTTGCCGCAACATTAATGGTTGTAGATATAGGTACAACGATAGATATTAAAAATATTGGAGCACAACTACCGCTATTTACAAGTTTTGGTGTAGCTTTTTTTGTAATGATGCTGTTATGGAAAGTGCATTATAATTTTTTTCAACGTACCAAATATGTAGATAATTGGATTATTACCGCGAACATCTTGTTATTGTTTACTATTCTCTTTTATCTGTTTCCATTGAAGACATTAATTAATTCCATTACACAACAAATTGGAATGACGGCAAATGACCTCTCCCAACTATTCATGCTATATGGTGGCGGATTTGTTTTAATTTTTGCATCCTACTCTTTTCTCTATTGGAAAGCCTATAAGAGAGACATAGAAAATAACAACCGCCTGAAGTTGAAATTCTTTTGCTCTCATTTCCTCATTTTTGTAATTATTGGGATTGTGTCTGTAATTCTATCAGCATTTCAACTAGGTATTAACTTTGGGTTTCCCGGATTCGTTTATGCCTTGCTTGGACCACTGTGTTATTTCAACGGAGCCTTTTTTAGAAAAAAACATCCTAGTGTATTTACCTAGGTGTTAACACTTCTTTAAAACTATACAGATTCTAAAAGCTTAATTTTACCATTAACCAACACCAACGAGAATATGAAATATGTTTTTACCCTTTTTTGTATCGTAGTTTCAGGATATTCATTATCTCAAACCGATTCAAAACTCTATGATATCATAGATGCAGTTTCCGAAGAACGCCTTAGAAATGATGTTAAAACCCTTGCTGATTTTGGCACTAGGCATACCCTTAGTGACACAGTATCTGAAACTAGAGGTATTGGGGCTGCACGTCGATGGATAAAACGACAGTTCGACCTGATTTCGTCAGATTGTAATGATTGTTTAGAAGTCTCGTTTCAGAATAATTTCTTTGAAAAAGGGACTAATCAACGTATTGTTAAGGATGTTAATGTTGTAAATGTAGTGGCCATTCAACGCGGTACAACCTATCCCAACCGTTACATTATTATGAGTGGTGATATTGATTCTAGAGTATCAGACCCAACAGATTATACCACAGATTCACCTGGAGCCAACGATAATGCTACTGGTATGGCAGGCGCAATTGAAGCGGCAAGAATACTTTCAAAATATAAATTTGAGAATAGCATCATTTACACAGGTTTATCTGGTGAAGAACAAGGGCTCTTTGGTGGGCAAGGTCTTGCAAAATATGCAAAAGACAATAATTGGGAGATTATTGGTGTACTTAACAACGATATGATTGGTAATATTACAGGCGTTGACGGTGTCATAGACAATAGAACATTTAGAATATTTTCTGAGCCAATCACGACGGATATAACCGATTTACAACAATTGGCAAGACAAGCCAGAGGAAGAAGGTTTTATGGTGGTGAAGTTGATGGAATTTCAAGACAATTGGCACGTTATGTTCATAATACAACAAAAACTTACATGCCAGAAATGAATCCAATAATGGTATATCGCTTAGACAGATTTGGGCGAGGTGGTCATCACAGACCATTTAATGATTTGGGGTTCGCTGGGATAAGAATCATGGAGGCTCACGAGAACTATACACAGCAGCATCAAGACATTAGAACAGAAAATGGTATTTCTTATGGCGATACTTTTGAACATGTTAATTTTCCCTATTGCAAAAAATTAACTGCTGTTAATGCCATTAATTTGGCAAGTTTAGCATCAGCACCACCTGCACCTAAAGAAGTTGGTATTGGTGGTATCGTTGAAGCGTCCGCGAGATTAAAATGGTCTCCGGTGGAAGGTGCAAAAGGCTATAAAATTTATTGGCGGGATACAACTTCACCTACTTGGGATCAAAGCAGGTATGTTGGCAAGGTAACTGAATTCACTTTAGAAGGTATTGTAATTGACAATTTTTTATTCGGTGTTGCAGCCGTAGGCGAAAATGGTCATGAAAGTGTTGTTGTATTTCCAAATCAAATAATGAGGTAGATGAGCAAATTACCAATATATCTTTTAGTTTTTTTTTGTTGCTCATTTAGTTTTGCACAATTACTTCAAGAAAAGCAAAACTTTACACGTCAAGACTCCCTTAGAGGAAGCATAACTCCTGAGCGCGAATGGTGGGATTTAACCTATTACCATTTGGACATTGAGGTAAAACCAGAAAAAAAGTTCATATCGGGAAAAAATACCATTCAATATAAAGTACTGAAACCCTATCAAACCATTCAGATTGATTTACAATCACCAATGACCATTGAAAAGGTTATACAAGATGGCGAAAACTTAGATATAAAAAGCGAGGGAAATGCCCATTTTATTTATTTAAAAACGCCTCAAAATATTGATGATGTTAATACCATAGAAGTGTATTATAAAGGTCATCCTCGCGAAGCTAAGCGTGCACCTTGGGATGGCGGCTTTTCTTGGAAAAAAGATAAAAACGGAAATCATTTTGTGGCGACATCCTGTCAAGGCCTAGGTGCAAGCGTTTGGTGGCCAAATAAAGATCATGGCTACGACGAAGTGGATAGTATGCTTATAAGTGTTACCATTCCAAAAGGATTGACCAACGTCTCTAATGGTCGCCTCAGACAGCTCGAAGACTTAGGAGAAAAAGTAAAATCACACTGGTTTATATCTAATCCAATCAATAATTATGGTGTTAATGTCAATATTGGTGATTATGTGAATTTTTCAGAAGTGTATAGAGGTGAAAAAGGTCCTCTCGATATGGATTATTGGGTACTTAAAGATAATCTGGAAAAAGCAAAAGAACACTTTAAAGATGCTCCCAAAATGATGAAAGCTTTTGAGCATTGGTTTGGTCCTTACCCCTTTTACGAAGATAGTTTTAAATTGGTTGAAGTACCCTATTTAGGTATGGAACATCAGAGTTCCGTTACTTACGGCAACCAATTTACCAAGGGCTATTTAGGAAGAGACTTATCACAAACGGGTTGGGGTTTAAAATTTGATTTCATCATTATTCATGAAGCTGGTCACGAATGGTTTGCCAATAATATCACCAACAAAGATATCGCAGATATGTGGATTCACGAGAGCTTCACGGCCTACTCTGAAAATCTGTTTTTAGACTACTACTATGGTACGGAAGCAGCATCTGATTATGTTATAGGTACAAGAGCTAACATAAGAAATGACAAGCCTATTATCGGAAAATACAACGTCAATAACGAAGGGTCAGGCGATATGTATTATAAAGGAGCAAACATGTTACACACCTTACGTCAACTGATTGAAGATGACAGTCTATGGCGAGAAGTTTTAAGAGGTTTGAACAAAAAATTTTATCACCAGACCGTAACTACAAAACAAGTTGAAGATTACATAAGTAAAAAGACTAAGAAAGATTTAAGTGCTTTTTTCAATCAATATTTGCGTGATTCGCGAATTCCCATCTTAGAATATAAATTAAGTAACGGTAAATTATCTTATAGATATATAGATGTTGTAGATGGTTTTGATATGCCAATTGAAGTTATAATCGGAGTTAAAAAGGAGTGGATATTTCCTAAAACACAATGGCAAACAAAAACTGTTTCCACAGACGCCTTCAAAGTGGATAGAGATTTTTATATTTATTCCAAGCAACTCTAAATGGTTTGGAAATCCCAGAATTATATTTTGAACGTGATGTAGATTGGTACGATTGGCTACTAAGTAATCACAGCCAATATCAGGCCGTTCATCTCATCTTTTATAAACTCGAAACGGGTATGCCTACGATGCGGTGGGAAGAGGCTGTAAAAGTTGCCCTCTGTTTTGGTTGGATAGATTCTACCGTAAAAAGCTTGGGTAACGGTAAACGCAAACAATATTTTTCACCTAGAAATCCTAAAAGTACCTGGAGTGCTTTAAATAAAAAGTACATCTTTGAGCTTGAAAAAGCTAATCTATTACAAGAACCAGGTTATAAAATCATAGAATTAGCTAAGCAATCTGGTAAATGGAGCGAAATGGATGATGTAGAAAATGGTATTATTCCGCCAGAACTTCAGAGCGCATTTGACCAAAACCCAAAGGCTTTTATAAATTACCAAAACTTCAGCCGAGGCTACAGAAAAAGTTATTTATCTTGGCTCAATAGTGCTAAACGCGAAGCAACACGTCAAAAAAGGATAGAAGAAATCATAAGGCTTTGTGAACACAACAAAAAATCACGTTAAAAGCGTTATTAATTGTGAAACCTATTATTAAAATACTATTAAAAAAAACTTACCTCTTAGTTTTTATGGG
The DNA here is from genome assembly GCF_017581965.1 of Winogradskyella pelagia. GTDB lineage: Bacteria > Bacteroidota > Bacteroidia > Flavobacteriales > Flavobacteriaceae > Winogradskyella > Winogradskyella pelagia. The sequence continues at coordinate 156,329 of NZ_JAGEVF010000003.1, forward strand.
AGCGCTCATACATATAGAGGCTCAAACTAATGATATTGATAACATTAACAGCTTACAGATCTGGGGAGACATTACTCTCAAAACTCAATTAACTGACAATTGGTCAACTGGAGGTGACTTTGGCTTGCGCCATTCTGCAGACCACCCTTTATTTTGGCAATTTTATTTAAGACCCAATATCAATTACAAATTGACGAAAAGAGTAAACTTTTCATTAGGTCTTGGTTCTTTTAATACATTTATAAAAGACCTATTTAATACTTACGAGTTTCGAGTTTACCAAGACACAAATATTAATTGGCCTGAATTGGGGTTTTTTAGCATTTTACATCGATTTAGATTTGAACAACGATTTTTCAATTTTAGTGAAAAATCCATTCAAAATGATTCAAGGTTAAGAGCTAGGTATCTTATTGGAGTTAAAACAGGAAGCTTTAAACTTCTTGGAAATAAAGCAAGTACAGCTTTCATCAGTTTAGAACCATTTTTTCCACTCGCTGGTTCAAAAAATAATTTTGCTGTGAATAATTTCCGATGGGATACTGCAATAAGTTTCCAGATGAATGAAAACTTAAAACTAGAGCTACATTACATTCTTCAAACTTCAAACATTCCCTTATTGGCAGACAAATCAGTAATCGAAAATATTATTAGGTGTAGAGCCTATTTAAATATTTAGATTCCCTTTATAAAACTGCCGTATGGGTCCTGAAATTGCAACCCTTCTGAATATCTATATTTACTGAGTTTCTTAAACTGTACTAATCCCCAAAGGACAAACTCTTTTTCAAAATAGATATCACGGTCGTCAATATCTGGTTGATACTCCTTAACTAAATCAGTTAATGGTACTATCTCGTCTAATTTTAACCGATAGGTGCTATCATCAAAATCATCCAATAACTGAAACCCATCACTGTTAAAAAACCAAGAAATTAAATCATCATAAGGTGTTTCTTCATCTTGTTTCTGTAGTTTCTCAATCTTTGGAAAGTATTTAGGAAAAAGGGTTTTAATAGCATTATCCATTAGGGTTTGAGCTACAAAATCAGCACCCTCTTGTTCCCCTTCATAAACCAATTCAACTTTACCTGTAATACTTGGAATAACGCCAATAAAGTCTGATAAACGAACAGCTGTAGTCTCTTCTCCTGCAAGTAAAGCTCTGCGCTCAGCCGTACTCAACAGATTTTCATAAGCCGTTATACTCATTCTAGCGCTTACACCACTCTTTACATCAATAAACTCACTTTCACGAGCTTCAAAACTTATTTGTTCTAACAAGTCCTTGGCTAAATCAGGTACATAAATATGGCTCTTCTGTGCATCCCCAGAATTTGCTTCTTGTTCAGTTATAATTCTTGCGGTTTCAATAGTAGCAGGATAATGCGTCAATATTTGAGACCCAATTCTATCCTTTAAGGGCGTCACTATACTACCTCTGTTAGTATAATCCTCTGGATTCGCCGTGAATACAAATTGCATATCTAAAGGTAACCGCAATTTAAACCCACGGATTTGTATGTCTCCTTCTTGTAAAATATTAAATAATGCTACCTGAATACGCGCTTGTAAATCTGGCAATTCGTTAATTACAAAAATGCAACGATTAGCCCGTGGAATCATTCCATAATGAATAACGCGGTCATCTGCATAGCTTAGCTTAAGATTAGCCGCTTTAATAGGATCGACATCTCCAATAATATCAGCAACCGTAACATCTGGTGTGGCCAACTTTTCGGCAAAGCGCTCGCTTCTATGTAACCACGCGATGGGTGTGTTATCACCCTTGTCTTTAATGAGCTCGAGAGCATATCTAGAGATAGGATTTAAAGGATCATCATTAATTTCAGAACCTTCTACGTAAGGAATATACTCGTCCAGTAGGTTGACCATCATGCGCGCCAATCGTGTTTTGGCTTGGCCTCTCAACCCTAATAAATTGATATTATGTCGTGATAAAATAGCACGCTCCAGTTCAGGAATCACAGTATTTTCGTAGCCATGAATCCCTTCAAAAGTATTCGTTTTACTCTTAATATTTTTAACTAGATTATCTCTCAATTCATCTTTTATAGATTTTGATTGATAACCTGTGTCTTTTAACGCGCCTAAAGTTTTTATGTTTTTCATTTTTAGCAATTATCCTTTAATTCTTCTTTTTCTATTATTCTCATAATCTTCAAAAATCATTTCGCCCAAACCTTTCAGTCCTGTGTAAAAGGCCTTGCCTCTATTCGCCTGTGTAAACTCCCTTACAAAACTCATTAAATAGGGATCTTCTGCAATCATAAATGTTGTAATAGGAATATGCAAGCGTCTAGCTTGTTGAGCCATAGCGTAACATTTATTGGTAATATAGGGGTCAAGTCCATTACTATTTTTATAATACTGACCATCAGGCATGCGCAAGCAACTTGGCTTACCATCCGTTATCATAAAAATTTGCTTATTGGTATTTCGTTTGCGACGCAACATATCCATAGCTAATTGTAATCCCGCTACTGTATTGGTATGATAAGGCCCAACCTTCAAATAGGGTAAGTCTTTAATCTTAATAGGCCAGGCATCGTTTCCAAATACCAAAATATCTAAAGTATCCTTTGGGTAGCGTGTCATAATCAGTTCAGACAATGCCATGGCCACTTTTTTGGCGGGTGTGATTCGGTCCTCGCCGTATAATATCATGCTATGACTGATGTCAATCATTAATACCGTACTCATCTGGCTTTTATGAAGGGTTTCTTCAACAACCAAATCATCTTCGGTTAAGTTAAAATCACCAACACCATGATTGATTTGAGCATTTCTCAGACTTTCCGTCATAGATACCTTCTCTATGGCATCACCAAATCTATACCCACGAAATTCCCCTGTATGTTCATCTCCAATACCTAAACCTTTACTTCTATGGTTACCTGAACCACTGCGCTTAATTTTTCCGAATATATGCTCTAAAGCTTGCTTTCGTATAGCGCGCTCAGTCTTTTCTGTTATTCTTAGTTTTCCTTTACCATCTCCATCACCATCGCCAACAGTTGGGTCTATTTCCTCACGGATATACCCTTTATTTTTTAGGTCTTCAATAAAATCATCAATTGTGTATTCCGGTGTTGTGAGGTCGTACTCCTTGTCAAGTTGCCTCAACCAATCAATGGCCTCATCAAAATCCCCAGAGGTGTACGTAATTAACTCTTTGAAAATTTCAAAAAGCTTTTCAAATGGTGACTGATTTGGCGCTTCGTAAGTTTTAAAAACAAAACCCGCTTTCTTATTCTCTCTTTTCATTGCACCATAAAAATACTTCTTTTTAAAAGGCTATAACAAGCATTAACATCTCTTTTAGATTTAGCATCCGAGATTTCATTAATTTTAGCATTCACTAAACTAACCCAGAAATAATGAAACATTTTTTTTCCTTTGTTATGCTCTGCTGCATAACGCTTTTATCTGCTCAAGACTTTTCAATGGATATGGTCAAAAATATGGCCCCAAGAAATATTGGTCCTGGCGGAATGTCTGGTCGGGTCACTGCCATCGATGTTGTTTTAGATAATCCAGATATAATTTATGTAGGTACTGCTTCTGGTGGACTTTGGAAATCTACATCTGGAGGTATTAAATGGAATCCTATTTTCGAAAACGAATTAACAGCTTCAATTGGTGCTGTTGAAGTTCAACAATCTAATCCAAGTGTAATTTGGGTTGGTACTGGTGAAGGTAATCCCAGAAACTCACTCAATGGTGGTTATGGTATTTACAAATCTTTAGATGGCGGTAAATCATGGAAATCTATGGGTCTTGAGAAAACGAGACATATACATAGAATTATAGTAGACCCAACGAATCCAGATGTTGTATATGTGGGAGCGATAGGGTCTCCTTGGGGAGAACACCCAGAACGTGGTGTTTTTAAAACCACGGATGGTGGAAAAACGTGGAATAAGATTTTGTTCGCCAACAATAAAACAGGTGTTGCCGATATGGTAATGGACCCTAACAATCCTAATAAATTGTTTGTAGCCATGTGGGAACACAAGCGCGACCCATGGTTTTTTAATTCTGGCGGAGAAGGTTCAGGTCTTCATATGACGCACGATGGCGGAAAAACTTGGAAAAAATTGACTGACGAAGATGGATTACCAAAAGGAGATTTAGGTCGTATCGGTGTTGCTATTGCACCTGGAAAACCAAATATTGTTTATGCCTTAATTGAAGCTAAAAAGAATGCACTTTATAAAAGTTATGATGGCGGTTTTTCTTGGGAAAAAACGAATGATAAAAGCGATATAGGGAACAGACCGTTCTACTATTCAGAAATTTATGTCGACCCACAGAATGAAAACCGGATCTATTCCGTTTTTACCTATGTTAATGTATCTGAGGATGGTGGCAAAAACTTTGACCAACTCATGCCTGCCTATGGTGTTAGTAATGGTGTGCATCCAGATCATCATGCCTGGTGGATTCATCCCGAAGATGGAAGTTTTATGATTGATGGAAATGATGGTGGCATGAACATTACTAGAGATGGAGGAAAAACTTGGCGCTTTATAGGTAATATTCCTGTTGCACAATTTTATCACATCGCTGTAGACAACGAATTCCCGTATAACGTTTATGGTGGTATGCAAGACAATGGGTCCTGGCGCGGTCCGGCTTATGTCTGGAGAGCCCAAGGTATAAGAAACTCTTATTGGCAAGAAATTAGTTTTGGTGATGGATTTGATGTAGTTCCAGACCGCGACGACTCCCGCTATGGTTGGTCCATGAGCCAACAAGGCTCTGTGGTGAGATATGATTGGCAAACTGGTAACAATTATAGTGTAAAACCTACACACCCAGACCCAGAAGTACGTTTAAGGTTTAATTGGAATTCTGCTATAAACATGGATCCTTTTGATAACAGCACCATTTACTTTGGAAGTCAATTTGTACATAAATCCACAGATAAAGGTGAAACCTGGACTATTCTTTCTCCAGACCTTACTACCAATGATCCAGAAAAGCAAAAACAATCGGAAAGTGGTGGTTTAACCATGGATGCCACAGGTGCAGAAAATCACACAACGATTTTAGTTATAGAACCGTCTCCTGTTGAAAAAAATATGCTTTGGGTGGGCACAGACGATGGTCGCGTTCATTATACCACAAATGGTGGTAGCGATTGGGTTGAAGTAAGTAAAAATTTAAAAGGACTTCCAGAGGGAAGTTGGATTGCTCAAATTAAAGCGTCGAACAAAAATAAAGGCGAAGCACTTTTAATTGCCAACGACTACAGACGATTCAATTACACACCATATGCCTATCGTACGAAAAACTACGGTAAAACTTGGGAACGTATTGTTGACGAAAATGACGTCCAAAGCTATACCCTTGCAATAGTAGAAGATATGGAGGAGCCAAATCTAATGTTCTTAGGAACAGACGATGGGCTATACATTTCTATCAACGCAGGAGAAAAATGGACTAAATGGACGGAGGGTTTCCCTACCACTTCTGTTAAAGATTTGGTGATTCATCCTAGAGAACACGATCTTATAATTGGAACATTTGGCCGTGCAGCATGGGTTTTGGATGATATAAGACCACTTCGCGAGATGGCAAGGAATAAATCGGTCATAGTATCCAACATTAAGATGTTTGAGCCTCCAGTAGGTTATCAGGCCGCATATCAACAACCTACAGGAAGCCGTTTTGGTGCAGACGCCATGTATCACGGCGAAAATCGTGGCGGTGGAGCAAGATTTACCTATCTCTTTAATAAAAAAGTAATGCCGAAGAAGGATAGTGATAAGGAGGAGGATAAAAAAGATGATACCGAAAACAAGGAGGCTAAAATAAGTTGGGATTCATTGACTCTAAAAATTTATGATGGTAGTCGATTAATTCGCACACTCAAACGTAAAGTACCTAAAGAGAATGGAGTGCAAAAATGGGCTTGGTATATGGATGAAGCTGGAGTTGACAGGCCGTCTAGAACTATTAGAAAGCGCAATAGAGAACCAGGAGGCGTAAGCGTAAAACCGGGAACTTATAAGGCGGTGTTGCACTATGGAGACAAAACATCAGAAACTATGGTTAAAATCGAATCAGATCCAAGACTAGAGGTTTCACAAAAGAATATCAATGAAGTTTATGCTGCCTTAAAAAACCTTGAACAATTGCAACAGACCTCGGCAGATGCTGTGAAGCAATTGGTTGAAAGTAAAACCATAGCTGAAACATACAAAACCAATTTAACAAAACTTGATAAAGATGGATTCAAAGCGGAGATAAAAGCCTCTAAAGACATTGTAAAATCTATTGATAGTTTAATGGCTAAGTATTTAGGCAAGATTGACAAACGCCAAGGTATAACGAGAAATCCTGAAGTAACACCTCTGCAGCGATTAGGTACAGCGAGACGTTATGTAAGTAATAGCCAAGCAGGGTTAACCGCAACGGAAACTACATTGATTATGCAGGCTAAAGACGCACTAACCGTCTTATTTGAAGAAACCAATGCATTTTTCGATAAGGATTGGGTAGACTATAAAAATACCGTGCAATCTTTAAAATTAGATCCATTTAAATCTACCGAATCCTTTAAAACGGATTAAACATTACATAGAATAAAATTCTCAAGAACGGTCTGCAACCTTATTTACACAGTTTGCAGACCGTTTATTTATGAGATTTAAGCTCCTCTATCGAAGTTATACCTAGCTGCACCATATTATTTTTTAAGTCGTCCTTAAGAATATGAATAACATGGTCAGCACCATATGTGCCAAGAGCAGCAATACCATACAAAAATGGTCGTCCCAACATCACAAAATTAGCCCCTTCGTATAAAGCACGCATTATATCCAAACCTGTACGTATACCACTATCAAAGATTATGGGAACCTGATTACCAACCATTGCAGCAATATCTGGTAAAGCTTCAATAGAGGCTGGAGCACCATTAAACTGTCTACCACCATGGTTAGAGACCCAAATTCCATCTAAACCAATATCTATTGCTCTCTGAGCATCATCTGGGTGAAGTACGCCTTTTAAAACTACAGGGCCATCCCATAGGGCTTTTAATTTTTGGCAGTACTGCCAATCTAGAGTTCCTCCTAGGCGATTTCCTACAAAACCACTAACAAATTTAAAATCAGTAGTGTTGGTGTATTGCTCAACCGTACGCAATCGTGGTAGGCCATGTTTAAGCGTTTCATAGGTCCAAACGGGATGGGTTAACCCTTGCCAAATAAGTTGTGGCGTAATTTTAGGTGGAATGGTCATACCAGCGCGCTTTGTGCGTTCACGTCGACTGGCCATAGGAACATCTGCAGTTACTACCAACGTATGAAATCCTGATGCTTTTGCTCTGTTCAGTAATGATACAGTCAAATCCAGTTCTTTAGGAGGGTACAATTGAAACCATCCGTTATTCCCAACTAAAGGACCAATTGTCTCTGGAGTTTCTGTAGCAACCGTGCTCAGACAAAAGGGTATGGTATATCGTTTTGCAGCTGCTGCAAGATAATGTTCTGCTTTCGGCCACATCAACCCTGTTAAACCAACTGGAGCTATACCTATAGGGCAAGAATACGACTGACCGAACAGCTGTGTGCTGACATCAACTTCTATGTGACCTTTACAAAACTGCGGTGTAAACGTAATGGCTTCGAAGGCTTCCTTATTACGCTGTAATAAATACTCAGAACCAGTGCCAGATTCTAAGTACTCCCATGCCACATGAGGAATCCTAGACTTCGCCTTAATAGCTAAATCTTCTATAGCTGGAAATTTGTTGGAATAGTCCTTTTGGTACGTTTCGTAAGACATTAATTCTTCAAAATGGCTTTATTCCATCCACTTTAATGCATTATAGTCCTCAATCTTAATCTGCTTACCTCGCGTAGAAATAATATCTTCCTTTTTAAACTGGGATAATATCCGAATTGCAGATTCAGTGGCTGTTCCTACAATACTCGCATAATCCTCTCTTGATATTACAATACTGAGATAACCTTCGTCATCAGTTCCAAAATTATCATGGATGTACATTAGAATTTCAGCCATTCTGCGCTTCACGGATTTCTGAGCCATATTAACTAAGGACTCATCTGATTCTTTTAAATCGTGAGCCATAGTTTTTAGGACATCCATAGTAAACTTCGGATTTTTATTTAAATCCTCCATTATTTCACTTTTAGGAATAAAACACATTTCCATGTCGTTTAAGGCCACAGCACTAAGATTTGTTTTTTGTTCCGTAACTAAAGATCGTTTGCCGAGAAGTCCGCCTTTGACAACTAATTTTACGACTTGATCTTTGCCGTTTTCACTGAGTTTTGTGAGTTTACAGACGCCGTCTTTAACACAGTAAACGCCATTTAATGTTTCTCCTTCTTCAAAAATTACCTGACCTTTTCTGAAGATTTTACCTGTTTTGCACGCCGAAACGCGCATCAATTCTTCCCTTGACAAAGATTTTAACGAATTAAATTCTCTGACAATGCAAGATTCGCATTTGCTCATACCAATTGAATTTAGTTGACATAAAGATAAATAAAAGCTGACAAATATCATATTTTCTTAATTGACAAAATCCAAAATTTGCATTTAGGTATTATAGAGCAAATTGTTTATGGAAGAATCCACTTGCTATCATTGTGGAGATCACTGTGGCGAAAAGCCACTTCGTTTTCAAAATAAATCCTTTTGTTGTAACGGGTGCAAAACTGTTTTCGAAATATTTAACGAAAATGATTTAACCTGCTATTACGATTTACAAGATTCACCGGGCGCAGTACCAAAGGAAATTGAAGGGAAATATGATTTTTTATCTCAAGACAAAATCATTGATAAGCTTACGGAGTTTAGAAGTGACTCCATTGAAATCGCAACCTTATATATTCCCCACATTCATTGTAGCTCTTGTATTTGGATTCTCGAAAACCTCAACAAACTTAATCATAACATTAGCGATTCTGTAGTCAATTTTGGAAAGAAAACTGTACGTGTTACTTACAATAACGAAAATTCAAGTTTAAAAGAAGTTGTGCTGCTGCTCAGTGCCATAGGCTACGAACCCTATATCAGCCTCGACGATTTTAAATCTGGCGAAAAACACATTAATCGTTCTTTAATATACAAGCTTGGTGTTGCTGGTTTTGGCTTTGGAAATATCATGTTCTTATCGTTTCCAGAATACTTTGAGGTCAATGAGTTTTGGCTAGAGCAATACAAACATATGTTTAGGTGGATAATGTTTGTCTTATCAATACCTGTAGTCTTTTACTCGGCTCAAGATTATTTCAGTTCGGCATTTAAGGGATTGAAGGCTCGTATTTTAAATATTGATGTACCAATTGCTTTAGGCATCAGTGTCTTATTTTTGAGAAGTAGTATAGAAATTGCTTTTGACATCGGTTCAGGCTTTTTTGATAGTCTCGCCGGATTAGTTTTTTTCTTGTTATTAGGTAAATTTTTCCAACAAAAAACCTATGATTTCTTATCGTTTGAACGTGATTACAAGTCCTATTTCCCTATTGCCATCACTAAAGTCAACAAAAAAGGTAAAGAAGTATCCATACAAGTCTATGATATTAAAAAAGGGGATCGCTTGCTCATTCGAAACGAAGAGCTCATACCCGTTGATGGCATACTTATTTCTGGCAGAGGAAAAATCGACTACAGTTTTGTAACTGGCGAATCGCAAACGGTAACCAAATCCTCTGGAGACAAGTTGTTTGCCGGTGGAAAACAAACTAATGGTATTATTGAATTGGAGGCTCTGAAATCGGTTGAACAAAGTTACTTGACACAATTATGGTCTAACGATGTCTTCAACAAAGAAAAAGAAGATGGATTTACAAGTATTACAGACACCATAAGTAAGCACTTCACCTTAACCATCCTAAGTATTGCATTTATTGCCACTACTTATTGGCTCCTAACTGATGTCTCTAAAGCTATGAATGTATTTACAGCGGTACTAATCATTGCTTGTCCTTGTGCCATAGCTCTTTCAGCACCTTTTACTTTTGGCAACCTATTGCGAATATTTGGTAAACTTAAATTCTATGTGAAAAATGCTAGTGTTATTGAAAGATTAGCTCAGATTAATACAATTGTATTTGACAAAACAGGAACACTTACAGCCAACAAAGCTAGTCAAGCTATTTATGAAGGTGAAGCTCTAAATGCTAGGGAAGCACTAATTTTAAAGAACACCTTAAGAGGATCTAATCATCCGTTAAGTAGGACTTTATATGATATTCTAGAAGCTAATGATATTGTAACGTTAGACACCTTTACCGAGCATGTTGGAAAAGGAATTGAAGCCAAACACGACAATATTGCCCTAAAAATTGGATCTGCATCCTTTGTAGGAAGTGAAACTACTCCCAACAACTTAAATACCACTGTTCATATCAGCAGTAATGATTTGTACAAAGGCAAATACACATTTTACAACAGGTATAGAAAAGGAGTCGCTAAATTGTTTAACCAACTAAAAGCGCATTTTGATTTGGTGGTCTTGTCTGGTGATAATGAAGGAGAACGCGATAATCTTAAGAAACTGTTGCCAGGAAAAACCAAACTCATTTTTAATCAAAAACCAGAAGACAAACTAGATTACATCAAATACCATCAATCTGAAGGGGCAAATGTTATGATGGTAGGTGATGGATTAAATGACGCCGGAGCCTTGGCTCAAAGTGAGGTCGGTATCGCTATATCAGACGACATCAATGTTTTTTCACCAGCCTGTGATGCTATTCTCGATGCTTCAAAACTAAAATTTCTATATCAATATTTGAGAGCCTCAAAGGGTGCAATAAAAATTATTAAATGGAGTTTTGCTCTTTCTTTTATCTATAATATAGTAGGCCTTTATTTCGCTGTTACGGGACAATTAGCTCCTGTAGTTGCTGCTATATTAATGCCTCTGAGTTCTATTAGCATAGTAGTGTTTACTACGGTTTGCACTAATATTTTAGGCAGACGGTTAAAATAAATTATTCATTATGACAAATGTCATGTTTTACGTACAAACACAAGAGTATTTTTGATGCATAACTTCAATTAGGTATGAGCGTTATATATATTGTTTTAACGGTAAGTGTTATCGTAGGCGTAGGCTTTTTCATTGTGTTTTTAATGGCTGTAAAGTCTGGGCAATACGATGACAGTTATACACCTTCAGTACGTATTCTATTTGAGGACGAACTCGTTAAAGAAAAATCTAAACAATCAATAAAATCAAAAACTGACTAATTTTTTAAATATGGAAATGCAACAATTTTACTACGATAATAAAATCGTAAAAAAATTCCTCTACGCGACTATACTTTGGGGAGTGGTTGGAATGCTTGTAGGTCTGATCTTGGCCTTTATGTTTCTATTCCCAAACATGACCGATGGTATATCATGGCTAAGTTTTGGAAGATTAAGACCACTGCATACTAACGCAGTGATTTTTGCTTTTGTAGGTAATGCAATTTTTGCTGGAGTTTATTACTCCCTCCAACGCTTATTAAAAGCTAGAATGTTCAGCGACTTTCTCAGTAATATCAACTTCTGGGGCTGGCAATTAATCATTGTAGGTGCTGCAATAACATTGCCTCTAGGATTTACAACTTCAAAAGAATATGCAGAGCTTGAGTGGCCGTTTGATATCGCTATTGCCCTTATTTGGGTGGCCTTTGGTGTAAATATGATTGGTACTATTCTAAAGCGTCGCCAAAGACACCTTTACGTTGCGATTTGGTTCTATATTGCTACATTCGTGACCGTTGCAGTACTTCATATTTTCAATAGTTTAGAACTTCCGGTTAGTGGCCTTAAGAGCTACTCGGTTTATGCAGGTGTTCAAGATGCCCTTGTACAATGGTGGTATGGCCATAATGCGGTTGCATTCTTCTTAACCACGCCATTTTTAGGACTCATGTATTATTTTGTTCCCAAGGCAGCAAATAGACCTGTTTACTCATATCGCTTATCCATAGTTCACTTTTGGTCACTTATATTCATATACATATGGGCTGGTCCTCACCACTTATTGTACACCGCCTTACCCGAATGGGCTCAGCACCTTGGGGTTGCATTTTCAGTGATGCTAATAGCACCATCTTGGGGTGGTATGATCAATGGTTTACTAACGTTACGAGGCGCATGGGATAAGGTAAGAACCGACCCAGTACTTAAATTTATGGTTGTTGCTATAACGGGTTATGGTATGGCCACTTTTGAAGGCCCAATGCTATCCTTGAAAAACGTTAATGCCATTGCCCACTTTACGGATTGGATTATTGCACACGTCCATGTTGGTGCTTTAGCTTGGAATGGCTTCTTAGCGTTTGGTATGATATACTACCTAATTCCAAAATTATTCAAAACACGTCTATTCTCGGTTGGCCTGGCCAATTTACATTTCTGGATAGGTACCTTAGGTATAATTCTTTACGCACTTCCAATGTATGTCGCAGGATTTACCCAAGCAAGTATGTGGAAACAATTTAACCCTGATGGCACATTAGTTTATGGTAATTTCTTAGAAACTGTTACAGAAATTATACCGATGTACTGGATGCGTGCCATTGGTGGTACATTATATATTACTGGTATGCTCGTCCTTGTTTATAATGTGGTTATGACTGTTGTTAAGTCTGACTCAAAGGTAACAGACGAGCTTGCTGAAGCACCAGCTCTTAAACGTGTAACTAAAGGACGTGTTGCAGGTGAAGGCTGGCATACCTGGCTAGAAAGAAAACCTGTTCTACTAACAATTTATGCAACTGTCGCAATCTTAATTGGTGGTATTGTTCAAATCGTTCCAACCTTGGTTGTTGAATCCAACATTCCAACAATTAGTAGTGTTAAACCATACACAGCATTAGAACTTGAAGGTCGAGACATTTATATAAGAGAAGGTTGTGTGGGCTGTCACTCACAAATGATACGGCCTTTTAGAAGTGAGGTAGAACGCTACGATTGGACCTCCGACAAGCAATACTCCAAAGCTGGCGAATATGTTTACGACCATCCGTTCTTATGGGGAAGTAAACGTACAGGTCCAGACTTGCACCGACTTGGTGGAAAATATTCAGACAATTGGCACTTTAATCATATGTACGATCCACAAAGTACCTCAAGTGGTTCTATAATGCCCTCTTACAAATGGTTAATTGTAGGAGAAGGTGCGAAATTAGACAAGTCTATGACGGAGAAAAAAATGGAAGCTATGGTTTCGCTTGGTGTTCCATATACCGAAGAAGATATTACCAATGCTCAAGCTTCTATGCTAGAGCAAGGTACCCAGATAGAAAAAAATCTTTACAACGACCCGGATTTTGTAGAATCTTACGAAGCTGATAAAGCAGCTGGTGGCGAGAATTTTGTTGAAATGCGCAATCGTGAAATTGTAGCAATAATTGCTTATTTGCAACGATTGGGTACAGATATAAAAGTGAAAGATGACGAAAATATAACCGCTCAAAACTAATTCGCCATGCTAAAATTTATAAAACATCATATGGACAGCATTACCGGTATTGAAATATACCCAGTAATCTCCCTGCTCATTTTCTTTTTATTCTTTGTGGTACTATTCTATTGGGTAATCACAGCAAAAAAAGACTACATAAATAAAGTGAGCCAAATACCATTAGAAAACCAAGAAAACGACACATTATCATGAGAAAACTAATCCCATCATACATTAGAGTACCTGTGATATTCTTTGCAATCGCAGGCTTAGTTGAGTACTTCATAGATTCAGGTGATGAACCTGCATTTATGCAGCCCGTAGTATTATTGTTTCTTCTATTAGTATTTCTAATTCTCATAGCTATAGAAGGTATTGTCAGTTCTATGGACAATATTTTATTTCAAAGTTTGGACGAGAAAGCTAAAGAAAGATACTTAGCCCAACAGAATGAATTTCCACTATTCAATAAAATAAGTGCTCTCTACAAAAAGCTTGTAGGAGGTAAACCTATTGAAGAAGAAGGTGAAATTATTTTAGACCACAATTATGACGGCATCAAAGAGCTAGACAATAACTTACCGCCTTGGTGGTTATATGGTTTCTACGCTACAATTTTATTTGGAGTTGTTTATATGGTCCGTTATCATGTTCTTGGAGCAGATGACCAAGTTGCTGAATACGAAATAGAATATGCAGAAGCTCAGCGCGCTATTGAAGAATACAAAAAAACAGCAAAAAACCTTGTAGATGTAAATACTGTTGAGGTATTAACCGAAGCTTCAGACCTTAATGCTGGTAAAAAGATTTTTGAAGCTAATTGTGTGGTTTGTCACATGGCTGATGGTGGCGGTGGTATAGGACCGAACCTTACTGATGAATATTGGATTTTAGGTGGTGGAATTAAAAATGTTTTTAATACCATTTCAGAAGGTGGTCGTGCCGGAAAAGGTATGGTATCCTGGAAAGCAGATTTAAAACCTTTGGAAATGGCACAAGTAGCAAGTTACCTATTACAATTTCAAGGGACTACACCAGCCAAACCAAAAGCAGCTGAGGGTGAGATTTGGGTTGATGACACTATTCCTGCAGAAAGCGATGAATCAATGGAAGGTGAAGACTCAAATGCAACACCAGATGATACCGAAGAAACAGAAATGACAGAAACGACTACTGTTGTTTCAAATGATTAAATAAACAAATGCTCACCACCTATGGAAGCGCCACAAAATGAAGTTTTTAGAGATACCATTGCTACCATCAGTGAAGAAGGTAAACGCAATTGGATTTTCCCTAAAAAACCTTCTGGCCCTTTTTACGACAAGCGCAAGGTAGTAAGCTATATTTTATTAGCTTTTCTATTTGCGGCACCGTTTATAAAAATAAACGGAAATCAATTTTTAATGTTCAATGTCCTAGAAAGACGTTTTAACATTTTCGGTTTTCCGTTTTGGCCTCAGGATTTTCACCTCTTTGTGATTTCCATGATAATAGCTGTAGTTTTTGTCACGTTGTTTACAGTTGGCTTTGGTCGTATTTTTTGTGGGTGGATTTGTCCTCAAACCATTTTTATGGAAATGGTTTTTAGACGTATTGAATACTGGATTGATGGCGATAGAAATAAACAAATACGCTTGGCAAAGCAAAAATGGGATGCCGAAAAAATAAAGAAAAGATTATTTAAGTGGTTTATTTTCTTAGTCATTTCATTTTTAATAGCTAATATTTTCTTGGCTTATCTTATAGGAAGTGATAAACTTATACAATATGTCGTAGACGGTCCTTCTGCTCATGTTGGCACTTTAGTTCCACTTCTAATATTTACTGCGGTATTCTACTTTGTGTTTGCTTGGTTTAGGGAGCAAGTGTGCATTATAGCATGTCCTTACGGACGCCTGCAAGGTGTGTTATTAGATAATAAATCTATAGTTGTTGCTTATGACCATAAGCGTGGTGAAGCTGAAAACGGAAGAAAGAAATTTAGAAAAAATGAAGATAGAGAGGCACTAGGCCATGGTGATTGTATTGATTGTTTTCAATGTGTACATGTATGCCCAACAGGTATTGATATAAGAAACGGAACACAATTAGAATGCGTTAATTGTACAGCCTGTATTGATGAGTGTGATACCATAATGGATAAAATAGGTCTGCCTAAAGGGCTCATACGCTACGCCAGTGAGGAGAATATTGAAAAGAAAACACCATTTAAACTGACCTCGCGAATGAAGGGCTATATTGCTGTTTTAGTGATTTTAACGGGTGTACTTTTAGGTATGTTAGCCTTAAGAAATGATGTGGAGGCGAGGGTACTTCGTCTGCCAGGGCAATTGTATGAAAAGAAAGACAATAATATTATTAGCAACGTTTACACCTATAAACTGGTAAATAAAACGAGTGAAAATATTGAAGATGTAAGCTTTAAACTTAGAGGTATAGATGGTACTATCAAACTAGTTTCTACGGAGGAAAGCTTCGTCGTAGAATCACAGGGCTTGGCAGAAGGAACCTTATTTATTGAGCTTAACCAAGCTAATCTTTCTGGAGATAAAAATGAAATAATGATAGAAGTATATAGCAAGGACCGTTTAATAGAAACCACAACTGTGAGTTTCCTTGGCCCAAGAAGCTTCTACTAAATAAAATTGAAATGAAAATTAATTGGGGAACTGCAATTATAATAGCGATAGTAGGATTCATGTCCTTTATTATGTTTTTTGTAATAAAAATGAGTACAAACGATAAGTACGATCATGATTTGGTAGTTGAGGACTATTATCAAAAAGAGCTGCAATTCCAAATGGATATAAACAAAGAATCTAATTCTAAAACATTAGAAACCAATGTATCATGGAAAAAAACGGATGACGGTATTCTCATAACCTTTCCGCCAGAATTAGATTTTACAAAAATTGATGGTAAAGTGTTCCTATATAGACCATCTAATAAACAATTAGATTTTGAAATCTCAATTTCTTTATCTAACCACAATTTGCTCATACCTGACAAAAGTTTATTGGATGGTCGTTGGAACATTTCAATCGATTGGACCTATGAAAATCAACCTTATCTTTATAAAGACGCTATGACGTATTAGGTATGTTATTGTCTGCACTTATATTAGGTTTATTAGGAAGTTTACACTGCGTAGGAATGTGTGGACCAATAGCTTTTATGTTACCCGTAGATCGTTCTAATTCCATAAAAAAAGTAAGTCAAATTACAGTTTATCATATTGGGAGACTATTGGCTTATAGCATTCTAGGACTTTTATTTGGTATTGTAGGCAAGAGTTTTTACCTGTTTGGTTTTCAACAACAACTTTCAATTATTGTTGGTGCTTTAATGATAATATTAGTAATTGTCCCTTACAAAACCTTAGGAAAATACAATTTATCAAGACCCTTGAATCGATTGATTTCCAAAGTAAAAACTAGTCTTGGACAAGCCTTAAAAAAGAAAACTGCAGATACATTTATAACAATCGGTTTCCTTAACGGATTTTTACCTTGTGGATTAGTCTACATGGCAGTTTTTGGTGCTGTGGCTACTGGCAGTATTCTCCAAGGGAGCTTATATATGATTTTATTTGGAGTTGGAACGATACCTTTAATGACCTCAGCTATCTATCTAGGAAAATTCTTGAACAGCAATATAAAACAGCGTATACAAAAAGCTGTACCCGTATTTGTAATTATCATTGGTGCTTTATTTATCCTTCGAGGTCTTGGGTTAGGTATTCCATACTTATCCCCTGCCCCTGTTGTAGAAATGGCTACTAGCGCAATTAATTGTCATTAAAAATTAGAATTCTTTAGACATAAAAAAACGCCAAAGTAAAAACATTGGCGTTTCTCTTGATATAAATTAAACATTACTAACAAATAAACATCAAGAACTATATTTTA
Organism: Winogradskyella pelagia; assembly: GCF_017581965.1. GTDB lineage: Bacteria > Bacteroidota > Bacteroidia > Flavobacteriales > Flavobacteriaceae > Winogradskyella > Winogradskyella pelagia. Next base: position 173,708 of record NZ_JAGEVF010000003.1, read on the forward strand.
AAGGTCATTACGGGTAATGTAGAGTGATTGGCAATATCCTCAGAGATACTGCCTTCGAAGAAATGAGCTAATCCTTTACGACCGTGAGTAGCCACTGCTATTAAATCGGCACCAATGACATTTGCATAATTTAAAATACCCTTTTCTATAGAGTAATCACATACAATATGCACCTTTGTTAAATTATCTAAGCTACCATCTGCCTTTTTCAGGAATAACGACACTTTTTTATCGATTTCCGTTGAACTTCTAAAATTACCATCTGGAGAATTAACGTAAACCAAATGCATATTTACTCCAAGCTTTTCAAATGTCACCTTGGCATTGAGATAAGGCGTAATAGCTTCATCAGAAAAATCACTGGCAAAGACACCATTCTCAAAATCTAATAATATGGGGTTATGTTTAATAACCAAAACAGGAATGTCTGCATGGCGTACCACTTTCTCTGTATTAGATCCAACAAGGACCTCCTTAACACCACTAGCACCATGCGAACCCATTACAATTAGGTTGGCATCATGTTCGTTAGCAACATCATTCACTTCACTAAAGACTTTAAAATGCTTCACAATACGATTTACTTTAATTCCCTTGAGATAAGGTTTATCTAAAAAAGCATCAAACTTTTGTTCCGCTAGTTTTAAATAAAACACAGCTTCTTCATTAATGTTAGTGCCATTTGAAGTTAAGATAGCATTTGAGAGTTCTAACATATGTAAAACAAAAAGCTCAGAGCCATACTTTTGAGCCAGGTTGGCTGCGGCTTCGAGAGCAAACTCGGAGTGTTCGGAAAAATCTATTGGTACTATTATACGTTTCATAGCTGTAGTTTTAAATGGTCATTGAAAATAATTGGGTGTCTGGCTTTTTACGCTGTAGCAATAAATCAAACGCCAAACAAATGTTTCTAATAAAAGGTCGCCCTTTTTCTGTAACGGAAATTTGCTTACGTTCAAACCGCAGCAATCCGTCTTGTTCAAATTCTTTAAGCTTTATTAATACTTCTGGTAATTCATTAAAGACCATTTCTGGATGTAACCATGAGGTTTTAAGATGGCACATTAGATTTAGAATATGTTTTCTGATTACCAAATCTTCAGATGTTAAAATATGTCCTCTGTATACCGGAAGAATACCTTCCTCTATCAAATGATAGTACTCTTCAATGGATTTTACATTTTGAGCAAAACCATACCAGCTATCACTTATTGCAGATGCACCAAGGCCTATCATGGCTTGTGTTTTAGATGCCGTATAACCCATAAAATTTCTATGGAGTGTTTCATTCTCTATGGCCCTATAAAGGTCATCGGTTTTCAGAGCAAAATGATCCATTCCTATTTCTACGTAACCCGCATTTTCAAGTAATTTCTTACCAATTTCGTACTGCTGACGTTTAGAATCTGGATTAGGTAAATCCTCATCCTTAAAGCCTCGTTGACCGTTTCCTTTAATCCACGGTACATGCGCATAACTATAAAAGGCTATTCTATCTGGCATTAAATCTTCTGTATGCCTTACCGTTTTAATAATATCTGTTTCCGTTTGAAAGGGTAATCCAAAAATGATATCGTGTCCAACTGAAGTGTAACCAATTTGCCTAGCTAGTTCAGTAACTTCCTTTACCTTATCAAACGATTGTATTCTATTTATCACCTTTTGAACCTTTGGATTATAATCTTGCACGCCAAAGGACACGCGCCTAAATCCTAATTCAAAAAGTGTTTCGAGATGTTCTCGCGAGGTATTATTAGGATGACCTTCAAAGCTAAACTCATAATTTGGGTCCAAATCTGAGACTTTGAGTAATTCTTCAACAAAAAACTTAAGATGTTGCGGAGTGAAAAATGTAGGTGTGCCTCCACCTAAATGCAGCTCTTTAATTTTCGGTTTTCTATTAAATAAACGTCTGTAAAGCTCCCACTCCCTTAGGAGAGCTTTAATGTAGGGCAACTCCACCTCATGACGTTTAGTTATTCTCTTATGGCAACCACAAAAGGTACACAAGCTCTCACAAAAAGGTAAATGAACATAAATACTCAGACCTTCTTTGGTATTACTTTCTTCAAAGGTTTGCATAATTGACGTTTTCCATTTCTTTGAAGAAAAAGACATAATATCCCAATATGGAACTGTGGGATAGCTTGTGTAGCGTGGACCTGCTACATTGTATTTCTGAACTAGGTTGTGGCACATACTAATTAATCATTCTCAAAATTACTTCCAGCAATCATTAAATAATATGATATTTGTCATGTAACCCCTTTATTTACTGCGATATGTTAAAAAGTATTCCTTTTGAAGTATCTCTTGCTAACAAACAAAGTATTATTTTACCTAGTGAATACATTGCTCAATTTATCACCAACAAGCATAAACGCATTAAAGTTAAAGCGTCCTTTAAAGATAAAAAGCTTGAGTTTTACGCAGCCTTGAAATATGAAAAATCAGGACTATTCCGCATTTACTTTAGCAAGGCCAAACAAGCAGAAATGGATATATTCCCTAACGATTATTTTACCCTCCAGGTATTTGAAGATAACTCTAAATATGGTGTTGAGCTTTCGGAAGAATTTGAAGCTGTTTTAATAAGCGACTATGAGGCCTTCACTATTTTCGAATCTCTCACCCCAGGAAAACAACGTAGCATTATCTATGCGATTTCCCGTTATAAATCTTCTCAAACTAAAATTGATAAATCCTTAATCTTTACAACCAACCTAAAACGAGGAATTACGGACCCTAAACAATGGTTGAAGCAAAATTAAAGATTTGCCTAAACGATGTCATATCCTTAACTTTATAAAAAATCTAAACAAACCAACATGAAAACTAAAGTATTAGCTGTATTGGCATTAAGTTTAATTTTGGCAACAGCCTGTAAAAACGCAACAAAAAAAACTGAAGAGACTGTAGAAACTGAGGTTGAAGAAGTTGTCAATGACACCAATATGTCAAAAACACTAACTGTAACCTTAAATCCAAAAAGCGATAGTAATGTATCTGGTACCGTTACATTTACTGAAAAAGAGGGTAAAATAATGATGACAGCAGATATGACTGGGCTTTCGGAAGGGACACATGCCATACACATACATGAAACAGCAGATTGTAGCTCTCCAGATGGCAAATCAACTGGAGGTCATTGGAACCCAACTGCTGAACCACACGGAAAATGGGGCGATGAAGTCGGTTTTCATAGAGGCGATATCGGTAACTTCGAAGTTGGTTCTGATGGTATTGGCACTATTTCCATGACTACAGATAAGTGGTGTCTTGGTTGCGATGACCCTACTATGAACATTATGGGTAAAGCCATAATTGTGCACGCTGGTGCTGATGACTTTACCTCTCAACCATCTGGTGCCGCAGGTGCACGTATTAGTTGTGCGGGGATTATTGAATAACAGCATCAAAACATATGTTTAAGCCATCTTTAGGGATGGCTTTTTGTTTAGCTGATACTTAAACTTTAACCGCACAGAGCAAATTAAAATAAAAACTATCTTTAAAGTAGAAACATTTAGCCTATGAATCCTTCGGCAAATGGATGGATAAAAAAATTACTCAACGAGAGTGCCTTAAAGGATTTTACAGAAAAAGATGATGTAAAATACTATAACACCGTGCGTTCTACTGGGTTCATTTATGGCACCAACATCAACCTCGTCACGGATATTATTGAATCCTTTGAACTATCGGAAGAAGAGCGATGTAAAATTAATTTACTCCTGAGTTTCTTCTACATGTATGAAAATGCGGCGCAAACAATAAATTTTGAAGATAGCCTTATTGATTATTACAAAACTGTAAGCGAACAAAAGCGCTCTTTTTTTGAAGATTTGTTCTCAAAAAAATCTACATATGGTTTACTAGAAGATATAATTCATAAACGTATTCACATAGATGATAATTTTTTGGCAAAAAGCTTCAATTATTTTTTAATCAATGCCCTTCTATTTGTAGATGTTTTGGGTTACAAACATTATCTCGACCAAAAAAAGAACACAAAGACTTACGTCAATACTATAGAATCTTCTATTGAGACGATTGTGTTTTCAGTAATTGAGGCAAAGCAAATCAAGTCTGAATATGATGATAACCTCATAAGGTTATTCAAAAGTTCTGTACGCCACAAAAATTCAAGTCTTCCCTCCCTTGAAAATGCGATAGACAGTATTAAAGACCCTCTAGAAAAATGGTATGTCATTGATTTGGTCTGCATGGCTTCTTGGAGCGATAAGGTTATTGACAAAGATGAATTAGAATTTTTGAATAAGTTGAAGGCTAGTTTAGATGTAGATTTCGGTATCATTTCTAATTCTATCGATAGTATTAATACGTTTTATGAAGACCACAAAAATGATGTTGCGTTTCTCAGTTCTAAAAATTTGGCCCAAAGTTTATATGACAACAGCAGCAAGGTTGTAACTAAACTTATTAAACGAAACAGTAAACGCTTAATTAAAGAACTTACCGAAAGTAAAGAGGCATTAGCGTTGCTGGCTAAATCTACTCAACGTAATCTTACAGATGAAGAGCAGAAGAAGGTACAGACACAACTCATGGATATTTTTAAGTCTATTCCTAGTTTAGCCATATTTATGCTTCCTGGCGGTATGCTACTTATGCCATTATTTGTGAAGTTTATTCCTAAACTTTTACCATCTGCCTTTGACGAAAACAGAATTGACAAGAAGAAAGAGAATTAAAGTTTCTGTGAAGTTATTCTAACCAATTTTTAAACTCCTTTACACGTTCCCTTGCAACAATGACATCATGTTCATTAAAACGATTCAATTTAATTTGAAGTCGAGAATTGGTATAACTGATTATATCTTTAATGGCATTGATGTTTACATAAAATTTACGGCTCACTCTAAAAAATAGATGTGGCTCTAGTTCATCTTCCAATTGATCTAAGGTCATATCTAAAAGGTAATTTCTGCCTTCATTAGTGTAGGCATAGGTACCTTTATTTTCAGAGTAAATACATTCAATGTCCTCAACATTTATGAGCTTAATATGCTGCCCCACTTTGACCGAAAACCGCTTTTTATACTCACGCTCAATAGGGTTAACCAATAGTTTTTTAATGTCATTAAAGTCTAGAGTAACAGCTTGATTATAACTTTTCTGGGTTGTGTATTGCTCAACTGCCTTTTTTAAATCGTCCTCATCTATAGGCTTTAATAGATAATCGATACTATTAAGTTTAAATGCTTGTAAGGCATATTCGTCATAAGCAGTAGTAAAAATTACGGCCGATTTAATATCTATAGTTTCAAAGATCTCAAAAGACAATCCATCACTGAGCTGAATATCTAAAAAAATTACATCAGGATGCGGGTTTTTCTGAAACCATTCTAGCGCTTCCTCAACGGAATGCAACATGGTTTCAGCGGTTATATTAATGGCTTTCAACATGCGCTGAAGGCGACGTGCTGAAGGTTTTTCGTCTTCGATGATTATTACGTTCATATTTAAAGATTAATTTTTTTAGCTTTTTTATTAATAATTATTCCGCCTATCATTGCTGTAAGTACCGTTGCTAAAAGCACCATCCACCAAAATTCTTTCATATTTCCAACGAAGCGTGTTCCCACCTCTGACCAAAAGGCACAGTACAAACCAACAACAGACCAGCTCATAAAATAATAATGATATCCAAGCCAATTCTTTTTCTTTTGAAGTGTTGGAAACATACCACCAAAAATGCTGGCTAAACTAACAATAGCAAAAAAGTGAAAAAGACTAAATCCTCCAAAGTTTACAATAAAAAAAGAGCTGATGTTTAAGGCCAGCATAGAGACCACATAAACATATCCCACTCGCTTGTGAAAAATGGTTCCCTTTGGATTAAATATGACAACAAGTCCGGTTATCATGGCCATTACCGAAGTTGTAAAATGAAACCAACCTATGGTACCTTGTATGATATCGTTCAGATAATTCATTCTTGTTTTTCTGCTTTTTCAGTCGTTTCATTTTGACTTAAATAGGTACTCATTTTTTTCTCTTCCCAGCGCTTGCTAAACAATAATCTACCCTTAAAAACACGCCAAGCATGTAAGCTAATAAACATGGTCCAGAGCACCAAGGTGATAATATTTAGGGCTATAATGTTGTCTTTATACTCACCTTGAACAATATATAAATTGTAAAGGATAAGACTCACCAATACAATGTATCCAACGAAATGAACATAAAAGAGTTTGAGCCGTCGTAAGCTCTTCATTGCAGCGTCTCTGCGCTGCTTATCTTTAAATGTTGTGCTCATCTTTTGATTAATTTTTAGTTGACTTTGACTCCTTTTTTCCAGATACTCTGTATTTTTTCTATTGTAGAAATATCTTCAGTCACGTCGCCATCTATTAATAAAAGGTCCGCGAAATAACCCTTCTTTATATAGCCTATATGTTTTAAACTAAAAGCACTTGCTATATTACTTGTTCCTGCTTTTAACACCTCAACTGGTTTTAAGCCAGCTTCTTGTAAAAGTCCTAACTCCTTATATAAATCCGTACCATAATTGATACCTAAATTAGGTGGATCCGTACCTGCAAGTAAAAGAATTCCTGCTTCGTGTAATTTTTTTATCTCAGCTAATAGCTGAGTTTTATTCATAAATTTTTGAGCCGCTTCTCCCATACTCTCAAAAGCCTTAAGTGTTGTCAACAAAGTTGGAATTACAAAAAATGTTTTGTCTGTGCTTAGACTATTCAGTTGCTGATCGCTAATAGGTTTATCCCACCAAATATGTACTAAGCCATTGGCATTATTAGATAAGACGTCAATAGCATCTTCTAATCTGCTTACATGTACAACCGCTATTTTTTGGACCTTGTGAGCTTCTTCAATAACAGCTGTAACGGTTTCAGAATCTAAGGTCTTTTTCCAAGGTTCTACAATAATTTTAATATAATCTACATTGGCCTTAATTCTGCCTTCAATGAACGTTTTAGCATCATCTGGTCCAGACAAAGTAGGTACGGGAAACCCAAATTGTGTACCGTGGCCTTCTGGTACTGTAGCGGCATAACCTGCTACATAGAATCTTGCATAATTGGTAGAATCTTTTAATTGACGCATTACAACCTGATAAGGTTCTACACCATGCATATCCATAACGTTTAAAACACCTGCCCTAGCCGCTTGTTGCAGGGATTGAGGTGCCCAAGCGTGAACATGAGCATTAGATAAAGCAGGTATCAACGTTTTATTTGCACCATCGATAATTCTTACAATGCCAGTTGTATCTACTGTAGGTCCTATTTCTGAAATTAAGCCATTATCAACACGAACTGAGGTTTTCTCGATTACTGTTTCACCATCAAAAACTTTGACATCAGTTATTACAAAACGCTCCTGAGCTACAAGCTGCATTAAAAGACCCGAAATAAAAAGAAATGCTAAATTCTTCATGAGTTGCGGTTTCTGAATTCTAATTCCAATCTTTGTGTTCTTTATCCATAAATTCTTTTATTTTTCGCTGTTCCCAATCCTTTCCAAAAATAAAGTCTGGTCCAAAAACACCTAAAAAATGAAAGAGCAATCCTATACCCCAAAATATGGCCGTAGCATAGGGTCCAAAACCTCCAAAGCCATCGTCAGAATTAAGACCTATCAATAATATTAAAAAGGCGTTAACGATAATATATACAGCCAAGTGCCAGTAAAAGCCTATCAGGGAATCTACTTTTTTCCTTGCCCTCATGTAAGCTTCCTCCCTTCTATAATCGGACGTTTCATTTTTATCTTCATATGGTTCTATACTATATTTTTCCATGATAATTTGTTTTATTCATTGGACATTTCCCTGTCCATATATTCATTGATTTTTTTCTCTTCCCATTGGCCACCAAAGCGGACCATAAAGAAGTGAAACAGTAAAATACAGCCCCAAACTACCCAAGTACTTAAGACATTTAGGCTTATCAATTCTTTGGTGAAATCATCCCAACTAGATAGATTACCATAAATTTTAAATGCCGTAATCCCAATATTTACCAAGATAAAGACCACTAGGTGGTTATAAAATCCTTTTTCGCGCTGTACACGATTCTTTGCTCTGATATACTTTAAATTTCTACTTTCTTCCATGATACTTTGGTATTACTTGATACGGTTTTCGTCATCCTGACGCATATACTCCTCAATCTTACGTTCTTCCCAACGTGCACCAAAGGCACCATTATCTATAAATACGCGATATGCCTGAAATACCAGACTTAATCCCCAGCCTGCCATAGGAAACCAAAACCATTGAATGGTATAAGGTGTAAACTTATACCAGATAAAAATGAGAAATGGGATTACAATAACGTAAGATAAAAGGCTGTAATAAAACCCTTTAAGTTCTTCTACTTTTTTACGTGCACGCACGTAATCGTCGTTTAGCCTTTCTGGACTTGGTAATGTTCTTCTCATAATTGATACTTGTTTAGTGAGCATTGGAATGCCAACCGCAAAATCCTTATCTCGTTGATTGATGACTACTTTTTTATCTGACAATAAATCGTAACGCTGCTTTATATTTTCTAAGCCCACGCCACTGCTCTTTTTTACAATTTGCTTTGGTTGAAGATTGTTCATTACAACGAGGTAATTTCCGTCTTCATAGATTTTTATATGTAAAGGCTTACTAGAAGTTACCATATTGTGCTTAACCGCATTTTCTAGCAATAATTGCAATGATAGCGGTACCACCTTACTCTCAGGATTTGAGGCTTTATCTGGGATTTCAAAAATGATACTATCCTCAAATCGCATTTTTAGCAAGGACATATAAGTCCGAGCAAAATTTAACTCTTCGTCTACGGTAACCAACTCCTTATTTTTTTGTTCTAAAACATAGCGATAGACTTTAGACAATGAGGTTGTGAATTTTTGGGCACTGTTCGGGTTTTCCTCTATAAGACTTGTTAAAACATTAAGGCTATTAAATAAAAAGTGAGGGTCTAGTTGATTTTTTAAGGCATCAAATTTTGCACTGGCTGCTCCTGCAATAACTTTTTGCTCCTTTACTTTAGTTTTCTGTAATTCCTTGTAATAAAAAACCGCATGAAAAAATAATGAGATGACAAGGGTAATCAGTAAGGCACTCAGATAGAATTCAACACGTTCAGAAGTCCAAAATTCTAAAAGACTCTCACCTTCAATGATTATCTCAATAAAAGCCCGAACAAAAAATATGGTAATAAGTGTAATAAAAACCGAGCCGAAGAACCCAATAGCTATTCTGTACTTGTCATATTTTTGCCATACTACCTTTTGGTTGATATAGTCGAAGTACTCTGAATTAACCAAAGTTAACGGTACTGAATAAATTAAATAGTACAGAAACGTTCTAAAAAACTGATTGTTAAATGCGAGACCTAAACCAGAGAAGTAACGTATAGCCTGATCAACAAGCATAATTACTACCCCTACTAGGATTCCAGAAAATACTGTTTTAAAAAATCGTTTCATTGTAATTTAAATTATAAAATAGCACTATTTACATTCTGTAATTGCCTGCTTAGCGCGCTGTTCTCCCCAGCTAGGATGAAATTCACTTCTAGCCTCAAAATTCTCAAAAAGAGTTAGCGTTGCCTCCATTTTTTTGCAAAATGGTGCTGTATCCTGACCAAAATATTTAGCACTACCCATATCCCACTCTACTTTACCAAAAGCTACCCTAGGATTATTTGGTGCTATAGCTTGGGCCTTATTGTATAGCTCCGATATTTTAGCAGAATACTTCATGCCATAGGTCATACCATCAAAGGCAATCCAATTGGTAAGAACCTGTGCTTGTATAACCATAAGTTCTGGGTTATTCTCGCTTAAACCCATTGCTATGTCAAGATGTTCTTGAGCTTTGTCTAATTGTGCTTTCAAAACAGCCTCATCTGTAACCCCCCAACTTTTTAGACTATTGATTTGTGCAATATAGTAATGTGGCAGCCAATTGTCTTTTTCGGCTTTTGCAATACGCTCAAACAGATTTTCAGCCTCTTCCGTTTTATCAGCACTCCAAAGCTCAAAAGCTTTTCGCATTCCGTTTTCATAATTGCTTTGTGCAAGGCTTAACCCGGAAATGGTTAAAAATAGTAGTAAGATGATTCGTTTCATGTTAATGTGAGTTTATAAGTTAATCGCTATTTCTAAATTCTGGTTCAGGTCAAATTTGGCGTCCTTCCATTTTGGTGGTCCCATAAATCCTGAAGCATCATTAGAACATCCATAATCTTCCTTAGGTATACCCATAAAATTGGTGTCCATTTTGCCATTATCATTTTCGTCATGGAAAATAGATACAGCATATACGCCTTGGGGTATATCCGTGAATACTACCTTGCACGTTTTGTCAGTTATTATACTTGTAGTACCCTGATATGAATTCTCTAAAAAATCCGCTTCAGAAGCGTAAAGTGCAATAAAGACCTTACCGTCACTACTATCCAAGTCATTCACTGTAACAGTAACATTAAAAGTAGTTTGAGCATCAACTTGTGTTGAAAATATCTGAACTAAAACAATAACTAATAAGCGCAATAAGGTATTCATGTTGTTCATTTTATTATGTGATACAAATATCTTCCACAGATAAAGATATTTAAAAGAAGCCTTACCGAATTGTGTTTTTTCCATGATGAATTGTAATTTTTAAAAAAATATAGGAAAAATAAGTAACTTACAGACACCTTTAAGTACTCATAGAACACAAAGTAGTAACTAAATTCAATCTTATGCCAACGCGATTACTCAGCATTACCCTTATCTGTTTTACCTGTTTTCTTTTTTCACAATCCGATAAACGCCTAAAAGGCATGGAAAAAGAATTGAATTCCATTTTAGAAACAAGTAAAGCTCCAGGCTTTGCCATTGCCATCGTAGAGGGTGACAAAATAGTCTACGCTAAAGGGTTTGGTTACAGGGATGTTGAAAATAAAATTCCTGTAGATGCCAATACCCTATTTGCTATTGGATCGTCGACAAAGGCCTTTACTTCTTCAATATTAGGACTTTTAAGGGCGGAAGACAAAATAGACTTTAACAATTCACCAAGGGCGTATGTTCCTGATTTGGAATTTTATAATGACGAACTAAACAACAATGTTATCATTAAAGATTTAATGCGCCATACCACAGGTTTACCTCGGCATGATGGTGCCTGGTACTTTTTTCCAAGCCATGATAAGGACAGCTTAATAATGCGCTTAAAGTACCAAGAACCTTTTGCAGGTGTGCGCCAACAATGGTATTACAATAATTTTGGCTTTTTGTTACAAGGCGTTATTGCAGAAAAACTGACCGACTCTACTTGGGAAGAGCTAATAGAACACAAATTTTTTAAGCCATTAGGCATGGCTAATTCTAGAACCATAATTTCGGGCATGAAAGAAAGTGACAATGCTGCTTTTGGCTACGAACTGGATAAGGATCGAAATATTACTAAAATGGACTATTACGACATTGCCGGCATGTCTCCCGCTGGGAGTATTAATAGTAGTGTCAACGATATGAGCAAATGGCTTATCACTTGGATCAATAATGGTAAATACAAGGACCAACAAATTATCCCAGAAGACTATGTAAAAGAGGCCATGAGCTCCCAAGCTGTAGCAGCTGCAGGAGTGCCAAATGAAGAATTACCAGATGTGCAGTTTGCAAATTATGGCTATGGATGGTTTCTACACTCTTACAAAGGGCACTACACGGTAGAGCATGGTGGCAATATCGACGGATTCACAGCTAGTGTGGCCTTATACCCTACTGATTCTTTGGGCGTTGTAGTATTGGCCAATCAAAATGGTTCTGCTGTGCCACGATTAGCGCGTAATATAGCTGCAGACCATATGCTAAAATTAAAAAAGACCGATTGGGCCGGTAAGTATAAAAAGGACGTCGAAGAAGGACTAGAAAAAATGAAGGAAGCCGAAGAAAAAACAGAGCAGTCTAATGTAAAAAATACGAGACCATCGCATATAAATATTGAATATACAGGTAGTTATGAAAATAAAGGCTACGGTAAATTTGATATCGTTTTAGAGCGCGATTCTTTATTTGCAACCCTTAACGGAGAGCGAAACTACCTTCGTCATCATCATTACGATGTTTTTGAATTACTAAGTGTCAATGAAGGAAAAATTGATACCACTGCCATAGGCCAATCTCTTAAGGTGAACTTTACCACAAATTTTGCAGGTGATATTGATTATCTAAAAGTGGAAATTGAACCCACCATTGACCCTATTTCCTTTAAGCGTACGCCTAATACCATTGAGATTGATGAAGATACTCTTAAAAGCTACGTTGGTTTGTACGATTTAATGGGTACCGAGATAAAAACCTACCTTAAAGATGACAAGGTTCTCTATGTCTTTGTCCCTGGACAGCCTGAATATGAGATGGTACCTGTAGGCAAACACCGCTTTAATTTTAAAGTTCTAGAAGGCTATAAGGTGGAATTTACAGAAAAAAACGGTTCTATCACCGAGCTTAAGTTTATTCAACCTAATGGAACCTTTGCTGCGCAACGCAAAAAAGAATAAATATGTTTGTAGGGCACTATGCAGCAGCTTTTGCCTTAAAGGGCAAAGAACCTAAGGCCTCATTGGGTATGCTATTTATTGCCACTCAATTTGTAGACATTCTGTTCTTTCCATTTGTAATTTTAGGCATAGAACATCTAGAATTTGTTGAGGGCTTTACGGCCGTGAACAATTTTAAGATGGAATACCCTATTTCCCACGGTCTTTTAGGTAGTGTAATATGGGCATTATTGTTTTACACAATCTATCGTTTTGGTTTAGTTCGCAATAAGCTAAAAGCTAAATCCATTGCTCTTGTTATGGGCTTGGCTGTTCTTTCCCATTGGTTTACGGATTTGTTGGTCCATACCGCAGATTTGCCTTTTATCTATGGCGAACCTAAATTCGGCTTTGGCCTATGGAATAGTAAATGGGCTACTTTTGGTATAGAAGCCTTGTTGTTAAGCCTTGGAATTTGGTATTACTACAAAAACACTAAAGTTATAAAACCAGGTGGTAATTATTTGTCAATAGCATTTGGCCTTTTTTTGCTCATATTGAATTATCTCAATTTTTTCGTTTTACCGACCAATGACAATATTAATGCATTGACATTTTCTGCCTTAGCTGCTTTTTTTATTTTGGCAGGTATAGCGGCTTGGATTGACCGTAAACGTGGCTAGCAAAAGATAGGTAGCTGCCATTAATAAAATATTTAAACTAATGCGTTTAGTTCTAACCTTTTTGATTGGAATACACGGAATCATTCACTTATTCGGTTTTTTAAAGGCTTTTGGAATCACAGAATTCAATGCCATTTCCCAGCCAATTTCTAAAACCAACGGAATATTGTGGTTATTAACCTTTATACTTTTTATAGTTACAACAGTTATGCTCATTATACAAAGCAACTATTGGTGGACTGTGGGTTTAATTGGTGTAATTATTTCTCAATTTTTAATTATAAATTACTGGAGCGAAACTAAATTCGGAACCATTTTAAATCTTATTATTCTTGTTTCAATAATCGTAGCATACTCAACATTTAATTTTGGAAAAATCGTAAATGCAGAAACAAGTAGACTAATTAAAAATTCAGATAACAGCACCAGCACCGTTGTTGTAGATTCCATGATTATAGAACTCCCTAATGTAGTCCGAAAATGGTTATTAAATAGTGGCATAATGGGTAAAGACCAAATAAATTCTGTTTACCTCGAGCAAGATTTACAAATGCTAATGAAACCCAATCAAAAAGAATGGAACAAGGCAAATGCCCAACAATATTTCACAACAGATCCTCCAGCCTTCAATTGGTCCGTAAATCTTAAAATGAATTCTTTCTTAGAAGTGGTCGGCAGAGACAAATTCGAAGATGGAAAAGGTGAAATGATAATTAAACTACTCTCACTCATACCTGTTGCAAATTCAAAACAAAATGAGAAGATAAACCAAGCCACTTTGCAACGCTATTTAGCTGAAATAGTTTGGTTTCCTTCGGCGGCTTTAAGCCCATACATTACATGGAAATCAATTGATGAGTTTTCCGCAAAAGCTACTATGGAGTATAACGGAACTAAAGGTTCTGGCACATTTTATTTTGATAAAGATGGAAATTTTGAAAAATTTAAGGCAATGCGCTATCAAGATTCTAATGCTATTGACCCTATCGAATGGACAGTAATTGCAACCAAAATAGAAGAACGGAATGGAATAAATATTCCTGTTGCGTGCGAAGCTAGCTGGAAATTGGAAAGCGGAAACTGGACTTGGTTAAAATTAAAAATAAATCATATTACATATAATGCAAAGCCTTTGCTATAGTTCTTAAAAGTGTTTCAATTAAATCTTTCAATTAATGAGATTTCTAAAAAACAAAGACCATATAACCACAACGCACATAATTTTGAATTGACACGCCTTGTTTAGATTTAAAATCAAATGGATTCTAAATTTCTTATTCTATAAAGTAATAAAAGCTATTTAGCGTAGCACAATTTAGTGCAGACAATTGACTACTGCTATTTTAAGCGCATGATGTAATGTCTTTTATCTAATTAATGCTCAATAATTTACTATCTTTTCATTCTTATTAACCAAAACTTCGTTTAACCTTTTGTTGCTTTAGATTATAATCAATCGCTAAACCATGCTTAAATTCTTCCGTAAAATCCGCTACGAACTTATAAGTAAAAACAAAACAGGTAAATACTTTAAATACGCCATTGGCGAAATTATCTTAGTAGTCATTGGGATTTTAATTGCATTATCTATTAATAATTGGAATGAAAACAGAAAAGAAGGTATAGCAGAACAGGAATTTTATAATGGTGTGAAAGATGACCTTGAGCAAGATTTAGAGTTTATAACCTACGTCCAAAACTATACGAAACCTAAAATTGATGCTTATTATGTCTTAAATAATAGTTATTCAAAAGATTATGAACAAAATAAAATAAAAATAGATTCTTTAATGTCCATTTATCTCTTTTCTGGGCAACGCACGTTCTACCCTGTTTCAGGGTCCTTTAAATCTGCTTTAGCAGGAAATGAAATTAACACCTACAGACAAAAAAAACTCATTCAAAGTATTATAAAACTATATGGTTCTAATTATGACAGGTTAATTGATAATGCGAAAATTGTAGATGCTAGGTGGAGTAATCTGAGTGAAAAATATATCCATAATAGAAGAACGGGTTCTTTTAACAATATCACTAGCGCCTCATATACTAAAATGCTCGATGATTTCCACTTTCATTACATACAGCTAAATTGGTACAATAAGATTTTAAATGAAACCAAAATAGAGGTTGTTGAATTATTGAAAAAATTAAAATGAAAAATTATCACATCTTTAAAAACACTGGATCAGAAATGAAAAAACTATTCCTTTTAATACTCTTAACCTTCGCTTCAATACTTGTTGCTCAAGAAAAAAAGTTTGAAATTAAAACTAATAAATACCTTCTAGATTCTATTTACTCCTCGCATATTGAAGATTATAGAACCTTAAAGATTTATCTCCCAAAGGATTATTCAGAGACTACAAAGTACCCCGTTATCTATACCTTAGATGGCGAATGGATGTTTGAACCTACCGTGCAGCAGTCCAATGTTTTAATGGAATTTGATGTAATCCCAAAAACTATAGTCGTTGGTATCTTTCATAAAGCTAGAAATGCAGATTTGGGTCTAAACTGGTCTACAGGTGAGTTTGAAAAAGGAAGTAGAAAATTTTATAAATTTTTAGTTGAAGATGCAATACCATATATCAACTCCAATTACTCAGTATCTGGCTTTAACACGTTAGTAGGGCATTCTAATTCGGCATCATTTTCTGCCAAGGTCATAACTCAATCAAACCAACCCTTTAAAGGGTTTGTAGCATTGAGCCAAAACCTTTTTGGAAATCAACTCCAAGAATTTGCAGCCTGGATTAAAGAACCTACAGAAAATCCTATCTTCTATTCTGTCGCATCAGGTAAAAGAGACGCTACTCCTCGATTAGAGTCTGGGCTACAATTAGATAGTATATTCAAAGTCAATAAAAATCTTAATATCAAAACACAGCACAAGCTCTATGATGCCGACCATCTCGGCATTGTAGGGCATGGATTAAGTAACGGTATTGCTCACATTTTCTCAGAATATCAACACTACAATGATTGGAATGGCAAACTCATAGACTCTTTAGTTTCAAAAGGTATTAGTAGTATTGATTTTATAAACAATCATTCTAAAAAGATGCAACGTATATATGGTATTGATTTTCAAGTGAACCAAGATGATCTCAGCCTTATGCAATCG
Source organism: Winogradskyella pelagia (assembly GCF_017581965.1). Lineage (GTDB taxonomy): Bacteria > Bacteroidota > Bacteroidia > Flavobacteriales > Flavobacteriaceae > Winogradskyella > Winogradskyella pelagia. Next base: position 190,039 of record NZ_JAGEVF010000003.1, read on the forward strand.
ATGACAAGAAATGATAGTGACATTGAAAAAGTTATGAACTACGAGATCGAACTTCTAGGTAAATCCGATCATTTCTATGCCACCTATGCCCAATTTTATGAGTATGCCAAGAGCTATGATAATGCCCTGAAATATTGGAGTATACATTTGGAGATGTATTATAAACAAAATACCAGCTTTTTCTATTACAGAAGACCTATAGACTTGCTTCACAAAAAGATGAAGCAGCCAAAACAGGCTATCGCTTTTGCTGAAAACTGGAAAACCAAAGCCCCTGAATTCTCTCAATCGTTTAATTTAAAAATTGCGAAGATTGCACTTGAAAGTGGTTTAAATAAGAATTCTGGTCTTAAAGCAATTAATGAGTATATTTCAAACTATACTGATGACGATAGCACTGATTTAAAAACTGCAAAAGATATACAGCGTCAATTTAAACAATTAAACTAAAATCATAATAAAATGAAACAAATCTTATGTATTGCATTAGCTATTATTTTCTATAGCTGCGAACAGAACCAAAAGAATGTTACTAAAGACATTGAGAAAGAAATAATAGTAGAATCTGAAGTTCCTGAGTATTTTCTTCTGCGGCCAGAAGTTGAAAAAGCTTACGGCTATTCGCATGCCGTAAAAATTGGTAATAGTATAAAGATATCTGGAGCAGTAAGCATGAACAATGAGGGCAACCCAACTGCCATTGGTGATTTGGAGCAGCAGATGAAAAATTGTTATGCTGATTTAGAAAAAGTCCTAAACCATTATGGCTGTACTTTTGATGATGTGGTAGTAGAAAATATTTTTACTACAGATATGCCAGCATTTTTACAGGTCTCAGGCTATCGCAATGAAATCTACAAAAACCAATTCCCAACTGGATCATGGCTCGGCGTAAAGGAATTAGCCATACCAGAATTTATGATTGAAATTGAGCTTGAAGTGCATAAATCTAAATAAACCCAAAGTGTAACATAATGAAGAGGTGCTTATAGTGAGTCGTTCACAAAAACTAGCTTTTCTCTTAGAACCAAAAAATAGCTTAACTTTAAAACTATATTAATCCCTAAGCTATGAGTTTGTACAAATATTGGCGAGAACTCAAAAGAAGAAACGTCATAAAAGCCGGCATAGCATACCTTGTTGTGGCTTGGCTGATTACGCAAGTACTTTCCATCGTTTTTCCTGCCTTTGATGTCCCTCCTTATTTTCTTAAAGCCGCACTTATACTTTTATTAATTGGATTCCCAATATGGCTGGTTTTCTCGTGGATTTATGAACTAACACCAGATGGAATAAAGAAAACAGAAGATATTCCACCTTCATCTTCTCTCACTTCCCAAACGGGAAATAAGTTAAATAAGTTAATTATCTTCACATTAACACTCGCAATCATTGTCTTGATTTATGATCGGTTTAGTAATAAACCTGTAAATGTCGTAGATTATGGTGATAAATCTATTGCCGTTATGGCCTTTGCAGATATGAGTCCGCTCAAGGATCATGAATATTTTTCAGATGGGATTAGCGAAGAGCTACTAAATATTCTAGCACGGATTAAAGACTTGAAGGTTATAAGCAGAACATCCTCCTTTTCTTATAAGGATAAAAATGCTACAGCTACAGAAATTGGTAAAGATTTAGACGTCTCCTATATATTAGAAGGCAGTATTAGGAAAGCTGGCAACACGGTTCGCATTACAACACAATTAATTAATACCAAAGATGGTTCTCATGTGTGGTCTAATACTTATGATAGAACACTAGATAGTATTTTCAAAATTCAAGATGACATTGCCCAAGAAGTCAGTAACCAGCTAGAATCTTCTCTGTTGGGCAAGCGTCCAAATCTTTACAAACCTAAGGTAGAAGCCTATAACCTGTATCTTCAAGCTAGGCATTTCACAAATCAAAATACCAAAGAAGGCTATATAACTGCAGAAGATTTAATCAATCAGTCTTTAGCTATAGATTCGAGCTATGCCGAAGCATGGGATGCCTTAGCGCACATTCATAACAATGGCGTCTATAATTTTAATATAGGTAACAGTGCCGAAAAAATATATCAGGGCATTGAAGCTGCAGAAAAAGCCCTTCAATTGAATCCAGATTTGGCAGAGGCCTATACAACCCTCGGAAGTCTTCAAAATAAAGTATGGCGCTTTGAAGAATCCTTAAAAAACATGAATATAGCTGTGGAATTGCAACCGAATAACGCAGTGATTTTAGGTACTGCGGCATTATATACCCTTGGAGATTTAGAAAAATCTGTTGCCCTAATTCAACAAGCAATTGCTAATGACCCTTTGATATACACTAATTATTTCAATTTGGGTTTCACCTATTATAGACTTGGTAAATTAGACAAAGCTTTGAGCGCTTTTAATACCTACTCTAAATATTATCCAAACTCACAAATATTGCATTACATGAAGAGCATAGTTTATCTTGCTCAAAATAAAACGGAGAAAGCTTTAGAAGAGATTAAACAAGAGACTCATCCGTTCTTCAGTTTGTATGGAAGGAACTATATATATTTTGCGATAGGTGAGACTGCTAAAGCCGATAAACTTTTTGAAGAGTTTTTAGAAAAAGAAAGTGAAACCGACCCAGCAAATGTTGCTGATTTATATGCATTTAGAGGCAATCATGATAAAGCCTTTGAATTTTTAGAAAAAGCTGTCGCCATAAAAGACCCCGTTCTTTTGGAAGTGTTGACATATCCTGCTTCGAGAACCATGAGCAACGACCCAAGATGGAAGAATCTCATTAAAAAAATCAATCTTCCCCGAGCCCATAAATTTTAAATTCATTGGGTAGCGAAATCCCACTGATATTAAATATTGATTAAATTTATACCGCTAATGTAAGGTTACGATTTGTCAATATAAATTCGGTTGTCTTCCATTGAAAAACAAAAAAAAGACCCTCAATTGTGAGAGTCCATTTTTTAAAAGACATGATTAGCTTAGAACATTTCACGTCCTGAAAAATGAAACGCACCTTCTATGGCAGCATTCTCATCACTATCGCTTCCGTGAACTGCATTTTCTCCAATAGAGGCAGCATACAGCTTTCGGATAGTACCTTCTGCTGCTTCAGAAGGATTGGTTGCGCCAATTAAAGTTCTAAAATCTTCAACAGCATTATCCTTTTCTAAAATTGCAGCAACTATAGGGCCGCGGGTCATATACTCTACCAACTCCGGAAAGAAGGGACGCTCATTATGAACAGCGTAAAATGTCTCAGCATCAGCCTTGGTCATCTGTGTTAGCTTCATCGCTACGATTCTAAAACCTGAAGCGGTAATCTTTTCTAGTATTGCGCCAATGTGTCCTTTTTCAACAGCATCTGGCTTTAACATTGTAAATGTTCTGTTAGTTGCCATGTAATCGTTTTTAATTTATGATATCTATTCGCAAGCAACATCTCGCGAAATGCGATGCAAAAGTAATGTATTTCTTTAATTTAGCAACCCAAGCAAATACTAAAAAATTGTATCTTCGCCAACTATGATTAAAGGACAGATTAAAGATATAATACAGATATTAAGCAGCTCTAAGCACATTGTTATTGTACCTCATAAAAATCCAGATGGTGATGCCATGGGTTCATCTTTAGGACTTTATCATTTCTTAAAATACAAAAACCATTTGGTGCACGTGGTTGCTCCTAATAGCTATGCAGATTTTTTAAAGTGGTTACCAGGAGATGATATGGTTTTAAATTTTGAGCAGCAACCAGAAACCTGTCAGGAAAAAATTGAGCACGCTGATATCATATTTACATTAGATTTTAACGCTCTACACCGTGCTGGTGACGAGCTTGGAAGGACCATACAAGCCTCTAAAGCCTTAAAAATAATGATTGACCACCATCAGCAACCAGACGACTATGCGGCTTTTATGTACTCTGACGTTAAGATGTCCTCAACCTGTGAGATGATATATAATTTTATAGAAATGTTGGAAGAGGCTGATCTTATTAACCCTGAAATAGCTACCTGCTTATACACCGGTATTATGACGGATACAGGGTCCTTCCGTTTTCCATCAACAACTAGCAGAACACATCGAGTTACTGCAGACTTAATAGAAAAAGGAGCGGTGAATCACCAAATTCACAATGCGGTATACGATACTAATTCATACACACGCTTACAGCTTTTAGGACGTGCTATGCAAAATCTGGAAGTACTACCAGAATATCGTACAGCTTATATCACCTTATCACAAGAAGAGCTAGACACCTTTAGATTTAAAAAAGGCGATACCGAGGGCTTAGTTAATTATGCCTTATCATTAAAAGGCATAATATTCGCGGTGATTTTTATAGAAAATCGGCAAGATTCCATCATAAAAATCTCACTCCGTAGCAAAGGTCAGTTTTCTGTTAACGAATTTTCGAGAGCTCATTTTAATGGTGGAGGCCATACCAATGCCGCTGGAGGAAGATCTTATCTTCCACTACAAAATACGGTTGATAAATTTATTAGTATATTACCTGAGTATAAAGAAGAATTGTCCCAATGATAAAGTACCTATTTTCAATATGTTTAATCACTAGCTTACTATGCAGCTGTAAGTCTCCAGAGGCAAGAATGCCTGAGTCTGTGCAATCAGGTTCTTTTTTAAAGGAATCTGCTGAGCGCAATAAAAAGCTTAATGCCAAAGAACAGCAACAAATTGAAAAGATTATAGCCAATAATCCTTCTATTGAATACCTAGCCTCTAAAAGTGGTTTTTGGTATTTCTATAACACTAAAATTGAAAACGACTCGTTACAACCAGAGATTGGTGATATTGTGGATTTTGAGTTTAATGTCTCAAATCTTCAAGGTCAACAAATTTATGGTAATACCAATAAAACCTACGTAATGGATAAAGAGGAACTTTTCACTGGTTTAAGAGAAGGTCTCAAATTAATGAAGCCAAGCGAGCGTATTACGTTTATCTTTCCATCACAAAAAGCCTTTGGCTATTATGGAGACGACAATAAAATAGGAACAAATGTTCCTCTGATTTGTGAAGTAACCCTAAATACAATAATTAAAAACAATGATTAAAAAAGCAATTTTATCAATTTGTATTCTATCTGCACTATTAACTAGTTCTTGCCAAGAACACTATCCAGATTTAGAAGATGGATTATATGCAGAATTTGTAACCAATAAAGACACTATGGTTGCAAAACTATATTTTAAAGAAACACCTGTTACAGTTGCCAATTTTGTGGCTTTAGCGGAAGGTACACATCCTTTGGTATCTGAAAAATTCAAAGGAAAACGTTACTATGATTCCACGACGTTTCATCGTGTTATTAATAATTTTATGATTCAAGGCGGTGACCCAACTGCAACAGGTAGTGGCAGCCCAGGTTATAAATTCGAAGATGAATTCGTTAAAGAGCTCAATCACAGCAAACCAGGAGTTTTAAGTATGGCCAATTCTGGCCCTAATACCAATGGCTCTCAATTTTTTATTACAGAGGTCCCTACACCATATCTAGACGCATACAATGAGGATGGTACTTTAAAGGAATGTGACCAACCAAGAGTCAGCTGTCATGCCGTTTTTGGAGAAATAGTAAAAGGTATGGAGGTACAAGATTCTATATCAAATGTTAAAGTAGTTCCTGGTCGTAATAAACCAGTTGAAGATGTGGTCATCCTAGAGTTAAATATCGTTAGAAAAGGTGCTGAGGCAAAAAAGTTTGATGCACCTAAAGTGTTTAACGACCAACTCCCTAAGCTTAAAGAACAAATTGAAGAGCGGAAGGAAGAAGCTAAACGCCAAGCTGAAGAAGCGTTAAAAGAGACTAAAGCCAAGGCTGAAATAGCTTGTAAAGAATGGCTTGAGAAAAATGATGAGTTAAAGGGACGCCGTATCGAGTCACCGACAGGAATGGCTATGATATTTACCGAAGAAGGTAGTGGCGAACAACCAAATTCTTCACAAATGGTAAACATTGATTGTGCAGGTTATTTTGAGTCTGGCGAATTGTTTTGGACAACTTGGAAAGACGTTGCTGAAAAATACGGTAAATATGATGAACGCCAAGATGAAGCAGGACGATATGCACCCTTCACTATGCCATATAATGAAACAGCTGGTTTAGTAGCTGGATTTAGAGAAGCTATGCTCAACATGAAGATTGGAGATAAAGCAAGAGTATTTATCCCTTATTATCTAGGTTATGGCGAGGCTGGAAGAGCACCTGTAATTCCTCCAAAAACTAATTTAGTTTTTGATATTGAATTGGTAGGTGTTAAATAATATTAATAAAAGAATTAAAGCTGGTTAGTGAGGTTCATTAACCAGCTTTTTTATTTAGGCTTTTGGAATGTTTTTGAGAATTTCAATTACAAAGTTCCAATACTTTTGGGCCGATGAAATTTGGGCACGTTCATCTGGAGAATGCGCTCCTTTAATATTAGGTCCAAAACTTATCATATCCATATCTGGATAATTCTGTCCTAAAATGCCACATTCCAACCCTGCGTGGCAGGCTGCGACATGAGGTTCTTCGCCATTGTTAAGTTGCTTGTAAATTGGTACCATTACCTTTAAAATATTAGAATCCATATTTGGTGCCCATCCTGGATAATCACCAGAAAATGTAACCTCACAATCCATAAGCTCAAAAGCAGATTGCAAGGCATGCGCCAAATCCCACTTAGAAGTTTCAACGGAACTCCGTGTTAAGCACCCAATTTTTATATTACCCTCTTTTATGATAACACGAGCAATATTATTAGACGTCTCCACTAAGTCTTTAATATCAGGACTCATTCTGTATACTCCGTTGTGTGCGGCATACAAAGCTCTTAAAAGTGCCTCCTGAACTTCTGCAGGTAGTACTTGACGTGGCATTTCACTTACACTATACGCTATGACCATATCCGGCTCAATGGTTTTGAATTCCTTTTTTATGTCTTTAGCTCTAGCTTCAAATGTCTGCTCAAAAGCTTCCTTTTTAGATTCGTCTACTAGAACAACAGCCCTACTCTCTCTTGGGATGGCATTTCTTAAACTTCCACCATTGATTTCGGCGATGCGTAGTCCAAATTTTTCATACCCTCCGAAAAGTAGCCTATTCATTAATTTATTTGCGTTACCTAAACCTTCGTGTATTTGCATCCCAGAGTGACCACCTTGTAACCCTTTTACATCTATGTTATAGGCAATTGTATGATTAGGCGCTAATTCAGCTGCATAATTCCGAGTCGCCGTAACATCAATTCCTCCAGCACAACCGACGCCTATTTCGTCATCTTCTTCTGTATCTAAATTTAATAGAATCTCACCTTTTAAAAGACCACCTTTTAAGCCTTTGGCACCTGTCATTCCAGTTTCTTCATCAATAGTAAATAAAGCTTCTAAATGTGGATGCGCAATAGAATCGCTCTCCAAAATAGCCATTATGGTGGCCACTCCCAATCCATTATCAGCTCCTAATGTCGTACCCTTTGCTTTTACCCAATCGCCTTCCACATACATTTCAATACCTTGGGTATCAAAATCAAATACAGTATCGTTATTTTTTTGATGTACCATATCCAGGTGCGACTGAATTACAATAGGTTTACGGTCCTCCATTCCAGCTGTAGCTGGCTTTCTTATTATTACATTACCCACTTCATCTTCTAAGGTCTCTAAGCCTAAGTTTTTACCAAAGTCCTTCATAAATTGGATGACACGTTCTTCTTTTTTAGAAGGTCTAGGTACGGCGTTTAAATCGGCAAATTTATTCCACAAGGCCTTGGGTTCTAAGGCGCGTATTTCTGAATTCATAAGTCTTATATTTTGTTGGCCAAAGTTACAAAATACTGCTTGCAATAATTCATACTTTAAGATTAGATTCAATCCCAACACAAGACAAATTCTGAGATAAGAATTTAAGTTTTATCTCCAATCAACCCTAACTGTTTTTCATATATTTGACCTATGCTCAAGAATAAAAAGTTCATCTTAACTTTATTTCTAGGTATTCAGTTTGTTATTATTTACTTTCTGAAGCAATCTCCCGATTTTGTTGAAAATACCTATAGTAAAGGCCTATATCCCCTAATCTCTAAATTGATGCGTTATGCTTTTGGCTGGATACCTTTTTCAGTTGGTGATATCTTCTATACTATTGCCACAATTTATATCTTTAGGTGGCTCATAGTAAACAGAAAACGAATCGGTAATGATACAATTAAATGGCTATTGGATATTAGTGCCTCCTTGTCAATTATTTACTTTTCATTTCATATGCTTTGGGCCTACAATTATTACAGGCCTCCTTTATATAAGTCATTAAATATGTCATCTGACTATTCTACCGAAGAGTTGTTTGCTTTCACTTCTCAGCTTATTGAGAAGTCTAATCAATTGCATAATCAACTATCAGAATCAGATTCGGCAAAAGTGATACTCCCTTACACTAAATCGGAAATTTTCAACATGGCAAAAAATGGCTATGACATGCTAGAAGTAGACTATAGTGATTGGCATTATTCTCCACCAAGCTTAAAAAAATCAATTTATAGCCTTCCTCTAACTTATATGGGATTTTCTGGTTACCTCAATCCTTTTACTAACGAAGCTCAAGTTGACGGATTAATACCAACCTATAAGTTTCCGACTACAACTTGCCACGAAATCGCTCATCAATTGGGATATGCAGCAGAAAATGAGGCCAATTTTATTGGTTGCTTGGCTGCAATTAACAACGAAGATACATATTTTAAATATTCAGGCTACACGTTTGCCTTGCGGTACTGCATTTATGAATTACACAGACGAAATCCAGATTTATACTACGAACTTCTTCCTTTAATTAATAAAGGCATCTTGGCAAATTACATGGAAGTACAGGACTTTTGGAAATCTTATGAAAATCCATTGGAACCCATTTTTAAAACCACTTTTGACAACTTCTTAAAAGTGAACAATCAGGCTGATGGTATGAAAAGTTACAGCTACGTAGTAGCTTTATTGGTCAATTATTTTAAGACCAATTTATTGTAAACGTTAAAAATTCTTAACAAAAACCTAACGCACAAGCTATATCCTTATCTTTAGACTTCAATTATTTAACTAACCTTATTATATGATGAAAATCTTTTTTAGACTGCTCATTTTTATGTGCAGTTTTTCTCTATTCGCACAAGATTACTTTCCAAGTAACTCGGGAGTAATTGCCAAAAATTCTAATTATACCGCATTTACAAACGCTACCATTTATGTATCGCCAAGTGAAGTGATTTCTAACGGTACATTACTCATTAGAAAAGGTAAAGTGGTCAATGTTGGTAAATCTGTGAGTATTCCAGATAATACAACCGTCGTTGACTTAGATGGAAAAACCATTTACCCATCCTTCATTGATTTATATACCACGTTTGGGGTTAAAAAACCCAAACGAAGTGGAAACGGTCCTAGATATGGTCCAAGTCGAAGTGGGTACTATTGGAATGACCATGTAATGCCAGAACAAGACGTTATGGCCAGTTTTGAGTACGACCAAAAAGCAGCATCAGAAATGCACAAACTTGGTTTTGGTGTGGTGAACACGCATATGCCAGATGGCATTGTACGAGGCACTGGTGCGTTAATTGCTCTAAATAATGATGCTGATAACTCGTTAAGAGTTGTGGATGGTGAAGTCTCACAGCATTTTTCATTCAGTAAAAGTGTGCGCTCAAGACAGTCTTACCCAAGTTCTATTATGGGTAGTATGGCTCTACTAAGACAAATGTATAATGATGCCAACTGGTATGCTGCCGGTAATGTAGACACAAGAGATTTATCTTTAGAAGCCTTAAACGAAAACACAGGATTACTTCAAATTTTTGAAGCTAACAGCAGAGCTAACGTTATGCGAGCTGATAAGGTCGGAGATGAATCTAATGTGCAATATACTATTCTTGCTGGTGGGGACGAATATGAGAGAATTAATGACATTAAAAGCACTAACGCTACTTTAATTCTACCGATTAATTTTCAATTAGCTTATGACGTTGAAAATCCTTTTTTGGCCAATTCTTTGTCTTTAAGTGATATGAGAAGTTGGAATCAAGAACCTCACAATCCAAGGTTATTGGCAGAAAACGGAGTTCCATTTGTATTAACAACCCATGGATTAAAATCTAAAAAGAGTTTTAAATCCAATTTAATGAAAGCCATTGAAAGTGGCCTATCTAAAGAAAAAGCGTTAGAAGCATTAACTGTATTACCAGCTAGTTTACTTGGAAAATCTAACCTATTAGGAACTCTCAAGTCTGGTAGCTATGCCAATTTCTTAATTACAGATGGTGATATTTTTGATAAGAAAACTAAGCTTTATGAAAATTGGGTTCAAGGTACCCCTCATGTTATTGAAAATATGAGTACCACCAATATAGACGGAGATTATTCGTTTAAATTATCAGGCAAAGATTATACGTTATCCGTAAAAAATAGCACAAGTAAACCAAGTGCTACATTAGAAAGTGGAACAACAAATTTCACCACAAAAATGAGTTACGCTAATGATTGGGTAAACCTAACGTTTAAAACTGCAGATAGTACTTCAAAGGAATACATACGCATCGCTGCCAGTGCTGCTTCAGGGAATAGCCTTAATGGAAAGGCAATAATGCCAAACGGAAATACCACAAGTTTTTATGCGGCCAAAAAATCAAGTGAGCAAACAAAAAAAGACTCAAATGGCAAAAAGGATAAATCCTTATCAGAACCCTACATGAGCCCAATAACGTATCCAAATATAGCTTACGGTTTTGAAGACAAGCCCAAATCAGAAACCCTACTTTTTAAAAATGCAACGGTTTGGACCAACGAAGATGCAGGTGTGTTGAAAAATATAGATGTCTTAGTAAAGGATGGTAAAATATCCGAAATAGGGAAAGACCTTTCAGGGAGAAACGCCAAAGTAATAGATGCTACAGGAAAACATATTACGGCCGGCATCATAGATGAGCATTCTCATATCGGAGCTGCTTCCATAAATGAAGGTGGTCAAAACTCTTCTGCGGAAGTGACCATTGAAGATGTTATTGATGACGAAGATATTGATTTGTACCGCAATCTAGCAGGAGGTGTTACCTCTATTCAAATATTACATGGCTCTGCAAACCCAATTGGTGGACGTTCTGCCATCATTAAACTCAAATGGGGAGAATCTGCCGATAATTTAGTATATAATAATTCTCCGAAGTTTATCAAGTTCGCACTTGGAGAAAATGTAAAACAATCGCGTTCTACAAGTAATATGCGATTCCCAAAATCGAGAATGGGTGTTGAACAGGTTTTTATAGACTACTTTACACGAGCTAAAGCCTATGATGAGAAAAAGAAAAGTGGGCAGCCGTATCGTGAGGATACCGAAATGGAAGTCCTCGCTGAAATCTTAAATGGTGAGCGATTCATTTCTTGTCATTCTTATGTTCAAAGTGAGATTAATATGCTAATGAAAGTAGCCGAAAAGTTTGATTTCCGCATCAATACTTTTACGCACATACTCGAAGGCTATAAGGTAGCTGACAAAATGAAAGAACATGGAGTTGGAGGTTCAACATTTAGCGATTGGTGGGCCTACAAATACGAAGTTAATGATGCCATACCTTATAATGCGGCTATTATGCATAAAGTAGGCGTCGTTACAGCTATAAATAGTGACGATGCCGAAATGTCTCGACGCCTTAACCAAGAAGCAGCAAAAGCAATCAAATATGGTGGTGTTAGTGAGGAAGACGCTCTTAAAATGGTAACATTAAACCCAGCGAAATTATTACACCTAGATGATAGAGTTGGAAGTATTAAAGAGGGTAAAGATGCTGATATAGTCCTATGGTCTAACCACCCGTTGTCTATTTATGCTAAAGCTGAGAAAACGATTATTGAAGGTGTTACTTATTTCGATATTGACCGTGACAAGCAAATGCGAGAGGCAATTAAAAAGGAGAAAAGTGCACTCATTAATCTCATGCTTCAGGATAAAAACAAAGGTTTAAAAACGCAACCTGTTAAGAAGAAAGAAAAGGAATTGTTGCATTGCGATTCAATGGACTAATTATTTAAAAGAACTAAAATGAAAAAATTACAAAACATATTTATACTCTTTACCCTAGTCTGTTACAGTTTAGGCTTTGCACAACAAACCCCTGCACCTCAGCAAGGAAGAGATATTGCAATTATGGGCGCTACTGCTCATATTGGTGATGGTAGTGTCATTGAAAATAGCATTATTGTTATGAGTAATGGAAAAATAAGCCGAGTACTAGACGGCAGTCAAAATAATGCCATGACGCTTCAGGCCATGGATGTCATTGATGCTAAAGGCCAACATGTCTATCCTGGATTTATTGTAGCCAATGGAACTCTAGGACTAGTTGAAGTAGATGCTGTAAAAGCATCTAATGACTTGTCTGAATTAGGTGCATTTAATCCGCATATAAGAAGTATAATTGCTTATAATAGCGAATCTAAAATTGTGGAGTCCATGCGCCCTAACGGTGTACTCTTAGGACAGGTTGTTCCGCGAGGTGGCAGAATCGCGGGAACCTCATCTGTAGTGCAATATGATGCTTGGAATTGGGAGGATGCTGTAGTTCAAATGGATAATGGTATTCATATGAACTGGCCTAGTAGCTTTAGTCGTGGACGATGGTGGTTGGGTGAAGACCCTGGTTTAAAACCAAACAAAGACTATGCTAAGGAAGTTAAAGAACTCCATGATTATTTCAACGAATCTAAAAGTTATAATAAGGGCAATAAGCCTGAAGTACACTTACCGTTTGAAGCATTAGCGGGACTTTTTGATGGGACAAAACGTTTGTACATTAATGCTAATGATGAAAAGAGCATTACCGATGCAGTGAATTTTGCAAAAACGCAAGGTGTTGAACATATCACTATAGTTGGCGGTTACGAAGCTCATAAAGTCACTAGTTTTTTAAAGAACAATAACGTGTCAGTTTTCTTAAGACGCGTACATACGCGACCCAACAATGAAGATGACGATTATGATTTACCATTTAAATTGGCAAAACATTTAGTTGATGCAGGTGTACTTGTAGCTCTTGAGCCTAGCGGACAGATGGAACGTATGAATTCTAGAAACCTTCCATTTTATGCAGGTACTACTGTGGCTTATGGATTAAGCAAGGAACAAGCCTTACAATTGATAACAATAAATCCAGCTAAGATTTTAGGAATCGATGACCGCTTCGGAACGCTAGAAGTTGGAAAGAGTGCTACACTCTTTATCAGTGAAGGCGATGCTTTAGATATGCGCACCAATAAAGTTACACATGCTTTTATAGATGGCCGAAAGCTCAGTTTAGAAACCCACCAAACAGAATTAGCCAAGCGCTATTCCGATAAGTACGGTATAAACGATTAAGGAGAAAAGCGAGCTTAATGCTCGCTTTTTTTTATGGTCTTTCAATATACTTTGCAGAAACTGGTTTCACAAAAAGAGAGTCGTTGGGCGTTTCACGAGACAGGATTATGTCGCTAAACTCAACCGTATTACGTTTTTTAGTTGGCATATTGTTTTCGTAGTTATACCAATCCATGCTTTTGGGAAGTATTAAGCCGTTTACCGCTTTCCAATTATTGTATCTTATAAAATGAAAATCTTTACTTTTTCCATCTTTTCCGAAAGTTACGGTATAGGCTAGCCATTCCATTTGCCCAGTTTGCTCGTCGTAATAAATAATATATTCATCATCTGGAGATTCACCAACGTTGGCTTCATAGGATATCAACACACCTGGATAGCTTACATCTTCAAAGACTAATGGTTCCGTGTCTGCATAATTAATCCCATCGTCACCAACTATAAAAGGCATGGCGTAAAAATATAGCATCAAACCTTTATAAAACCAAGGTCGGCCTTGGTAGGATTCTCCATTTTTTTCGTCGAGCCAAAGTTGAGTCCCATCAAAGCCTAAAGTATATGTTGGTGTATCAATACGTTCTGCTCTAGTTTTTAGATGGGTCGTTGTAATCTCCTTACCGTTTGGACGATTCATGGTAAATGACAACGTTTTCATTGTATTCCATGTATCGATACCACCGTGAGCATCAAAAACTTTGGTAATACGCTCTGGATAGATACTCGTGGTTACATCTGTTTTAGATATATCCTTTGGTAATGGCTTTCTTGCTTCATTGTTGTTTTTGCATCCAACTAAAACAAGGAATGCGAACATTGTGGTAATTGTGGCTTTCATTGGTAATGAATTATTTCCCTTTTGACGTATTGGTACATACTTCATTACAACAAGAAGTGAATAATACCAGTTGTTGAGGTTATCTAACTAAAAGCTTGTAAGTAAAGGCCTGTTGATTTTGCCTCAATTTAATAAAATAAAACCCTGACCCTAAGTCTGAAACACCAATTATCAACTCCTTTTGCTCATTACTGTACAGTGCTTTTATCAATTTTCCATGTAAATCATATATTTCAATGTCGCAGTCATTAGAGGGACTATTAAATTGAATTATCACATTGTCTTTTGCTGGGTTTGGAAAAAGCTTAACTTCCATAGCTGTGAAATCATCGACGGATAAAGCTTCAATAAATTCAGTTTGAAAGCTATTAGTGTTAATAGCAGAATTAAAATCGAAGAAAATAGATGCACTATTTAAAATAGTACGGCCAACCTGAGGAAATCCTGCATTAGGTTTTATCTTAAATGAGACATACCCTTGACTCAAATCAAAATCTTGGTCGGCACTTGGTAGATTGATATTTCTAAACGTCCAAATCAACGTATTATTAGTTTGCTCAAAAACATAATCGTGGCTTGAACTAACCATACGAGCGGTTGATGGGTCCAAGTTAGGACTCAAAACATCTTCTATTCTCACATTAATAGCATCTGCATTTCCTAGATTTTGGAAATTAATGGTGTAATACAGATAATCCTCTGTGCCAAAATCATCAATGACAATTTGTGGTCCCCTTGATTCATATTTATTATTTGGGTCATAGGAATTAACGACTTCTTGTACCAAAGTTGAGGTATTATTCTCATCGTTTAAATCATTAATTGCGTTAACATAATTTGCTTCGTTAGTGATAATATCACCCAAAAATGCAGAGACAGAACAATTTAAATTAACAAAAACGGAAATTGTTTCTCCTGGATTTAAATCAAGAAAATCGAGGTTGAATCCTTCACTAGTGCCACTTATTGTATATCCAGAGTCTGTACTTGTAGATAATAATGACACTTGATTATCGAATACTACCTCAACACTACCAGAAATTATCGTTGTACCAACATTCTCAAGATTCAGTGTATTGTAATAATTAAAACCTGGTCTTGGAGGGGCAGACGGATTAATGAGCGAGACACTTAAATCGTGACAATTTTGGGAATCTGTTACAGCAAAACTAAAGGTTTCCGACATTCCGATACTGGCTGTAATATTTTCAAATGATTGTGGGGAAACTAAAAAACAATTCTCATTTTCTGTGAATAAATTAAATGTCAGGTCATATGTGTCCGTGTCATTAAAACTAAACAAACCGAACTGTCCAGTTGAGGTTTGAACCGTAGTTGTATTCCCATCGTCATTAATTTCATAAGTGAATTCACCTTCATTAAAGTAAGCTTCATTAGTATCTAATTGGCCATTATTATTTTCATCATAAAAAGCCTGAAGCTGAATTTGCCCCACATTATCAGAACAAAAGACGTCAAAATTCCATGGTATATATCCCGTGCCCTCCTCACAGTTATTTGAGGTATTATTTCTTGATTGTATCTGAAATCTTAGAAGATCTCCAGTCGATTGAAAAACGAGCCCACTAATGTCATTTATAAAGGGATCACCTACAGTATAACCAGAATCATCATAAAGTACAGTACCATCAGAGTCCACTACATAGAGGTCATCTTCAATATGAATACTACCAGCATTGAAGCTCAAAATTAAGGGCGAACCATTTTCACTTCTAAAAGTAAACCATTTATTTCCGCGTCCGTAGCAGTGTGTGATATTAACTGGCGCATTGCAAGAAATTTGACAATTGGTTAAAAAGTCAAATTTAATAGTACTGTACGACTTACAATTTGAATTTACATTTTCAACAGCTACAAATACAATTATTCCATCCAAAGGGATTTCAAAATTATTTGGGTCTGCTATTGGATTATTACCAAGTAGCATATCTACATAATCCAAATAATAGGTAAACGATAAATCCGTAGTATTACTAACAAGTTGGTTTTCATAAGAGGTTAAATCAAATACACCTTGATCATCAGGACACAAAAATTGTGTTGGAATATTAGTTATTTCAGGATTTTCGCCTTCATTAACAATCAGTTCTAAACTCACAATGTTAGAACAGGAATTAGAATTAGTTCCTTGAACCAGCACCTCAACTACTTGCGGATTGGTGGTATTAACAAATTCCGTTGGATTATTGATAATCTGATTATTATAGTAATATTCAAACTCATAAAACTGACTATTCTCCCTAATCTCTTCATTCTTTAATGTTAAATCAAAAACGGCAACTCCGTTATTTCCACAAGATTGGAGAGCAGTTGGAGTTGTTAAAACTGGCTCAATACTAACTTCTAGAAACATAACTGCAATAGCAAAACAGCCATTAACATCATCTAATCTTCTATAAACTTGATCATTAAATGGAATTAAGTTACTGAAGGTTTCAGGTAATTGATTAATATCATTTTGAGCGTCTTGTAAACTGC
Source organism: Winogradskyella pelagia (assembly GCF_017581965.1). Lineage (GTDB taxonomy): Bacteria > Bacteroidota > Bacteroidia > Flavobacteriales > Flavobacteriaceae > Winogradskyella > Winogradskyella pelagia. The sequence continues at coordinate 206,759 of NZ_JAGEVF010000003.1, forward strand.
GGAAATATTTAAAATCATCTTCAAAGGTAAATTCCGTAATGCCATCGAGAACCTCATCGTCGCAAACGATTGCCTCTGACGCATTTACAAATGGAGGAATATGAATTATTACAGTAAAGGATGTTATATCATAATCGCTGCTATTATTATCATCTAAACTTGCAAATATTTCAGTGGTATTTGTTAAATAGTTCCCTGGTTGTGTGATAGGTGAGTTAAAGGTTTGGGCATCTTGCAATGAGGTAAAATAAGTCACTGAAACGTCAGTTTGGGCACCTATAATAAATACATCTTGTTGGGTTAAATCTACAAACTCAAAACCATCTGATTGAAATTGAAACTCTACATTTTCGCAGATTTCCAAATCCGGTGGTGGATTAGCTACTACCTGTGCATTAAGATGAACTGCAGAAATTAACACCAAACAGACAATGGAATAAACAAGGTTTCTAGATTTTACTTTCATTCTTAATAAACTAGTACTTTTGCAATATAAGAGGATTCATTCCAAATATATGATAAAAGCTATTACAAGCACCCAAAATCCATTGGTAAAACAGTTGGTCCTGTTGAAAGAAAAATCTCGAGAGCGCAAAAAGAATGAACTTTTTGTTTTAGAAGGAAAACGAGAATTGTCCTTAGCTATAAAAGCTGGTTATAGAATAAAAACACTATTGTTTTACCCAGATTTATTTTCGGAAAGTGAAGCTGAGGCTATGGCAAAATATGGAATCGAAATCATTGAAATTTCTAAAGAGGTCTTTCAAAAGTTAGCCCACAGAGACACCACGGAAGGTGTTATTGCTGTAGTGCGCACCAAGTCGCATCTTTTGAGAGATCTAAAACTACATTCTAAAAACCCATTGATTTTGGTTGCTGAAGCGCCCGAAAAACCAGGAAATATAGGTGCTTTATTGCGTACTGCAGACGCTGCCAATATTGATGCGGTAATTATAGCGAATCCGAAATCAGATCTGTATAATCCAAATATCGTTCGTGCTAGTGTGGGATGTGTCTTTTCCACTCAGATTGCTATCGCAACTTCAGAAGAAGTAATAAGATACCTAAAACATTTAAACTTTAATATCTATTCGGCTGTTCTACAAGAATCTGAACCTTACCACCAACAAGATTACATCGCTCCTACAGCAATTGTAGTTGGCACAGAAGCTACAGGTTTAACTCAAGAATGGAGAGATGCCGCCACTCAAAACATACATATTCCTATGCAGGGAACCATTGATTCTATGAATGTGTCTGTAGCCGCAGGAATTCTTATTTTTGAGGCCAAAAGACAACGTAAATTTACCTCATAATGAGTGCTACAACCCTTTTCTACATAATAATTGCTATTATCTTAGTCAACTTCATAAAAGATAAAATTCTTAACGCCTTAAACGCCAAACACTACAACGACCCTATTCCAAGCGAACTAGATGATGTTTTTGATGAAGAAGAGTATAAGAAATCTCAAGCCTATAAGCTGGCAAACTATAGGTTTGGTATATGGTCATCTTTATTCAGCTTAGTATTAACACTCAGCTTCTTGGTGTTTGATGGATTTGAATTTGTTGACAATATTGCAAGACAGTATTCAGATAATCCCATTGTAGTGGGACTACTGTTTTTTGGCATTATAATGCTTGCCAGTGATATTATTACAACACCATTCTCGTACTATAAAACTTTTGTTATTGAAGAACGTTTTGGATTTAACAAAACGACTAAAAAGACCTTTGTTTTAGATAAAATAAAAGGGCTTGTAATGATGGTACTCATTGGTGGAGGATTAATGGCCGTTGTAATTTGGTTTTATCAATTTACTGGTGATTGGTTTTGGCTTTACACTTGGGCCATTATAACTGGTTTTACGGTAGTAATGAATATGTTCTACTCTAGACTAATAGTACCACTATTCAATAAACAAAAACCTTTAGAAGAGGGTGATTTACGCAACAAAATCTCGGACTATGCTAGATCTGTGGGTTTTAGCCTAAGTAAAATTTTCATAATAGATGGGTCCAAACGCAGCACAAAAGCTAATGCCTATTTTTCTGGGTTTGGAAGAGAAAAGCGCGTGACGCTTTACGATACTTTGGTCAATGACTTAAGTGACGAAGAGATTGTTGCGGTGCTAGCACATGAGGTTGGGCATTACAAAAGGCGTCATATTATTTTTAACCTGGTAATGTCTGTTTTACTAACAGGATTAACGCTTTTTATACTGTCAATCTTTATCTCTAATCCTCTATTATCCAATGCAATTGGTGTAGAAATACCAAGTTTTCATGTAGGCCTAGTCACCTTTGGATTGCTTTACGCACCAATTTCCGAAATTACAGGATTGATAATGAACTACGTATCGCGAACATTTGAGTATCAAGCCGATGATTATGCTAAAAACACCTACAAATCAGAGCCCTTAATTACCTCGCTTAAAAAACTCTCCAAAAACAGCTTGAGTAATCTAACCCCTCATAAGGCCTATGTATTTATGCATTATTCCCACCCTACGTTGTTGGATCGTGTTAATAACTTAAAAAAGTAATTAGGTATCATTAAAAAATCTTGCGTATTTCTCAATAATTAGACATTGCTTATTCCTTTAGTTTTAGTACTTTAGTTTTATGACTGAAGTTGATATTGAAAAAGAAAATGCGGCTATTGCCAAAGCTTACAAAGAGCTCCTTAAAGTAAGTTACCAAACCTTGAGTAAAGACGATAAAAAATTAATTCGTCAGGCTTTTGAGGTAGCTCTAGATGCGCATAAAGATCAACGCAGAAAATCGGGTGAAGCTTACATATTTCACCCTATTGCAGTCGCAAAAATTGTAGCCCAAGAGATTGGCTTAGATGCCACATCTATAGCTTCTGCCCTTCTACACGACGTTGTAGAAGATAATCCCAACTACACGATTGCGGATATCGAACAATTATTCGGTGAGACCGTTGCGCGTATTGTTGATGGGTTAACCAAAATATCTTCTTTAGATACAGAAATGGATGTTTCGCTTCAGGCAGAGAACTTTAGGAAAATGCTTTTAACCTTAAACGAAGATGTAAGGGTTATCATTATAAAAATTGCCGACCGTTTGCACAATATGCAAACTATGGAGTCCATGCGTGCTGATAAGCAAGTAAAAATTGCCTCGGAAACACTTTACATTTATGCCCCTTTAGCTCATAGAATAGGGCTTTACAATATAAAGACTGAGTTAGAAGACCTAGGATTAAAATACACCGAACCAGAAGTTTACAATGATATCCTAGAGAAAATGAAAGAGAGTAAGGAGGAGCGAGACGCCTATATTAAATCCTTTTCTAAGGTCATTGAAGACTCACTCAATAAAGAAGGCATAAATTATGAAATAAAGGGAAGGCCAAAGTCCATATTTAGCATTAGACGTAAAATGGTGAAACAAGGTGTCTCCTTTGAAGAAGTATATGACAAGTTTGCCGTTAGAATTATTTATAAATCCGATTTAGAAAACGAAAAGTTTCTGGCTTGGAAAATCTACTCTATTGTTACTGATCATTTTACACCAAACCCTATTCGGTTAAGAGACTGGATTTCTTCACCCAAATCAACAGGCTATGAAGCACTACATATTACCGTTGTTGGACCAAAAAGTCGTTTTGTAGAAGTTCAAATCCGTAGTGACCGTATGAATGAAATTGCCGAAAAAGGCTACGCGGCTCACTATAAATATAAAAACGATAATGATAAAGATGATAGTTTAGACCTTTGGATAAATCGTTTACAGGAAGCTTTAGAAAGTAATGAAACAGATGCTGTTGATTTTGTAGAACAATTTAAGCTCAACCTCTATTCAAAAGAGATTTTTGTCTTTTCTCCAAAAGGAGATTTAAAGTCATTGCCTAAGGGTGCAACACCACTTGATTTTGCTTTTAGCATCCATACAGAGGTTGGCATGAAAACACGTGGTGCAAAAGTCAATGGAAAACTTGTTCCACTAAGCCATGAATTACAAAGTGGTGACAGAGTAGAAATCTTAACCTCCGATAACGCCAAACCTAATGCTAATTGGTTAGACTATGCCACAACAGCAAGAGCTAGAAGCAAAATAAAAACTGCACTTAATGAGGATACTAAACTCATCGCGGAAGAAGGCAAAGAAATTTTAAGACGCAAACTGAAGCAACTTAAAATTACCCTAAATGAAAGCTCGGTTAATGAACTTGTCAGTTATTTTAAATTAAGCACGTCTTTAGATTTGTTTTACAGGGTTGGCATCGGCAGTATTGATAATACTAAATTAAAGGCCTTTGCCTCCTCAAGGAGTGGTTCTATTGTGAGCTACTTTAAAAATCGAATTCGGAAAGCAGAAGTTCCCAAAGACATAAACAGAGAGGAAATTACCTCCAAGTATGACATGTTGGTTTTTGGTAAGGAAGAAGAAAAACTAAGCTATACTCTAGCCAATTGTTGTAATCCTATTCCTGGTGATAAAGTGTTTGGCTTTTTAACAATTAACGATGGCATAAAAGTGCATAAAAAAAACTGTCCAAATGCCCTAAGCCTGCAGTCTAATTATGCTTACAGAATAATGCAAGCAAAATGGATTGATTCCTCGCAACAGGTTTATACCTCCCAGATAGAACTTTCAGGTATAGATAATTTAGGATTGGTTAATGATATTACCAATCTTATATCTCAGAACATGCATGTTAACATGAAAAGCATTAGTTTCTCTAGTGATGACGGTGTGTTTTCTGGCAAAATCACAGTTCAAGTCCAAAACCAAACTACACTTAAAAAACTCATGGATAAACTGAAAAAAATTAATGGTATTGATAAGGTTAAGAGAGTGTAAAAATTGTGTAAATTTGCAGCTTAATTATGAATGCAACAACCGAAGAAAGTAATCAGGAAATCGTAAAACGTGTTTTTACGCAATTTTTAGAAGAAAAAGGACATAGAAAAACTCCTGAACGCTACGCTATACTTCAAGAGATCTACGATAGTGAAGAACATTTTGATATAGAATCGCTCTATATAAAAATGAAAAATAAAAACTATCGTGTGAGTCGCGCTACACTCTACAATACAATTGAATTACTTCTTGAATGTGCTTTAGTACGCAAACACCAATTTGGGCAAAGCCAGGCGCATTACGAAAAGTCATATTTCGATAAGCAACACGATCATGTTATTTTAACCGATACAGGAGAAGTTATTGAGTTTTGTGACCCTCGCATTCAATCGATCAAAAAAACCATTGAGGAGGTTTTTGATATTAACATAACTAATCACTCACTCTATTTTTACGGCAACCGTAAAAAAGACGACTAACTAATTTTAAACAATGGCAGTAGATTTACTACTAGGACTTCAATGGGGAGATGAAGGTAAAGGGAAAATTGTTGATGTATTTACGTCAAAATACGATATCATAGCAAGATTCCAAGGAGGTCCAAATGCAGGACATACTTTAGTTTTTAATGGAAAAAAACATGTTTTGCACACCATCCCATCAGGTATTTTTCATGACAACACCACCAATCTAGTTGGTAACGGAGTTGTAATTGACCCTGTAATTTTTAAAAAAGAATTAAATAAATTAGATGAGCAAAATGTGGACTACAGAAGTTCACTATGCATATCTAGAAAAGCACATATAATTCTACCAACCCATAGATTGCTAGATGCTGCCAGTGAAGCTGCAAAAGGAAAAGCTAAAATTGGGTCTACGCTTAAAGGTATAGGACCAACCTACATGGATAAAACGGGAAGAAATGGAATAAGAGTAGGTGATATTGAATTGGTAGATTGGAAAGAGAAATACAGAGCATTGGCTGATAAACATGAAGCCATGATTTCATTTTACAATGTAGATATTCAATATGATTTAAAGGAACTCGAAGCAGAATTCTTTAATGCCATCGAAACTTTAAAATCACTAAAATTTATTGATTCAGAAGAATTTATTCATCAAGCCCAAACATCTGGCAAGTCAATTTTAGCAGAAGGTGCACAAGGATCTTTATTAGACATTGACTTCGGAACCTACCCATACGTCACCTCGTCTAACACCACTGCCGCTGGCGCCTGTACAGGTTTAGGTGTTGCGCCAAGTCATATCGGTGAAGTTTTCGGTATTTTTAAAGCTTATACTACACGCGTAGGATCAGGTCCGTTCCCTACAGAATTATTTGATGAAGAGGGCGAAACAATGGCACGCGTTGGACACGAATTTGGTGCTACAACTGGAAGACCTAGACGTTGCGGTTGGTTAGATTTGGTAGCCTTGCGTTACGCGTGCCAAGTCAATGGTGTAACTCAACTTATTATGATGAAAGGGGATGTGCTTTCGGGGTTTAAACGATTAAAAGTCTGTACGGCATACAACTACAGAGGTGAGTCAATCTCACATCTACCCTACAACATTGAGTCTAAAAATGTAAAACCTATTTACACGGAACTTAAAGGTTGGTCAGCTGATTTGACGCAAATGAATGAAGTATCAGAATTGCCGACAGAATTCAATGATTATGTGGCCTTTTTAGAAAATGAACTTCAAATTCCTATTACAATTGTTTCGGTAGGACCAGATAGAAAACAGACCATTGTAAGAAAAGAAGTTTAGCCCTACCTTAAGCCTGTTAAATAAACCATAAACCATACTAAATGGTAGTTTTGGCGGTTTCATAGTAATACAATCTTTTGTCATGCATACGTTTAGAAATTGGCTTAGCTTAATTTTACTTTTCACAGGAATTGTTGCTCTTGCGCAAGAAAAAGAGGTCATTACAATAGAATATGCAGGTACAGGTTATACAGACCCTAATATCAAAGAAGGTGGTAAGGTTTTTCTAAGAGACAAATCACAACAAGTTCATTTTATTCACAAAGGCGTAGACATGTGGTGCGATAAGGCCATTTATTATGAAGACCAAGATTTCATTGAGGCCTTTAGCAATGTTTTAGTTAAGCAAGGAGACTCCATAAACATGGTTGCAAAATACGTGGAGTATAGTGGCATAACCCAATTAGCAATTGCAAGTGGAGACGTAGTTCTAACAGAGCCGCAATCCGTATTGAGCACAGATACCCTATATTTTGATCGTGTTAAGCAACAAGCCTTTTATAAAACACGTGGTAAGGTAGTTAGAGATACGTCTGGCACAATAACAAGCCAGATAGGACGCTATTATTTAAATGCACGTAAATACCAATTTATACAAGACGTAGAATTGGTGAATCCAGATTATACATTAAATACAGAACGTCTTGATTTTTTTCCGGATACTGGTTATGCGTATCTTTTTGGTCCGTCCACTATTGTAGGCGAAGGCAGTAAGGTTTACACAGAACGAGGCTTTTACGATACAAATAACGATACTGGCCATTTTCAACGCAATGCTCGTGTAGACTATGACAATAGAACCGTAGAAGGTGACAGTATTTATTTTGATAGAAATCGAAATTTTGCATCAGCAACTAATAACATTACCGTTACGGATACCATTAATAATAGTATAGTCAAAGGCCACTACGCCGAGGTATGGCGCAACCAAGATTCGGTATTTATAACAAAACGTGCACTGGCAATTACCTTGCAAGAAAAAGACTCTGTTTATGTACATGCTGATACTTTAATGGTTACGGGAAAACAGGATAACAGAATAACGCGCGCTTATTACAATGTAAGACTTTATAAAAGCGATTTAGCTGGTAAATCAGATTCTATACATATTAACCACAATACAGGACTAACCCAGATGATTAATCTAAGTCGATTTAGCTCATCTGATGCATTTGCCACCGCGCGAAAACCTGTTCTATGGAATATGGGAAATCAAATGACTGGCGACACTATTCATCTTATCTCAAACGTAAAGACGGAAAAGTTAGATTCGTTAAAGGTCTTTAACAATGCTTTTTTAGTAAGTAACGATAGTCTAAGTGAAGATGGCTACAATCAAATTAAAGGCCAAAGACTTATCGGACTTTTTAGGGACAATGAACTTTACAACGTAGATATAATTAAGAATGCTGAAGTGATTTACTATTCTAGAAATTCCGCAAATGAATTGGTAGGAATCAACAAATCTAAATCGGGCAGTATCAATATTCAAATAGAAGAACAGGAAATACAAGAAATCCGTCTAATTAATCAAATTGATGGAGAACTTTACCCTGAATCCAAATTTCCTAGAAGTGGAAAACGTTTACGTGGATTTGATTGGCGAGGTGAAGAACAACCAAAGTCAGTAGAGGACTTATTTATTGGCGACCCACCACTAGACTTGCCTAAAATAAGCGGTTTAAGAGATTATGTCCCTCCTGAGGAATTCATTGACGACGAGGTAAAAGAGCGAGTTGAAGCTGCTGGTAAAAGTGCACCAAATAAAGTTAACAAGGCTGCCAGAAATTTACCTAGCCCAGCCTCACCATCATCAACAAAGAAAAAACCTGCCTTTGCTCCTGTTTCGCAAACAAAAGAAAAGAAAAAGACAGATTCGCCAACAAAAACAAAAGATGAGTAAATTTGAAGATGGTTAACGACTTCTTCAAATATCAGGCTCAAACTACAACGCATCCATTAGCCCTAGAGGTTAGTCATGCAAAAGGCTCTTACATTTACGACGTCTGCGGAAAATCATATCTAGATTTTGTGGCTGGTGTTTCTGCATGCAGCTTAGGTCATTGTCATCCTAAAGTAATAGCTGCAGTTAAGTCTCAGCTAGACAGTTATCTTCATGTGATGGTATATGGAGAGTTTATCCAAAAGCCCGCTGTAGAACTCGCCAAACTCCTGGCTAAAAATCTTCCCGAACCTTTAGATACAACGTATTTGGTTAATTCTGGAACAGAGGCTATTGAAGGTAGTATAAAGCTGGCAAGACGTTATACTGGCAGAACAGAAATTATAGCCGCCAAAAACGCGTATCATGGTAATACATTGGGGTCATTAAGCTTAATGGATTTCCAAGAACGCAAAAGACCATTTTTACCATTAATTCCAGATGTAAAACATATTGCTTTTAACTGTGAATGGTGCTTACGACAAATCACAGAAAAAACTGCAGCTGTAATTTTAGAAACAATCCAAGGTGGTGCAGGTTTCATTGAACCTATAAATGATTATCTAAGAAACGTACAAAAGCGCTGTAATGAAGTAGGCGCCTTATTAATTCTTGACGAAATACAACCAGGAATAGGTAGAACTGGTAAACTTTTTGGATTTCAAAATTACAATTGTATTCCAGATATTGTTGTTACAGGAAAAGGCCTTGGCGGTGGATTACCTATAGGTGCGTTTACAGCCTCCAATCTTTTAATGTCTCAATTAAGTGAGAATCCCAAATTAGGTCATATCACTACCTTTGGTGGTAATCCTGTGATAGCAGCGGCCGCACTTGCAACACTTAAAGAAATCACTGAGTCTGATTTAATGCAGCAGACTTTAGAAAAGGAGAAACTTATACGCTCTCATTTAAAACATAAACATATAAAAACTATAAGAGGTAAAGGTTTAATGCTAGCCGCAATAACGGAACATCCAGAAATAACGGATAAACTTATTCTTGAGGCTAAAGCACGAGGTCTCATATTATTTTGGTTACTTTTTGAACCTAAGGCAATAAGAATTACCCCTCCACTGACCATTTCTAACGAAGAAATTATTGAAGGATGTAAAATAATCTGTTCAATTCTAGATGAAATTTGATTCACTATTCCAATCCCAAACTATTGACGTACAGTAAATAAGCACCATAATATTGTAGTCTCAAATAGTGTTAATTATTTTGTTAAAAACAATCGCCAAAGTCATTTGATATAGCTAAGTATACCCCTAATTTTAGTTCAGTGAATTATTAAACCGCCTATGCAATATAGTCACGAAGACGAAAACCTTTCTCTCACCCGATTTGAATCCATGTTAAAAACGAACGATATCCTGTTCTTTGATTCAAACGAATTTGAAAACATCATACATCATTATTTAGAAAACGGAAAAATTGCTCTAGCCAAGCGTGCTATAAAACTTGGACAAGAGCAGCACCCTTCCTCTATTAATTTAAGTTTGTTTCAAGTAGAAATATTGGTGATTGAAAATAAATTTGTAGAAGCTGATGAAATTTTGGAAAAGCTTCATCAATTGGAGCCGAATAATGAAGAAGTATTCATTCAAAAAGCCAATGTCTTATCCAAGCAAGACCTACACCAAAAAGCAATTCACACATTGCTGCACGCTATTGATTTATCTAGTACTCCAGAAGACAATTCAGATTTGTATGCCCTTGTAGGCATGGAGTTTTTATTTCTTGATGATTTTCAAAATGCCATTATATATTTCAAAAAATGTATTGAAACTGACATGACTGACTATGGCGCATTACACAATATCGTGTATTGCTATGATTTTTTAAACAAGAACTCGGAGGCCATAGAATATCTCAACTGGTTTATAGACTCTAATCCTTATTGTGAAGTAGCATGGCATCAATTAGGACGACAATATTTTGCAATAAAAGACTACGAAAAAGCAAATGCTGCTTTTGATTTTGCCATAATATCAGATGATACTTTTGTAGGTGCTTATATAGAAAAAGGTAAAGTTCTTGAAAAACTGAAACTTTACCATCAAGCTATTGAGAACTATAAAATTACACTTGCATTAGATGAGCCCACCTCTTTCGCTTTATTGAGAATAGGCCACTGCTACGAGAAACTTGGAAATGATGACCTTGCTGTTCAGTTTTTCAAAAAAACTATCGATGATGATGCGCTGTTAGATAAAGGCTGGCTTGCAATTACCAAGTTTTACATGAAACGTCTAAATTACCAAAAGGCACTCTACTATATTAAAAGTGCTGTAAATATTGATGGTGATAACGTTTTATATTGGAAACTCTACGCTACAATAAACAAACGACTTAACTTTTTAGAAGAAGCCGAACATGGCTACAAACGGTCTTTAGAACTTGGCAATTACGAATTAGACACTTGGTTAGAACGTTCCGATATACTTATCTCATTAGGTGAATATGAGATTGCTTTAAAAAATCTCAAAGAAGCACTTGAGTTTTACCCTGAAAATGCTGAGATTGAATACCGTTTAGCAGGTTTACATTTTAAAGTATCAGAAGAGTCTAAAGGTCGTTTTCATCTTAAAAACGCACTTTTCTTAAATTCTGAATATAGCTTTATTATTTCCGAATTATTTCCAAATGTAGAGCAAATGCCAATAGTAAAAGCTATTATTTTAGAGTCTAAAAAAGCTTCCAACTAAAAAATCCATACCTTAGCCTTTCTATTAAAAATTTGAAATGCAAAGACGTGTTTTAGATTACCTTATCATAACGTTCAAAGGTATCGCTATGGGAGCTGCAGATGTTGTTCCTGGAGTTTCTGGAGGCACAATAGCCTTTATTTCAGGAATATATGAAGAGCTTATAGAAAGCATTGATAACATTAGTCTAAATGTTTTTAAAGTATGGAAAACGGACGGATTCCTATCAGCTTGGCGTTCTATAAATGGAAATTTCCTTTTGGCCTTGTTCTCAGGTATTGCGGTTAGCATCTTATCCCTTGCAAAGCTCATTAAGTGGTTACTTCATAACGAACCTATACTCTTATGGTCCTTCTTTTTTGGGCTTGTCTTAGCGAGTATTTTATATATCGCAAAGCAAATAGAACGCTGGAATTTAGCAGTAATAATTGCAATTGTCATAACGTCTATCACATCTTATTACATTACCCTTGCAGAACCTTTCGCCTCACCTGACAGCTACTTATATCTCATGTTTTGCGGATTTATAGCTATCATAGCCATGATACTTCCTGGTGTATCCGGAGCATTTATTCTATTGATATTAGGTGCGTATCAAACAGCAATAGATACCATAAATAATTTAGTAGAAGGTCTTACCACTGGAAATCTCGACTTATTCAAAGACGCCTTTATAAAATTTGCATTATTAGGTTTAGGTGCAGTCGTTGGCCTCAAGGTCTTCTCAAAAGCTCTAAACTGGATGTTTAAGCACAAAAAAAACCTTACACTGGCTATATTAACCGGCTTCATGATAGGTTCTCTTAATAAAATATGGCCTTGGAAAGAAGTGCTAAAAACTAGAATTAACTCTAAGGGTGAGGAGGTAACATTATTAGATAAAAGCATTCTTCCCTCATTATACGATGGAGATAATCAAATTATGTCAGCACTTGTTTTAATTGTTATTGGATTCGCTACTATTCTTATTTTAGAATATTTAGGTAAAGAAAAAAACAATCCTTAAAAGAAACTATTAAATTAAGTGGAAAGCACTAGAAGTCTTAAAGATCGCATTTTCCTTATTATTAAAGGTCTAGCTATGGGAGCTGCAAATAAGGTTCCGGGAGTTTCTGGTGGTGTTGTTGCTTTCGTCGCAGGGTTTTACGAGGAGTTTATTTATTCACTTCAAAGAATTAACAAAACAGCTTTTAAATTACTTTTCAATGGCAGATTTAAAAGCTTCTATAGATATATCAATGGCAAGTTTTTAATGTTGCTGTTCTCCGGAATGATTATAAGTTATTTCAGTGTATCTAAAATCCTAGATTATTTAATAATCAATTACGAGCTTTATGTTTGGAGCACATTTTTTGGAATGATTTTAGGCTCCATCTATTACATTAATAAAGACTTTGGCGACTGGAATACTAAAACAATTTTGGCATTGATAATTGGAGCTGCCGTCGGACTCAGTATTAGCTTTTTAGATCCCGCAACAGAAAACGATAATTTAATTTTTGTTTTTTTCTGTGGCATTATAAGCGTCTCAGGCATGACCTTGCCAGGCTTCTCTGGCTCGTTCATCCTTATACTATTAGGCAATTATGTCTTATTATTAGTAGATTCTGTCAATGCACTTTACGACACCTTATTTGATGTTGCCAGTGGCAACTTTGAATTTATCCAAAACGAAGTGAGAATACGATTGCTAAAGGTATTGGCTGTTTTCACTATTGGTTCAGTTACAGGTTTAGTTACCTTTTCACATATCTTAAATTACATTCTACACCACTATAAAAATATAACATTGGCTACTATTGTTGGATTTATAATTGGATCTTTAGGTGTTGTGTGGCCTTGGAAAAAGACTATTTACAAAATAGATACTAATGGCGAATTAATTTTAGATTCTACTGGAAAACAGATTATTGCAAATTATGAACGCTATTTGCCCGAGTTTAACACAGAAACTTACCTTGCTATTGCTTATATTGTCTTAGGAATATTAATTGTACTTAGTTTAGAGTGGTATGGCGAGCGCACAAGAAAAATCAAATCATAAATTTGGACTTGTAGGTAAGGACATTGATTACTCTTTTTCACGAAATTACTTTTCAGAAAAGTTTAAATCTCAAGACTTACCGCACAGCTATGTGAATTTTGATATTGATAATATTGATAAATTAGATGACATTATCAAAAATAGTCCTGATTTAAAAGGCTTAAATGTTACCATACCTTATAAAGAAACTGTTATTCCCCTCCTAGATGGTCTGCATAAACGTGCCAAAAAAATTGGTGCAGTAAATACAATCAGAATTACGCGCTATCAAAAACTCATTGGGTATAATACGGATTTTTATGGCTTTAAAGAATCCCTAAAACCTCTTTTAGAAAAGCATCACAAACGCGCTTTAATTCTTGGTACCGGTGGAGCTTCCAAAGCCATAGCCTACGCACTTAAAAAACTCAAGATAGAATACGATTACGTGTCTAGAAATGAAAAACCAGGCGTTAAGTTTTTATATTTAGATTTAACAGAAGCGATTATAAGTTCTTATCCCATCATAATTAATTGCACACCTATTGGCACGTATCCTAATGTTAATGAATGTCCGGATATCCCTTATGAAGCCATAACATCAAGACATATTTTATATGATCTTATATACAATCCAGAACAAACAAAATTTCTTAGCTGTGGTGATATTAAAGGTGCCAAAACTATCAATGGATTAGACATGTTAAAGCTTCAGGCAGAAAAATCTTGGGAGATTTGGCATAAGTCCTAAGTGGTAGCTAAGCCCTCATTTCCTTTGTAGTTCTTGTAGTTGTTAGTATCTTTAACGTTCTAATAAAATTTTACAGACATGTCTGAGACTGATAACCTGCAAGATGCAGATGGAAAAAAAGAAACGATTTCTAAAAAGATTACACAAGAAACAAATCCAGTTTCAAAAACTGAGACTCAAGAATCCGTTGAGTTAGAAATTATAGCTGAGGCCGGCAGCAGTACTACTGAAAAAGTAGAGGAAACTGAGACAATGGAACCTTTAATCGAAGTAGAGCATGCCGCTAAAACTCAAGACGAGCATGTCGACGAAATTGAAGCATCCAACGCAGAAGATGCTGAGGATGAGGCAAATGCTGAACGCCATGACGTTGAAGAGAAGGATTATCACTCTATGACCATGGATAAACTTGTGACTGAATTTAACCGGTTGTTGAAGCATCATAAAGTACAGACCATATCAAAACAAGTCAATGAAATAAAGCGCGAATTCAATGAAAAATTCAATGCTTTAATCGATGAGAAAAAAGAGGAATTTGTTGATAATGGTGGTAATGAAATTGACTTCTATTTTACAAATGACAACAAAAAACTCTTTAACCAATTATATAAAGACTACAAAAAAGGCATTAATACCTATTATAAAGAGCGAGAACAAAGCTTAAAAGAAAACTTAGAAAATAGGCTTGCAATCATCGAAGAAATAAAAGGCCTACTTAATGTCGAGGAAAATATAAATACAACGTACAAGCACTTTAAAGAACTGCAAGATAAGTGGCGCCATGCTGGGCCAATTCCCAGGGATAAATACAACAATGCTTGGAATACCTATCATCATCACGTAGAACGCTTTTATGATTTCCTACATCTCAATAACGATTTGAGAGATATGGATTTTAAACACAATTACGAGCAAAAGCTAAAAATCATTGAACGTGCAGAAGAATTAGCAGAAGACGATAATATAAATAGAGCGTTTAGAGAACTACAGGTATTACATAAACTTTGGAAAGAAGAGCTCGGACCAGTAGCCAAAGAACATCGCGATGAAATATGGGAACGCTTCAGCCATGCCACAAAAACAATACATGACAAACGCCAAGCTTATTACGTTGATTTAGATAAAGCTTACGAAAAAAATCTTGAGCGCAAGAACGAGATTATTGCCCAAATAGAACAAATAGCTGAACCTCAAATAAACTCTCACAGCGCATGGCAAAAGAAAATAAAAGAAATTGAAGCGCTGCGCGAGGCCTTTTTTAACGCTGGTAAAGTACCTTTAAAAGTCAATGAAGTAACATGGGCAAGGTTTAAAAATGCGGTTAGGCAATTTAATCGTGGTAAAAATCAATTTTATAAAAGCTTAAAAAAAGAGCAATACGAAAACCTTCAAAAGAAGAAGGAACTTATTAAAATAGCTGAAGAAAATAAGGAAAGTGATGATTTTGAAGTCGTTACACCACTTATGAAAAAAATCCAAAACGACTGGAAAAAAATTGGTCACGTACCAAGAAGGGATAGCGACAAGGTTTGGAAACAATTTAAACAGGCTTGCAATCACTATTTTGACCGTATCCATAGCAAACGAAAAGAAGAAAACCAGCACTTATATGACGCTTTTGACAAAAAGACCAAAATGCTAGACTCTTTAAAGACGTTAGAGCTTGGTGATGATCCAAAATCTAATATCAAAGTTTTAAAGGAAAAAATTGCCGAATGGAAATCAATTGGTCATGTGCCTCAAAACAAACGTTATATTGATGGCAAGTTCTATAAGGCCATAGACAATGCCTTTGATAAACTTAAAATGGACAAGTCTAAATTAGAGATGGTTAAATTTGAAAGTAAGCTTGAAAATCTAGCCAATAATTCTGAAGACACTAGGCTATTGGATAACGAACAAAATTTTATTAGGAAAAAGATTGGAGATGTTAAGTCAGAAATCAATCAATTAGAAAATAATCTATTGTTCTTTTCTAATGTAGATGACACTAATCCTCTAGTGCAAGATGTGCATAAAAATATAGATAAACATAAAGCAGAATTAGAAACTTGGAAAGTTAAATTATCGAAAATAAAAAGTATGTATTCTTAAAATACCAACTCTTAAAATAAATAAAAATCAAAACCCATCTGCTTTAAAACCAGATGGGTTTTGCCCTAACTAAACTAAATTAACCTTAATTACAACCGCTTCTAATAATTAAGATTTTCTACTAAGATTATAAAAACAATATTTGCCTTTATATTATAAGTACGTCTAGAAATAAATATTTGGATGTTAAAAAAACAACTTTGATAAAGTTTTAACAATTATTGACTTCTAAATCTGTTAAAACCTATAATTTTTTGGCTTCTTCCCAGTAGACATCCATTTCTGTTAAGGACATGTCTTTAAGGTCCCTGTTGAGCTCCTTAGCTTTTAACTCGAGATACTGAAAGCGTTTAATAAATTTTTTATTTGTTTTTTCTAGAGCATTCTCTGGATTTACATTTAAAAAGCGAGCGTAGTTAATCAATGAAAAAAGAACATCGCCAAATTCGCTTTCTATAGCTGCTTTATCTCCTTTTTTAATTTCGTCCCTTAATTCGGTCAGCTCTTCTTCTACTTTTTCAAAAACCTGCTCTGGCTTTTCCCAATCAAAGCCAACACCAGCAACCTTATCTTGTATTCGGTTTGCCTTCACCATCGCGGGAAGACTCTTGGGCACGCCTTCTAAAACGCTCTTTTTTCCTTCTTTGAGTTTTAATTGCTCCCAGTTTCGTTTGACGTCCTCTTCATTTTCTACTTTAACATCACCATAGATATGAGGATGCCGATCTACCAGTTTGTCGCAAATTGAGTGACACACATCTGCTATATCAAACGTATTTGTTTCGCTCCCAATTTTAGAATAAAAAACAATGTGCAGCAGAACATCGCCCAACTCCTTCTTAACCTCAGTTAAATCCTTATCAAGGATGGCATCACCCAGTTCATAGACTTCTTCAATAGTTAAATGGCGTAAAGATTCCATGGTCTGCTTTTTATCCCATGGACATTGTTCGCGCAACTCATCCATTATAACAAGTAAGCGTTCAAAAGCTTCTAATTGCGCTGTTTTATCGGACATATCTATTCTTCCTCAGAACTATCACCGTCCTCTTCTGCCTCTAAATAATCAAGCAAGTCATTCGTATGTAACAAATTATACCACTGTATGATTTTCTTTATATCAGAGGCGTAAACCCTGTCTTCATCATAATCTGGCAATACATTAAAAAAATACTCTTCTAAAGTGTCTTTATCGTCCTTATGGCTTACTGAGGTCTTCTCTGCATTTTCTTTATCCTTAACCTTTTTTAGTACGTCCCTTAATGGGACTTCTTCGGTTAGTGTGTAAATGGCAATTTCACTTAAAATGCTAATATTACTGTGAGCACCAACGGTGATTCGTTTTTTATCAATTAATGATTCTACTATAGCTCCATTTCTTGTTTGGGTTACAATTTGATAAAGTCCTGGTTTACCAGAAATGGATAATATTTTATCTAAACTCATAGCTTATTTTTTAGCGCTTTCTGCTCATTGCTGGAAATCGCATTCTATAATCAATTTTTATTTTTCCTTTTGAAATATTGGTCAATTTTCCTTTTATTAATCGCTTTTTAAATGAGGATAGCTTATCTGTAAATAGTACACCTTCAATGTGGTCGTACTCATGTTGTA
Organism: Winogradskyella pelagia; assembly: GCF_017581965.1. GTDB lineage: Bacteria > Bacteroidota > Bacteroidia > Flavobacteriales > Flavobacteriaceae > Winogradskyella > Winogradskyella pelagia. Next base: position 224,502 of record NZ_JAGEVF010000003.1, read on the forward strand.
TAACGCGAGCAATTAAGCCATCATACTCTTCTGTATAAGTATCAAAGTTTTCGTCTTGATACTGTATTTTTATCTTCGGTTTTCTAAATACGTCCTCTCTTACATCTGGAATGCTTAAACAACCTTCGTTAAAGGCCCATTCATCACCGTCTTCTTCAAGGATTTTAGCGTTTATAAATGTCTTTTTAAATCCTTTAAGTTGTTCCTTTTCTGCTTCAGAAAAGCTCTCATCTTCAGCAAAAGGTTCTGTATCAACTAGGAATAATCTTATAGATAAACCTATTTGAGGTGCAGCCAATCCGACTCCAAATGCACCATACATGGTGTCATACATATTTTCAATAAGTGTGCTCAAATTGGGATAATCCTTATCAATTTCCTTAGCTTTTTTCTTTAAAACGGCATCTCCATAAGCCACTATAGGTAAAATCATAATTGTTTATTTACGAGTGCAAAAGTACAATACTTATTTAAGATTTTGAAGCCAAATAACTTTGTAAAATAAGCGTGGCACTGATTTCATCTATGAGCGCTTTATTTCGTCTCTGCTTTTTTTTAAGCCCACTATCTATCATCGATTGAAATGCCATTTTAGATGTAAATCGTTCATCGACACGTTCTACAGGAATACCGGGTAAGGCCTGGTTTAATTTTTTGAGAAAAGCCCCTATATAGATTTCACTTTCTGATGTCGTATTATCCATTTGCTTTGGCAAACCCACAACAAAAAGATCTACTTGCTCATTTGATATATAATTTTTGAGAAAGGTTATTAAATCTTTTGTATCTACAGTGGTTAAACCAGAGGCTATCAACTGAAGCTCATCAGTAACAGCAAGTCCTGTACGTTTAGTACCAAAATCTATAGCTAAAATTCTTCCCATGACCCCAAAGTTACAACTCCTTAGCAAAAAACGCCTCTTTATTAAAGAAGCGTTTAATTAGCTATTAATTAAATTATGATTTTAACCCTCTATTTTAAAATCATTTTAATCATACCTATAAGACCCATAAGCATAATAAAGGTCACAAAAAAACCTCTCTTTAATTTGGGAAGAGAGGTTTTAAATAATTAGCTATTAATTAACTTCTTAGATAATCTATAAAGAAGAATTATCTATGATTTAATTATTAATAAGACACATCTTTAAAATAGAGGTCACAAAATTTTCAAAAATTCTTTCTTTTGGCCCTAAACAACATCTTATCTTTGACAAAACTCAAAAAAATAAGCCTCATGGAACAATTACAATCAGTCATAGAAAGCGCATGGGAAGACCGTTCCTTGTTATCACAAACTACAACTATTGAAGCAATAAGAGAAGTTATAGACTTAATTGATAAAGGAAGTCTAAGAGTTGCAGAACCCATTGGAAATGGATGGCAGGTCAATGAATGGGTAAAAAAAGCTGTGGTTATGTACTTTCCGATACAGAAAATGGAAACCTATGAGGTTGGAATATTTGAATACCATGATAAGATTCCGTTAAAACGAAATTACAAGGCCAAAGGTATACGAGTTGTACCTCATGCTGTAGCAAGACATGGTGCTTATATTTCTAAAGGGGTTATTCTAATGCCAAGCTACGTAAATATTGGAGCCTATGTAGATGAAGGAACCATGGTAGACACCTGGGCAACCGTAGGCAGTTGTGCCCAAATTGGTAAAAATGTTCATCTTTCTGGCGGTGTGGGTATTGGTGGTGTTTTAGAACCATTACAAGCTGCTCCGGTAATTATTGAAGATGGTGCTTTTATAGGCTCTCGATGCATTGTTGTTGAAGGCGTGCATGTGGAAAAAGAGGCTGTCCTAGGAGCTAATGTAGTTCTTACCATGAGTACTAAAATTCTTGATGTTACAGGAGATAAACCTATTGAAATGAAAGGACGTGTGCCCGCAAGGTCAGTCGTTATTCCGGGAAGCTACACTAAAAAATTTGCTGCAGGTGAGTACCAAGTGCCTTGTGCGCTTATTATTGGCAAGAGAAAGGAAAGTACTGATAAGAAAACATCTCTTAACAACGCGCTTCGAGAGTATGGTGTTGCCGTTTAATAGTGGTTATGAAGATATTAATTATTCAGCAAAAGATGATTGGGGACGTACTTACCTCAAGCATTCTTTTTGAAATAATAAAACAAAAATATCCGGATTCTGAATTGCACTATTTAATTAATTCGCACACCTATCCCGTTGTTGAAAACAATCCTTTTATAGATAAATTCATTTTTTACACAACTGAAATTGAAAAGAGCAAATTAAAATTCTTTTCTTTTCTTCAGGAAATTAAGCACTCTAATTATGATATTGTAATCGATGCATATTCTAAATTGTCCAGTAATTTAATTACAACCTTTTCTAAAGCTAAAACCAAAATTTCTAAACATAAGAGCTATACGGCTTTTCTATATAATGTTACCGTAAAATATAATAGTGAACCTAAAACAAATGCAGGATTGGCCATTGAAAACAGACTGCAACTCCTTAGCCCGTTAGAAATTGAAATTGAGAAACCAATACGACCTAAAATCTATTTAACTCCTGAAGAGAGAAAAAAGGCTGAACAACGACTTACCTCTAGCAATATGAGTTTAGACAGGCCCATATTTATGATCAGTGTTTTAGGAAGTAGTCTTCTGAAAACTTACCCTTTTGCTTATATGGCTGAAGTAATTGACAATCTGGCGGCGAAAAATAAGGACGCTCAAATTCTGTTTAATTATATTCCAACACAGGCAAAAGAGGCCCAAACGATTTATAGTATGTGTAATCCTAAAACTCAATCTCAAATCTTTTTTGATGTGTTTGGTAAAGGTCTAAGAGAATTTTTAGCAATAACAAGTCATTGCGATGCCTTAATCGGCAATGAAGGAGGTGCCGTAAATATGGCCAAAGCACTAAATATTCCGACCTTTACGATATTTTCACCATGGATAAATAAAAAAGATTGGAGTATTTTTGAAAATGGTACATCCAACGTGTCAGTTCACTTGAAAGATTTTAAACCAAAGCTATACACCCAGCCAGAAAAACACTACAAGAAAAATGCATATCGAATGTATAAAGCATTTGAGCCTCAATTAATTAAGGCTCAATTAGATTCTTTTACAAAGCGATTAGCTATTTAAAATATCTAGTGCAGCTCTTACAGCTATTTCAACGTATTTCCCTTGAGATACGTTTTGTTGCACCTCAACCACGTTACGTTTCATTGTTTTAAAATCTTCCTCGGTTAAATTTTTCAGTTTATTGTTTAAATCTTTTAAGTTAGAAACTGTTATACCTAACTTATTTTTTTCAATAAATGAGGCTACTGCTGCTTTATCCCAAACAATAATTGGCATACCGCAAAGTAAATATAGTGAGGTCTTATGAGGATTATTATATTTTAAATAAGCTCCTAAATTACCTGAACATTCTTCTGTTGAAATACCATCCCAAACAAGGCCAAAATCCGACTCAATCTTATAGGCTATTTCATTTGATGGGTATGCACCTTGATAAAATATTTTTGATTGCTTTTCATCTACCTTTCTTTTATTGGCATCAAATCCAACGCCATATAGTTTTAGATTAAAATTATCATTCTCCAGTAAATCCATTTCAAAAATATAGGCATTCTTGCCGTCGCCAAACCCTCCTGCATAGGCTACATCAAATACACCATTAAAAGGTCTTTCATTGTTTTGCCGTGGCACCTGTTCAGACACATAGTCAAAAATTCCTAGAACCACTATTGGTATTGTTGTTCCTTGCACCAAAAACCATTCTTTCATGGATTCGTTATGTACAATAATCACATCCGAACAGACAATTTTAGACAATTCTTTTTCTACGTCCTTAACCCTTCCTTTTAGACTTCTTACATCATGTACTATTGTTATTATTTTACACTTTTTAATTTTGGCGAAAAACAAGATTAGTTTTCTAAATTTATTATTTGGATACTGTGTACAAATCGTTGATTTAAATGGTAGTCGTAATAAAGCTATGGTAATACCAAAAAAATTCTTTATTGTGCCAATGGCAGAATTTGGTATAGTTGATTGTTTAAATCCTAAGTTCTTAAATCCTAATGCTTCTAAAGATACCTCGCAATCTGTTTTTGCCTTACCAGCAGCATTAAATATTGATTTATAATTTCTTGATATATAATACATTGAAAAATTGATTATATTTTAGTGCTAGCCCTTTACGATACCAAATGGTGTTTGAATAATTTTATTTTTACGAGTTAAGCTGCGTATAGCTTGGTTTTGTTTTATGAAGCTATCATTTTTATAAGGTCTATCGTGATATAAATGTAAGCAAATAGCACTATATCTAATCTGGATAAATTTTATGCTATTATTAACCATGCGCTCGCCAACTTCCCTGTCCTCACCTCCATATGCCATACGTTCATCAAAACCATTAACTGCTAAAATATCCTTTAACCAGCAAGACACATTCATACCGTCAAAGGTAGCCTTGGTTGTCGTGACCATATTTAACGTTTTAGCGTAACCAGCAGATCGACTTAGCTTAGTCATTTTAAAAGACTTTTCTTGTCCTTGGGAAATCAACCAGTTTTTTTCAAAACATTCTTGAGAATAAATCAACGATTTATCTATGCACGAGGAGACCTTTTTATTAAGTTTAAAATACCCGCCAGAAAGTGCACAATTTGGTTTTTTCAATGAAAAATGAGTGGCAACAAAATCATCTCTTGGAATACAATCTCCATCTGTAAAAATAAGGTAATCTGATTTTGCCTTTAGAATAGCCTTGTTAAGAATTTTTGTTTTCTGAAAACCGTCATCTTCCTGCCAGACATGCGTAATAGGCAAATCATGATTTTTTCTGAAAGCTTTTATAACATCCAATGTCCTTTTATCTGACCCATCGTCAGCTATAATAAGCTCAAAACCAGAAAACTTTTGGCACACGTATCCAGCCAACACCAAATCTAACTGATTTGGCTGATTATATGTACTAATGATTACTGAGATACTTGACATGCCTATGTAAACAAAAATAGTATTTTTACTCCATCTAATTATTTTTAATGATAAGACTTTCGGGAGTGATTATAACTTACAATGAGGAAAGAAACATCTCAAAGTGCCTCAAATCTTTAGTGGACGTCGTTGATGAAATCATTGTTGTCGATTCCTTTTCTACTGATAACACCAAGGCCATCTGCAACAGTTACGATGTTACGTTTATTGAACAAAAATTTTTGGGCTATATAGAGCAAAAGAACTTTGCACTTAATAAAGCCACTAATGATTTTGTTGTTTCACTTGATGGAGACGAACTGCTCTCAGAGGAATTAAGGCAGTCGATAATGCATCTAAAATCAAACTGGCGTTTTGATGGTTATTACTGCAATAGACTTAATAACTTTTGCGGTCAATGGATAAAACACTCAGACTGGTACCCAAACAAAAAACTTCGTGTTTTCGATAGAAGGAAAGCAGAATGGAAAGGTATTAACCCTCACGATAATATTGTGTTGCACAATCCTAAAAATAAGATTGGACAACTCAAAGGAGACATATTACACCACACCTACCAATCCTATTCAGAGTTCAATAAAAAAACTGAATACTTCTCTACAATTGCTGCTGCAGCTTATTTTAAAGAGGGGAAGACCGCATCCTTGCTAAAAATAATTTGGAATCCCTCTTGGGCTTTTTTTAAATCCTATTTTTTGCGATTAGGATTTTTAGATGGTTTCAATGGTTTTATGATTTGTTATCAAACAGCAAATATTACATTTTTAAAATATGTGAAACTTAGGGAACTTATTAAGAAAAAAGCTTAGGTTATCTTTTCCAAAATTTTAGTTTCTTCTTAAGCTTTATTTTACGCCAATATTTCTGCTGAAACTTTTTTGTGGAAGACCACATAAGTTCAAACACACGATTATAGTCTTCATTACAGCATTTAGCATACTCATCACTCATTATTTCAATCATAGACTTATGAACCGTGAGTTTAGAAAAATTTTTTATCCTAGTTTCAAAATCAAGAGTTTTAAATTCCATTCTGTTTAAATCTACCAAATAAAAAGAATACTTATTGTTTTTTGTTTTTATGAGTGTATTTCCTGGCGAATGGTCTAAAAAATGTACACCTTTTTCGTGTAAATGATAAGTAAATCTTGTAAATGCCCTTAGAATTTCCTCATGATTTGGATAGTTTAAGTCTAAAGTCAATTCTCTATAAGTTAAATCGTAAGACAGATGCTCCGAAATATAGTAGCTTTTTTTAAACAAGCACGACGTTACATATTCATAGAATGCTACAGGTTGCGGTGTTCCTATACCGAGTTTCAATAATCTTAAAGCGTATTCATAAGAGCGTTGAGCCTTGCTCTTTCTAAAAAACCGATAAGCGACTTGGTTAATAAAATTAGGAACTCTAAAGGATTTTATGTTCGCAGTGATGTCATTGACTTTGAATAATTTGAGCTGGTTCCTATCTTGATTGCCAAAGTTTTCTCCTTCATTATCAAAGTTATTGACAATGTAATCTAATCGCTCCTCATTAGGTTTATAGTTAATATAAATTTGTTTATTCTGCATCTAGACTTAAATTCTTTTCCAACTTTCACCAATTAAATCCGATGTATCTACGGTATCATCCGGAAACCATTTTTTTGGTGCAACAACCATTTTTCTTTCATGTGTACTTAACCAGCAGGCCCACCAAGAAAAACTACTTGGTGATAAAATAAAATGATCACAACTTGCCATGAGTTCAAGGTCTTCTTTATATCTAATACCATTTGTATTATAATCTACAACTGTAAAATTTGTGCCTAAATCTATATTGGTTTTGCACCACTCTGGCTCATCAGAAAAAATGAAAAAATGTAAGTTCTCGTTATGACTCGTTAGATAATCTGCTCCTGCTTTGAAATAATTATTATCCATAGTTTGAAAGTACCCATTACCCACGTAATCTCCTCGTCTTACATGTACACAAACTGCAGTAACGTCTTTTATTTTATTTTGTAATAGCTGTGCCTCTGGAGAAAGAACCTCCTTAAATTCTAAATCCTTACGCAACTGGCTTTCAATGTCATTAAAATAAGTTTCGCTTTGCCAATATCCGCTGTAAATTGCGTCTTTCTTGGGCGTTGTAATTAAATTATGATCAACAGTAAATGATTTTTCCTTCACTTTAACACAGCCTAGTGACCTCACAAACTTTATTAATTGCACAACGAAGTTGAGCTTATATTTATTCAGAAAGCTTATAATTTTCGGATGTATAAGAAACGCTTCTTCAATATTAAAAATATGAAGTTGGTATTCTCTATTTGTTACACTAGGGCTGTTGCTTTTCTTTAAAAGAGAGGTTAAATCTAGCTTAAGACCAGTATTATATTGTAGCGCTATGCGCCTACCCATGGCATATTGAAATAATTGATTTCCTAGACCTCCTCTTAACCTAACAACTATCATCTATTCTTTAATGTATTTATTAATTCCATTTTCTGCCCAAACCAATTTCATCTTTATTGTGTTTTGCTCTATGTCATTATTTAGCGCAAGCCTATCCTTGGGTTTTTCGTAGTGGTAAATATGGTAAACAATACCTCTATAACGCAATCGTCTAGATCGTAGGCCTGCGTTATAAAATCGCATGGCGAGCTCAGAGTCTTCTCTTCCCCAACCTTTAAAATCTTCGTTATACCCGTTTACAGCTATAAAATCCGACTTAAAAAATGAGGTGTTACAACCTCTATATTTTTTAGAATGCTTGTGCTTGGCTAAATAGAGATAACTCAATAGCGGGAGGTGAACAGCCCTAGTCCTTTTTTTTATACCCTTGCTAAACATGGAGAAACGCGTCTGATGATCAGAAAAAAGTTGCTCTAAATGGTTGTGTTGGATATTTACACGGCTACCATACAAATACGTGTTTTTCTGGGCAAAGCCTAAATGATCTTCAATAAATCGAGGATGCATAATGCAATCGCCATCCACTTGAATAATGTAATCTCCAGAGGATTGTGCAATAGCTTTGTTTAAAATTTCTGCTTTTCTAAAGCCATTATCCTCGTGCCATATATGCCTAACAGGAATTTTAGTTGTATTCTTAAACTCCGCAATAAGTTTTTTAGTAGCACCTGTAGAGCCGTCATCTGCTATAATCAGCTCATTTGGCATTCGTGTCTGCGCATTCAGGCTTTTCAAAACAAGTTGAAGCGCCTTTGGCCAATTATAGGTTGATATGACTAAACTTGACTTCAACTAATTATTTAAATACAGATTTTATAAACTGTCCTAAATTTTTCTTAAACAAATAAAACTGAGACTTATATAATGCCTTTTCTTTTTGCCCTTTAAAGTTGTTGAGTACGTCTTTGATTGTAGACCCTTCAATAAAGTCTAAGTGCTTCCAGACCATTGGCTCCATGTAAAAGAAACCCGTCATTTCTTTGTAATTAGTTTCGTTAACAGTGTCCCATTTCTTCATAAAACCATCTAAATCTATATCAATATTATGGCCCCAATTAGACAATTTAAAAACTAAATCTTCCCGCTTGCGAGACAAGCATTCGTGCAAAATTAAACTGTTGGTGTAAATAACCCTTCCTTTGGTCTTACGCCCTACTCTATAGTCTGGATAGTTGGTCGCTACAAAGGTTTTTGTAGCTTCATTAACGTACAAGTACCCCTTATCTATCTTTTTGTAAAGTGTAACATGAAATGGTCTTATTTGTACTTGATTAATCTCAGGGTTTTTTAATAATTGGTTCTTTGCTTTTAAAAAACCTACAAACTTTTTAAAGTTTATAAAATACTCATCCGCGTCTAATTGTATCAACCAATTACCCATACCCATTTGGTCTGCGAGCATTTTACGCTCCCGGACTTCGCACTCCATAGTTGTGAGCTCTGGTTTTGAAAAGTCGTCTTCATAAATGACTATTTTGTCATTAACATCGAATGATTCTACCCAATCAAAAAAAGAATCTGCAATCTCAATTGGCTTTCCACTCCATGTTTTTCTATTGATATCAACAGCTAAAAAAATAGTATCACTATACTCATAAACCTGAGGGATAGCATTTTTTAAAAGCTCATAATCGTAAGAAACTAAGAAGCCAACCTGAATCTTCATGCGAACAAAATTAGCGTATTCTTTCTACAAACCACAAATTTCTTATTATTTTAGCCACGTATGAAAACGTATGACTATTTAATCGTAGGAGCAGGTCTTTTTGGTTGTGTTTTTGCACACGAATTAAAGAAAGTTGGTAAGTCTTCCCTAATAATTGACAAGCGCTCTCACCTTGGCGGTAATGTCTATTGTGAAGATGTCAGAAGTATCAACGTGCATAAATATGGTCCTCATATTTTTCACACTAATGACAAAGCCATTTGGGATTATGTCAACCAATTTGCAACTTTCAATAATTATATAAATTCACCAGTTTCTATGTCTAAAGGTAAATTGTACAATTTACCTTTTAATATGAATACCTTTTATCAACTTTGGGGCGTAAAAACACCAAAGGAAGCTAAGGCAATTATCGAGGAACAAGCACAGAAATATGGTGTGAAAAATCCTAAAAACCTGGAGGAACAAGCGCTCTCATTGATTGGAAAGGATGTTTATGACACGCTTATAAAAGAGTATACCGAAAAACAATGGGGAACAAAAGCTACTGAGCTACCAGCCTTTATTATAAAGCGCTTACCTGTAAGATACACCTTTGACAATAACTATTTTAATGACAAGTATCAAGGCATTCCTGAAGGTGGTTATAATGCTATTATCGACGGATTGATTAAAGATATAGACACTAAGACCAATGTAGATTATTTTGAAAATAAAGCAGAATTAGACGCTCTTGCAGACAAAGTTGTTTTTACAGGCAAAATAGATGAGTTTTTTAATTACGAATTTGGAAATTTAGAATACCGCTCTCTAAAGTTTGAAAGTGAAATCCTAGAAGAAGAAAATCATCAAGGGAGTGCCATTGTAAATTACAATGATTCGACCGTGCCTTATACAAGAATCATAGAACATAAGCATTTTGAGTTTGGAAAACAAAACCACACGGTTATAACTAGAGAGTATCCGCAAAAATGGACGCGAGGGATGGAGGCCTACTACCCTATTAACAACGAAAAGAACCAAGCTGTTTATAAAAAATACAAGGATAAAGCGAGCACCCTACCCAACATTATTTTTGGTGGGCGCCTTGCAGAATATAGGTATTATGATATGCACCAAATAATAGGCTCAAGCCTCAGTAAGGTTAAAAAAGAAATTGAATCTTTCAATTCGTAGCTAATGGTAAAAATTTTTGTTGTCACCCACAAACCAGTTCCTCCTTTAGTTAACGACCTCTACCAAACGATTAGAGTTAATCCAGGAACCGAGGAACATTTAGATGACGCTGTTTTAATAGATAATACTGGTGACAATATATCTGGTAAAAATGATAATTATTGCGAGTTAACCGCAGCCTACTGGATTGCCAAAAATTACCATGATGCCGATTATGTTGGACTCTGTCATTACAGACGCTACTTTAACCTTTACAAAAATCTACTGAGTTTTTCACCTTCAACACAAAAACGTGTTAGTTTAGATAAATTCAAAAAATCTAAATTATATAGGACAACACCAAAAAAACAAGAAGAACATATAGAGAAAATCCTCAAAGATTACGATGTAATTTTACCTATTCACTATACGGTTGGTCACGAAGGAAAAAAGGTATCTCTATCTGAAAATTATGCCATAGGACATAGAAAGGAGGATTTTGATTTAACAAAACAAATCATCTTAGAAAAATACCCAAAATATGAGGATAGCATAACAAGCTACCTAGATGATAGTTCGCGCTTTTATGTGGCAAATATGTTTATAGCGTCTAAGACCATTTTTAATGACTACTATAAATGGCTATTTGATGTGCTATTTGAATTAGAAAGGCGTATTGACATTCCAACAGACAATTATCAAAAACGAATTTTTGGTTTTATATCAGAACGATTGACTGCCATGTATTTTTGGCATCACAATTTCAAAATTAAGGAAATGCCATTGTACCATATTACCGATTAACATTAATACCCAAAAAGCTTGAAACTTCTAGTCGCTACACATAAAGACAAATCCATAATAGAAAATAATATTATTCGGCCTATACAGGTTGGTGCTGGGAATACCGAGCAACGTATTGATAAAAGCTATTTTCTAGACAACTCAGGGTCTGACCACATAACTGAAAAAAATCCAAATTACAGTGAAATGAGTGCCTTGTACTGGATGTGGAAAAATTTTGCTGATGAAGATGTTGTAGGGCTAATGCATTACAGACGCTACTTCAATCTATTTCAGGATAACTGGCTGTGTAGAATAAAAAAGGTGCAAAAAAAGGTCAAATCAAACCATAGGCTTCTAAAAAAAATTGAAAAAGAAGAAGCCAAAAGTATAGCCATAATAAACAACTGGCTGCAGGATCATGATGTAATTTTACCTCCTCTGCGTACCTACACTGTAAATAAAAAACCTGCAACCATAGCTGAAGATTACAGACACCATCACAGCACTTCAGACTGGGATACCTGTATGGATATTATAAAAGAGCTATATCCAGAATATGAGCAAAGCATTGACTTACATTTATATAATAGCTACAACAAATTTTACATGTGTAATATGTTTATTGCACCATCTAAATGGATGATGGATTACGCAGAATGGATGTTTAGCGTGTTATTTGCATTAGAGGCCAAAATAAAGGTCCCAAACGAAGACCCTTATCAAAAACGCGTTTTTGCGTTTATGGCAGAACGCTTAACTTCTCTTTACGTGCACCATAATAAATTTAAGGTGAAGCATATCCCTCTAATCCTTGTGGAAGATTATTTTAAAGATAATCCGGAAGTAACCCATCCTTAATAAGTTAATGAAATTCCACAGAACTACTACTGATATTTCAGCCAAATCCCATTTCATTAGGTAAAGCCTAAATCGTATCTTTGCATGGCTTTATTAAGCCACGACATCCCAATCAAAACATAGTCGGATTAAATGAATTATAAGCACGCTTTACATAAAGATATTTTTAAGTCCGTATCCCAGTCTGCGCTGGAGCTTGGTGTGGATTGTTACGTCATTGGAGGGTTTGTAAGGGACTTAATACTTAAACGTGATCATTCTAAAGATATTGACATTGTCGCCGTTGGCAGTGGTATTGAATTAGCATCGAAAGTTGCCGAATCCTTACCTCATAAACCAAAAGTTCAGATTTTTAAAACCTATGGTACTGCAATGCTGAGATATGATGATATCGATGTAGAATTTGTAGGAGCAAGAAAAGAAAGCTACAATAAAGATAGTAGAAATCCCATTGTAGAAACAGGTAGCTTAGCAGACGATCAAAACCGACGAGATTTCACCATTAATGCAATGGCATTAAGCCTCAATGAAGCCAACTATGGTGACCTATTAGATCCTTTTAATGGTATTTCGGACCTCGAAAAGGGTTTGATTAAAACACCATTAGACCCAGATATTACCTTTAGTGACGACCCTTTGCGTATGCTACGTGCTATTCGGTTTGCAACACAACTCAATTTTAGAATAGATGAAGCCTCATTTAATGCTATAAAAAGAAACAAGCATCGAATTAAAATAATTACCAAAGAGCGTATTGTAGTTGAACTCCACAAAATTCTAGAAACATCACATCCATCAATTGGGTTTATACTTTTAGAAAAAACGGGACTTTTAGAATTTATGTTACCAGAGCTCACAGCTCTTAAGGGTATTGAAGAAGTCGAAGGTCAACGCCATAAAGATAACTTCTACCATACCTTAGAAGTGGTTGATAACATTGCCAAAACAACTAACAATCTGTGGTTACGATGGGCCGCTCTATTGCACGATATTGGCAAGGCACCAACGAAAAAATTCACCAAAAAACAGGGTTGGACCTTCCATGCCCATGAGTTTGTAGGGTCAAAAATGACATACAAATTATTTAAACGTCTTAAAATGCCATTGAATGAGAAAATGAAATTTGTTCAGAAAATGGTTTTAATGAGCTCAAGACCGATTGCATTAGCATCGGATGTTACGGACTCTGCCGTGCGGCGCCTCATCTTTGATGCTGGTGACCATGTTGAGGATTTAATGACGCTCTGTGAGGCGGATATCACTACAAAAAACCCAAAACGCTTCAAAAAATATCACAACAACTTTAAGGTGGTACGGGAAAAAATTCTTGAGGTTGAAGAACGCGACCGAGTTAGAAATTTTCAGCCACCTGTAACTGGAGAAGAAATTATGAAAGCGTTTAATTTAAAGCCGTCTCGCGAAATAGGCACCATAAAAGAGACCATAAAAGAAGCTATTTTGGATGGTAAAATTCCAAATGAGCACAGTGCCGCGTACCAACTGATGTTAGAAAAGGGAAAAGAATTAGGATTAAGCTATGATGATGAAAAAGAGATTTAGGAAGACTGCAAAAGTAGCCTTGGTTTTGGTCTATTTAGTAATAGCCGCAGGTGCTATTGTAAGAATGACAGGTTCTGGAATGGGCTGTCCGGACTGGCCCAAATGTTTTGGATACTATATTCCACCAACAGACGTTGAAGATTTGCAGTTTAAACCCAATCACCAATATGAGAAAGGGATTGTAATTATTGTTAATGAGGAATTACAAGTCGCTAAAACAGATTTTGTTTCAGGAGACAACCTAGACCTGACTAATTGGGAGACCTACACAGCGCATGATTATGCCATTTTTAACCCAGTTCATACTTGGGTAGAATATATTAACAGGTTACTCGGAGCTTTATCTGGTTTGCCCATACTTCTATTTACCATAATGGCTATATGGTTATGGAAAGACAGGAAACGCTTTCTCATTCTGTCTTTGCTAACCGTCTTCGGCATGGGTTTCCAAGCGTGGTTAGGAAAAACTGTTGTGGATTCTAATTTAGCACCCTATAAAATAACAACGCACATGGTGATGGCTTTAGTTATCGTTGCCATTATACTATATCTCATTTTCATTGCTAAATCTCAGTTTAAGAACCAAAAATTTAATTTACCCTTCAGAAACATTATTATTATTGCCACCCTATTGACCTTAGTTCAGATTATTTTAGGAACACAGGTGAGACAATTTGTAGATGTTCAAAATAAATTAAGTGGCTATCTCAATTGGGATTTCAGTGAACTGGCTCCCATAAATTTTTATGTACACCGCAGCTTATCCATTGCTGTACTTTTATTAAATGGATGGCTATTTTGGACTAATAGAACTATGCATCTTGGTTACAACAAAATAAATTTAGTTATGCTCTGCATAGGCCTTGAAATTGTAACCGGAATTGCCATGTACTATTTTAATTTCCCTTTCTCAACACAACCGATTCATCTATTGATTGCTGCTATTTTAATAGGCATTCAATTCTATATTATTTTAGAAAGCAGTAGAATAAAGACCACCTTAAATGCAACTTAAATTGTATATTTAATCTAGAAAACACACCCATGATATACCGATTTAGAGTCATCTTAGACAACGATACCAAGGAAGAAGATGTATTCCGCGATTTAGAAATTCGCGAGAGTGACACTATGGAAGACCTACATAATATCATCACACAATCCTTTGGTTTTGATGGTATGGAAATGGCATCTTTTTATATCAGTGATGAAGAATGGAACCAAGGTGAGGAAATTGCCATGTTTGATATGAGCGAAGCTGAAAATAAAGTCAAAGTAATGGCCAGTACCATAATTAAGGACGTTGCGCACGAAGCGTCACCCAAACTCATTTATGTCTACGACTTCTTAAACATGTGGACCTTCTACGTAGAATTGGCCGAAATTGTAGAAGAAGCTCAAGGTACTGACTACCCTAACCTCATGTTTGTGCATGGCCAAATCCCAGATAGTGCACCAGAAAAATCCTTTGAAGCCGAAAACTTAGATGATTTTAACGAGTTTGAAGACGATTTGGATGTGGATGACTTTGAGAATCTCGATTTTGACGAAAATTGGAATTAGACGCTATCCTTCAAAATGGTTTCTGTCTTTCTGAATTAGAATTTTTGGGAGCTGTTGCCAATAAAACGCCTGCAATTGGCACCAAAAACAACCACTTGTTATAGCCTGCGTCATTTAAACGTCTAAATCCTAAAGTGGTTAACGGAATGCACAAAGCAACTCGTGCCCAAAATTCAAACGCCCTACTTAGGTCGAAATGTCCACGGATAAGAATCCAAACAGGATAAATGACAAACCAGGTAAACAAAAAGAAATACCAAAATTCTTTTAGACTGGCCTTGCCTTTAATATCAAAAATATGTCTAAATGGTTTGAGGATGTAACTCATCTTCATTCGTTTAACTCAAAATTAAAAAAATTGTTAGTATTTAAAAAATCTGTCAAAACCTTAATTAATAGCTTTCTTTTAAGTTCAGATTCCATTGATTTGTAACAAAAAAAAAGTTCACTCGTCTTATGAATAACTAATCAAAAAACCAATCCACTTTGGAGCCAATCCTTACAATTAAAAATCTCACTAAGAAATTTGGGTACCTTACTGCAGTAAAGGACCTGAGCTTTACCATTAACAAAGGTAATGTTTATGGCATACTTGGACCTAACGGTAGTGGTAAGTCCACTACCCTAGGTATCGTTTTAAACGTGGTGAATAAAACCTCGGGCGAGTTCCTTTGGTTCGATGGCAACACCTCAACCCATGATGCCTTAAAGCAAGTTGGTGCTATTATAGAACGCCCTAACTTTTATCCTTATATGACAGCAGAACAGAACTTAAAACTGGTCTGTAAAATCAAGGGTGTTGACCATAGTAAAATTGCGGAAAAGTTAGAAATTGTTGGTCTTTTAGACCGAAAAAACCATAAGTTCAAAACCTATTCTTTGGGTATGAAGCAACGTTTAGCTATAGCCTCTGCCCTACTTAACGACCCAGAAATACTTATTCTAGATGAGCCTACCAATGGTTTAGACCCACAAGGTATACACCAAATTCGGCAAATCATTAAAGACATTGCCGCAAATGGTACAACAATTTTATTAGCGTCCCACTTATTGGACGAGGTGGAAAAGGTATGTTCACACGTGGTAGTATTGCGAAAAGGCGAAAAGTTGTATTCAGGCCGCGTTGATGAAATGATTAACAGCCATGGCTTTTTTGAACTGAAATGCGAAAAACACGACGAATTGGTGAATCTTTTAGAAACACATCCTAATTTCAGTAAAGTTAAAGTTGAAGGTGAACTCATCACAGGGTTTCTTGCTGAGCCTATGTCGGCACCAGAGTTTAATAAGGTAATGTTCGATAAAGGTATAGTACTTTCACATCTCGTAAAACGAAAAGAAAGCTTAGAGGAGCAGTTCCTTCAGTTAACTGACAATTTAGAATCCAATCAAAAAACAGCTTAATCCAATAATTTGGATTGGCCTAACCAATCAATACTATGTTACGTCTCATACAATTAGAATTACAGAAGTTATGGCTCAACAAGGTAAGTAGAGCCCTAATCTTCGTATCCTTTATACTTCCTTTTACGGTACTTGTTTTATCCTCTATTAAAATCAACTTTTTTGGATTTTTTACCCTAGAACTTGGTGAGCTGGGAATATTCAATTTTCCTATTATTTGGCATATCACCACCTTCTTTGCCTCTTATTTTAAATTTTTCTTTGCTATCGTCGTAGTGAGTATGATAGGCAATGAATACAGTAATAAAACCTTAAAACAAAATCTTATTGATGGCCTAAGTAAAAAGGAATTTATTCTTTCTAAATTTTACACTATTGTCTTCTTTTCGCTTTGTGCAACGCTACTCATTGGATTGGCCACATTTTTTATTGGCATGTACTACTCGAGTTATACAGAAGCATCTATTGTGGTTAGAGAAATAGAGTTCTTATTGGCCTATTTTGTTAAGCTCGTAGGTTTCTTTAGTCTCTGTTTGTTCTTTGGGATGTTGGTGAAGCGATCGGCATTTGCTTTAGCCTTTCTTGTGGTTCTTTATATCGTAGAGTGGCTCGTGTTTTGGGGTGCCTATGAAATCTTTGGAAACGGTGACGATGCCTTCAAGGTTAAAAACGTTATGCCTTTAGAGTCCATGTACAAATTAATAGACCAACCTATTCAACGTATTGTAATGACCAAATTCCCAGAGAAAACTGAAATGGCTTATGACTATGCGGTTCATTGGTATGAAATAGTAATTGTCGTTGGCTGGTCTGCACTTTTTATCTTTTTGTCTTATCGATTGCTAAAAAAGAGAGATTTATAATATCTTTGAAAACGTTGCTATGAAAATCTAATTATTCCTTAAGAAATCAACTTAGGGAACGCATAGTCAGCGCCTTTTTTGAAGATATTATGATAAGAATTACTTGTCTACTTACCCTATTAATGTTCAGTTTTTTGGCTCAAAGCCAAAATGAAGCCTCCTTTTGGTATTTTGGTGCTAATGCCGGCGTGCGTTTTGATGCTGAAGCTGGTACAGTAACTGGCGTAACTAATGGCGCTCTTAATACATTGGAAGGCTGTACTACGATTTCAGACCAAAATGGAAATCTTTTGTTTTATTCAGACGGAAGTACCGTTTGGAACCGTAATCACCAAGTGATGTTAAATGGCACTGGACTTCGCGGTGACGATTCTAGTACGTCTTCAGGCGTTATCGTGCCAAAGCCGCAAGATCCAGATTTCTATTATATATTTACAGTTGATGAACCACATCACAACAACTCTGCAGGTCTACCTGGGCAGACTGCTAACGATGGTGTTAATGATGGATTGATGTATTCTAGAATTAACATTACTGATAATGGTGGTTTAGGTGCCGTTGACGTCGTAGAAAAAAATATTCCACTTATTACATACGACCCAACTGTTCAAATTCAGAGTGACTTTAAATGTTCTGAAAAAATTACTGCTGTAGGTGCTAATGATTGCTCCTCCATTTGGGTTGTTACCCATTTTGGAGATAAATTCTACGCTTTCAAGGTAGACGATATTGGTGTCAATACAACACCTGTGATATCAACAGTTGGACCTTATATTCCCTATGAAGGGTATAGACGAAATGCCTTAGGCTATCTTAAAGCTTCACCAGATGGCTCTAAATTATTAGTGGCGCATTATGGAGAATCACAGACCCTTGCAGGCGATGCTGGTGGTAGTGTTTGGTTATTCGATTTTAATAATGATACGGGCGAGGTTACAAATGCTTCAGAACTTTATAGTGCTCAAAATAATAATAGTCCATACGGTGTAGAGTTTTCAGCCGAAAACCGAAAAGCCTACGCAACCATTGGGATTGGCCCTTCTGGGAATGGCGCCAGTCAAATATTACAGTGGGACTTGGAAAGCCCAGACATCCCAAATTCCCTAGAAGTTATTCATACGTCTAATTCCATTAGTGCTGGAGCATTGCAACTAGGAATCGACAGACGAATCTATAGAGCACAATTTAGTTTTTCTGGAAATACAGCAGTATCTCGATATTTAGGTGTTATTAATAATCCAGAGGCAAACGGGTTATTTGCTGATTACCAAGAGCAAGGTGTTTTGTTAGACGTAAACGGTAATGGACAAAACACTGGCAGAATTGGTTTACCTCCTTTCATACAATCCTTATTTAATTCTCAAATAGATATCATAAGAAACGGTGAAAGCACAACTGAACTAAAATTGTGTGATGGCGATACCTATACTTTGAGTGCTGATGATATTCCTGGAGCAGATTATGTCTGGACCTTTAATGGTAGTCCTTTACCAGAAATTGGATTTGAATTAGTCATAGATACGCCTGGATTTTATGAAGTTTTTATTGAGCCCAATAATGGCGAATGCCCTATTGAAGGCAGTGCTGTGGTTGGCATCTTTGATATTCCTGTGGCCAATCCATTAACTGATGTTGTAGTCTGTGATGATGCAGGTAATGACGACCAGGCAACTTTTGATTTTAACAATAAAGACAGTGAGGCTTTGTTAGCACAAGACCCTAATCAATTTAGAGTGAGCTACTATGAAAGACTAGCTGATGCTAATAGTAATACAAATGCAATAAGCTTTCCATTTGTAAATACAAGCAATCCACAGACTATTTATGTTAGAGTTGATAATGTAGCTAATAATGCTTGTTTTGATGTCAATTCGTTTCAGCTTGAAATATTTGACACACCAGAGGTGATACAAAATGACACAGTTGAATTCTGTGATAATCTCGGAGATATCACGGATGGCATTGCCGAAGTTGATTTTAATGAAATTATTCCTTTGGTAAGAGGTAGCCAGAGTGAAACTGAAACAGCCGTCAGTTTTCACCTTAGCCAAACAGACGCTGATAATAACGATAATCCATTACCCTTACTTTACACCAATTCTGGTATGGCAAATGAAACAATTTTCGTTAGAATTGAAAACACGCTCAATACCGACTGTTATAGTACAGATAGTTTTCCATTAATCATCAACAACGCACCAATCGCCAACAATGCAAGCTTGTTTCAATGTGATGAGGACGGCATCCCAGAAGGCTTTACGAGTTTCAATCTTAACGAAATAGCTAACGACATCATCGCTGGAGCCACTGATGTTTCCATTGATTTTTATTTGTCTCAAATGGATGCTGATAATAACAGCAATGCCATCGATGGGTCTAATTTTCAAAATTTTGAGAATCCTCAATTATTATTTGCTAAGGTGACCAACGATATCTCGGGCTGTACAAATATGAGTGAGGTGTTATTAGAGGTTAGTGCCACCCAAACCAATAATGCTAGTTTAGGGCTCTGTGATGACGATGGATCAGAGGATGGATTTACCACTTTTAATTTAGCCGATGCTAATGATACTATTTTAGCGGGTGCTCCTGCTGGCTTGGTGATTACGTATTTCGAAACCTATTCTGATGCTCTTTTAGAGACCAATGCGCTGAACAGCACATTTACAAATACTCAAGCCTATAACCAGACAGTATTTGCAAGAGTTGAAAATTCTAATGCTTGTTACGGCATTAGTGAAATTGAATTAACGGTTTTTGAACTACCCAATATTGAAACAGAGTTTGAGACCTTATACTGCCTTAATTTTTTTCCTGAGCCCATTATATTGGACGGTGGGGTTATAAACGATATACCCAATAATTACCTCTACGATTGGTCAACAGGAGAAAATACCACTGAAATAGAAGTTAATGAGCCTGGCACGTACACCGTAACCGTATCTAATACCAATGGCTGTTCTAAAACCAGGACTATAACCGTGCTACCATCTAATATCGCTACAGTGACAGATGTTGAAATCGTTGATGCCACAGAAAATAACACGGTAACCGTTTTTGTTTCAGGTGAAGGTGATTACGACTATGCGATTGAAAATATTAACGGTCCTTACCAAGACAACAATACTTTTGAGAATTTAAGTCCTGGATTATATACAGTTTATGTAAGAGATAAGAATAATTGTGGTATTGCAGAGGAAGATATTTCTGTGATTGGATTTCCTAAATTTTTTACGCCTAATAACGATACCTATAATGACTTTTGGCAAATAAAAGGAGTATCAGAACAATTTCAACCTAATTCAAGAATTCTCATTTTTGATAGGTATGGAAAACTTTTAAAAGAGCTTAATCCTTTAGGTATAGGTTGGGATGGCACTTACAATGGTGAAAAAATGCCAACAAGTGACTATTGGTTTAGTATAACCTTGCAAGATGGCAGAACCTTCACCAGTCACTTTACTTTGAAGCGCTAATCTATTTACGTACATTTAAGCATACCAATTAAACCAAATGTTGAAAAAGGTATTCTTCATAACCTGTTATCTTTTTCTTGCTAATTGTATCCCTCTGAACGCGCAGGATGTTTCATTATTCGAGCAATTTAATGGTCGATATGATTATTTGGCCATTGGTAACACTTTAAATCCACTAGAAAACAACGGTAATACATTTTGTACCATATTAGAAAGTTCTGAAGCTAGCTTAAATATTAATGCCAACCAGACTATCATAAAAGCCTATTTGTATTGGGCTGGGTCTGGCCCTGGCGACTCAAATGTATCTCTAAACGGTACACCTTTTAGTGCTGATGACACGTATACCGTAGATTATACAACTGAAAGTAATGTTGAACTCACTTACTTTTCATCCTATGCGGATATAACAGATTTTATAGTCACCAATGGCAATGGTATCTATACTTTTTCTGATTTAGATATAAATTCTGTTTTACTTTCAAATCCAGGATATTGTGGAAACCGTACCAATTTTGGTGGCTGGAGCATCTATGTGATTTATGAAGATACATCTCTCCCGCTGAATCAAGTCAGTCTTTTTCAAGGTCTACAGATAATTAATAGAAACGTTGGAGAAATTGAGATCAACCTCAATAATATTAATGTATTCGACAATGAAGGTGCTAAAATTGGGTTTTTAGCCTGGGAAGGTGATAACGCCCTCAATTTTGGTGAATCTTTATCCATTAATGGTAATATTATTTCAAACCCTCCTTTAAACTTAGCTGACAATGCCTTTAATGGCACAAATACCTTTACCAACTCAACGGACTTTTTTAATGCAGATCTAGATGTTTATAGCATTGAAAATAATATTGCCATTGGTGATACCTCAGCTATAATACGCATGACGACTGGAGACTTTGATGATTTTGGAATTTTCAGGGCAGACCTTATCATTATAAACAATATCATAACGGTTTTAAACAGCAAGTTACCAGATGCCACAATTAGACTAGATAATTCAACAGTGCAATGCAATAGCAATAGTATTGCTTTAGACTATACTGTTTTTAACCTCAACAGTACAGAACAACTACCTTCTAACACGCCCATTGCTTTTTATTTTGATGGTGTTTTAATTGGTCAAAGTCAGACCACCGTAGCTATTCCTATTGGAGAAAATGAAATTGGCTCAATTGTCTTAGAAATTCCTGAAGATGTCAACTCGGAAATAACTGTTTTAGCCATGGTTGATGATATTGGCAATATGACAGGTATTGTTGATGAGACCGATGAAACCAACAATACTAATACAAGAGTAATTGAGCTAATTAACAGCCCTGAAATTGAAGTTTTAGCGCCACTTAAGGGTTGTAATGAAGGCTTTTCAACCTCAACATTTAACCTTTACCAAGCCATTGAAGGAAATGACTACCATCCAGAGACAATTGAATTTTATGAATCCATAGAAGATTTAGAAAACGGAAACGATAGCATTTTAGACCCTTCAAGTTACAATAACACTTCTATACCTCAAACTATATATATCAAAATTCCCGATTTTCCATGTTATCGCATTCTAGCATTTGACTTAATCATTGAAAATTGTCCACCTCGCATACCACAAGGGTTTTCTCCAAATGATGATCAAACCAATGATTGGTTTAACATTCAAGGGCTTTACAATGTTTTTGTTGACCATGACCTGAAAATATTTAATAGGCATGGTGTTTTGATATTTGAAGGTGACAATGATCAGCCTTGGACCGGAATCATTAATAGAGGTATAAATGGAATTGGAAACAGAGTTCCGGTGGGTACATATTACTTTGTACTTAACCTCAATGATTCTGACTATCGACCAATGGTGGGCTGGGTGTACGTAAATTACTAATTTTGTTAAGGTTTTGCGTATTTCATCTTAATAATTTGACACTAAATTGTTAAATTTTTAATTTCATGCCATTGAGTTTAGGTTAAGAGATACTTAGTATATCATACTATATCTTAGCAATTCAATTTGGGAAAAAAGGCCTCTTTATGAGGTCTTTTTGTTGTTTAATCGCTAAACTGGAATAGATATGTTAACATTTAGTGTATTTCATCGTATTTTTTTGTATTTAATCTGAATTACATCTACTTTTCCGCGCATGTTATGGTACAGTGTTCATCCTAAGCCCCAACTGAAGATTACACATTACCAATAAACTTAACCGCAACCATGATAAAACTTAAATTTGCCCTCATAGCGATCGCCAGCTTTCTTTTTGGTATGAGCTATGCTCAGCAAGTCTCAATAGACACTAGTGCGTCAATTGAGGATTTAATTCAAAATAACCTCATCCAGGGTTGCGTTGAAGTCTCCGACATTTCTTCACCCGTAAATGGTTCAGTTTCTGGTTTAAACAGTTTTGGCTATTTTGAAAGAGGCAACTCTAATTTTCCTTTTGAAAACGGAATTATCCTTAGTACGGGAAATGCTAACTCAGCCGGAAACGGAGAAATTACGACTGTTTTAAACGAGGGCAACGACACTTGGGGCACAGATACCGATCTTGATTCTACATTAGGTATATCAGGTACACTTAATGCTACTTCCATTGAATTTAGTTTTGTGTCAATTTCAAATCAAATACAATTTAATTACATCCTAGCCTCAGAGGAGTACTTTGCGGATTTTCCTTGCGAATATTCAGATGGTTTTGCTTTTTTAATTCGCGAAGTAGGCAGCGGTAATCCATTTACCAACATAGCCTTAGTACCAGGAACCAATATTCCAGTAAATACAACAACCATCCACGATGAAATTGTAGGCTTCTGTAGCGCATCTAACGAGCAGTTTTTTGAAGGCTACAACTTGGGTGACACTAATTATAATGGAAGAACTACTGTACTTTCTGCAACCGCAACCATACAGCCAAATGTGCAATACCAGATAAAACTTATTATCGCCGACCAAACAGATGAAAATTACGACTCCGCCGTTTTCGTTCAAGGTAACAGTTTTGATGCTACTGTAGACCTTGGTGCCGATTTTTCAACCTGTGCAGCAGATGTTGTCTTAGATGGAAATATTAATAATCCCAATGCTAATTACTCTTGGTACCTCAATGGTAATTTAATAAATGGGGAAAACAATCCAGCCCTTACGGCACTGCAGACAGGAAACTACCGAGTAGAGATTGAGATTCCACTAGCGAGTGGGAATTGTATTATTGAGGATGATATCAATATTCAACTAAGTTCAACACAATCCTCCAATCCGATAACAGATTTCGAATTATGTGACGATTTTAGCAATGATGGCTTTGAACTATTTGATTTGTCAACAAAAGATTCTGAAGTATTGGCTTCTGTTCCAACTGCGAGCTACAGCATTTCTTATCACCTATCATCTTCCGGAGCACAAAATAATACAAATTCTGTTTCGGGAACTATTCAGAATACAACAAGTCCTCAAACAATTTATGTTAGGATAGAAGACAACACTAATGGATGTCTAGCCTTTTCAAGTTTCGACCTTATTGTTAATTCTTTGCCTGTTATTGTTGACCCAACCCCTTTGGAGGTTTGTGATGATCAAGATACTGATGGCTTTACAACAATAGACTTAACGGTAAAGAACAATGAAATTACAAATGGCCAAAATAATTTAGTTGTTACTTATCATATATCTCAAACCGATGCTCAATCAGGGAGCAACGCCTTAGCAATGCCATATGTAAACACCAGTAGTAATGAACAATTATTTGCAAGTATAGTTAATCCGCAAACGGGATGCAGAACAACAACGTCATTTGATATTTCTGTTTTAGACCTACCCGTAATTGATAGAGAAGAGCACTATATTGATGCCTGTGATACGGATCATGACGGTTTTGCACTTTTCGATTTAACAAGTATCATCCCAGAAGTTCTCGATGGACTTACTGGCGTAAACGTTACGTTTCACACAAGCTTTGATGATGCTTCCAACGGAATCAATGCTATTGCCAACGAGACCAATTATAGTAACACCATTGTTGAAGAGCAAGTAGTCTATATTAGGGTAGAAGATAATATAACAGGTTGTGCGGCAGTAACTCCAATAGAAATACATACAAATTTACTCTTAACTGCCACTAACCTCAACGATGTTTTAAGATGCGATGTGAATAATGACGGTATCGAAGATTTTAATTTAGCTTCTATTGCGTCTGGAATTATGAATGAAATTCCGGATATAACTATAGAATTCTACGAAACCGAGGACGATAGAGATAATGGCGTTAATAACATTGATCAAACCGTTGATTATTTTAATACCAGTAATCCTCAAACCATATATCTAACGCTTACTAGCCCTACATGTTTTGAAGCAGCAAGTATTGAGCTCATTTTAAATCCTATTACAGAATTTGATTCTATTGGTTCAGCTACGGTTTGTGATGAAGACCAAGATGGCTTTACTGAAATAGATTTATCTAACTTCGACAATTTAGTGTCACAAAGCCAAAGTGGTTTCAGTGTTTCATATTTCTTAACGGAAAGTGATGCTGAAGCTAATGAAAATGAGTTACCAAATCTCTACACTAATACGAGCAACCCTTTTACCTTATTTACAAGAATAAGTTCTGATGACACTGGTTGTTCTGATTCTAATTCTTTTGAAATTGAAGTGCTCCCAGCACCCGAAAGTGCTACACCAAACGCCATTATAATTTGCGATGCTGATAGAGATGGTCAATCCTTTATTGATCTAACTGTTAGTATTCCAGAAATTATAAATTCAACACAAGACCGTATTATTTCCTTTTACAACACACAACAAGAGGCTGACCTTAACGAAAATGAAATTACCAACACTTCTAATTACGAAGCACAAACCGAAACACTCTTTGTACGGATAGAAAATTCAATTACAGGTTGCTTCTCAGTAGAAGAATTAGATATTATTGTAAATACACTGCCTTATGTAGGAAATCTAAACAACGAATTAGAGCCCTATAATATTTGTGAAAATGAAAGCGATGGCATTGGTGATTTTTTATTTGAAACCAAGGACACAGAAGCACTAGACACCCAAACAGGTAAAATTGTTACTTACTATCGTAGCCTTAATGATGCTGAAAACAAATTAAATCCAATAAACAAAACAGTACCCTATCAAAACACTACTAATCCAGAAATCATTTTCTGTAGAGTTGAAAACATAACGGATGAAACTTGTTTAGCTATAGCTTCTTTCACGATTGAGGTTGGTACCAATCCAGAATTTAATGAACCTCAAGATATTTTTGTTTGTGATGATAGTTCTAACGATGGCATAGAGAATTTTGACCTTAGTAACATTGCTAATACAGTTACCAATGGTTTTGATTCTATTGAAAATGTAAGTTTCTATTTATCACAATCAGATGCTGCTAGTAGTCTAAACCCACTGCCTCTCAATTTTTCAAACACCTCAAATCCTCAAGAAATCTTTGTTCAAATTGATAATGGTACTATTTGTAATTCCATAACGTCATTTATTATCAACATTATACAAGTTCCCGAAGCTAATCCATCACAACCCCTTATTACTTGTGATGATGATTATGATGGCATAGTCACCATAGATTTGACCGATGCAGAACTAGATATATTAGACGTAAGACAAGATGATATTGAAATCGTTTACTACGAGAGTGTCTCTGATGCTCAAGCAAGTTCAAATCCTATTATTGATCCAGAAAATTATAGCAACACCTCAAATCCACAAACCGTATACATCAAAATAACCAATACGATATCAAATTGTTACAGTCTAATACCTCTAGATATTATTGTAAACCTAGCTCCTGTTATCAATGATTTTGAAGTATTTGACATTTGTGCTAATGATTTCAACAGTGTTGATTTGACACTTATTAATAGTATTGCTATTGACGACACAAGTGCAGTAGAAATTAATTATTATTTAAACGAAGTAGATGCTTCGAGCAATTCTAATCCTATAGATACCAATTACACCTATTTAACAAATTTTGACACCCTTTACTTAAGAGCTTGGTTCAGCGAAACAGATTGTCATAGGATTTACGAATTCAACATTAATGTAAATCCACTACCAGAAGCCAATCAACCACAAGATCTAATTACCTGTGATGACGATTTCGATGGTGTTTTTGAATTCGATTTGAGTCAACAAAACACCATCATTTTAGGTGGTCAAAGTCCAACAGATTATACAGTGACCTATCACAATACTCTGCAAAATGCAGAAACAGGTCTAAACGTTTTGGATACTAATTATTTTGCCTTCGATGGCGAAACTATTTGGGCTAGAGTTGAAAATAATACATCTGGTTGTTTTAGTATCACACAATTTAATACCATCATCAATCCTTTGCCTGTGCTTGATATTGGTAATCAGGTTATTTGTTTAGACAATTTACCCCTTCTTGTATCGGCCAATACCAACAACCCAACAGACCAGTATTTATGGTCAACAGGGGCAACTACACCAGAAATTGAGATTACGGCAATTGGTGAGTACTGGGTCCAGGTCACTACCCAACTTGGCTGTGAGAATTCTGAAACGTTTAACGTTAGCGACTCTGAAACTGCAACTATTGAAGCTACGGAAACCATAGATTTCTCAGACCCTAACAATATAACCGTCACGGTCAGCGGTATTGGAGATTACCTTTACCAATTAGATGACGGAGCGCCACAAGAATCTAATATGTTTGAAAATGTTCAAATTGGTTATCATACCATCACCATTATAGATTTAAATGGATGTGCAGAAGTAACCAGAGAAGTTATCGTTGTTGATTTCCCAAAGCACATGACACCGAATGGCGATGGTCAGTTTGATACGTGGCACCTTGCTGGCGTTGAATCATTACCAGGAACGGTTATCCACATCTTTAATCGCTACGGTAAACTTCTAAAAGTACTCACAGCTGATACCTCAGGCTGGGATGGTACTTATCTCGGAGCAAAACAGCCATCTAGTGATTATTGGTTTGTAGCAGATATTAAAAAAGGCAACGAAACATTTCAGTTAAAAGGGCACTTCGCACTAAAACGTTAGTCACGTACGTAAGACCAATATTGTTTAACAAATATTCGGTACAGAGTGTTTAAATCAGGTGTATCTTTGCGGTCCAATTACATTGCATGAAAAAAAGCCTGTTTTTAATTTCTTTTCTAGCAACATTTGTGTCTTGGTCTCAAAATGTGCAAGTAGATGCACAATTGTACTCGCCGCAAGAACTCATTGAAGACGTTTTAATAGGAAGCGATTGTATTTATGATGTAGTAGTTACAAATGTCGTTGGTGGCAATTTTAATGGCACTGATGAGAGCTATGGTTATTTTGATGCTTCCGGCTCTAATTTCCCTTTAGCAAATGGTATTGTTTTAAGTACGGGTCGATTACAAAATGTAGAAGGTCCAAATGACTCCTTAAGTGATGACGATGCTCCTGGTTGGGTTGGAGATGATGATTTAGAGCGTATTCTAAATGAATCTCAAACAATAAACGCAACCATACTAGAATTCGACTTCACATCGGCTGAAGCCTCCCAAATAAGTTTTAGGTTTCTATTTGCATCAGAGGAATACCAAGAAGGTAATAATAATACCTGTCGATTTTCAGATTTGTTTGGTTTTCTCATTAGACAAGCTAATGAGCAAGAATACGATAATATCGCTCTGATTCCAGATACAACAACACCAATAAAAGTTACAACTGTACATTCAGGTATTCCAGGTTCTGGAGGTTGTGCACCCATAAATGAAGATTATTTTGGAAGTTGGAATGGCATAAACGCTCCTATAAATTTTAATGGCCAGACCAAAGTTCTACGTGCAGTTGCAGATATTATTCCCAATGTTAGGTACCATGTAAAACTTGTTATAGCAGACCATATTAATTATAGATATGATTCTGCTGTTTTCCTTGAAGCGGGAAGTTTTCGATTATCTGCAGATTTAGGACCAAACAGACTTAATGCCAATAATAATGCGCTTTGTGAAAATGAAACATTAACATTGACTAGTAGTGTTCCTGGCACGGGAAATGGTACCTATACCTGGTTTAGGGATGGCGTTCAACTTATAGATGAAACCAATCCAACATTAGATGTAAGTACACCAGGCACATATAGTTTAGAGTTATTTAATGGTATTAATTGTACATTTTTTGGAGAAGTTGTAATTGAATATTCATCAAATCCAATAGTTGCAAATACTACACTAATTAATTGTGATGTAGACTTAGATGGGTATTCTACTTATGATTTGTACGATGCTACAAATGCCATAACATCGGGAGATAGCTTGTTAAATGTTGTTGACTTTTTTGAGCTTTTTATTGATGCCAATCAAAATAATAATCCAATTACAAATCCAAATTCATATAACAACACAAGTATTTTGCAAACCGTATATGCACGTGTTGAAAATAGTAATAGCTGTTATTCGATTGCAGAAGTCGTTTTAGATGTTGCAAATAATCAGGTTGTACTAGATGATTATGAAATTTGTGATGAGAACAATGATGGTTATGCGATATTTAATGCAACTGATATTGAAAATTTTATTCAATCTCAGAACACAATTCCAGCTGAATCTGGCATTGCATTGTACAGCTCGCAGGATGATATGATTAATCAGACTAATCCTATCATCGGAATGTTTGAAAATAACATGCCAAATGAGGAAACTTTATATGTGCAAATTACAAATAATGGAAATTGCTACGCTTACAGTAATATTGATTTAGTGGTAAATCCTACTCCACAATTAGAACCAGATGAAAATCTGTATTATTGTTTAAACAGTTTTCCAAGTACAATTTTATTAGATGCTGGTGTTACAAATGGTAACTCAAATAATTTTTCTTACGAGTGGTTTAGAAACGGTACAAATCTAAATATAAACAACTCTCAAATTTCAGTCAATGAAATTGGGAATTACATGGTAACGGTTACTCACCCTCAAGGGTGTTCACATTCACGATTAATTTATGTGGATGCATCAAACGAAGCCACGATAACAAACATTATCGTTCAGGAAGCTTCCAACAATAATTCTATAACTGTTGAAGTAAATGGAGAAGGTAACTACGAATATGCCTTAGATAATGGTGTATATCAAGGTAGTAACACCTTTTCTTTTCTGTCACCTGGATTTTATTCGGTTTATGTAAGGGATAAAAATGGTTGTGGAATAATTCAAGATGAGACCGCTATACTTGGTTTTCCTAAGTTTTTTACACCCAATGGTGATGGAAACAACGACACCTGGCACATTATTGGTGTTGACACACAAATTGATCAAGTTGAATCGGTTCATATTTATAATCGCTATGGAAAACTTCTCAAAGTTTTAAATGGTGATACTGCAGGTTGGGACGGTACCTTTATAGGAGCAAAAATGCCATCCAATGATTATTGGTATTTAGCAAATATTAAAAGAGGCAACGAAACGTTTCAGTTAACAGGGCACTTCTCACTTAAGCGCTAGGGCTTTCCCATCCACATAATTAGGATGAATTTAAGAGTTTCATCTATGCTTAGAGTTGAAAAGCGCCGTTGTTTATCTTAACTTTGTAGGATGCGCTTTAAAATAGAATCAGACTTTAAACCTACTGGAGATCAGCCAGAAGCCATAGAACAATTGGCAAAAGGCATCACTAACAATGAACGTTACCAAACTCTACTTGGTGTAACAGGGTCTGGTAAGACCTTCACGGTAGCTAATGTTATTAAAGAAGTACAACGTCCAACATTGGTTTTGGCTCACAATAAAACTCTGGCTGCACAGTTATATTCAGAATTTAAGCAGTTTTTCCCTGATAATGCCGTAGAATATTTTGTATCGTATTACGATTACTACCAACCCGAGGCCTATATACCTGTATCTGGCGTATACATAGAAAAGGACCTCTCTATTAATGAGGAAATTGAGAAAATGCGATTGAGCACAACGTCTTCGCTCCTATCTGGCCGCAGAGACGTTATAGTAATTGCTTCCGTTTCATGTCTTTATGGCATAGGAAATCCAGTAGAATTTCAAAAAAACGTTATTAGTTTAGAACGAGATCAGATTATTTCACGAACCAAACTTTTACACATGCTGGTTCAAGGATTATACTCCAGAACTGAGGCCGATTTTAAAAATGGAAACTTTAGAATTAAAGGCGATACGGTTGATGTATTTCCTGGTTATGCCAACAACGCTTATAGAATTCACTTTTTTGGAGACGAAATAGAAGAAATTGAAGCCTTTGACGTACAGACCAATGAAGTCCTAGAGCGCTATGACCGTCTCAATATTTATCCTGCCAACATGTTTGTAACCTCACCTGATGTTTTACAAAACGCCATAAAATTAATTCAGGATGATCTTGTGAAACAGCACGATTACTTTAAGGACATAGGTAAACATCTAGAGGCAAAGCGCCTTAAAGAACGTACCGAGTTTGATTTAGAAATGATTAGGGAATTAGGCTATTGTTCTGGTATTGAGAATTATTCGAGGTATTTAGATGGCCGTGCTCCCGGAACAAGACCATTCTGTTTATTGGACTATTTTCCTGATGACTATTTAATGGTCGTTGATGAGAGCCATGTCACTATTTCTCAGGTACATGCCATGTACGGTGGCGATAGGAGCAGAAAGGAAAACTTGGTTGAATATGGTTTTAGACTTCCTGCGGCTATGGACAATAGACCTCTAAAATTCGAGGAATTTGAAGCGCTTCAAAATCAAGTTATCTATGTCAGTGCAACGCCTGCTGATTATGAAATGGAAAAAACAGGTGGCGTTTATGTAGAACAAGTTATTAGACCTACAGGACTATTGGACCCGATCATTGAAGTAAAACCAAGTCTAAATCAAATTGACGACCTTATTGAAGAAATACAACAGCGTATAGAAAAAGATGAACGGACTTTAGTGACGACCTTAACCAAACGCATGGCCGAAGAATTGGTCAAATATTTAACCAGAATTTCTATAAGATGTCGTTATATACATAGCGATGTAGACACTTTAGAACGTGTAGAAATTATGCAAGATCTGCGAAAAGGACTTTTTGATGTGCTCGTTGGAGTAAATCTTCTTCGAGAAGGATTAGATTTACCAGAGGTTTCCTTAGTTGCTATTTTAGATGCTGACAAAGAAGGCTTCTTGCGATCCAACAGATCGCTAACCCAAACGGTTGGTAGAGCAGCCAGAAATCTTAACGGCAAAGCGATAATGTATGCAGATACCTTTACAAAAAGTATGCAGCGCACAATTGATGAAACCAATTACAGGCGTGAAAAGCAAATCGCCTACAATACGGCCAACAAAATTACACCAAAGGCACTCAATAAAAGTTTGGACAGTGCACTAGCCAAAAATTCTGTAAGCACCTACAAAACAGAACTTGATGCAAAAATTGCTGCTGAACCCGAAAGCAAATACTTAACTAAAGGAGAGCTTGAAAAGAAAATCAGAGAGAAGCGCAAACAAATGGAACAAGCAGCCAAAGCATTGGACTTTATGGAAGCTGCAAAATTCAGGGATGAAATCACGGCTTATCAACAGCGCTTAGAAAAGCTCAAAGTAAAATAACTCTAGAAAAACTTCTTTTAGTTATACTGGACTTTAAAAATATCTATTAAAAAATCTGGTGGTACGATTTTATTAGGGAAACTATCCATTAAATCTAAGACCCGATTTATCGACTCGTGACTTAAACCCATGCGCAACCCAAAATTATGGATTTTAACCAATTGTTTAGGTGAAACCTTGTGGTCCAGATTCATGAGTAGTACGAGTCGGTGGAATTGAACAATACGTTCGCTATGGGTTTTTAGATGAACGTAGGTTACAGGGTGTTTGAATAAATATTCAAAGTCTTCTTTAGATACCTCTAATTGTTTCGCTATACTAAAGAGGAAATTATATTCTATGGACTTAATATGGTCATCTGTTTGAGCGAAAGCAATCATCTCGGATAGCAAGCTCAGTTTTTCAGCGCGGTTAATCATTAATGAGGGATTTTAATATGAAGTAAATTTAAAACGAAGTAATATTTTATTGTCGTTGATATAATGTATCTTGTCGAAAAATAAAATGTACTTAGTCGGAATTTTTAAGCGTTCATCAACGATTAGGCCTTATAGTAAGGGGATTTTAAGCTGTTTTATAACAATTTTAACTGTTGTTTTTTGTGCAGATATTGAAGCTCAAAGTACTGCATCTAAACAAGTTACAAAATTCACGATTACTGCTCCGCAATTAGATACCGTAAAGCAAATATGGGTCTATTTACCAAAAAACTACGCATCTTCTAGAAAACGCTATCCTGTAATTTATATGCACGATGCTCAAAATCTCTTCGATACAAAAACATCATATGCCGGAGAATGGCAAATTGATGAATATTTAGACACATCGCACACTAACCAGAGCATTGTTATTGGTATTGAACACGGCAATGCAAAACGTATTGACGAATTAACGCCTTTTAAAAATGAAAAGTATGGAGGTGGCAATGGCAATAATTATTTGCTATTTATAAAAAACACCTTAAAACCATTTATAGACAAAAACTACAGGACGCTAACGAATAGTTCTAATACCACTATTTTCGGATCGTCTCTTGGAGGATTAATATCTTTTTATGCTGCAATTAAATATCCGTACACATTTGGAAAAGCTGGTGTATTCTCCCCTGCATTTTGGATAAATCCAGAAGTGTTTGAAGAAGTGAAATCTGCTAAAATTCCAAAATCAACGAAATTTTATTTTTTAGCAGGGACCGCAGAAAGCGAAACCATGATATCCGACATAGCAGATATGACAAAATTGCTTAGTGAAAAATATATACCAAAGGAACACATTAAAACTGAAATTATAAAAGACGGCGAACATAATGAACTCTTATGGTCCACCTATTTTGGGCAAGCTTATAAATGGCTCTATTAATTTTAAACAAAACACTAATGACTAATAACGACATATTTAAGAAACTCAGGGTAGCACATAAACTGCGCGATGATGATATTGTAAAAATATTAGAGTTGGTAGATTTTAGAATCTCAAAAAGTGAACTCAACGCTTTTTTTAGAAGAGAAGACCATCCAAAATACATGGAGTGCGGCGATCAGATTCTTAGAAATTTTCTAAATGGATTAATCATACATTTAAGAGGACCGATGCCCAAGAAACAAAAGAAGACATCCTAACTATATTATAATGCTACACAAACAAAAAATCTCACCGAAGTGAGATTTTTATATTCAAGTCCTAAAGATTTTTGAAACTAAGCCAATACTTCTTGTACCTTATCAGCAGCTTCTTGGAATTCTGTCGCACTCAATACGTCAAGCCCAGAATTATCAATTAGATCTTTAGCGATATCGGCATTGGTTCCTTGTAAGCGCACAATAATTGGCACGGTTATGTTACCCATATTTTTGTAGGCATCAATTACGCCTTGTGCCACACGATCACATCTTACAATACCCCCAAATATATTAATGAGAATAGCTTTTACGTTCGGGTCTTTAAGAATTATCTTAAACGCCGCCTCCACTCTAGCAGCATCTGCAGTACCACCGACATCTAAAAAGTTAGCTGGTTCACCACCGGCTTGTTTAATTAAATCCATGGTTGCCATTGCCAAACCGGCACCGTTCACCATACAGCCTACGTTACCATCAAGGTCAACGTAATTAAGGCCTAATGACCCTGCCTCTACTTCAATTGGATTTTCTTCTCTTAAATCCCTAAGCTGTGCTAAATCCCTATGTCTATATAAGGCATTATCATCTAAGGTAACCTTAGAATCAACTGCTAAAATTTTATCATCGCTGGTCTTTAAAACAGGATTGATTTCAAACAAAGACGCATCAGATTTAGTATAAGCAGTATACAAAGCTGTTGCAAATTTGGTCATCTCCTTAAAAGCTGTACCAGACAAACCTAAATTAAACGCTATTCGACGCGCCTGAAAAGGTAACAAGCCTAATGCTGGGTCTATTTCCTCGGTAAAAATTAAGTGCGGTGTCTCTTCTGCAACCTGCTCAATATCCATTCCTCCTTCGGTCGAATACATAATCATGTTCTTGCCTGTACCACGATTTAAAAGTACAGACATGTAATATTCTTCTGGCTCGTTATCGCCAGGATAATAAACATCCTCTGCAATGAGCACCTGATGTACTTTTTTACCTTCGGCTGATGTTTGAGGGGTAACTAAATTCATTCCAATGATTTTGCCTGCAATCTCTTCTACCTCATTAAGGTTTTTGGCTAATTTAACGCCTCCACCTTTTCCGCGTCCACCAGCGTGAACCTGAGCTTTAATTACATGCCATCCTGTACCTGTTTCAGCGGTTAGCTGTTTGGCCGCATCTACAGCTTCTCTTGCACTTTGAGCAACGATACCACGCTGGATGCGCACACCAAAACTGCTTAGTAATTCTTTTCCTTGATATTCGTGTAAATTCATTTCGTATGGATCATGATTTGTAGTGCAAAAATAAGCATAGTAAAAATGTTACTCAAAATAATTTTATATTAAGATTTACCAGAGATAATAATGGAAGATATTATTTAGAATAATTACAGCAAAATTATAATATAAGTGGTCTAAAACTTAACCCTCCATCACTTTAAAATCATCATTTTTCTTAAGCACAAACTTCTTGACAAATACATGAAATGCAATAATCTTCAGAATATCTTATTGTTACATAATTAACAAATTGTGTAAATATGACAAAACTCGAAATTAATTGTAGAATAAAAATCACTATCACATATTTTTGAAAATAAAACTTTGGAGCAAAAATTATTAGATATCGCCACTGAATATGGAAGTCCTATCTACGTTTATAACGCCGATACCATTATCAAACAATACCAAAGGCTCACCAATGCATTTAAAGATGTACCAAGCTTAAAACTAAACTATGCTGTAAAGGCACTATCTAATATATCAGTTTTAAAACTATTTAAAACTTTAGAATCTGGGTTAGACACGGTTTCATTACAAGAAGTTTTATTAGGACTTAAAGCAGGATTTGACCCATCGGCAATTATCTATACGCCTAATGGAGTGTCATTAGAAGAAATTGAGGAAGTTGCGGCTTTAGGTGTACAAATCAATATTGATAACCTTGCAATTCTCGAACAGTTTGGAAGTAAACATCCTCACATTCCTGTTTGCATAAGAATAAATCCACATGTTATGGCTGGTGGTAATACCAATATTTCTGTGGGTCATATTGATAGTAAGTTTGGAATCTCCATACACCAAATTCCACATTTATTGCGAATTGTAGATAACACAGGAATGCGCATTAATGGAATTCACATGCATACAGGTAGCGATATTTTAGATATTGATGTTTTCTTGTATGCTAGTGAAATCTTGTTTGAGACGGCTGCTCATTTTAAAGATTTGGAGTTCACGGATTTTGGATCTGGATTTAAGGTACCATACAAGGATGGAGATATTGAAACAGATATTGAAGAACTCGGTCAAAAATTAAGCCTTCGCTTTAATAGCTTCTGTAAAGATTACGGCAAGGACTTGACCTTAGCTTTTGAACCGGGAAAATTCCTCGTGAGTGAAGCTGGTGTTTTTCTTACAAAAGTCAACTCTGTAAAACAAACTACCTCTACTGTTTTTGCCCAAGTAGATTCAGGTTTTAATCATCTTATTAGACCTATGCTTTATGGGTCTCAACACGAAATATTAAACGTTTCCAATCCAACTGGGAAAGAGCGATTTTATTCTGTAGTAGGCTATATTTGTGAGACAGACACATTTGCAAATAATCGACGTATCGCAGAAATTCGAGAAGGTGACGTCCTTTGTTTTAAAAATGCTGGTGCCTACTGTTTTTCTATGGCAAGCAATTACAATTCTAGATATAGACCTGCTGAAGTCCTTATATATAATGGAGAAAGTCACCTCATCCGAAAAAGAGAATCCTTTGAAGACTTAGTTCAAAATCAAATTGAAATTCCCCTTTAATTTTGATTTAAGCAAGGTGACCAGACCAAATTTCAAGGTACAATTCTGACTAATTCATAAAATTTCACTATATTGAAAGATATAACCTCCTTATTACTAATT
Source organism: Winogradskyella pelagia (assembly GCF_017581965.1). Taxonomy (GTDB): domain Bacteria; phylum Bacteroidota; class Bacteroidia; order Flavobacteriales; family Flavobacteriaceae; genus Winogradskyella; species Winogradskyella pelagia. Next base: position 261,390 of record NZ_JAGEVF010000003.1, read on the forward strand.
AATTACCGTAAGAAACCCTTTACATTAACACTGCCCTAACAGTGAATTTAATCTTTACATTTCATTGAATTTCTCTTTGAATTTTATGTTTTGGTTGTCTATTAACTAAAAACAATTCAAAAAATGAAAACAACAAAAAGATTAATGCTGAGTCTATGGGTTTTGTGCCTATTTTCTAGCTCAATTATTGCACAACAAATGTTCCATGTACACGAAGATGTCGTAAAACCTGGGATGACTATGGAATACGAAAATATTCTCGCAGAAGTTGGTAAGCTCCTTGAGAATAATCCCATAGACGACACCAATATGATGGTCCTTCAAGGAAACAACAACCATTATTACTTTATTAATCCTATAAGTTCAATGGCCGATTTGGACAAACCAAGTCCGCCTGAAAAACTTGCTAACAAAGCTGGTGGTGATGCCGTTTGGCCATTATTTCAGCGAATGGATAAGTGTTATGATATAGAAAGGGATTATATAGTTACCCTCGTTGGTGAGCTTTCCTATATGCCTAATGGTATGACCTTAACACCAGAAGGTCAAAATTACAGAGAGCAATATAAAATTTACTTTACTCCCGGAAATCGCAGTGTTGTAACCGAAAAAATTGAGGCCGTAAAGAAAATGTTTGCCGATAAAAATTCAAAAATGCACTATCGTGTCTATAAAAGTGGCTTTGGCGCTGAACGCGAATTTTATCTAGTATCTATAGCTGCGAAAAATGAGATGCATATGGCTGAATTGTCTAAAGCCAATGAAGATTTAATGGGAGAAGCTGGCCAAAACACTATGTGGGAAATGTTTAAGAATATTCAGCATATGGAAGAAATAGAAGGCAGAATGCGTCCAGACCTAGCCTATAAATCAGAATAAAATTAATATAAACATGAAAAAACTCGTATTAATAATTTGCGCACTAGCTGTTGTTACAGCTTGCCAACAAAAAGAAACGCGTTACACACAACAATCTCCAGAAATTGACTCCGTAAAACAGCTCATTTCAGAATATAACGCTCAAGATTACAGTATGGAAGTTATGGCCGATACCTGTAAGTCTTATCTCAATACAAAAACGGACTTTCTCTCAAAAGGGGACCTTATGGCTTATCACAAAGGTAATGATGCCAACTACTCCAAAAGAGGTTTTTTAGATGAAGACCAGGATTATGAAATGGTAGTTACTGATAATGGAGAGACATGGGTCAATTGCTGGCTAGATTGGCAAGGTACTGTGGCCGTGACCGGTAAGGTCATTGATATGCCTGTCCATTTGACCTATCGTTTTGTAGATGGAAAAATTGTTAGACAATATGGCTATTGGGATCCTAGTGAAATTGTATTAGAAATGCAAGCCATTGAACAAATGGAGAATGCTAAATCCGAAGAGGATAGTATATCGGAAAACTAACAATACATAAAGAAAAAACTTACTATTAACCAACCATTCTTTAATTAAAAGGCATTGCAATATCTGCAATGCTTTTTTTATTACCTTTATGTGCCCTTAGTCTTTATTGTAAAGAGACTTTATGTTATCAATCAAAACTTCTAGAATTGGCTCTATAGACGTTATTAGAGGCCTCGTTATGGTACTAATGGCTCTTGATCATGTAAGAGATTATTTTCATATTAATGCCCTAACCACTAACTACCCAGAAAACTTTGAGTCCACTAACATTATTCTATTTAGCACTCGGTTTATTACACATTTCTGTGCACCTGTATTTGTTTTTTTAGCTGGCACTTCAGCCTTTTTGTATGGAAGAAACAAGTCTAAACCTCAGCTTTCTAAATTCTTAATGACTCGCGGCTTATGGTTGATTTTTGTAGAAATCGCTATAAATAATTTATTATGGTGGTTTGATGTTACTTATAGCTTTATTAATCTTCAAGTTATTTGGGCCATTGGATTTAGTATGATTGTACTTGGTCTCGTCATTTATCTTCCTAAAAAAATTGTTCTGGTTATTGGTTCGATTATCGTTCTCGGACATAATGCATTAGATGGTATTACTATGCAGGGCGAATCTTTGAAGTCTATAATTTGGTACATTTTGCATCAGCCCAATGGCCTTTCGTTAAGTCCAAATAGATTCGTTTGGTTCGCCTATCCTGTTTTACCTTGGATCGGAACTATGCTCCTAGGGTATTGTTTTGGACAATTATTCAATATAGATTTTCCAAAAATCAAACGCAAAAAAATACTGTTGTATTTAGGGTTTAGTTCGGTGATTTTGTTCTTTACATTAAGGGGATTAAATATCTATGCTGACCCTGTTCCTTGGACCGTACAAGCCACTTCAGAAAAAACGTTCATCTCATTTTTTAACGTAAATAAGTATCCTCCCTCTTTGTGTTATTTACTAATTACATTGGGACCTACATTTTTAGTATTGGCTTTTATAGAAGATTTTAAATCAAAATTTACGGAATTCCTAACAGTTTTTGGTCGTGTTCCGTTCTTCTATTATATCATTCACATCTTTGTTATTCATATCGCAGCCATTATTGGATTAATCATTACTGGCAAAGACTGGAAGTTGATGATTCTTGATGACAACAAACTAATGTCTGGAGCACTCCAGGGTTATGGTTATTCTCTTTTAACAGTTTATGTGGTGTGGATAGGAATTGTATTACTCCTCTACCCTATTTGTAAAAAATATATGATCTATAAAAAAGTTAACAAAGACAAATGGTGGCTCAGTTATTTGTAAATTAAATCTCTAAAAAATCAACCGAATATTATGAATTTAAATTCTAAGCTTTTCTTAAAAAGTACATTTTTCATTATTGTTTTATGGGTGTTTAACACACCTCTTTTTGCACAAGGCACGCGATTATTGCGACAACCAGATCTAAGCAATACGAACATTGTTTTTACCTATGGTAGTGATGTTTGGATTGCAGATAGAAATGGATCTAATGTAAAGCGTATTACTAGTACCGCTGCAGTTGAATCACAACCTTATTTTTCCCCTGACGGTAGATGGATTGCCTTTACATCTAACCGATCCGGAAGAAACCAAATATATGTTGTTTCTAAAGAGGGCGGCGAACCAAAGCAACTCACATGGCATCCTTCTGGTTCTGAAGTTAGAGGATGGCATCCAGACGGAACCTCAATACTAATAGCTAGTTCAAGAGATACAGCACCTAGACCCTACAATAGACTGTATACGGTTAATGTCAAAGGTGGCTCACCCACTTTATTAACAAAGCAATGGAGTCATGACGGTGCATTTTCACCAGATGGAACACGTCTTATCATTGATAAAATGGACCGTTGGGATGTAGAATGGCGCGCATACAGAGGTGGACAAAATACACCATTGATTATTTTAGATACAGCATCCCAATCTGAAGAAATGCTTCCTAACAACAAAACCACAGATATTAAACCTTTATGGTTTGGTTCTGGGATTTATTTTCTTTCAGATCGCGACTTGACATCAAATATTTGGTCCTATGATACAGAAACAAAATCACTACAACAGGTCACCAATTTTAAAGGCTCAGATGTAAAGTGGATTTCAGCTCATGATAAAACACTGATTTATGAGCGCGACGGTTATCTGCATACTATGGATATTAATTCTGGCGCAGTAAAGCAGCTTAACATTAATGTTGTTGGAGACTTCCCATGGGCCGAAACCAAATGGGAAAATGTTAGCGGAGATTCTAGGTACGTATCCCTATCTCCCAACGGTAAACGTGCTGTAATGCATGCAAGAGGTGATATTTTTACTGTACCATTAGAATTTGGTGACTCACGAAATATAACAGAGAGTTCAGGTACAGCAGACAGAAGGCCTTTATGGTCTCCTAAAGGTGATAAAATTGCTTGGTTTTCTGATGCCGACAGAAAAGGATATGCACTAATGCTTTCTTCGCAAGACGGACTTTCTGAGCCCGAATCAATCTCTATCGGCGAATCAAAGCTAGCATGGAATCCCTCATGGTCACCTGATGGAAACTACATTGCTTTTGTAGATGACGATGTAAGACTGAGACTTGTTAATCTTAAAACTAAAAAAATCTCTACATTCGATGTAGGCACCACAAATCTCGATCGTGGTAGAATTCAACTGAGATGGTCGCCAGACTCTAAATGGATTGCCTATGAAAAGTCTAGTTCTAATAATTTCAGACAGATTTTAATCTATTCTATCCAAGATAAAAAAGCTACTCCCATTACAGATGAATTTGCAGATTCGTTTTCACCAGCTTGGGATTTAAACAACAAGCAATTGTATTTTCTGGCTAGTACCAATGTTGCATTAGGTTCGGGTTGGGCAAATACAAGTGCCATTACCTCTGATGCCTCCTATGCAGCATATGTCGTTAATTTAGATGCAAACGACCCATCGCCTTTTAAACCCAAAAGCGATGAAGAAGAGGTTGAAGACGAAAGTGAAGAAGATGATAAAAAGGATTCAGAAGAGGACGAAAAAGAAAAGAAAGAGGATGGTATGGTTATCGATTTTGAAGATATCGGTCGTCGCACTTTAGCACTTCCTATTCCTACCCGCTATTATGGCAATATCATAGCAGGTCCTAAAGGTTCTATTTTTATATCTGAAAATATCCCTAATAGTCGCGGCGCCACATTGCATAAATTCACTCTTAAAGATCAAGAGTTGAAGGAGTTTGCAGCCAATGTAAGTTCGGTTTATGTTACTCCAAATGGAAAACATCTATTAGCACGATTTGGTAGTAACTGGAAAGTGGCCAAAACTTCTGGACCTAATGCTAAAGGTGCTAAGTCACTTAAAGTAAACTTACAAATGAAACTGGATCGTTCTGCGGAATGGGAACAGATTTTTGAAGAGACCATCCGCTATGAGAAAGACTATTTCTATGACCCTAATACCCACGGTAGAGATTGGAACAAAGTCTATAAGCGCTACAAACCTCTTATACCTTTTGTAAAGCATAGAGCCGATCTCACTTATGTTATCGATCAAATTAACGGTGAACTATCCGTTGGTCACAGTTTTGTTGGAGGTGGCGATTATCCAGAAACCGAAAGAAATCAGGTCGGTTTGTTAGGAGCAGACTTAAACCCTGATAATGGAAGGTGGCAAATCAATAGAATTTATACCACGGAGAGTTGGAACCCAGGTCTTACAGGACCATTAGATAACCCTGGAATGAACATCGAAGAAGGTTATTATATTGTTGGAATAAATGGGAAAGAACTTAACGGTAGTGATAATATATATGAGCATCTCGATGGAACTGTAGGTAAACAGACTACACTTCATATTAACGATAAACCAAGCTTTAAAGACCATTGGACAGAGATTGTTAAACCGATTTCTAGCGAGTATTCTCTTCGTCAACGCACTTGGGTTGAAGATAACAGAAGATTGGTCGATGAATTATCTAATGGTAGACTAGGCTATGTTTGGGTGCCAAATACAGGAGGTCCTGGTTTTGTTTCTTTTAACCGTTATTACTTCGCTCAGCAAGATAAAGAAGGTGCTGTTATAGATGAACGATTCAACGGCGGAGGGCTTTTAGATGATTATATGGTAGACCTTATGACACGTAGTTTAAGGGCAGCCTTAACAAATGAGGTCCCTAATGGCAAGCCTATGACCTTACCAGCAGGAATTTTAGGACCAAAGGTGTTATTAATAAATGAGCTCGCTGGTTCTGGTGGTGATTTTTTCCCTTGGGTATTTAGACAACAAAAAGCTGGAAAATTAATTGGTATGACCACTTGGGGAGGCTTAGTCAAATCTTCAACGCATTATCTACTTATAGATGGTGGACGTGTGACCTCGCCGGATAATGCTGTTTTTGACCCAATAAATAATGAGTGGATTGGCGAAAATAAAGGAATTGCTCCAGATATTGAGGTGCGTCAAGATGCTAAGTCTTTACAGAACGACAAAGACCCTCAACTTGAACGTGCCGTTTCAGAACTCATGAAACAACTTGGACCGAAATTAAAAATTGAACCTCCAAAATTTTCAGAACCTGCTAAAGGCAACTAATCAAATAACATTTATCACACAATGAAATTAAAAATAGAGATTGCTATTACATTTTTATTAATAGCACTTTGTTCTACCAGTTACGGACAAGAAAAAAATGACGGGACACGTTGGACGCCAGAAAATATAATCAATAGGGAATCCATGTCTTCGGTATCGTTCTCACCAGATAACTCCATGATTGTATGGACCAAGCGTAAAGGTGTTAAGAAAAAAGACCGTTTTGTCTCAAACATATACCTCACACGTTTAGACATTAAAGATGGTGATACCTACAAAACCATTCCATTAACTAACGGAGATGAAAATGACTACAGCCCACTGTTTTCAAAAGATGGAGAGAACATCTATTTCTTATCATCTAGAGACAAAGGAAAGAAGTTATGGAAACTGAGTATATATGGTGGTGAAGCTATTGAAGTCAACGAGTTTAAAAATGGTATTTCTGGTATTGCATGGAAAGATGAAAACACACTTATTTTTAGGTCTAATGACGGAAAATCACTTTACGAACAAGAAGCTGAAAAGCTTAAAGACAATGTTATCGTAGTCGAAGACACCTTGCATTGGAAACCAAATCATGTGTACAGCTACGCTTTAAAAGATAAACGTATATTACGTCTTACAACTAATAAAAAACCGCTAACTGGATATTCGATTTCTAAAGACGGTAAATGGTTAGTTTACGGTGTACAACGCAGCAGAAGTTATGCTTCAGATGCGCAGAAAGACCCTTTTCAATATTTAAAAAACCTAGAGACTGGAGAGACTGTTCAAATCCTAAAAGAGTTTGATTACCCTACCTATGGTTTTGAATTCACCAATGACCACAAAGGATTCTACTTTTCTTCAGAATTTGGAAACAACCCAAAATACAATGGTTCTGGTATTAACCAACTCTATTATTTTAATTTAGAATCTATGTCGAGTACCAAAGTAGATTTAGACTGGGAACTCGGTCATGCAGGTGGCTACCGTGTTGTTGGGGATGATGTAATGGTTTCCTTGGCCAATAAAGCCACTAGGCGACTCGCCTATTACAAAAAGAATGGCAATTCTTGGAAAAAGAAGGCTGTCGATTTTAAAGAGAAAAATGACCATGTAAGAGTTTTAGACATTGCAGACAATGGCAAACATATAGTATATGAATATTCAACGGCTTCACGATTACCTTCTTATCACCTTTCCGAACTTGATGAACATAAACTATCTAATGAAACAGAGTTAGTAAAATTGAATACATCACTAAGCAATAAACCAATTACCAAAAGTGAGGTAATGGTATGGAAAGGGTATAATGATGAAGAGGTGACAGGAATTTTATACTATCCCGAAAATTACGAGGAAGGTAAGCGCTACCCAATAATGTTATCTATTCACGGTGGTCCTGCTGGTGTAGACTTAGATTCTTGGTCAGAACGGTGGAGTACCTATCCAAACATCTTAGCGCAACGCGGCATGTTTGTTCTAAAACCGAACTATCATGGTTCTAGCAATCACGGTTTGGCCTTTGTTGAAAGCATTAGCGAGAATTATTACGAACCAGAAATGGAAGACATCATAAAGGCTATTGATATTTTATCTGACGAAGGTAAAGTTGATAAGGACAAACTTGGTACCATGGGATGGTCTAATGGCGCCATTATTACCACCATGCTCACGGTTAGGTATCCAGATATGTTCAAAGTTGCTGCACCAGGAGCTGGTGATGTCAATTGGACTTCAGATTATGGTACCTGCGGATTTGGAGTAAGTTTTGACCAACATTATTTTGGTGGTGCCCCTTGGGACGACCGCAATGGGAAACCATATAACGAGAATTATATATTAAAATCTCCATTATTTGAAATTGAAAAAATAAAAACACCAACCATCATTTTCCACGGCAGTGAAGACCGCGCTGTTCCTAGAGACCAAGGTTGGGAATATTATAGAGGATTACAACAAGTTGGACAAGCTCCAGTTAAGTTTCTATGGTTCCCTGGTCAACCACATGGCCTAGGTAAGATTACACATCAACTCCGCAAAATGAAGGAGGAATTAGCATGGATAGACACATACCTTCTTGGTAAACAAAGTGATGAAAATGAAGCCTTTAAAAAAGACAGCCCGTTGGCAAGTCTTTTAGCCTTAGAGAAGGCTAATAAGATAAATGGGCTTTATGGTAAAATGTTAAATGGCTCTTTAATTCCAGAAACTGTTGAAATCTCTGAAGATTCATTAACTATTGGGCGGTTTGAAGTGACTAATGCCCAATTTAAAAGTTATGACACCGAATTTACATTTAATGTGGGCGAAGATAATTTACCTGCTGTTGTAAATAGAACCCAAGCCAATGGATATTTAAAGTGGTTATCTCAGCACACAGGCGAATCCTACAGATTACCAAATCAAAAGGAAGCTGAAAAATTACATAACTATGCTCACAAAGCTGCAAAATCAGAAAACACATTGAATACTTGGGCTGGATACGACCTAGTACCGGCCGATGCGGAGCAGTTAAAAGCTAAAGTGCAAATGGTTAAATCTACATTGTTAAAACCTGTTGGTACCATGAAAGGATTTAAGGTGAATTCAACAACGATTTATGATTTAGGCGGAAATGTTGCAGAGTATTACAACGATGGTATTTATGGATACAGCGCTTATGACTATTACGACAGTAATACTACTCAAATGATAAAATCCAACTTCGTAGGCTTAAGGGTTGTTAAAGACTAAAAGCTATTCGTTAAATCTGGCATAAAGTCATTTAATCAATAGACTTTTAGGTTATATTTAAACAACTAAATGAATTAATATGTCAGGATTTGATGTGGTAATGGTTATTGCCATAATCCTTTTTGCAAGATTAGGTATGAGATTGCTATCGGCCTATTTAAAAATAAAGAAAAAAGACAAAAACAACGAGACTGAAGACATGTAGCCCTTCTAGAATAACAAATTTTTGACAACATAGTGCTTTATACCCAATTCTATACGTTTTTGAAAATTCAAATTGTCTAACTAATTTTAGTAAAATTTCTAAATTAAGGTATGGAAAGACCTTACTTCATAGGTTTGATTCTTTTAATAATCAACAGTTACTGTTTTGGTCAATCTGTAAAACGGACAACTGTACTTAAAAATGACACAGTTTATATTAGCTTTGTTAATCCTTTTTTAGTTCCTCTAGAACTACATCTTACACCGTTAGATTCCACCAAAGGGTTTACAAAGGTCAATCCATATGGACTTGTAAAATATAAAGATACTTTGAAAAATGCTGTAGCATTACCAATAAGCAAGATAAAGGATACTTCAGCGATTGACGTTACCAGATTTATTGAATTTAAGGGCACATTTGGAGATCCAAACAGTCAAATAGATAAAGATTACAGATATTCTTTGCCATTCCCTAGAGGTAAACGCTACAAAATAGTTCAGAGCTTTGGCGGTAAGTTTTCGCATTATAAAACTCACTCCAAATATGCCATAGATATCGGAACCCAAATTGGTGACACTATTACGGCAGCCCGCCCTGGAACAGTAGTTTTTGTCAAAGAAGACTCTAAAGAATATTGCCGCTCTTCTAAATGCGCCGATAAAGGAAACAAAATCATTGTGGTGCACGATGATGGTAGCTTAGCGCATTATGTCCATTTAGATTTTGAAGGTGCTCTTGTTGACGTCGGTGAACGCATTGAAGATAGTCAACCAATTGGTATATCTGGGATGACAGGCTTTACCACAACCCCACATCTACATTTTGTACTTTTAAAAGCGGGAAGCGTTTCAATCCCATTTAAATTTAAAGGACAAAAACGTAAAAAGCTCAAACAAGGACGCTATTATAAACGTGTTCACGGACCTAGTTGGATACCTGCCCCAAAAAATGATTGACCTTTGCATTAATTGGATTGCCAGAACTTCTTCTATTAATTGCGATTTGCCCACAATGCCAAATGGCATCTGATATTGGTCCATTGATTTGGTTCCAAAATGGATATTCTGTACTACCAAATTTAATAGTAAACTGGGAAATATCCTGTGATTGACGTAGTATGTCCGAGGCCTTTTTTAAATTTTTTAGAGTGTTCTGCCTAAGCTCCTGATAACTTAGGTTTTCCTTTTGTTGTTCGTTATTTTTCTGTAAAGTAGAATTTACAATAATTTTTGATAGCCCATATATATGGTCTATTGTCTCAATTGTTGATCTACTGTCATCATTTGGTTTATAGTCTAAATCTTTTTTCGTAAGTCCTTCTGTTGCCCAATAAAATCGAAACCCTAAAGCATCTACCAATCTTGCAGCAACTGTACCCTCATTAAAGGTATTGGGATATTCAGGGATGTTTTTAAAGGGTAGATTCTCAGATGTATCTTGTGCCGTAAGCACTGAACATAGTGCGGTAAATGCAGCAAGAATAAAACTTCTAGTCATTTTCATCAATCCTTTATTTCTTTATTTTTTGAAATGGTATCTGTTCCATACTTATCTATAAGATAAACTAATGACGTCATAGTTGCCGCTCCTAATTCTAATTCGCGTTTATTAACATGTTCAAATGTATCGTTTGCAGCATGATGGTGATCGAAATAACGTTGTGAATCTGGTCTCAGACCAGCCAATACAACATTGCCATCTTTCAAAGGCCCTATATCTGCTCCACTTCCACCCTTTTCAAAATAGTGAATCAAATAGGGTTTAAATAAGGGTTGCCATCCTAGCACCTTATTAAACATTACATCGCTACAATCGAAACTAAATCCCCTTGGTGTAAAACCACCTGCATCACTTTCTAAAGCAAAAACATGCTTTTCGTTATTGGCTTTTGCTTCTTCAGCATATTTTCTTCCACCTCGCAAACCATTCTCTTCATTCATAAAGAGCACAACGCGAATGGTTCTTTTTGTTTTGATGCCACTTTCTTTTAATAATCTCAAAACATCCATAGATTGTACTACACCAGCACCATCATCATGAGCACCGTCACCCAAATCCCAAGAATCTAAATGACCTCCAACAACGATATACTCTTCAGGGAACTCCGTTCCTCGCATCTCTCCAATAACATTATAAGATAGGACATCATCAAATTGTTGGCAATTCTGTTCGAAATAAAAATCTAGATTAGAATCTGTTTTAAGCGCTTCACTTAATATGACTGCATCATTGGTGCTAATCGCTGCAGAAGGTATCCTCTGATTAACTGGCAAATCACCATAACCCATACTTCCTGTATGTGGATAGTCGTCTTGTCTAGAACTCAATGATCGTACGATAGTGCCAACGGCTCCGTATTTGGCCGCTTCTGCCGCACCTCTATAACGCTCAGATGAACAACCTCCATAGGCCTGAAATGTGTTAATAAGTTCTGGTTGTAGTGCCCTGTTTATAAATACAATCTTACCTTTTACATTTTCTTCTCCTAAATCAGCTAATTCCTTGTAAGAGCCCACTTCAAGAACCTTAGCTTTCAACCCACCATTTGGTGTAGCAACAGAACCGCCGAGAGCACAAATATTGACTTTTTTCAATACTCCATTAGACTCAAAATATGCCATTTCTTGATTTCCCCTAACCCACTTTGGTACCATAACAGGTTGAAGCCATACTCTATCTAGCCCAAGCTTTTCTAGTTCTGATTTTGTATATTCGATAGCTAATTCTGCGTTCTTAGAACCTGATAATCGACCTCCAATGGTATTAGATAAATAGTCTAGCCAATTATAGCTCATTCCGTTAGTTAAAGACGTGTCGTAGAATGTTTTAATAGACGCTTCATCTGATTGTCCATTTAAATTTGAACTGAAAAACAAGAGGCCAAACGTACAACAAATTAGCGCTAGTCTGAAAGAGAGTAATGTCTTATTCATTTTCTAGTTGTTTCTTATAATAATTAATATTTGCTTTTTCGTCTGCCGGCAGCTCCGGATTTTGAATATCCTTAAAGTTCTTTAAGGTATCATACATAATCTTTGCCACTAAATACCTTGCCGTAGGCTTATCGTCTGCTGGGATGTTAAACCATGGCGCATGTGGTTTAGAACTTCGGTTTAGGATATCTTCATAACAAGTCTGGTATTTATCCCATAGTTTACGCTCATCTAAATCATCTGATGAGAATTTCCAATGTTTATTGGGTTTATTAAGACGTCTTAGTAATCGGAATTTTTGTTCATCCTTTGATATGTTTAAAAAGAATTTAAATATTATAGTTCCGTTTTCAGCAATATGCTTTTCGAAATTATTAATTTCATTAAATCGTTTATCCCAAAAACTCTCATTTACATCATCAACACTCAAAATATCAGGCATATTCTCATACATCAAATACTTGGGATGTACACGCGTAACTAAAACATTTTCGTAATGCGTTCTATTAAAAATACCAAATTTACCACGTGCTGGAAGCGCCTTATAATGACGCCATAGGTAATCGTGCCTTAACTCTTTTGGAGATGGTTTTTTAAAACTATGTGCTACGATTCCCCTTACGTTGAACTCTTTAAAAACTTCTCTTATTAGGCTGTCTTTACCTGCGGTGTCCATACCCTGTATACACATAAGAACAGCATATTTGCCATGTGCGTACATTGTATTTTGGATTTCTGCGAGGTCTTCACTGACCTTTCTTAACGCCTTTTCAATGTGCTTCTTATCAGTTTCTAAGTCAACCGCTGTTGGCAAATCCTGTATTCTAATTTGAGATGAAATTCTAAAATCGTTAATATTTATATCTTTCATAGCATTTTATTTAGATGCAAAAGCACTAACATCACTTTCACTTACTTCTTTACCTCCTAAAATAATGAGACGTTCTACCACGTTGCGCAATTCCCTTATATTGCCCGTCCAATCATAATTCTGAAGTAATTTAATCGCTTTTGCCGAGAATGATTTCTTTGTATTCCCTTGTTCTTGAGATATTTTATTAGCGAAATAATCAACCAGTAAAGGAATATCTTCTCTCCTATCGTTTAACGAAGGCACTTCAATTAAAATAACCGCCAAGCGGTGATAAAGGTCTTCCCTAAACTTTCCTTCCTCAATTTCCTTTTTAAGATTCTTATTTGTTGCAGCAACCACTCTTACGTCAACCTTAATATCTTTATCACTACCTACACGTTGAATACGGCTTTCTTGAAGTGCTCGCAGTACTTTGGCCTGCGCAGAAAGACTCATATCGCCAATTTCATCTAAGAAAATTGTTCCTGTATTTGCAGCTTCAAACTTACCTGCCCTATCCTTGTTAGCAGATGTAAAAGCGCCTTTTACATGCCCAAATAACTCGCTTTCAATTAACTCGGAAGGTATTGCAGCACAATTTACTTCTATCATTGGTCCTTTGCTTCGCTCACTTTTTTGATGTAGCCAATGCGCAACCAGTTCCTTCCCGGTACCATTTGGACCTGTGATAAGTACCCTAGCATCCGTCGGCGCAACCTTATCGATCATATTTTTTATTCGATCAATAGCCTTACTTTCACCAATCATTTCATAATTTTTGCTAACTTTTTTCTTTAGCATTTTGTTCTCTACAACCAACTCTTTTCTATCTAGCGCAATCCTTACAGTATTTAATAAACGATTTAAATCTGGTGGCTTAGAAATGTAATCGAAAGCTCCAAGTCGCATGGTATTTACAGCTGTATCTAAATCACCGTGACCAGAAATCATAACAATTGGAATTTCTGGTTTTAGCTTTTTTGCCGCTTCCAATACCTCTACACCATCCATTTTTGGCATTTTAATATCGCAAAGGACTAAATCATAATCGCCTTTCTTAATTTTTTCAATACCAACTAATCCGTCTTCAGCTTCTTCTACACTATATGTTTTGTTCTCTTCTGACAGAATTTTGACCAAAACTCGTCTTATTGCTGCCTCATCTTCGATGATTAAAATTTTTGACATACTAGATTTTAAATTTAATTCCAGTTCTTAAATAAAATGCATTGAGATTATTTAATCTAAATATCTCGTCTCTATCATTGTTTCTTAAAACGTTATCCAAACGAAATGTATAACCGGTGTAGGTATAGGCTACAAGATGTTTGGTTAAAAAATATTCAAACCCCAAACCTGCTACGGCAACAGATAAAGATATGTTTTCTGCCTTTTTTCTATTGACAATTATGGATTGCTGCAAGTTAGCAAAATAACCGTCTAAGGCAGCGAATGTCTGTATTATTGCTTTTTCAGTAACAAAATATTTAACATTAGATTTTGGGATTCCAGCGGTATAGCTCCACTTTTGATTTATTTTTCTGTAATAGCTAACAAAAGGCAAAGGAAAAGGTATACCAACGGTAGTATTATAAGTTAAACCTACAATAAGCCTGAAAGGACGCTCTACATCCGTAGCATCAGTCTTGTCATGAATGGCGAAGACACCACCATTAAAAAAAATATCTTCATTTGTTATACTCGTTTCTAAGGTTGATGCAATTCTAGGGTTAAATTGAAAGCCCAAACGCCAATACGCGCTGGTTTTAAAAGTGTATCCAAGATTAAGGTCAATAATATGGAGACGATCAATGATCCTCGTATCAAAAGGATATGGTTCGTTTAGATTAAGGATAATACGATTATACTCACCACCAACAATAAAGTAACTGTCATTTTTTATTTTTATGGGATAGTTAAGCATAGCCCTGAGCCTTGTATACTGATCTTCTGAGCGGCTACTTGGTATAAATGAATACTCCAGCCTAGCCAAATCAGTTAATTGCGCATTAAGCAACTGCATGCAACAGCCTACAACAATAATTACAAGGGCTTTCAAATTAATTTTATTACTCATAAACCGTACGCCCTATTTTTGATTGAAGATGTGTACATCACGTTGAGGGAACGGAATTGTAATATTGTTTTCACGAAACAATCTGTCGATTGCAAACCGTATATCACTTTTAGGAAAAGGAGCTTTAAAACTATCGTTGAGTGTAAAAATAAGTTTAAAATTTAATGAACTATCCCCAAAATCTGTAAAAAGCACCGTAGGTTCTGGTAATTCTAAAACGTCCGTATTTTCATTTGCAACTTGTAATAATATTTTCTTCACTAATTCTACGTCACTACCATAGGCCACTCCAACTTCAACAGACTCACGTGTTAAGGTACCGTTCTGTGTCCAATTAAAAAGCGAATTTGTAAGATATAAATGATTAGGTAAGACCAAAACCTTATTGTCTATAGTGACCGCTCTTGTTGTCCTTAACTTAATTTCTTCCACGCGTCCAACTTTACCATCTATTTCAATAATATCGCCGACGTGTACTGTTTGGTCGAGTAAAATAAAAACCCCAGAAATAATGTCTTGAAAAAAAGTTTGGAGGGCTAAACCAATGCCAATAAGCAATGCTGCTGAAGCGGCTAAAACGCTATTAACATTAACGCCTATGGTATTGAGTGTTATTAAAAAAATGATTAAATAAATAACCCATTTACCATATGAAAAAAGACTTACAAACTTAGCTTTATCATCGGTAGGTAAGTTTCGGGTTATTAATCGACGTATTCCTTTTAGGATAATAGAGGTAATCAAAATAACTACCGAGACAAATAGAATTCCCTTTACACTTATGGAAATATTTTCCGAAAAATGAAAGGTATAATTTAATATGTCTTTTATCTCTTGCATTATTTAGAAATCTAATATTATATTCTTAACATTAAAATATGTTCTTATTTGGATTAATATTTTATCCACTTGAAAAGCTCTTTATAAGTTGGTTTTTTGCCATACATTAAAATCCCAACTCTATATATTTTTGCTCCCATCCAAACCGTAAATACAAAAGTTGCAACAAGTATGATGAGCGACAAGGCTTGTTGCCAAATAGGTACACCAAATGGAATTCGCATAAGCATTACTACTGGAGACGTAAAAGGAATGAACGAAAATACTGTTGAAACTGTTCCATGAGGGTCTTCAATTACCGTAAAAAACCCAACATATACTGCTAAAACCAAGGGCATAATAATGGGTAACATAAACTGCTGTGTGTCTGTTTCATTATCTACCGCAGCTCCAATAGCTGCGTACAAAGAACTATAGAGCAAATACCCACCAATAAAGAAAAATAAAAAGGCAATAACAAGATTGATAACTGGTAAATTACTAACTGCAATAATCATATTTTCTGCCATGGCTTGTGCACCTTGGTTCTGTATGGCTTGATTCACCAAGTCTTGTTGCGGTGATTGAAGTTGAGACATATCAATTCCAAAAATAGCGGTAACAACAGTCAACAAAACACCTCCTAGAACTACCCAAATAGCAAACTGTGTTACGCCTGCTAAGGATGTACCAATTATCTTTCCAAGCATCAATTGAATTGGTTTAACTGAAGAAATTATAATTTCAATTATTCGGCTTGTTTTTTCTTCAATAACGCTTCGCATTATCATATTTCCATAAATAATAATGAACATAAACAACAAATAGCCTGCTAAGCCGCCAAAAGCGAGTTTAACAATGTTATCTAGCTTAGAACTTTTTTTACCCTCAAAACTTTCTTGCGCTATACTGACTTGAGTTTTAGAAGCCTCTATTTGCTCTAAAGAAACACCGTCTGCTTGCAGTTTCACTTCCCTTAAATGGCGTTCTATTTTACTCTCTATGCCTGAGATTACTGTTATAGAAGGTGAATCTTCAGAGTAAAACTTAATGCTACCAGAAACATCATCCAATGAGAGCGTCTTGCTTGCATAGAGCAACCCATAATCCTCCTTTTCTTTAACGAGAGTTATGGCTGTTTCCAAATCCATTCCCAACAGATAATTGTATGTTGTGTTCTCGGAATTTTTGAAAACATCCCCGAGATAACCGGACTCATCAAGTATGGAGATAGTGCGTTCTTTATCTTTATTTAATTGCGATAAATAAGCTACTAGAGCGATGAGCCCAATCATTATTAGTGGACTCAAAAAGGTCATAATTATGAATGACTTATTTCTCACTTTAGTGAGATACTCTCGTTTTATAATGAGCGGTAAATGATTCATTATCAGTTATTTTTTACAGTTTCAATAAAAATATCATTAGCAGATGGCAACACCTCTACAAAATGATGAATTTCAGCCTTCGTCATTAAATAAGAGAGCAAGTCATTTGGTGACGTTGAGGCATCTATTTTTATATTAATTTTTATATCATCATGCAAGTTCTTAAAGGTAGCGGGCAACACCTCAAAGTTCTCTTTGATTTCTGACATAATCTTATTAGGGTCCTGAGACTGTAATCCAATTTCGAATGTGTTGGTCTTAAACTTGCGTTTAATATCATTGAGTCGACCATCTAGAATTTTATTCGATTTATGAATGAGCGCAATATGATCGCAAAGTTCCTCGACAGATTCCATACGATGGGTAGAAAAAATAACCGTAGCTCCTTCATTTCGCAACTGTAGAATTTCATCTTTAATAAGGTTAGCATTTATTGGATCAAAACCAGAAAAAGGCTCATCGAAAATGAGTAATTTCGGTTTATGCAAAACGGTAACCACAAATTGAATCTTTTGCGCCTGCCCCTTGCTTAATTCTTGAATCTTTTTATTCCACCAATCCCCTATTTCGAGTTTATCAAACCAATACTTTAATCGCTTCTTCGCCTCAACTTTAGATAATCCTTTTAATTGGGCCAAATACAGAGCCTGTTCGCCAACTTTCATGGACTTATAGAGGCCTCTTTCTTCAGGCAAATATCCAATATCCTTAATATGTTCTGCTCTCAGGAATTGACCATCTAGAGCAACCGTACCTTCATCTGGCATTGTAATTTGGTTGATTATTCTAATCAATGTTGTTTTACCAGCACCGTTAGGACCAAGAAGACCAAAAATACTACCTTTTGGCACCGCAATTGATACTTCATTTAGCGCCTTAAAATTTCCGTAACTCTTGGATACAGAATCAGCTACTAATAAGTCGTTCATGTATATTGAAATTTTCGTCGGTTAGTCTGTAAAGATATTAAAGTTAAAAGGTTTACAATAAAAAACCCAAACAAATCTAAGGGTAACTATAAAGATGAATACCAGAACCAATTACATCTAGTTTAGAGCCTAAAATGTTCTTAAAAAAAGAGTCTTAAAAAACAAAACCCACCCTTATACAAGATAAGGATGGGAAAAAATTGCTATGAAAAAGAAAAATTACCGCTAATTAGCATTAGCGATAAGTCAAAGATAGTATTTTTTCTTAAACAGACAGTTTTTAAGAGAACATATCTTTTACCTTTTCAAAAAAAGACTTATCCGAACTTTCTGGTTTTGGTGCAAAATGTTCGTCTTCTTTCATACTTTCAAAAAACTCTTTTTGCTTCTTATTCAAAGTTTTTGGCGTCCACACATTTACATGAACAAGTAAATCACCTTTACCATATCCATTAATACTCGGAATCCCCTTACCTCGAAGCCTTAAAATCTTTCCAGATTGTACACCAGCTTCAACTTTAATGCGGACTTTTCCAGAGACTGTATCAATTTCTTTAGATGTGCCTAAAACGGCATCAGGCACACTTACATATAAATCGTAATGTAAATTATCACCCTCGCGTTTTAATGTTGGATGTTCTTGTTCTAGTATGGCCACCAAAAGGTCACCTGCTATACCATTTCCTGGGGCATCATTTCCTTTTCCGGTAACTTTAAGTTGCATGCCATCGACAACACCTGCAGGAATCTTTACAGTAACGGTTTCTTCTGAAACCATTAGCCCATTAGCATCTGCACCATCAGGCTTTTTGTCTATAGTTTGGCCAGCACCGCCACACGTTTGACAGGGTGAAGCCGTTTGCATTCTACCCAAAATTGTGTTGGTTATTCGAGTAACTTGCCCACTACCATTACATGTGCTGCATGTTTTATAAGTAGTGCCAGGCGCTTGCACCTTGCGTTTTACTTTAATTTTTTTCTCTACACCGTTAGCTATTTCTTCTATGGTTAGCTTTACACGAATTCTCAGGTTGCTTCCTTTAGCGACGCGCTGGCGCCCGCCTCCTCCAAAGCCACTGAATCCACCTCCTCCGAATGCACCTCCGAAAATATCACCAAATTGGCTGAAAATGTCATCCATGTTCATACCGCCACCTCCGAAGCCTCCTGCACCATCAAATGCCTGATGACCATACTGGTCGTATCTTGCTTTTTTGTCTGGATTGCTTAATACTTCATAAGCCTCAGCTGCCTTCTTAAATTTTTCTTCGGCTTCCTTATCGTCTGGGTTTTTATCTGGATGATATTTTAGAGCCATCTTGCGATAGGCTTTCTTAATCTCAGAATCCGATGCATTTTTGCTAACACCGAGTATATCGTAAAAATCTTCTTTCATAATTTATGCAGGTGTACTTAGAGCTCTTATTTATTGTCCGATAACCACTTTTGGAAAACGTATAACCCTGTCTCCCAATTTATAACCTCTTTCTACAACATCTATAATCTTGCCTTTTAAATCTTCACTTGGTGCAGGTATTTGGGTCACTGCCTCATGGTCATCTGCATTAAAATCATCACCTTTACTAACCTCTATTTTAGACAATCCTTTTTGTTCTAAAGTGTTTACAAGTTTGTTGTATATTAATAACACCCCTTTTCTTAATTCTTCAGCCTCCTTATCCTCTTCTATATGTAATAAAGCGCGTTCAAAGTCGTCTAGAACAGGTAACAAAGCAACCATTACATCTTGGCTAGCGGTCTTAAATAAATCCATACGTTCTTTTGAGGTGCGCTTTTTGTAGTTTTCAAATTCTGCGAAAAGCCGCATAAACTTATCTTTTTCTTCAGCCAGTTGATCTTGCAACTTTTCTTCGGTGTTTTGAGCTTTTTCAGACTCTTTTACTTCTGATTCAGCGGTCGCAGTTGCCGCATCATCTATGTGCGATTCTTCTGCTTTTATTTTTTTGTCTTTTTTACTCATTTTGAGTTCTTGTTTAAAGTCATCTTATACAGGTTGGCAAAAGTACTGCCATTATTGTAATAATGTCAAAATGTCATTAACATTTTTTTATCAATGTAGTGCCTTTCTTATAGCTACCTTTGCGCCCTAAACCATAAGAAAATAATTATTATGAAAACTTCATTCCTTAAAATTATAGCCTTAGTAGCTATTGTTACATTTTCGAGTTGTAAAGATAAAGCCAAAGAGGCCGAAACTAAAGAAGCAGAAGAAGCTGCGGTTGCAGAAGCTTCTGCAATAACATTCACTGCTGTTAACAACAAATCCGTTATTGAGTGGAAAGGATTTAAACCAACAGGATCACATAATGGTACCATAAATGTCTCCGAAGGTACCGTTAACATTGCCAATGGTAAGATAGAAAGTGGAAACTTTACCATTGATATGGCAAGTATTGATGTATTAGACATCCCTAAAGAAGAGGATGGTAATGCCGATCTTAGAGGCCACCTTACAAGTGCCGACTTTTTTGATGTTGCAACTTATCCTAATGCAAAATTTGAAGTAACTGGTATTTCTACTGTTGATGGTAAAACCATGCTTTCTGGTAATCTAACCATGAAAGATGCTACCAACAACATAAGTTTTCCTGTAACAACATCAATGGAAGGTGACATGATGACTTTAACTAGCGAAACCTTTACTATTGATCGCTCTAAATGGAACATTAAATATGGGTCTAAATCGTTTTTTGACAATTTAGGAGATAAGTTCATTAACGATGACATTGAACTTAAAGTAACTTTAGTGGCCCAAAAAGCATAGTATCATAACTAATTTACTTAAAAACACCTGCCCGTGTACAGGTGTTTTTTTTATTCAAAATTGCAGTTTTAACTCAATACTCTTAATTGATGAATAATATGTTACAATGGAGATAATTACAAACAGTTATTGTTTCTCAAGCAAAATATTTATAGATTGTATACTTAAAATATTTCAACGTTAAAATTTTTAAAACTCTATGAAAACTATAAATTTATTTCTTTTGGTATTTCTTTTCAGTATTACTATTAATGCTCAGGTCAAAGCAGATTACAACAAAGACACGGATTTTGAAGCGTTTAAAACCTATAGAATTGTTGGGTGGCAAGAAAATAGTGACAAAATTCTAAACGATTTTGATAAACAACGTATTCTAAATGCTATTAATGCAGAGCTTGAGGCACGGTCCATGAGTGCAGTGAAATCCAATGCCGATTTAGATATTACACTTTTTATAGTTGTACAAGAAAAAACCACTACCACGGCCTACACAACCTATAATACAGGCATGGGATATCGCGGACGTTGGGGCTGGGGTTATGGAGGTATGGGCTCTGCAAATACAACTTACTCAGATTATGATTACAAAGAAGGAACTTTTGTAATGGACATGTACAATGGCAGTAGCAAAGAACTGGTCTGGCAAGGTGTTATAACTTCAAAAGTCAACGAAAAATCTAAGAAACGTGAAAAAACTATTCCAAAAAACGTTAAAAAGTTGATGAAAAAATATCCTATTAAACCTAAAAAATAAAATTTAGAACTTATTTCAAGATTCTGGTTTAAACTCCAACTAAATACGTAAGAGCTTAAACTTAATATTTAAGTTCTGTTTTATTACATACTTAAAAATAAAAAGCACCCGATTTCTCGGGTGCTTTCCTTTTCATAGCAATTTAAAAATAAATTGCCGCTGCTATTAATCATAAACCATCAACCACAAAATCTGATCAATAGCAACCTGCGGTAATACTGAAATTATTAATACACTAAAACTTATTTAGGCATTACCACAGTATCAATTACATGAATCACTCCATTACTTCCTTTTACATCTGTCGCTGTGATTTCACTGTAATTGCCGTTTTGGTCTTTCAACCATATTTTACCGTCTTTTTGCATTACCGTTAAAACTTGTCCGTTTAACGCTTTAACTTCGACTTTACCGTTTCCTTTTTTGAGGGCAGCAACCACATCACTTGCCATTAATTTTGACGGAATTACATGGTAAGTTAACACGTTAGCTAGTGCTTTTTTATTCTCTGGTTGTAATAAACTGTTTAGAGCATTCTTGTCTACTTTTGCAAAAGCATCGTTTGTTGGTGCAAATACTGTAAATGGTCCATCTCCTTGCAATGCACCTACCAAATCCGCTGCTTTTAATGCAGTTACTAATGTTGAAAAATTGTCGTTACTAACTGCAACATCTACAATTGTTTTTTGCGCTGTAGCGTTTTGACTTACCGTAAATGCCACAAAAGTGGTTAATACTAGAATAAACTTCTTCATAATTTTTTAAATTTTAGGTTAAACTATTTTTACACTTTTTTTATTTTTTGAAGTGCTTTCATTTATATTTACACATGCTCATTTGAGATGGATGAGACAAAGCCTATTTTTGGGAAATCTTTAACACTAATGCAAGACGATAAAACGCTCATAACACAACTACAGCAAAAAGATGAGCGCGCTTTAGCCTTATTATACGATAAGTATTCTGGTGCTATTTACAGTGTTATCCTAAAAATGATCAAGGATGAGAGTAAGGCTAAAGACCTACTTCAAGAAACCTTTATAACGGTTTGGGAAAAATCATATCAATACGATGCTGACAAGGGGCGATTTTACACTTGGGTCTATAGAATTGCAAAAAATAAGGTGTTAAATCTTTTGAGAAAACCTATAAAGCTCATCCAAACCGATGATTTTAGTGTATATAAAGAAAAAGAAGAAGAAATTTCATTTGACGCAGAGCATTTAGAATTGAAAGGTGCCCTTACAAAATTGAAAGACCATCATAAAATAGCTATTGAAATGGTTTATTTTAAAGGGTTAACGCACAGAGAGGCGCACGAAGAAATGGGAGTACCCTTGGGAACGTTTAAGTCTTACATTAAGCAAGCCCTAAAACAACTAAGGACTTCTTATACCAAATCAGTTTCATTTGTTCTGTTAATGTTGACACATGTTTAATGATGATGGGAGATAAGAAAAACATTATAGAAGACGGCATCTTAGAACAATACATTCTTGGAGAATTACATCCAAGTGACGAAAAGTATATTGAGCAGGTTTTAGCTTCCGATAAAGAACTAAAAGCGCATTTTGATATACTTGAAGCAGATTTTGAAAAGTTAGGATTTGAGAATGCTATAACCCCACCAAAATCTGTTAAGGACAATTTAATTAAAGATATAAGACAATCTAAATCCTCACTTCAAAACGAAAAGGCTTTCCCAAGTTCAAATTCTTTTAAATTTTATTTTGGTATCGCAGCGAGTTTTGCAGGATTGCTTTTAGTGAGTTCTATTTGGTTGTATTCTCAATTAAATAAGCTCGAATCAGACTTCCAAACCGTTCAAACTGACAAAAAAGAGCTCAATTCTAAATTAGACCAATTAAGCAAGACCTATAAGGAATCCTCGGAGTTTTATGCGGTACTATCGCATCCAGAGACTAAACAATATGTTTTAGAAGGCAACGATTTAATGCCTGACGGAAAGTTAGTGAGCTATGTTAATCACAACATAAAATCCGTAGTTATTAATACAGAAGGGCTTCCAGAATTAGATGCTGATCACGATTACCAAATGTGGGCCGATGTTGATGGCGAAATGATTAATATGGGTATAATTGATAAAACCCAACCGCTGTTAGCCATGAATTACATTAATCACTCAGAATCCTTAAATATTACCGTAGAACCTTCTGGTGGTAGTGAGCACCCTACAGTGGAGCGATTAGTCACAAATA
Organism: Winogradskyella pelagia; assembly: GCF_017581965.1. GTDB lineage: Bacteria > Bacteroidota > Bacteroidia > Flavobacteriales > Flavobacteriaceae > Winogradskyella > Winogradskyella pelagia. Next base: position 285,084 of record NZ_JAGEVF010000003.1, read on the forward strand.
TTTATCTTTAAATTTCAGCACCAAATAAGCTTTTTTGGCTAGAGCAATAAATCTTCTAAAGCTGGTTTTAGATTGGCAAATCTAAATTGAAATCCCTTATCCTCAATTTTCTTTGCACAAACACGCTGACTTTCAAATAATAGGATATGCATTTCGCCTAAGGCCAATTTCATTGCAAATTTTGGGATATTAGGTAAGATTAAAGGTTTTTGTAAAACTTCAGCAACAGACTTTGTTAACTCATTATTAGTTACAGGGTTTGGAGCTACACCATTATATACACCTTCTAGACCATTAGTAAGCGTATGCAGAAATATTTGAGCTAAATCTTTGATATGAATCCAACTTTGCCATTGCTCTCCGCTTCCAAAGGCGGCGCCAGCGCCAATTCTTACAGGCTTAACAATTTCTGGCAATGCGCCACCATCTTCTGCAAGAACTAAACCAATGCGTATTTTTGTTAATTTCGACCCTAAATCTTTAAACCCATCTACAGCAGCCTCCCATGCCTCAACTACTTCACCTAAAAAAGACCCTGAGGTTTCATCTGTTTCTTCGTCGTAATATTTGGTAAGATTAGAAGGATATATTCCAATAGCACTTGCTGACACTACGTGCTGAATAGTAAAATTATTAAATCTTATGGTATGTTGTAAAAGCTCTGAAGATTTTGTACGGCTCTCTAAGATTTCCTTTTTATAGCTTGGCGTCCATCGCTTAGAAATTGAGGCTCCTACGAGATTTATAATTGCGTCAACCCCTTCCAAACAAGATTTATCGATTTCGCCTTTGGCAGGATTCCACAAAAATCCTCTATAATCATCATCAACTGATAGTTTAGCTTTTGAAGTTGTTAGATAGTTAACCTTAATTCCTTCATCATGGCATTGCTTCACAATTTCTTTTCCAATTAAGCCCGTTGCCCCAGTAATTAAAACCCTCTTATTTTTCATACTGCAAAGATACTGCAGGCAGAAAGCTGGTACTGAGACTTTAAATTGGATTTAACGTTTGACTATAAGAAAATAAAACTCTAGATGTACAAATGGACAAAGGTTAGAGCCTTTTATTTTTTCAGTGCACGAAGCATTTCCCGCTTGCCTGGTGGACCTGGTAATCGCTCTACAGTAAAACCAACGGATTGCATAGCTCGTCTTACACTTCCTTTTGCCGAATAGGTAACTAATATTCCATTCACCTTTAAAGCCTTATACATCTTAGAAAAAATGACTTCTGTCCACAATTCTGGCTGAACACGAGCTCCAAAGGCATCAAAATAAATGATATTGAATTGATTGGAGAAATTGACATCCTCAAACTTTATTTGCAGTTTTTCTACGCTAAAATTTGAATACAGGGATACGGGTACTTCCCAAGGAGAAGCATGTAATTTGGTATAAACTTCGGCATGTGCTGAAGAGACCAATTCCGGATAATTTAATTGTGCAATTTCTTCTTCATTAACAGGATAGGCCTCTACGCCTACATAATTTACTGATGAGGATAGCTTTTCTGCTTCAATATACGTTAAGAAGGTATTTAACCCAGTACCAAAACCCATTTCAAGAATACTAATTTCGGAGGCACCTGAGTCTCTATTCTCTCTTGAATTAAAAAAAAGCAAACCATGTTTAATAAAAACGTGATTTGCTTCTTGTATGGCACCGTGAATGGAATGATACTGTTCATTCCAATCTTCTATCTGAATCGTTTTTGACCCATCTGAAGTGGTAATTATTTTGCGCTTCAATAGTTATTGAATCAAAAGTTTACGTATTCTAGGAATAGGCCCCGTGCACTCTGTCTTATGGCAGGCCAAACAATTATTAATTGCTGCATTATACCGTAATTTTAGATCTTCAGAAGACAAAGAATCAGCAACTTGCTTTTGTGATTCTATATAGACATCTACCACATTCTGCCAAGCCTGACTTCTATCTTTTCCTTTGGTCATTTCCGCAGAATGCAAAGTCATTAAATCTAAAGGCATATGCGTTGGCACTTCTCCATTTGTTATTTGCTCTTTTATACCTTGATTATAGGCATATAGGGCATTCATAAAATTAGCCATCTCAGAAGGCTGATACATGATAAAGTCATTGTTAGTAGACTCGGTCTCCTCTTCAACACTTTTGTTGTCTTTACAGCTAAACGTAAAAATACTTAAAAGAACTAGAAAAAGACGTAAACTACTGCTTAAGAAGGACACCATCTGCTTCAAATCTGTATTCTAATTTTGGTGCTGTAATTGCAGCAATCTCTTCCTCAGACTTACCTGCGTCTTCAGCATAGTGTCTTAATTCATCCACAGAAGTTTGGGTAACAAAAGCTTTACCATTTATTACCACTTCACCTTCAGCATTTAAAGGCATAAAAAAACCATAGTCTTTAAATTTAACCATGACTTGATTTTCAGCATCAAGATCAAGAGTCATCCAACAGCCTTTTACGGAACAGACTTCCTTTATCTTGCCTCGCATTTTTGTAACTAAAGTATCACCTGCTTTTAAGCCTTTGTATTGCTCTAACATGCGATCAGCATTTAGTGCCTCGGCGTCATTAATTTCCATTCCAAAAGAGGCGTACGCCATCTCCTGGTTTTCTTCAACAGCAACTGTTTCAGTGGATTTTTTTTCATTTTTACATCCAAAAGCTAATATTCCTAAAGCGAATATCAATACTAATTTCTTCATTTTTATTGATTTAAATCGATTAATTTTAGATTGCAAATTTACGGAATATTAAGATAATATTACCTTTTTTTAACGCTTATGATTTCGTAGTTTTGCACCTCATAAAATGAAGGTATAAATGATTGAAACCAACCCGAACGAAATCGTTATAGTAAAATCTGAAACTTCTAAAATAGGCAGCGTAGATTTTGATAATCTAATTTTTGGCCGTGTATTTACCGACCATATGTTTGTCTGCGACTATGAAGACGGTAAATGGCAAACGCCACAGATAATGCCCTACCAAGCGATGACTATTGAACCTTCGGCTAGGGTGTTTCATTACGGACAGGCCGTTTTTGAAGGCATGAAGGCCTACAAGGATGATGACGGTAGAATATTCTTGTTTAGACCAGATCAAAATTTCAACAGAATCAATAAATCGGCTGCGCGTTTGGCCATCCCTGAATTTCGGAAAGATTTCTTTTTTGAAGGATTGGAAAAACTTTTAAAACTAGATAGCGATTGGATAAAACCAGGTGTTGGTAATTCTATGTATATAAGACCATTTGTAATTGCAACAGAACCTGCTATTTCAGCATCGCCTGCCATGTCTTATCGTTTTATGATCATTCTTTCTCCTGCGAAAGCTTATTACAATGAGCCTGTTAGAGTACTGTTTGCAGAAAAGTACAGTAGATCTGCCGATGGTGGTGTTGGTTTTGCAAAAGCTGCCGGGAATTATGCCGCTCAGTTTTATCCAACCAGCTTAGCACAAAAGAAAGGGTTTCAACAAATAATTTGGACCGATGCAAATACCCACGAGTACCTCGAGGAAGCAGGTACTATGAATATATTTTTCAGAGTAAATGATACATTGATTACAGCGCCAAACAATGACCGTATTTTAGATGGTGTAACACGTAAAAGTGTGATTTCCTTAGCTAAAGACTTAGGTATTGAATGCGAGGTAAGACGTGTTAGTGTAAAAGAAATAAAAGCAGCTGCTATAGATGGTAGTTTAAAAGAAATTTTTGGAGCTGGTACTGCGGCAGTTATAAGTCCGGTGTCCGCTTTTGAGCACGCGGAAGAAGTATATGAATTGGAACAACTAGATAATTCCTACGCCTCCTTATTTAAGGAAAAGCTCATGAATATTCAACATAATATTTCAGAAGACCCTCATGGTTGGAGATATGAAGTGAAATAGATAAGACATAAAAATCCGCTTTTCAGCGGATTTTTTTATGACTCTAAAATGGCTTCTATATTGGGTTTAAAATAGTTAGGTCCTTTTAAAACCTTACCGTCTTCTCTGTAAATGGGTTCGCCATCCTCACCAAGTTTACTCATATTACTGCGTTGAATTTCTTCAAAGACCTCCTCGATTTTATGCTGCAAGCCATGCTCTATGATAGTGCCACAAAGAATGTATAACATATCACCAAGCGCATCAGCAACTTCAACCAAATCACCATCGTTGGCAGCTTCTAGATATTCTTCATTTTCCTCACGCATTAATTTATAGCGCAACATGTTTTTTTCGAGTCCTAAATTGGCCTTAGGGGTTTCTCTATGACCTATTTTAAAAGCGGTATGAAAAGCCTTTACAGCATTGATTTTATCTTGCATTGTTGGGATTGTTTTAACAAGGATTATTCCTAAATTTGCATAAAAATACAGCAATGTTCACAACTGGTCAATTGATTTTTGCACTATTATTCTTCTTAACCTTTGTTATTGTCATTGCCTTTCAATACCGTAAGGACCGCAATCTGCACCGACGCTACTACAAAGGAACGGTTTGGATCTTAATTGCCTTTGTTGGTTTTATAGCCCTATTAGCTACAGTGAAGTTTATGTTTATGTAGTAGTTTAGGCCGTTTTGTCTTAAAATTCTTATTAATTCCTTATTTTTTTATAACTTAACATTCAAATATACCTAGAACTGGGTATGTTTTTGTTTAGCCCTTCTTCTCATCTTTGACTTAACATTAATTCAAAAACCAACTCTTAATGAAAACTAACATTCTAAAAGTTATGTCCTTGCTAATACTTTTGTCGTACTTCGGCTGCAAAGATTGTGAAGACATAGAAACTCAACTAAATTCTAAAACTGTTGAACTGAGGCAAGCAAAGGATTCAATTATATCCTTGGCAGCAACATTGGAACAATGCCAAATAATTGCTTCAAAAGAATATGGAACAATACTACTAAATCCCTATAAGCCAATACAAAAACTTATTGAAATGACAGATGCTGAAAAGAAAACTTATGGGAAAAGTCATTTCAAAATTGAATCGATTGATTTTAATATGTTCAACACAGAAAAAGGAGAGATACACCTAAAATTCCCTGTTTACAACCCTTCTGGCACATCCATGGAAATTATGGATATTATAAATGCATCAAGCGAAGACCTGAATGCCATTGTCGTTCTTGTAGATGGATTTGATGGAGAAAAAAATCGAGCCTCTGATGCCACCCATTTTATAGAAGCAAAAGCTCAAATTAAACGAATTAAAGGCTTGAGCAAAGCGATGCTTGCTGACCATGAACAGCTTAAAGTCTATATATTGCACGACACTGCATTTTATAGTGACAAACTTATTGACGGCTTTAGAGCTTGCGTAAAATCTGATGGAGCAGAATATGAAGCCAATATATGTCGGCTTCCTCCACCTGTTTTAATATTAGACATCAATCGTCCCCGCGAACAAGAAGGCGATATTATAGTTGGTGGTTAGGTCCGGTTACATTTTGGTTTATTTTATGCTCCTGAGTTTTGCATTAAAAGCGCAGGAGAATACTTATTTTACGCTTACAGAACTGGATTCTATTTTTAATGCAGAAGCTTATTCTGATATTATAGGTTTGGATGTTTCGCAAATTAAAACCGTTAACAAGCAAGAGCTGGCTGAGGCCAACTTTATATTTGGTAAATCCTTTGAAAACCTTAACAAGGAAGACCAAGCGGTTAATTTATACAAAAAAGCATTGGAACTGTATACTGAGCTTGGCGACACAGAACAGGTTGCGAGGCTTAACCTAGAACTTTATCTCACTATTGATAGCCAAAACAACCTTGAAGTTAAAAATACCGATTACCTTAACAAGGTGTATGAACATGCCAAAACCAACAATTCAGTGAAATGGTTGAGCGTATATTATACCAATTATGGTGTTGAAATGCTTAAAGCCAATCAAGGTGACTCTGCCAAATATTATTTTGAAGAAGCACTAGACCTGGCTCAACAAATAGACAGTACCAGAATGCAAACCAATATTGCCATAAATCTTGGTTCGACCTATTCACGTAAATTCAGAAATCAGGATTCTGCCATTATCTATTACAACCAAGCATTGAAATATTATTTCTCAGATACGCTCAACTACAAAGATTTAAATACAGCGTTCAACATATACAACAACATAGGGAATGCCTACCGTCGCAAAAAGGAGTACCAAAAAGCTCTGGACTATTATTTCATGGCAGAAGCCATTGATTTACCCAAATTGAATAGCAAGAGTAAAAAAATCCTCTACTCCAATATGGACATTACCTATTATTATCTAAAAGACTGGCCCAAGGCCTACGATTACTTATATAAATACGATTCCATTAAGGATGTCATTAACTTAAAGGAGCAAAATTCTGCTATAACAGAGATTGAAGAACGATACGACAATGAAAAACTTAGAGCAGATAATTTAGAGAGTGAAGCAAAACGCAAACAGAATCAGAACATTGCCATTGGCCTTGGTGGCAGTTTGGCTTTGGGCAGTATAATCGCATTTCTAGTGTTTAAAAACGTTAAACGTAAACAAAAGCTTACCGAACAAGCTAAAAAACTTCAAAGTCAAAAATTGTCAACAGTTCTAAAAGAACAAGAACTTAAGGCCATAGATGCCATGATAGAAGGTCAGGAAAAAGAACGGCAACGTATAGCAAATGATTTACATGATGATTTAGGCGGAATGATGGCAACCGTAAAACTCCATTTTGATGCCCTAAAAAGAGATGCATCGAAAGACCTATTTGAAAAAACCAATAAGTTGATTAATGAGGCCTATCAAAAGGTACGTACGGTTGCCCATGTCAAGAATTCTGGTGTCATGGCCAAACAAGGACTACTTAAAGCTGTTCAACACCTAGCTGATACGATTTCTGCAAGTAACCAAATTGATATTGAAGTTGTTGACCATGGCTTAGACCAACGCCTTGAAAACAGTCTCGAGCTCACCCTTTTTAGGGTTATCCAAGAATTAGTAACCAATATCATTAAACATGCCGAAGCCACTGAGGCGACCATCCATCTCACCCATCATGACGATAGTATAAATATCATGGTAGAGGATAACGGTAAGGGCTTCAATCCAAAGCAGATTACAAAAATGAATTATGGTATGGGTATTTCTAGCATTGACAAACGTGTAGAGCACTTGGATGGTAAGCTCAGTATTGAATCTGAATTGAATAAAGGTACCACTGTAATAATAGACATCCCCTTATGATACGAATAGCCATAGCAGAAGACCACCAAGCCCTCATTGACGGTATAGAACTACTGCTCAAATATGAACAGGATATAGACATTGTAGGTACCACAAATGATGGGGAAGCCTTGCTTCATTTGGTTCGTTTAAAGGAACCTAACGTTGTCATTACGGATATTAGAATGCCCAAAATGGATGGCATAACCGTCACAGAAACCATAAAAAGGGAGTTCCCACATATAAAAGTATTGGCCTTTACAATGTTCGATCAAACCGAAGCTATACAACAAATGCTTGAAGCCGGTGCTTCTGGATATTTGTTAAAAAACTCAGCACTAGGTGAGGTACTCAAAGCCATAAAAGCCGTTTATAACGGACAGACTTATTTTGATGCCAATATCGAACTGAATTCAATTAGTACCTCTGGGAAAAAGAAAGGTAAACTCACCAAAAGACAAATAGAAATCTTGCGTTTGGTGGGCCAAGGAAAAACCTCAAGAGAAATTGCAGATGAACTATTCATTGGCATACATACTGTGGATACCCATAGAAAAAACATGACACGCATTTTGGGACTAAAAGGCAAAGGCGAATTGATGCGTTATGCACTTGAAAAGAAATATAAATTTAAACCCTAAAATTGATGAAGCATACAGTTCTTATTGTTACTATATTTCTATTGCTATGTTCGTGCTCCACAATCAAACTCAATAGTTATGGAAAAATTGGTGAGAAATCCTACCAAAAAATAAAGACACAAGCAGAATTTGTGCACTTAAAAATAACTGAGCACAGAACCTCAGCCTTAACAAATGTTGATGAAGAAAACAATATAAGTTCAGAGAGCTTTGACCCTAGCGGACTTATCATTGAACAGATTGTTAAAATTCCAGATTACTTGGGGAAAATCATCAAGGACCGCAAAAAGAAATATACCCAAACCTATACCGCAAGAAATACGGTGCCATTTAAAACAGGTGTCATTGATAATGATACAGGGGATAGTATTGCATTACCTAAACTTGAATTAACCAGAACCATTTTCACAAATGCTAAAGAAACCAATAATAAATCGGCAATGCGAATTCAGTTTGATGCCATACCTATTGACGATAGTTTATTCGTTTTTAGCTTAAAGGATATAAAAAGCAGCTATACCAAAGCCAAGACCACAGAAAAATACCCATATGTCAATTTGCTTATTGAAATCAAAGGCACTTATTACAGCCTAGTTAATGGAAAAATCAAAGAACAGGCTCAAGATGCAAATACTATAATTGTACCTGTCAGAAATCATACAGATACTAAGGAATTATTCAAAAATTCAAAAATCTACAGTGACCTCTTTAAAATAGATGGCCTAAAAACAATTGAGGTTAAAATAACTGAAATTAATCCCTATCACTTAAAACTAGAAGAGTTGGAAAGTAATTTGTCGGCAAATCAAGAAGACATTAACAACTTACTTCAAAGACTCAAGGAATTGCTTAATTAACAAGTATATTTCCATAACATAACTTAAAAAATACCCACTACAGGGGATTTTTTGGCGTTAAGCGGTTTTGTATTTTTAAAATGTATTAACTAACGTATTTCATAAGATGAAAAAAATTACATTACTCTTAGCATGTGTTGCGTGTTTTTCGCTAAATGCACAAATTTCTGACTATTTAACTAATCTAGGTACCACTGTAGGTGTTACGAAAAGCGGTAACACACTTTATATTGGAAGTGTAGGTGAATCCAAAGTATTATCGGTTGACATGTCTTTACCAAACCCAGTTCCTCAAGATTTAATTACCGGAATATCTTTCCCAACAAAGCTTGTCGTCGTAGGTAATGAGCTTTATCTCACCTATGGGCTCAATAACGTAGGTAAAATAGACCTATCAGCCCCAACGCCTCAACTAGAATTCGTCCTGGTTATTCCTGGTGCTTTCGGACTTGCTACTAAAGACAACTTTATGTATGTAGGCGACAGAAACAATGGTCAAATACTAAGATTCGATTATACCGTTCCAACACCTACAAGCGAAGTTGTCATTGATAATCTTGGCAGTTTTATGGGAGATATTGCCTTTGACGGAAACGATTTGTATGTTGCCAGAGGTAGTGATGGCTTTGTCTCTAAAATTGATGTGACCCAAACTAACCCCACAGTTGAAAATGTGGTTATAGAATCTAGTGTTTTAGACGTAGCTATTGACAACGGCTTTTTGTATTATTCGGGAAGTAGCAGTTTAAAGCGTATTAACCTTACAGATACTAATCCCACACCTATTACCTTAGCGACTGGCTTAACTTCTATTTGGGATATGTTGATAGATAATGAATTCTATATCGTTCAGCAAACAGCACAACGCATAGCCACAGTTGACATCAATAACTTATTAGACCCAACAGCGCATCCGGATTATTCTAATTTATTAGATGTCTATAATTCATTAGGGGGCACTAATTGGTCAGATAATGTAAATTGGCTAGATACCTCATTACCCATTGCTATGTGGACTGGTGTTAGCCTTTCTGATAACGGTAGTGTAGGCGGATTAAACTTACCTAACAACAATTTGACTGGTAACCTGCCTGCGACCTTAGGAAATTTAACGAATCTCTTATTTGTAAATCTTAGCGGAAATAATCTTGGAGGTTCTATTCCATTTAATAGTCCTACCATCAATCTTGATATTTCTGATAACCTTTTTGATTTTTCCGACATAGAACCTTATTTCACTAGCGGTAATTACAATAGCATTACCTATTCACCACAACGCACAACTGATTTACCAGAAGACTTTGAGAGCCCTCCTGGTACTAACTTCACTTTTGATGTTAACGATGCTGACATCAATAGAAACTCTGAGGCTACAGCATTAAACAATCAATACCAATGGTTTAAGGATAACGTCGCCATTTCTGGTGCTAATGCCTCCACATATGTAATTAACAATGCTCAGGAGACGGATAGTGGCATCTATTATTGCGAAATTACCAATCCTATATTACCAGGCCTAACGATTGCCCGGGCTCCAATCACCCTATTGATAGATGCCAGCTTAAGTATGGACACTGAACAGAATTTTAATCTAATCTTATACCCAAATCCATCAAAAGAGTGGCTAAATATTCAATTTGGGGAAACCTTAGAGAAAGGCCTTCTAAGCATTTACGATGTAAATGGCAGACTCATACAGCAAAAAGAGGTTTCTGGGGATACCCTATTACTCAATATTGAGAACCTTAATTCTGGTATGTATATCCTTAGTATTGAAGAGCAAAATTCTAAAGTCGTCAAACGCTTTATGAAGCAATAACATTTAATTTTACCATTTAACGATAGAATAGGCATCTTGTGACCAAAAAATCCCCAGTATTGGGGATTTTTTTGTGTCTCCATGAAACCTAAATTGGAAACTGTTATTAACCAATAATTTAATTTACAATGAAAACGATTACAAAAATCTTTAAAACAGCAATGGTGCTTTGCTTAGGTCTTACGATAACGGCCTTAAACGCACAAACCACACACATCGTTAATAATAATGCTGGTACAGCTGCAGACTTTGATAATCTACAGGCCGCCATTGATGCTGCGGCCAACGGGGATATTATTCACGTACAGCAATCCTCAACCAGCTATGGTAATGTGACATTAGATAAACAACTCACCATTATTGGGCGATCCCATAGTGATGCGTCCTACTCTTCTGATATTGGTACATTAGAGCTTGTAGAAGGCTCTTCCAACAGTGTTATAAAAGGTCTTGACATTTCTAGTGTAAGTGAACCTTTTGTGTCTGGTGGAAACTACGGTACAATCACAGATTTAGTTTTTCAAGATAACAAAATCGGAAACTTTCCAAATATTGGGATTTATAGAACCTTTAATAACATTTTAATGCAAGGAAACATTATTGGATCCTTTAGTATTGGTACAAATACTTCTAACTTTTTAGTTACCAATAATATATTCACTTCATCATCTGTATCCTTTAGTATGGTAGACACGTTGCTTTTTGCAAATAATATCGTAGGCTATTTTAATGGATTTTCTATTACCAATAATACACCTGATCTTCTAAATATCAGTAACTGCTTGTTCATTGGGGATCGATTCGCTGATATCACGGTATCTTATTTTGGTACAGGACCTTTGCAAATTACCAATTGTTTAACCTACAACTATGACGCTAACTACAATTTTGCAACAGGCAGTAACATTACCATAAGTAACAGCCAAGAAAACATTGACCCTTTATTTACCTTTAGAGATGGCAGTAACGGGAGTATTGGTACTTCGGGTACATTTAATCCAAATTTAGACGATTTAACACTACAAGCGGGCTCTCCATTTATCAATGATGGTATTTATGAGGCCTATAATTTTAAACCTTTAGGTACACCCACTGGACTGCCAAGCCTTAAAATTGACAGCTATGATCCAACGGTACCTAAAAATTCGGATCTAACGGTAACCATTACAGCCAAAACCAACTAATCTTTAAACCATATTTTATGAAAACGCATATCACATTATGGTTATGCTGTTGTATCACTTGGTTTAGTTTAGGGCAGTCTATTACAGAATTGGAGTATTTCTTTAATACCGATCCTGGTTTTGGAAATGCCAACACATTGACACCCAATGCCAATTCGGGAGAGCTTTCTCAAAGCTTCAATATTTCACCGCCAACAGATGCAACAGGCTTTAACACCCTATATATTAGAGCAAAAGATGATACTAACACTTGGTCTTTATACGCTAATAGTATTGTATTTATAACTGATACAGACAACAGTGGTACGGCCACAGAACTCACAGCAGCAGAATATTTTATAAATACCGACCCAGGCTTTGGCAATGCTACAGCCTTACCGCTAAACACAAATACTGGCAATCTCACCCAGAGTTTTCCCATACCTATTGGAGCGAGTCTCAGCGGATTTAACACAATATATATTCGTACACAAGATGATTTGGGGAATTGGAGTCTTTACGATAACGTAAAATTCTTTGTTACTGAAGAACAAGGCAGTGGCGCTACCTCAATTACAGCTTTAGAATATTTTATAGATACCGACCCAGGATTTGGTAATGCTACTAGTGTTGGAGTTAACACCAATACGGGCAGTGTGTCGCAAAGTTTTGCTATTCCTCTAGTCAATTTAGATGAAGGCTTTCACAACTTGTACATCAGAACCCAAGATGATTTTGGGGAATGGAGCTTATATGATAAACGCTTGTTCTTTGTTACACCAGAACAAAACGTGTCACCTATTGTAGCTGCAGAATATTTCTATGACGTTGATCCTGGTTTAGGTAATGGTACATCAGTAGTTTTGCAACCAACAGGTAATCTAGACGAATTTACTGTGGATTTAAGTACAGCCGATATTACCTGCGACTTTCATGATTTCTACATTCGCCTAATTAATGAAGATGGCTCTTGGTCACTCTATGATTATGGTTTACAAATTGAAGTTTTTGATAACGCCGACCCCACCATTGTGGTCTTCAATGATATTACCGTAGAGTTAGATGCCAGTGGACAAGGGAGTTTGACCATCGCCGATGTGGATAACGGTACCTTTGATGATTGCGAATTGGTATCTGTAGAACTGAACCAACCACAATTTGATTACACCTGTGCCGATTTAGGTACACAGACCGTGACAGTTACCGCCACCGATGCGGAAGCTAAAGTGAGTACACTAGATGTTGCCATTACCGTGGTAGATCTTATTGATCCGGTAGCTTTAGCACAAAATATTACGGTGCAACTCAACACTAACGGACAAGTCACCATCACAGCAGACGATTTGGAAAATGGTTCCACAGATAATTGTAGTATTACGAGCCGCAGTGTGGATGTTTCAAGTTTTGATTGTTCCAATTTAGGAGATAACCTTGTCAATTTTACAGTAACAGACTCCTCTGGTAATACCAATACCGTTCAAGCTACGGTAACTGTAGAAGATTCGGTTAATCCCGAAGCACTTACTCAAAATATAACCGTACAACTTGATGCCAGTGGAAATGCAACAATAACGGCAGATGATGTGGACCAGTCCACTGATAACTGCAGCATTGTAACCAAGGCTCTAGACATCACTTCATTTGATTGTTCCAATTTAGGTGCTAATACAGTCAATTTAACGGTGACGGATCAGAGTGGTAATTCAGCTTCAACTACTGCAACCGTGACCGTAGAAGATTCAATTTCACCAACGGTAATAACGCAAGATGTTACGGTACAGCTCGATAGTAATGGAACGGCAACAATCACCACTGCTGACATTGAAAACGGATCAACGGATAATTGCGGTATATCGAGTTTAGCTTTAGACATCGACACTTTTGATTGCTCCAACCTAGGATCAAATACGGTTACCCTAACCGTCACAGACCAAAGTGGTAACAGTGCTTTTGGGACAGCCAACGTCACAGTTGAAGATGGTGTTGCACCAACAGTCCTAGCTCAGAATATAACGTTACAGCTTGATGCCACTGGCAGTGCAACTTTAGACCCTGCTTTATTAGATAATGGGTCATCAGATAATTGTGGTATTGCCTCTTTTGCTTCAGATATCACACTATTTAGTTGTAGTGATATAGGTGCTAATACAGTGAACTTAACGGTTACTGACACCTCTGGAAATACAGATGTAACAACAGCAACTGTAACTGTAGAAGACGGAGTTGACCCTAGTGTTATTACACAAAATATAAGTATTGGCCTGGATAGTGGCGGTATAGCAACGATAACGGTTGACGATATTGATAATGGATCTTCAGACAATTGTGGTATTGCCACAAGAACGTTAGACATTACAACCTTCGATTGCTCCAATTTAGGCGCAAACACGGTTACCCTTAACATTACAGATGTGAATGGAAGAACTGGTAACGCCACAGCAACTGTAACGGTAACAGACAGTACGGACCCACTTGCAGTAAGCCAGAATATCACTTTAGAATTGGATGTTAATGGAAATGCAACCCTAACGCCTGATGCTATCGATGGCGGTTCATCAGACAATTGTGGCATTGATTCCCGCAGTATTGATGTATCTAGTTTTAGTTGTGTAGATTTAGGAGCGAACACCGTTAATTTAACGGTTTTTGATGCTAGTGGTAATTCCAATACAACGAGTGCAACGGTGACCGTGGAAGATAATCTCGACCCTATTGCATTGGGGCAAGACATCACCATTGGCTTGGAGGGCAATCCATCCGTTAGCATTGTAGCATTGGATGTAGACAATGGATCTTCAGATAATTGTGGCATAAACTCGTATACCATCGATGTTGATACATTTACAGCGGTAGGTACTTATCCGGTTGTACTAACAGTGACGGATGCCTCTGGAAACTCTAATTCAACAACGGTTACCGTTACCGTAGAGGCTACCTTAGGGCTTTCTGAAAATAGTATTGACCCTAAACGGATAGATTTACATCCCAATCCGACACAGTACGAACTGCGTATTACAACAGATTATACGATTTCCCAATTTAGTATCTATGATGCTCTGGGAAAAGAAGTTCTTAAATCCAATAATAGCGCTAGCACTATAAATGTCCAAGGACTATCTAACGGTGTTTATTTTATAAAGTTGAGTATTGGTAGTACTTCTGTTGTAAAGCGCTTTATAAAACAATAACTTAAGTTAGTGTATTGCTGAGTTGCTATTAATCTAAGGGAAACCAAATCTCAGCAAACCGAAAAATCCCCACTATTGGGGATTTTTTTATGCCTAAGCTCAACGTATTTTTAGATAAAAGTAGGAAGAGATGACCAACCATCAACGGATTTCAAAATTTATAAAAGATTTAAAAGTAAACGACACCAATTTATCGACCCATGATTTAATTGAGCTGCTAAAAGCTTCAAAACGAGTTTACGACAATGAAATAATTCTCGATGCCTTGATTCAATCCCTAAAAAGTATTCTGGCCAAAGACTTAAAGTTAAAACAAAAGCTAACTCAACGCGAATGTCAGATTGTTAAATTAATTGGAAAAGGATTTTCCAATTCGGATATGGCACAATACCTAAACCTGAGTGTCTCTACTATTGAGACGCACCGTAAAAACATTAGAAAGAAACTAACCTTAAAGGGAAATGATAATCTATTTGCCTTTGCATTGGTCTTTCAATTGCAGGAAGCGCATTTGCCAAATTAAATTTATAACGACAGAAAATCTTTTTGAATATGCTTGTTATCTTAATCTTACTTCTGATAAATTTTTTACTTCTAAAATATAGTATCAACAAAAAAAAGCAACCATAATAATGATTGCTTTTCTCTAAGTAATACTAATTTTTAATTCACATCAGGTAAATTATTGTATTTACTGCTGTAGTCTAACATCTGTTCTGGGAATCCCACCGGTTGGGTGACTTTAATAGCTGTTATTTCACCATTGTCATTCACCTCTGGTACCAATACCGGGTTTACAAAACCACTATACGGTGCAGATGTAAATTGTTTATTTCGCTCCAATACCTCAGCATGAATGTCTTGATCAACCTTAACACCATAACCTTCTACTAAGGCCTCAACAGCAGCATAATCGCCTTCGGATTTAATGCGTTGGGTTTCTCGTAATAATTGACCAAATAGCTCATGTAATTTGTCGTAATCGTTGATATTGAAATAGGTCTTACCATCTCGTGTTACCTTTTCAATAACATTATCTGCCTTACCTTTTTCGTAAACCCAAGCACTCACCCATTGCCTGTTACGCATATGGGCTTCTTCTACATCGTCTCCTAAATTCAATCGAATCAATTGGGTCATTAAACCATTTCTTATATACCCATCATAAGCAGCCATACCTACTTTTTTCCAATCTTCGACCAAACCAAGCTCCTGTAGTTTTGAATCGTATAAATAATACAACCCAACCAAGTCTGCCCTTCCTTCTTCCAAGGTGGAAGCGTAATTCTTTAGCGTTTCTTTGGTTTCTCCAACCCCTGGATTCAATTGTCCTGAGGCGTGACCAATAACTTCATGAAGTGCAGTATGTAACTTATCCGCCAACTGACCGTAGTCTTTTTCCAACTGGTACTCTTCATCGTCATGCACAAACTCTTTTAATCGGCCTGAACTTCCTGCATTATTATACGCATTGATAATATTACCCAACGAGACAGACTTACTTCCCACTTCTTTACGTATCCAATTAGCATTTGGTAAATTAACGCCTATCGGTGTGCTTGGAGATGCATCGCCAGCTTCACCGGCTACAGTGACTACTTTATAGGTTACACCAACAACATTTTTCTTCTTATGTGCATCCATTAAAGGCGAATTATCTTCAAACCATTGCGCATTGTCTGACAACACCTTCATTTTTTGGGACATGTCAAAATCATTGATTTGAACAATATTCTCGTATGAACCTCTGTATCCTAAAGGATCATTATACACTTCGATAAAACTATTAATGTAATCAACATTACCTGCTGTAGCAGCGGTCCAAGCTACGTTATAGTCATCCCATATTTGTAAATCGCCCGTTTTATAATACTGAATCAATAGGCCAATCGCATCACCTTGGGCTTTATTCTCAGCAACACCTTGGGCTTTCTCCAACCATTTTACAATTTCATCTATAGCAGAACCATACAATCCTCCAGACTTATAAACGCGTTCTTTGAGCGCTCCATCTTCTTTAACGAGTTGGGAATTTAAACCGAAAGCTAATGGTCTATCTGGATTAGGTGATGTTTTATTCTTATAAAAACTTATGACATCGTCATTGGTTACATTTGGGCCGTAAAAATTAACGGCAGATAAAGCCACATTATCTACACCTTTAGCCTGATTTACCTTTTTGCTGTCCTTATCATTAAATATAACATTAAAAACTTCGCCATCTAATTTTGTGTTGGTAGCCAAAAACAATTCGTTTAAATAGTCTTTAGAAAAATCTGGTTTTAGCTTGTCGTTGGAGTAATGGTGATGAATACCATTGCTAAACCAGATACGCTTTAAATAGACCTCAAAGGCTTTCCAGTCTTCGGTAGATTTATCGCCATTATAATTTGTATAAACATTTTCCAGGGCACGTCTTATCTTTAAATTGTGCCTGTAATTTTGGTCCCACATAATATCTCTACCAGCCAAACCTGCTTCTACGAGATAATAAACCAATTTTTGTTCTTTAAGGCTAAGGTTCTCCCATCCTGGGATTTGATATCGAAGTATCTTAACATCAGCAAACTGCTCTACGTTATAATCAAATTTAGTTTCTGAAGTCGATACATCCTGATCGTCAACCTTAGACTTTCCATCATCTTTACACGCCACAAAAAGCAATATAAAAACGAGGTAGTACATTAGGGATTTTAGTTTCATTTGTATTATTGATTTTTAGTTATACACAAATGTAATACTAATATAACATACCATAAAATTGCTATCTTTGAGTAAGGACTAAATCAAATCAATCCATGAAAACGTTAAAATACATTCTGCTGCTGTTGCTTGTAGCTATCATAGGATTTTCCATTTACGTAGCCGTACAGCCAAATGAGTACAGTTTTAGCAGAAGTCGCAACATAAAGGCACCAAAAAGTTTATTGTATAACAAAGTAAACGACTTTAAAGCATGGCCAAGCTTTTCGCCATGGATTGAACAAGACCCAGAAGCTACCATATTCTACGGAGACAAAACTATTGGAGAAGGTGCCTCCTATTCATGGCAAGGTGAGGTTCTTGGCGAAGGAACAATGAGTACCGTAGAAACCAATCAAAACAACAGTATTGCTCAAAAATTAGAATTCATAACACCATTTGAGGCATCCTCAAATATTAAGTGGGATTTTGAAACCACTGAAGAAGGCACTAATGTGACTTGGTCCATGGATGGCAAACAAGATTTTATAACCAAACTTTTTACTACGGTAATGGGCTCTATTGAGTCTGAAACAGGACCAAATTTTGAACGTGGACTCTTTAAGTTGGATAGTATTGTTAATGCAGAAATGAAGGTTTATAGTATCGATGTTAACGGCGTAACGCAACATAGTGGAGGCTTTTATCTGTATAAAACTATCTCTTGCAAATTATCTGAGTTTCAAGAACACATGAAAAACATGATAGGTGATGTAGGCAGCTATGCCTTAACCCATAATATAAACAGAGCTGGTGCGCCTTTTGTCATTTATCATAAATGGGACGAGGAAAACGATGCCGTTATGTTCTCCACATGCTATCCTACCAATTCAAGAATTAAGACAGAAGACTCAACTATTCTCACAGGACAATTAGAATCTTTTAAAGCTGTAAAAACTACCCTAAAAGGAGATTATAGCAATCTTAAAGAGGCGTGGGAGCAATCTATGTCTTTTGTTGAAATCAATAGTTTAAAAATGATTGAATCTGGTCCAATGTTGGAGGTTTATATCACTGATCCTATGCTTAAACCCAATCCAGCAGATTGGATTACCGAAATTTTTGTAGCTGTAGAATAAATGAAACAACTTCTTTTAGTCTTTATTGGAGGCGGTATAGGCAGTACATTGCGATTTATAATTGGTAAATGGTTAAACAGTAGTTCGGATGGGATTCCATATGGTACCTTTGCGGCAAATATTTTAGGAAGCCTGCTCATTGGCGTTATTCTTGGATTAGCGGTTAAAAACGATAGTCTTTCACCTTCACAAACACTATTTTTAGCCACTGGGTTTTGTGGTGGGTTTACCACATTCTCCACTTTTGCCTATGAAAATCACGTATTCTTAAAATCTGGTGATTTTACCAGTTTTGCAATATATACCATTGGTAGTTTTATAGTAGGGTTCTTAGCTGTATTTCTTGGGATGTACTTGGCCAAATAAATAAACATTTGACCTTGAAAATTGGTTATTTAGTTATCGTTGATACAAACCTAAAGATGGTCGTAGCGGCCTAAGACCATTTAAAGAACCTAACCATTCCCAACTACTCAATACTCAATGCTCAATACTAACTACTCCTTCACAAACATCTTTACACCTGCTTCAACTTTTAGGTCAAGATAATTTGAGCGCGGTACAATTGGACAAGAGAATTTCTCATTGTAAACACAATAGGGATTATAGGCTTTGTTAAAGTCGATTTCCATTTTCTCTCCTTTTGGAATTCTCAAATCAATATATCGTCCTCCTCCATAGGTGCTTTCTCCATTGGTGTCATCTAAAAAAGGTAAAAACAGGTAGTCTTCGAGACCTTCCGTAGTCATGTTTTCTTCTCCTTGGTAAATATTTAGGGCATACGATTTACCTTTTAATTGAAACGAGAGCACGCCGAATATGCGTTCCTTAGACAAACGGTCCGTTGTAGTTCTCATATTAAACCATTCTGAATTAGGTGTGCGTTCAAGTTGGGCATTAACGACATAAGTGTCATCAAACGGAAAGAAATCCAACCCCTTGAACGATTTTAAATCTTTTGACTTTAAAGGAGATTTTGACGCATCCTTGAAATCTGCATTCATCTTAATTTGAAAGGGCGTATCTCCAATAGATGCTGGTTGCTTTCCTGAGCAACTTACTAAAACTAATATAGCAACACCAATAAATATTCGCATTTCAGTTATAATTTAATTCAAAAATACAATTTATGAACGTTTTCCTTTGTCCATGGAATACTTGTTTTGATACAAAATAACTTGTTATAATAATATCATATCCTTAAAGAATACAAAATAGATGAAAAAGAGCTCATACCTTAGTATTTTTGAACTAACTAAAAGTCATTAAAAAATCATCGCGCAAAGACTATGACAGAAGCCTCTTCAGATATTTCAAAATTACCGGTATTAGATGTTATAATTATTGGTGCAGGACCAATAGGTATTGCTTGCGCCTTGGAATGCAAAAAGCACCATTGGAACTACCTTGTGCTCGAAAAAGGAACCCTCACCAATTCCCTCTATAACTATCCTCTGAACATGACTTTCTTTTCAACATCTGAAAAGCTAGAGATTGATGATATTCCTTTCATCAGTAATAATCCAAAACCAACTAGAAATGAAGCCTTGGAATATTACAGAAGGGTGACCACGTCAAATAACCTGAATATTAGGCTTTACGAAGGTGTAAAATCGCTTCAAAAAGAAAGTCAACACTTCATAATCGAAAGTTCTAAACAGCATTATAAGGGACGTAAAGTTATAATCGCAACAGGTTTTTATGACATCCCAAATCAATTAGAAGTCCCTGGTGAGCATCTACCTAAGGTTGTGCATTATTATAAAGAAGCACATCCATTCGTTCTGCAAGATGTCGTTGTTGTAGGCGCTAGCAACTCTGCAGTTGATGCTGCGTTGGACATTTATCGCAAAGGTGGAAATGTGACTATGATTGTTAGAGGTGCAGAGATAGGCCCACGCGTAAAATATTGGGTGCGGCCAGATATCATCAACCGTATAGCTGAAGGAAGTATTAAGGCCTATTTTAATTCTGAACTCACAGAAATCACTGAAGATTACGTTAAAGTAAATACTTCAAAAGGACCACTCGAACTTAAGAATGATTTTGTTGTTGCCTTAACGGGCTATAGACCAAACTTTAAGTTTTTAGAAGATGCAGGAATAACTTTTTCTAAAGATGAAAAGCATATTCCTATTTACGACTCAGAAACTATGGAATCTAACGTTGAAGGGCTGTATCTAGCAGGCGTAATTTGTGGTGGCATGGAGACCCACAAATGGTTTATTGAAAATTCCAGAATACATGCTAAACAAATTGCCAAACACATATACACTCAACTTTCCAGGTAACTGACGGAAGTACTTTTCAGATTTAAGATTTGGTATAGTATATTAAAAAAAGACCTACAAAGCTGACTTATATTCCTTATTTTTAAGTCAACCTTATTCCTTTTTTTATGAAAACCATTGCACTTCTATTTAGCTTAATATTTGTGGTAACAAGCGCTTGCATATTAAATGCCCAAGATACAAATCTTGCGGACGGTCCTCATGAGCAGCTTATCATAAGAGGTGTCACCTTAATAAATGGAGATGGTGCACCACCTAGAGGCCCGGTAGATATTGTCGTTGAAAAAAACATAATAAAAGAAATCAAAGTTGTTGGGTATCCAGGTGTTGATATTAAGGCTGAAAACAGACCTCAATTGAAACAGGGAGGTAAAGAACTAGATGCTTCAGGTATGTATTTAATGCCGGGATTTATTGATATGCACGGTCATATTGGCGGTGTTGCCCAAGGTGCTGATTGGGAATATGTTTTCAAACTATGGATGGCACACGGTATCACAACTATAAGAGAACCTAGTGGGCGCAGCATTGATTGGGCCCTAGATTTAAAACACAGAAGCGAAGAGAATTCAATAGTCGCCCCTCGGATTTTTGCTTATACGGGTTTTGGACAGACAACTAAGAATTTCAACCCCTTGAATGACGCTCCTATCGGCACACCAGAGGAAGCTAGAGCATGGGTAAGAGCCAATGCTAAAAATGGTGCTGATGGTATAAAGTTTTTTGGTGCAGAACCAGAAATCATGGCAGCGGCCTTAGATGAGAACAAGAAATTAGGACTACGATCGGCTTGTCATCATGCACAATTGAGTGTTGCCAGATGGAATGTATTACATTCAGCTAGAGCGGGTTTAACCTCAATGGAGCATTGGTATGGTCTACCTGAAGCTTTATTTAACGATAGAACTGTTCAAGATTATCCTCTCGATTATAATTACCAGAATGAACAAAATCGGTTTGAAGAGGCAGGTAAACTCTGGAAGCAAGCTGCAGAACCCTATTCTGAGCATTGAAATGCCGTTATGAACGAGCTTATAGAACTAGATTTTACAATTGACCCAACCTTTAATATCTATGAAGCCAGCAGAGACTTGCATCGTGCTAGACGAGCAGAATGGCACGAAGATTATACCCTTCCCTCACTATGGAAGTTCTACGAACCAAGTAAGGTCAGTCATGGCAGTTATTGGCACTTTTGGGGAACAGAACAAGAAATTGAATGGAAACATAATTTTAAATTATGGATGACCTTTATAAATGAGTATAAAAACCGAGGCGGGCGCGTAACAACAGGTTCCGACTCTGGTTTTATCTATCAACTTTACGGCTTCGCTTACATTAGGGAATTAGAATTATTACGAGAAGCTGGATTTCATCCTTTAGAAGTCATAAGATCTGCCACTCTTAATGGTGCGGAAGCTCTTGGTTGGGATGATAAAATTGGGAGTATCCAAATAGGAAAACTTGCTGATTTTGTAATTGTTGAGGAAAACCCATTAAAAAATCTAAAAGTCCTTTATGGTACTGGTGCTATTAAATTAACCGAAGACAATGAGGTTGTGAGAGTTGGTGGTGTAAAGTATACCATAAAAGATGGAATCATTTATGACGCTAAACAACTTTTAAAAGATGTAAAAAACATGGTTGATGAAGAGAAAGCAAAAACAGGTTGGTCTTTAAAACAACCAGGAATTAAAGATTAATATTTTAAACAGGCTTAATCTCACTGTTCTTAACCACATGAGACAACACAATTTGGGTTTTGGTCTCTCCATATGATATGAGCCTATCTATAAATGCCTCTAGATGTTTTTGGTTTTTAAGCACCACTTCCATAACTATATTTTCATTACCAGTTATTCTGTAACAATTAATCACCTCATCAAAAGATTTTACCTTTTCTAAAAAGGGTTTTAGCATGCCCATAAAAGCCCTTAGAGTAATTAAGGCTTTAAGCTGATATCCTGCTTCAAATGGAGAAACCAAGGTGGCATAGCCTTCAATAATTTCGGCATCCTCCATCTTTTTAATGCGCTCTGCTACGGCAGGTGAACTGACTCCTACACGTCTACTAATTTCAGTATTGGTCATCCTTGCATTTTCTTGCAGGCATCTAAGAATTTGCCAATTGAGGCCGTCAACTTTCATTTTAAATTATTTAATAGTAAAATATATATATTCTAAAGTAAATATACTATATAACTTAATATTTTAAAGCATAAATTTAGTTTTCATGCGTAATTTCGTCTTCCTTGCTATTAGAAAATGAATTATAACCTACCATCTCACATGTCTGATTTGCCCATTTATAAAAAGGCACAAGATATTATTATGCTTAGTCGTAGTATATCAACCTACCTGCATTATGATTTATCTTACTTAAATGCCGATGGCACTGAGGACGGTGACATCTACTTCACTGGAGATATTGTTCAGCAATCCGTAAATCTGGCGCCTGAAATTATAAACGCAGAGCGTGAGCCCTTTCCAGAAAAGAAAAGAAAGCATATTGAACGTTTAGATAGGCTTGTATCTCTTTTAAACAGGAATTGCACACGATTAGAAAAGACCAATAGCAACGGACGCGACTATCTTCTTGTTTTAAAAGGTGAAATAAAGACCTTTAGAAAACTTCAGCGCACCTGGATGATGACTTTGTAGGAGAGTCTAGTAGATAATTCTTACATATTTCGTCTGTACTGACCTCCCACTTCAAACAACGCCTTTGTGATTTGACCTAAGGAACACACCTTGCACACTTCCATTAAGGCTTCAAAAATATTCTGGTTATTTATGGCCTTTTGCTGTAACTCCTTTAAAAGCGCCTCTGTATCGTTTGCCTTATGCAGGTTTTCTAATGTTTTTATCTGGAATTCTTTTTCCGCGGTAGTAGCTCTTATTACCTCTGCAGGTTGAACCGTTGGCGACCCTTTACTACTTAAAAAGGTATTAACCCCAATAATTGGAAACTCGCCATTGTGCTTTAAGGTTTCATAGTATAAACTCTCCTCTTGAATTTTAGAGCGTTGGTACATGGTCTCCATAGCTCCCAAAACACCACCTCGTTCAGTTATTCTATCAAACTCTAATAAAACCGCTTCCTCAACCAAATCTGTCAATTCCTCTATAATAAATGCACCTTGGATAGGATTTTCATTTTTAGCCAGTCCTAATTCTTTATTTATGATAAGCTGTATTGCCATAGCTCGTCTCACCGACTCCTCTGTAGGTGTTGTAATGGCTTCATCGTAAGCATTGGTGTGTAACGAGTTACAATTGTCATAAATAGCATATAGGGCTTGAAGCGTGGTTCTGATATCATTAAAATCAATTTCCTGAGCATGCAAACTCCGTCCAGAAGTTTGAATATGATACTTAAGCATTTGAGCTCTTGGGTTAGCAGCATACTTATACTTCAATGCCTTTGACCAAATGCGTCGAGCTACACGACCAATTACAGCATATTCTGGATCAATACCATTAGAAAAGAAGAAGGATAAATTTGGGCCAAATTTATTGATATCCATCCCTCTACTTAAATAGTATTCTACGTAAGTAAAACCGTTAGATAAGGTCAATGCCAATTGAGTAATTGGGTTAGCCCCAGCTTCTGCAATGTGATACCCTGAAATGGAAACCGAATAGAAATTACGTACATTATTCTTAATGAAATACTCTTGCACGTCTCCCATTAAGCGCAACGCAAATTCTGTCGAAAAAATGCACGTGTTCTGAGCCTGATCTTCCTTTAAAATATCAGCCTGAACGGTTCCTCTGACCTGAGCAATGGTCTTGGCCTTAATGTCCTGATAAATGTTTTCTGGCAATACTTGGTCGCCGGTAACACCTAAAAGCATCAAACCAAGACCGTTATTACCCTCTGGTAATTCGCCATTATAGCTAGGTCTTATTTTACCTTTATATACATTTTCTATTTTCTTTTCAACGTCTTTTTCTAGACCGTTTTCTTTAATGTAAAGTTCGCATTGCTGATCTATAGCAGCATTCATAAAAAAGCCCAGAAGCATTGGAGCAGGTCCGTTTATGGTCATACTCACAGAGGTCATTGCATCTGCAAGATTAAATCCTGAATACAACTTTTTAGCATCGTCCAAACAGCAAATAGAAACGCCAGCATTACCAATTTTTCCATAAATATCTGGTCTGTAATCCGGGTCGTTTCCATAAAGCGTCACACTATCAAATGCTGTTGATAACCGCTTTGCAGGTAAACCCATACTAACATAGTGGAATCTTCTGTTTGTGCGTTCCGGTCCGCCTTCTCCAGCAAACATACGTGTTGGATCTTCTCCCGTTCGTTTAAATGGATAAAGCCCAGAGGTATATGGAAATTCACCGGGTACATTTTCTTGTAAACTCCATCTTAAAATATCTCCCCAAGCACTATATTTTGGCAAGGCCACTTTTGGTATTTGGGTATGGCTAAGGGATTCCGTATGTGTTTCAATCTTAATTTCCTTATCCCGTACTTTAAAGGAATAAACTGGTGCTTTATAACGATTTACCTTCTCTTCCCATCCTAGGATGATCTCCCAATTGTAGGGATCTAAATCCATTTTAACACGGTCAAATTCGGCCAATAATAGTTTAATAAAATCCTTATTTTCTGAACTATCAGTATTCACAGATTCTGTAGTGATACCAGATTTATCCAAAGCAGGTTGTTTACCACTTACCGTTTCTACTGTTTTGTAAATGCCATAGAGCTTCTGAGCAACTTGGGATTGGGTAATAGATTTCTCGTCGTAAGCTCTATTATTCTCTGCAATTTCTGATAAATATCTCGTACGGTTAGGAGGAATAACATATATCTTTTCACTCATTTCCTTTGAAATCTCAAAGGTGGATCTTAGATTGGTATTTGTTCTTTCTACCAATTTATCCATTACCGCCTTATACAAGGTATTCATCCCAGGGTCATTAAATTGTGAGGCAATAGTTCCAAAGACCGGTAATTCGTCTTGAGGTATGTCCCAAAGATTATTATTGCGCATGTATTGCTTTTTTACATCTCGCAAAGCATCCAAAGCACCTCGTTTGTCGAATTTGTTTATAGCTACTAAGTCTGCAAAATCGAGCATATCAATTTTTTCTAATTGCGTTGCAGCTCCAAATTCTGGTGTCATTACGTACAATGCCACATCACTATGTTCCATAATTTCAGTATCGGACTGACCAATACCTGAAGTCTCTAGAATGATTAAATCAAACTCGGCAGCTTTAAGAACTTCAATGGCCTCACTTACGTATTTAGAGAGCGCCAAATTAGATTGGCGTGTGGCCAAACTTCGCATATAAACACGTGAGTTATTAATAGCATTCATACGAATACGGTCCCCTAATAATGCACCACCTGTCTTTCGCTTAGACGGATCAACCGAAATGAGCCCTATGGTTTTCTCAGGGAAATCAATTAAGAACCTGCGAACCAATTCATCTACTAGAGAAGACTTACCAGCACCTCCTGTACCTGTAATGCCAAGAACTGGTGTTTTTGATGTTTTATTCTTTTTATTTATTTCATCCAAAGCGTGTTTAGCAACATCCGGAAAATTTTCGGCTGCGGAAATTACGCGAGCTATATCTTTAGGATTCTTTTTTTCTAGAATTTTTACCTCACCATTAAGGCTATCTCCAATTGCGAAATCTGATTTTTGCACCAAATCATTAATCATACCCTGCAAACCCATCTCACGACCATCATCTGGAGAATATATTCTAGTGATGCCATAATCCATCAATTCCTTGATTTCTTCTGGCAATATGACACCACCTCCGCCACCAAAAATCTTAATATGGCCAGCACCTTTTTCTTTCAAGAGGTCAAACATATACTTAAAGTACTCATTATGCCCACCTTGATAAGAAGTCATAGCGATAGCATTAGCATCCTCCTGTATTGCAGTATTTACAACCTCTTCAACACTTCTATCATGTCCTAAATGAATTACCTCCACTCCAGTAGATTGAATAATTCGTCGCATTATATTTATTGCTGCATCATGACCATCAAATAATGACGCTGCTGTTACAATACGTACTTTGTGCTTTGGTTTGTAAGGTGCCATTTGTTCCATTCGTAATAATCTAGCATTTTAGTGGTACAAATTTAGAGAATATTGAAAAATCCTGTGCATATATTAAGAATTATATAAGGCTTTTCATGAAAAAACACTTTAAATCAATCTCTTTAGTATTCGTTTATTTAAAATCTATCTTTGTAAAACGTTTTTAAAAACTCAAATCTATATGAAACGCATATATCTTCTTTTAACAGTTCTATTAGCAACAAATTGCGCCGAACTACAACAAGTCGTTAATCAATTACCAGAAGACAGCAGTGCTTTAACTAATGCTGATATTGCTTCCGGCTTAAGGCAAGCACTAGAATTTGGTATTGACAGACAAGTCACAAAATTGACCCAGAAAGATGGTTTCTTTAAAAATGAATTGGTAAAAATTCTTCTTCCTGAAGAGTTAAGAAAAGTAGATAAGGCATTAAGAGACATAGGTCTTGGCAATCTAGCCGACGAAGGTTTAAAAGTACTAAACCGTGCTGCGGAAGATGCCGTAAAAGAAGCTACACCTATATTTATTGATGCTGTTAAAAATATCACCTTTGCAGATGCGAAAAATATTTTGCTAGGAAACGACAAAGCTGCTACAGACTATTTAAAATCAAAAACTCAAAGCAGTCTTTACAACAAATTTAAGCCCGTTATTAACACCTCTTTTAGCAAAGTGGGTGCCGATCAAATATGGACAAATCTAATTACAAAATATAACGCTATACCATTTACAAACAATGTCAATACTGATTTAACGGACTATGTGACTAACGAGGCTTTAAAAGGTGTTTACATAATGATAGCTGTTGAAGAAAAAGAGATAAGAACCAAAATGGGATCTAGAACAACCGCCCTACTACAAAAGGTTTTCGCCTTACAAGATTAGGCTGTTAGTTAAATTGTTTAAAAATTATCAATTCCTTAACATTATAATTATTATATTGAAATCTTATTAAAATAATGTGGGAAATACTGATAAATTATTAACGAAAAAACACGAATTAAAAAGACGCTATCTTGAGCTTATTGAGGATGCTTATAATTTTAAGCAACTTGATGACGCCTTGAGTGATTTTGCAGAATTTAAAGCTACAAAAGTCCTCTATAAAATCAACAAGTTAAAATTTGTTGTCACCGAGAAGGCATCAATGGCCTAATCCTTTGCGGACTCTGGAACAAAGGTCACATAAGACATTAGTTCTACAAGACCAACTACGCCTAATTCACATCTTTGATGATCCCTCCTCTTAAGCAGTTAAACTATATTTAATTAATTGCTAATGTTTCCATAACATTTAGTCTAAAGAAATTAAACATCTTTGTAGTGCAAAAGAATAGTTAGATACGTCTTAAAAGAGATTGCAGAAGTTAGTTAGATTAGATAAAGTCGGTACATCGTATCGACTTTTCTTTTTTATTGTATTAAGTACGGTATCAGAACTAAAGACTTAAATCTTGCTAAATTCTATTTCGACAAGACCAGATGCATTTGTTGCTGAAGCTCTTCTGCTTTTCGCGCTGCAGACTGAGCAAAGTCTTTTTCTTGAGATGCGTAAATAATACCTCTTGACGAATTAATAAGAAGCCCTACATTTTCTGTCATACCATATTTACAAACCTCCTGCAAATTGCCCCCTTGAGCGCCTACACCAGGTACAAGCAAAAAGTTATCTGGAATGATTTGTCTTATCTCAGACAAATATTCAGCTTTTGTGGCTCCAATAACATACATTAGATTCTGCGCATTCTTCCAAGTTATAGACGTTTGTAAAACGTGTTTATAGAGTTCTAATCCATCAAGGGATTTCGTTTGAAAATCGAATGCACCTTGGTTAGAAGTTAATGCCAAAAGAATGGTGTGCTTATCCTTAAAAGCTAAAAACGGTTCTACCGAATCCTTACCCATGTAAGGCGCAACAGTAACACTATCAAACCCCAAATCCTCAAAAAAGGCCTTGGCATACATAGTACTTGTATTACCAATATCACCGCGTTTAGCATCGGCAATGGTATAAATCTCCGGATATTCTTTATTAAGATATGAAATTGTTCTCTCAAGAGCTTGCCACCCCTTTATGCCATAGGCCTCATAAAAGGCAGTATTTGGCTTGTAAGCCACACAAAGATGATGTGTCGCATCAATTATGGCCTTATTAAATGCGAAAATTGGGTCATCCTCGTTTAAGAGGTGCTTTGGAATTTTATTTAAGTCAACATCTAATCCAATACAAAGAAAAGATTGCTTTTTACGGATTTCGTTAATAAGTTGGTCTATTTTCATTTTTGAGATTTCTCACAGACGTTCGAAATGACAACGACAATAATCATCGTTTTATATGACATCGTCATTAGCTTTTAACAACTCAGTATTTTCAGCCAACATTAACTCGTCAATTATCTTTTGGATATCACCGTTTATGATATTGGATAAATCGTAAAGCGTTAATCCAATTCTGTGGTCTGTGACACGACCTTGAGGATAATTGTAAGTTCTGATTTTGGCACTTCGATCTCCAGAACTCACCATGCTTTTGCGCTTCTCTGCATCTGCAGCCTGTTGTTTTGCCAGCTCTAAATCATATAATCGCGAGCGTAAGACCTTTAAAGCTTTTTCTAAATTCTTATGTGACGATTTTTGATCTTGGCAGCTTACAATCATGCCTGTAGGTTCGTGGTGTAATTTAATTGCTGAATAGGTTGTGTTTACAGACTGTCCACCAGGTCCAGTAGAGGTGGTACGTTCTATTCGTACTTCTGTCATATCCAATTCATAATCAAACTCCTCCGCTTCTGGTAACACCATAACAGTCGCTGCGCTTGTATGAACACGTCCTTGGGTCTCTGTTTGTGGGACACGCTGCACACGATGTACTCCTGCTTCAAACTTTAAGGTACCGTAAACATCCTCCCCTGAGACCTCAAAAATAATTTCTTTAAAACCGCCTGAGGTGCCATCACTTTGACTCACCACATCAACTCGCCAGCCTTTATCGCTACAATATTTTGAATACATTCTAAATAAATCACCTGCGAAAATACTAGCTTCATCACCACCAGTACCAGCTCTAACCTCAACCACAACGTTTTTGGCATCATCCGGGTCTTTTGGAATAAGTAAAAAACGTATTTCTTCTTCAAGTTTTGTTATGGTCTCTTTAGCTTCATCGAGCTGCATTTTTGCCATTTCAACCATCTCATCATCAGAACCATCAGCTAAAATTTCTTCAGCCTCAGCTACATTATCCAAAGCCTCTTTATACACATCCCCTTTATCTACAATTACCTTAAGGTCTTTGTATTCTTTCATCAGCTTTGTATAACGTTGCTGATCCGATATGATATCTGGTTGAATAATGAGATCGTTAACCTCATCAAATCGCTGCTTTACTATCTGTATTTTCTCTACCATCGCTCTTCTAAATATTCATTTCAAAAATACAATATTTTATGAATTACAATTACAATATGTATATAGTAAATAAACCCTCAAAAAATAAAATACCAAGAAGCTACGTTTAATTAATTATGCAGCGCTTCCTAGCTATACTTGCATTTTACAAATCGTTTGTGGCTTGGTCATTTTTGATTAATGCCATCGTTGCCTTTTTTAATCCGCATTTACTACCGGCAATAACAACAAAACTGTTTTTAACCATTTTTATTTGGTACTATGTTAATGAAACCAATCAAAGGCGCAAGTTGACATTTTATAAAAACTTAGGAATTTCACCATTAGTATTATTTTCAATAATGTTTTTGGTAGATTGTGTATTAACTATCATTTTCCTTAGTATTTTTAAAGAATTTACATAACCACATCAATGACTTTTGAAATTGACAATGTAGAACTTTACTTTAAGACAAAACGTATTTTAAATGGCATATACCTCAAGGCAGAAACAGGTAAGGTTACTGCCATTTTGGGAAGTAATGGCTGTGGCAAGTCTTGCCTTATGGATATTATATTTGGCGACTTAAAACCCAAATACAAACTCATTCGCATAGATGGTAAACCTATTTTAAAGCAACTTTATAAAACCGGATTGGTTAAATATTTACCGCAGGATTATTTTGTCTTAAAACACTTAAAACTCAATTTTACCTTAAAATTATTCAATAGTCATTGGTCAGATTTCAGCACCCTATTTCCAGAATTTGGCAACTACCAAACCACTAAATTCAAACAATTATCTGGAGGGGAACGACGTATTTTTGAAATGTTCCTTATCCTAAAATCTAATGCTAAGATCGTACTATTGGATGAGCCATTTAATGGCATTTCTCCATTGATGATTGAACGCATTAAAACTCTTATTGAAGAAGAAAAACAAGATAAAATAATTATTCTTACAGACCACAGATTTGATGATGTGATTGATGTTTCCGATACACTTTATTTGTTAAAAAATGGCGCGACTAAAAGAATACAAAAACTTTCTGAACTTGAGGATTATGAATACCTAAACAAGGGAACCTTACTTAATTAGTATCGTCCTCTAAAAATTCAGATAAGTCAACGACCACTCCAATTCCCAATATTTGTTTCCACTGCAGTTTTGGACCAGTTACTACCCTATCGATATTAGTAATCTCTTCTCGTATAATTTCGGTTTTAATATCGTCATCATATCGTAAGTGTGAGCCAAATGTGGCCCTTACGTACTTATTGACCTTAAACTCAAAATTCACTTCCCAGTCTAAATCGATATTCCCAAAGCTATTAATATAATCTGTATACAGACTTAAAACACTGTTAACCTTAATATTTTCCATTAGAGTAGTCTGATATTGGTTTGTAATTAATATTCCAAACTCAGCACGCACCCTATCCCCCTCGCGCAAGAGATTTCCATTTATGTCATAAATTGCTGGATTAACACCAAACGCACCAGAATTAGCTAAATCAGTGTCTAAAACAAATGTTCCTTTTAATGTTATTGGAGAAGCATAAACAGAAAATTCCTCTATTTGCCTACCATATTCAACCCCAGCCCCTAAGAAGAGATAACCCGGTGCCATAAACCGCGATATTGGAGGATCATCTGGGTTATTAAAACCATTGGCAAACTGGGTATTAAAACTAAATCTTGCAGAATAAAACCAATTACTGTTTTTATTGAATTCATACCCAAAATTAGAAATTAAAGAAATGGCATCTTCCGTTTTTCTTATAGGCTCACCATCTTGCTTATTGATTCCGTAAAGAAGCATTAAAGAAGAGTTCCAGAAGAGTTTATTAGTTTTAAAATTAGCCTCTCCTTTTCCATTAAAACTTGCTGATATTGAGTTTGCACCACCGGCATTCCAATTTGTAAACGAAACCTGATTAAAGTATGCACCTACCTCTTGTATTGTGGTCCACCCATAATCGTCCGTTTCATCAGGCACCAGAAATAATGAACTCGGCTGGGCAAATACTGTAAAGGCTGAGCATAACAGAACAAAAAATATCGCTCTGGTTGTAAAAAAAATCATAGTTTAGTATTCAAAAGTACCGTAAATACTAGAGATTGTTAACTTTTTGGTTTGTGCTGAATTTGAATGTGACTCATATTTTTCAACACGACCAATTATTTGAGCGTCAACATTAAATGATTGTGATATTTTAATAATGTCATTAGCTATTTTTGGAGTTACATAAAGTTCCATTCTATGACCGCAATTAAAAACTTGATACATTTCCTTCCAATCTGTTTGTGATTGTTCTTGGATGAGTTGAAATAGCGGTGGGACATCGAATAAATTATCCTTTACAATATGGAGGTTATCTACAAAATGAAGAATCTTGGTTTGAGCACCTCCACTGCAATGCACCATACCATGGATATTATCGCTTTTGTATCTGTTTAAAATTGACTTGATAATTGGCGCATAAGTTCTGGTTGGGGACAGGACTAACTTTCCTGCATCAAGAGGAGCACCTTTAACAGCATCAGTCAATGCAGTATTACCAGAATAAATGAGTTCTTCTGGCACTTTTGGATCAAAACTCTCCGGGTATTTCTGGGCTAAATATTTACTAAAAACGTCGTGTCTGGCCGATGTTAGACCATTACTCCCCATACCTCCATTATATTCTTTCTCGTAAGTAGCTTGACCAAATGAGGCTAGCCCTACTATAACATCACCAGCTTTAATATTGGCATTATCAATGACATCTGCGCGATTCATTCTGGCCGTAACCGTAGAGTCAACAATTATAGTCCTTACTAGATCACCAACATCTGCAGTTTCTCCTCCCGTAGAGTGTATAGTAACTCCGAATTGACCAAGGTCTCCGATTAATTCTTCTGTTCCGTTTATTATGGCCGAAATAACATCGCCAGGAATTAAGTTTTTGTTGCGTCCTATAGTTGATGATAACATTATATTATCTGTGGCTCCAACACAAAGCAAGTCATCAACATTCATTATTAACGCATCTTGTGCAATTCCTTTCCAAACTGATAGGTCATTGGTTTCTTTCCAATACATGTAAGCAAGTGAGGATTTAGTACCAGCACCGTCGGCATGCATAATCAAACAATAATTATCATCATTTGTTAGATAATCTGGCACAATCTTGCAAAAAGCTTTGGGATAAAGTCCT
Source organism: Winogradskyella pelagia (assembly GCF_017581965.1). GTDB lineage: Bacteria > Bacteroidota > Bacteroidia > Flavobacteriales > Flavobacteriaceae > Winogradskyella > Winogradskyella pelagia. The sequence continues at coordinate 318,709 of NZ_JAGEVF010000003.1, forward strand.
TTATCAATGTTCTTTATAGCATTGTGTACATCTTCCTTAGAGGCAGAAACTCCTCTTTGCGCATATCGTTTACTCACAGAACCACTCATTATAAATTGCCTTAATTGGTTCTGCAAAAGTAAGCAATGAGATTAATTTTTTATAAGGTTGGAATTAATAATTGTTTCCATTTCTTCAGTTTTCTTTGCACGTTCCTTAGTACCTCCAAAATAGTAATTGACACCAATACCGAATCTCAAAAACTTATCATTTCTATCGTCAACTATTAGCGGTAGCAACTCGTCTTCGAAACTGTAGTTGTACTCATAATAAAGCTTAACACCAAGTTGGCCCATAACAATATATTCAACCCCAATACCAATCTGTGTTTTTACTGCACTAGCATCTACGTCATTAGAGGTGTTTATTCCAAAACCACCGTAAACAATTGGTGAAAACCTATCGTATGGTAAAACTAAAACCTCCATACCAAAGTCAAAGGACATGAGGCTAAAATCCGTATCTTCCGCGCTTATCGTATAGCCATTAGCCGTTAAACCCAAAAAAATATTTGGTGTTATAAAGCGCTTATAGCCGACCCTGTAGTAAAATCCAAAATCCTTATTTTCATAATCTCCAAATAAGGTACTACCGCCTAGTCCAACATCCGCCACGTTAGTTCCTCTTAAGTCAAAAAACTTTAATGTAGAATCAAAACTAGTAGAATCTTGCTCTTGTTGCGCAGATAATGGTGAAAAAAATAGAACTGAAGCAAGCAAAATTATAATCGCGTCTTTTGATATAATCATAATATCCTAACATATGAATTTAGCATTATTATTGATTTGAGGCGTTGCAATATAGAAAAATATTGCTCAATTTGTAATAAAAAGAAACATTAAGCGCACAAAAAGGTCTATTCACAATGTGAATAAACCTATTATATGTCATAGACTAAATAGTCTTTAATGTCTTAGGGAATTAGGACTCTGCTTGTAACTTGGCCTGCATCGCGACAACATCTTCATTTGTAACTTTATTCAAGTCGTCTGAATTGTCTTGAGTAAGAATTAAGGTCGCACCTACAAGAATAGCTACACTAAGTAGTAACTTCTTCATCTTTACGAATATTGATTAATAGCACTGTAAAAATACGAAATAAAGACGTTCGATAAAGTGTTATTACCAGTTTTCTAGGGCAATAAAGTGGTGTTTTCGATAATTAGCAACTTGTTATCGACAAACGGCACAAAAACATTAATTGCCAACAAAAAATATACGTAGAAGTACTCATTTATTAACACTAGATTTACATTGAAACCTGCGTTATGTTTAAGGCTTCAGGGTTATTTGGTAAACAAAAGTTCGCGATATTTTGTTAAAGGCCACAATTCGTCATCAATCATTAGCTCTAATTTATCACAGTGATATCTAATCTTGTCAAAAATTGGTTTTATAACCTCACAATAGCCCATCGCTCTTTTGTCAATTCTAGTTTCTTGATTGAACATTTTTCTAGCATTTGTCATTTCAGTTACCAAAGAGTTAATAGCTTCAATATGAGTTGATATCTTTTCAATCAACACTAATTGTTCTTTAGCTAACGTTTTAAACGCATCTCCATAAATAGATTTTAAACCGGTAACATTCTCTATTAACACATTCTGATAACGGACTGCTGTGGGCACTACATGATTACGCGCTATGTCACCAAGAACCCGGCTTTCAATTTGTATGCGCATAATGTATTCTTCCATCTCAACTTCGTAACGCGCTTCAGATTCAATTCTGTTCATCACACCAAGACTTTCAAATAAACTAATGGCATTATCAGAAATTTTAATTCTTAGGGCCTCCGGTGTATTTACATTATTACTTAAGCCTCTTTTCTTAGCTTCCTTTTTCCAGTCTTCACTGTAGCCATTACCTTCAAATAAAATGGACTTAGACGTTTTAATGTACTCTCGCAATACATTAAAGATGGCGTCGTCCTTTTTCATACCATTACCAGCGATCAAACCATCAACCTCAGTTTTAAAATCTTGTAATTGTTTGGCGACTATAGAGTTGAGAACTGTCATAGGGTTGGCGCAATTTGCTTTGGAACCTACTGCTCTAAATTCGAATTTGTTCCCTGTAAACGCAAAAGGAGACGTTCTATTTCTATCTGTGTTATCCAATAAAATCTCGGGGATTTTGCCAACAACGTTGAGTTTTAAGTCTGTCTTTTCCTTTGGTGATAGTTTACCTTTAGTTACGGTTTCTAACTCGTCTAGGACTTTCGTCAATTGTTTTCCAATAAACACAGACATGACCGCTGGCGGCGCCTCATTGGCACCTAATCTATGGTCATTCCCTGCGGAAGCTATAGATCCTCGCAGAAGCTCCTCATATTTTTGAACAGCTTTAATTGTATTTATAAAGAATGTCAAAAATTGAAGATTGCTCATCGGTGTCTTTCCAGGTGAGAGAAGGTTTATACCTTTATCGGTTCTTAAACTCCAATTGTTGTGTTTACCAGACCCATTTACGCCAGCAAATGGTTTTTCATGTAACAAAACTTTGAAATTGTGGCGTTTGGCTACCTTTTCCATCACGTCCATTAGTAATGAATTATGGTCAACTGCCAGATTAGCCTCCTCAAAAATGGGTGCTAGTTCAAATTGATTTGGCGCTACTTCGTTATGTCTTGTTTTTACCGGGATACCTAATAGCATACATTCGGTTTCTAAGTCGCGCATATAAGCCATTACCCTAGACGGAATACTGCCAAAATAATGATCGTCTAGTTGTTGTCCTTTTGCCGGAGAATGCCCCAAGAGCGTTCTTCCGGTTAAAACGATATCTGGTCTAGATGTGGCGAGGGCATTATCAATAAGGAAATACTCTTGTTCCCATCCAAGAGAAGCACTTACCTTTTTTACGTTTTTATCAAAGTACTTACAAACCGAAACAGCAGCATTATCTACTACGTTTAAAGCTCTTAGCAAAGGGGTCTTATAATCTAAAGCTTCGCCTGTATATGAAACAAAAACTGTGGGTATACAGAGCGTAGAACCATAAACAAATGCTGGTGATGTTGGGTCCCAAGCTGTATATCCTCTTGCTTCAAACGTATTTCTAATGCCTCCACTTGGAAAACTTGAGGCATCAGGTTCTTGCTGAACAAGTTGGCTACTGTCAAACTTTTCGATGGCAGATTCTTCATCGATGGTTTCAAAAAAAGCATCATGCTTTTCTGCCGTTGATCCTGTTAATGGCTGAAACCAATGGGTATAATGTGTAGCACCTTTTGATATCGCCCATTCTTTCATACCAGTTGCTACATGTTCTGCGGTGTGCCTATCGATTTTATTTCCTTTTTCAATTGCCTCAGTAATTAAGTCTAAAGCATTTTTTGTGAGGTATTGTCGCATAGCGACCTTATTAAATACGTTTTGGTTAAATATATCTGAGCGGCGTATCGGTTCCTTAATACTTACTGGTGCTCTATTTAAAGATGCTTTGACGGCATAAAATCTTAACGTTGACATAAACTGAAATATTTAGGGCAAAAATACTACAAATACTATTTTTTAAATAGCAACCCTTAAAAAAATAGGGTTATCAACAATTATTAATAACATTTCATCTAAAAGACCCTAATTTTTTTGACCAAACTAAAAAAATAATAATCTTTGCAACGTCAATTTTTTTTAAACGATAAAAACGATGAGTAAATCGAAATTAGAGTACATATGGCTAGATGGCTATAAACCTACTCAAAACATGAGAAGTAAAACAAAGGTTGAAGAAAATTTCAGTGGTAAATTAGAGGACTGTCCAATATGGTCTTTTGACGGAAGTTCTACAAGACAAGCTACTGGAGATAATTCTGATTGTTTGTTAAAACCCGTTGCTATTTACCCAGACCCTGTAAGAAAAGACGGTTTCTTAGTAATGACAGAGGTTCTAAATCCTGACGGCACACCACATGAGTCTAATGGTAGAGCTACCATTGATGATGATGATAACGATTTCTGGTTTGGTTTTGAACAGGAATACTTCATTATGAATAGAAAAACGCAATTACCTCTTGGCTTCCCTGTGGGTGGTTATCCAGCCCCTCAAGGGCTGTACTACTGTTCTGTAGGCGGAAGAAACACCCATGGTAGGGATATCGTAGAAGAACATGCTGACCAATGCATTGAAGCTGGGCTTAACTTTGAAGGTATTAACCAAGAAGTAGCATGCGGCCAATGGGAATTTCAGCTTTTTGCTAAAGGAGCTAAAAAAGCAGGAGACGAGATTTGGGTTGCGCGCTATCTCTTAGACAGACTTACGGAAAAATATGGATACTATATAGACTATCACCCTAAACCTCTTGGGCAAGAGATGGATTGGAATGGCTCTGGTATGCATGCAAATTTCTCCAATACCGTATTAAGAACATGTGGTAGCAAAGAAACTTACGAAAAAATCTGTGAAGCATTTAGGCCTGTTGTTAAAGAGCATATTGCCGTTTATGGTGAGTTCAATGACCAGCGCTTAACAGGAGACCACGAAACTGCTTCTATTGATGATTTCAGTTATGGTGTTTCCGATAGAGGTGCTTCTATTAGAATTCCAATTATTACTGTTGAGAAAGGCTGGAAAGGTTGGCTTGAAGATAGACGACCAGCATCTAATGCCGATCCTTATAAAGTGGCTGGGCGCATTGTTAAGACTGTAAAAAGTGCAAACATAGAAGCTTAGTTCATTATATATTTAAATTGTTAAAAGCTCACCTTCGAGGTGGGCTTTTTTTATGTGAACGCCCCAACTATAAAAATAAGGTAGGCGATAAATAGTAATATTCCATTACCTCTTGTTATCTGATAGCGTTTTGGCCACAACATTAGTGGAACTAGTATTGCCGCAAAACCAATCATCCAAAAGATGTTAGTCGATAGAATCTCTGGCGTTTCTGGATTTACAGTTATCGGTTTTATAATCGCTGTAAGCCCTAAAACAGAGGCAATATTAAAAATATTTGACCCTATTAAATTACCTAAAGAAATAGCTTTTTCTTGTTTTAATGCCGCAATAACCGATGCCGCTAGCTCAGGTACACTTGTACCAATGGCAATCACCGTTACAGATATAGCATAATCACTGATACCCACAGATTGGGCAAGTTCTTTAGCTCCGTCAACAAGCCATTCTGACCCAAAATACAACCCTAAACCTCCTATTAAAAGCCATAATGCGATTTTAAATGTTGACACAACAGCCAGTGTTTCATCAACATCATCTACAACCGTAACGTTTGAGAGAGAATTTATTGAATTTTTAATCAGGAAAAATAAGAACACGCAGAGGGAAATGAGCAATATAAAACCTTCTATTGCGCTGAGAAGTAAATCGTTCTTTAGAAAAACATAAAGGGCTATAGACAATAACATCATCATAGGCCAATTGAGCCTATAAAAATCCCTATCCACAATAAGAGGTGAAATAATAGCGGTTATCCCAAGGACTAAACCGATATTGGCAATATTAGAGCCTATGACATTGCCTAAAGAAATATCAGAAACACCATCTAGTGCAGCCTGTAAGCTTACCAAAAGTTCTGGTGCTGAAGTGGCGAAGGATACAACCGTCATTCCTATTACTAGCTTAGATAACTTCAGTTTAAATGAAAGCGCCACTGAAGACCTTACCAAAAACTCACCGCCTATGACCAGAAGTGCTAGACCTACCAACACCAAAAGGATACTCATTACCATAAAAACTCAAACGTTTTATATCAAAATGCGAAGATAAGACATCAAAAGAACAGATACACTAAACTAAATTTTTCGTTAAATAACTGTTTTTTTAGTTTTATAACTATAAAAATAGTTATATTGCGTTTAAATAAAACAAAATGAAAAAACTCACTAATAAAGAAGAGGAAATAATGCATATTTTATGGAAGCTCGAGAAGGCCTTTGTAAAAGATGTACTGAGTGAAATAAAAACAGATAAGCCGCACTACAATACGCTGTCTACCATTATACGTCATCTTGAAGAAAAGGGCTATGTGAGTTACAATGCTTATGGAAAAACACACCAATACTACCCTATTGTTTCTAAAGAAGATTACAAAAAGCGTTTTATGAATACGGCAATAGACCACTTCTTTAACAGCTCTTATAAAAATGTCGTATCCTTTTTTGCCAAGGAAGAAAAAATCAGTGTAAAGGAGCTTAAGGAAATTATTGAACTTATTGAGAAAAAAGACTAATTATGGAGTACCTATTAAAAGCAAGTGTGATTATTAGTGTTTTTTATGTCTGTTATTACGTTCTATTGAAAAAAGAAACATTCTTCCAACACAATAGATGGTTTTTACTTTTAGGACTGGTTACAGCAGTAACTTTACCGTTAGTAGTAATCCCAATTGCAATTCCCGCAGAACCTATTGTATTTGAATACAATATTTCACCGATTGAAAATACAGGAACACTTGAACAAGTGAGCAACAACCACAACCCTTTTGACTGGTGGTCTTTATTACCATTCATTTATACTATAGGCTTAGTCATTTTCCTATTGCGCTTCATGCTTCAATTTGGCTCACTGCTACAATTACTGTTGCGACATCCGAAATTAAAGGACGGTATCTACACTTACGTGATTGTAAAAAGTAACCTATCCCCCTTCTCATTTTTTAAATGGATTGTTTATAATCCTGAGAGTATGGACGACGAGGAAGTTCGACTGATGCTCAAACATGAAAAAGTTCACGTCAATCAAATGCATTCCATTGATATCATCTTATCGCAATTAGCCTGCAGTATGTTTTGGTTCCACCCATTGATTTGGACCTACCGAAATACCATAAGACAGAATTTAGAATTCATTGCCGATTTTAAGACTCAAGCATCAACGCACGATTCTAAGTCCTATCAAAAACTATTATTAAAAACTAGTGTTGCTAATCACAACCTTTCACTTACCAATAATTTTTACAATTCATTAATTAAAGAACGCATAGTTATGTTACAAAAAACAAGATCTCAATCTCAGAAACAATGGCGATTTGCCTTAATCATTCCATTATTGGCTTTAGTCTTAATGAGCATGAATACCAAAGAAGTTTATGTTGAAACATCCTCTGCGTCTGCAACAGAGGTTTCCGATGAGGTTTTCAATCCAGAAATTGAAATTGTTTTTACCAAGGCTACAACAGGCCAACAGATTGAGCAGATTAAAAAAGAATTAAAATCTAACGGAATTACTATGGTAATAAATGACCTTAAACGCAATTCTATTGGAGATATCGTTTCCATTAATGTAGACTTTAATACTTCAAATGGTTCGGCCAATTATAGTATTAGTGATGACAATGGCATCTCTGATTTTTATTTTAGAAGGTCAAAGGATGGTAGTTTTGGAGTCGGTGCCCTTAGTAAAGAATTTATCATTGTTGAAGAAAAAGATAACACAAATGTTATAAGCGCTGACAAAATACTTATTCGAAATAATGATGACACTGTACAAGAAATTATCATTGAAGAAGACAAGGATGATATTAAAATTTTAAATGGAAAAACGATGGTTTTTAAGAGTGATGATGATACTGAGGTTGTTATTAAAATAGATTCTGCGTCTTCATTGAATAGTTGGACCAACAAAAACAATTTTACATATAAGTTAAACTCATTGGTCGATACAATTCATGTTGAACAGGAAGTCAAAGTTATTAGAGCGGATGGCAACACTTTTGAATATAAAGTTGGAGATATTAAAAAAGGAGAAAATTACGATATTAAATTTATTGAAGGAGATTCTGGTAAAAATCCACTTTTTATTATCAATGGTGAAGCCAAAGATAAAAGCGTCATTCAAACTCTAGACACCGATAAAATAAAAAGCGTAACAGTCCTTAAAGAAGATAATGCCGTTAGTCTATATGGAGAAAAAGCAAAAGACGGCGTAATTATAGTTGAAACCCAAAAATCGGTTAAAAACAATAAACCAAAATCTAAATGGGTTATAAGCAAACCTCAAGTAAGCAGTATCACCTATGTTGATGATAAGGACACGAGAAAAAATGCAACCCTTGCCTATATAACCAAATATACTCCAGATGATATCCTAGATAAGAATAAAGCCCTGTTAGAAAAAGCCGGCATCTCGGTTAAGTATTCAAAAATACGCCGGAATAAAGCTGGGGAAATCACAAGTATTAAAATTAAAATAAAGAATAATTCTGGCGATGAAAGCTCTGCATCATGGAAGAATGATGATGGTATTTCTGGTATAGAATATGGTATCTCCGAAGGCGCTTTAGTGGCCAGAACAAGTGAGATGAATTTTAATAACGATTAAATCTAAAAGGTGGTTCCTATGAGCCACCTTTTATTATTGAATAATCAATTTCCTAGTCACTACAGAATTCCCTTTTCGTAGTTTAAGAATGTATAAACCCTGTGCTAGATTTAGCTCTAAGGGTTGAGTAAAGTCTTTTAGTTGTTTTACTAATTTACCATCTGAGGAATACACTTTAATGTCCGTATCACTTGATAAACCAGAAATATAAACCTTCCCTTTTGTTGGAACAGGGTATACCCTAATCTTAGATTCAATATAGTCTTCAACACTTAAGGATTGAAACCAAGTGTCCCCAACATTATTTCCCCAAATATATTCAACCAATAAGGGTTGATCTATAAAGGGGTTTCTATTACGTTGCCATTGATAAACTATGTTATTACGGTTCATCTCATAATCATCTGGCGGGTCATTTCTATGCCAATCTAAAAGTGTTGCTAAATCCCCTAACTGACCTATAGTATCGGGAAAGCCATTAACCACTTCTAGTCCATTATAGCGGATCTCCATATAAAGCACACTCCTTGCAACATCTCCTCTAAAACTCCCTAAGGTACCCGTAGGCCCAACATATTGGCCATAATGTTGATTGCCGCGCGAACTGTTCTCCGCTGCATCTGCAGCTCTTAAAGCATGGGCATCGGAATTACCGTGGCGAAGTGAATCTGCTTCTGTAGTCCAAAAAACATCAATACCATCGGCAATTTCATCTTCCTCAATATCATCAAAACCACCTCTAGACCTAGGATAAGTGTGCTCTCTATTCCATTTCCCAGTGTTATTACTTCCTGTTTGCAAATCGAGCTTAGGGCGCCCTTCTTCGGAATACACCAGCCATACTTGATTGCTATTTTCTGGATTTTGGTCTGCCTCTTTTAAAATATCGATGACATCTGCATAGGTCTGTGCCCTTACTTCGTTAGGATTGGCAATAATGTCTTGCAATGCTTGACGCAATGCTGCGTCTGCTAAAGCGTCGAGACTATCGTAATAGCCAGATGGCTGTGTGCTTTGCACTTGGTTAAAAGTTGGGTTAACTGGAGTTCCCCATGGTGCTACCGTAAAATCATCGTCAATGACTCTAATTTCAACATTATTATTACCAGGAACTATGGGCTCTATCACATCTACAAACCTAATTCTTAAAACCTCATCGCCTTCATCATCAGAATCATTAACCAAGGTTATGGTAGTACTCACTGTATTGCCTCCATTTGGTATAGTTAGACTGGTATTACCGGTGAAATCAGACGAATTAAATCCAAAATTGCTTAAATCTAAATTAAATATTACATCTGAGGTTACGTTAGTTTCAGCAGTAATAGTAATGTCAAATGTTTCGCCTTCCGTGTACTGGGTGTTATTCACGGTAATACTAAGTGGATTAATTTCAATTCCAGACCCATCGTTTTCTCGTCTTGGAGTTGGCGTTGCTGCATTGTAGGTTTCATTATTACTTCCATCTACAAACCGTTGAATTGACCTAGGGTTAGAATTAGTACCGTTATCATTATATTGATTAGTTTCACCCATTAATGCCAATAAATCAGCATCTACAGCATCATTGGTACCATATACCAAAGCATCAATTAAATTGGTGGTGGTTGCCAGTGTTCCCTCTGGAAAATCATCAACTTGAGCTTGATAAATCCCTACAGCATCTGCTCCGTTCTGGATTATATTATCCGCAACTAATACTTGAGGATAGGGAAATACTTCTGATGCACCAACAACTAACAGGCCGTTATTATCTGTAGTATATCCATTTAAATCAATCACTAAATAACTAGAGTCTCCTCCGCTTGATGACCCATTGAAAAAGACCAATATAAATCCGTCCGTGGAGAAATTTGCTGATTCTGATTTTAATTCAATGAACTCTGCAGTATCCGTACTTGGGGAATCTGGATCTAGCTCGTTTATGACTAATTGTTGTGACCATACCAAGGAACAGATTAAAAATAAAGGCAAAACGCGTATTAAATGCATTGTATAAATTTTCCACAAATATAAAGGTAAAATAATGGTGTATCGCTAAGCTACAATGAATAATATTGCTTCAATGTATTCTTAAAAAAAAGTTAGTCTTTTGAGATTGTAAAAGATAAAAATCAGTTAAACCATACGTTTTACTACAAATTGACCCCTTGGTTTTTAAATAAAACCCTGAAAAGGCTCTACAATTATTACAATTATTAATACAAAGTATATTTTAATATTATTATTTATAACATTTATGAAGAGAAGTCACGATTTTTTATAACCAATCATGTTTTTTTACTTATAAATATGAATTTAATTTCACAGATTTCTTAAAAAACCCTTGGAGGTCACTCATCCCTCATTATATATTGGCAACTCAATCAAGTTAAAAAACGAAAATTATTAACCTCTAAACCAAAAAAAATTATGATGACTTTAGCCAAACTTATTATTGATTTTGTTTTATCTCTATAATTCAAATTCAATAAGATTACAACCAACCTATCCCTAGTAAAACTTAGTTCTAGAATAAGTTTTACTATTTTTACTAAAGATTTTGAACTACAACTAAAATGAAACGTCAAATCTTTAGAGCCTTAGCCAAATTAAATAAAGTTGTACTTCCGTCTTATTCTAAGAAACAACTCGATTTAAGTAAAGCAACCAAATTTCAGCTTGCCATTATTGGATGGAGAACTTTTGTGACTAAAAATGCTCTAGCTTAATGCTTACCTTAAAGTCTAACACAATACCTGAAAATGGCATTACTTTTTAAAAAAGGTTAAGCTCCCCTTCAAACCTGACGTTTGTCATTTGTAGTTTCTGGATTTAGCTATAATTTAAAGGTCAAATCTTTCATTATGATCAGAAATCTCAATCGACAACAGTGCTCAGATGTTTTAGAACGTAACTATATTGGCTACCTCTCCTATATTTGCAATAATAGACCGTTCACTATACCCATTACCTATTTTTACAATCAAAAAGAGAACCATATTATTTGTTATTCTGGATTGGGTCATAAGATAAAAGCAATGCGCAAAAATATTGATGTCTCTCTCGCCGTAGTGGATATTTACAGGGCTAACAAATGGGAGTCTGTGCTGGTACACGGTCAATATAACGAAAGTAATGGATCAACAGCCAGAAATTACCTTCATGAATTTTCTCTTGGCATTAAAGAAATTGTATTGGCTAAAGAGAATAAAGATCTAGATTTCATCAGTGAATTTTCGAGTAAAATATATTCGGATGATATACCCATTGTATTTTTAATCAAAGTTGAAGAACTTACTGGAAAAATTAGAGTTTAATCTTAATACCAAAATTAATTTACTGGTTTGGCACTATAATTTAAAAGAATAAAATCTTGTCAATAAAAAAAGCAAGCTATTTACGTTAGCTTGCTTTTAACTTTTTGTGACCTCGACAGGATTCAAACCTGTAACCTTCTGAGCCGTAATCAGATGCGCTATTCAGTTGCGCCACGAGGCCGTTTTTAAGTGGGTGCAAATATAATATAAAACTTAAAAAACTACCAAACTATTTATTTCAAATATGGAATTGATTATTTTTGAAATATGATTTCAAAAGAGCATTTAGAATCGTTTAGTTACCTCTTCGATGAAGAGATTCTAACCGGAATACAAAAAGTAGCCCAACTCAAGTCTTTCAAAAAAAATGATATCATAATCGATATTGGTCAAGAACTCAAATATATACCTCTTCTACTAAATGGAAATATTAAGGTATTACGTGAGGATGACGATGGCAATGAATTGTTGCTATACGTTTTAGAAAATGGTGACACCTGTGCCATGTCCTTAACTTGCTGTATGGGGAAATCGGCCAGTAAAATACGCGCTATAGCTGATGAGGATGTTGAAGTTATAATGATTCCTATCAATGAAATGCATAGCTGGTTTCATACCAACGATAGTTGGCGAAATTTTATTCTTCAAAGCTATCAGACTAGGTTTGATGAAATGCTTGAAACTATAGATACTCTGGCATTCATGAAAATGGATAAACGTCTGTTTAAGTACCTTACAGATCATGTTAAGCTCTCAGCATCTACAACCTTAGAAATGACCCATCAAGATATTGCAGAGGACTTAAATACATCTAGAGTAGTTGTTTCGAGACTTTTAAAACAATTAGAAAAAGAAAAGAAAATTGAGCTTGGACGAAATAAGATTATCGTTATTGACTTTTAGTAACATATATTACACAACTCATAAATCTTTCAAAATAATTTTGCAATTAAAAAATTGACTATGGATTTAATATTAGAGCCGTGGCCGTGGTACGTTAGCGGTCCATGCATAGCTATTGTTATGTTTCTGCTGCTTTATTTTGGCAGAACCTTTGGGATGTCTTCAAATCTAAGAACCATTTGCGCCATGGGTGGTGCTGGCAAACGCGTTAAGTTTTTTGACTTTGATTGGCGCCAATATCAGTGGAATTTAATTGTCATTTGCGGCGCTTTTGTAGGCGGCTATATCGCACATAATTTTTTATCCAACCCTATTAATATAAATCTCAGTGAGGCGACCATTACCGATTTAAATTCTCTTGGTTTTAAGAATATTGGGAAAAGCCTTTTACCCGGCGAATTATTTAGTTGGGAAGCATTTTTCAGTATCAAAGGGTTTTTAATTTTGGTCATAGGAGGTTTCTTAGTTGGTTTTGGAACAAGATATGCCGGAGGATGCACATCTGGTCATGCGATCACAGGTCTCAGCAGCTTACAATTACCATCATTTATAGCCGTCATCGGCTTTTTTATTGGTGGCTTAATAATGATTCATCTTATTTATCCAATTCTGTTTTAATTATGGGCAAGTATCTAAAATTCTTTTTAGTTGGTATATTTTTTGGTATAGTTCTCGTTAAATCTGAAGCGGTATCATGGTATCGCATTTATGAAATGTTCAAATTTCAGTCCTTTCATATGTACGGCATTATTGGAAGTGCCGTAATCACAGGCGTTATTTTACTTGTAGCATCTAAACAACTTAAGCTAAAAACCACGGAAGGCACCTATTTAAGAGTTCCATTAAAAGATAGAGGCTTAATTCGGTATATCCTTGGTGGAAGTGTTTTTGGACTAGGATGGGCCTTGTGTGGCGCATGTCCTGGCCCTATGTACATCTTAGTTGGCACAGGCGTAATGACCATGCTTATAGTTATTTTAGCTGCCATTGTTGGTACTTATGCCTATGGTGCTTTACGTTCTAAACTGCCTCATTAAAAATATCTAAATATTATATTGAGGACTTATTATTGGTTGTTTAAACACAAATTGATTCTAGTAAGGAAATCATAAATTAAACGACTGTTAAAGTGAAGTTTGTTATATCTAAATTAACTAACTTTATAAAGTGTTAGTGTTACAATTGTCACATATTGAAAAATAGAGTTTATTAATTTTGCTCCATTAAAAAATTGAAAAGAATATGAAAATAGAACAATTATATACAGGATGTTTGGCTCAAGGTGCCTATTATATTGAATCTGATGGGGAAGTTGCCATAATAGATCCTTTAAGGGAAACGCAACAATATATGGATAAGGCCAAAGCAAATAATTCCGAAATCAAATATATTTTAGAAACACACTTCCATGCAGATTTTGTATCTGGTCATGTAGATTTAGCTAAAAAAACTGGAGCAAGTATTGTATTTGGACCAGGAGCAACTACAGACTACGATATTCACTCGGCTAAGGACGGAGAGGTTTTACAATTAGGCAAAGTAAGTCTAAAAGTACTACATACTCCGGGACACACTTTAGAGTCTACTACGTATTTATTAAGAGATGAAAACGGAAAAGACCACGCTATTTTTTCTGGCGACACTTTATTCTTAGGTGATGTTGGCCGTCCAGATTTAGCAATAAAATCAGACCTTACCAAAGAGGATTTGGCAGCCATGCTATATGATTCCTTAAGAACAAAAATAATGACGTTAGCAGATGATGTTATTGTTTATCCAGCGCATGGTGCTGGTTCGGCTTGCGGTAAAAATTTAAGTAAAGAAACCGTAGGAATATTAGGCGAGCAGAAGAAAACCAATTATGCCTTGCGCGAAGATATGACCAAAGCTGAATTTGTAAAGGAAGTACTAGATGGCATCGCTCCACCACCACAGTATTTTGCTAAAAACGCCATGATGAATAAAATGGGTTATAACACCTTTGATTCAATTTTAAAAACTGGTGATAATGCCTTAAATCCAGAAGACTTTGAAGCTATGGCCAATCACGAATCTGCTTTAGTCCTCGATGTAAGACCACAATCTGAATATATAAAATCTCATATCCCTAACTCCATCTTTATTGGATTAAATGGTCAATTTGCACCATGGGTAGGTGCTCTGATCACTGACATTAAACAGCCCATACTTTTAGTAGTTCCTGAAGGTAAATCTGCAGAGGCCGTTACCCGATTGTCTAGAGTAGGTTATGATAATACCCTTGGGTATCTCGAAGGTGGTATTGAAGCTTGGAAAAATGCCGGAAAAGATATAGACACTTTAGAATCCATTTCTGCTGAAGAATTCGCCGAAAAAGCCAAAGCAACTGAGATCAATATTTTAGATGTACGAAAAGACGGTGAATACAAATCGAGCCATCTAGAAAATGCCCAACACTTTGCACTGGATTTTATTAATGAGCAAATGAATGCTGTAGATAGGAACAAAACGTACCACATTCATTGTGCAGGAGGTTACCGTTCGGTTATTGCAGCCTCCATTTTAAAGGCAAGAGGTTTTAATAACCTAATTGATGTTGCGGGAGGTTTTGGTGCTATTAAAAAAACAGATTTACCATTAACGGATTTTGTATGTCCATCAACCCTTTAAAATTAAAAGATATGACAAAAAACATGAGTAACTTAGATAAAGGGATCCGCGTAATTGTAGCGGCTGTGGTGGCCTTATTATATTATTTTAATGTTATTGAAGGTACTTTAGCTTATATATTAATGGCAGTGGCAATTATATTGCTTGTTACCAGTCTTATCAATTTCTGTCCTCTTTACAGAGTATTGGGTATCAGTACCTGTAAAATTAAAAACTAACTAAAATGAATACTACAACTATAGAAATACAAAACTTAAAATGTCATGGCTGCGCCAATACTATTATAACACAGCTTGAAAAACTAGAAGGCATTTCGGAGGTTTCCGTTAACAATGATACTGATGAAGTTACTTTTAATATATCTGCAGGGACTTCGGTTGGATTGGTAAAACAAAAACTATCGGACCTAGGTTACCCTTCGATTAGTGATTCAAATTCTCTATCTAAAAAAGCCAAATCTTTTGTGAGCTGTGCTGTTGGTAGAATGAACAAATAACTGAATAAAGACTATAAATAAAAAAAGCCTGCTTTCGCAGGCTTTTTTTATACAATTTCAGCGCTCAATCCGGCTTCTAATAGTTTTGAACACCTTGGTTTTAAATCATCATAAGGACCCGTTTTTACAGTACATTTTCCTTTGTAATGTACAATAATAGAACATTGTTCTGCTTGTTCTGGTGTATGATCGCAAGCGTACATTAGCGTATCAATAACATGGTCAAAACTATTAACGTCATCATTAAATAAGACAATCTCGTTCTGTTTTACAGTTTCTTCTTCAACCAATAGGTCTTCCGACTGTTTTTCTTTTGTACTCATAGCAAATTGTTTTAAAACGTATCGTTAACTGATACAACAACTTATAATTAAATTCTCAACTAATTTATAAATTTTAGAGAAACCCACTCACCTCTTTGTAAAGTTTCATTCAATTTTAACATAGATTCGGCGCAAGTTTTCTCTATTAATTCGATATCCTTTTCATAGAAACCACTTAAAAATAAACTGCTATTAGGGCTTAAGCAAGACGCATAAATTGGCAAATCATCTACCAATATATTTCTATTGATATTAGCAATAATAACATCGTAAGTTTTACTCTTCAAAAGAGCACAATCGCCTTCAAATACAGAAATATATTTACAATGGTTTCGTTCAACATTTTCTATACTATTTAGGTAACACCAATTATCAATATCAATAGCATCAACCCTATTGGCGCCAACCTTTTCTGCCATAATGGCTAAAACACCGGTTCCACAACCCATATCTAAAACAGATTTATCTTTTAAATCGTTTCTTAAAATATGTTGAATCATCATATGAGTAGTTTCATGATGGCCAGTACCAAAACTCATTTTGGGCTCAATGATAATATCATATTCTGTATTCGACTTTTCATGAAAAGGTGCTCTTACAGTAACTCTGTCATCTACAACAATTGGTTTAAAATTGCTCTCCCATTCGGCATTCCAATTGGTCTGTTTTATTTCATTAAAACTAAACGTAATTTTAAATTCATCTGAAGATAATATGTGTATATCTTCTAAAATAAAGGCATTCCATTCCTTTTTCTGAATATAGGCAGTAACGCCTTCATCAGTTTCTACGAAGCTCTCAAAGCCTGCATCCCCTAATTCTGCAATTAGAATTTCAGTAGCTGGTTGTAGCGGCTCAACATTAAAGTCGTAGCCTATATAAATCAAATTATCCAACTAAAATGCGTTTACAATGGCATAAAAATCCTCAGCCTTAAGCGAAGCACCTCCGATTAATCCACCATCAACATCTGGTTTAGAAAATATCTCTTTAGCGTTATTAGGCTTCACACTTCCACCATATAGAATAGAGACTGAATCTGCAACTTCAGCGCCATATTTATCTGCTAAAGTTTTTCTTATAAATGCATGCATATCCTGAGCTTGTTCTGGACTTGCTGTTTCACCAGTGCCAATGGCCCAAACAGGTTCATATGCCAAGACGATATGCGTGAATGCATCTGGATCTAAATGAAATAGCGCATTTTTTATTTGGTCACCAACCACAGACTCTTCATTTCCAGCTTTACGATCCGCTAATTCCTCCCCAAAGCAAAAAATAATACGCATGTTATTTGCCAAGGCTGCATCTACTTTTTTTGCTAAGGACTCGTCTGTTTCATTGAAGTAAGCACGACGTTCGCTATGTCCCAATATCACTGTTTTAATACCCAAACTAGACAACATTCCTGCACTGATTTCTCCAGTATAAGCTCCATTTTCTGCGAAATGCATATTCTGGGCAATAACCTCTATCTCTGTTTGCTTAGTGGATTGAAAAGCGTGCCACAAGTTTGTGAATGTTGGAGCGATCATAACTTCTGCATCTGAAGTTTTAGATTGTTGTTTTAATTCTGCTATTAAGGATTCGGTCTGAATAAGTCCGTTATTCATTTTCCAGTTACCTGCAACAATATGCTTTCTCATAATCTATGTAATAAGTTAATTTTTAAAATATAATACAAAAATAAGGTATTATGCACCAATGCATATTGATAAATGTCAGGTGTATTTAGATGAGCTTAACCCTTGGATCCAACCATGAGTATATAAAGTCCACTAAAATATTAATGGTTATAAAAATAATAGCTATGACAAGAACAGAACCCATAATTACTGGTAGGTCTAAAGTATTTAATGCATTTACAATTTCTTTACCCAGACCATTCCATCCAAAAATATACTCCACAAAAACTGCACCAGCCAGCATTGAAGCAAACCAACCAGAAATAGCTGTTACAACAGGGTTTAACGCGTTTTTTACGGCATGGTTTTTAATAACCTGAAACTCACTTAACCCCTTTGCTCTCGCTGTCCTTATGTAATCTTCGCTTAAGACTTCCAATAACGAGTTACGCATTAATTGAATAACAACGGCTAATGGCCGTATACCTAACACAATTGCCGGAAGAATTAAGTTTTTCCATTGAAGGGTCATGCGCTCGCCAAAATCATCTAGCTCATATAGACTGCCTGTCATTTCTAAATTGGTAAATTCGTGCAGTACAAACCCAAATAACCAAGCAAACAAAATAGCGCTAAAAAATGAAGGTACGCTCATACCCAAGGTGCTGAATACCTGAATAATTTTATCTATCCAAGTATCTTTTTTTAAAGCAGAAATTATCCCAAATACTACACCCAGAATAATAGCGATAACTATAGCTGAGACCGCAAGCACAAAAGTATTCGGCAAGGTTTCTCCAATAACTTCCGTGACTTTTTTACCCTGTTTAGTGAACGATTCGCGTAAATAGGGTGTCTTTAGTGCTACACCTGTTTGACCTAGGGTAAAAAGGTGCTTCGCATAATACTTGTTTGACTTTAATGACGTATAATTTTCAGGATTTATTGCGTGTAATGAGATTGGCGATAAATCATTGAGATAGTACAAGTATTGAGTTGTGATGGGTTTGTCAAACCCATATTTCTTCTTAACTGCTGCAACCTGCTCTGCGGTTTGATTTTGACCAAGCATCATTTTCGCCGGGTCCCCTGGCAATACCGTAAATAAAAAGAAAATAACAGTGACTACTCCCAATAAGGTAAGTAAGGCATAAAGTATTTTATTTAATAGATATCCTAAAATAAGATATGAGTTATTTAGGTTGACTAATTACTACCATTTCCAATATCAATGTCCTCAATATCGTTCCAATGGGCCTTTTGAGTTACAGTACCATTATTAAGCACTACAATACCTGGATTAGCCCTCACTATGGTTTTAATCACTTTTTCGTCACAGAGATAAAAATCGAAATTCAATTTGTATTGCGATTTAATGTTTTCCTTATCCTCTTCTCCAGAGGAGGTTAATCCAATGACTTTATAGCCCCTTTTAATGGCATTATCAGTAAAAACCTTAAGTTTCGCCACACCCTCTTGCTCTGCACTAGAAATACTATAAAGAGCTACAATAACCAAGTTTTCCTCATTCAAAAATTCAGTAGTAAAATCTTGATCATCAGATTCTATTGAAAAATCTTGAATCGGCGGAATGTAACCCTCATCAATCAATTTAGTTTCTACACCGACGTACTCTCCTTCTACATTTGGATAACTTCCATTTGTAATAAAAGTTTGTTCTTTTCCAGCTACATTAAAGGTCCAAGTATATTCTGTAATTGGTTTAGCGGCATCTTCTGGTATTTCCATTTGTTGCTTCAGGTTTTTACCAATAGCATAGGCTCTAAAATCTATTGCAGGTAAGTGCATCAATACATGATAACCAAACCATAAGGACACAATAAAGCTTAATAATGCAATAACTGTATTAGGAAGTTTGGGGAAAATGGGTTTTATATACTTAATGCCTGCAACCAGAATCAATATCAATACAAGAAGCACAACATCTTTGGTAAAACTCTCCCAAGGTGTCAATTTAAGAGCATCTCCAAAACACCCACAATCTTTTACTTTATCGAAATAGGCAGAATAAAATGTAAGAAAAGTAAAGAATACAATCATAGCTAGTAAGCTCCAAATGGTAAACTTTACCTTATAACCAATTAAAAGAAATACACCTAGAATGACCTCAAAAACTACTACAAACACGGAAATACCCAGAGCATACGGAATTAAAAATTCCATATTGAGTACATCTGCGCCAAAATACTCCTGAAGCTTATATGAAAATCCCAAAGGATCATTAAGCTTTATAAACCCTGAAATTATAAATAAAACACCTACAAAAATTCTACTGAGCTGTACTATATATTTCATACACGTATTTATGGATTAAAAGTATTAGGATTCTTCAAGATGGATTAATGCAAATACAGCATAATTAATCATATCCTGGTAATTGGCATCTATGCCCTCACTGACAATGGTTTTACCGGCATTATCCTCAATTTGCTTAACACGCAACAGTTTTTGTAAAATCAAATCAGTCAACGAACTTACACGCATATCTCGCCACGCCTCACCATAATCATGGTTTTTGTCCATCATAAGCTGCTTGGTCTGGGCAATTTTCTCATCATACAATTTAGTAGCCTCATCATTTTCTAAATCTGGTTGCTCTACAACACCTCTATCTATTTGGATGAGCGCCATAACACAATAATTAATGATCCCTATGAATTCACTTTTTTCACCTTCATCTACCTTTCTAACCTCATTTTGTTGAAGACTCCTTATGCGTTGAGCTTTGATAAAAATCTGATCTGTTAAAGAGGGCAATCTAAGTATGCGCCATGCACAACCGTAATCACTCATTTTTTTTACAAAAAGTGAACGGCATTGTTCTATGATAGCATCGTATTCTGCGGACGTATCTTGCATCTATTCCATTAAAATTTCCGTAAATTTCGCATAAATAAATTAGAAGTTCAAAGTTTAAGGTTTAAAGTTTACCACCTTAAATCACACTATCAAATATGACAATAAACTGTAAAGGCCAACTTATTGATTTGTCTCTCCCAAAAATTATGGGTATTCTTAATGTAACACCAGACTCATTCTATGATGGTGGCCACTATAAAGATAAAAATACTATTCTAGAGCAGGTAGAATATATGATACGTGAAGGTGCAACCTTTATAGATGTTGGTGGCTACAGTTCTCGGCCTGGAGCTGATTTCGTCTCTGAAAATGAAGAACTTAAGCGTGTTGTTCCTATTATAAAACTAATTCTCGCTAATTTTCCAAGTACTATAATTTCTATTGACACCTTTAGAAGCAATGTTGCCAAAGCAAGTATTTCTGAAGGTGCTGCATTAATAAATGATATCTCTGGTGGTCAATTAGACAATAAGATGATACCTACAATAGGAGCGTTGGGTGTACCCTATATAATGATGCATATGCGAGGAAATCCTAAAACTATGCAGCAGCTTACCGATTACGATGATTTATTAAAAGACATCATTGTCTATTTTGGAGAACGCATATCCGAGGCTCATGCGGCCAACATAAAGGATATTATTATTGATCCTGGATTTGGTTTTGCCAAAACTTTAGAGCAAAATTATAATTTATTACAAAAAATGGAATTGCTTCAAATAGCTGGAAAACCTGTATTGGCTGGTGTCTCAAGGAAGTCCATGATATATAAACCCCTAAAAACAGATGCCCAAAATGCACTTAATGGTACCACAGCACTTCACATGGTATGTTTACAAAAAGGTGCTTCAATTTTAAGGGTTCACGATGTTAAAGAAGCCATGGAATGTGTAACTTTATTTAACCAAATCAACTCCTACTAAATGAAACGATATTTAAAGCTATTTCTACTTTTTTTTGTTTTAAGCTGCAATAATGAACGTACTTTAATTCTACCAGAAATAGAGAGTGCGGAGGTTACCGAAGTATTGGATGTTTCGGCAGCTTATATTTTTTATGACGAATCTCAATCAGATTCTACACTATTAAACCGCAAAAACCTTATTAGTACAACCAACTGGCTCGTTAATGTGGATAAACGCCTTTCACTAAAACAGGCCTTAACTCATATAATATTTCTACAGGAAAAGAAACGTAATGCTCAAATGCATAAAAATGAAAATGCTAAAAACTACTTTACATGCAATAATATAGAAACTAAGACTCTTGGTTTTTTAGAATTTACCGATATTTACTTTAAAGATGAAAACCCCAACTACCTTGAATACAGTAAAAACAATCCTAATGACTACCTGCTTGTAAAAATCGAAGAGGACAAAAAAGTAAGATTGATTAGTGTAACTCAGGATTTTAAAACTGAAGTTTCAGAAGGGTACTATTTCAATGATTCTGAGAATTTTCTTGACAAGTTGCAAGCTGCAAAAACTAAAAACCTTATTTTATTTTTTGACTATGATTTAAGCTTTCAAGATTATATTGATGTAAAGCATTTTTTCAGCCTACCCATGAATAGTGATTTTGAGATATCCGAAAACGAATACTTGTTTCCATAATCCTCATTTATTTTTATAAATTAGCAAAAAGAGCTAACATTGGAAGACTTACAACTTTGGGATTTTAGATTAATCGATTTTGTAGATGTCTTTTTGGTCGCTATTCTACTCTATTATATCTATCGCCTTGTGAGAGGTACCGTTGCCGTTAATATTTTCATTGGCATTCTGATTATTTACTTTGCTTGGCGTCTCACCGACTACCTCAATATGTATATGCTCTACAGTATATTTGATGGTTTTATGAAAGTTGGTATCATCGCATTAATTGTGGTCTTTCAACCAGAGATTAGAAAATTCCTTCTCTTAGTAGGCTCAACAAATATTGCGGGAAAAAAAGGACTTTTTAGAGATTTTAAATTCTTAAAAAACAATGACCAAACCTCAACTGATGTTGAAGCTATTGTTAAGGCTTGCACAAAAATGGCAGCTTCAAATACGGGAGCGTTAATTGTTATTGAGCGCAACAATAATCTAGACTTTTTAACTAACACAGGTGATGAAATGAATATCCTGGTATCCCAACCCATTATTGAAAGTATCTTTTTTAAAAATAGCCCGTTACATGACGGAGCTATCATTATAGATAATAACATCGTAAAAGCCACGCGCGTTATTTTGCCTGTAAATAATGAGAAGAATATCCCGGAACGTTTTGGCCTAAGGCATAGAGCTGCTGTAGGGATTACTGAAAAAACAGATGCCTTGGCTTTAGTTGTTAGTGAAGAAACTGGCCAAATATCCTATTTAAAAAATGGCGAATTCGTTATGTTCAAGGATACAGATGATCTTATAAAAAAGATTAAAGATGACCTTAGATAATGCACTGTAAAAATTGCCATATACAGCTACGAGAAGACCAGAACTACTGTGATGAATGTGGTGCGCGGATTATTAAAAATAGATTAACACTACGTATTATAGCTCAACAAGTCAATGAAGAATTTTTTTCACTAGACAACAGGTTATTGAGCACATTTATAGCATTGTTTACTAAACCTGAAGACGTCATTGTCGGTTATATCGAAGGGACAAGAAAGAAATTCTTTGATGTTATCCCATATTTTGCATTTTCATTAACCTTAGCAGGTATTCAGGTGTTTTTGATGTCAACCTTTTTTAAGGAAGCTTTAGATGTTAATATCTACGAAGGAATGGAAAGTATACAAGGACAAGAGAACAACCCTTTAAAAGATATGGACTTTGGTTTTTTTACGGATTATCAAGGTTTATTTTATATTATTGGAGTCCCAATTTCTGCCTTTTCAACTTGGATTGTTTATTACTTTTTAAGCGAAAAACGTTATAATTTCACTGAACATATTGTTATCAATTTATATTATTCAGCTCAAGTTATAATCATAACCGCTGTTTTTAGTATTCTATTTTTATTCTTTGGCCTTAACTATTTAATGGTATCCACTATATTAAGTATACCGTACTTTATTTATTTATACTTCATACTAAAACGTGTATTTAAAGAGCAACATGTTCATACCCTTGCTAAATTTTTATTGGTTATGGTAGTTTATATAGGAGGTTACTTGGTGCTTGGATTGATAGTCGCTGTTATAGGTGCATTAATTACCGTAGGCCTTATAAAATAACGTAAAATGAACTGTAAAAATTGTAATACAGCGTTACGAGAAGATTTTGAATATTGCAGCATCTGCGGTGGCAAAGTTGTTAGAAAACGATTAACTCTTAAAAACTTATTTGAACACCTAAGCGAAACGTTTTTCAATTATGATAACAAACTGCTAAGGACTATAATCGATTTATGTAAAAAGCCCGAAGAAGTTATCTCAACTTATATTGACGGGGTTAGGAAACGCTACGTCAACCCGATTAGTCTTTTTGGATTGTCCTTAACGATATCTGGGCTATCAGTATTTTTAATTCAAAGATTTTATCTGGAGTATTTTGACATAGTAGCATGGATGTCTAGCCTTGAGATTTTTAATAATCCTCTATCCCAAGAAGCCCTTGCAAATTATTCCGCGGGTGATACAATGGAATATAGCTCTTTAATTTACTCAGCAATTGTTCCCGTTTTTGGTCTAATTTCGTGGATTGTCTTTTGGGATAAAAAATACAACTTTACAGAGCATATTATAATTTATCTGTACAGTATGTCCCTAATCTCAATTTTTTCTGTTATCGCTGGGCAAATTATCCTTTTAATTATTCCAACATATTATATTCCTTTTATCTTTATAACCTACCCCATTATTTTACTTTACCACTGTTTTTTACTAAAACGAATTTTCAATCTCAGTATTTCAGAGTTGCTTGTAAAAACAATTTTGTTTTTAGCAATTTTCTTTGTTCTCTATATAATCTTGGCGGTAATTTCCTTTGTCTTAGGAGTTTTAACGGGTCAGTACAACCTTGGAGATTTTAAACCTAAACAATAATTAAACGGCCTCAGCCTTTAAGAACTGAACCTCGTAAAGATTTTTGTAGTAACCGTCCTTCTTTTTAAGTAGGGATTTATGCGTCCCCATTTCTACAATTTGACCAGAATCCATTACTATAATTTTATCAGCTTGTTGCACCGTTGCTAAACGATGCGCAATAACTATAGACGTTCTTCCTTTGGTTATGGTATCGGTAGCATCTTGTATCAATTGCTCGGAGTAAGAATCTACAGAGGAGGTCGCCTCATCCAAAATTAAAATGCTTGGATTGGTAACATACGCTCTTAAAAAGGAAATTAACTGACGCTGCCCAGAGGACAACATCACACCACGCTCCTTAACGTTATAGTGATAACCACCTGGTAAACTCGAAATAAAATCATGTATACCAATAGCTTTAGCTGCAGTAACCACGTCTTCTTCAGTAATATATTCGTTATTTAAAGTGATATTATTTAAAATAGTATCTGCAAACAAAAATACATCTTGTAAAACCACAGCTATTCGGTGCCTTAATGAACTTAAGGTCATTGACTTAATATCAACTCCATCTATTTTTATAGCTCCAGAATCAATATCGTAAAATCGGTTTAACAAATTAATGATAGTTGATTTTCCTGCGCCTGTTGCGCCAACAATGGCAACCGTTTGTCCGGCGTCAACATTAAAGGATACACCTTTTAAGACTTCTTCATCTTTTATATAGGAGAATCTAACATCTTCAAAAGTCAACTGCCCTTTAAAATGATTGGCTTCAATAGTTCCTGTGTCGTTAATATTAGAGTTGGTATCCAAAACCTTAAAGACACGATCGGCAGCGACCATACCCATCTGTAGTGTGTTGAATTTATTAGCAATTTGGTTTAGGGGCCTAAACAACATAGGAATAAACATAGTAAAAGCAATAAGATCTCCCATACTCGCCGTTTGACCCACCACAGTGTTAAGTCCTCCAATCCAAATGATTGCACCCATGGTTAAAGACGATACAAATTCAGCAATTGGAAAAAAAATAGAGTTATACCACACCGTTTTTAACCAACCCTTTTTATGGCGCTCATTAATAGCTTTAAACTTTTTAAACTCTGTGCCTTCTCTTGTAAAGAGCTGCAAGATTTTCATCCCAGTCACACGCTCTTGCACAAAAGAATTAAGATTCGAAACTTCCGTGCGCACCTCTTCAAAGGCCCGCTTCATGTATTTTTGAAATATCTTGGTCGCAAAAATGATAATAGGGAGCGTGATGAATACAATAAGACTTAATTTCCAGTTCATATACAACATAAAACCAGCAACAACACCCATTTTTAATATATCACTGAAAATCATAAAAAGACCTTGACCAAAAATGTCTGCTATACGCTCCATGTCGGTAACAGCCCGGGTTATTAAAATCCCTACCGACGATTTATCAAAATAGGTCATCTTAAATTTGAGCATATGGCTAAATAGCCTTACCCTAATATCCCTTACCACAGATTGACCTAACCAACTTGCGTAATAAATAAATAGTAACTGAGAGATGACTTCGAGTAAAAGAAGGGCTAACATCAAAACGATATATACAATGAAGCCATCGTATTTTTTTTGCGCTATTTGAGTATCAATGGCCTGTTGAAGAACATAGGGCCGTAAAGCTCCAAATATAGACAACCCAATTACACATACTAAGGACAAGACAAAGACCGTTCTATAAGGCTTTATATAATTTAAGAGCCTTTTAAACAATGAAACATCAAATATTTTCTTTTGCTTTTCTGCCATATTAATTTTCCTAAATATGGGAATCAATTTTTAAATTAAAAAAAGGTCTTTCGGATAGAATATCTCCACTAAATATAATCCTTGTGCAGGAACTGAAAACCCTGCTTTACTCCTATCTTTAGATTTAATGATATGGTGCATATCCTCTACTGCAATTTTTCCTAAACCTATATTAATTAGCGTCCCAACAATCGCGCGTACCATATTCCTCAAAAAGCGGTCCGCCTTTATTGTAAAAATAATTTCTTGGTTCTCAAGCCTTAAATAGGCCTCTTTTATATCGCAATTATATGTCTTTACATCCGTATGTGTTTTTGAGAAGCATTGAAAATTCTTATGCGTCAATAAGATATCGCAAGCTGCTTGCATAGCCTCTAAATTTAAAGGCAGCTGCATACAATATGTAAAGTCAAAGTTAAAAGCATCCTTAATCGTAGAAATTCTATAATTATAGGTTCTACTCACAGCATCAAACCGAGCATGAGCATCAGGTTTCACCTTTAGCACATTCTTAATTACAATATCTTTAGACAGAAAGGAATTCATTTTGTATTTTAAATCATCCTCCAAAACTAGATTACTGCAATCAAAGTGGGCAAACATTTGTGTGGCATGAACACCAGTATCTGTCCGACCCGCTCCTACAATTTTAAGTGGTTCCTTTAAGATAGTACTTAGTGCCGTTTCCAAGACCTCTTGCACCGTTATTGCATTTGGCTGCACCTGCCAACCATGATAAGCCCTTCCGTTAAATGAAAGCTCTAAAAAATATCTCAAAAGTTTGCTTTATTTTTGCTTCACAAACTACAAATATACTTAGAATAGCTAGGTATAATCACAATATTATCTTAATGCGAAAAATCCTCTTGCTCTCGGATACACATAGTTATATAGATGATAACATCCTCAAGTATGTAAAGCAAGCAGACGAAGTCTGGCACGCAGGAGATATTGGAGATTTAGTTGTAACAGATAAAATTAAAGCCTTAAGACCTTTAGTAGCTGTTTATGGCAATATTGATGATGCTAAAGCAAGAACAGAATTTCCGTTACATCAACGTTTTCTATGTGAAAACCTAGATGTTTGGATTACACATATTGGAGGATACCCTCCAAAGTACAATACAAGAGTTAGGGAGGAACTACAGAAAAACCCTCCAGACCTATTTATTTGCGGACATTCCCATATACTAAAGGTCATGCCAGACAAAAAATTAAATCTTCTACATATGAATCCAGGTGCTGCGGGCAAGCACGGTTTTCATAAAATTAGAACGATGCTAAGATTCACTATAGACAATAAGCAGATTGACAACCTAGAAGTTATAGAGTTTAATAAAAGGCATTAAAAAACCCAGACGGCAGTGTCTGGGTTATTCACTAATACTACTAAGATTTTAGGTTCATCGTAATCGGTCTACAGATTTTACAAGATCTTCATCCTTTTTAATAGCCTTGTTAGCCAAGACTAAACACACAATAGAAAAAATAGGAAGAAGCATCCCAATACCTTTCTCAGAAACATTGGTTTCTCCAGATAGATTTAGCGACTGATAAACAAAGACTCCTAGTAAAATAAAGTTTAATATTATACTGAGTCGCCCAAGAACAAATTGGGACTTTCTGTTTTTAAAACTGAATATTGAAATTAAAGACAAAACAGCCGAAGCTACAAAAAAACCCAAATACAGGTAATTATCCTTGGCATATACTTGTTGACCCTCACTGTTAGTCCATAAATGGAAAACAAAAATTAATCCTGTCATAATACCAATTGACAGCAATAAATAAAGTGTTTGTATCCTTTGAATCATATCTTTTTTATCAAAAGCAATGCAAAATTAGT
The DNA here is from genome assembly GCF_017581965.1 of Winogradskyella pelagia. Taxonomy (GTDB): domain Bacteria; phylum Bacteroidota; class Bacteroidia; order Flavobacteriales; family Flavobacteriaceae; genus Winogradskyella; species Winogradskyella pelagia. The sequence goes on from NZ_JAGEVF010000003.1 coordinate 346,843, forward strand.
AGTTTATTTTTTAAAAAGATAGATTTTGTTTTAAAATAAAATTGTATTATTGCAATGGAATCGGAGATATAAACGAAGAATCTGCGAGTTCAATCTTCCAAATTAATTTCACCAGTTTTCTTTTTTTATCATTTAGAAAAGCTTGAATTAATTATATCAAAGTTATTATACATTATATTACATACTAAATGTTCGAAATTTCTCAGTTAAAGGCTAAAAAGCTACCTGAATTACAGGATATTGCCAAACAACTAAAAGTCCCAAAGTATCGTAGTTTGAAAAAACTCGATTTAGTTTATCAAATTCTAGATTATCAAGCGGCCAATCCAGATGCTGTTAAAGCAACTATAGCTACAGACTCAAAAACAGCGGCTAAACCAGCGGCTAATTCAGAGACCAATCAAAGTAACCAAAGACAGAAAAGGTCTAGAGTTCAGAATAAACCAAAAGATACTAAAAACCAAAAATCATTAGATTTTAAGGATAAAAAAGAAGAGGTTACAAATAAACGTAACGAATCTCAGAAAAATCAAAAACCAAGACCTAGAGATAATAAGTCAACGGACAGGAATGATAATAAACGTTCCAATCAAAACTCCGACAATAGGCAACAAAATAGACCTAAGGATAATTCTAATAAGTCTAATTCCAAAAACAACGGAAATAAAGATAACCGCAATCGCTATAAAGAGCCTGATTTTGAATTTGATGCGATTATTGAAAGCGAAGGCGTATTAGATATTATGCAAGACGGCTATGGTTTCTTAAGATCTTCGGATTATAATTACCTAACCTCGCCAGATGATATTTACGTATCGCAATCACAAATCCGTTTGTTCGGATTAAAAACTGGTGACACCGTTCTTGGACACGTCCGCCCTCCAAAAGAAGGTGAAAAATATTTCCCTTTAATTAAAGTAAGTAAAATCAATGGCCAAAGCCCTCAGGTTGTAAGAGACCGTGTTGCTTTTGAACATTTGACACCATTATTTCCAAAGGAGAAATTTAATATTGCAGAAAGGCAATCGACCATTTCTACGCGTATTATGGACTTATTTGCACCTATCGGTAAAGGTCAGCGCGGAATGATTGTTTCACAGCCTAAAACTGGAAAAACAATGCTACTCAAAGATGTTGCCAATGCAATAGCTGCAAATCATCCAGAAGTGTATCAAATGATTCTTCTAATAGATGAACGTCCAGAGGAAGTAACAGACATGCAGCGAAATGTTAATGGAGAGGTTATAGCCTCAACTTTTGACAAAGAAGCTCATGAGCACGTAAAAATAGCTAACATAGTGTTAGAGAAAGCGAAACGCCTTGTTGAATGTGGTCACGATGTTGTTATTCTTTTAGATTCAATAACACGTTTAGCAAGAGCCTATAATACAGTTCAACCTGCATCTGGTAAAATACTCTCGGGAGGTGTTGATGCTAATGCATTGCACAAACCAAAACGATTCTTTGGTGCTGCGCGTAACATAGAAAATGGAGGTTCTTTAACTATAATCGCTACTGCATTAACCGAAACCGGTTCTAAAATGGATGAAGTGATTTTTGAAGAATTTAAGGGTACTGGAAATATGGAACTTCAATTAGACCGTAAGATTTCTAATAGAAGGATTTTCCCTGCGATTGATTTAATGTCCTCAAGTACAAGACGAGACGACTTATTGCTCGATGACACTACCATCCAAAGAATGTGGGTAATGCGCAAGTACCTTGCGGATATGAATCCTGTTGAAGCTATGGAATTTATAAATGATAGATTTAAACAAACTCGTAACAACGAGGAGTTTTTAATATCAATGAATGGCTAATTGCCAGAATAGAATTATAATAACAAAAAGACCTTGATTTAAAATTAAGGTCTTTTTTTATACAAAAAAACCTTTCCGTCATGGAAAGGTTTTTTCCTTTATAAAGTAGTGCGCTTATAGAGCAGCTACATGTTTCATTAGTTGAGACTTTAAATTGCCAGCCTTATTTGCGTGGATAACGTTTTTCTTAGCCAACTTGTCAATCATACCCAATACAGAAGGTAACATTTTTTGAGCTTCCTTAGCATCAGTTATTTCGCGTAACTTTTTTATTGCACCACGAGTAGTCTTGTGCTGGTACCTGTTCAAGACACGTCTCTTTTCGTTACTTCTTATTCTCTTTAAAGCTGACTTATGATTTGCCATTATGTTTTTTATTAAAAAATTGTAGCCCGTAGGGGAATCGAACCCCTCTTACCAGGATGAAAACCTGGCGTCCTAGCCGATAGACGAACGGGCCATTTGTATATTCTCATTATTAAATGAACGACAATGTTTCCATTGCGGATGCAAAAATACAACTATTTTTAAATGTTGCAACCCCAAAGAAATATTTTTTAAAAATTTTAATAGGCCTTTGCAAATAAAACCCTCTGCTTAGAAGGTTTACCTGTATATACGCATACTCCATCTTCTAACTTGTTGTTTTCTGGTATGCATCTTATTGTAGCTTTGGTCTGCTCTTTGATTTTTTGCTCTGTTTCTGCTGTTCCATCCCAATGGGCTGAGATAAATCCTGTTTTAGTTTCGAGCTCTTTCTTAAAATCCTCAAAATTATCAACTATGGTTATGTGCGAGTCCCTGAAATTCAAGGCCTTTTTGTACAACGCATCTTGAATTTCTTCGAGCAAAGTCGTAACTGTTTCGTTTAATTGACTAATAGCGACAAATTGCTTACTCAAGGTGTCTCGTCTTGCCAATTCAACTGTATCATTTTCTAAGTCTTTTGGACCAATCGCTATTCTTAAAGGCACACCCTGCAACTCATATTGTGCAAATTTTGCACCAGGCCTATGCGTTGTCCTATTATCAAATTTACAGGATATACCAAGATTTCGCAATCCTTTAATCACTTCGTTTGCCTTTTCTGAGATAGCGTCAAACTGCTCCTCACTTTTGTATATTGGCACAATTACTACTTGATATGGTGCAAGTTTAGGAGGTAGAACCAAACCTCTATCATCACTATGAGTCATTATTAGTGCACCAATCAGCCGTGTAGAAACACCCCAGGATGTCGCCCAAACATAATCGAGTTTACCTTCTTTGTTTGTAAATTTTACGTCAAAAGCCTTGGCAAAATTTTGCCCTAAAAAATGAGAAGTCCCAGCTTGCAAAGCTTTTCCATCTTGCATTAAAGCTTCAATGCAATAGGTTTCTAAGGCTCCTGCAAATCGTTCACTCTCCGTCTTAATTCCTTTTATAACAGGAATAGACATAAACTGTTCAACGAATGTCGCGTACACATTATTCATTAATTCAGCTTCTTTGATGGCTTCTTGTTTCGTTGCATGAGCAGTATGCCCTTCTTGCCAAAGAAACTCTGCAGTTCTCAAAAACAGACGCGTTCTCATCTCCCAGCGCACCACATTAGCCCACTGATTAATTAGTATAGGTAAATCCCTATAACTCTGAATCCAATTTTTATAAGTGTTCCATATTATTGCTTCACTTGTAGGCCTAACAACTAATTCTTCCTCTAATTTAGCCTCAGGATCCACTCTGAGCTTACCCGCACGATCAGGGTCGCTTTGCAACCTGTAATGGGTTACAACAGCACATTCCTTCGCAAAACCTTCGGCGTTTTTTTCTTCTGCCTCAAATAGATTTTTAGGCACAAATATTGGAAAGTATGCATTTTGATGACCTGTCTCCTTAAACATCCTATCTAATTCTGCCTGCATCTTTTCCCATATTGCATAACCATATGGTTTTATAACCATACAGCCCCTTACGGCAGAATTTTCTGCTAAGTCAGCCTTAACAACTAATTCATTGTACCATTTTGAATAGTCCTCGGCCCTACTTGTAAGATTTTTACTCATCGTCAGTGGTTTGGCACAAATATTGCGCTTATGTTAAATAAAAAAATAGTAGGGCAAAACTAACTATTTTTGTGATGTTCAACAATTAAATAAAAGAGTTATGCAATTTAAGTCAAATACAATAAAAAAATTGCCATTCTTTGTTGTTCTAAACCTTTCTCTGATAATCACCTCTTGTGGGTCATATCAGTACGCAGGTTACGATAACGATGGCATTTATTCAAGCGGTAATGATAATATTTATCAAGAACGTCCTGTTGAACAAAAAGCTGTAACAAATGCAGATGATTCTAATTATTTTGAAAACTATTTTTCTGAAAATAAAGCTCAATTAGATGCTATTACAGCTTCTGAAGAAGAGGTCTTTACTGATGTGGATAGTTACCAATCAGAAAATCTAGAGCATGAACAAGATAGTCTAGCTAATCGCATTCCTTATGGTGGTTGGGGTCAGGCTAATGAAAATATTACTATAAATTATATCGATAATGGCTGGGGTTGGAATAACCCATGGTTATGGAACGCTGGCTGGGGCTTTGGATGGAGTGCTGGCTGGGGCTGGGGCGCTGGCTGGGGCTGGGGCGCTGGCTGGGGTTGGGGATACCCAGGTTGGGGGTACCCTGGATATGGCTGGGGCTGGGGTCCAGGCTGGGGCTGGGGATATCCTGGTTGGGGATATCCTGGATATGGCTGGGGCTGGAATAATGGTTATTATGGAAATAATAGACTCTCATTTACCAATAGTAGACGTGGCTCATTATTATATAATAACGATTTAAGTAGAGTTGGTAGAAGTAATGCCGCTATATCTAGAAGAGGAACAACCTCAAACCGCAGATCATACAATTCATCAGGCTATTCTAGTAGACGATATTCTGGACAATCCGTTCGTTCTAATTCTAGGAGTGGTAATACAAGAGTTACTAGACCTAACAGAACTATAAGAAATTCCAGTTCGTCACGTTCAAGATCAAACTCAAGTATTAATCGTTCCTCCAGAAGTTCTAGAAGCTACAGTGGCTCCCGTTCTTCAGGAAGGACAATGCGATCTTCAGGCGGTTCTAGATCTTCTAGTGGACGATCTTCTGGTGGAGCTAGACGTGGAAGAGGTTAATCCTAAAAACATTTTTACTTTTTAAAAGATTATAACTTATGAAAAAAACGATTCTCATATTCATAGGGCTGATTTTTAGTTCCTTAGCCCAAGCACAAGATGTATCGGACGCACTGAGATACTCAATCGATGAGATACAAGGAACTGCGCGATTTAGGGCAATGGGTGGTGCATTTGGAGCTCTTGGTGGCGACATGTCTGCCGTTAATATTAACCCAGCTGGTTCAGCTATATTTAATACAAGCCATGCATCATTGTCATTTGGTGTCTTTGACATTAATAGAAATGTTAATTACTTCAATGGCACCAATTCTTCTTCAAACACCAATTTTGATTTAAATCAGCTAGGAGCTGCTTTTGTCTTAAAAAACGTCAATCCAAATTCTAAATGGAAAGGTTTTACCTTAAGCGTAGCCTACGACCGAGCAGCAGATTTCGATGAAGATTGGCTAGCATCAGGGGTTAATCCAAATACTAGTATCGGCAACTATTTCTCAGAATATGCACAAGGAAGAAGACTTGATGAAATTTCGGCTTTGCCAGGAGAATCAATCTCTCAGGCATATGACATTATCGGTTCTCTTTACGGCTTCGGTAACCAGCAAGCCTTCTTAGGTTATGAAGGTTATATTATAGACCCTATTTCAGACACTGGTGACAATACCGCATATACAAGTAATATTTCTGGTTCTAATTTTGCCCAAGACTTTTCATATATAAGTAGAGGTTATAATGGCAAATTCGCCTTTAATTTTGCTTCCAATTATAATGATAAAATTTATTTTGGTATTAATTTAAATGGACATTTCATTAATTACGAACGTTCAACATTTTTAAGAGAGTCAAATTCAAATCAATCCTCTACTGTAACTAATGTGAATTTTGGTAATGACTTAAGGGTCTTCGGTAGTGGATTTTCAATCCAACTTGGAGCTATCGCAAAACTCACGGAGGAGCTTAGGGTCGGCCTATCCTATAATTCTCCTACATGGTATAGAATCTCAGAGGAAACCAGCCAATATCTTGCTACGACAAGAATTGAAAACGGAACAAATATTTCTGAAATTATTAGTCCAAATGTCATCAACATTTATCCAGAATACAGATTGCAATCGCCAAGTAGATTTACTGGAAGCTTAGCTTATGTATTTGGTAAAAAAGCAATACTTAGTTTTGATTATTCGTTTAGAGATTACAGCAACGCACAATTCAGGCCGTCATCAGATAGTTTTTTCAATGTGCTGAACAACCAAATTTCCAATACATTGGGCACTGCGTCAACATATAGAATTGGCGGTGAATATAGAATTAATCGATTTAGTTTAAGAGGTGGTTATCGCTTTGAAGAAAGTCCATATCAAGATGATAGGTTTTTCGGTGACTTAACTGGTTATTCAGCTGGATTAGGTTATAATTTAGGCAGTATGTCCATTGATTTTGCATTCAGTCAATCTGAACGAAATATTGGTTATCAACTTTATAGTGTTGGGCTTACAGACTCTGCTCAATTAGATACAAGATTTACGGATTTTATTTTAACACTCGCTTTTGCCTTCTAAAGCATAGTCTTGAACATAAAAAAAAGCCCGATATTTTTCGGGCTTTTTCATTTATTATAATGTTTTATCGTTTCAAGGTAAAATGGGCATTGAGTTCCTTCCGTTGTCCGGTCAGGGGCTCGTCATAGGCCAGTGTGAACCAGTAGTCGCTCGTGGGCA
>NZ_JAGEVF010000040.1 GCF_017581965.1 Winogradskyella pelagia
CGTTGTGTGCAATTTGAGAAAATTTTGCGTTTATACCAATTTTTGGTATATTTGAGAAAATTAGTATTCAAATGAACAAAAACACATCAATATCACTCGGAAATTATTTTGATCAATTCGTTCAAAGTCGAATAAGTGAAGGAAGGTTTAAAAACGTTAGCGAAGTCATTCGTGCTGGATTAAGACTATTAGAGGAAGAAGAAAGTAAAGTAATTGCTTTGAAAACTGCAATACAAGAAGGAATTGACAGCGGAATAGCTCACGACTTCGACCCAAAACAACATCTTGAATCGTTAAAAGCGAAAAAGCACTCGAATGGCTCAATATAAGTTGACGAACAAAGCTGTAGAGGATTTATCAAAAATTTGGGATTATACGTTTGAGGTTTGGTCTGAACAACAAGCAGACAAATATTATGATGGACTAATTTCTAATTGTCAAGAAATCGCAGAAAATCCTGATTTTGGAAAAAACTACGATGGAATATCAAAGCAACTTCTCGGAGTTAAGGCAAATCGACATATAATATTTTACAGAACTCTGAATGAAAATTATGTGGAGATAACAAGAATATTGCACGAAAGAATGGACTTAAAGAAAAGAATAACTGAATAAAAAACTGCACACAACAATGGCTATAAGTAATTGCTTGTTCTCGCCTACTTTGGAAATTCCGCAGGAATTTCCAACTTGGTGTGTACTTGCAAAGTTAATCGCTAACCCACGCAACTACTCATAGCCGAGACCGTT
>NZ_JAGEVF010000041.1 GCF_017581965.1 Winogradskyella pelagia
CCGCTGCTGGGTCAAAGCTATAGGTCTGGCCGTTACCGTCATCGGTAACGCCTGGTCCTGAGTAGACACCGCCCATTGGCATTCCGCCACCTAGACCTGACTGTACGCCTGTATCCAAACAAAGGTCCGTTGGTGCTTCGAAAGTTACCGTTGGTAAATCGAAGACTTCAATATCGTCCGAGGCCGAGCTAGCGCAAGTATTGGCATCTTCAAAGGTATAGGTAATCGTATGTATGCCTGTCCCTGCTGCTGCCGGATCAAAACTATAGGTTCTTCCGTTACCGTCATCGGTAACGCCTGGTCCTGAGTAGACACCTCCCACTGGCATTCCACCACCTAAGGTTTCCTGTACGCCTGCATCCAAACAAAGATCTAATGGTGCAGTAAAAGTGACTATAGGTAAGTCATTTTCTATGACCGTATATTCAGCAGAGGTAGCAGTACAGCCACTAGTAGCGTCAGTTATTGTTACTGTATAGATACCTTCCAAAGCTGTAATAGTTCGTGTTGTCTCACCTCCCGGAAACCAAAGGTACGATCCAAATCCTGCACCTGCATCTAGCGTAACACCACCACTGCCTTCACAGTACTCAATTGCTCCTGAAATCGCGACTGACGGTCTAGGAGGAAATGTATATGCAAAGGTATTGTCTGGTGTGGTCGGTGACATGCTACCCAGCTCGTTGCCTGCGCAATCCTTGAGCACCGTATACAAGGTGATGCCTCCATTTGCTATAAACAGATCGGT
>NZ_JAGEVF010000042.1 GCF_017581965.1 Winogradskyella pelagia
GTTTAACCCTGCAGATGAGAACACCTTGCTTTAAGGACGATAGTGCGAAGCACGTAGTAATTAAAGTTCGCCTTTGGCGAATGTGTTCTCATCGGGTTTGTGTAAGCGTCAGTAACGGGAAAGTGCGCGAGTACTTTCTGCTGACGCACCTAATTTAGAAAAACGAGTTGAATTTCCGATTAGGAAATTCAGCCGTTATTGCGCTTACACGTTGTTGTAGCACGTTATTTATATTCATATTTATTACGCCAAATTTCTTCTCCTTTCAAAAAGTCAAGAAGAATTTCAGTCATTTGTTCAACCGTTTCTAATGGTTTTACCAATAAAATATGGTCATCGTCTGTCACAAATCCAGAAGCTAATCCGTCATCGCCTAAACTTCCGCTCACGTGCAGAGCTTTGTATCCATTTCCATTTTCATCTTCCAATTGCACAATGTGAAATTCATTCCAATTTGTTGATTCCATTGTGCTTTTTATTATTTCCGCTGTTGCTTTTTCAGATATAGTTTTTGTGGTTTCTCCGTAATTATAAGAGACAGTAAGTTTTAAATCTCGCCTTTCTTGTCGGATTTCAACATTCCGTAATTCAGTCTTATTTTCCGCAATTCCGTGTGTGTTTGAATTCCGTTTTGAATTCCAGTTAATCAAAGCAAATATTCCGATTAAAGCTAAAACTCCGAAGATTATGTAGGTATTCATTCTTATCACGTGATTTTGGTTTAATGTGCTACAACGGTCT
>NZ_JAGEVF010000043.1 GCF_017581965.1 Winogradskyella pelagia
TAGTACTACTGTAACGAGCTTATCGGACGATCCGGACGATGCTACAGATAACGACAGTGATTCTGATGGTAACCCAGACGACCCAACGGTAACGACCCTGCCGCAAAATCCAAGTATGAGTATTGAAAAAGTTAGTGCCTTAGATTTAGGTACTGATGGCGTGGCAACTCCAGGAGATATAATTACATACACATATACGGTGTTTAATACTGGTAACGTCACTCTTTTTGACATTGATGTTGCTGAGAACGCAGCTGATTTCACAGGAACAGGAACATTACCAACTCCTATTTATGCAAGTGGTGGAAGTGATGAAGATGGACAAGGTGATCTACAGGACTTAATAGTAGGACCAGGGACAATAGTATTCACTTCAACTTATGCTATTACACAGGCTGATATTGATTTAGGAACCATAATAAATCAAGCAACTACGAATGCAACAGCTCCATTAGGGGACCCAGTAACAGATGATAGTGACGACCCTAATAACCCAAGGGATATAGATACTAACGGAGATGGAGAACCCGATGATCCAACAACGACAGTTATCCCTCAAACACCTGAAATAACTATTATCAAGGTGGACACCTTGAACGATGGTGGCGACGGTGTTGCGGATGCTGGAGATACGATCACTTATGCCTTTACGGTGACCAATACGGGTAACGTGACCTTAACCAATGTTACGGTAACGGATCCATTGGTA
>NZ_JAGEVF010000044.1 GCF_017581965.1 Winogradskyella pelagia
ACCTTAGACCCTTTGCCTACACAATCCAACAATGGTATATCTGGCAGCTGGTCGCCAGCCTTGGATAATACGGTTAGTACAACTTATACGTTTACTCCAAACACAGGAGAATGTGCAGCTAGCACAACGCTTTTCATAGAGGTAGAACCAAATGTGGTTCCTACTTTTAATCAAGTCCCTGCAATATGCGTGGGCGAGAATTTAACTGAATTACCAACGACATCCTTAAATGGAATAGTAGGGACGTGGTCTCCAGCCCTTAATAACACAGTAACAACCACCTATACATTTACTCCGGACAATTCTTGTGCAACTAGTGCCACCTTAGAAATAGTGGTTAATCCATTACAGTTTCCAGAATTTGATGCAGTAGCACCTATTTGTGAAGGTGATGCCTTGGCGCCACTACCAATAACATCTAATGATGGAATAACCGGTTCTTGGTCGCCAGCCTTAAATAATTTAGCAACGACTACATACACATTTACACCAGGTCCTGGTCAAGACTGTGCCCAAGAGGTAACTTTGGAAATCGTGGTTAATCCATTGATTGACCCATTATTCGATTCCATAGACCCTATCTGCGAGGGTGATACCTTAGACCCTTTGCCTACACAATCCAACAATGGTATATCTGGCAGCTGGTCGCCAGCCTTGGATAATACGGTTAGTACAACTTA
>NZ_JAGEVF010000045.1 GCF_017581965.1 Winogradskyella pelagia
ACCGTGACCTTTACGGCTACCGACGATTGCGGCAACGCAAGCTCCACTACGGCGACGTTTACCATTGAGGATACAACAGTGCCTACCATAGATACAACAAATCTTAGTGATATTGATATCCAGTGTGGTATTACTCCAGACGGAACATTAGAAGCTTGGCTTCAAAATAATGCCGGTGCAACTGCATCGGATGCCTGTAGTGGTGTTACATGGACTAATGATTATGGTATAGGATCAAATTTAGATTGTGATAGTGGTGACATAACAGTAACTTTTAGAGCAACAGATGAATGTGGCAACTTCTCCGAAGTCACAGCCACCTATTCAATTATTGATACAGTGGCACCTGTTCTTACAGTTCCAGCCGATGTCACTCTTGAATGTACTGAAGATACTTCTCCATCCAATACGGGCACTGCGACTGCAACTGATGATTGTATTACCCCAACAGTAACTTTTTCAGATTCAGAAGTTACTAATTGCGGAATTACTAAAATCATTACAAGAACATGGACTGCAACTGATGCTTGTTTAAATACAACATCAGAAGCACAGATAATAACTGTAGTAGATACAACCGTGCCTACCATAGATACGGCAGCTAGCGATAGCACCGTGGAATGTGACGGTGCAGGGAACACTGCAGAGCTCAACGCCTGGTTGGC
>NZ_JAGEVF010000046.1 GCF_017581965.1 Winogradskyella pelagia
ATAACAGATGCCGTGGCCTGGTCTATGTCATAGACATAATCGCCATCTTCTAAAACTTTTGGATACGTTACCAATAGCTGTTTGTAATTGCCGTCTGGGAACATGGTAAGGATATAATTTTTGAGCACGGCACTCTCACCGTCCTCTGCCATAAAAGTATAACTTTCATAGATATCCGTTGTAATCACCTGCACATAACTGGTGTCTATACTAAAGCCATAGGTCTCTGAGGTCATTCTGTAGGTATTGTCAATTTGTGTTTTGCCAAATTTCTTTGCAATGAACATGCCAACCTGTTTCTTGGCCGCAAAAAGGGAATCCGTATCAGACACCCTTGCTATTCTAAGTTCTGGAAAATCTATTGCACCGAGATTGACGTCCTCAGCCTCTTGCAGAGCGGGCTCTTTTTCGCAACGTGTTAGGGCTAGCAGTATAAGCATTGCCCATATTAATTTGTTTTTCATAAAATTTATAAAGACTAAAATGTTACATATTAATCGCTATAAATCAGTTTTTAGGGAGGGATGGGATAAAATTACCTAGGGACGTTTTAGAGAGAAAACCAGAGAATGTTAAAATGGAGGAACATTTGCAATTACTTTTACGGTTTTTCCGTAATCAATTAAAAGGCGGCACAAAAAAAGGACCTATTTTAAAATAAG
>NZ_JAGEVF010000047.1 GCF_017581965.1 Winogradskyella pelagia
TGATATTGATGTGTTTTTGTTCATTTGAATACTAATTTTCTCAAATATACCAAAAATTGGTATAAACGCAAAATTTTCTCAAATTGCACACAACGTGTTTGTATATGGTTTGTTGCGTGGTTGAGCACGTAATTTAGCAAATAAAAACCGAATAGAAAATCCGCGAGGATTTTCAGAAGTAGGCGAGAACAAGCAATTACTTATAGCCATTGTTGTGGTTAGTGTTTTTTATTTATTTACTTAATTTTAAAATTCTTAATGCTCCTTGAATTACCAAAATAAAAACGATTGTTCCAATAATCAAATCAGGTTTGCTCGAACTTAACCAATTTACCAAAAGTCCAGCGATTATGACTCCTAAATTAATAATCACGTCATTCGAGGTGAAAATCATACTTGCTTTCATATGTGCCTCTTCTTTGCTCTTTGACTTTTGCAAAATGTAAAGACAAATTCCGTTTGCAATAAGTGCAAAAATCGAAACGATAATCATTGTGGAAAAATCGGGTAATTTCTCGTCTCCGAAAAATCTTCTTAACACTTCCACAAATCCAATAATCGCAAGTGTTATTTGAAAATATCCAGCAAGTTTCGCAATCCGCTTTTTTCTTGTCAGAGTTCCGCCAACCG
>NZ_JAGEVF010000048.1 GCF_017581965.1 Winogradskyella pelagia
GGTGTGGTCGGTGACATGCTACCCAGCTCGTTGCCTGCGCAATCCTTGAGCACCGTATACAAGGTGATGCCTCCATTTGCTATAAACAGATCGGTTACCGTTTCCCCGAAATCTATGGTCCACTGCTGCAGTGTGTCATCGTAGGTAACCGTTGCGCCCAATGCCGCAAAATCTGCCTCGTTGCCTCCGTAAGGATCCGATGCGCTCGCGTATACCGTAAATTCCGGCACCGTAGCTTCAAGGCTATGGTCTATCTCCAAAGAGTACAAGTTCGTATCCGAAGCGTCCACCATCCAGACAAAGCTGTTGCCCAATAGGCAAACGGCACCTGTTTCCGGTGTAACCGCCTCCAGAACCGGAGCGTCAGTGTCATTGTCAAAGGAATACGCAAAGGTATTGTCCGGTGTGGTCGGTGACATGCTACCCAGCTCGTTGCCTGCGCAATCCTTGAGCACCGTATACAAGGTGATGCCTCCATTTGCTATAAACAGATCGGT
>NZ_JAGEVF010000049.1 GCF_017581965.1 Winogradskyella pelagia
TTCGCTAAAGCGATGCTAATTGATGACCAATAATTAGAGATTATAAGGAAGTCGCCTTCTCTAATTATTGTTTAAGAATTTATTATCTTTTCATTGTCAAAGCAGAACTACGTTTAACCCTGCAGTTGTGGTTAATGTCCAAAAACCAATAAATTGAATGAACAAAACGATATTTGAGATTACCAAAATGGATTGTCCTTCAGAGGAAAATTTAATCCGAATGAAATTGGATGGAATCTCAAGTATTGCGAATTTGGACTTTGACATTCCCAACCGAAAACTAACTGTTTTTCACAGCGGACAAATTGACCAAATCGAAAAGTCCATTATCGAACTGAATTTAGGCGGAAAGAAAATCTCGACTGAACAAACCGAACAAACGGAATTTAAAGAAAATGCTAACCAAAAAAAGTTACTTTGGTCTGTACTTACCATAAATTTTGCCTTTTTCATAATCGAAATGACAACTGGATTAATCTCAAAATCGATGGGATT
>NZ_JAGEVF010000004.1 GCF_017581965.1 Winogradskyella pelagia
GACTTTACCGCGCTCAGCGATGACTGTGGTGCAACAGGTACGGCGACCGTGACCTTTACGGCGACCGACGATTGCGGCAACGCAAGCTCCACTACAGCGACATTTACCATTGAGGATATCAGCGGACCTACATTTACCGTACCTGCAGATATCACCATTGAGTGCGATGTGGACCCTACAAACCTGAACATTACCGGAGACGTCACAGACGAGACCGACAACTGTTCCTCAGGACTACAGGCTAGTTATTCAGATAACGCGACACCTGGAGCTTGTGCCAACGAATCAATTATTACCCGTACATGGACACTTATGGACGAGTGCGGCAATACGAGTACGCTTGAACAAATCATAAACGTTGTTGATAACACAATACCTACGTTTACCGTACCAGCAGATATCACTATTGAGTGCAACTTAGACCCAACAGACCTGAGCATAACAGGAGATGTGACTGACGAAGCAGACAACTGTTCTACAGGATTACAGGCGACCTTCCAAGATATAATAGTTGAAGGAAGTTGCCCAAATGAATACACCATTCAAAGAAAGTGGTTACTTATGGATGAATGTGAAAATATGAACTCATATCTTCAAATTATTACGGTACAGGATACAACGGCACCTATATTCAATGAAAGTTTACCACCTGATATCTCTGTTGAATGTGATGCTATACCTGAAGCAGAAATATTAACTGCCTTTGACAATTGTGAAGATATAGTAGTAGATTTTGGTGAAGAGATAACAGCGGGCGCCTGTATTAGTGATCAAATTATTACAAGAACTTGGACAGCCGCTGATTCTTGTGGAAACAGTGTGAGTCATATTCAGATTATTTCTGTATCTGACACTACAGCACCTGAATTGGTAACGCCAATTGATGATAATATTACAGCTGCGTGTGATGATATACCTGAAGTTCCAAATCTTGTTTTTGAGGATGCTTGTTCCAATGCAATAGATGTTGAATTCAATGAAGAATCAACTCAAGTAAATGATTTTGAAGATTATTCAATAATTAGAACATGGACTGTTACTGATGACTGTGGCAACTCCGATATTTTTACTCAAAATATCACGGTAGAAATAAGTAATGTTATTGAAGCTACTGATGCAAACCGATGTGTTTTAGATATTGAATTTGATTTATTTGATTTACTATCAGGAGATTTCGATATGGATGGAACTTGGACTGTTGTTTCAGGTGATGCTAGCTTAGATGGTAGCTTTTTTGACCCATCTACAGTAGAAGTTGGAGTTTACACTTTTAAATACGCCATTACCGAAGGCCCATGTCCAACAGAAGTAGAAGTCGATGTCACCATTGATGATGACTGTTTAGTGTTGGCTTGTGGAAAGGATAATGTAGTTATTTCAAAAACAGTTACTGCCAATGGCGATAATATTAATGACTTCTTTGAAGTCAAGGGTATTGAAGTTTGTGGATTTGTTATTGAACTCCAAATCTTTAACAGATGGGGCGCTAAAATCTATGAGTCAAATAACTATCAAAACAATTGGAATGGCATCGCCAATGGATCGTCAGTAGGAGGGTCTGGCCAAGTCCCAACCGGAACTTACTATTATGTTATAAATTTAAGAAACAGTGGATTAGAACCATTTGCAGGTCCTATTTACGTAGCAACAAATTAATAAACTTAACCGATGAAGCTTACTAAATCAATTAGTGTTGCAATATTTATCTTGAGCATTTCTACTGCCCTAGCACAACAGTTGCCTCAATTTACGCAATACATGTTTAATACCATTTCTATTAACCCAGCATACGCTGGTAGTAGAGACACTTTTAGTGCAGTAGGTTTGCACAGAAGTCAATGGGTAGGTCTAGAAGGTGGACCAGAAACACAAACCTTGTCAGTCCATGCACCCTTGAGAAATGATAAAATTGGCATCGGCCTTTCATTTATCAATGACAAACTTGGTTATGAGAATTTCTCCTATATATATGGTGACTTTTCTTATACAATTCAAACTGGTTTGAATTCAAAACTAGCATTTGGTGTAAAAGCAGGTTTTACACATTACAATCTTGACCAAGAGCTTTTAAATGATCCATCGGTTATTAACGACCCCTTTTTTAATGATGTTTCTAATCGCTGGAGTCCTAATGTTGGAGCAGGATTGTATTGGCATTCACAACGTTGGTATGTTGGTTTATCAGCACCAAGAATTTTAAATACAGATTACAATAATGGCGGAAGTGGCAGCATTGACTATGTTGCGCTAGAACGCATTAGTTATTATGTTACCGGTGGTTATGTTTTTGACTTAAGCGCAACGACTAAGCTAAAACCATCAGTATTATTAAAGGCAACGAATGGAGCGCCACTATCATTTGATATATCTGCTAACTTTCTTTTCAATGACACTTTTTGGATTGGAGGTGGCTATAGAATTAATGAATCGGCCGCGGCAATTGGAGGAATCGCGGATTTCCAGGTATCAAAGCAATTACGTATTGGTTATGCCTATGAATATCCAATTTCAGATATAAGGGCCTACACAAGTGGCACACATGAAGTTTTACTTATGTTCGAAGTATTTAAAAGTAGACGTATAAAATCACCTAGATACTTCTAAAATGAAACGTACTATGAAAACAAAACTAATAGCTATAGTAATCATATTAAGCTCATCGCTGACATTTGCTCAAACCAAATTAGCTGATAAGTTTTTTAAAAACTACGGCTACGTAAAGGCTATTGAACTATATGAAAAAGCAGTAGAAAAAGGTGATAGTAGTGCACATGTACTCACGAGATTAGGAGACGCTTATTACAATAATTCTAAGTCCGAAAAAGCTGCATTTTGGTATAGCGAAGCCCTAAAGCAACATAACCGATTAGATGCAGAGTATCTCTATAAATACATTCAGTCTTTAAGAAGTATTGGAAAGTTTGATGAGGCCGATAAATGGTTTAAAGAATTAGTTGCTGTGCATGAAGGCGATAGTCGCCTTAAAGGTTATAATCCAGACGAAGTTGATTTGTACGATAAATTAACATCTAAAAATGAACTTGTTGTAACTATTGATAATGTACCGTTCAATTCTGAAAACTCAGATTTCGGTGCTTTTATAAAAAATGGTTCGCTCTATTTTGCTTCAGCTAATAGTGAAGGTGAAAACTTATATAGCTGGAACAAAGAACCTTTCTTAGATATTTACAAAGTAGAAATTACTGAAAATGGAGCAATAACAAACTACAGTTCTAAATTAGAATTAAATTCAACTGATATTAATTCAGAATATCATGAAGCTTCTATAGCCATTACTAACGACGGAAATACGCTTTATTTCACAAGGGATAATGTGAATAAAAGAAATCGCTTAAAGTATGATAAAAAAGGTACCACTCATCTAAAAATATACAAAGCAACTCTAGTTGATAGTATATGGACAGATGTGGTGGAATTACCTTTTAATGATGATGTTTATTCTACTGGTCATCCTGCCCTTAGTCCTGATAATAAAATCTTGTATTTTGTGTCAGATCGAGAGGGTGGTATAGGCCAAACTGATATCTATTCTGTAGCTATTAATGATGATGGGGATTACGGTGAACCAGAGAACTTAGGTGAACTTGTAAATACAGAAGGTAGAGAAATGTTTCCATTTGTGGCAAAAGACAGCACTCTGTATTTCTCTTCTGATGGCCATTTAAATCTTGGTCTTTTAGATATATTTAAATCTGATATTCTTAAAGGTGAACGTACTGAAGCTGAAAATTTAGGTTCTCCTTACAATAGTGGCTATGATGATTTTGCATTCTTCATAAACTCCGAAAGCAAAAAAGGATTTTTCTCATCTAACCGACCTGACGGAAAGGGAAGCGATGATATTTACAGTTTTAACGCGCAAAAGTGTAAAGAAATAATTGCTGGAGAGGTAAAAGATAGTAATACAGGTATCTTATTAACTGGTGTTACTGTCAGATTAATCGACGAAACTGGAAAAATTTTAGAAGAATTTAATACGGAAAACAGAAGCAATTTTTCATTTACTGTAGATTGTAATAAAACTTATACAATTGCAGCGAATAAAATGGATTATAAAGACAAACAAGTCGTTGTAAATACTTCGGCCAATAATGATAAGATAAATTCAGCCGATTTAATGCTTATCCCACTCATTATAGATAACCAAATTGTTATAAATCCTATCTTCTTTGATTTCGATAAATGGAGTATACGAACTGATGCTCAGTACGAACTAGAAAATATTGTAGATGTATTAAGAAAACATCCTAAAATGGTCATTAAAATTGAATCCCATACAGACAGCAGAGGTGGTGACAGATATAATATGAAGCTCTCTGACCGAAGAGCTAAATCTACTAGAGATTATTTAATTTCTAGAGGCATTTCTTCAAGTAGAGTTGAGAGTGCCATTGGATATGGTGAAACTCAATTACTCAATGAATGCTCTAACGGAGTAAAATGCTCTGAGGAAGAACATCAAATGAACAGACGCTCCTATTTCTACATTGTAAAGGAATAAATCCTACGTCACAAAACATATTTAACAAATAGCAAAAGCAAGTAATATAAATTACTTGCTTTTTTTTAATCATTTTAAACCGCAATATTCACAAGGTCTAATGATATATAAAAGCTTTTATTCAATCTTTATTCTAGTATTAGAAAAACTTACGCACAAGGGGATAAACATTATGCAAACAAGATAATTTACAACACCAGCTACTCGATTTAATAAAGAAGAATAATCAGAGGTGTTTATTTATCCATAAAAAAAGACCGCAGTAGCGGTCTTTTTCTTGCTATTAATCAACTTTTTAAGCGGTCTAACGCTTTATAAAGATATTGGTAAAATACCACTTTCCATCTACGTTTTGCTCAGCCGAGACATCAAAGTCGGTAAAATTACCTTCAATATTCTCTCTATGACTTGGACTATTTAACCATGCATTGACAACAGATTCAGCAGAACTAAAACCGTAAGCTACATTTTCTGAAACAATATTAGCATCAGCATTTAATTGTAAACTTTGCTTTCTCTGAAAAAAATTATCATGAGATACATTATCAACTTCAATCATATAATCGGTATGCGTAAACGCAACCGCCTTAACCGTTGAGTGATCTTGGAGCGTACTGAGGCCTTCGTTTATTCTGTGTGCATTAATGAGTTCCATAATTTCAATTTCAATTTGTTTGGCTAAAGGAGCCTGAGGAACTTCTATTGCGTTTATCTCATCTTCTAAAGACGTATCTGTTGAGCAAGATGACAAGCCTAAGAGGGCTACGATTGCCATAAGTGGCAGCAGTTTAGACACTTTCATAAGTAGGTAATTAAGATTTGGTCCTACTAATTTAACAGGGTCTCTAGCTTAAAACGTTAATATAATGTTAAAATCGATTAAAAGCATGTATTTCATCGAATTTTATTGCAAAACATCGATGAAATGCACTTTAAAATTATCTTTTAAGGTATTTCAGCCAAGAATTATACCACTTAATCGATTTTTATTAAGGACATAACCTGTCGATTTGCCATGAATAATCTGACTGCAATTTGTACCGTATTCTATCGTGCAGTCTGTTAGGCCTACCTTGCCAAAACTCTAATTCTTCTGGCTTTACAATGTAACCACCCCAGAAATCCGGGCGGTCTATGGATTTACCCTCATAGCTTTTTTCAAGGGTCTGCAATTTTTGTTCTAGCTCTTCCCTACTGGAAATCACTTCACTTTGATTTGAAACTATTGCTCCAAGTTGACTTCCGCGCGGTCGTGACTCAAAATAACCATCGCTAAGATTTTCTGCTATTTTTTCTGCTTTTCCTTTTATAATAATCTGCCGTTCTGCTGCTGGCCAAAAGAATGACAAGCAAACGGCTGGGTTTAAAGAGATTGCTTTTCCCTTTTCGCTTTTGTAATTGGTATAGAAAATGAAACCTTCAAAAGTATACTTCTTTAACAGCACTACTCTACTCTTTGGGAAACCATCTAGTCCAATGGTAGAAATAGTCATAGCATTAGTTTCACCAACATTAAAATGTGTATCAACTTCTATAAACCAATCCCTGAATAATTCCATTGGATTTTCAGGTATTTGGGACTTTAATAACTCCCCTTTTTGATAGGTTTTGCGGTAATTACTTAGATCTCTTTCCATAGGTAAACGAAGATACTCCATTTTTTTATTGGCTCAAAAAAAGAGTACATTTATCAAAAAATTGAACAATGAAATTTGAAGAATCTCCTATTTCTATGTCACTTTCTTATGAAAAAGTTGAATTAAATTTTGGCAAATACTACGTGTTAGATAACTATTTTATAATGGAGGTTAATGAAGGCGAGCATCTTAATTGGGACAAACTTAATCAACTCTTAGCTTCTTTAAGGGATAAATATGGTTATCATAAATCCTTAGCATACATAGCTAATCGCGTTAATGCATATTCAATAGACCCTGTGTTATGGTCTTACTTTGATAAAGACGATAGTATTCTTATAGCTGCTGCAATTGTAAGTTATAGAGATTCTACATTTATAAATGCCAATATTGAAAAACAATTGGCTTCTATCCCAATTAAGCGTGCAAAAAATCTCTTGGAAGCCATTAATTGGGTTAATCAATTAGATGAACTACAATAACTATTACTATAACAAGTTGTTTTAGTCTCGGTACTCGATATTAAAATTAAACTTAAAAAATGAAAACTCATTACTCTAAAATTTAATTGTCTTACCATCTCGCGAAAGTAAAACATTATCAAATACAGTTTGAGCTTCATTAAGAAATCCATCATATCCGTTATACCGTGTTGAATAATGCCCAAGTATTAAGGTACCGACTTCTGCTTTTTCAGCTATCGTAGCCGCTTGCTTGGCTGTACTATGCTTTGTAGGTTGACATAAGTCAAGATTTTTTTCTAGAAAGGTCGACTCGTGATATAGCACTGTAGCGTTTTTTATAATAGGAATAATGTCTTCGTTATAAACAGTATCACTGCAATAGGCATAACTTTTTGCTGGCGCTGGGTCTTTTGTTACAGTCTCATTTTTTATTAATTCACCTTGCTCATTAGGCACATCACCACCTTGCTTTAATTTTCTATAGTAAGCAACATCAATTTTTGCATTGCGTACGGCATTAATATCTAATTTCCGTTCGCTTTCTTTTTCCTTAAACAAAAAGCCATTGGTATATATCCTGTGCTTTAAAGGTATGGTGTAAACCTCTACCTTATCATCCTCGAATATAAGCTCAGAGCCCTTTGAGGTGAGTTCATGAAAAATCAGTGGGAATTTAGTCCATGAGTCAGAGAGCTTTAATTGAAGTGTGATAACCTCTTTTAGACCTTTAGGACAGTAAATGTGGAGTTCCGTTTCACGAGACAATAAATTAAAAGTACTAAGTAACCCAGCCAAACCGAAGCAATGATCTCCGTGTAAATGGGAAATAAAAATATGCTTAATTCTAGAAAACTTTATTTTATTTCGACGTAATTCAACCTGCGTGCCTTCGCCACAATCAATTAAAAAGAAGTGATTTTTAATCTCAAGGACTTGAGCTGTTGGATTAGTATTTACGCGTGGTGTGGCACTATGGCAACCTAAGATGGTAAGATTCATATCTAAAAGCCTAAGTCTCTTTCGATATCTTCCATTTCTATAATATCATAAGCTTCATGCAGCGTAGGAACAACCACAATTTCATCTGGCATTTCATCTAAATCAACTTTGTCAGAAACTATGACGAAAGACTTTTGGTCTCTGCGGTGAGTGTTGCTTAATCTTAAAAATTCAACAATATCTTCTAAATGATTTTTTTGTAAAGAAGAAAGATTAACAATGAGATGATAGCTTTTAAATTTATCATAAGACTGCTCTATGTTATTCACAAGAGTTTTTACTGAAGGATGCTCTTGTGTTATAAGGGTGATATTACCGTCTCTATCAATAATCATTTTACTGTTTGATTTTTGAAGCCAATAAATATATCACAGCCATTCTCACTGCAACTCCGTTTTCTACTTGATCTAATATAATGGCCTGTTTTGAATCTGCAACGTCACTGGTTATCTCTACACCTCTGTTAATTGGTCCTGGGTGCATAATAACAATCTCCTTATCTAAACTATCTAATAAGGTTTTGTTAACTCCGAATTGTTGGGTATATTCTCTCGTAGATGGAAAATATGATATCTCCATACGTTCATTTTGTACGCGTAACATATTCGCAACATCGCACCATTCTAATGCTTTTCTAAGATTAGTCTCTACTTTTACACCTAATGATTCTATATACTTAGGAATCAAAGTTTTTGGCCCGCACACCTTAACGTTAGCACCTTGCAGTTGTAATGCATAAATATTTGAAAGCGCTACCCTACTATGTAGAATATCACCAACGATAACCACATTTTTTCCTTTAACTCCACCCAATCGCTCTCTAATGGAGTATGAATCTAACAATGCCTGAGTTGGGTGCTCATGTGCGCCGTCACCAGCATTAATGATGCTAGCCTTTACATGTTTTGACAGAAACACACCTGCACCTGGATTTGGGTGCCTCATCACTACCATATCCACTTTCATTGATAGTATGTTATTTACTGTATCTACCAATGTCTCACCCTTTTTAACAGATGATTGGGAGGCTGAAAAATTAATAACATCTGCAGACAAACGCTTCTCAGCTAACTCAAATGAAAGTTTAGTTCTAGTGGAGTTCTCAAAAAATAAATTGGCAATTGTAATATCTCTAAGTGATGGAACCTTTTTTATAGGTCTATTAATAACCTCCTTAAACTGGTCTGCCGTTTCAAAAATCAGTTCAATATCTGTTTTGTTCAGATATTTTATGCCTAACAAGTGATCAACACTTAACTCACTCATATTTTAACTATTGTAATTGCAAAGGTTATTTTATTTATCTACTAAATATACCACGTCTTCGCCAGCATTCTCCAACCAGTTCACTTTAACGCGCTGTTCGTCTATCGCATCTACCTGCCTTCCTTTATATGTTGGCTGTATGGGCAAATGCCTACTAAATCTTCTATCTATCAATGTTAATAACTCAATATTCTTTGGTCTTCCAAATGATTGAATTGCTGTTAAAGCAGACCTGATACTGCGTCCTGTGTGTAAAACATCATCAATAAAAACTACATTTTTATCTTCTACAATAAAATCTATTTCTGTTGTATTCGCAGCAAGAGGTTTATCGCCTCGTCTAAAATCATCTCTAAAAAAGGTAATATCTAAATGGCCTAATTGAATGGATTTAATCTTGTATTCTTCTCGCAACAAATCTGCTAATCTATTGGCCAAAAATCGACCCCTGGGTTGTATACCCACGAGCACAGTTTCTTCAAAGTTCTCATGATTTTCTATGAGCTGACAGGCAAGTCGGTGGAGAATTATATTGACTTCTTTGGAATTGAGTAAAACTTTCTGACTCATATTAGCACTCAGCGTTATTCACTGAGCAAAGTTAACGTAAAAATTTAGGAATTTATCACATATCAACGTAGAATATTAACAGATTGATATTTATGGCAAACTAAACTATTTCATGATAATTGTCACCAAAATAATGCATTACTAATGCTTATTTTTACCGCTTTGTGATTAACATTCAACCTTATTATGAACAGTAAATACAGTACCTGGCACCATCCGTACAGCCCAGTTAAACCTTACGATAAAAAAGTTGCCTATTTTAGTATGGAATTTGGAATTCATCAAGCTTTAAAAATCTATTCGGGAGGTTTAGGATTCCTAGCTGGGTCTCACATGCGTTCTGCATTTGAGCTCAAGCAAAATATCATTGGAATTGGAGTGTTATGGAAGTACGGCTACTACGACCAGTCCCGCAATAAGGATAAAACGCTGAGACCTGACTTTGTTGAGAAAACTTATAATTTTCTTGAAGACACAGGCATAGAAGTTAAAGTATCTCTTCACGGTAACCCAAATGTAAACGTAAAAGCCTATGTGCTAAAACCAGAAATCTTTGGCTCTGTACCACTATATCTCTTAAGTACAGATGTAGAAGGAAACGATTATTTGTCTAAAACCATCACAGACCACCTGTATGACGCTAATGAAACAACACGTATTTCTCAGAGCATTGTTCTGGGCATTGGTGGTGCTAAAGTTGTCGAAGCTCTTGGAGGAGCAGATATATATCATTTGAATGAAGGCCATGCGCTTCCTGCTTTTTATTACTTAAAAGATAAGGGGATAAAAAAGAACCAATTTGTTTTTACCACACATACTCCTGAAAAAGCAGGTAATGAAGAGCGCGATGGACATTTCTTAAATCATTGTGGCTTTTTTGGAAGAAAATTAACAGAAAATGAATTGGCTTATGAAACCGTTAATGATAGCAAAATTAATTATACGGTTTCAGCATTACGACTAGCCAAGAAAGCTAATGCTGTTTCAAAATTACATGCCAAGGTATCCAAAGAAATGTGGCGTGATTACAGTAACACCTGTTCTATTATTCCAATAACTAATGCACAAAATCAAAGTTTTTGGCAAGATGAACAGTTGAAACAATCTTGGGTTAAAAAGAATGATAAAACCTTCTTTAAACGAAAGATAGAGCTTAAAAAAGAACTTTTCGCTGAAGTTGTAAACCAAACAGAAAAAATATTTGATCCAAAAGTACTAACTATAGTATGGGCAAGACGTTTTGCCGGTTACAAAAGAGCCGACTTGCTGCTTTACGATTTTGAAAGGTTTTTAAAACTGATTAATAATAAAGACTATCCGGTACAAATCATTTGGGCTGGAAAACCATACCCACACGACAAATTTGGGATTGACATTTTTAATAACTTAGTGCACATATCTAAATCATATACAAATTTAGCGGTATTAACTGGCTACGAAATTGAGCTCTCAAGGAAATTAAAACTTGGTTCTGATATTTGGTTAAATACTCCAAGAATTACTCGTGAGGCTTCAGGAACTAGCGGTATGACAGCTGCCATGAATGGCTCAGTGAACGTTTCTATCAACGATGGATGGATACCAGAATTTCAAAAACATGGTAAAAACAGTTTTGTATTGCCAGAGCTAAATCATAATCTTCCTGTTGAGGATCAAGATAAAATAGATGCTTACAATCTTTACAAGATATTAGAGGAGGAAGTTATACCGACCTATTACAAAAACCCTAAGAAGTGGCAAAAGATAGTTTATAAGGCCATTGATGATGTCATCCCTTCTTTTTCAAGCCATAGAATGGCAGATGAATATTATAAAAAACTCTTTAAATAGACTTTTTCTTAATTGCCAAGGAGTGGTTTGGATTTATCCCTAAATAAAAGGATAGCAATTAATGCTCCAACAATAAAGCCCATTAAAACATAAATATCAAATTTTAAATATTCAATTTCGACGTTTGGAACGGTCTGGAAAGAATCAACGTAGTCAGTTAATTTGCGAAATTCTTCATTAAGACCAAATATTCTGAGTCTCCAAAATAGAACTCCAAATACAACAATTAAAAAAATACTTGTGCCTTGACCTAAAATTGAATTTAGGTTTGTTGTTTTTCTTATTACTAAATAAAACAGCGGGAGCGTTGCCAATACGATTCCTAAAACTATTGCACCATTATTTTTATCTGTAATACTTCTTTTATCTAAGCTTAAATTTTCTAACTCTAATAATGATTTTGAATACAAAAAAAACTGCTCATAATAGTTATAGCCTAAGACAAATAATACAAATACTAATAAACTGTAAACAAGTAACTTCATTTAATTAAAAGTAAAAAAAAAGCCCTTCAAAAATGAAGAACTTTTTTAATATGATTATTTCAGGAAATTTTACTTTTTTCCGTCCATTTTATCTTTAAGAGCTTGTAAAGCATCGTTAGCGTCACCTAAAGTAGGTTTAGCTTCTGCTGCCTGAGCTTCTGCTTTTCTTGCAGCTTTCTTAACGATTTTAGCTTCTTCCTCTCTAAACACAGCTGTGTGAGAGGCTACAACACGCTTAAACTCCTTGTTGAATTCAATGATTTTGAATTCAGCTTCTTCACCTTTCTTAAGTTTAGAACCATCTTCTTTTTCAAGATGACGAGAAGGAATAAATGCAACAATATCCTCATTAAATGCTATAGTAGCACCTTTATCTACAATCTCAGAGATTGCTGCTTTGTGAACTGTATTTAAAGCAAATTCCGTTTCGTACTTGTCCCAAGGATTTTCTGTGGTTTGCTTATGCCCTAATGATAATTTACGCCCTTCTACATCCAATTCTAAAACGACAACGTCTAATTTATCTCCTACGTTACAGAATTCTGATGGATGCTTAATTTTCTTAGTCCAAGATAAATCAGAGATGTAAATTAATCCATCGATACCTTCTTCTAGCTCAACGAACACTCCAAAATTGGTGAAGTTACGCACAATACCAGAATGCTTAGAACCTACAGGATACTTAGTTGTAATATCTGTCCATGGGTCTGGTGTCAATTGCTTAATACCTAAAGACATCTTACGTTCTTCTCTGTCTAGAGTTAAGACCACAGCTTCAACTTCATCACCTACCTCAACAAAATCCTGAGCTGATCTTAAGTGAGTGGACCAAGACATTTCACTTACGTGAACAAGACCTTCTACACCTTCGGCAACTTCTACAAATGCACCATAGTCTGCAATTACAACTACTTTACCTTTGACTTTATCACCTACTTTAAGTTCTTCTCCAAGAGCTTCCCAAGGATGTTTGCTCAATTGTTTAAGACCTAATTGAATTCTTGTTTTATCCTCATCAAAGTCAAGGATTACAACATTTAATTTTTGATCTAGTTCAACTATTTCATTTGGATGGTTTATTCTAGACCAAGATAAGTCTGTGATATGGACTAATCCATCAACACCACCAAGGTCTATAAACACACCGTAAGAAGTAATGTTTTTAACTACACCTTCTAACACTTGACCTTTTTCTAATTGGCCAATGATTTCTTTTTTCTGCTCCTCGATATCAGCTTCGATAAGTGCTTTGTGAGAAACTACAATGTTTTTAAATTCATGGTTGATCTTAACAACTTTAAACTCCATGGTCTTATTAACATAGGCATCGTAATCTCTAATTGGCTTAACATCAATTTGAGAACCTGGCAAGAATGCTTCAATGCCAAAAACATCTACAATCATTCCTCCTTTTGTTCTACACTTAACAAAACCGTTTACGATTTCGCCTGTATCATGGGCATTGTTTACACGTTCCCAAGCCTTAATTACACGAGCTTTTCTGTGAGATAATACTAATTGTCCCGTAGCATCTTCGCGCACATCAATTAATACTTCTACTTTATCACCAACTTTTAAATCTGGGTTATAGCGAAATTCGTTTAACGAAATTACACCTTCAGACTTAGCATTAATGTCAATGATAGCATCTCTATCTGTGATGTGAATCACTTCACCTTCAACAACTTCGTCATCTAAAGTATCTACAAAGTTCTCAGATACTAATTTTTCAAACTCTTCGAGTTTTTTGTCCGCTACTTGCTCAATTCCCTCTTCGTAATTGTGCCAATCGAACTCTTTTAAGAATTTTTCTGGATTTGCTTGAGCTTCAGATACTACTGGAGCTTCAACAGTTTGGGCTTCAGTTGCTTCAACTTCAGCTTTTTTTATTTCTTTTTCAGACATGTGCTGAATAAAAATTTGTATTCTGTAGATTTTGAAAGCCTAGCGGATGCCACAGAAGATGATTGAAATTATATCTTTATTCCCTTTCTACTTTCTTAAACCGCCAAAAAGGTCTGCAAAAGTACAATAAAATCAGAGTTTTACAAAATAAATCTATAATTGTTCAAATTAATTAAAGTGATATACTTTGTAATTATTTTCTTGTGACCAATCCAATAATTATGTGTCTAAAAATTAGATATTATGAAATACTTTATACCTTATTTATCGCATTAAAATTGATATCTTTATAGAACTATTAATTATTAAAACTTATTATTATGGTTAAAGCAAAATACCAGGATGTTTTAAACTTGGGAGAAAAATTAAATATCCAAAACGGAAAGGTTGAAGAAAAAGAAGGTAAGCTAAATGTTTGGGGCACTGCGGCCACACAATATGAAAAAAATCTACTTTGGGATAAAATCAAGGAAATTGGTGGTGAGAACCCATCTGATATTATGGCGGATATAAAAGTGGCAGACGAAACTGTTTATGCCAGACACACTGTAAAATCGGGAGAAACTTTAGGAAAGATTGCAAAGCATTATTACGGTGATCCAATGAAGTATCAGAAAATCTTTGAAGCCAATACGGATAAACTTAAGAATCCTGATTTGATTTATCCCGATCAAGAGTTGGTGATTCCAAATTTATAATTCAGAATTACAGGAATTATAACAGAACCTGCTCAAAAAATGAGCAGGTTCTTTATTCATTTATTTTTGATTTTGCCAATGCTAAAATGGTTTGAAGCTGTTCTTCAATAGTGAGATTAGAATTATCAATCTCTATTGCACCATCTGCTTTGATTAATGGAGAATCTTTTCGGGTGGAATCAATATGGTCTCTAGTAGTTACATTTTCTAAAACTTCCTCGTAACTTAAATTTTGACCTCGTTCTAATAATTCTTTATATCGTCTGGTCGCTCTTGTTTCCGAAGAAGCTGTCATAAATATTTTAAGCTCCGCATCTGGAAATACGACGGTACCAATATCTCTGCCGTCCATCACTATCCCTTTATGTTCGCCCATCAATTGCTGCTGCTGCACTAACTTTTTACGCACCTGGGATAAGGTTGCAACAGGACTGACATATTGAGAAACTTCTAAAGTTCTTATCTGCTCCTCAATATTTGCACCATTTAAATAAACCTCTGCAAATCCAAGAAGCTCATTATATTTAAATTCTATATGAATTTTTGGCAAGGCATTTATTAACCTTTTTGAATCTAACAAACCGTCTTTTATGCAACCTGAATTTAGAGCAAAATAGGTTACCGCTCTGTACATGGCACCAGTATCTACGTATATATAATTTAAGGCTTTAGCCAATTTCTTGGCAATTGTACTCTTACCTGTTGAAGAGAACCCGTCTATGGCAATTACTATTTTTTTCACTATTGCAAATCAATTTGAAGACCAAAAAAACTAGTGTTTGACGCACTGGCATATCTGGCATGAGTATAACTAAATCGCAATTTATTCAACTTAATACCAACTCCTATGGATAACCCAGAAAAATTTCGCTGATCTTGTATTCTAAGCTCCTCTGCGCGTCTAAAATTATATCCAAGTCTTACATTAAATCCTCTGTCTGGAAAAAGTTCTGCTCCAAGTATAACATGCCGTAATGCATTATTAAAAAAGCTGACCTCCTCTTGTGTCTGGTTTCCATCTAAATCCGTTGTAGCTCTTGCCGGATTAGAAACCCCAATAGGCCATTCCTGTAAATTTTCTAATGTAAAGTGCCACCTCAAAGGTACATTCTCTAACGTTTGTGACATCCCAAAATTAACTTCAAAAGGTAATGGCTCAGTTTGGCCTGCATAGGTTGTAAACTGGGTTCCCAAATTCCTAATGGTTAAGGCTGCATGAAAATCTAATTTTTCATTTATATACATCACACCAATATCTACTGCACCACCAACAGAATTATATTGTTCTAAAAGCGAGGTGATAATCTTTAAATTAACTCCGACATAAAAATCGGAAAATGGAATATTGTAGTTGTATCCCATAGACAAGGCAGCTTCGTTACCTGTAAATGTCCCTGTAGAAACACCATTAACGTCATAACCATCAAAAGTACCGTAATTAATATAACTAAAGCCTACGTGAAACGTTTGAACTCGCCTGTCCCAAGTATAGGCATAAGCTGCCGTTCCATAACTTATACCACCTAAATAACTAGAATAGTTAACAGCTAATTGATTGTGCATTTGCCAATTTATAGAAGCTGGATTATAAAGCCCATCTGTAACGTCGTGATCAAAATTCGTGATTACTTTTCCTCCTAATGCGGCTTGTCTTGGTGAGGATATTAAATTTAAAAATTGATAAGTAGATTCACCACCTAACTGAGCTAAAAGAGGTATTGTTAAGCATAAGGAAATAAAGGTGGCTATCCTTTTAATCATAAGTGGTGCAAAATAACTAAATCTATCTTAAAACGAGGATATGATTTTTTTATTTTTTATAGCGATAAAAACTATCTTATACGCAATTCTTGTCCGACTAAAATCACATTATTTTTAAGGCTGTTGAGTTCTTTCAACTTTTCTACCGAAGTATTAAATCTCTTGGCAATACTATAGAGGGTATCTCCCTTTTTTATTAATAATGTATTTGAAGTTTCTTCCTTATTATTAGCATCATTGACCAATCTAAGTACTTGTCCTGCCTTAATTAAATTAGATGATAAGTTATTATTTGACTTTAATGTTTCCACAGATAATCCATACATTTTGGAAATACTATAAAGGGTTTCTCCTTTTTGAACTTTGTGAAAAGATGTAGCTTCAGGTGTAACCTCTTTTTTGTTAACATTCTTAGCGATAGTATTCTTACCGTTATCAGCACCTTTATCAATTAACAAAACCTGACCTTCGTTGATTAAAGTTGTCTCAAGATTATTTAATTTCTTTAACCTTGTTAGGGAGACCTTGTACTGATTAGAAATATCCAGTAATGATTCACCTTCCTTTACCTCGTGGAATTTAGATAGTTCTCTATCCTCCGTCTCTATAGTGTCTTTTTTTTTCCTTAGGCTATCTATAATCGCCTCAGTTGCAATTAAAGTGATCTCGCCAGTTTCGAGGTTTAGTTTTGCAGGTTTCCCATCTAAAACAACCTCTTTAAAATTGGATTTTTCTTGAGCTTTAATATTAAGCGTTGAGCACGTTAAGGCCAATATTAAAATAAATATGCTATAAAGTTTTAGCATGTTTTACTTTTTTATTTGTAATAGCAATATCCAGTACCTCGCTCATATCTTTCACATAATGAAAAGTAAGCCCTTTGAGGTACTCTGGCTTTATTTCATCGATATCGCGCTTATTATCCGCACACAAGAGAATCTCTTTAATCTTTGCACGTTTTGCAGCAAGTATTTTTTCCTTGATTCCACCAACCGGCAATACTTTCCCTCTTAGCGTTATCTCACCTGTCATGGCCAAACTCTTTTTTACCTTGTTCTGAGTAAACAAAGACACTAAAGAAGTTAGCATCGTTACACCTGCACTTGGACCATCTTTGGGTGTCGCACCTTCTGGTACGTGGATATGAACATTATATTTGTCCAATATTTCAGGATTAATATTAAGTTGTTCTGCATGGGCCTTAATGTACTCCATGGCAATGGTGGCAGATTCTTTCATTACCTTACCTAGGTTACCGGTAATTGTTAAATTACCTTTTCCTTTGGACAATATAGATTCAATAAACAGAATATCACCTCCAACGCGTGTCCAAGCTAAACCTGTAACTACGCCAGCCACGTTGTTGTTTTCATATTTATCACGCTCCATTCTTGGGCTACCTAATACGTCAATAATATCATCGTTAGTCACTTTGATATTGTAATCCTCCTCCATAGCTATATTCTTCGCCGCATGACGTACCATTTTTGCGATTTGTTTTTCTAAACCTCTTACGCCAGATTCTCTTGTATAACCCTCAACAATTTTCTCTAATTGAGGTTTCGCTATTTTTAATGCCGTACCATCCAGACCGTGCTCTTTTAGTTGTTTTGGCAGTAAATGACGTTTTGCAATTTCTACTTTCTCTTCAATAGTGTAACCGGTAACATCAATTATTTCCATACGATCTCTTAACGCTGGTTGAATGGTGTTAAGACTATTTGAAGTTGCAATGAACATGACCTTAGATAAATCAAATCCCATTTCTAAGAAGTTGTCATAAAACTCGTTATTCTGCTCTGGATCTAATACCTCTAGCATAGCAGAAGATGGGTCTCCTTGATTACCAGCAGATAACTTATCTATTTCATCAAGAACAAAAACAGGGTTTGATGTTCCTGCTTTCTTTAAGCTTTGGATAATTCTACCAGGCATAGCTCCAATATAAGTCTTTCTATGTCCTCTAATTTCAGCTTCATCTCTCAATCCACCAAGCGATATTCTCACATATTCTCTACCCAAGGCTTCAGCAATTGACTTTCCTAAAGACGTTTTACCAACGCCTGGAGGACCATAAAGACATAATATTGGAGATTTCATGTCATTACGTAACTTGAGTACAGCCAAATATTCGATAATACGTTTTTTTACATCGTCTAAACCAAAATGATCTCGGTCTAGAATCTTCATTGCACGTTTTAAATCGAATTGATCCTCGCTAAACTCATTCCAAGGTAGGTCCAAAAATAAATCCAAATAGTTCCTTTGTATAGAATATTCAGCTACCTGGGGATTCATGCGTTGCATTTTAGCCAATTCTTTTTCAAAATGGGTCTTAACTTTATCATCCCATTTTTTAGATTTAGCTCTTTTGCGCATTTCCTCGACTTCCTCTCCATAAGCAACACCACCTCCTAACTCTTCCTGTATAGTTTTTAGCTGTTGATGCAAAAAATATTCGCGTTGCTGCTGGTTCATGTCACTTTGAACCTTACTCTGAATATCATTTTTAAGTTCTAATTTTTGAAATTCAAGATTCATAAATTTCAAGGTCTGAAGCGCACGTTCCTTTAAATCATTAATCTTAAGCAACTCTTGCTTCTCCTCTACCTTCAGATTCATGTTAGACGACACAAAATTGACCAAGAAAGAATTGCTTTCTATATTCTTTATGGCAAAAGTTGCCTCTGTTGGTATGTTAGGACTATGTTTTATAATCTCTAGAGACAAGTCTTTTATAGATTCAATAATTGCCTTAAACTCTTCGTTATCTACCTCTGGTTTTTGCTCTGGCAAATCAGATATCTTAGCAGTTAAATAGGGCTGTTCCGTAATAATTTCATTGACCTTAAATCGCTTTTTGCCCTGAATAATAACTGTCGTATTACCATCTGGCATTTTAAGCACCTTTAAAATCCTGGCTACAGTGCCCTCTTTGTAAATGTCTTTAGCTTGTGGATTTTCCACAGCCTCATCCTTTTGGGCTACTACTCCAATGACTTTACTACCTTTGTTAGCATCGTTTATAAGCTTTATAGACGTATCCCTTCCCGCCGTAATAGGTATAACCACTCCAGGAAACAAGACCGTATTTCTCAAAGGAAGAATTGGTAGCGATTCGGGCAAGGATTCATTATTTATTTGTTCCTCGTCTTCAGGTGTCATTAATGGAATTAATTCTGAATTCTCATCAAAATCCTGCAATGACAAACTGTCTAGTTGTATGAAATTAGATTTCTTCATAATATTATTAAGCCATTATGTCATCTCATAGGGATAACTGGCGTATTTTTAAATGTATTAGTTTTATTTTGTTTGTTGACAATCAATAAATTACAAATTATATTTCTTTATCAATAACATTATAAAATCAATAGTTATGCCACGGATTTGCATTAGGAAAAACTTTTTTTTTACTAAAGTGTAACAACCTAACAATAAATAAATCTTTATAATAAAGCAATTGTTTTTTTGACACTAACCAATCAAAATATAGAAGAGTTATTGTTGCTCTGTACTTATGGCAACCAAAAAGCGCAATTGGAAGTTTACAATAGGTACAATAAAGCGATGTATAATACGGCTATAAGAATTGTAAAAGATTCTTTTAAAGCTGAAGACATTATGCAAGAATCATTTCTAACAGCTTTTACAAAGCTTAATTCACTCGAGGACAGTAAAATGTTCGGCGCATGGTTAAAACGCATTGTTGTAAATAATAGTATTGCGCAATACCATAAAACCGCGAAACAGAATGAAGTCTCTTTGGATACTGTAATGTACAAGGTTGAAGACAATGATGGCATAAATGAGAATGATCAAGCCAATGAAAAAGTGAAGCATATTTTAAATGCCATGAAGTCCATAAAGCCTAATTATAAATTGAGCTTGACGCTTCACCTGATTGAGGGTTATGACTATGAAGAAATCTCTGAAATCATGAATTTATCCTATGGTAATTGCCGAACTATGATATCTAGAGCCAAAGAAAGTTTAAGAAAAAAGTTATTGTTAACAGAAAAAGAAAATTACTAATGAAGAAAAATGAAACCATAGAAAAGCTTTTTGAGAACTTAAAAGGGGAATTTGATATAGCCTCACCCCAGGAAGGTCATAAAGCCAGATTTATACAAAGACTAGATGAAATTGAGCACAAAGGAGGTCATGCTAACCAGCAATCTACACCTTGGCAAAAATTCCTTGCAATTGCTGCCAGTCTAATACTTTGTTCTAGCATCTTTATGATTATCCCTAAAGAGCCTGAAGTTCTCGATTTAGCCAATGTATCACCACAACTATCTGAAACACAAGATTTTTTTACAGCGACTATTGAAAACGAATTAAGAAAATTAAACAAAGAAAAATCACCTTTTACAGAGGCTATTATTTTGGATGCCATGGAGGAAATTAAGTCGTTGGAACAAGATTATGAAAACTTAAAAATTAGTCTTTCCGAAAGTGGTGAAGACCAGCGCGTTATCTACGCAATGATTTCAAATTTTCAGAGTAGAATTGACATTTTAAACACTGTCTTAGAAGAAATAGAAACTATCAAACAACTAAAAACAAATACCAATGTTACTAAAAATACCCTATAAATTATTAATATGCTTTTTGTTAATGCCTTTAATGGTATTAGCAAATACCGAACTTAAATCGACAAAAGCCACAAAAGAACGAACGATAAAAAAAACGTTCAATGTAAGCAGTGATGCTACATTAAAAGTCAAAAATTCATTTGGAAATATTACCGTAATTACTTGGGATGAAAATCGTATTGATTTTGATATTACTATCAAAGTTAGCGGTAATAACGATGAAAAAGTAATGGACCGTTTAGAACGAATCGACGTTAAGTTCTCTTCTAGCCCTGATTTAGTTAGTGCTTCAACAGAAATTGGAAAGAATGAAAAAAACTGGTGGAATTGGGGTAAAAAGATGAACCTAAAAATTGAAATCGATTATATCATCAAAGTTCCGATAAGCAATAATGTAGATTTAAATAATGAGTTCGGAGCCATAACGGTAGATAAACTCAAAGGCTCTGCACAACTAAATTGTGATTTCGGTAAGATTACGGCCAAAGAATTATTATCTCAAAACAATAAAATTAGCTTTAGCCATTCAAAAAACTGTTATTTCGACTATATTAACTCGGCCACCATTAAAGCTGAGCACAGCGAATTCATTGTTGCTAAAGTCGAAAATATCACCATAGATGCAGATCATACCAAATCTTCTGTTGAGGCCGCTGAAAATGTTAAATACGACTGCGATTTTGGGTCCATAAGTATTGAAAATGTGAATAATATAGAGGGGCAAGGGAAGCACCTAACGACTAGGATTGGTAATGTTTTTAAAAACTTAAGTCTAGACAACACCCATGGCACCCTAAAAATCGACCGTTTAGCCCCTAGCGTTAACAAGGTAAATCTAGAGTCGGAATTTACCAGTACGACCATTGGTTTTGATTCAGCCTTGAATTTTAACTTTGATTTAAATTTAGAGTTTGGATCCCTAAGGGATTCTGAAGGGTTCAAGTTTACAAGTAAGGAAATTGATCAGACTGATAAACGATATAAAGGTTATCATGGTATGAAAGATACCGGAACTGTAATAAAAGTCAATTCTGAACACAGCAATATAAGCTTTAAAAAACAATAACACACACTAATTATTAAAACCTAATTCATTATGAAAAACTTAAAAACTATACTGTTACTAATTTCAATAACCTTCTCTGCAGTATCATGCGCACAATGGGGCAAAGGAGAAAAAATTAAAGGAAATGGTGAGGTCAGCTCAATAATAAGATCACTTGGAGAATATGACGGTGTTAAAGTTGCTGGTTCGATGGACGTAAAACTTGTTAATGGTATTGAAGGTTCCATAGTTATAAAAGGCGAGTCAAATCTATTTGAATATATAGATACTAAAATATCCAATAACAATCTTATCATTAAAGTAAAAGACGGCTATAGTTTAAAAACAACACGATCTCTCGTTGTAACCGTTCCTTGTGAGTCTATTAATTATGTAGCTCTAGCAGGTTCTGGAGACATTAATAATTCCGGTAGTTTAGATTCAGATGACCTTGAAGTTGCCTTAGCTGGCTCGGGAGATATCAACCTAAATATTAGTTCCTCTAATACCAAAGTTAAAATTGCTGGCTCAGGCGATATAGAGTTAAAAGGTAACTCCAACGCACTGAGCATTGCAGTAGCTGGCTCTGGAGACTTTGATGGAAGTAACCTAAAAAGTGTAAATGTAGATGCCGCCATTTCTGGATCAGGTACGGCTAAGGTTAATTGCTCTGGTGCTTTAAAAGGGCGCGTCTCAGGTTCTGGAGACATTATTTACAAAGGCACTCCAAAAACAAAAGACACTAAAGTATCAGGTTCTGGAAGCATTAAATCGTAATCAATCAAAAGACAGTTAAAGAAGCCACCCAAAAGGTGGCTTTTTTATTACACTACCCTATGCTTGGGTACTCTGAAAAGCAATACGATTCCTAGTAAAAAAAACAGAACCAAGAACAAAATAGAATTACGCATACTACCTGTAATTTGGTCTATAAAACCATAAATAAGCATTCCAATAACAATTCCTATTTTTTCAGCGACATCATAGAAACTGAAAAAAGAGGTTGTGTCCTCAGTCTCTGGTAAAAACTTTGAATACGTGGAACGCGCTAAGGATTGTATACCTCCCATAACCAAACCAACCAGACCTGCTGCAATATAAAACTGAACAGGACTTTGCATAAAATAGGCGTAAACGCACAAAGACATCCAAATGAAATTTGTAACAATTAAAGCTTTGATATTGCCATATTTAGAAGACGCTCTCGATGTTAAAATAGCACCTACAATAGCTACAATCTGAATTACTAAAATACTTACAATAAGCCCTGTGGTTTTAGCCTCATCACTTCCCCAATCAATCTCTTCTTCGCCAAAATAAACAGCTACTAGCATAATTGTCTGTACTGCCATACTAAAAACAAAAAAGGCGTACAAATATCGTTTTAGCCTTAGGTCTAGTTTTAATTGTCCCCAAACGCCTTTAAGTTCTTTTAGACCATTAAACAGAACTTCTTTAGTCACCTTGTGACCAGATGAAGTGCCCTTAGGCAATATCTTAAAACTATATTGACTAAATAAAGCCCACCAAATACCAACTGTTATAAAAGAATAGCGCATCATTTGCATCTTCTCAGCACCTTCGTCTTGACTCATCACCATCACTAAATTTATAACAAGAAGTAATACGCTCCCAATATAACCCATAGCAAAACCCTTGGCACTAATCTTATCTTGTTGTTCTTCAAAGGCTATATCCGGCAAGTAGGAATTATAGAAAACCAAACTTCCCCAATAACCAATAAGACCCATAAAATAAAACAGTAAGCTTAGGTGAATTCTATCTAGACTAAACCAATAAAGCCCAATACAACCTGCAGAGCCCAGATAGCAAAAAAACTTCATGAAATTCTTTTTGTTACCAACATAGTCCGCTATACCAGAAAGTATCGGTGATAATACGGCGACAACCATAAAGGTAAAAGCTGTGACAAATGTGATTAAGGCTGTACTTTTAAACTCATAACCAAATGCCACTACTTTTTTTATTTCAGTCAAAAATAAAGCTGAATAAAAAATAGGAAAAATAGAAGATGCGATTGTTAGTGTGTAAACGGAGTTCGCCCAATCATAAAAGGCCCAAGCATTTAATAGCTTGGCACTTCCTTTTTTAACGTCATTCATATAATTAAATAAAAAAAGCTGCTCTAATAGAACAGCTTCTAAAGTAATCAATATTTATGAGTCTTAATTAATGGGCCTAAAAGAAGTTATTCCAAATTTTTTAGCTTCTTCTTTTGCCTTTGGCGATAGTGCCTGTAAATTTTGAATTCTACTATCATTACTAGGGTGAGTACTCAAAAATTCTGGTGGTGCTTGCCCTCCACTATTGGCCTTCATACGCTTCCATAATTCCGAAGCTTCATCTGGATTATAACCCGCAACAGCCATAAGATATAAGCCTATTTTATCAGCCTCGGTTTCATGGCTTCTACTAAATGGTAACATGCCGGCCACATTAGAAGCAACACCATAGGACTGATTAAAAATATCTAAAGCTTGCTGGTCATCTGATAGGGCAACATTTCCTGCTACAGCTAGTCCTTGCTGTATGTAAGCGGCGCTCATGCGCTGCTGTCCGTGATTTGCAAGCGCATGTGCTACTTCATGCCCCATAATTGCAGCAACTCCTGTTTCATTTTGGGCAATTGGCAAAATTCCTGTATAAAATGCAATTTTTCCTCCAGGCATACACCATGCATTAACTTGCTCAGATTCTATGAGTTTATATTCCCATTTGTAATCATCTAAATACCCTTGGTAGCCGTTGGCATTTAGCCAGCGCTCTGCAGCGATAGCTATACGTTGACCAACACGAGTAATCATCTCAGCATCTTTAGTGCCTGTAACGACTTTATTCTCGCTAAGAACTTGATTATATTGAGCAAATGCTGCTGGAAAAAGTTGGTCATTAGATACAAACGCCATTGTGCTCTTACCTGTAAATGGGTTGGTAGCACAAGACAATATCGATAACAAAACAGCTAAGAAAAGTATGGTCTTTTTTATCATCATAATTAATGTTTTTGGTATATGAATTAAAATTACAAAAATCCAATCATTATTAAGACCCTATTTTAAACAGAAGTCACATTAAATAATCCTTAATCATCTATTTACTAATTACATGTAATTCTGAGAAATTCTTATCCACAATAAAGGTAAGGGTCCCATTAATTTTTAGAGTATCTAGAGATACTTTTTCATTATCTAATTGAATCTCACCAATTTCAAAAGGTAGCCCGTGAATTTTTATTTTAAAAGTATCATACGGAGTAATAAACTTACCCTCTTTATGCTGATTAATAATTAATTCGTTAGTACGGCCGGTTAAATTAAAGGTTCTAAGACTGTAACGCCCTTTGGTATAATCATAGCCATCATTTGCATCGCTATACAGCTCACTTTTTTCCTTGCCTTTTTTATAATAAACATCTAAAGTAATTTCTGTAATTTCCTTTTCACCAACATATTGCTGAATTGGATATTTCGGGATAACGGCTCCTTCTTTTACAAATATTGGCATGCTATCTATGTCCGCATCAACCCACATTTCCTTGCCTCCCTTTACAACCTCATCTGTCCAAAAATTATACCAGTTGCCTTTTGGCACATACATACGACGTCCTTTTGCATTTGGCTCTTGTACCGGACAAACCAAAATTTGCTCTCCAAATACAAATTCATCGGTTCTGTAATGTGTTTGCACATCTTCTTGATCATAAAGGACGAGTGACTTTAAAAGTGGTGTCCCATGGTCTGTATAGTTCCAAAATGCTGTATACAAGTAAGGTAATAGTTGGTAGCGAATCTCAATAAACTTTCTTACTATATCTGTTACATCTTCATCAAAAGCCCAAGGTTCTTGGTCGCCATGATCACCAGAAGAATGCACCCTAAAGAATGGATGGAATGCACCAAGTTGAACCCATCTTGTAAACAATTCACCAGATGGCTGCTCCGCAAATCCCCCAATATCACTTCCAACGAAACCAAATCCAGACATGGCCATTCGTTGTGCCTGAATATTGGCTATCCATAGATGCTCCCAAGTTGCAACGTTATCTCCGGTCCAAGAAGAGGTGTAGCGCTGCGTCCCGGAGTAGGCCGCTCTTGTAATAACAAATGGTCGCTTTGGATAACTATATTTTTTTAATCCTTGATATGTAGCTCTAGCCATCTGCATCCCATAAACATTATGGGCTTTTCTATGACTACATGGATTACCATCGTAATCGTGCCTTACGTCATCTGGAAACGTTTTATTGGGCACTTCCATAACAGCAGGCTCGTTCATATCATTCCAGACACCTTTAATGCCTATATCTTCAATTAATTCTTTAAACAAGCCAGACCACCATTCTCTAACGTCAGGATTTGTAAAGTCTGGAAAATAACATTCTCCTGGCCATACTTTACCCTTCATATAAGCCCCATCTGCACGTTTACAGAAGTAATCATTTTCTAAACCTTCTTTAAAAACAGAATATTCTTTATCAATTTTTATTCCTGGATCAATAATAGCAACTGTTTTAAACCCATCATCAGCTAATTCCTTAACCATGCGCTTTGGGTCTGGAAAATAGTCTTTGTTCCAAGTAAAGCACCTAAACCCTTCCATGTAATCAATATCTAAATAAATAGCATCACAGGGAATCTGCAGTTTTCTAAATGTAGAGGTAATTTCTTTAACCTTACTTTCTGGGTAATAGCTCCATTTACACTGATGAAATCCTAAAGCCCAAAGTGGTGGTAATTGATGCGGTTTACCGGTTAAATCGGTATAACTCTCTACAACATCATTCATTTGAGGCCCGTAAATGAAATAATAGTTCATTTCACCACCTTGTGCCCAAAAACTAGTTACGTTGCGTCTTTCGTGAGCAAAATCAAAGGAAGACATAAAGGTATTATCAAAAAAAATACCGTAAGCTTTGTTATGGTGTAACCCAGTGTAAAATGGAATCGTTTTATAAATAGGGTCGCTGTCCTTTCCGTAAGCATAAGAATCGGTTACCCAATTATTATAACGCTTACCCTTTAGGTTTGAGTGGTTAGGTTTATCTCCTAGGCCATAATAACTTTCGCCATCATTAGAGACCTTACTCATTTTTACAATATTGCCACCATATTTATAACTTTCTTCCCAATGGAAACCAATTTCATCTTGATTGATTAAAAAGTTATCTTTTACATCATAAATTGAAACTCTCAAACTCTCCTTAGAGATTTCACACCTTAATTTTGAAGTTGAAATCTCAAAGCAATCTGTCTTTTCTTCAATTTCTAATTTATTGTAACCAATACTAGCGTATTTTGTTATGGCATAAGAGAAGTCATTATCAAAATTACCAACGGTTGTATATCGAAATCTGAACACGCTGTCGCGAACTACAGTAAGCTCAAGTATAACATCATTACTTGTGGAGAAATAGAGTTTGTCTACATCTTTTTTAAAACCTATAATCTTTGAAGGAAATTGATTCCCTTTATTTTCTAATTCAGTATTTACTATCATAGCACGATTTTGTAAAATCGTGTAAAAAAACGGAAAAAATAGAACTTCTAAAAGCCTGGAATAGGGTATTTTCGATGAGTTACTAACTACAACGTTTTAGTGAATCGCAGCAAGTAGGCCTTGTTAAAAATTGAATTACATCCTTCAAAACATTATTTAGTATACTTTAAGGCAACCATACCCAGTGGTGGGATGTTAATTTCAACAGAGTAATCCCTAAATTGCCATGGCTCCTCTTTTGTAGATTGTATTTTGTTTTTATAGCTTCCACCCCCAAAATACTTCTTTAAATCGCTATTAAAGACTTCTTTTAATTTGCCGTCTCTAGGAGCACCCATGCGATAATTTTCCCTTGGTACAGGTGTCATATTACAAGCTATAATAATATCATCTTTTGTGTCTTTACCCTTGCGTATATAGACTAAAACAGAGTTTTCTGAATCATTATAATCAATCCACTCGAAACCTTCTCCTGAGAATTGCTTCTCATATAATGCAGGCTCTTTTTTGTAGAACGCATTTAAGTCCTTAATAAGAGTCTGAACACCTCTATGAGGTTCATATTGCAACAAATGCCAATCTAAACTTTGTTGAAAATTCCATTCTTCACTCTGTCCAAACTCTGACCCTTGAAACAAAAGATTAGTACCAGGATGCGTAAACATATAACTATATAATAATCTTAGATTAGCAAAGCGTTGCCACTCGTCACCAGGCATTCTTCCCAAAATGGAATGTTTTCCGTATACCACTTCATCATGGCTAAGCGGTAGCATAAAGTTTTCTGTAAACGCATAGGTCATAGAAAAGGTTAAATCATTTTGATGATGTTTGCGATATACGGGTTCTTTGGCAAAATACTGAAGTGTATCATGCATCCAGCCCATCATCCATTTCATTCCAAAACCTAACCCTCCAATAAAAGTAGGTTTTGATACCATAGGAAAGGATGTAGATTCCTCAGCAATGGTCTGAACGTCAGGAAAAGCGCTGTAAACCGCTTCATTCATTTCTCGCATAAAAGAAATAGCTTCCAAGTTTTCTCGACCACCAAACATATTAGGCTCCCATTCACCTTCTTCTCTACTGTAATCTAAAAATAACATTGAGGCCACGGCGTCAACACGCAAGCCATCTACATGATATTGGTCTAACCAAAATAAAGCATTACTTATGAGAAACGCCTTAACTTCATTACGTCCATAATTAAAAATTAAACTTTTCCAATCCGGATGGTACCCTTTTCGTCTATCTGGATGCTCATATAAATGAGAACCGTCAAAAAAACCAAGGCCATGCGCATCTTCTGGAAAATGTGAAGGCACCCAATCCAAAATTACACCAATACCATTTTCATGTAATTTATCGACAAGAAGTTTAAACTCATCTGGATAACCAAAGCGCGACGTTGGCGCAAAATATCCTGTAAGCTGATAACCCCAAGATGGGTCGTACGGATATTCCATTATAGGCATTAGCTCTACGTGCGTAAAATTCATCTCCTTAACATAACTAACCAGTTCTTTAGACAATTCCGCATAAGACAAAAATCGATTTTCTTCAATTTTTTTACGCCATGATCCTAAATGTACTTCG
This sequence comes from Winogradskyella pelagia, assembly GCF_017581965.1. Classification (GTDB taxonomy): domain Bacteria; phylum Bacteroidota; class Bacteroidia; order Flavobacteriales; family Flavobacteriaceae; genus Winogradskyella; species Winogradskyella pelagia. Next base: position 28,894 of record NZ_JAGEVF010000004.1, read on the forward strand.
TAAACTGAAAACGGTGCGTCTAAAGCATTTTTTGCTTTACGTACTTTCATCCATTTAGAATCTTTCCATTTGTAATCGTCATCCCAAACTACTGAGGCAGTTTTTGGAGGATGTTCATTACGCCTAGCATAAGGATCAGCTTTCTCTGTCTTTATATCGTTATTGTGGCTTTGAATTTTATATTTATAAATGTTTCCTTTTCGCACACCAGGAATAAAACCTTCCCAAATACCACTTTCGTCCCAGCGCACATGAAGTTTATGATCGCCTTCTAGCCAAAAATTAAAATCACCAATAACAGATACCGATTTAGCACTGGGTGCCCAAACCGCAAAATATGTGCCTTCTACTCCATTAACCGAAGTAATGTGAGAGCCGAATTTTTCATAAAGTCGATAGTGTTTTCCAGATTTGAATAAATCAATATCAAATTCTGTAAATAAACTGTGTGCAATTACTTCTGCCATAAATTCTAGTGATTGATAATATTTGAAATTCCCTTTAACGGAATTACGGCCCATCTTGGACGTGAGTTTAATTCGTAACCCAATTCATAAACAGCCTTTTCAAGTAGGCAATATTTTAAAAGAAATACACGCTCTTGTTGATATCCTATATTAATATTTGCATTTTGAATCTCTACAACATAAGTCCCTAAGAATAAACCGATAAGGTACTGATAAAGAATCTCTCCTGCTTTAAAAAGTTGTTCTTGATCATAAACGTATTTCTCCAGATTATTAAAGATTGTAGCGTAAATCGCATAATGAAAGGAGCGAAACAATCCTGCCACATCCTTTAATGGTGGCTGTTTCACTTTTCTGTCTCTAATAGTGCTTTCTGGTTCACCTTCAAAATCCAAAATGAAAAAATCATCTTCTTTAACAAGGATTTGACCAAGATGATAATCGCCATGAACTCTTAGGCGTTCTCCTTTAAGCTTGGTCCAATTGAAATTTACAAAACGCTTTCTTATATCATTTTTCTTTTCGAGAAACTCTTGGGCCAATTCTAAAGCTAAACCCTCAAGTTTATGTAAGTTATTCTCAACAGAATTCAGTCGATTTTGAAATTGATATAATAATCTATTCTTCAGCCAAACCGTATAATCTCCATTAAACCGCGTTGGTGTAAACGCCGTGTCCTCAAACTCTGAACCTAAAGCAATGTGCATCTCAGCCGTTCGCTGCGCTAATTTTTGGATTTTACTGAAAATATTGAGACCTGCCCAATCTATAATTTGAGGTGGTATATCTCTTATACCTAGTCTAACAAATTGCTCGGTCTGAGGTAATTTGTCTATATCGATTTTCTTGTATTCTAAATTACTGAAAACTTTATGCAGCTCCTTAAGCATGTAATCCCAAGCATCACCATCGTTTGGTACCATCTCCTGCATTAGAGCAATAGTAATATTTACATTTTCGTGATCTTTAATTTGCACACTGCCCAAATATGCTGGCGTATTTTTAAAGTCTTTTGTCTCAGATAAAAAACGGCTCATCTCATAATCTGGATTTCTATCTGCATAAATGCGCCTAAAAAACTTTAAAACATATTTCTCGTTATAGACTATAGAGGTGTTACTCTGTTCCATGCCCATAAACCTAGAAGATTCATACTCACAGTCTATAAAGGATGGGCTTTTTTGATATTGAACACGAGTCTTATCTTTGGGTAAAGCGGTTAGGATGCGCTCAAACACGACCTTTCTAAAAGCTTCTAAATTTATGGCATCAATTATATAACCCTCTTGGTTTTGGATGCTGATCGGTAAAATACGATCATCTTGAGCAAAACTTTCGTCCGAAACAAAAGCAATAGGTATAAAATAATGTTGGTAAAAGGCCTCGGTAAAATTGACTTCTAAAATTAAGCCATAATATACCTCTTCATTTTTTTGAATTCTGAAATATTCTGCTAGCTCAATATACTTTAGCTTACTCGACTTACCACCGTACCAGCGCTGCTTAACAATGTATTCTTCTAATACATCAGATAAAAATATCTTCACGAAATCTTTATTCTCCATTAATTCTTCCCAGCGCACGTCAAAATTATAAGGCACATGAAAAGTAGTGGCAGAAGATTTCTTTTTAGCCATATCTTACTTATTTATTTTAAATATATGAAATGGCAAAGTAGGATGCAACTCAATAAAATTCCATTCGCTATGCCAATTGTAATTGCTGCCGGTAATTAAATCCATTACATTAATTTGATGTCCAGGATCAATACCTAAATCTGACAAAGGTATTTGAACTGTGCCTTGTTGTGAGTAATGATGTTCTAAACTAACAATGATTAAAAGCTCGTCAGACCTATCGTCATTCCATTTATAATACGCCATCAAATTATCATTTTCAACATGGCAAAATTTTATGTTATTTGTTTGCTGCAGTGCCTCGTGCTGGTGACGGATCTGATTGATTCTAGAAATAATGGTTGTTAATTTATTCTGCTTGAACCAATTATAGTGCTTTACCTCAAATTTTTCTGACATGAAGTACTCTTCTTTTCCAGGAATCGCTTCATCAATCATTTGTTCAAACACAGGGCCATAAATACCTATGTTAGAGCTTAGTGTGGCTGCCAAAACATAACGTTGTAAATATTTAGACTCGTTAGCTCCTTGCAAGTGATACGGATTAATGTCTGGTGTATTTGGCCAAAAATTTGGACGCATATATTCGCGTTGTTCCGTTTGTGTTAACTCAGTGAGATATTCCATTAATTCATGCTTAGAGTTTCTCCAAGTAAAATAGGTGTAAGACTGAGTATAGCCACGTTTTGCCAATTGTTGCATAACCTTTGGCTTTGTAAATGCTTCAGCCAAGAAAATAACATCTGGATGTTTTTGCTTTACTTCTGCTATTATCCATTCCCAGAAATAATATGGCTTAGTGTGTGGATTATCTACTCTAAAAATGGTTATACCGCAGTCTATCCAATATAATAAAGTATCTAAACATTCATTCCATAAGTTTTTGTAATCCTTAGATTCCCAGTAAATAGGTAAGATGTCTTGATACTTTTTTGGTGGGTTCTCGGCATATTGCACAGTTCCGTCTGGTCGCCATTTAAACCATTCTGGATGCTCTTTTACCCATGGATGATCTGGCGCTGCTTGTAAAGCGTAGTCCATAGCAATTTCAATACCTTGCTCTTTAGCTGTTTTAACAAGCGATTTAAAATCTTTGATGGTACCCAGTTTTGGATGTATGTCTTTATGCCCTCCCTCTGGTGATCCTATTCCCCAAGCTGAGCCAACATCATCAGATTGAGCTTTTGTAGTGTTATTTCTCCCCTTTCTATTGACATAGCCTATAGGATGTACAGGCGGAAAATACAGCGTATCAAAACCCATTTCGGCAATTCTTGGCAACAGACGCTCACAATCTTTAAACGTTCCGTGCTGGCCTTCAATTTCCGAAGCCGATCGTGGGAAAAACTCATACCACGTACTAAACCTAGCTTTCTTTCTGTCTACATAAACCTGTAGTTCTTTTGATTCATTCGCTAAGTGCTTTTCAGGATATTTCACAAAAATATCGTAAAGCTCGCTGCTCTTAGCTTCTTTAATCGCCAAATCATACTTTGCCTCGTCTTTAAAACTGGCTATACAATATTCTAAATAATCTTGCTCTTCTTTCGTAACTTTTTTAATAAGCGGTTTTAATAGGCTTATGCCTTCAAGCAGTTCCGATTTTACATGCTGCCCATCATCGATTTTCCGCTCTATACCATGTTGCCAGTTAAGTCCATAATCTACCCAACCTTGTACTTTATAACTATAAAAACCCTGTTTTTCTACATGAAAAGAAGATTTCCACTCATCATTTACTACCAAATGCATTCTGGCCTCACTCCATTTACGCTCCTTTTCATGCTTGTACAAAACCGAAGCTGATATCACATCATGACCATCAACAAGAACATGTGCATCGATATTTATAATTTCACCTACTACTCGCTTAATAAAAAAATCGCCACCGTTAATCTGAGGAGATACATAATCGATGACAACACGCTTTTGGTTTTGCATTTCTATAACAAATTTGCTATTACGACTTCGAAATTAATAAAAAAGGCATATAAAACGAGGTATAGATTTCATTATTCTTAAACAATGATAAACTACAACGTTTGAAATAAATATTATGTTGAAAAGAAGTTTAAATGACTGTTCCTTTTGGAATTACCGCTCCCTTTTTTACAACTACAATACCATCTTTGATAAAATAGGTGTCAGTTTCGGCGTCTTTTAAATGCTTGCCTCCATTAATCCTAACATCGTCACCAATTCTGCAATTCTTATCTATTATGGCATTTTTAATGAAACAACGTTCACCTATTCCCGTTAATATATTAATGTGCTTAGATTCTATTTCTTCAAGCGACTCATATACGTCAGAACCCATCATATACGTATTAATGATGGTTGTTTCCTTACCAATACGAGAACGTATTCCAATAACAGACTTTTCGATCATAGCTGCTTGGATAATACAACCCTCTGCGATAACGGCCTTATTTAAAGTGGTACCAGATATTTTAGACGTTGGCAAAATACGCGCATGGGTAAATACCCTTTGATTCATGTCGTAAAGGTTGAACTTAGGAATATCATCAGTTAAGCCTATATTGGCTTCAAAAAAGCTGTCTATATTACCAATATCTGTCCAATATCCTTCAAAAGGAAAAGAAATAGTTTTAAGTTTTCCTATAGATTGAGGGATAATCTCTTTACCAAAATCTACAGTCGTTTTATCATTCATTAATTCTATCAATAACTCTCTATTAAAAATGTAAATACCTGTAGAGCCAAGATATTCTCTGCCTTGGGACCGCATCTCGTCGCTTACATCTGACTTCCAGTCCTTTAATAAGTCTGAAGAGGGCTTCTCAATAAATGAAGTAATATTATTGTCCTTGTCAGTTTTTAATATTCCAAATGAGGTGGCATCTTTTGCATTGACCGGATAGGTGCCCACAGAAATATCTGCACCAGCCTCCACGTGGGCATTGATCATATCATTATAATCCATTTGATACAACTGATCACCAGATAAAATAAGCGCGTATTCAAAATCGTGCTGTAAAAAATGATGCATACTTTGCCTAACAGCATCAGCGGTTCCCTGAAACCAATCACCGCTATGAATGGTTTGTTCTGCAGCTAAAACATCTACAAAAGCAGAACTAAAAAAACTAAAGTGATATGTGTTTTTAATATGTTGATTTAGCGATGCCGAATTAAACTGAGTTAATACATACATGCGCTTAATTTCTGAATTGATACAATTAGAAATAGGTATATCTACTAGTCGATATTTCCCTGCTATTGGAACAGCAGGTTTAGATCTTGTTTCTGTCAGTGGATATAGACGCGAGCCTTGCCCGCCTCCTAAAATGATGCTAAGTACTTTTTGGTTATACATTAGAGTCAATTAAAGATTTATAAAGTGATTTTGTTTGTTTTGCTATGGCTTTCCAATCAAAATGATTTTCTACCCGTTTTCTTCCCGCCTTGGCCATTGTGCTTTGAAGTGCCTTATCGGCAACGATTGTATTAATTCCATCTGCTAAGTCTCTCGAAAATTTATCTGGATCAACAGGCTCAAATGGTGCTTCGGCTTGCTGTTCTACAGAAACCAAAATGCCTGTTTCACCTGGGACAACAACTTCTTTGATGCCTCCCACAGCACTTGCTACAACGGCAGTTTTACATGCCATAGCCTCTATGTTGATAATTCCAAAAGGTTCATAGATAGACGGACAACAAAACACATTAGCATGAGAATACAATTGAATGACATCCTTTTTTTCTAACATTTTGTCAATCCAAAAAATATTGCTTCTTTGTTTTGAAGCTTCAGCTACCGCATCTTTCATTTCCTTTGCTATTTCTTCAGTGTCGGGAGCACCTGCACACAAAACAACTTGGGTATCTCTATCAATATATTTTATAGCATTTACTAAATGTACAATTCCTTTTTGACGTGTTATGCGACCTACAAATAGCACAAATGGTTTTGACTTGTCAATACCATATTCATCCAAAACATAGGTGTCGCTAGTTACTGAATATTCCTTCAGGTCTATGCCATTATATATTACGTCTATTTTATCCTCTTTTACATTGAAGTGCTTCAGGACATCAGTTTTAGTCTCTTGGGACACTGCTATAATACCATCTGCCATTTCAATAGCTGTCTTTTCAATCCAGGACGATGCATCATAGCCTCTACCTAATTGCTCCCTTTTCCACGGGCGCAGCGGCTCAAGAGAATGCGTTGTAACTACTAAAGGTATGCCATAGCACAGTTTAGATAATATTCCGGCAAAATGAGAATACCAAGTATGACAATGAATAACATCTGCATCGGTTGGTTCAAGGTTCATATCTAAACCCACCTTTAAGGTTTTAAAAAGCATTTTTAATTTGTCATCAGCATTTTCAAAATTAGTATCATGCCAGGAATAGCCTTTTATATTAAGGTTTTCTTTTGAAATATCTTGGTCTCCAAAGGCTCGGACATCAACCTTCATGATTTCGGAAAGTTCCTTTGCCAAATATTCCACATGCACTCCCGCACCTCCGTATACATAAGGCGGAAATTCCCTAGTTAAAAAAAGTACTTTCATCCTTTAAATTTGTGTAAGTGATATCGAGTTATAACGACTTATATCAATGTAAACATAGACAATAAAGATACGCTAAATTCGGAAGAAAAACCTTTAATTTTAGGTTAAAGGATTATTATTAATGAAAATTGAAAATTACCTTTATAAAAATTTAAAAAATGAAAAAGACACTCGGTTTAATTACCATATTGCTTGGGTTTAGTTGCCAAAGCTCTGCACAAAAAGCAGATAAAACAAAAGATTTTGCTGTTGACAAAACAGAAAAAGAATGGAAAGCAGAACTAACTCCAGAACAGTATTACGTTTTGCGCAAAGAGGGAACAGAACGTGCCTTTTCAAGCCCTTTAAATAAAAACTATAACCCAGGTGTTTATCACTGCGCTGCTTGTGACACGCCCTTATTCAGAAGCGAACATAAATTCGATTCTGGATCAGGATGGCCAAGTTTTGATAGAGAAATTGAAGGCAATGTTGCTTTCTCTACAGATTATAAAATTGGTTATGCAAGAACCGAGGAGCACTGCGCAACTTGCGGAGGGCATTTAGGTCACATGTTCAATGATGGACCCAGAAAAACAACTGGTAAGCGCCATTGTATTAATGGCGTAGCTCTTAAGTTTGTGCCTGCTAAATAGACTTTAGCCGTTAGAAAAAATATCTTTTTCTAATAAATCTTAACTTAGAGCAAAAGCTAAATACCATATTATGGATAGTTATCTATCAAGCTCTATTAAACAATTTAATTACTATAAAAGTTTAGGAGAAAAAACCATCGGTCAATTAACCTTTAATGAGTTGACCAAAGAATTTTCGCCAAGCTCAAATTCTGTTAGTGTTATTGTAAAGCACTTGGCTGGAAATATGTTAAGTCGTTGGACTAGCTTTCTACAAGAGGATGGCGAAAAAAATTGGCGTGAGCGGGATAATGAATTCGTAGATACCTACACTTCAAAAAAAGAACTACTTAAGCAATGGGATAAAGGCTGGAATTGTCTTTTTCATGCTCTAAAAGAACTTGCTGAATCAGACTTAGACCGTATTGTGTTTATTAGACATCAAGGCCATACAGTCACCGAGGCTATAAATAGGCAAATGATGCACTACGCCTATCACATTGGGCAAATTGTACTTATTGGAAAATTGGTAAAGGGTCGAGATTGGCGTCCACTTTCAATTCCTAAGGGGAAATCCAAAGCATACAACATGGATAGGTTTAGTAAAGACAAAGAAAACAGGCACTTTACTGATGAAGTTTAATTTACAGATAATATTTTTAATAAATTCTTTTAAGCTGGCCTAAATGGCATACATTAAAGTTACGGCCGCATAGACAATAATGTTTAGAATTTATTATTTTTGTGGCTCAATTTTCAACAAAAAACACCCTTATGAGCAAATATGATATTATAGTTTTAGGAAGTGGCCCAGGAGGTTATGTAACTGCTATTAGAGCCTCTCAATTAGGATTTAAAACTGCCGTTGTAGAGAAAGAGAGTCTTGGTGGTGTGTGCTTAAACTGGGGTTGTATCCCTACTAAGGCACTTCTTAAATCAGCTCAAGTTTTTGAATATTTAAAACACGTAGAGGACTACGGGCTAACGGTAAAAGATGCAAAACATGATTTTGACGCCGTTGTAAAACGTAGTCGCGGCGTTGCTGATGGCATGAGCAATGGTGTGAAGTTCTTAATGAAGAAGAATAAGATAGACGTCATTGAAGGCTTTGGTAAACTAAAGCCTGGTAAAAAGGTTGAAGTAGAAGGAAAAGAATACAGCGCAGACCATATCGTCATTGCCACTGGCGCACGCTCTAGGGAACTGCCTAGCCTACCACAAGATGGCGAAAAAGTGATTGGTTACAGAAAAGCCATGACCTTAGAGAAGCAACCTAAAAAAATGATAGTTGTAGGTTCTGGAGCCATTGGTGTTGAATTTGCCTATTTCTACAATTCAATGGGTACTGAGGTAACCATTGTAGAATACATGCCAAAAATAGTTCCTGTTGAAGATGACGAGGTTTCAAAACAATTAGAACGGAGCTTTAAAAAGTCTGGAATAAAAATAATGACCTCTGCTGAAGTTACTTCTGTAAATACCTCAGGAAAAGGTGTGAAGGCTACAGTAAAAACTAAAAAGGGAGAAGAAACTCTAGAAGCTGATATCGTATTATCTGCAGTAGGCATTAAATCTAATATTGAAAATATTGGACTAGAAGATGTTGGTATTGCAGTTGATAGGGATAAGATCTTGGTTAACGACTATTACCAAACCAATATTCCTGGCTATTATGCCATTGGAGATGTAACACCAGGTCAGGCCTTAGCACACGTAGCATCGGCAGAGGGTATTCTATGTGTTGAAAAAATTGCTGGGCAACACGTCGATGCTTTAGACTACGGTAACGTGCCGGGTTGCACGTATTGTTCACCTGAAATAGCTAGTGTAGGTTTAACTGAAGCCCAAGCCAAAGAACAAGGTTTTGACATTAAAGTTGGAAAATTCCCCTTCTCTGCATCTGGTAAAGCAAGTGCTGGTGGAAATAAAGAAGGCTTTGTAAAAGTTATTTTTGATGCCCAATATGGTGAGTGGCTAGGCTGTCATATGATTGGTGCTGGTGTGACGGACATGATTGCCGAAGCAGTACTAGGCAGAAAATTGGAAACTACAGGTCATGAAGTTTTAAAAGCGGTTCATCCTCACCCAACTATGAGCGAAGCGGTTATGGAAGCTGTTGCTGATGCTTATGATGAGGTCATCCACCTTTAAAAGGATAAGACATCATATTATTTTAAAAGGACAAAGCTTATTAAAATTTTGTCCTTTTTTTTATAGCCTATATCCAAGGCCCAGAAACATAACATCTGGCGAAAGTTCTTCAATACCCAAGGTATATTTCAAATGAATGTTTAGCCGCGCTGTTATGTCGTAGGCAAGAGCTACATCTGCCCTCACCTTAAAATTATTGGTAAAGAAATCGAAAAAGTAGTTGAGACTTGGTCCAACCAGGATATGAAAATTGTTATTGATATCATATTTAAGATATAAAGGCGCATTTATAAATCTAAAATCGGCAATACCAATATAAAGTAGCTCTGGCTGAAAGTGAAACCCGTTATCAACTTCAATATCGGCAAAAAAACCTCCATAGTATCCAACATCAACCGTTGCATTAGGACCAAAGTCCCCTTCTATGACATCAAAAAACGTGAGATTGAGGCCACCAATTAAACCAAATTCAGTTTGAGCCTGGACTTGTCCGAAACCGACTATAAAACCAAAAACGGAAATATACTTTAAGAATCTCTTCATTTTGCTTGTATTAAACTTTGTACTGCTAAATCATATGATTGGAGTCCAAAACCGATGATTACACCTTTTGCATTAGGGGAAATATAAGATTGATGCCTAAAAGATTCTCTAGAAAAGGTATTAGAAATATGCACTTCTATTACTGGTGTAGAGATGGCTTTTACCGCATCACCTATACCAACAGAAGTATGTGTATAAGCTCCTGCATTAAGAATAACACCATCATAGCTAAAACCAACCTCGTGCAGTTTATTAATAATCTCACCTTCTATATTAGATTGGTAATAGATAAATTCGATACTTTTGAATTTATTCCGCAAGGTTTCTAAGTAGGTTTCAAAAGATTGGTTACCGTAAACCTCTGGCTCTCGTTTACCCAATAAATTAAGATTGGGACCATTAATAATAGCAATTGTCTTCATGATATAAAGATACTAAATACAAAACATAAAAAAACCGAGACTATTGCCTCGGTTTAAGAAAATTATATACTGTAGTTTAAAGCGAAAAAACGCCTCCAATGTTGAAGGAGCTTCTAGAGTTTGTAATAGAGAATGGTAAATTATTTGCATCATCAATATCTATAAAGCCACCGTAACCTTGATAATCAATATTAAGTTGGAAATTTTCTGCAACATCAAATTTATATCCAATACCCACTACCAAACCGACGTCTAAGGAAGACACAACATCTTTAACGTCTAGAGTATTCCCATCTGGGAATTCTGATTCTGCCTTTAATAGAAAAGATACAGCAGGACCAAAATTTAGATACCAATTTCTTTTTTTGCCAAAATGCCAATTTGCATTTAATGGAATTGTTAAGTAATTCAGTTTATCAACAATATTTAAACCATCTTCTGCACCCATAGGATTGTAAAGCAACCCAGAGCGTAAACTCCAGCGATCACTGAAATAGTATTCACCAATTACACCAGCGGCAAAAGATATTCTAGAATTATAGGTAGCATCAGATGAGTAGGTTGAAAGGTTGACCCCAATTTGTGGTGAGATCGTAAAATCACCACTATCTGATTGCGCTTGAATAGTTAGGCAAGGCAGAACAGCCAAAACGACTATAAGTAAAAGTTTTTTCATATGAATAGATATAGTTTGGCGATAAATGTAAGATTATTCGTAAAGTGAACAAGCGTTACTTTAATTTTTAGACAAAAAAAAAACCGAGGACATTACCTCGGCTTTTTCTAAAATTATTATGGTCTAAAATTTATAAGTCACACCGAAGTTGATGTCTGATAAATCTAAATTTAATCCAAAAGTATTAAAGGCTTCTGCACCAGGTGTGTCATTCTTAGAACTTGCGTAAGATAAAGCCCCTACAGACGCTCTTAATGCGAAGTTATTAGATACAAAGTAATTGATACCAGGAGACACAGCGATAGCGAAAGTATCATTTGATATATCAGGAGAACCTGTTGTCTCAAACGTTGTACTTACATAAGACAACCCTGCTCCAACTGTAAAAGAGAAGCGACTCGCCGGCGTAAAGAAATACGTTGCACCTAATGCACCTCCGAACGAAGAAAACTTATCCTCACCTCCGCCAGGAAATTCGTCCTTACCAGAACCTACAATAAGATTTGCTTCTAAAGCAATATTTTCGCTTATGAAGTAACCAACAGCAGGCATAAAATCAAAGCCGTTTGTTTTAAAATCTCCTTGCTTACCACTGTTAAATCCAACAGTACCAGAAGCATAAACATCCCCTTTAGCAAAACCAGGTGTGCCTTCATCTTGGGCACTAATCGTTGCAAAAGCAAATATTGCTAATGCAGAAAGTAAAATTCGTTTCATAATATTATTAAGTTTTAAAATTGATTGGTACAAATGAAGTGTATTTTTTTTAATTTTTAAAGAAATTATCAAGACTTATTAACAATTTAATAAACATAAAAATCTATTTGTTTGATTATTAACTCTTTATGTTTTACGTTATTAACAATTTTTTAAGTTAAACCGTGTTGGATGATAGTCTTTTGGTGGTAAAACTATCACATTTAAGCCTGCTTTAAGCCTTAAATAATCCTGTTCTTGGGTAGTTTACTTTAGGATAACATCGATATCGGTCTTCTCGTCAATCTTAAGATTGGTCATGGTCCTTATATTGTTAACACCATCTGAGATTTCTATAAACGTTGTGTTCTCTCCAATAGTACCTACGGAATTGGACTCAATGGTAATGCGAGACCTTTTGTCCGTTAAAGGAATGGTTAGTATCTTTTTAGTATCGGATATTTCGTATTTATACAACAAGATTTTGCCGTTTTTGTATACGGTTATCACATCCTTATCTATTTGGCCACCATCGTATATGGTACAGGTAATCTTCTTTGACGCTGTTAGAATAGAAGTTACTTCGTCCTTCTTTAGAACATTAAGGTTAAGTGTGTCTACTATTTTCATCTTATCGAGCTGTTGCTTGATGCTATCTGGTACACGCCTAGAGTTTTTTAATTTCTTAGTAAATTTTGTTATCCGCTTATCAATCTTCTCAATAGAATTCATGGCAATTTCTCCATTGATGCATTCTGTACCATCGTTGAACTTTCCTTTAAAATTGCCCATGAGCTTGCCACTATCCCATTTAAACTTGGTAGGTTCTAGATGGATGTTACAAAAATCTTGCTCTTCATAGAGCGATTTGGTGTATATGAGCTCTACCTCCCTAAACGAAAGTAGGCTTCTCTCTTCATTGTAAGTACCTTCTATTCTAGATTTGGTTTCATGCTCACCTCCAAAATCAGTAAGGCTGAAGCCGCTCACCACGCCATTTTCTTGCTGGAGCTCTACCTTATATTTAATTAATAGTGAATCTTGGATCTTAATAAACCCCATAAATGTATTTACATCTTCTTGACCTTGCATTAAGTTAGTGGTAAAAAGTAACGAGAGCAATAAAACTAGGTGACTAATAATATTTAATGATAATCTTATTTTAACCATAACTATATGTTATTCAAAGAATTGATAATTTTTTTAGGTATTTTTTTATTTGGAGTATCAAATATTGTGAGATTTTTTCTAAATTCACCTAAACTTAAACCAAAATTTTATGAAAATTAAATTATTCTTATCAGCATTTTTCTTAATGCTTACCGTAAGTGCGGCTTACGCTTCATTCCCTGTAGATCGCGCTACAGTGGCAACCACAACAGAAAATGTAAGTTCTACTGACGAGGTAACTGCTTCCGCGGAAATGTCTACTCCAGTGGCAAGAGCAGGACAACAAAGTAAAGGTATAGCCATTATTTTATGGTTTTTCCTTGGAGGTTTTGCCGCCCACAGATGGTACTTAAAAAGTCCTATAGGATGGAACATCCTATTTATACTTACCTTAGGTGGTTTAGGAATTTGGTGGATTATTGACTTAATTGATATTTTCACTGAGAATTATCCAAAAGCTAATTTTAAAAGTAAGTTCTTTTAGAATTTAAAAACAATAAAGTTTTAAAAAACACTTTGCATTTTTCGTAAAGTGTTTTTTTTATTTTTATTCTATGAGATGGGACCAAGCTCTTAAAGATTATCAAAACTACCTCCGCATTGAGCGAGGATTGTCTAAAAATTCAATATACAACTATAGTTTTGATATTAAAAAGCTCACAAATTACCTCAATGACCATTCTATTTCGGTCTCTCCTGAGGCTATTGACGCAGATGAGGTAAAATCTTTTATTTACGAGGTGTCTAAATCACTAAATCCAAGGTCGCAAGCAAGGCTTATTTCTGGACTTCGGAATTTCTTTGACTATCTCATCTTTGAAAATTACAGAACAACAAATCCCCTTGATTTAATAGAATCTCCTAAAATAGGCAGGAAACTGCCAGACACTCTGTCGGTAAAGGATATTGACAATCTTATTGCTGCCATTGATTTGAGTTATACATATAACGGTGTTAATCTTGGTGAACGCAACAGAGCTATTATTGAAACTTTATATAGTTGTGGCTTACGTGTTAGTGAGCTTGTTGACTTAAAGATATCTGATCTATTTTTTAAAGAAGGCTTTTTAAAAATCACAGGGAAAGGCAACAAGCAACGATTTGTGCCTATAGGAGTATCTACTCAAAAATACATTACTATTTGGATAGATATTAGAAACCACATTAAAATTGACCCAAACTCTAGAGATATTGTTTTTTTAAACTACAAGGGAAAACAAATGACCAGGGCGATGATATTTACTATAATAAAACAATTGGTCAAAACGTCTGGTCTAAATAAAACGGTTTCGCCACATACCTTTAGGCATTCCTTTGCTACACATCTTTTAGAAAATGGTGCTGATTTAAGATCTATACAAATGATGCTAGGCCACGAGAGTATAACTACTACTGAAATATATATGCACGTGGACCGCTCACACCTAAGTAATGTTTTGCAAAAATACCATCCCAGAAAATAGAAAAGGGCATTGACACTAGATCAATACCCTTCTCATTCATTTGAGTTAGTTGACTCTTATTTGGCAATATTAATTGCCCTTGTTTCTCTGATAACCGTAACCTTTACTTGTCCTGGATAGGTCATATCTGTTTGTATTTTCTGTGAAATCTCAAAAGATAAGCTTGCCGCTTTATCGTCAGAAACTTTTTCACTTTCTACTATAACACGGAGTTCTCTACCTGCTTGAATTGCATACGCCTTTTTTACTCCGGTAAAGCCAAAGGCTACATCCTCTAAATCTTTAAGGCGTTGTATGTAACTATCTAACACTTGTCGTCGTGCTCCTGGTCTAGCCCCAGAAATAGCGTCACAAACCTGAATGATTGGAGACAATAACGTAGTCATTTCAATCTCATCATGGTGTGCGCCGATTGCATTACATACTTCTGGCTTTTCACCATGTTTTTCAGCCCATTGCATACCTAAAATAGCATGAGGTGTTTCAATATCTGCTTCAGAAGATGGTACCTTACCAATATCGTGCAAAAGACCTGCGCGCTTGGCTAATTTTGGATTTAAGCCAAGTTCAGCAGCCATAACACCACATAATTTAGCGACTTCCCGTGAGTGTTGTAGTAAGTTTTGACCATAGGACGAGCGGTATTTCATACGACCAACCATCTTAATCAATTCTGGATGAAGTCCGTGGATACCTAAGTCTATCACTGTACGTTTTCCAACTTCAATAATTTCTTGCTCAATTTGTTTTTCTGTTTTGCGCACTACTTCTTCTATGCGTGCTGGGTGGATACGTCCATCCGTTACTAATTTATGTAGTGACAGTCGAGCAATTTCGCGTCTTACAGAATCAAAGCAGGATAAAATAATGGCTTCAGGCGTATCGTCTACAATAATTTCTACACCTGTTGCAGCTTCAATAGCCCTTATATTACGCCCTTCTCTACCAATAATTCTACCTTTAACATCATCTGATTCAATATTGAAAACAGACACACAGTTATCAATAGCCTCTTCCGTACCAATACGCTGTATGGTATTAATTATAATTTTCTTGGCCTCTTGTTGGGCCGTAAGTTTGGCTTCTTCTACTCTATCTTGGACAAAAGCCATAGCATCTGTTTTAGCCTCTTCCTTAAGGCTTTCAATTAATTGTTCCTTTGCTTCTTCCGCTGACAATTGGGAGATAACCTCCAGCTGCTTTATCTGACTCTTGTGAGCTTTTTCTACTTCAACGCGCTTTTTCTCTAAAAACTCTAACCTAAAATCATAGTCTTTCTTTTTATCTTCGAGAGATTGATTCGTTTTTTTAGTTTTAGAAAGCTCATTTGATATCTGTGATTCTTTGTCTCGAATTCGTTTTTCGGCCTCAGCCATTTTTTTATCCCTAGATAGGATTACTTTCTCATGTTCGGCCTTTAGCTCGATAAACTTTTCTTTCGCTTGAAGTATTTTATCCTTTTTCAATGCTTCAGCATCGGCTGTGGCTTGCTTTAAAATTGATTTGGATTCATTCTGGGCATCTCTTATCACTTTAGAAGCTTTTCCCTTCTGAAGCGAGCTTGCAATGAGATAGCCTATTATTACTCCCAAAACGACTGCTCCTACTATATATAGGATTGTATTAGTATCCATAGTTTATATTTAGTTATTATAAAAAAAGCCTACATCAGCTCTGATTTTGTATAAACTCCTTAAAAACAAGTTTAGGGCTAACAAATTGATCAAAAATCTGTCTAAGATACCAAAGCGAGTTTGGCACTAACAGCACGATTTTACAATTTCAACTCACCCTTTTTAAAGAATTAACGTTGAGTTTATCAAAAATATAACTAATGTAGGCAGTAACCTTTTTTTATTTTAAAGAACGTACGAGTTAAATATGCTTGCTTAATAGTTCATTCAATGCAACTAGCTTTTCTTGAACCTCTTCATTGACATATTCCTTATCAATTGACTTTTGTTCTACTTGAGCGGCAAACTGTAACGCACACATTGCGAGTACATCTTGCTTATCCCTTACTGAATAATTCTGCTCAAACTGACCAATCATTCCCTCTATTTTCTTAGCGGCTTTTCTTAAGCCTTCTTCTTGGGTTGGGTTGATCGTTAACGGATAAACCCTATTCGCTATAGAAAGCTTAATTTTTAATTGATCTGGCATTTCAATTGTTCTGCATTTATTCAGAGAGCTGACCTATACAATGGTCTATATCTCTTATTAATGCATTTATTTTTAACTTAGTCTCTCGTTTATTATCGTCACTACCAAGCATTGAATTAGCAATTTTGAGCGTCTCATATTTATCAGCCCAAGTCGCTATTTCCTCTTGCTGATCGAAAAGTTTTTGTTGGTGCTCTTGCAATTGCTGCGAAAGTTTTGCATTAGTCTGTTTTAATACTTCTTGCTTATGTAAAACCTTGCTTATTTTATTCTCTAAAGCGTCAACAATTTCTTCTAACTTACTCATTAAAGCAATTCAATACTATACAAACAAAGTTAACATACCTAACGAGAATTCACAATTGTTTTACAATTATTTTTAAACCATATAAGATTATAGCTTTTTAAGACGTTGAAGAAAATAATATACCTTCAATTCTTGAAAATGACATTCAAATTAATATTTTAGCCCTAATCATTATCGCGAATGAGAGCATTGTTTATTCTTTTTTTAATCTGTTTATCTTCCCACGCTCAATCGGAATACCCTCAAGATTATTTTAGAACGCCTCTAGACATACCTGTCGTATTATCAGGGACTTTTGGGGAATTGCGATCAGGGCATTTTCACTCTGGACTAGATATTAAAACCCAATACCGAGAGGGGTTAAAGGTATACACCGCTGGCCCTGGATATGTTAGTCGTATCAAAATTTCACATTTTGGTTACGGCAAAGCGATTTACGTGACACATCCTAATGGATATACATCTGTTTACGGGCATCTGCAAAAATTTTCAAAACGATTAGAGGCCTACATAAAAGAATGTCAGTATGATAAAGAGAGTTTTGAAGTTGAAGTTTTTCCCAACCCCTCAGAACTACCCATAGAAAGCAATGAAGTTATTGCATATTCTGGTAATACAGGTGGTTCTGGTGGCCCTCATCTTCATTTTGAAATTAGAGACAATCAGGAGCGCCCAATTAACCCGATGCTATTTGGCATTAACACCAAGGACACAAAGGTGCCGCTCGTTCTAAAAGTTTTTGCTTACACAGAAAATGATACAGCATCAGTTAATGGTAAGACAGGACGCATTCCCTTACGGTTAATTCCAAAAAAAAATGGCAGCTTTGATGTAGAAAAAATTGAAGCCTTTGGCAATATTGGTTTTGGTGTTGTAAGCTATGATAGGCAAGATTACGCGCCCAACAAAAACGGCGTAAGTAAAATCCAATCCTTTTTTAATGGTAGTAAAAGTTTAGAAATTGATTTTAAGCGCTTCAGCTTTGATGAGTCAAAGCACATCAAACGCCTTATTGATTACGAATATTTTAAAACCAATAAATCAAGAATTCAGAAATTATTCATTGAGGAGAATAACCCTCTAAGCCTATATAAAGAGGCTTATGACGATGGCTATATAAAAGTTGAAGACAGTACGGCCTCTGTATATCGAATACGTATCTTAGATTTTCTGGGCAACGAAACCTGGGTCAACATTCCTATAGTCGGAAAAAAAACAAATTTGATTAAAGAAACTTACACGTTAGAAGCTGATAAGACCTTGCTAAAATCTAATAAGACTACCGTTTTAAATTCCGATAAAGTTAGCGTCAGTTTTTATAGCAATACTTTATACGACGATAAGTTTATTGATTTTAAAGTTAATTGTGACACGCTTTTCTTGCACAAAGATGTCATTCCTTTACAAAAGAATTTCTACATCAATTACGATATTAGCCATTACAAGCCAGAGGACCGAAACAAATTATACATCGCTAGGCTATATGGCTATTATAAGAAACCATATTATGTTGGTGCAAAACGTAAAGGCGATACACTAAGCGCTGGCAGCAAGGTCTTTGGCACCTACACTTTAGCTATGGATACCGTCGCCCCAAAAATTACACCAGTGAATTTTCAGGATAAAAAATGGCTGAGTAAATACAGATATCTTAAGGTAAAAATCGATGATGATTTATCAGGAATTAGCAAATATAGAGCCACTGTCAATGGTAAATGGATTCTGATGGAATACGATTACAAAACAGATATGCTTGTGCACGATTTTAATGATAATGTGATTTCGGACACAAAAAATAATTTGAAAATAATTGTTACGGATAATGTTGGAAATAGTTCTACATTTGAAGCAACCTTTTATAGAAAATAAAACCTAGCTATTTGAAACTTAAGTATTGTATTGGGCTTTTAGTACTGACTATTTCTTTTTTGTCATTCTGTCAAAGTGCTGTTGTTAGAGGTGTTATTTTAGATGAATTCAACAACCCAATTAGCGAGGTTAACATTAAAGCTAACACGGGAGAGGGCGCTTCCTCTAACGAAAATGGTTTTTATGAACTAAGAATCCCCTCAGACATTGAAGTCACCGTTGTTTTTACCCATTTAGGACACAAGCGCGTAGAGGTAAAATTCAATCTAAAAAATGGCCAAGAAACGGAATTCAATCCTGTTTTAAAAGTAGATGTAGAGCAAATATCAGAAGTTGTAATAAGCACCAATACGCGTCAATCTGTAGATGGCGTAACCTCAATTTCGCCAGAGATTATTAGAAAGATAAAAGGCGCTCAACCAGGAGTAGAAAACATTCTTAAAACTTTACCTGGAGTAAACATATCAAATGAACTCAGTACTCAATATTCCGTACGTGGTGGAAATTTTGACGAAAACCTTGTTTATGTCAATGAAATTGAAGTGTACAGACCGTTCTTAATCCGTTCGGGTAATCAAGAAGGATTGAGTTTCGTTAACACAGACATGGTTCAAAATGTAGATTTCTCCGCTGGTGGTTTCCAGTCACGGTTTGGAGATAAACTATCGTCGGTTTTAGATATTACCTATAGAAGTCCCATCAACACACAGATTAGAACAGATTTAAGTCTTTTAGGCGGAAGTTTAACCGGTGAGACCATTTCTAAAAACGGTAAATTCTCTGGTATAGCCAGTGTTCGCTACAGAGACAACAGCCTTATATTAAATAATTTAGAAACTGAAGGCAATGTAGAACCGGTTTTTGCAGATGCCCAAACCTACCTCACCTATAAATTTACAGATAAATTTCATCTCAATTTTTTAGGCAACATCTCAGTAAATCAATACAATTTCGAACCACAGAATCGCCAAACCAATTTTGGTACTTTGCAAGAACCTGTTGCCTTGTTAGTATTTTATGATGGTATGGAGCAAACAGAATACCAAACCTATTTTGGGGCATTTAAGGCTAATTATTACGCTAATGACGATTTAACCCTTAAACTAATAGGGTCTGCTTACCATGCCCTAGAACAAGAATACTTT
This sequence comes from Winogradskyella pelagia, assembly GCF_017581965.1. Taxonomy (GTDB): domain Bacteria; phylum Bacteroidota; class Bacteroidia; order Flavobacteriales; family Flavobacteriaceae; genus Winogradskyella; species Winogradskyella pelagia. The sequence goes on from NZ_JAGEVF010000004.1 coordinate 48,761, forward strand.
GATATTTTCGCCCAATATAGATTAGGGGAAGTCAATACCAATATTGGTGATGAAGACCTTGGTGAAGTAGAATTCAGTGAAGGTATTGGCTCGCAATTGACGCATGCCAGAAATGATTTGGATGCCTTTTTTGTAAATCTTGAACATCGTGGTGATTACAATGTTGACGAAGAAACAAACGTAGAGTGGTCAGTTAAGTATACACACGAAGATATTAGAGACCGACTTGTAGAATGGGAGGTTATTGATTCCGCTGGTTTCTCAATTAGACCTCCAAATTTTAGCACACCAAATTTACAGCCTTACGAGCCTTTTTCAGGTCCACTGACAGCCTTTCAAAATATAAGAGCACTCAACCGCACTCAAATCAACCGAGTCCAAGCCTTTGCTCAATTGAGTAAAAAAACAACTTGGGGAGACAATGAAGTATTTTACAATATCGGTGCAAGACTGCATAATTGGACCGTAAGCGGACAAGGCATTACGTCAAATACACAGACTGTTATAAGCCCTAGAGCCCAGTTCACTATTAAACCAAATTGGGAAAAAGACATGTTATTTAGAGTTGCAGGCGGATTATATTATCAACCACCGCTTTACAGGGAACTAAGAGACTCTTCAGGAATTGTACAGCCAAATGTAAAAGCACAAAAATCGTTTCACATTGTCTTGGGCAATGAATACAGTTTTGAGATGTGGGAACGACCATTTAAATTGGTAACGGAGGCCTATTACAAGGGAATGACCGATGTTAATCCTTACACTCTTGAAAATGTTAGAATCCGCTACCGTGCTAGAAACAATGCTGAAGCTTATGCTTATGGTCTAGACATGAGACTAAACGGTGAATTTGTGCCAGGTACGGAATCCTGGTTCAGTTTTGGTTATCTCAAAACAGAAGAGAATATAGATGGTCGTGGCTATATACCGAGACCTACAGATCAACGTTTAAAATTTGGGGTACTCTTCCAAGATTACGTCCCAAATATGCCAGATTTAAAGATGTACCTTAATTTAGTTTACAATACGGGAGTACCTGGCGGCTCTCCTAGCTATGCAGACCCTTATGATTATCAAATTAGATTGAGAGATTACAGACGTGCCGATCTAGGGATTTCTTATGTAATTGTAGATTCCGAAAAAGAGTATCAGGCCAGGTGGAAAAAAGCCTTTAAGGATTTATCTATAGGCTTCGAAATTTATAACATGTTTAATAACCAAAATAGTATTACCAATACTTGGGTTAGAGACGTTTACAGTAAACGACAATTTGCTATCCCAAATTTTTTAACACCTCGTGTGTTTAATGTTAGATTATCCGCTAGGTTTTAGTTGAAACGGCAAAATTTGACCAATTATTAGTGCAACTACTTAAAACAACGACAACCGCCACCCCATTACTTATTTTTTTTATAGATTTGTAATTGGCTAATACACTTTAGGTTACCCTATTAAGCTATAGTTAAATTTGTAATGCATGAAACGTTCCCTCATCCTATGCTTTATACTCACCTGCAGTATAGCTTTTGCCCAGTCCGATTTATTTGTTAGCAATGGTAGTTTTATTTATGTTGATGGTGATGGTTTTACACCAGGGCCGAATGTAGCACCTGTCTTTGTCACTAATGATGTGAATATAGAAGGTGGTGGTCATATCTATTTACGTAATGAAGCACAGTTACTTCAGGGCAATGATGTCGGTAACTCTGGTCTAGGTGAACTAAGTGTGTATCAAGAAGGGAATGTGAACCGATGGTCTTATAACTATTGGTGCTCGCCTGTTGGTGTACCTAACGTTGCAAACGGCAATGAACCTTCAAGAGTAAGTTTATTGAATGATGTTATTGATGTCACCAACTCCACTCCTGCTTTGTTTACGCCTGGCTTTGATGGTATAGGGAGTCCTTTGACCATTTCAGACCGTTGGCTTTGGTCTTTTGTTTCTTCTGATGAATATAGTGAATGGATCTACGTTGGCTCTACAAATGATTTAGACCCTGGACTTGGATTTACAATGAAAGGTAACGGTACTACACCAACAGAAAGCCAATTATATGATTTTAGAGGAAAACCCAATAATGGCACAATTACAAACCCAGTTGCGAATGGTCAATGGACTTTAATTGGCAATCCTTATCCAAGTGCCATCGATGCTCGAGATTTAATTCACAATTCATCTAATGTAAACGAAATAACAGGTACTTTGTTTTATTGGGAACAAAGTCAAACCGTAACGTCTCATGTACTTCAAGATTATATAGGAGGCTATGCCACTTATACAATAAATACCAGTGGTGCACCTATAGAAACTTTCACGTTTGCACTATTTTCAACTTACGATGAAAACGACAATTCAACACCAGTTTATTTACCGCCTCCTGCTCCTCCATTTACTCAAGCCGAAGGAGTCAAACGAGCGAGAAGATATATTCCAATTGGTCAAGGATTTATGGTTGAAGGCATTAATGGTCCAAATGGAGAGGTCACCGTTAATAATTCTATGCGAGAATTTGTAAAGGAAGACGGAACTAACAGTGTCTTTTTTAGAAATGGACAAACCAATGCAGCGTCAAATAGTAGTAATGAAACAGGTGTTAATCACATCCAATATCAAGATAACGGATTATCCCTAGTGCCTGATGACTACAAAAGATTTCGAGTTAATGTTGATTTTACGGTAGGTGAAAGCCAGTACACAAGACAATTAGTACTTAATTTTCACGATTCGGCAACATTTGGTCACGACAGAGGGCTGGAATTAAAACGTGCTCAAGCATACGACTCTGATGCTTATTTTGAATTGGATGGCGAAGATTATGGCGCACAAGCCTATCCATTTGGAGAAGACCTTAGAATTCCTCTAGTTATTGACATTGAGGAACAGCAACCGCTGCGCTTTAGAATTTTTGATATCCAGAATTTTGAGGATTCTCAGGGCATTTACATTTACGATTCCACAACAGATATGTATATCAATCTCAGGGATATCAATTATGAATTGAATATAGAACCCGGTCATTACACCGACCGATTTGAGGTTGTATTTACAGCAGAAACCACCTTATCTAACGAAGCGGTTGATTTGGATAACTTGAGCGTCATTCAAAATAATGGACTACACCAGCTACAAATTTTTAATCCAAACGCTGTAGATATTTCTTCTATAGAAGTTTACGATGTTTCAGGGAGACGTGTTATTACCAATCCTGTAAATACCGTGGAATCCCAGTATAATATTTCTACGCTAGATTTAAGTGATGGCGTTTATGTGGTAAACATCAAAACGGCTTCAGAGGCGGTTACATCTGATAAAGTTATTGTTAAGAATTAGAGAATAAACCAAAGAACTTGTAGCACAAGTAATGTCATTTAATTCACCGCTTTTACAAGGATATATTTTTAAATATAATAATTATGAAACATTTCTACTCAATCAAAAGTATCGTATTTGTAATAGGCCTAATGGTTTGCTTTATCGCGCAAGCTCAAGTGGGTGTAGGTACAGAAACTCCAGCCTACACTTTCCAAGTGGTTAATGACGGAGATATTGGCGCAACATCTTTAGCGGAAAGTACAAACTCTGGGGACGATGGTGTTGCACTATCCGGTTTCAACGTTTCTTCAGCTAATGGCTTTAACGCCTTTGAAGGGGTAACAGAAGGGCTCTTTTCTGGTGTATATGGGTTGTCATCACCAACGGCTGGAACAGGTTATGGTGTTTATGGAGTAGCTAATAGCTCCGACGCAATAGGTGTATTTGGTTCTGTACCTACTACAGGGTCATGGTTAGGATATGGAGGGCTTTTTATTGGTGGTCTTGGTTATGCAAACGGTATTTATAACTTGTCAGATGCAAGAGCTAAACGGGATATTTCAGAAATTGATAATGCTTTGTTGAAAATAAAAGGTTTAAAAGCTTATACTTATAAATATGACTCTTATTCCTATAATTCAAAAAGAGCAAATGACAATCAGATTCATTATGGTTTTATGGCACAAAATGTTAAAGAACACCTACCCCATGCCGTAGCAGAAAAAAGTGTAAAATTTCCAGCAGATTCACAAAGTCCAAAATCAAATATTAATGAAGCAATGGTTTCCAAAACACTTAACGTCGTGGATTATACGGCTATAATCCCAGTTTTGGTCCAAGCTATGAAAGAGCAACAATACATCATAGACACTCAGAAGGCAGAACTGAAATCATTAAGCGAAAAACTGTCACGGATAGAATCTAAATTAAATGACATTTTAAAAAATTGATTTATCAAGACTTAACAAACTCTTCCAAAACACCAACCACATAATCCAACTCCGCTTTGGTAGTATATATGCTAAAGGAGAAGCGTACGGAAGGCTGTTTCAGTTGTTCCTCGTTCAGGATAGCAGTTAATACATGCGATTGTTGATTGCTTCCACTTTGGCAAGCACTGCCCTTGGAGCACGCAATACCTTTTAAATCCAATTGAAACTGTAACATGGGCGCTTTTTCTGGCGCAATAGGTAAACATACATTGACCAAGGTGTAAGTAGATTGTTTTAAATCATCGCAATTGCCATTAAATGCAACTCCTGGGATGCTTTCTTTGAGTTGTTCAATAAAGTAAGTCTTTAGACCTTCTATATACTTTTGTTCAGCTTCTATATTGTTGTATGCCAAACTTAAAGCTTCGTCCATGCCAACAATATTATGCAAAGACTCCGTACCAGCCCTAAAGCCTCGCTCCTGCTCGCCTCCAAATATTAAAGGCTTTAAGCCAGATGCTTTCCTAACAAAACAAAAGCCTACACCTTTTGGACCATGAAATTTATGAGCACTAGCAGCCAAAAAATCTACTTTTGTTGTACTTAAGTCTAATTTAAAATGACCCACCGATTGCACCATATCAGAATGAAATAGGGCGTCATTTGCTAGGCACAGATTGGCAACACGCTCAATATCTAAAATCGTTCCTATTTCATTATTGATATGCATTAAGCTTACCAGCGCTTTATTAGATTGCTGTAAGAGTTGTTCTAGGTGATTATAATCTACAGCACCGCAATCATCCAATTTCACAAAATGCAAATTTGTGCCATACTCATTATGTAGTTGTTCCGCTGTATGCAAAACGGCATGATGCTCAATTTTGGAGGTAATAATGTCCGTAACCTTCAAGTCTCTTACAGCACTTCTTAACGCTAAATTATCGGCTTCTGTGCCACCAGAAGTAAATACAATTTCACCAGGACTAACATTAAAATGAGCTGCAATATTTTTTCTGCACTGTTCTAAAATAGCCTTGGACGAGCGTCCGAAACTATGAGTTGAGGAAGCATTTCCATAATTTTCGCTCAATACCTCTGTCATCCGTTTTATAACCTCAGGCCTTAGCGCTGTCGTTGCTGCATTATCTAAATAAACCGCTTTCATACTGTAAAAATATTGTAAATAAAATTATTTAAACAATGGCACGTTATTATTTTGTAAATCGGCTATTTTTGCTAAAAAGCTATTATATGTTAAGACGTTTCATTCTTGTAATAAGTCTTGTGTTTTTATACACTTGTGATGATGGCGATATCATCACAGTTAATCTAGATTTTGATAAAGACCTAGACCGCTGTGATAATAACTCAGAATCTTATTTTGTATTTGATTTAAGGCGCGATCCTAGTGAATCCATTGGAGTTACATTCCCTAATGATGATATAACGTCCTTACTCTTTGAATTACCCACACCTCCAAATGAATCAGTAGAGATTCCTATCAACGGAACTACTACAAGATTTATATATAGAACCTACAATAGAGATATTAGCGATGGCGATAATGGTGAACTCTGCGATTTAGTGCCTGCTTTTGATTTAGTGATTTTAGAAGATTATGAAGCCTCAACTGGTAGAATTTTAGTTACCGTAACTGTTGAAGACGATGACCAAGATGGTGTGCCTACTATTTTTGAAGGTCGTGGTGAGTCTGATGAAAATGGCGAGTTCCCAAATGCGCAAGATACAGATGGAGATGGTATAGCAGATTATCTAGACAAGGATGACGATGGCGATAACGTCCCTACTGAAGATGAATTGAATGATAGCGACACGGATAGTGACCCTAATACAAACCCACTAGATACAGATAGTGATGGTATACCTAATTATTTAGATGAAGATGACGATGGTGACGATATAGATACACGCTTTGAAGACGAAAATCAAGATCAGGACCCTCGAAATGATACCAATACAGATGCCAATGGTAGTATTGTAGCGCACTATCTCAATGCTCTAGAAATTATTAATTACGGTGACCCAGGAGCCAATCCCAACCCTGATTGGCGAGATTATCTGCGCATTGTAACTACAAATTTTGTAGTACAAGGATTTGATTTAGATATCATCAGAGGTGATGAATACAATTTGGGAGACTATATCAATGAAATTCCGCAGACAAATAATTAAGGGGCTATATTTTGAAAAATTTTAACCTCAGTAGCACCTAATCCGTAGGTCTTATAATCGGCATCGTAAAACTCCACATTATTGTAACGCCTTAATAACGTATATAACTCCTGCCTGAGAACACCTTCTCCTACTCCGTGTACAAATACCATTTTAGGAATCCGTTTGCGAATGGCAAATTCTAGTTGCTGGCGCGCTGTATCTAATTGTAAATTTAACATATCAAAATTAGTCATCCCTTTTGTGGATTCTCGTAATTGGTGTATGTGTAAATCTATTACGAAATGTGCCTTCTGACGGTCTTTGGGCTTTGCCTTGGTAGAAGGTTTTGGTTTACGCTCTTGTTTCTGTTGTTTTACGGTTTCAAAATCCGTTTTATAAATAGCTTCATCTAAAGACCTATTCGACGCACTAAGCATCACTTCATGAGACTGAAATTCGATTATAAAACCATCTGCATCCTCAACCTTTACCGTATTACCGATTAAGGATTTCACCACGCCTATAAAATCTTCGTCTATGGCTTCAACCGTATCACCTATCTTAATTGTCATCTTCTGGTTCAGATTTTATAAAGGACTCTTCTTCTTGCTTGTCGTACTTGCTGGGAATATTTCTTGATATACTATAGACTCCAATCATTAAAAGAGCTATCCCTCCTATTAGTAGGTAAGTATTTTGTTGTTCCTCGGCTTGTGCATAAACGGCCACAGCACCTCCTGATACAATGCACACCAAACTTATAATCCTAGAAATATTCATTCTATAGTCTTTTGAGATGCTACAAAAATACAGCTTAGTTCAATTTCAAAATAGATTTCTAAGGTAAATTCTAATTTATTAAATTAGCCTTGTGTATATTTTAGTTAAGGGTTTAGAAGATTATATGCTTCCATGTGTTAACAAAAAGCTATTTGGCTTTGAGTGCATGGGCTGCGGACTTCAGCGGTCTGCTTTGCTTTTATTACAAGGCGATTTGTCTGGAGCATTTTTGATGTATCCTGCCATTTATACCCTTATTGCCTTATTTGGGTTTATTCTCATCAACAGTTTTAAAAATTTTAAAAATGGCAGTAAAATTATTGCTATCTTGGCTATAACTAATGTCGCAGTAATCATTCTTAGCTATTTACTTAAACTTTATTTTAAATAATCATTATGGAACAACAAAAATTACCTAATGCAACCACCTCAATTATTTTAGGCAGTATTTCTTTTATTTGCTGCTGTTTTAGTGCAGGTATCGGAGGCCTTATCTTATCTGGAATTGCTTATTTCTTAGCCAACAAAGACGAAAAGACCTATGCCGAACAACCAGAGTTATACAGTAACTTCGGCCAAATTAAGACCGCTAAAATTATTGCTATTATAGGGCTTGTTTTGGCAATATTAACATTGGCATGGAGCATCTATACTATTGTTGCTGCAGGCGGTTGGGAAGGTTATATGGAACAACAAAAAGAAGTTTATAAACAAATGGGAATTGATATTGAATAATTCCTAAACTATATAAACTAAAAAAAGCGATTTTCAATGAAAATCGCTTTTTTTATATATGCATCTTGCAGTTTTAAACTTCGAATTCCTTTAAAGTATTTGTAATAATAGAAACACATTCTAACAACTGGTCTTCAGTCATTACTAAAGGAGGGGCAAAACGTATCATATTACCATGAGTAGGTTTTGCTAATAAACCATTATCGCGCAATCTCAAGCATATGTTCCATGCGGTATCACTGTCTTCATCATCATTAATAACAATAGCATTAAGTAAGCCTTTACCGCGTACTAAAGAAACAATATTACTTGTTTTTATGTATTTATTAATCTCTGCACGGAATACTTTTCCAAGATAATCAGCATTCTCAGCTAATTTTTCATCTTTAACTACTTCTAGAGCAGCAATTGCCACAGCAGCAGCTATAGGGTTACCTCCAAAAGTACTTCCGTGGTTACCGGGTTGAATGACGTTCATAATCTCATTGGTTGACAGCACTGCAGAAACCGGATATAAACCGCCACTCAAGGCTTTTCCTAAAACCAAAATATCTGGTTTTACATCTGGAGTACCAGAACAATCTTTATTCTCACATGTGCAATTTCCACAAGACGCCAATAAACGTCCTGTTCTTGCTATCCCTGTTTGTACTTCGTCTGCAATGAACAGCACATTGTACTTTTCGCACAGCGCTTTAGCTTCCTTTAAATAATTTTCACTTGGCACATAGACACCAGCTTCACCTTGTATTGGCTCGACCAAAAATCCGGCGACGTTAGGATTGGTACTTAATACCTGTTCTAATTCCTTGAGATTATCATATTCTACTTTGATAAATCCGTCCGTGAAAGGTCCAAAATGCTTTCGTGCTATAGGGTCATTAGAAAATGAAATAATTGTCGTTGTTCTTCCGTGGAAGTTATTCTTACACACAACGATTTCAGCTTTATTTAAGTCGATACCCTTAACTTCATATGCCCATTTTCTGCACAATTTTAAAGCTGTTTCTACAGCTTCTGCTCCTGAATTCATGGGTAACATCTTGTCGAATTTGAAGTATTCTGTAGCATACTTTTCGTAACGACCAAGCATATCATTGTAAAACGCCCTAGAGGTTAAAGTTAAGCGTTGTGCTTGTTCCGTCATCGCCTCTACAATCCTTGGATGACAATGCCCTTGGTTTAATGATGAATACGCCGATAAAAAATCGTAATACTTTTTTCCTTCAACATCCCAAACAAAAACGCCTTCGCCTTTGCTCAGTACAACAGGAAGTGGATGATAATTCTGGGCTCCATACTTATTTTCTAATGCCATCGCTTCTTGCGATGAAATGTGGTCTAAAACAGCCATTTTCATAAAATTTAAAAGTGAATAAAAAGCTATTTCTTATCTACCTTTATCCTTTCGAAAGTCTCGAAAATTCAGCGTGGGAAAGAAATCATCCCTAGATGTTGGCAAGTTAATAAAATCTCACAATATCTCGCAGGCATTTTAAGGAACAATTCACATCTTTCATCTAGGAAATGACTCTATATTTGCAGTCTAATAATTAGTTCATGCCAAGACGAGAGCGAAACAAATTTGTAAAACGCGGAGAAATCCTAACGCTGAGAATAGAGGATTATGCTTTTGGAGGAAAGGGGATTAGTAAAATAAGAAATGAGCACGGCGAGTTTGTTGTTTTTATTCCTAATACTTTACCAGGACAACTTGTTAAAGCACAGGTGAGAAAATCCAGTAAGACTTATGCCGAGTGTAAACTCCTCGAGGTTATAGAACATGCGGAAAATGAGGTGGACGTCCCTTATCAAGATATTCCTGGTGCTCCATATATAAATCTACCTATTGAAATACAGCACGAGTATAAAAGAAAAAGTACACTTGAGTTGTTTAAGCGCATTGGGAAAATTTCTGATATTGAAACCAAACTCGATGAATTTATTCCATCTCCCAACACATTCCATTATCGCAATAAAATGGAATATGGATTTTCAGCTATTGGCTATGATCGTAAGTTAAAAACAGACGTTGACGAATTTACATTAGGTTTCAAAAAACGCGGAACTTGGTGGTGTGCCGAAAATTTGGATAAAGATTCCGGATTATTTGATGCTCAAGTTGAAGATCATCTAAAACACATTAGAGCCTATTGTAAATCAACAGGACTCGCCGCATGGCATGCACCTAGAAAGGAAGGATTCTTTAGATATTTAGTTGTACGAAAATCTTACCACTCCAACCAATTATTATTTAATTTAGTAACAACTTCTCATGAACTAGCTCAATTTGATTTAAAAGCCTTTTCAAAATACCTTATAGAATTATTCGGTGACCGTGTCGCTGGATTTCTACATACTATTAACGACGAAATCGGTGATAGAACTATAGCAACAACAGGATCAATACAACTTATATACGGAGAAAATAAAATTGTTGAACATTTACTGGGACTGCAGTTTGAAATAAGCATGAAGAGCTTTTTTCAAACTAATCCAAAATGTGCTGAACGCCTTTATGCAAAAGTAGTAGACTATGCTTTAGAAGATAAGTCTGCAATAGATAATTCTGTTGTACTCGATTTATTTTGTGGGACAGGTACTATAGGACAAATCTTAGCTAGCAAGTCTAATAATACCCAAATCATTGGCGTGGATATTGTAAAATCAGCTATTGAAGATGCTAAAGAAAATGCAAACCGAAATGGTATTGAAGGCTTAAAGTTTTTTGCAGCAGACGTTGGTAAGTTTTTAGTAGAACATCCACAATATAACAACACTATAAGAACCATAATCTTAGATCCCGCTCGTGCTGGTATCGCACCAAAGACCCTTAAAAAAATAATAAATATTAAAGCAGACCGTTTGGTTTATGTATCTTGTAATCCAGCAACACAGGCAAGAGATACAGAACAATTAGTCCTTGCTGGTTACAAGCTAAAAAAGATGAGTTTAGTGGACCAATTCCCTCATACATCACATATTGAAACCATTGCTCTTTTTGAAAAATAAAATATGAAATACCTCTATTTTCTCTTCCTTATAGTTCTATTCTTAAGCTGCAACTCAAACAGCGATTCTGAAAATAACTGGAAAAAAAATGCTAAAACAGTTCTTAGTGGAACCATAGAGCCCTACAATCCGGTCTCTATGCCAAGTAAGATGAAACTTTTCTTTTACGACGACTTATTTAACCAGATTACAAACGAAGTTAAAATTGATAGTCTAGGTAATTTTCACTCAGAATTTGAACTAGCGCATCCACAAGATATTTCCTTTTACTACAGAGCCTGGCTGTCCTTAATCCTAAAACCAGGAGATTCCATTCAACTTTCGTTTGATGGGAACCAAGCTGAAAAACAGGATTTGTATGCTAGTATGACTTTAGCTGGAGATTCTAAAGACTTGAATACCGATTTCCATCAATTTTTGTTAAACGATTCCATTTTAGATAATTACTATAAGCCAATTTCAAAACTAGCTCCACAAGATTTTAAAAGATACCATGATAGCGTATTTTCCTATAGAAAAAAATACATTACGGAGTTCCTTGATTCAAATACCAGAATAGATAAAAGCTTAAGGTCTTGGTTAGAGATGGAAAAAGACATCGTTCCTATAATCAACGTTTTAGAATTTCCGATGTATTATAGAATGTATAATCGGGATAAAGCCAAAATCTCTGAATATCCGGAGGGATTTTTTAATTCCGTCAGCAATTTAAGTTCAATGACAGAACAAGACTTTGTTAATAGTAATACTGCCTCATTGAGTAATCATTTGATTTTTCACTATTATGAGAAAATCAACCCTAATAATGAGTCTATGGATACAAAGCTTCAAGATTCACTTTTATTCCATGCCTTACAGAAAGACTTCAAAAATAATCCATTACCTATTCAACTAGCATTATCCGATAAAATAAGGGCTGGCTTAGAAGGTATGAATACAACTTTTATAGATAATAATTTGAATGAATTGAAATCTATTTATGCGGACTCCAAAATTGGAGAGGCTGTTTTTGAGACCTATGAGAAAACTAAAGCAGAATTGGCTAAAATTAAAATGCCAAGTGATGCTGGTTTTATTAATTTTGAGTCTAAAGACCCTAAAAACTACCTCGATGAAATCATTGCAAAGGCTGATGGTAAGGTAGTATATATTGATCATTGGGCAACTTGGTGTGGGCCATGCATAGGTGAGTTTAAAAATGCACTTCCTAATTTCAAAAAGAAATATAAGGATGATATTGAGTTTGTATATCTCTGCTATCGTTCTGAAATAGAACAGTGGAAGCCTATGATTCGGAAATTTCAACTTAGCGGCAAACATTACTTTGTTACCGATGAGGAGATCGAGACATTACAGAAACAAATGACGGTTGACGGTTATCCAACCTATACCATAATAGACCAAAAAGGCGAGATTGTTAAGTCAGATTTTCAGTATAGACCTAGCCGTGAAGTCACATCTAAAATTATTGACAGTCTTTTACAGAATGACACAAGTCTCTAGTATATGTCTAAGGTTTTTAATTTATTTGCTAGACCAAATAACCAAATCATAAGAAGGTTAATGCCCAAATTAAATAAAATAAAGTTCGCCATTATCCTATTATTACTAACAGTGACCTGCGAGCGCGATGATATTTGTGCTGAAGGGACCGAAACCACGCCGCGCATGGTAGTTGGTTTCTACGATGTTTCAAATCAAGAGGAATTTAAAAGTGTCTTAAGACTTACAGCTTATGGAGAAGGTCTTGTTTTAGATGAAAATGGCCAACCGAGCCAACCAACAAGTAGTTCGGAGGCTACATTGGTTTTTAATTCTAATACAACAGAGCTTTCTTTACCATTGCGTATTGGTAATGAAGGTGAAGAAATAACCACTAGATTTATACTAGAAAAAAACACAAACCTTAGGCTCGATGAAGACCCTAATACGCAATCGAATGAAGATATTATTGAAATTAAATACAAACCGCAATTTGTATACGTATCTAGAGCGTGCGGTTATAAAAGTATTTTTACGGAATTGGAAGTTTTACGTGTTGATGATTCTGATAATTGGATAATAGACATACTTATTGACGATACCATTAATGCCACTGTTGAAAACGAAAATAGTATTCATGTACAGATATTTCATTAAAATACTGCTTGTCTTTTTGACGTTTTCAACTTTGGGAATTGCTCAGAATGATGGCGAGGTAGTTAAAGACACTTTAATCTATAAACAAAAATATGGCCTACGAATAGGTGCTGATATTAGTAAATTAGCGAGATCATTTATTGATGAGAATTATACTGGTATTGAAATTATGGCGGACTATCGCCTAACAAAACGGATTTATTTAGCAGGTGAAATTGGAAATGAAGAGCGTACAATTGAAAATGAAGTACTTAGTAGTACTGCCAAAGGAAGTTATTTCAAAGGTGGGATAGATATGAACTTTTACAGAAACTGGCTAGATATGCAAAACATGATATATGCCGGTTTTAGAGTTGGTGCAAGTACGTTTAGCCAAACACGAAATAGCTACGATATTTACAATGTGAACAATCAATATTGGGATGAACAATTTTCTATTCAAGAAGCTCAAGAATTCAATGGACTAACGGCAATTTGGGGAGAGCTTATTATTGGTTTAAAAGCAGAATTGTTTACTAATTTCTTTGCAGGAATCAATGCACAACTAAAAATATTAGTCTCGCAAACATCTCCAGACAATTTTGAAAACCTTTATATTCCAGGGTTTAATAGAACCTATGACAGCGGTAGTTTTGGTTCTGGATTTGGATTCAACCTCTCCTATCTTATCCCAATATTTAAAAAAGATAAGATTATAGTTAAGGATATTGAATCCAATAATTAGGACTATTAAATTATCTACTTTTCTACCATTTTTTAAATTGATTCTATTAAAATAATTACCTATCTTTTCTATGCTAAAATTCTATGTATGGAAAAAGAATCCATTGCCAATTTAATTGATGAAAAGTACAGCGCACTTATAGAGTGGATAGAAAATCATCCTGATGAATTATGGACTCATGGTCCTGAGGGTAAATGGACTACAGGACAGCACGTCCTTCACGTATTACAAAGCACAATACCGCTAAATAATGCTTTAAGTCTTCCAAAATTTGTTGTGCGCTATAGGTTCGGAAAAGCCAATAGAGCTGTTCGTGAATATGATGCCATAATTAAAAGATATAAAGAGCGTTTAGAGCAATCTAAAGGAAAAACCTTTAAGGGATCACAGAATATGAAGATACCGACTCTTAGCGATAAACATTACTTAATAAACAGAATACAAACGGAAAGTAAAAAGCTTCAGTATAAAACAAAGAGAATTTCCGAAAAGAATTTAGACACTTTAGTTTTGCCCCATCCTTTAATGGGTAAAATGCCTGTTAGGGAAATCATTATGTGGTCAGCATACCATGTTGAGCATCATTTAGACATCTTAAAAAAGAAATACAGTTAATTTAAGTCTAAAAGGCATTTATTCCCTTTGGAAAACTAATTCATTTATTTTGTGTAACTTAAACATCATAAATTCAATCAACTATGAAGTTCCGTTGCTCAATTTCCCTCAGTTTCATTTTTTTCTTTCAACTTTTTTTATTTTCCCAAAACGATATAGTTATAGGAAAAATGGATAGCGTAAAGTCCACAATCCTAAATGAAACAAGAAAGTTAATGATTCATGTCCCTGAAGAAGCCACAAGTGATCTTTATGTAAATAAAAACTTTCCTGTTATATATCTTTTAGATGGTGATGCACACTTCAGGTCTGTTGTTGGACTTTTAGAACAATTAAGTAATACTTCAATGCCCAACATGATAGTAGTGGCCATACCTAATACAAACAGGAACAGAGATTTGACACCTTCTAAAGCTGAACCCTCACCACCTATGGTTCCACAAGACTTAGCTGAACAATCTGGAGGAGGCAAGAATTTTATGAATTTTTTAGAGAAGGAGTTATTCCCATATATTGAAAATAAATATCCTACCGCTCCATACCGCCTTTTAATCGGTCATTCATTTGGAGGCCTCTTTGCTATGGACGTCCTCCAAGATAAACCAGAGCTTTTTAATGGTTATATTTCTATTGACCCCTCGATGTGGTGGGACAACAAAAGGTTATTAACCGCATTTAAAAATTCAAATCTTAAAGGTGCTAAATATCAGAACAAATCACTCTATTTAGGCATTGCAAACACCTTGGATTCGGGCATGGATACAACCTCTGTTAGAAAAGTGAAGGGGCCTGAGGTAGCTCATATAAATTCTATTTTTGAAACACGAGATTTACTAAAAAACAATTCCTCTTCTGATATTGAATTTAATTATAAATATTACGAAAATGAATCTCATGGTTCGGCTCCTTTAATCACCACCTATGATGGTTTAAAACAAATTTTTAAGTTTTATGAATTTGAAGTAAAGTATGAAGATGTTACGACTCCAAATTCAGACGTTGTGAGTAGAATGAAGGCGCATTATACTGAGGTTACTCAGACGTTGGGATATGAAAATAAGCCCGATGAATCCATGGTAAATGGCATGGGTTATCAATTAATGCAAATGGGCAATATGGATTTAGCAGAACAGTTTTTTCAGATGAATATTGATTATTATCCTAAAAGCTTTAACGTTTATGACTCCTACGGAGATTATTGTCTAGCAACAAAGAATAAGGAAAAAGCAATAAAAAGCTTCGAACAGGCCCTTGCTCTAAAAGAAAACCCTGCTTCAAGAAAAAAACTTGAAGAATTAAAAACAGATTAATTATTGATTTAAATAATTGAGGACGTTTTGTTCTATTCTTTTTTGAATCGCCGATACATCAGCTTTTACAAAAGGTTCACCTGTAATGTTTTCGTAGAGTTCTATATAACGTTCACTTACTGTTTCTATATAGTCATCACTCATAAAAGGCACTGACTGACCGTCTAGACCTTGAAAACCATTAGAGATGAGCCATTGCCTAACAAATTCTTTAGAAAGCTGCTTTTGCGCTTCTCCCTTGGCCTGTCGGTCTTTGTATCCATCAGCATAAAAATAGCGTGATGAATCTGGTGTATGGATTTCGTCAATTAAGACTATTTTGCCATCCTTGGTCTTACCAAACTCATATTTTGTATCCACAAGAATTAAACCTCGCTCTGCCGCTATCTCCGTACCGCGTTGAAATAATTTTCTGGTATAATCTTCAAGCACCAAGTAATCTTCCTCTGAAACAATACCTCTTTTAAGGATCTCTTCTCGAGAAATATCCTCATCATGATCACCTTTTTCTGCTTTAGTGGCAGGCGTAATTATTGGTAGAGGGAACTTATCATTTTCTATCATTCCTTCTGGCATTGTTATCCCACACAACTGTCGCTTACCTAGTTTATACTCCCTAGCTGCATGACCAGACAAATAACCACGGATAACCATTTCTACCTTAAAGGGTTCGCAGAGATGCCCAACTGCCACATTTGGATCTGGAGTAGCCACTAACCAATTTGGAACTAAATCTTCTGTAGCCTTCATCATTTTAGTTGCAATCTGATTGAGGATTTGGCCTTTGTAAGGAATTCCTTTTGGCATTACTACATCAAAAGCACTAAGCCTATCTGTAGCTACCATAACCAAGATTTCATCGTTGATATTATATACTTCCCTTACCTTTCCTTTGTAAAGACTTTTCTGGTTAGGAAATTTAAAATTAGTATCTATTATTGTATTATTCATGAGTAATCTATCTTAGCTTAATCCCTATTTTCAATGCTTTTATAGGCCGCAATTACCTTTTTTACAAGTTTATGGCGTATAACATCTTTATCATCTAAATACACTATACCAATACCCTCAATATTTTTAAGTACTAATAATGCTTCTTTTAATCCGGAGATGGTACGGCGTGGTAAATCTACTTGACCAGGATCGCCTGTCAACAGAAACTTAGCATTTTTACCCATTCTGGTTAAAAACATTTTCATTTGGGCATGGGTGGTATTCTGGCCTTCATCGAGTATAACAAATGCATTGTCCAGAGTTCGCCCACGCATAAAAGCTAGAGGCGCTATTTGTATAACACCTTTCTCAATGTAGCTATCTAATTTTTCATGAGGAATCATATCACGTAATGCATCGTATAGAGGCTGCATGTAAGGGTCTAGTTTCTCTTTTAGGTCACCAGGAAGAAATCCAAGATTTTCCCCTGCCTCTACAGCAGGTCTGGTTAAAATAATGCGCTTTACCTCTTTACTTTTTAAAGCTTGAACGGCCAGTGCAACACCTGTGTAGGTTTTTCCTGTTCCGGCAGGTCCAATAGCAAAAACCATATCATTTTTACGGATGGTTTCTACCATCTTCCTTTGATTGACCGTTTGGGCTTTTATAAGTCTGCCACCAACACCATGCACAAGAACATCTCCACTCTTGGCAGATGTAGAATAATCTTCACTGCTATTACTGGTTAAAACACGCTCAATAACATTTTCATCTAGCTTATTGTAACGTCCAAAATGCTGCATAAGCATCATCATTCGTGTATCGAATTCCTCTAGGAGGTCTTCATCACCATAAGCCTTGATTTTATTACCTCTTGCAACAATTTTTAATTTAGGAAAGTACTTTTTTAAAAGTTCAATATTAGCGTTTTGAGCACCAAAAAATTCTTTAGGAGTTATTTCTTCGAGCTCTAAAATAAGTTCGTTCAAAAGGCTGTTTGATTTAGTGTGTTAATCTGTTTTCTTTTCTTAGTTTTGTGAATCAAATCTAACAATTTTACAACGAGGATTCTAGAAAAAATTATCAACAATAAAACCTATGGCAATAATCACTTTAACAACTGATTTTGGCGAAAAAGATCATTTCGCAGGTGCCATCAAAGGGGCAATTTACAGTCAGTTGTCCGATATTAGAATTGTTGATATATCGCACTCCGTTTCTCCTTTTAACATCTCTGAGGCCGCTTATATTATTTTAAATGCCTACAGCAGTTTTCCTAAAGGGACTATTCATATTATCGGTATTGACTCCGAGTTAAATCCTGATAATAAGCATATTGCCGTTAAATTAGATGAGCATTACTTTATATGTGCTAACAATGGTATTATGAGTATGCTATGTTCTGAAATTGCCCCAGAAAAAATAGTGGAGATTAACATTCACGACAAAATAGAAACGAGTTTTCCTGTTCTAGATGTATTTGTTAAGGTAGCTTGCCATGTCGCAAGAGGTGGTACGCTTGAGGTCATTGGTAAAGTTATCAACAACATAAAGCCAATTAAAAATTTAGTGCCTTTTGTTAATGATGAAAAAAATCAAATTATAGGCACCGTTATTTACATAGATAATTACGGTAATGTAATTACCAACATTAAGCGAAAGTTTTTTGAAGGAGTGCATAAAACGAGGCCTTATGAGATTTCGGCAAGAAACCATAAATTCAATAAAATCCATACAAAATATAGCGATATCGTAAATTTTGAAATTGAGGAATCTAAACGAAATGACGAAGGAAAAGGTTTGGTAGTCTTTAACTCGTCTGGCTATTTAGAAATTGCCGTTTACAAAAGCAATTGCAATACAGTTGGAAGTGCTTCAACCTTAATGGGCTTAAAAACTATGGATACAGTAACTGTTAACTTTTTGAAATCCTAAAATTGTGTTTGTACGTATAGTTAAAATGACATTTCACCCTTCTAATATCGAAACGTTTAAAACGAATTTTGATAAAAATAAAGACGCTATTAGAAGTTTTAACGGTTGTTCTTTTCTAGAATTATATCGCGACAAGCACAATACCAATATTTATTTTACGTATAGTTACTGGGAATCTGAAGAAGCCTTAGAATCTTATAGAACATCCGGATTGTTTAAATCGGTTTGGTCTAAAACCAAACCTTTATTTGCGGCCAAGCCAGAAGCTTGGAGTGTAGATAAAGTTGTATCCTTGCAATAACAGATTGCCGATGATTAATTAAACGTAGATGGCATGCTAGCAATTTTAAAAAAAGAAATAAATACATTTTTTAATTCACCTATCGCCTATCTTGTTATTGGCATATTTTTATTATTAAATGGTTTGTTCCTTTGGATATTTAAAGGCGAATTCAATATTTTCGTCTCTGGTGTGGCAAGCCTTCAAAACTACTTTATACTTGCCCCATGGGTATTATTATTCTTAGTTCCGGCAGTTACCATGCGCAGCTTTAGTGACGAAAAGAAACAAGGAACTTTGGAGTTATTACTAACCAAACCTCTTTCCTATACTCAAATAGTTTTAGGAAAGTATTTTGGAGCCTTTGGTTTGGTATTAATTGCCATTATACCAACACTATTGTATATCTATACTTTGGGTAATCTAAGTATAGACAACTTATCACTTGATTATGGCAGTATTTTAGGCTCTTATATTGGACTCGTTTTTCTAATTGGTGCATACGTAGCTATTGGGATATTTGCTTCAGCATTAACAGACAACCAGATTGTTGCATTTATAACCTCTGTTTTTATCTGTTTTTTCTTCTATTTTGGTTTTGAAGGTCTTTCGCAATTCGTCATTTTTGGCAATGTTTTAGCTTTAGAACATTTGGGAATGTCATCTCATTTTAATAGCATGGCCAGAGGTGTTTTAGATTCGCGAGATATACTGTACTTTATAAGTATCACCGCTGCCTTTGTACTGTTTACTATTTTCAAAATAAAAAACAGTAGAGTATGATTATAACCCCTTCACTTATCGTTTTTTTAATAATAGTATTTATAGCATTATTCTTGTTTTTAAATACCATAGACCGACGAAAATGGTTAACTGGCATCATTGCTTTATTGCTAACACCGATTGCCTACTTCTATGTGTTTTATCCTTTTATTAATATTATTAGTAATTACCATCACCAGAAATATTTTAACAGTGAATTATGGGTTGACAATCCCTCACTACGTTATGAAATTATGGATCATATGATTACATCAGACACATTAATAGGACTTACTAAAAGAGATTTAGAAAATCGATTAGGAACCTACGAATGGCTATCGTGGAATGATGTAAAAAAGCAACATGATAGTACCAAATGGAATTACGGATTAGGAATAGAACCTGGTGCTTTTAATAAAAAGAAGGAGTGTATAGAAATTATTTTCAAGAACAACACGGTAGCAACTGTAGTACCTTATCAAGAGATTATTAATTATGACAAAGCTGAAGAATAATCGAGTCATCTATATAGCAGTTGTCATCGTTGGGTTGTTTCTTATCAATTATCTTTCGGAGCTTTTATACTATAGGGTAGACTTAACAAAGGATAAAAGATATACCCTTTCGGACACCTCAAAATCTATAGTTAAGGACTTAGAGTCTCCTTTAGTCTTGGATATATTTTTAGAAGGAGACCTTCCTACTGAATTTAAGCTTTTACAATCTCAAGTCAAGGACTTTATAGAGGAATTTCAATTTGTTTCCAATAAGATTTCAGTCAATTATATAGACCCATTAGAAGATGAAGAGACCAGAGAACGAAATATCAAAGAATTGACTAATGCTGGCCTTAATCCTTTTATAAATACTGATAAATCAGATGGTAAGATTACCCAAAATCTAATCTTCCCATGGGCTTTTGCTAGTTACAAAGATAAAACGGTTAAAATTCCTCTACTAAAGCGGAGTATTACAAAACCACTGGCTGAGCAGGTAGACAATTCCATAGAAGTTTTAGAATATGCTTTTAGCAATGGATTTGATAAACTCATAAAACCTAAAGCCAAGAAAATTGCAGTACTTAGAGGCAACGGTGAACTTGAAGATATTTATCTCGCTGATTTTCTTAAAGCTCTTGGGCCACACTACAATATTGCACCATTTACATTAGATAGTGTTGCAAATAATCCGCTTAGAACGCTAAAAGATTTAAATCAGTTCGATTTGGTTATTGCGGCCAAACCAACTGAGGCTTTTTCAGAGGAGGAAAAACTAGCATTAGATCAATTTATAATTAATGGTGGTAAAAGTTTATGGCTAACAGAGGCCGTAGTAATGGATAAAGACAGTTTGTACAATGATAAAGGAACTACCGTTTCTACACTTAAGGATTTAAATCTTAACGACTTTTTCTTTAAATATGGCTTAAGAATTAATCCAAGTTTAGTAAAAGACCTCTACTCCGCCCCAATTATGCTAGCCTTTGGTGAGGGAAGTCAAGCACAATTACAACCTGTTAAATGGCAATATGCACCCTTAGCATCAGCCAATCCATCGCATCCAATGACCAAAAACCTTGGTTTAGTGAGATATGACTTTGCTAGCCCAATCGACACATTAAAGAATACGATTAAAAAAACAGTATTACTTCAAAGCTCTGAGCAGTCAAAACTAGAAGGTGTGCCTAAGGCAATAGCACTGTCTACGGTTACCCAGCCACCAGACGAAGCCACTTATAATGCTGGTTCTCAAAACCTAGCAGTACTCCTCGAAGGTAATTTTACTTCCGTCTATGACAATAGGGTATTACCATTTAAGATGCCCGGATTTCAAGCTCAAGGAAAAGAAAATAAAATGATTGTTATTTCAGATGGCGATGTGATTAAAAACAATGTTATTAAAAACAGACCCCAAGAATTGGGCTTTGATAATATATCAGGGCAAGCATTTGCCAACAAAGAATTTTTACTAAATGCTGTAAGTTATTTATTAGACGATACCGGACTTATAAACATTAGAGCTAAGGAAATAGACATAGCTTATCTCGATGCTAATAAAATTAAAAATAATAAGACCAAATGGCAGCTCTTAAATATAGTCTTACCTTTAGTTTTACTGGGTGTTTTTGGATTGTTATTTCAATACTTAAGACAACGCAAATACAGCTAGATTTTGTTAATAAGTTTGTTTTAGAAAACCCTCCTATTAAGATATATTTGTAGGATAAACCTAAAGTATTAAAGAGGAAAAGTAAAGATGAAATTTATAGTTTCTAGTACCTATTTATTAAAACAGCTTCAGACGCTTGGTGGCGTTATTAACAACAGTAATACACTACCAATTCTTGACAATTTTCTGTTTGAATTAAATCAATCTAAATTAACCATATCAGCTAGCGATTTAGAGACAACCATGTCCTCAACAATTGATGTCGAAAGTGATTCTGAAGGTAGTATTGCATTACCTGCAAGATTGTTATTAGATACGCTGAAAACCTTTCCGGAACAACCATTGACGTTTGTAGCAGAGGACAACCATACGGTTGAAATAAGCTCAAACCACGGTAAATATGCATTGGCTTATGCAGATGGTGCTGAATTTCCTAATGCTGTATCAATAGAGGATGCTAGTACCACGACTATTATGGGTGATATCTTAGCAAATGCTATAAGTAAAACTATTTTTGCTGCAGGAAATGATGACTTAAGACCTGTAATGAGTGGTGTGTTTTTTCAGTTCTCACAAGATAACTTAACTTTTGTAGCAACAGATGCTCACAAACTAGTAAAATACACGAGAAACGATGTTAGCGCCACAGTATCCGCTGAGTTTATTATGCCAAAAAAACCGCTTAATTTATTAAAGGGGATATTAGCTGGGAATGAAGACGATGTGTTAGTAGAATACAATGAATCTAATGCAAAGTTTACATTCGATAATTCTGTGCTGATTTGCCGTTTAATCGATGGTAAATATCCAAATTACGAAGCCGTAATTCCAAAAGAAAATCCAAATAAACTGGTAATTGATAGAACACAATTTTTAAATTCTGTAAGACGTGTTAGTATATTTTCTAATAAAACCACCCATCAAATCAGACTTAAGATTGCAGGTGCAGAATTGAATATTTCGGCAGAAGATATAGATTACAGTAATAAAGCGGAGGAGCGTTTGTCTTGTGATTACCAAGGAGACGATATGCAAATAGGATTCAATTCGCGTTTTCTTACGGAAATGATAAATAACTTGAATTCAGACAATGTGCAATTAGAGATGAGTCTCCCCAATAGGGCAGGTATTTTAACACCAATTGATGGATTAGATGAAGGTGAGCATATTACTATGCTGGTTATGCCCGTAATGCTCAACAATTAATAATCTTATTTTTGAATTTAATGATATTAAAAAGGCTCGCTAATTGCGAGCCTTTTTACATTATCTCTTGAGATATTGAAAAGATGCTTCGAGCTTGCTCTAAGCATAAGAATTCAATACTAAACATAACTAACTAACAAAATTAAGAGATAAAGGATAGCTAGGTAATTCTCCATTACTAGCTTTTATAGCATTTACAATTGGCATAACAAAAGCTATAATGCCAATTAGAATTAAAGTTAATATACCCAATCCAAAAACAAAGATTAACGGAATACTTATAATTGAATAGATTAAAACACTCAATTGAAAATTTAGAATAGACTTACCGTGCAAGTCCATACCTTCAACATTGTCTTTTTGTGTTGCCCAAATCACTAAAGGAACTATGAGTCCTCCAAAACCAGTAACATAGGTTAAAAGCTGAGCTAAATGCGTAATAACAATTAGTTGATTGTCTGTACGCTTCATTGTATGATAATTAGATTCCATTTATAATAGTATTACATATATATGACGTGTATCACATCAAAATGTTACAAAAAAGAGCACAAATCTTGTGCTCTTAAAAACAATTGAAATAGTTAGTCTAGCTGTCCTCTTTTCCTTTGCCGCTAAGCATAAAGTTAATTAAGACCCCTATAAGTATAACAACAACTAGAGCAAAAACACCAATCATAATAACACCGTTGCTCCAGTCGTATAAAAGAGCTGTTAATAAATTTATCATAGTAAATTATTTTATCGGCTATAAAATTACCAGATGCTTTCTAAAATAAATATGATAAATGTCAATTTAGAAAGAAATTTTAAACATTAATTAAATGGTACAACCTCTAAAAATATATCAGCTGTATTATTTATGTTCTGTTCTAAATCCTCTTTCTTTAGACCACTTGAAATAGAGATAATATCACCATTATAATTTTCAAAAATAACATGTGGATATCCTATGGTTATTGAAGTAGAAACCTGCTGAGTAGTTCTATTGTATACAATAGCCTCCTTTATATGATTACTTTCTGTAGTTACTTGCCAATCTGGATCATTATTAGTACCAAAAATTCTATTGCCGTCAATACTCAATCCAGAAGAAAAGAATGGCTCTCCAAAAGATTCTAACAAAGAAAACGTCTGTGTTGAATATAAGCGATTTTCTAAATAGTTGATTATAAAGTCACCTGAGGCGCTATATTCGGTTTTGTGATTCCACCCGTCTAAAATAGGAATTGGCACAATTGCTTCAAAAACCAAGGAACCGTCAGTCTCAAGGTTATACACGTAGCTATTGTTTTCGTTATTGTGTCCTACAAGAAGTTTATCATTGTTAAGAGAAAACACCTGATAATAATAATTACCCTGATGATTTGGGAAATGTGGTTGAACATCGATTAAATCGAAGTTCATATTATCTCTAGTGAAGGTATATACATCGTCATTATCAACGAGAATCCAATAGCCATTATCCGAGAATGTAAAATCGTTGATACTTATAAAACCTGCACCTGCTGAAGGATTCAAAGTATATTTATACTCTAGTGTAACGGCATTATAAACAAATAATTCATTAGCCTGTTCAAAAATCAATTCCTTACCAAATCCAGAATCTATAAGCTTCATTGGTACTGCAGTTGAAGATTGTGGTTCTAAATTGGCAACGGCTTCCGTTTGTTTGGTTAAATAATTATACCTATGAATATTTTTTGAAAAGCCAGACCCACTTTCTCGTCCATAGAAATAAACAACCGGTTCCTCATAATCAACAGCAATAAAATCGATATCCTGAAAACCTATAATCTCATCTCGCATAAAAGGTACCTGCCAGTAGGTTGTTACATTTGCAACGCCTGTTGGAGATTTATTGCCAAAAATATTATGAACATATAATATGTAATATGGATTTTCCAAATAAGGAGGGTTTTCTTCTGTAAAGGAAGTATTCTCGGGATCGTCTATACTAACAGCCGTATAAACTTGTTTACCAGAACCTGTTATGTTAGCATCATAATTTGAGTACACTAACTCATAGTGCGAAAAATAAGGGTCAGTACTTTGTGCCCAATTAAACTCAATACTTGTACCCACAACTTGCGGTTGCTGCAGATTAACAGCCTCAACATAAATATTGTCTGTCCATACCGATTGCACAAAACTTTCGCCTAACAGACCTTGGTCGGTATAAACTCTTAAGTAATAACATAAATACTGCTCGGTATCAGGGTTTAAATCAGTAAACTCAGTCACTTCAATATTAGAACTCGTATAGATAAGTTGTGCATTTGCAATGGAGCAATTATCCCCAAAACTTCTATAAATCTCATAGCGGTCAAACTGATTGAAACCATTATAAGGTTGCCATGTGAAACTAATAAGGTTTTCGAAGGCTTCATCTTGATTGCGAATAAAAGTTGGTGTTACCGTATCAATTTCTATGGGTATATAGCGCTGAAGATAAAAGGTAACAATATCCAATACACCATCATCATCGATATCTAATCTTCCCTTAAAAGAAAACTGGTCATTACTGAAACTTGTAACCACTAAGTCCTCAGATTGCTGAAACTGATTAGAAAGTGTGATAACACCATTGTTAAGCTCCCAACTTAGCGTATTGACCTCGTAACTGCAATCGCTTCCTAGGAAGAGATATTCCGTATAGACGGCGTTTTCTGAAAAGACTAAAAAATCCCTTCCACAGTCAGAGTAGTTAATCGGAACATCAAATATGTCATTCTCATATTCTATATTAAAAATAGCCCATGTCCCA
Source organism: Winogradskyella pelagia (assembly GCF_017581965.1). Taxonomy (GTDB): domain Bacteria; phylum Bacteroidota; class Bacteroidia; order Flavobacteriales; family Flavobacteriaceae; genus Winogradskyella; species Winogradskyella pelagia. Next base: position 74,551 of record NZ_JAGEVF010000004.1, read on the forward strand.
AGCAAATCATTTTGCGTAACACTTGTTAAGGCTCCGTTATAAAAAGCAAGTGTTCCATTTGAATTGTCATCATCCTTGTCACAGGAAAAAACAAATACTAAAAGTAAAAACCCAAGTACAAAACTAACTTTAGACATAGCAATTAATTTAGCTATGATAAATATAAAAATACCTGAGAAATATCTGCAGTATAATCGTACAGTATATTTCTAATACAATTTTATAAAATGTCTTATGAAAGCTATGCTGTCAAATCTTTAAACCTTAATTTACATCATCAAATTTTCGGCTGTTTTTCATATCTTTAAGATTATAATTTAATTTTTAATAAAAAGTATTATACCCTAATGAATACTAGAATTCTTCTATTAATCCTAATTGTCTTTGTTTGCCCTTTTCAAAAATCAAATGCTGATCAACTTCTTCAGAAGTCCCAAAATGATACTATCCAAGCTGAATCAAATAAGAGTAGTCTAGATCCTATAGGTCGCTCAAATCCCAGAGGTACAGTGGATGGTTTTCTTAGGGCTTTAGCCAATGAGAATTTTTTAAGAGCGGCTGAGTATATTGATTTCTCGCAAACTAACATTGGTGTTATTGACTCCTCTTCTATAGGGACAATAGAAGATATTGAAATCGTATTTAATAAATACGGAAGCATTTTGCCGGTTAGTATCATAAATAATTCGACCGACGGTGACATTAATGACGGTTTAGACGTCAATATTGAAAATGTTGGAACTTTAGATATTGACAAGAAAAAAATAGCCATAAACCTTGAGAGAATCAAAGTAAAAAGTGAGGCCCCTATTTGGTTGATCTCTGGAGAAACAACCAAAGCCCTTTTAAACTATATAGATTCTACTGAATTCTCTAGCTTGGAAAGTCCAATCCCAGACGAACTTTTGCAGGGCAAATGGAAAGGAGCCCCATTATTTGATTGGATAGCTATAATAGTCCTGGCTTTTGCTTCATATATGGCAGCATGGCTTATTACCACACTCATAAAACTAATTGTACGTTCCCTTTGGCGTGGTTACAGTCAAAGTAGGTACAGTAAATTTCTAAGAACGCTTTTAATACCATTACGCTTAATTATAGCAGTAGCAATTGTATTAAATATAAGCCGTATTGTAGGACTATCGATTGTGGTAAGACAAGCATTTAGCTATGTGAACCTAATAGCCTTGTGGACAGCTTTATTCATTTTTATTTGGCTTTTGATTGATACCATATCATCAATTGGTGAAGACCGGCTGCGGGAGCGTGAAATATTTGGTGGCCTATCTGCAGTTTCCTTCCTTAAAAACAGTGCTAAATTTGCGCTTGTCGTTATTGCTATATTAATTGTTTTTGAAACCTTAGGGTTTAATGTTACGGCAGGTATTGCGGCATTAGGAGTTGGTGGTATTGCCTTGGCTTTAGGTGCTCAAAAAACAGTTGAAAATATTGTTGGCGGCTTATCTGTTGTTTTTGATCAACCGGTAAGTGTTGGCGACTTCTGTAAATTTGGTGATACGGTTGGCACAGTTGAAAAAATTGGTATGCGTTCTACCAGAATTAGAACCTTAGGCCGCACTTTAGTAACCATACCAAATGCGGATTTTTCCTCCCAACTCATAGAAAATTACGCTGAAAGAGATATGTTTTTGTTCCTGACAACATTAGGGTTGCGCTATGAAACCTCCTCTGATCAAATGCGGTATATTTTAGTGGAATTGAGAAAAATACTTTACGCACATCCAAAAGTAGATCCAGAGCCCGCACGTGTGCGCTTTTTAGGCTATGGAAGCGACTCCTTAAAGGTTGAAATTTTTGCTTATATACGTGTGGCAGATTGGAATGAATATCTTGGTGTACAAGAAGATATCAATCTAAGAATCGCAAAGGTCATTGAAGATAGTGGTAGTGGATTCGCGTTCCCATCACAAACTGTCTATATCTCGCAAGACCAAGGTTTGTCAGAAACTAAAAAGGCAGAAGCCGAAGCCAAAGTTAAAGAATGGATTGATAACAATGCGTTACAAATACCAAGTTTTGATAGCCAAACTATTGAATCGCTGAAAAATACTTTGAAATACCCTCCCAATGAAGGTAATACCTAATACATGATTAAATTGTAATCTAAGTTTGCTTTGGAAAAGCCGTAATTTCAAACGCTGCTGAAGCCACTTCCATTCTACCATTAGAGTTACGAACGGCAAGTAGTACTTTTTCGTATATCTTATCTTTTGTCGAGCCTCTCATTTTATAATCTACAACATAACGCAGCGTAAATGTAATCCAATTCTCATCAAACTTCATTAAAACAAATGGATCTACCCTAGCATCCTCTACCATATACTTCTCAGTCATTTTAAGCCAATAATCCTTAGCTTCTTGAGCAAAATCACCTTGTACATCCATTAAAATTTCTAGGAATTTTTTCTTGGCATATTCAAAGTCCCCTCCGGTTTTTATAGGCACCTGAATCTCATCCCATAAAAAAGGAAAATCTCCTGAATAGTTATGGACAGGGGCTTTAAAAATAAAGCTATTGGCCACTTTTGTAATACGGCCATTATAACGGTCACCGTCGATCCAATCTCCTGTCTCCATCAAGGAGGTTCTTAACAGCCCAACATCAATAACGTCGCCTTTTATTCCTCCTAGTAGGACCCTATCGCCTACTTTAAAAAAATTGGACGTATGCAAAACCAGATACCCAGCAAAACTGGCTATTACCTCTTGAAATGCAAAGGCAACACCAGCACCAGCTACACCTAAAACGACATTTAGTGCGGATAATTGGTTACTAAATACAACCAAAGCTACAGTTATAGCAGCTATATAACCGATGATATTCACAAACTTCCTTGCACGATACCTAGAGCTTGCATCAGGGATGTGCCTTGGTATAATTCGTTTTATTATTAACGAAATTAAAGTGATGACAATAATGGCTATAACAAGAGAAAAGATGCTCTTTCCTAAACCACTTTTAAAAAAATCTATAATCTGTTCCATAGGTGTTTATGTAGCCAACTACTTAATCGGTCTTGATAAAGGCCAGTATCTCTTTGCCGTCCTCATCATCAAAAATTAAAAATTGTTTATCAAATCTGTAACTGCCAATCTTGGTAAGGGCTTCATTAAAGCGATTTGGTACTTCCATATCGTCACACATTTTACGAGTAGATCCTATGCCACCAACAGCTATTTCACTTTCCGTAAGGCTTGTCAATGTACCAAAATAGTCGTTACAGCCGTCATTGCCATATATCTTCATTTCTGTGGTGTTTACTTCTAACCGAGGAAGGGACACCATTCTATTTAGAGGATATCCTCCAATACGAGCGACAGTCCAAATATCGTGAATCCGAGTTTTATGAGATGTTTTTGCCATTTTCCTATAAACTAACTTGGGTAATTTATCTTCACCATGTAAGGTCAGTGTCTCATTTTCTACGTTAAAATTTGTACACTCCTGTAAAATATTAAGATACTTGTCCTCCAAATCTTGATACTCGCATATACGTAATGTATTTAACACCTTTCCAAGGCTTAAGGTACTTAAACCAATGGATTCAATGGTACCATTAAACACATTGCAACCTCCATTGCCAGAAATTCGCATATCCTCAAAGTTAAATGAAAGTGATGGAGTTACAGTATCTTGATTAATTAATTCTTCTCCAATCGATTGTAGTATCCAATCACAATTTAACTCTATCCTCGTATCTGGCACTGTCTCTAATTCCTTAATAAAAGTATACTCTAGAGCAGATGCATCATCTGGAACTGTATCTTTCTTTTGCGTCACCTCTACCTCTACCTTTTTAAGGTAGCCTTCTTCAAAATTGAATCCCTCAATGGCAGAATAGAATAATTCCCATTCGGCCTGATCCAGACGTTCCGATTTGGATATAAGCAAACAATCAGATAATCCGGTGCCAACATCACAAGTAGTTTTAAATCCACTTACCCAAAAAACTTCAGTTGTAGATTTATCATTTCCACAAGACAGCATTACGAAACACAATAAAGAATAAATAATTAATTTCATTTGGATTGAGATTTAGATTTTTGTTTGCCTATGAGATACCCTAAATAGAACGGCAATCCTAAGACAACTATAAACAAAAGAATAAAATACAGGATTAAACTGCTCAAAGTATCACCTATACTATCAAAAGCCGTTTTTATGCCTTCATCTACTAAGGTATCTGCCTTCTCTGTTAAAGCAATGCGCTCACGTTTAATAATAGAATCTAGTGCTACGCGTTCTCGCAACAACATGCTATCCACTGAGGTCAGGTCTTCCGATAAACTTTCCATTGCTGAACCAATTTCATAATTGAGCCCTTCAAACAAAGGACTAATATTATATCTAAATTCGATAATAGCATCTTTAATGGTCTCGGGCGAATTTTCCGCTACCGTAATTAATCGCTCAAATTGGCGATCTATTTCCGCCATTTTAGCCTCAAAATCCATGGAATCAATTCCCTTTTTCTTAAGCAGCATTTCAGCCTTCCAATTAAGACGTTTACTCGAAGCGTCGGAATAATACCCAAACCTATTGGTGGCATCTGCAACCACTTCAGATAAAGTACCAACCGTTTGAACGGCTGTACTATCTGGTATGTCCTTAAACTTTAAATAGTCTTCACGAATAGATTTATGCTTAAACTCTTGTTGAAGCAGGAGCGGCGTATTTTTAGCGTAGTCTTCAACAAAGGTCTTAATCTTTTGAAATTCCTTAGTGGGTAAAACGCTTGCTGCAATACGCTCTATTCCGTCTATATTTTGATTAACAGCATCTATAGCTATAGGTTTGTAAGTACCAAAAACAGGCTCTAATTTTGGATTTTGAAAAGATTGCTTGACTTCTAAAAAATAAGACCAAGTATCCATCAAGGCGATTTTAGGCTCAGTTTGAAAACTCAGTTTCCCTAACTCTTCAGAGGTTTGAATTTTCCAATACAAAGTATTGATTTGAATATCCTTATCATCAACAGCTAATTTTGTAATACTGTCAGCAGCCAGTTCTACCCTATCCATGGCGGTCTGGGCATAATTTTGGGTCAGTAATCGTGTGTTTAGCTCCCGTGTCCCGAGAGGCTTCTGTTCGCTTTCAATTTTAACGAGTGAGCATGAAGAGATACATGAAACCAAAAGCACGAATGCAATAAGCCTCACAGTATGTTTAAATGAACTAAATAAGCGTTTACTTCTATATAGCATATGGTTGGTGTTAGGAAATAGCCTTAGCCAAAACGTTTTATTCAAGTATTTTTTAAAGGTATTTTATTCATAAATCAATTCAAAATTATTTACCCATAGTTCGCTACCAATGGCACCAGTAAAAAAGTCTCCCAAGGCACTGGATGAGAATACCACTGTTATATGTGTTGGAGTGTCTTGTGGATTTCCCCAAGATTCATCATCCCTAATATTAGCATATTCAAATTCTGGATCTGAAGGTGTGAGTTCACCATATTTTATCTCCACTTCTAGATTGCTAAAATTGTTAACTGTAGTGCCACTTCTAAACCAACCTGTACCAATTCTCTCAACGGCATCTCCTTCTCGCTTTTCCAAAAGGACATATATATCACATTGGTCACCTCCTGGCAAAGGGTTTCCATCTTCATCTTCGTAAGACGGTCCAGGTGTATATAAATAATCAAGGCTGAATGCACTCGGCCTACCATTAAAAGGTGTCCCAAAATTAATGTTTGATCTAGGATCTACCGGATTTGGAAAACCTTCTGTAAAACTTCCAGTAAATAAAGTCGCCGCTGCCATTCTAACCAAAAGTGGTGCCTCTACACTAGTTAATCGGGCGGCAAAATCTCCACCCCCTAGGTCTTCAGGATTGGTGTTGGCATCACCAGCAATAGCTAAAGCTCTATTTGCCGTTCCCCAAACGGTGTTGTCAGCGTCTTGTCCGGGTTGTTGGTAGTCACTTACATTATACCAGAGGTCAAAACTACTATTCGGTAACTGTGGGTTTGGAAGTGCCGCTACTGCATTTATAGTCCATTGAGCTGTTGAATTATCTTCTGCCGTAACAGTATAAATCACAGGTTCTGAAAAGTCTTGAACGTCATTAACGGTCGGTGAAATGCTAGCGAGATTGGATATTTCAATTCGTGATGGTGTAATACTACTAAGGTTAGCTTCTTCACTCATGGGTATAATTACCGTTCTTTCGTCGCTATTAATTGTTGTGACTCCCGCCTGTCCGGGTAAGTCAAACGCTTTTATTTCCTTAAAACTAGATAGCCCAAACTCATCGTCAGAAATACAGCTATTGAAGCCGATTAGTGAGACAAGAAGCACAACTAAAAATGGATGTTTTTTAAATGTCATAATTTTTTATTTAATCATCTTAATTCATTGTAACTGTGAGTTTATTATTTATTAAAAATAATAAGCCACACCAAGGTTTAAGGCTAGTAGGTTTAACTGTAAATCTATGCTGGTAGTTTCCACACGTTGTTTGTTGGCTTCATTATTATTTAGAACCTCTTCTTCAACTCGTGTTTTTAGCCCTGCAATATTAACCGTTGTCTCAAAGGCCCAATTCCTGGTAAAAAACAAGGCCACACCAGGGCTGACTCCAAGATTAAACTCAAAAAAATCACCATTAATTTTATCTATGTCGTCCACTCTAAATATACGCTCCAAGGATTCCCCAAAGGTGAAACCGAGCTCGGTCTGTACTATAATTTGTAGTTTACCCTTTCCAATAGGAATGTACTGACGTATGTTAGGCGCAATAGACAACCCTTCCTGTAAGCGTTTTGAAGTAATTTCTTGATCATTTTCATCTAAGAAGGTTATATCTTCTTTTTGCCGACCGTATCCCAATGACAATCCTATTGTGAAATTATCTTTAATGGCATAACCACCATTTCCTACAATTCTGTAATTTAAACGGTCTTGGTTTACGACCTGTCTGAGGAGTTGATCTTCATTTTCAGCTTTACGCTGATCTAATGAAAAGGTGAGTGCACTATAATACCGTCCTTTTTTTATCCCGTATTCTTCTTGGTTATCATCAAGATTTTGCGCATTACCCTGTAGTCCTAACAGAACAGTTAATCCGAGAGCTAATAATTTAAATAATATTCTCATTGGTTACTCAATGTGTTATTAATATAATGATTAATCTAAAGTTTGAATGCCGCCACCATTGACAAACAAGACCTGACCACTTACCCACTCAGATACCGGAGCTGCAAAGTACAATACGGCACCTGCAATATCTTCAACTTCACCAAGCCTTTTTATTGGAGTGCCCTGAAGCATTTTTCTTTCTATTTCTGGCGTAAGAACCTTAGCTAGAGCTGAGGTTTTTGTTGCTCCTGGACCTACACAATTCAGTCGTATACCAAAAGGACCATAATCATGTGCCAAGTTTGCTGACATATGAATTAAAGCTGCCTTTGAGCTTGCATAAGCACTCATATTAGGGCTTTTATTGATTGATGCCATAGATGTAATATTAATAATGGAACCATATCCAGCTGCCTTCATATGCGGTGCGCACAATTGAGATAAACGCCAAGCACTGAACAAATTAAGCTCAAAGACCCATTTAAAGTGGTCTACATCAATATTAAAGGGATTTTCTCGGCCACCTCCGCCGCCGCCAGCATTGTTGACCAAGATTTCAATACTTCCAAACTGGTCTATAGCAGTATGAACTAGGTCTACTAAGTCTTGGTCTTTGGTAACATTGCAGGTAACAGCAGTTGCTTTTCCACCCCTGCTATTAATTTCATTGGAAACCTTTTCTGCATCTTCCATTTTCAGGTCTGATACGACAACATTAGCACCAAATTCAGCAAGGGTTTCACAGCAGCTTTTTCCAATACCATTACCTCCTCCTGTAACTATTGCCGTTTTATTTTTTAGATCAAAAAAATCTGCTGGATTCATGTATTTTTTATTAATACGTTCTATCTGCTATTTAGACAAGAGATATTTAGCCACTGCGTGATAAGCCGGCAAAGACGTTGGGTCTATGTAGGCATTTTTGGCCTCTGGGTGTGAAGCGAACCTTACAATTACCATTTCAGCTGTTGGGTCAATATATATGGTTTGCCCATGAACACCGCGTGCTGCAAAAGCGCCGTGTTCGTTATGCGTATGCCACCACATATTGCGATAACTCCATCCCTTTAAACTACCATATACTGATTTACTGAATTTTTCCTTATCGCCACCTTTCATAATATCTTCTATTAATGCGATAGGTAATATTTGCTTTTTGTTGAACTTCCCTTTGTTACGTACCATTTCACCGAACATAGCCATATCTCTCATATTGGCACTAAAACCACCTCCTGCAAAGGCTATTCCTGCACCGTCAATCTGAAAATAGCCATCGACGTGTGTTCCAAGTGGTTTCCAAATGCGCTCTGAAAGTAATTGAGGTATACTTTTACCTGTTACTCTAGATACAATCCAGCCCATAGCATCAGTATTTATCGTCTTATAACCAAACACCTCGCCATGCACGCCTTCCTTTTGGACGGTAGCTAAATATTCATAATAATTAGAGGGTCCGTTTTCAATTTTTGAAAATGGATTGCCTGCAGCTGTAAATGCCCAGATCTCTGCTTTTGGGTTAGAATAATCTTCACTGTATTTTAAACCTGTAGTCATATCTAAAATCTGGCGAATCGTTGCATTTGCAAACGCAGATCCTTTAAGTTCCGGTATGTAGTATTCGGCTGTTTTATTTTCATCCAAAACACCTTCAGCTACTAACAACCCACCAAGAGTACCTGTAAATGTTTTACTTACAGACATGGCTGCGTGAACACCATCTGGCTTCAATGCACCAAAATAGTATTCATAAACAATCTTGCCTTTATGTAAAATGAGCATGCCATCAGTGTAGTTCTTGTCTAAGGATTCTCGCCATGTCATAGTTTCCGAACTATTAGTTGGTGTAAACCTAACATTGTCAATGTCCTCATCTAACCTTACCTTAAACTTATACCCTTTGCCCGAATGTGATTTAACCACAGTGGTTGGCATAAACTGACGCATATGGCAAACGCTATAGCGCAGTGCCGGAAACTGAAAAAAACTACCATCTATTGCAGAAATTATTTTGTCTTTAGTTGGAGGAAAGCCTTGCATCCATGCAAGTTTATTAGGGTCCGAGGCCTTACTATCTAAAATGTCTTGAGCATTTGTATGGATCTGACTCATTATCAAAATAAAGATTAAGAAAAGAACATATTTTTGCATAACAACTTGTCTTACTTAATATTTTAATTTAGTTAATTGGCACTGGATTTTTTTTCCTCTCACAGCCGGTGTATTGGGTTTATCAGCACATTCACAAAGTTTAGTCGTTCCGTAATCATTAGCACGCTCGTGTGCATCTGACCTCGCCCAAACCGTTACGAGCGCACTCTCTTCAGGACTACTTTCACAATCCCCATCAACCTCGAAGGCATGAATAGTATTCTCGTGAAAATATACCAATGGGTCCCTGTCGTATGCTGAACTTGCCCACATGGCGTGCTCATTGGGTGCGCTGGCATCGAATTGAATAACACGTTCGTTTTGTGATTCAGAAACAGTAGTAACATGCTTGTTATTTTCCCTTACAGCAAAAGTTTTAAACTGGTTAACACAAGCTGGCTTACGCATGGTATAATACAATTCTGAGATCGCATGATTGTGGTACGGATATAAGGTATTCACGGATTGTACTACCATACCCACTTCTGCTCCAACTTTCTCGCCATTAATTTCATCGATGCGCAATAATCCCCAGTGCCCAAGAATTTCAGCATAGGCGTAACCGCCTCTGACATTATCAAAATTGCGTTTATTGCGTTCACTTTCCTCAGCATACATAGGGAACCAACCTACAGATGCCCAAAGGTTTGGTAGTGACCTAGCGCTGACATCATAAGGGAAGTTTGGGGGTGTTTTTACAGCATCAGCAGTAACCATCTCATAAAAATTATCTGTAAATGTTTTGCCATAAGCCTTTACCTCTGCATCTGTAACCTTAGTTTCAAAAAAATCTTTGAATGTAGTTCGCTTTAGCCATTGTGCCACCTCAGATTTAGCCTCCAGTTCACCGCCCGGACTGTAAATCCAATCGACATCCTCCCGAGCTGCAAAACACCTTTTAGCCTCATCTGGATTAGCAAGAATTTGATAAATATGTTTTACTAAAAGCTGCATGTCCCGGCGATCCATGACGCACATTTTCTTAAATCCATCTACTGTTTCGTAAGTCGCTTCATCAGAATTAATGCACTTACTGCCTTCTGGAGAAGTTGTTAAAGCAACGGCATAAGCCTCTAGGTATTTTAGGGATTCCTCCCATAATATATCGATATACCGCTGTTCGTTTTTGCTGTACTTCACCTTTTTTTCAAGGCATTTGCAATCTACATTTTTTAAATCTTCAGGATTTATGAAATCTGGTACATCCTGGGCATAAGTGGACGTTATTAATACTGCCATTAATACCGTAGTGAGTGTTTTAATTGTATTGGTTGTCATGTTAAATTAGTTTTTTATTAGAAATACCACTGAATAGAGAAATTGTACCTAAACTCCCAATCATCGGGATTAATAGAACCTGCTCCTAATCCACTATTGGTCTGAGAATCGTTAAACCACCATGCATTTTGAGCAGCCATAAAATCGAACCATAAATAAAATGGTCCTGCTTGCAGTACTGCGCCTGGATTAAAAAGTTTAGAGTCCTTGAAGGAATTTTCATCTTTCCAAACATGACTATATTCTATATAAGCATTAAACTTATCAAATAGCCACCAGTCTATATCCCATAACCGTCTAACACCTCCCACAAAGGTGGTGGCTTTAGCCGCCACTAAACGTTGGTCTGAAAAGAAACCCATTAGCACCGTATTCTCATCGACACCAGCAGGGTTTTTCAAATTATACTCATAACGTGTTCCCTGAGCATAAAAATTCCAGTTGTTATAATACCCAACATAATGTAAAGCAGCAGCCCAACGATCACCGTCATCCTCTACAAGCTGGTTTTTTATTTGTCCGATTTCTCCAGAGAAACCAAACTCAGTGGTTTTATCTGAGCCATAACCAAATGTATAAGCCAGTCTTAAATTGAATTGATTACGCTCAAAGTTTTGTTGGTCTCCACTTACAATTAAGTCTGGAGCCCAGCGATTAGTGGCCGTTGGGTCATTGTACTCCTCGTTACGGTAATATGCCAATTGAAAATCTAAACCGTTTTTATTATAGATATAATGCAACCCTGCATCATGATCGGCTTCTAATCCGAGATAATAATTTAACGAATACCAAAAGCTCGAAGAAATTGAAGGCATTGCTCCAAACGGACTTTGTGTAATTCCATATCGTATCTCATTGTGTTCATCTATCTCCAAACCAAACCACATATGGTGCAAAGCGAACTGGTAGCTCCACCAACGCGCCTGTGCAGAAAATGTAAGTTTAGACTCATTTGCCAGTCCATGTTCACCTGAAACCGATATTCTAAATTGATCGAAATAGAACCCTCTTTGATTGGCATTATTGTCTTGCTGCCAGTCTTGAAAAGCAGATCGCATCCAAAGGGCACCGCCCAAAGAAAAACTAGTTTTTGGACTTACATTAATTTCTATCCCTTGACCCGGAATTGTGTCATTAGGACTAAGGATATTTTTTTCTTGAGCGTTTAGGAATGTTGTTGCGAATAGGAGCGCAATAACAGAAAATGAGGTTAGGGTTTTCATTTGCGGTAATTTTGTTTAGTAGCCACCTTAAAATTATTAAACAAAACCAAAAAAAAAAAAATAATTCCTACTTTTTAGATTGAATTATTGAGAATTTGACAATTTACTATTGTAACTATGAGTCTTTTGTTCTTTATATTGTATGCTTTACTCTAGGTGATAATTACTTGAGATGAAATCCATATTTTGCAAGGTATTATTTGAAAAAGTCTATTTAAAAATTGAATCACGTTGGAAGGGTTTAGATAGCATCTTACCCAACTAAATTAAGAATAAATCAACTTAAAATAAAATATAAGCATGTCTTGTCCTTATTATCAACTCATAACTATATATGCTATTAAACTAAAGTCTTAATTGAGTTTAAACCTCTTTACCCTTCATCATCTTATTCCAATATAAATACGGTAATCCGTATTTTTTCAGCATCCAAAGTCTCCAATGTTCTTTTTCACTATTAAAAACCAACATCTGCTTTAGCTTTGGATCTGGAATAAAATTGCTGTCGTAATCAAATTCTGCGAGTATCATTTTACCATAACCCGTTACCAAAGGACAAGATGAATAACCGTTGTAAGATTTATCTCCTTTTTTACTGTAGGCAATGAGGTTCAATATATTATCTGACACCACAGGAACTTGTTTCCGGATTGCTGCTCCAGTTTTTGCCGTTGGCAAAGCTGCCACATCACCTAAACCAAAAATATTTGGGTATTTGTTATGCTGCAAGGTATGTTTATCTACATCTAGCCAACCTGCTTCATTGACCAAAACAGAGTTCTTGACAAATTTTGGTGCCGTCTGTGGTGGTGCCAAATGCAGCATATCAAAAGGCATTTCAATTATAGACTCACCAGACATAATTTCCCGTAATTCATTATCTTCATTGATAACACATTTGTTCTCTCCGGTACCTACGCCTCTAAAAGTAACTATTTGATTTTCGCTGTCAATTTTAATAGGCGCGTAAAATGGTTTGAAATGGATACCATATTTACTGATCACCTGCATTAGACTTTCCCTAATTTCCTTAACCCCAAAAATAACAGAGCCTGGTGTAGCAAAAACAATATTGCTCTTATGTTTTAATCCATTTTTCTTAAAGTAATCTGCCGCTAAATAAGCAATTTTTTGGGGTGCTCCACCACATTTAATCGGTGTTGTAGGCTGGGTAAATACGGCATTTCCCCCTTTAAAATTTTTAAGGACCTCCCATGTATGCTTAGGATTTGTGTAATTACTACAAACCACATCTTTTCCTAAAGACTCCGTTAAACCTTCAATGAGCGTTGTATCCATTACCAAGCCGGGAGAAACAACTAAATAATCGTAGGTCATATTACCACTCTCCTTGGTAGAAACGGTATTAGAATCTGGCATAAATCCAGTGGCGTAATCTTTTATCCAATCGACTTGTTTTGGCATTACTGATGCCATTGACTTTCTGGTTTTTTCATAGTCATAAGTTCCTGCTCCAACTAAGGTCCAAGCGGGCTGGTAATAGTGCCATTCTGCAGGTTCGATAATGGCGATGTCTAAAGTCTTGTCTTTGGCTAAAAGGTTGGCAGCTGTCATAATACCACCTGATCCACCTCCAATAACCAGAATTTGATAGTGTGATTTCATATTTGATTATAGATTGTTAGTTAGTTTTTACCTTATCAAGTTATAGTCTTAAAAATGAAAAACTGTAACTATTGTTACATTTAGACCTATTGAGCAGCGAAACCATCGCTTCCGCTATTTGTAATTTAAAATACCACCCTTTAAATCGTAAATTTCTGTAAAGCCAATGTTTTCTAATTTTTTAGCGGTTTGTCTACTGCGGTTACCGCTCCTGCAATAGAGATAAATGGGTTTAGCCATATCTAATTTATTGAACTCGACGTTAAATTTACCTGAGAAAAAATCTATGTTTTGAGCATTTTTAATATGTCCGCTTTTATACTCTGAAGGTGTTCTAACATCGACTATTTGAATGTCTCCTTGATTTACTTTTTCTCTAAACTCCTCAGGAGATAATAATGTAATAGCCGTACTTTTAGATTTTTTAGGTCCAAATAATGATGAAAAAAATGACATAATAAATGATGCGTATAAAGTGTTAATTTTTAAAGAATTGGTCAAAAAAAGCATGTACTACCACCACCGTAACACATGCTTTATTATAATTACAACCTGTTTTCTATTTTAAGGTTGAAGGACAAACATAGTCTGTACGAGGTATATCAGTTTGTTTAATAGCCTTATAGCCTCCAGCCACTTCAACCAAATTATGTATACCTCTACTCTTTAATATTGAAGATGCAATTACAGAACGATAACCTCCTGCACAGTGCACATAAAAGGTTTTATCCTCTGGGAATTCCCCTAAATAATTATTTAAATAATCTAGTTGTGTGTTCTTTGCACCGTCTACGTGCTCGGCAACGTATTCACCTTCACGCCTTACATCAAAGACATAATCTTTATTAGCTTCATAGAGCTTAGAGAATTCCTCAGCCGAAATTGAATTTAGAGTATCATACTCCATGCCTTCATCCTTCCAAGCCTCAAAACCACCTTCCAGGTAGCCAATGACATTATCAAAACCCACTCGGGATAATCTTGTTACAACTTCCTCTTTTCTTCCCTCTGGAGTCACTAAAAGCAAGGGTTGAGTGACATCTACAATCAAAGCCCCTACCCATTGAGCAAAATTACCATCGATGCCAATAAAAATTGATCGCGGAATATGACCCTTAATAAATTCTGATTGATGCCTAACATCCAATACAATAGCTTCGGTCTCGTTAGCTGCGGCCTCGAATGCTTTTGGTGATAAGGCGTTTTGGGCCTTATGTATTACACTATCAAAACTTTCATATCCTTTTATATTCATCATCACATTTTGCGGAAAATACCCAGGCGGTTCTGTCAATCCATCCAACACAGCTTCAATGAACTCCTCCTTGGTCATATCAGCGCGTAAGGCATAGTTTGTTTTCTTTTGGTTACCAAGTGTATCTGTTGTTTCCTTACTCATATTTTTACCGCAGGCAGAACCAGCACCATGATTTGGATACACAATTAAATCATCGCTCAATGGCATAATCTTATTTCGTAATGAATCATAAAGGTGCGAGGCCAACTTCTCTTGAGTTAGTTCTGCTACCACTTTTTGGGCTAAATCCGGTCTACCCACATCACCTATAAATAACGTATCTCCTGTAATGATGCCATGCTCTTCCCCATTCTCATCAATTAATAAATAGGTGGTACTCTCCATGGTATGACCAGGTGTATGAATCACTTTGACCTTGTAATCACCAATTTCGAAAACTTGACCATCTTCGGCTACTATAGCATCGTAATTAGGTTTTGCAGTTGGTCCAAAAACAATTTGAGCTCCAGTTTTTTTCATTAGGTCTAAGTGACCTGAAACAAAATCGGCATGGAAATGAGTTTCAAAAATGTATTTTATTTTGGCATCATCTAATTTAGCTCTATTAATATAAGGCTGGACTTCTCGCAAGGGATCAAAAATGGCCACTTCTCCATTACTCTCTAGGTAGTAAGCCGCATGGGCTAAACATCCTGTATAAATTTGTTCGATTTTCATTTTTATATTGATTTAGATTTAACTAGTTATTGCTTAAATTAAGTAAGATTTTAAAATACATTTGTAACTTAAGTTACATAGTTAACTCTTTGTAAATGATGTAAATACCCATTACTAAAACAAACCACCCAAACCCCTTCTTTAACTTCTTTCCTTCAATAAAATTAGACATATAGATACCTATAAAAATACCTATTACGGATAGTGATGTGAATAATAATAAGAACGGCCAGTCAATTTCTAAATTCTCTACATCGCCAATAAAACCAATCAATGATTTAATGGCAATTATGAGAAGTGACGTTGCCACGGCCTTTTTCATTGGTAATTTAGCCAGCAATACTAGTGCGGGAATAATCAAAAATCCTCCACCGGCTCCTACAATACCTGTAACAAGTCCAACTAGCAGTCCTTCTACAATGATGAGTGGATAGTTATAGGATACTATTGAATCCTCTCCATTATCTTCTCTTTTATTTCTTATCATAGAAACCGAAGCCACGAGCATAACCAAAGCGAAAAAAAGCATTATGGCGATGTTATTGGTGACATCAAAATCACCTATTGTTAACACCACATCGGGAATAGCAGGAACCAGATATTTCCTTGCAATATAAACAGCTATAAAGGCTGGAACTGCAAATACAATTGCTGTCCTGAAGTCTACCAATCCTTTTTGAATATTTCTAATGGCACCAACTAAAGAAGATACTCCGACAACAAATAATGAATAAGCTGTGGCTGTTACCGGATTAATAAAAAGTAAATACACTAATATAGGAACAGTTAATATGGAGCCTCCTCCTCCAATTAAACCGAGGACCACACCGATTAGCAAAGCTCCAGCATACCCTAAAATTTGATTTAAATCCATGATTAAGTTGTTTAATTAGGGCTAAAACTAAATCAAAGCCCCTTGGTATTCCGTAACATTTGTTACCTCAATATTACCAAGGGGAAAATAAGAATATCTTTTTAACTTTAAGATATTAAAAAAATGTAGCGTATATGTGTAATCAACTTCAGCTAGGAAGCCTTTTGAGTTAAATTGAGTGATGGTGAGGGAATATATACTTCCAAGAATTTTGAATGTTTTGAAGCAATCTCAACCCTTTTAGCTCTAGCTGGAATCAAAATAGTTTCTCCCATCTTCACCAATTCTTGATATTCACCGATTTTGACATTTGCATTCCCTTCAACACACATATAAATAACAAATGAATCTAATAGCTTATAATCCTTAACCTCTATTCCGTTAACATAAAATGCATTGGTAGTAAAAAAATCACAAGACACTAGCTTTGTATGTTTATCATCAGTAGAATGATCTTCTTTTACCGAATCGTTTGGAAAGACCTTGGTTGCCTCAATGGCCTTTTCGGTGTGTAATTTACGCATGTTACCATTTATATCTTCTCTTTCCCAGTCGTAAACACGATATGTAATATCACTAGTTTGCTGAATTTCAGCAGCTAAAATCCCTGCACCAATAGCATGAATCTCACCAGCTGGAATAAAATAACTTTCGCCTTTTTTTACAGGCCTATTATTAAAAATGGAATTGACATTGGAGGCATTAATGTCTTTTAATACAGATTTGTCAATGGATTTGTCCTTTAACCCTAATACAATTTCCGCATCTTTTTCGGCATCCATGATATACCACATTTCTGTTTTGCCATAAGAGTTATGATATTTGGAAGCCATCTTGTCATCTGGATGCACCTGCACAGACAAATTAGTTTGGGCGTCTAAAAATTTAATTAATAAAGGGAAGTTTTCACCAAAAGCACAAATGTTGGCTTGGCCTAGAAAATCACCTTTAAACTTTTTAATTAAATCATTTAAGGATATGCCTTTGTAAAGCCCATTGGCAACAATTGAAATATTTTCTTCGACTCCAGATATTTCCCAACTTTCACCAATGTTTTTTGACATTGTTTCTTTGTTTAGCAGCAGTGACAACTTTTCACCACCCCAAATTTTTTCTTTTAATATGGGCCTAAACTTTATTGGATATGCATTCATAATGTAGTTTTTTAAATTATTGTTTGTTGTATATTATTTCGTTTATCTGTATCCTTATATTTAAAATAATCCAGAATAGAAAAAATGCTTTTAAACAATGTTGATTTAATGCGTTGTTTACTTTTGTTTTGCTTATCAAATGCAATAATTTCATCCCTTTTAATGCACAACGACATTACAATTTCATTGATGTTGTAATTATGTTCTATTAGAGCATTAGTGTCGATGAATCCTAAATGCTTTAAATTAAAATCGTTGAACATAAACCTTGCACCTGCTCTTTTTGCTGCCTCTCGACTAACTCTCCTCTTTATTTGAACAATTGAAACTTTATCAATACACATGTCTTTTATTTCTGATAATTTCTCTAAAGTGTCAGTATTACTTTCGTTATCAACAAAACACATTTTAATATTCTCAGTTGCATTAATATTTTTAATAAACACTTTAGGGTTTATGTTAATTTCATTGTTGTGAAATATGATGATTATGCCAATGTTCATTTTGATTTATGTGCTTATTTATACAATCTCTAGTTCATTTTTAACTTCGTAAAATTTTTTATCGCTTTTAGGTCTATATACCCAAGCGATTTGGGCTAGCTGAAAGATTATTTTGACAGAATCTCTCATAGATAATTTTGAGCCGTCTGCATGTATCCACCTTTTTAGTGGTTGCTCGCATAGCATTGCTTTCGCTTTCTTTAGTCCAAAATGAATCGTTATTCTTTTAAAGATTTCCACATCAAATATCCACTGCGTGACAAACTTTTTGCTAAAAGCGATATCGATAACATCTTTATGAAAGATTTTTGCACCACATTGTGTGTCTTTGAAATCCATTGAAAGGATTTTTCTTATGATGAAGTTTATTGTTAAACTGATAATCTTTCTTGCTGATTCTTTAGTAATATTAGCGCCCATTCTAGAAATACGAGATCCACTTACAATCTTATAATCTGACGTTTCTATAGTTTTAACTAAATCATCAAAATCAGAAAGGTCTGTAGATAAATCAGCATCTAAAAAACCTATATAATCTAAGTCTTCTTTCTTTGCCATATATAACATCCCAAGCCTAACTGCCTCTGCCTTACCGCCATTTTTATCACAGTCGTAAACAGTTATAAAATCCTCTCTCCCCTTTCTTAAACCATGTAAAACCTCTAAGGTCTTATCATTACTTCCATCGTTAACAAAACAGAGGTGATAACCAGAGTTTTTATCTATAAAATTTAAAAATTCATCACTTAATAAGCGTTCCTCTTCATTATAACATGGAATCACCACACCAACACAGCGTTGCTGAATCATAATACCTTTATTGGTATCAATTGCTTTTTCTAATTCAGGGGCTCCAATTAAACGTTTTACTCTCGCACAAATCTCATTGAGGGTTAATGGCTTTTTCATATAATCACTTACTCCTAAGTCAAAAGCACTTGTTATCACATCATCATTTGTATTTCCAGATAAAATCATTATTGGGATTTCTGATCCTTTAGTAATCCTAATATGGGTTATCACATCAAAACCTGATATATCTGGCATATTAACATCTACAATAACCAGGTCTGGATTAAAAGTATCATATAACTTTAGTCCTCTTTGTGCGTCTGTTTCAATTCTAACATCATATCCTAAATCCACCAAACGCTTTTGTAATGGTAGTAATACTAATTGTTGATCGTCTATTGCTAAAACTTTCATGATGGCTTGTTTTCTTATTATTTACGGTTCAAAAGTACCTGAGATGCCGTCTCCAAAAATTTAATTTAGACAAATGAAGCACTTAGTGTAGACCAATGGTAGGTTGCTATAGTTAATTAAAAACAGCATCACTTTGTAAATTCTATATCTTTACCAAGTTGATAATTAGTCAATGCGCTAAATGAATAATAGAACAAACAAATACTTGATTGCAGCTTTACTGATTGGTATAGCGTTTCATGGGACGTCTATCTTTTTTACTTTAGAAACGACCTATGATGCCCTTATTCATTTATTTTTTGCCGATCATTATGCGAATAGTTGGTTTGAGCCTTGGAATTATAAATGGTATACAGGTTTTACGGTGATGAGCTATCCTCCTTTAGTGCATCAATCTATTGCAGCTTTATCACTAGTCGGAGGACTTAAGTTTGGTATGTTCACTGTGGCATTAATAGGAATCATTCTATTTATCACTGGTGTCTATAGATTTTCATTACTCATTACATCAAATAGAATTGTTGCAGGTTATGCTTCAATTCTAGCCGTATTTTCCTCTTCATTTGTTGAAACATTGCACATCTTTGGGCAATTGCCAAGTATTATTGGGATATCCATTTTAATGCATGCCTTACCCGAAATTTATTTATGGCTTAAAACGGGTAAAAGACGTTACCTTGCCACATCACTGTCTTTAATAGCGGTTACTGTAACTTCACATCATGTGACACCTATTTTTGGAATGGTATTTTTCATATTCCCACTTATCGGTATGGTTATTATGGATCATGCAAGGGAACAAGTTGATTCTATTAAAGCAGTTACTTTCAAACTATTTCTAAATAGTTTTTTTAAATTATTTAAACGCATTGTTGGCTTTGGTTTACTCTCATTATCGATAATTATTGGTTGTATACTTCCCTATTGGATTAATTCTAAAAACAATCCTATAACTCAAGTTCCAATACCTCATGGATCAAGGGATAATTTTATAGAAATCACCTCCTCTGGTTTAGTGTTCTTTTTAATTCCTTGGGGAATTTTACTTATTCTACTGCCTTATATTTTTTACAGGTTTTATTGCAAACGTTACTTATTTTTTGGGTTATCCATAACCATTCTTTTTATTCTCGGAACTGGCGGCACAACACCAATTCCAAGACTTGTTCTAGGTGAAACAGCTTTCAATATTTTAACCCTAGACCGTTTTACGCTTTGGGCTTCTATAATGTCCTTACCGTTGTTTGGCGAGTTTACCTATCGATTTGTACAAGGGGATTTAAAAACTCTTATTCAATCTAAGTTTGGAGCAGTTTATCATCGAATTGCAGGTGGTGTATTAGCAAGTCTATTTTTATTTATGACCGTTTTCACCATGAGTCTTGGTTATTTTAAACCTTCTCAGCCACAAAAAATAAAAACGCTGCCTATTGTTAATTTTCTCAATCAGGATCAGCATGATCAATGGCGCTACATGACTTTAGGTTTTGGTGATCAGATGGCGTGGTTATCTGCACAGACTAATGCGATGTCCGTAGATGGTAATTACCATTCAGCTAGACGACTACCAGAACTCACTACTAGGCCAATTGAGCGCTTAGAGAACTCAAAATTCAAAGGGGTTGAAGGCATTGGTTCCTTACAACAGTTTTTAACCACTCCAGAAAAATACAATTTAAAGTACATATTCTCTAACGATAAGTTTTATGACCCAATCTTATATTTCTGTGGTTGGCAACGTTTACGGCAACTCGAAAACGGTATTATGGTCTGGGAAAAACTAAATGTACCACCTTTATCATCTATACTTCCAAAAGAAGATGTTGGCACCTGGCAAAAATTACTCTGGGGAATTATCCCGTTTCTTACCGTATTAATTGCCTTTTTACTCAATGTACAAACCCTTTTAATTCATGGATTAAAAACGAAGGTTAAATCGTTGCCAGTTTATTTTAGTTTTAAAAATGAGTATTCTAAGTTTTCAAAGAATATATTAAAAATTACACATATTTGGTCTATTCTATTAGCACTAATTATCGGGTTTGGGCTATACCAATTCTATATTAAAAATGAATCGCATTACTCACCAGAAAATGCCATATTAGCTTACTACGACGCCTTAGATTTTAAAGAATTCGAAAAGGCACATGGATTAGTTAATCCTAAAAGCGATTTGTCTATTGCACAATTTATGTTAGAAATATCTGTTACTGACGGCTTACTCAGTTCTTATGCCAAGTTAGATGCTATCGATACGGAAATTATTAGCCAAACTGATTCTCTAGCGCGAGTTAAAGTAAATACCTTTTGGATTACACCTTTAGAAAAAATCAATAAGACCTATTACAAAGCATTAGTTAAAGTACATGGTAAATGGTATTTGGAGCCTGAAGATATTAATGCAGATTTACCTCCAGACCAACTATACGCGAGTAATACAACAAATTATTTCAATCAGGGCAGACGCAGAATAACCACAGAACAAACACATCATGAAGATGTATTAAAACAACCTGTGCTTGAAATTCTTTCTGCCAAACTTGTGAAGTTTCAAAATCACTATGCTATTGTTGGCGAAGTTCAGAATATAGACAACGTCCCTTCAGATGTGGTTTTAAAAGGTACCTTATATAATGACGATAACAAGGCATTGGCTACCTACAACGCAAAATATCATGTCAAACATAAATTAATGCCTAAAGAAGTGAGTTCATTTCGGATTAATTTTGAAGGTATTGCTTGGTCCAAGACAAAAGATGCTATTCCAAAAACCTTTAATCCAGATGAGTTTACACCTGTAGAATTTGAGGAGCAACCCACTAAATTTAATCTTCAGGCTGCGGGTAATGTTTCTGGATCGGATTTATTTAAAAGTACTACGGTTTCTATATCAGAAATTAATAACAAACATATCTCGGGAAGCCTATTTAATGGAGGTGCTGAAGAGGTTACTATTCCACAATTACTTGTATCTTATTATGACAACAAAGAAAACTTAATGTGGGTAGATCATTTGTTTGTAGATGGAGGTATTCGTCAACAGCGAAAACAGCCTTTTGAATATGGCGTATTAGATCTCAATACATTGCAAACTATTAATGACGACATGGCTAATTGTTTTGTTAATGGACTTCCAAATAAAGACATATCTAATAAGATAGTTAAAAATCGGATTATAAATCACACTAATGAAGAATTGCAAACCATAAATCATCACAACTATAAATATATAAAACTAGAGGTCAATACTTATATTGGTAATCCCAACTAATGTCAATAAAATACATATATAAAGTAATCAGTAGCCTTATACTTGTTATGTTAGGACTAAGTATGCCTGCAGCTGCAGATAAGGATAGCTATACTCTAATTTCAACAGCTAAAGCATATACAGCAGGCGATCCTATTTCTTTAGAATTTTCTTTTGAAGGTAATCCTGAAGTCGTCTTGTATTGCTCAAATAGTTATGGGTCCATTGTATTAAATCCAATAGTTGATAAGACTTTAAGATTTGAAATTCCAGAAATTCTATCAAACAAATCAGGCATTTTAAATTGGCAATTACAAGCAGCAAGCAAACGTCTTATTGGTCAGTTTACAATACTACCAAAAAAAGAAATTGAGACCATAGAAACCTACATAGGCCCTCCAAGTATAGAAGCCGGTGGAACAGATTATACCATGTTTGTTGCTATACCAACAGATGCCTTTGATAATCCTATGGCTGATAGCACAAAAGTTTCTGTTAAACATCAATTTTTAGAAACGCAGGACACTAGTCTTATTTATACGGAGCATGGCTTCAGTTATAAGAAAATATACTCCTATGAAAACAGTGGTCGTGTGCTTATAAGTTCCGAAAGCCTAGGACTAAATTCAAAGGAATTCGATGTCAATGTTATGCCCGCAATTCCAACAAATTTCAGTATTTCTGCTGATCGTATTCACAAGTATGCAGATGCTAATCAGATCACAACCTTCAAAACGTCAATCATTAGAGATCGTTTTGGTAATATTGTTAGTGATGGAACGTTCGTAACCTTCTTTATTACGAATAAAAGTGGATATATAGCGACAACCTCTGGTGCCACTATAGATGGTGTTGCTACAGCTAAAATGTTACATCCAGATCATGAGGAGCAATGGACTATTAAAGCCTATATTGAAGGTATGGCGAACAGTGATGCCATTGTTTTAAACTATGAACAAGCGGTTTCAGATTTTGAGGTTTCCTTCTCTGAAGACAAAAGGACAATTATTGTAGGACCGCTTCAGAGTTTTATGGAACAATACATTCCAGATGGTTTAGATGTGACAGTTAAGATTTACGAAAGCGGAAAATTAGCGCATCAAATTATGGCGCAAAGTCGAGATGGTTTCGCTACGGTTAAACTAAGTATAGACCGTTTTCCTAAAGGAATTTACACCATAGAAGTCAATACTGCTGGACTCTCAAAATCATTCACTGATATTAGCTATGATTAGTAACAGAACCCTATTACGAAGTATTATTTTAATAAGTTATGTCATTATTATAGCTCTGGTGATTTATGGTATTTCTGCTATTTTATCATATCTCAATACTGGAGCCGACCGCAGTAAAATGTTACATACGGAAGTCATGCAAATTGACCAATATTTACCAGAATTGACTTGGGCGCCTTTAACCAATAAGGGAAGACCGATGGGTGAGCAGACATTGAAGTCTATTGAAAATGATTATTTGGATGCCTGGTATGTTAAGCATGTTGCTTTTATGACAAATACTAGAGCTGGTATAGAGGACTATTATACAGAAAGTGCTCGAGAAAATATTTTCAATATCATTGCATTAAACACTGATCAAAACACCTCATTAGAAAGCACCACATTAGAACATCACCCTACACTCGAATTTTTTAGTGAAGACGGACAGATGGTAGTACTTACAGACCACGAGGTTCTTGAATACAAGCGTATTTTTAATAACGACAAATTAGTTGCGGAGGTACATGAGAAATCAACCTATAAAGTCACCTTGTTATTAGAAGATGGCTTTTGGAGAATACGACATTTGGTTAGAGTTAAGAGTGAGCCTTATAGCCCCCTGCATGGCAAAAAGGTTAATGAGGTTTCCAATATAAAAGGGATTAACTACTATCCGCAAGCGACTCCCTGGAACATGTTTGGTGATAATTTTGATGCTGATATTATCGCGTCAGATTTTAAATTAATTGCATCAAGTGGATTAAATAGTATAAGAATATTTGTGCCTTATGAGGGTTTTGGAAAATCTAGCGTTGAAAAAGACAAACTCTCACAACTCATAACATTATTAGACCTTGCAGAAACAGCAAATCTTAAAGTGATGGTCACGCTTTTTGATTTCTATGGTGATTATAATGTGTTAGATTGGACACTTACCCAACGTCATGCAAAAACAATCGTAAATGCCATAAAAAACCACAACGCTTTAGCATCTTGGGATATAAAAAACGAACCGGATTTAGATTTTGAATCGCGCGGAAAAGCATTGGTCACAGCATGGTTAGACAAGATGGTGGATTTCGTAAAGTCTCAAGATTTTAATCACGGAGTCACTATTGGTTGGTCTGATGCAGAAAGTAGCTTAATTTTAAAAGAGAAGTTAGATTTTGTGTCCTTTCATTATTATGAAGATGTAAGCCAATTAGCGAATACTTATAATGCTTTAAAAACTCAGATTGTTAAGAAGCCTATTGTGATTACGGAATTTGGAACCTCATCTTATAGCGGCTTATGGAATCCTTTCGGTAATTCCGAAGACGATCAGGCCGAATATCATAAATCCATGCAGAAGCTATTTTCAGAAAATAAAATTCAGTTTATGTCATGGACACTTTACGACTACACTGAAATACCAAAGGAAGTCGTAGGGCGATTTCCTTGGCGTAAAAATGCACAAAAGCATTTTGGTTTTATTGATAAAAATGGGATTAAGAAGGATTCTTTCGAATATATTTCTAAAGAATGATTTCTTGTGCTTGTTCAGTTTGCTTGGATGTGTTGACGCTTTTACTATCTATAATCCGATGAAATATTTCTAAATACATCTCAGCAATTTGTGACATCGGGTGTGCTGTAGCCGCTTTATAATTTTGCTTAGCCAATCGCAATCTATACGCTTCATTTACAACCAAAGCTTCAATAGCATTTGCTAAACTTCCTACACTATTTGGGTCAAAAAACTCGCCCAAATAACCTTCGTCCTTTACCAATAGTGATAAGTCACCCAAATCGGGCATGACTACTGCCTTGCCATAACTTCCTGCCTGATGTAACACACCTGAACTTCCAGTTGTAGAGGTATATGGAAAAACAACTACTGCACTTTCATTAAATAGCCCGGGTACTTCTTCTTCCTCTACATAACCCGTAAATCTCACTTGAGGTACATGTTTATAAGCTTCTTGAACCTTAGCTAAATATCCTGGTACATTTGGATTATCTGTGCCTGCTATAACAACCTCTAAATCTAAACCAGTAGATGCTCTCACCATTTCAACAGCTTCAATCATCCCTTCTACTTTTTTGTAAGTTCCAAATTTTCCAAAGGTCATTATTTGCATTGGTCCTTCTGGTAAAGTATAATCTGGTTCTTCTGGAATTTCGAATGTACCATGCGGAATCAATTTTACATTGGTAGCTCCATACTTATCCTCTAATATATCAACATACTTCTTCATTGTGACGGCCACTGTATCTGCCTGTAAAATGAGTCTTGTTAAAGTCGTTCCTATAAATCCATAGATACTTTGCATCAGCTTATTTGAAGTAAAACCAGCGCTTCCTAAATCTACTTCTTCAAGGATATTGTGTAATAAAACGATATTGGGAATCTTCTTCAATTTACACACTAAGGGTAACATTAAACCTAATGCAGCCGCTATTTTCTTATCACCAAACTTCATGAACTGCAAGTTGAACAATACTGAATCTGGTTGTGTTTGGCTGATAGCCTTAGTTACTGAAAATATATTCTTATAGCTATTAAATGACCAACATTCCTTCACAGTAATCCTACACCCTTCCTCAGCAAACTCAATATCTTTGGTCCCTTCAGTTCTGTCGGTTAATAAGATTAGCTCTGTTATGTTTTGGTTTTTTCTAAATTGTTTTACTAAATGGTAGGCATACTCATTTAAAGTGACTTTACTTGGTGGATATGCTGTGACAATTGCTAGTTTCATGATAATTTATTTTTAATTACAGTACAAATTTGGGGTTTTACATTTCTATTTACAGTTGTACTTCGTTAGGAGAACTTTTACTGTAGATGAATGGTTATTTCCTTTAGATTAAGCATTTTTTGGTTTCCTCGTTTCTAGCTTAAAAAAGCCCAATTGTATTACTAATAATAAAGCCATTGCTACAATTTGCATATGTACCACTTGCTCTAGTGATCCGTGATAAAATATAACTAATACCATTTGTAACATCCCGAAAATTCCCGAAATGATTACTGGTATATATTTATCTAAAGATAGATAGTAATAAGCAAAAATATTGGAGAACGCAAACATGGATGTGGCTATGGCATATTTCCATAACAACGGCGCCATGGCAAGGTATTCCTCTCCAAAAAGGATATGTATAATTAACTCAGGGAGACTTATACATGTCACTATAATGAGTGCTGATATTATAGCTATATACCCAACATATTTTAAGAGAATTGACGCGGTTTCTTTACCTTCTTTCTTTAATTCTACTACTGCAGGTAATAACAACATCACAAACATCCAAGCAATAAAATACACCATACGACCTATTAATGCTAGTGAGGCATATAGACCTGCTTCATAGGATTCAAAATAATGTTTAACCAATAAAATATCACTGTTGTTTATAACTATCTGTGTGAGCTCATAAAAAGCCGTTAGTAAAAAGAACTTTTTAATTTGATTACTATATTTTTCCTCTAAGGGTAAGATTTTTTTTAAGTTGAATTGTTTCACTTTAAACGGAAACAGTCCAAAACCAAAGGATAATAATATCCCTGCAGCAATAACCCAAGACGATGTAATATCAAACACCAAAATAATACCAATAGTAATAAGTAAACGACTAAGCATTTCACCTTGATAAGTAATGGATAAGGCTTTATAATCTTTTTTACCTTGAAAGGTCCCTCTGTTAACACTCATTAAAAAGTAAAGTGGTACTCCACAACCAAAAATCACAAACATTGATTTTGAAGTTGTATTAAATAACGCTTGCAGTTCTCCAGCAAAACAAATAATGGCTATCCCTAAAATAATACCAACTCCAAATGCGCGCTTATACACTTGAGTTATAAAACTTCCAAATACTGAATTCTCAAATAACACTGAAAACTTAGCTGTTACTAATTGAAATGTCATAGCAATAAAAGACAAGACCAACAGAAATGTAATAAGTACAGCAGCGTCTGCGAATGCTGTTGGCCCTAATACACGTCCCAAGATGAGATTGTATAAATAATTACCGCCATTAACGGCCAACACACTGACCATAAATATTTGCTCGGGTGTTAATTTTTTAGATTTTAATGTTGCTATTAATTGCATAATCCTTTTTGTTTTACGCTTCTGTTAAGCTGCTACTTTAAATTTTTTCCTTTTAGTGGTAATACTGCCACCATCACCAATAACATTAAACGACATGTTTGATGCTTCAGCATAGGTATACAAAGCTCTTAGAGTTAATAATCCATTAATATCAATAGAAGCTATATGTTGCAAATCAATAATAACTTCACCACAGGTATTTAATAGTATTTCACAATGGTTTTTTAACTGGTTTGCAGTCGTAGAATCAACTACACCTTCTACTGTAAATATGCCCTCGTTTTCTTTAATTGTAAGTGCCATAATTGTGTAATTTTTAAATGATTATTGGTTTGAATCTGACGCAAATATCTAGTGTATTTCCATGTATGAGCATTCTATTTCGACGGATGGTCGATTGGTGTAGATGAATGAAGCACAACCTGTCCGTAACTTGCAATTAGTTAAACAGACAGAGATGAAAACTTTAAAATCACTTTCTATTAGTATCCTTTTATTAGTTGTTTTTAGCACATCTGGTCAAAACATGCAAGAAGGATTTACGTATTTAGAAACGGGGAATTATGCACAAGCTGAAACCTTTTTCTATACTATATTAAAAAACTATCCTGATAGTAAAACAGCACGACTTTGCTATGGACGTGCTATAGGTCTTAATGGAAAGACACAAGAGGCAAATGATTTGTTCTCTGATTTACTTAAAGACTATCCAAATGATTTTGAAGTAAAGCTTAATTATGGAGAATCCTTGTTATGGAATAAAAACTTTGCAGATGCCAAAGTCTATTATAAAGGTTTAGTGACAGAAGAGCCAAAAAGCTTTGCGGCACTATTAGGTTTTGCTAATACGTTATCGAATCTGAAAGAATACGAGGATGCTATAATATATGTCAATAACGCTTTAGAAGTTTCACCAAGAAACCCAAATGCTATGACCTCTAAAAAGTATATCTATTTAGGGTATGCTTACCAAAACCAACAAGCTCAGAACTACGATAAAGCTGAAACACTTCTGACTAAAAATCTCGAAACCTTTGGTGACGATAAAGACACCTTATTAAATCTCGCCAATCTCTATTTAATATGGAATAAGCTTTACAAT
Organism: Winogradskyella pelagia; assembly: GCF_017581965.1. Lineage (GTDB taxonomy): Bacteria > Bacteroidota > Bacteroidia > Flavobacteriales > Flavobacteriaceae > Winogradskyella > Winogradskyella pelagia. Next base: position 103,314 of record NZ_JAGEVF010000004.1, read on the forward strand.
GCCGAAACCATGTATGGCAAATTGGGCAAACAACAAGAACACAAAACACTTGCATTAAACGGTTTGGCCTTAGTGGCACATTTATATGGAAAAGATAAAAATGCCTTGACCTTAAGTTCGCAGGCCAAAAAAAGCTTAACCGTTAATACAGATAAAACCACTGCACAACAAACATTAGAGCGTTACGTACAAGCCCTAATTTGGAATAAAAAATATAAAGCAGCCTCATCCTTAATTGACCAACTCATAAAGACTCACCCAAATCAAAACTGGGTACTGGCCTTAAGGGCCACTCTAAATATCTATAAAAGCAACTTTAAAGAAAGCTTAGCCGATTACAACCAAATCTTAGCCAACGACAGTACCTCTTTTGATGGTAATCTCGGAAAGGCAAATGTTTTAAAAGCCTTAGGACGTTTTGATGATGCATATGCTTCGGCAGAAAATACTTTATCATTTTACAACAACCAAAAAGATGCGGTTAACTTTATCAATAAGATGGATATAAGTTTTAGTCCAACACTAGAGTCTAAGGCGTCGCATACTTTTGATAATGGAAACAATAAGGCCTTTGCCTTTAACACCAATGTTGTTTATCCCTTATCGACTAAGTTGAGCTTACTAGGGAACTATAATTACAGAACGACTAATAATACCGTGACAGATAACAGTGCCAACTCTAAAGATTTATCTTTAGGACTAGCCTATCAAGTCATCCCAAATGTCACATTTAGAGGGACTGCAGGTATGACGACTGCAGATACAGAAAGCACCGATTACACACAACTCTTAACCCATGTATCCTTGACTATTAAGGCGTTTAAACTACAAACCCTTGATATTGGCTATAAGCGACAAGTAGAAAGTTTTAATGCAGATTTATTAGACCGTGAGCTAGTACAAAACAACTACTACGCTAATTATAATCTAGGAACTAACTTTAACTTAGGCTGGTTTACACAACTCATGCATACAACACAAAATGATGGTAATACCAGAAACTTGTTGTTTACCTCTGTGTATTATAATCTATTGCCTAAGCCAGCTTTAAAAGTTGGATTTAATTACCAGTACATTACCTTTAAAGATCAAGTGCCAACGATTTACTTTAGTCCAGAAAATTTTAATAATTACGAAGTCTTTGTAAATCTTATTAAAGATGAGGCTATTGCTAAACCTAACGAATGGTTTTACAATCTTACTGGTGCATTTGGTTACCAGATTATAGAGGATGACCCAAAACAAACCGCCTATAGATTACAAGGTGCTTTTGGCTACAAATTCTCTGAGCGTAGTTTATTAAATATTTATGGAACCCATAGTAATATTGCGGCTGCAACAGCTGCTGGGTTTACATTTACGGAAATTGGGTTGCGATTTAAGTGGGTGTTTTTAAAGAAAGCTTCCGTTAGAAGATAACGGTAATATGTCTATTCAGTTTTATGTTTAGATATCTAATTTAGCGATTAAATTATAGGTAGAGAATTTCGGCATAATTTTCACACGTTGGTAATGACCAAGCAATTAATTAATACATGGTCTAAGCCCTTAGGGTTTTACTTTACTATTAGTGAAATTTTATTTGTTCTTATGTAACGCAAATAGCATCAGACCAATTGATGCTCCTATAACCAATCCAATTCCCGCATTCCATATCGCGTATCCAAAAATCATACCTAATCCTGCTCCCGTTGCTATATACCATTTTTTATTTTTTTTCATTTGGATGGTCATTAGTTGTTGTTACTTATTCCTTTTCATGTCTTTAAAAGCTTGAATTATTACTTTTTTGCGTTTTGAAGGTCTCAGTTTTAATTGAAGTCTAAAGGTTAGTTCATTTTACCTTATGGCTCAGGTCTAAGCTAGGATTCCGTTGCGTTTAGCAGCGCGGCCTAACGCCAATTACGGTGTGCTTTATTATTCTAATCAGTAGCGAAGCTAGCTGGATGCTCGTAAAATTCATGCCTTTATTTTAGTTTAAATGTAGGAAATAATTTCCAGCTTATTGGAAACCAGCAATGCATTACAGTGTTATTGTCAGTAGTTTTTTATCTTTCGCTTAACCTAATCATTATCAGAAGTGAAATTCTTCGCTTCGCTCTATATAACACAAAACACAAAAGGCAAAAGCTTTCGCTCTTGCCTCATGAAAATTTGCTATCAATCTAGGTTAATTAATAATCAGTTTTAAAGGATTAATCTCGCACTGACCACTAATTAGTTTACAGAAGTAAAAGCCTTTGCTTAGATTATTTCTGTTAATGGTAATACTGTTTTGTCCAGTTACAGCTTTAAAACTTGTATGATAAACCTGCTTACCCAACTGGTCGTAAATTATGAATTGTATAGTTTCACCTAGTGCTAATGTAAAATCAATGGTAGTTTTAGTGGTCATTGGGTTTGGAAATGCTCTTAAAGCATGCGTGTTCTCCGTCACCTCATCTAAAGATAGCGCAGCGTCCTGTGATAATCTTAGGTTCTCTAAATTCATCATTTTAGAACTTGTATTGCCATCTTCTGAGACCATAGTAAATACTAAGGTCACGACATCATTGAGTTCTGGAATATCACCATATGCATTTTGAAAATCAGTAATAGCAATACTATAATCTTGCATGGTACTGCCTAGGGCAATCGTGGTTTTAAATTGTGCTTCCCAATTGGTTTCACTTTCTTTTACAAAGGTAATTTCTAAATTCCCCGTACCTTTGGCACTTAGCTTAAGGCTACTGTAACTTGTAAGATTCATAGCCTTAAATCTCGGTGTTAAGGCTCTGTACGCTGCCACATAGGTTTGGGTAGTGGCTCGTAACTCGACATTTCGCTCTATAGGGAAATCAGTTGTTTCAAACTCAAAACTATTTGGTGTTACATCGTAAAGTACTACTTCAGTTCCGTTTTGTGAAGCATCAATTCCCCAGGGTCCGTCAGACATAAACAAATCGTCTGGTGTAGCCGTACCATCACCAATCCTAAAGCCAATGTCAAACAAAGACCCGGTCTCCACCGTCAGATTGGTGATGTATTGCCCACCTAAGTTTAGAGTGCTGTTAAAGGTTTCAAAATCGCTGGTTTCTGTAGTTCTATAACCTGCATCTAATGTTACAGTATCTGTACCATTAGTGTTTACAATTTGCAAGTTTAAAGCTCCATTATCGTACTCTCCTTTTCTAACAAAAACTGTTGGTGGAGTTGAATTGTTATAGTCAGAAATTGGCTTTTCAATAGTCAATAAACTCAAAACTTCTTCTCCTAAAAGGTAGAGATCATCAACAGAGTTAGCCCATATTTGAAAATTGTAGAACGTGACATCACTTTGGTACTGATCGAGATTCCAATGGCTTTCTATAGCAAAGTTCTCATCATTGTTAATCACTTTTGCAGAAAAGCTTAAAACAAACTCATAGGTACCATCTATATTTCTGATAATGGATTTTATAAAGGGCTGTTCATTAATAGTCATGGTACTCACTGAAATCAATTGAGCACCTAAAAGTCTATCGCAGATGTACTTGGTATGTTCGTACACGCCATCTTCGGTTTTTAAAGCCAGGATGGTGGCAAAAGGAGTGTCTTGATTCATATAATCGACTGCATAAATATCTGTAGCATTAGTAATGTTAACTAGGTCTGCAGGCGTCGACTCAATAGCTTCTGTTTCTCCAATGACTTCTAAAGGAATGAAGTCTTGTATAGTAAACCCACTAGAGTTACGTTGTGCATATTGAAAGTTACGTGATACTCTAGGGGCCATTGTTCTATTAAAGGTATAGCCTGTTTTCGCTCTGTTAAAGTTACGCGCATTGATTTGCTCTGACAATCTATTGTTACTTTCTAGTCCGCCCTGGTTTCCTCCGGATGTCGGAGGTTCAATAACCTCACACAAACCAAAACCTGAACAGGATGGATCTTCACAATCTATTAATCCGTCACCATCATCATCAACCCCGTTATCACAAATTTCTTGTAGGACAGGTGCCGTAGGACATCGTGCTCCGTCATTACTGGCACTAGATGGTCCAAAAGCAAATAAGTTAGAATTCATATCTGCTGAAGTATTTACATTTTGTACTTCTTGGATCACATATATAGTTCCGGTTTGATTTGCTGACACATAAAAACGGCCATCAACATCAAAATAAACAGCGCCATAGGTGTAATTATTACCTGCCATAATTGGCACTTCACCTAAAGCCGTTACCACTCCATTTTCAGGGTTAATTCTGTATAAAATATTAGATCCTTTTTCAACAGTATATAGTTGACCGTCTACGGCATTAAAAGCCCAATCATGAATACTTATACTTTGCGATAAAGCTTCAGTAGCATTATGTTGAATATAATTTGGAGACTCAGGATCTAAATCTATTTTGTAATATGTTGTTCCACCTCCTTTAAGGTAATATATACCATCTGCACTTACATCGCCAATATATCTATTGCTATCTGGAAGTTCTGGTACATTATAAACCGTAGTTGTAAAATTTTTTCCAATTCTAACAATGTCCTTAGAATTTTTTAGTGATCCCCAAATAAAGCCATCTGCAGGATTATATGCAGCAGCATTAATTGATTCTTCCGTAACATCCTCAGCAACCAGATACGAATTACCAGAGGCTAAATCTATAGCAAAGACATCATTGTACTGAAATAAGTAAGCATTATAGTCGCAGTTAAATGGAATATCTTCCTGACCATAAATGTTAGAAATAAAGGCAAAAACAGCCATTAGTAGAAGTTGACTTTTAAAAGCGTAAAGTTGAAGTTTCATTCTGTTTCATTTTAAATTCTGAAACAAAACTACTTTGATTAATAAGTCTTTTTAGAGATTTTCGCTCGATGAAAAGTCGACAACGTTATAAATCCATTTAGTGTCGGTGAATGGTTTTTAGAGCAGATTAAGCCGTTTCATTAATTCTGGACGATTAGAACGGCTTACAGGTATAACGTCCCTTTTTATAAGCACACTATTGTCCTCAATATCAATAATCTTATCGACATTAATAATGTAAGAGCGATGGACCTTTAAAAATAAAGTATCTGGAAGCTTGTCTTCGATTTTCTTTAAGGTTGAATGTACCGTATAATTTTTTTCTTCAGTTTTTACCTGTATATAGTCTCCTTTCGCTTCTACCAAATATATACTGGGAATATCAATCTTAATAAGACGTCTATCTATATTGACATACAAGTCATTACCAGAACTGGTTTCTACTTTATTTGAATCCCCTTCTGGAACCGACACCTTTTGTACAGATTCTGCTTTTTGAATAGCTCTTTGAAAACGCTCTGGCGTAATGGGTTTTACAAGATAGTCCACTATACAATCGTATTCAAATGCTTGGATGGCAAAGTTAGGATCTGATGTTGTCAAAATAATTTTGGGTGGATTTTTTAAGGTCTCAATAAAGTCGAAACCTGTAAAATCTGGCATGTGAATATCTAAGAAGATAAGATCAACTTCATTCTGATTTAAGTATTTGATAGCCTGAATTGCATTAGGGAACTCTTCTACTACATTTAAACTTGGAACTGATGCGCATAACTGCCCAATAATAGCTCTTGCAGTAGCCTCATCGTCAATAATAATACAATTCATAAATTAGGATTATAAGGTCTCTAAAAAATCGGTCATGAGTTGTAAAACAGATTCAAATTCATCTTTACCATTAGTGCTCTTTTCTATAAGGTTATTCTCATACTGAACCGCTAACTCATAACTTTTAACGAGCCCTAAAATACTGATTTTATGCTTAAGTTTATGTACGATTTCTGCGGTAGCTTTAAAATTTTTAGCCGTTATATTATCAAAATATACATTTTTCTCTAGTGGAAACTCTACTTTTATAATACTGATTAACTTTTGCTCAAAAGCCTTGTCTCCACCAGACATACTTTGAATATATGATAAGTTAGGCTGTTCCATATTTACTTTTTTATTGTAAAGTAGAATGTAGTTTGTTGCCCTGGAACTGATTCTAACCAAATTTTACCATTATGGGATTCAATAATCTTTTTTACGATTGAAAGGCCGATCCCTGAAGATTCTCTACTCTTTTTTAGTGAATGAAATATTTTAAATATTTTTTCATGATATTTCTTATCAATCCCTATACCGTTATCTTTTACAGAAAATTGATAGAACGAATTTTTATTAGCGTAATCAATCTCAATAATTCCCTGTTCTTTATCGTTATAACGTATGGCATTTCCGATTAAATTCTGAAACACTTGTTGGAGCATCGTTGCATCGCCTACTACATTAGGTAGTGGTTTTTTAATATCTATATTGATATGTGATGGAATATGCATAGATGGTAAAAGTTCTTCTAAAATTTTACTTAAATCTATATTTTCCTTTTTAGACTTATCTGCTCCTACACTTGAATAGTTTAAAATATCTGATATGAGTTGCTCCATTTTTTCGAGGGTACTTTCTATAAGCCCAATATTCTGCATGCTCGCCTCATCTAATTTATCTTTATTGTCCTCCCTCAACCAGTTTACAAGGGCGTTGATACTGCGTAAAGGTGATTTTAAATCATGTGAGACGATATGGGCATATTCTTGCAATTCATTATTGGTGGCCTCAAGATCCTTAACTAATGCCTCTTTCTGTTTTTGAAGATTCTTTATATCTGTAATGTCTAAATGAATTCCTATAGAACCTGTAACTTCACCATTTAGATTATAGTTAGGTGCACCACTCACCAACCAATTCCTAATCTCACCATCCTTGCGTTTTGCCTTAATCTCATAGGAGTTAGACATCCCTTTAGTTCTGTCCTTATTTTCTTTTTTTATTGTCTTTTTATCCTTTTCTAAAGGAAATATTTGACCTGCTATTTTACCAATTAGTTCATCTTCTGAGTACCCGGACATTTCTGCAAAACTATTATTAATCATTAGAATTTCGTCATCAAGGCTAACCTCAATAAGGCCTAAATTCATATTGGCAATAATGCTACTGTATTTTTGTTTCTGTGCCTCTAAACTTTGTCTGTATTTTTTATTTAGAGTGACATCTTTATAAGTCCATAGATGACCTTTGTATACACTATTTTTAAAAATAGGAATATAATCACGCTCCAATATGGTTCCATCTGCCATCTTAATTTCTTCAGCTAAAACCGTTGTCTTGTTTTTTAATATTTTGTCAATTCCTGCTACAAAGTTTTCAGGATGATCAAAAAGAAATTTGCTTTGTTCTGCAGCACCTGTACAATCTTGCCCAATCAGCATGTTTGGATCTACCGGAATCTGAAAGAACTCACAGAATTTCTTATTGGTAACAACTATTTTACGATGCTCATCTTCAAGTAATACACCGCTATCTAAATTTAAAATAAGCGTGGATAATCTGTTTTCGGATTCTATAAGTTGCTCTTCTGCTTTTTTCCGTTCCCTTAAGTCAATTGCACTTTTTAGTTGAAGTGCCACTATGCTTGCTATGTTATTAAGCATTTGTAGCTGTTTAACATTGAAGAAACTCTCATTTTCGTTTTCAGAATCGATGACACCAATAACTTTATCACCAAGTATAATAGGCACTGTAATTTCAGACCTACAGTCTGCTATATCTCTAACATAGCGTTCGTCTTGCGATGTGTCATTAACAATTTCGGCTTTCCCTGATTTTGCCACTGCACCAACAATACCTTCTCCTTCTTTTAAAACAATTTTATTTACGAGTTGGCTATTGTCATCAAGTTTTTCGCCATAAGCAGAAATTTGCTCTAGGGTATTATCACTTTGGTGGTAGAGGTAAATAACACAATCATTTGACTGAAGATACTTGGCTATTTTGTCAGTAATTTGATAAGCAATCTCATACAAATCGAATTTGCCTAAAATAGATTGCGCAATATCATTAATTACTTCAACTACTAATTCTTTTTCTTTGGCGGAAGTAATATCTCTTATGATTCCCTGTGCTGCAACGGCTACTTCTTTATCATAGATAACACTTGCATTGATGTGTACCATTTTTTTCTCACCCTTCCGTGTGACTATTTCTATTTCAAAATCAGTTAAGGTACCATCTTTTATAAGCGTTTTAAAAGCATCGGAAACGCTCTTATAAGCTTCTGGCAAGACCATTTGATTGAGATTAAAATCTACTTTGGTATCCTCAAAATCAAGTAAATTGGCCGCTGCGTTATTCATTTTAAGAATATTACCAGATAAATCCATAATAACGTATGAATCTACAATATTCTCAAAAACACCTTGTAATTGGGAATCTTTTCTGGTAAGTAGCGATTCTAAATCTTTATTTAGTCTTTCTAATTGAGTATTAGCCTCGAAAAGTTCAGTAGACTTTTCTTCGAGAATTTTTTCGGCTTGTCGTCTCGCTGTTCTTTCGCGCTCTAGCGCTCGCTTTAATATGCCAATTTCATCCTGCCCCATTAATGTCTTTCGATAACAAACTTTACTTCTGTACCAGCATCATTGAGCTTTTCTACATGAACTGACCCTTTTACATTGAATAGTTTAAAAGTTTCGTCCATCAAACCTTTACCAAGCATATATAATGCTCTGTCAGATTTATAGATCATGGTCATATGCTTATCGTGACGTTCTACCATCTCAAATGTCGGTAATTGCGCTTCGGGATATATTTTCTGTACTTCGATATGGATATGGTTTTCAATAGAGGCCAAAAACTCCATAGGATCATCATAATGGTCAATAAGATTAGGATGTAATCTTACTAAAACCTTAAATAAATGTTGTGAATACACTATGAGTAAGTCATCAATTGCTATATCGGTATTTTTACTAAGATTGGATACCAATCCCAGCATTTCTGAAAAGTCGTAAGTTCCAATAGACGTATAAACTCCACCAGAATCAAGGTTAGATTGCGTAATAATCTTATCTACCATTTCTAGACCAAACTTTTCTTCTACAAGGTCTAAGAATTCCGTAAAAATAAATCCCTTCATTTAATTAGTTATTAGTTCGTTAATGCTCCAATAATCTAAAATTTTTGAAACCTTAGTTACATACTCTTCATATTTCAATGGTTTTAATACATAACCAGAAACGCCTATTTTAAAACATTCTTTCAAGTCTTTTTGGTTGTTGGATGTGGTTAAAATTACGGTTGGAATATACCTTAAATCATCATCGTTTTTTAAGATACTTAAAAATTCAATACCGTTTAATTTTGGCATGTTTAAATCTAATAAAATTATATCTGGTAGTTCGTTTTTATTCTGAAGAATTTGAAGTGCCTCTTCACCATTATTGGCTTCGACAATATGGTGGGTAAGATGCAATGAACTTATGGCTCTGTTTAATTTCATAACCTCAATCATATCATCTTCTATGAGTAGTATGTTCAATTTTTCTTTCATTAGGGATTTATTAAAGAAAGAAAAATACAACAAGGAAGTGCTAATGCCTTTATATTTCGCTAGAGTGATGTCAAGTGTAGTTGAATGACCAAAAAGTGTCGACGAATGGAAATACAGGTCTTTTTAAGTTATACCAGATGCAAAAAGCAGGCTTTCCTATTTCTATCGCTATCAAGAGAAACAGTACTTAATAGAGAGGATTATCTTCAGTTACTTTCCGATACAATATTTAACTACCCTTGTATTCATTAGTGCTATTGTATTTAGGCAACAAATAGCATACAAAAAATGGATAATAAGAGAAGATTAGTAACAACTATTAATAAATAGAGCAACAAATATAGCATAAAAAAAAACCGCTCGATTAGAGCGGTTTCCAAATAAAAACACCAAGCATTAATTAGCTGTACCAGAGCCTAAATAAATACTGTTTGATACTTGACTACCATCAGCAGAAATAAAAGCCATAAATAGCTCTACTGTATCTCCTGCATAAGTTGTTGGGATTGGAATAATTTGAGAACCTACTGTTCTGTCTGCTCCATCAAGTAAAGAAATAGATTCCTTTTTTGATGGATTGTAAACCAATAACATCGCCTTGTCAGTAGCATTTGCGTTACCTTCAGCAGAGTTGTCATCCCAACCAAACGCTACTTCTCCAGCAGTTGCTAAATCAGTCGTTGGGTTTAGCACACCAGATAAACCTCCTCGACTTACTAAAGCGTTTGGATAGTCAATAACAAAGTTAGGTTCAGTACCTGTAATCGCATTATTCAATACATACGACATTGCAGCATTAAATTCTGTTTTCTTAACAGCTAACCCTTTATATCCTAACTTAATAAAAGGCTTTACAGCCTGTAAAAATTCTAAAGTGGCAGTAAACTTGGTTCTTTGGTTTACTTGACCAACAGTTCTTGGATTGGCTACACTTGAAGGTTTAATTCTAATGTAATCAATTCCTTTCCAGCTTCCACCGATAACGTTACCAACCTTACCTGAAAGACCTCCTAAAATACCTTGAGCAATTTTACCCATAACATAAATAATTTAAATGAAACATAATTTTCTTCGGACTTGGTACGGACTTAACACGAAGTTGTACCTTCCGCTGAAATATATGGCAAGTTTTATGCTATTCCTTTGATATGGATTTTGTTGCTTTAGATTGCTTCTTTTTGCATTTTAGAAAATAAACTTTGAATATATGATACTTTCAAATCTGCCATTTTTGAAATGATTTTATGAAGCTCCTTTTCCTTTTTATTAATTGCTGACACAATATTAATATGTTTTTGCAACTGAATTGCATCATAAAACAATGAGCTGTAGCTGTTTTTCAAAGTGTTCCTACAATCATCTATTGAAATAAACGGAATAACACTACCTTTTAAATAGTAAGCGTAAAAACCGCCTATTTGCAACATCATAGATAAGTGAAAAAGTGTGTGTTTTACCTCTTCTGTTGTAGTAGTGACAACGAAACAGTTAGCACAGGATTTTAAGAGTGGTTTTCCGCTGTTTAGACCTTTGTTTAGAATGAAAAAATGAGGGTTCGAGTAAGTTTTTCCGACTTGGTGTGTTTTTAGTTCAAAAGTTGACATAGCTATCCAATTTAAAATTGCTTCGCTACGCTTCGCGCCATTATTTTTTTTGAAAAGAAAAAAGATAGCCATAGTTGTTGTGGCGTGGGTAAGGCTGTCAAGGTTTTTGGATAAAAGTTTTTTGAGTTGAATGTCTAAATCAAAAGAAAAAGGGTCTTGAAAAAAGTTTTATTCAAAACCCGTAGGGCTTGACCTTTATAGCCTTGTGCGGTTGGCAGAGGCAGCCACATATATTTGCCATCTTTTTTTATTTTAGTATTTCAAATTTGTTTAAACTTGATTCAATTTACTTTTAACTTTTCTGGGGAATTAACACTTAAAAAAATAGGTTTCAGTTCGTATTTGAACGTTGGATTAAGCGTTTGTATATGTAGCGTTTTAAATAGTTGTTTGATAAAACAGCATTTAAATAAGCTACTTATACAGGATTTTTAGACAATAGCTTATAACTTTTTTGAGGCACGATAAAAAGTAATGTGCTATGGCGCACTACAAAATATTGTAAACCTATTTTTTTATATCCTATTTCTTGGGTGGTGGGGAAAAGTGGTCTTTAATATTTGTTAACGAAATGAGACAAACAAAGACTTGAGGTAAGGAATACTTGGACTTAACGATGGTTTTGTGCAGTTGAATGAGATAACGAATATTATAATAAATTAACGTTACCCTTTGAATGTTCGACTGTTTAATGTTTGTTCAAAATGTAGTTAGAAGTTCGGATGTGAGCGTTGGATGAGCGGATATTTTACATAATAGCAGTTATAGCGACGAAAATATAATAAAACGCCCTAGGCAACCATTGAAAGGATTTTTGCTCCTATAACTTCTATTATGTAACATAGCTTGGGATTGGTTTTGTGGCGTAATAATTGTTTGAGCGTTGGCAATGGCTCTTTGCTTTTTTATTGTACCAATTTATTAAAATGGATACTTTTAAATAAAATAAGCAATGTGCTATTATAGCGTTGGCTACAAGTATTATGACATAAAACCAATTATGCATTGGCGCGCGGAACAACACAAAAGACAGAGGATTTTGAGGTACGAAAAAACTGGGTTTTGGGTTGTGGGGAATAAAAAAGAGCCTTCCGAAAAAGACTCTTTCATTATTGCTTAATGGTCGTGATTTGAATGGTCATCACTTTTTTCTTCACCAGATTGATTCATCATCATTTCGTGGTCGTATTTACAACAACCTGGTAAACCATCATATGCTTCTTCATCACCTGCTACTTTTTCGGTATCATATCCTGAAGCTGCGATTGCTTTATGGATTGCCATTGCATCGGTTTTTGTATCATCAAAAGACACATCAATCTTCTTTTTATCGACATCCCAATTAGCACTTGCAACACCTTCAACACCGTTAGCTGCTTTTTCGATAGTGTTTTTACACATTCCGCAATTTCCTCTTACACCAAAAGACAGGTCTGTCATTGCCATATCTTTAGACATTTCAGTAGTTGTGGTTTCTGTTTCTTTTTTGGTTTCGTTTTTACAACTTGTTAAACCTAATGCTGCTATTACAGCGATACTTAAAATTACTCTCTTCATTGTTTAAAATTTAATTGTTATTACTCTATTACTTGTTTTACTTCACCACAGGTTAGCATTGCTTCGCCAAAGTATGGGTTGATTACTTTTTCTTCTTTGCTCAACCAATAGGCCCCTTTATTGTTATCTGCCATTGGGCAAAACTGTACAAATAACTTATCATTCATTTCGTCAAAGTTTCTGACCATCTCAATAATCGTATCTGAAACAATTTGAAACTGTTTGCGTTGGTGCTCCAAACTCACATTTTCATTTATCCCTTTAGATGTTTTGTGTAAAATTGACCAATAATTATGAGTTTGTTCCCTTTGTTTTACTGGTATTTCTTCTAATGCTTTTCTAAATGCTTCACTTTTGGCAGAAGCTAAAAAAGTATCAGATTGAATTAATGCATCTTTCAAATTGATATAAGCATTAATTACAGGTAGAAATGATTTCTCTACATTTCTATTAAAATCGATTTTTTCTGTCACCTTATCCATACCCAAATGACCTTCGTGACCTGTCATTACTTTTCCACCATCCTTATTCATCATCGACTTTTTTCCTTGTAATTGTGCTGCTGCATCAACCGTAAATGTACCGTTAGTCACTATTTCATTTCCAACAAATAAACCTTCTACAACTTCATATTCATTACCAATTTGATTGCCTAATTTAATTTCACGCATTTCAAAAATAGGTTGGTCTGGATTTGTTTTAAGGTACACCACAGAACGTTCACCTGTCCATAACACAGAAGATGCAGGAATTGTTAATACTTCGTCATTTTTAGCTGTACTGCCTTCAATATTTGCGGTTACAAACATTCCTGGTTTAAATACATCGTCCTTATTGCTTAAAACAACACGTAAGGTTACAGTTCTTGTTTTCGTGTTTAAAACTGGGTCAATGAAATCAACTTTACCTTTAAACTCTTTATTAGGATAAGCATTGGTTTTTATCATCACTTCCTGTCCTTTTTTAAAGCGGTCAATCTGATTTTCATACACATCAAAGTTTCCCCAAACTGTGTTGAGATTGGCAATTTTTAATAAGGGTTGTCCTTGTTTGATGTAATCGCCTTGCTCTACCAATTTTTCTGTAACAGTACCCGAAACGGTTGCATACACAGGAAAGTTTTCTTTTACTTTTCCTGTTTCTTCAATCTGATTGATTTGATTTTCAGAGAGCTTCCATAATTTCAGTTTATTACGGACTGCTTTGTATAAAGCAGGTTGTGATTCTTTTAAAGATGCTGCTGTAATTAATTCTTGTTGTGCTGCATAGAGTTCTGGCGAATAAATGGTTGCCAATAATTGACCTTTACCAACTTCTTCGCCTGTAAAACTCACATTCAAACGTTCAATTCTTCCAGCGAAATAACTTACCTGTACTGCATTTGCTTCTTCGTTTTCAGCAATTTTACCAGATAATTTGATAGTATTGCCTTCAACATTGCCTTTACCAACAATAGATGTTTGAATATTAGCTAAAGCCATTGCGTTTTCAGTCAATTTGAATTGGTCTGCTAACAAGCCATCACTTCCATTTTCTGCAGGAATTAAATCCATTCCACAAATAGGACAATCGCCTGGTTCTGGTTGCATAATTTGTGGATGCATAGAACACGTCCATAGTTGATTAGTTGCTGCAACCGCATCGTGATTATGGTCTGTTCCTTCTTTTGATGAGCCACCAAAAAGCAACCAACCCAATAACACACCTACTACGAGTATGCCAATATATATGACTATTTTATTATTTTTCATTCTCTAATCGTTTTATCATTGCTTTCATTTCTTCTATTTCTTTACGTTGTGCTTTTATAATGTCTTCTGCTAATTTCTTAACTTCTGGGTCTTGAATATCTGCTCTTTCACTTGTTAAAATAGCGATAGAATGATGTGGTATCATTGCTTTCATCCAAAGGACATCACCAATAATTGGTGCTTGTGTTCTCACCAACCCTAATGCACCTACAAACAGAATAAAACTACCTGCGAGTATGGCGATATTCTTCTTTTTGTCGTTATACATTTTTCGCATAAAAAACCACATTATTACTGCCATTGTTGAAATTCCTAAACACGTCATATAGAATCGTGTTAAACTAAACCATACGTGGTCTATGGAATAGGTGTTTAAATACATTGTGATGTACATTGCTACAAATGAGCAAGCCAACATTATAAAGAAGGTTTTGTAATTTGCTTTGTTTGAGTGTTCTTTTGAATTTCCCATATTTTTTGATTTTATAGTTAAACTTTTTACTTACTTAATTTTAATATCCTGAATGCACCTTGTATCACCAATCCAAATACAATGATTCCTATAATTAAATCTGGAATACCAGAATGCAGCCAATTGACCAACACGCCTGCTGCAATTACACCAAGATTTATTATAATGTCGTTAGAGGTAAAAATCATACTGGCACGCATATGTGCTTCTTGACTTTTAGATTTTTGCAATAAGTACAAGCAAATGCCATTTGCAATCAAAGCAAATATTGAAACGATAATCATTGTTGAAAATACAGGCAGCGCTTCATAGCCTAAAAACCTACGTATTACCTCAACGATTCCGATAATTGCAAGTGTTATCTGAAAATAGCCTGCATATTTTGCAATACGTTTCTTTTTTAAAACCGTGCCACCAACCGCTATTAAACTCAATCCATAAACAAATGAATCTGCCAACATATCTAAACTATCAGCTACCAAACCCATTGATTTTGAGATGATACCTGTACTCATTTCAATAATAAAAAATGCAAAATTGATAATAAGAACTGTCCACAACAGTTTGGATTGATTCCTCGTAGATTCAGTAATGATTGTGTCTGTTTCTTCTGAACTGATTAATGTTTCATTAAGTTTTAATTCTTTTATAGAATTACTTATTACATTCGCATCAGCATTATGATATAATGTTAAGATTCTTTCTTCTAAATTAAAATCAAGTTGTTTGATACCATCTATATCAGATAGCTTCATCTTGATTAGATTTTCTTCAGAAGGACAATCCATTTTTGATATTTTGAAAACTGTTTTCTGCATATTATTAGATTTTTACTGTTCTTAATCGTAGTGCGTTTGCTATTACCGAAACAGAGCTAAAACTCATTGCTAAAGCTGCTATCATTGGCGAGAGTAGTATTCCGAAGAATGGAAACAACACACCTGCTGCAATAGGTACACCCAATGTGTTGTAGATAAGTGCAAAAAATAGGTTTTGCTTAATGTTCTTCATTACGGAATCGCTTAAATTTCTTGCTTTTACAATTCCGTTTAAATCACCTTTTACCAATGTTATCATAGCACTTTCTATCGCTACATCTGTTCCTGTTCCCATTGCAATACCTACATCACTTTTTGCCAATGCTGGTGCATCATTAATTCCATCACCTGCCATAGCAACTACTTTTCCATTTTTTTGTAGTTTCTCTACTTCTTTGAGTTTGTCTTCTGGTAGCATACTGGCTTTAAAATCTGCCAGATTTAATTCTGATGCTACTGCTTGTGCAGTATCGTGATTATCGCCTGTAAGCATTATAACATCAATGCCTTTATCTTGAAGTGCCTTAATAGCTTTGGCACTTGTTTCTTTTATCTTATCGCCTATAACTACATACCCAACGACGGTTTCATCTATTGACAAATAAGAAACTGTTTTACCTTGTTTTTGGTAAGATTTAGCTTCGTCTTTCATTTTAGAAGCAATTTCTGCTTTCACATATTCCATCATTTTAGGATTACCTAATGCTACATTTTTTCCATCAATTTTAGCTTCAACACCTTTTCCTGTAACAGCACTAAAATCTTCGGACTTTAAAATTTCTGCGTTGTGTTCTTTGCCATATTTAACTGTCGCTTCTGCCAAAGGATGTTCACTATTTGTATTTAATGAAACGATGTATTGTAACACTTCTTTTTCGCTTAAAGCATTATTAAAAGCACCAACGGTTTCAACTGTTGGTTTTCCTTCGGTAATTGTTCCTGTCTTGTCAACGATAAGCGTATTTACCTTATCCATTTTTTCAAGTGCTTCGGCATTTTTAATCAATACACCATTTTGAGCACCTTTACCCACACCAACCATTACAGACATTGGTGTTGCTAAACCTAATGCACACGGACACGCAATAATTAAAACTGCAATTGCATTGACCAACGCATACACATAAGCTGGTTCTGGTCCCCAAATTGACCAAACTGCAAAAGTTAGTAGAGAAATTATGACTACGACTGGCACAAAGTAACCCGAAACTTTATCCGCTAAATTTTGAATAGGTGCACGACTTCTACTGGCATCATTAACCATATGAATGATTTGCGATAATAGCGTGTCACTTCCTACCTTTTCGGCTTTCATTAAAAAGGCTTGATTCCCATTAATTGTTCCGCTACTTACTTTATCTTCTTGAGATTTGTTTACAGGAATAGGTTCTCCTGTAATCATAGATTCGTCAATAGTTGTTTCGCCTTCAGTTATCACACCATCCACAGGAATTTTATCTCCTGGTTTCACTTTTAGAATATCATTTAATTCTATCTCGTCAATACTGACTTCAATTTCTTCACCATCTACTATTTTTATGGCTTTATTAGGTGCTAACTTTAGTAACTCTTTTACTGCCGAATTGGTTTTACTATGCGCACGAGCTTCTAACAACTGACCTAAAAGCACTAACGTTAGAATAATTGTTGCTGCTTCAAAATAGACGTGAACTGCACCTGATTCAGTTTTAAATTGTTCAGGAAATACATCTGGAAACAACATCCCAAATACACTAAATAACCAAGCCACACCTGCACCGATTCCAATGAGTGTAAACATATTGAGATTCCACGTTTTTATGCTTTTATAAGCACGCTCAAAGAACATCCAAGTAGCATAAAAAACAACTGGAATGGATAGTGCAAATTGAATCCAATTCCAATTTTTCTGTTCCATTATATTATACAATGGATTGTTATTAAGCATTTCGCTCATAGCAATTAAGAAAATAGGTAATGTGAATACAGATGCTATCCAAAATTTCTTTAATAGCTTCTTATACGTTTTTTCCTCTGCTGAACTATCTGCTTCCATTGGCACTAAATCCATCCCACAAATAGGACACGAACCTGCTTCGTCTTTGACAATTTCTGGATGCATAGGACACGTCCATTGTTCTGCTGAAGTTGTGGATAGATTTTGTTCTTCCACCAAATCCATTCCGCAAACAGGACAATCGCCTGGTGCATCATAAGTTTTATCGCCCTCGCAATGCATAGGACAATAAAATGTGCCTGTGCCTTTTCCTTTGGATTGCTCTTTCTTTTTATCATTTGAATGTTGATGTTGTTCACCTTGTTTATGAATACTGTATCTATCACCATCCTTTTTTAAGGCTTCTTGAAACTTTTCTATAGGAATATGCGATTCCATTTCGATGGTAGCTTCAGCCTTTTCTAAATTGACCGTTGCTTTTAAAACACCTTCCACTTTAGAGAGCGTTTCTTCAACGTGACTGCGACAACCGTTGCAAGTCATTCCGTGTATATGATATGTATGTTTCATTTTAACAACAATTTTTATTATTCTGAATTGGCGGACAAGGGACAGTTCCATAAGAACAATAAACACAACAATCGCCTTCCTTTGGTTTCAAAACCGTTTTGCAATTTTTACACTCATAAAAGAATTGACAAGCATTTGTTGGCATTTCTTCCACTTTTTTATGTCCGCAGTTTGGACAAGTGATTTCTGATTTTAATATAGGTTGCATCAATTTTATTTTTTATCAGTTACTTTATAACCTGTAGAATTAATTGCTTTCTCAATCTCTAATTCATTGGTTTTGGTTTTGTCAAATTCAATGATAGCGTTACCTTTTTCGTAGGATGCTTTTGAGTTTACAATACCGTTGAGTTTATTAACTTCGTGGTTTACGTGTGCTTCGCAACTGGCGCAGGTCATTCCGTCGATTTTAAATTCAGTTGTTTTAATGTCTGATTTATAAACTACGGTTATTTGTTTTTCTGTATTTGTGTAAAAAATTCCTGAATAGTATGGGAAAGCCAACATTACAATTGCAAATACAGTAACAATTCCTAAAAACCTCTTTGATTGTATGAATTTTGGTTTTTCGTCCGTTTCACATTCACAGTCAATTTCTTTTTGAGGTTTTAGTTTTTGATACCAAGCAAATCCTAATACAAAAACTGTTAACCCAATTAGATAAGGTCTAAAGGGTTCTATCCAAGAAAATGCTGAAGCAATTCCACTTGTTCCTGCAATAAGAGCTAAAACAGGGGTAATACAACATAGAGAAGCAGTTATAGCAGTTAACATTCCTGTGCCAATTAGTTTACTATTATTTTTCATAGTTTACTGAATTAAATAATTAATGATTGTACTTTGCACATAGTAGGTCTTAATAGACTCTATTTGATTGATTTGAAACTTTAGTTGTAGTTCTTGAATATCCAAAACATCATTAAAATCTATCGTTCCTGTTTCATAGCTTTTGATTAAAATGTCTTCTGCATCTTTGGCTTGCTGTAGGTTTTTGGTTTGGGTAGCATAACTTATTCTTGCAGAAATGCGTTCGTTAATCGCTTTGTCTAAAAGCGTTTCCAATGCATTTAAACGTTCCTGTTTTTGAGCCGTAATTTCCTGTTGTTGCAACTCATTTTGTTTGGTTTGGGATTTATATTTCTTATTGAAAATTGGGATAGATACCGAAACCATTGGCATTACAATATCCTTACCGTTATCAGTAAAATCCATATTTGGTCTTTTGGAAACATTGATATAATCTAACCCGAAACCAATCATAGGACTGCTTTCTTTTTGATTCAATAATTCAGATTGCTCTATGGATTGATAGAGTTTATCATATTTTAGTAATTCAGGATGTAATGCTAAATTTTCAGAATTCATATCAAAGTCTTCTGAAGGTATCATTAAACTATCTATCACATTCACGGTAACATCATTATTTCTATTCAATAGATTATTGAAGTTAGTTTGTTCTGCTAAAAATTGTTGTTGCAACACCTCTTTTAATTGTTGCATTTCGTTTTGACGCATTTGCAATCGCAACACGTCTACTGCGGATGCTTTACCAACCTCAACAGATGTTAGTGCTAACGTCTCATAAGTTTCTAATAGTTTAATGTTTTCAGTTAAGACCTCTTGCTTTGCTTTGTTGGCGTATAGATTATAATAGGATTGTGATACCGAAGCCATTAGTTTTCGCTTTGCAATAACAATGTCTTCGTATTTAGCATCTGCCAATGAACTCACATAGTCTTCTCTCGATGTAATAGTCCCAAACCACGGTAACATTTGTTTAGCAGATACCTTAAAGCGTTGTGCACCTGTTCTGGTTTCCGGTTCACTTACAAAGTAACCGACACCAAATTCGGTATTAGGAATGGTATTTATTTCGTTTACTTTTTCGGAAGCTCTTTTGTATTGTAACTCAAATTTTTGAATTTCTGGATTGTTTGTTAAGGCTTCATCTATAAGTGTTTCTAATTGTTGTGCATTTCCAATGAGAACAAAGAATAACGAACAAAGAATAAAGACTGTTTTTATGTGTGATTTTATCTGTTTCATTTTACAGTTCTTTTAAGTTGAACTTCGGCTTTCCAGCTATATAATACTGGAACTACAAATAAGGTTATTAAGGCTATAAGCATTCCACCAAAACTTGGTATTGCCATAGGTATCATTATATCGCTTCCTCGACCTGTAGAAGTTAATACTGGTAATAATGCTAAAATGGTTGTAGCTGTAGTCATTAAACAGGGTCTGATACGTTTTTCTCCTGCTTCCACTACTGATGCTCTAATTTCCTTTTTATTATCTGGTGTGTTTCTATCGAATGTTTGGGTTAAATAAGTTGCCATTACTACACCATCATCTGTTGCAATACCAAATAGTGCAATAAACCCAACCCAAACTGCTACACTTAAATTAATTGGGTGCATCTGAAATAAGTCTCGCATATTTTCCCCAGCGACATTGAAGTTTAAAAACCAACCTTGACCATAGAGCCAAATCATTATAAAACCACCTGCAAACGCTACTGCGATACCTGTGAATACCATTAGTGATGTCCCTACAGAACGGAATTGGAAATACAGAATTAAGAAAATGATGGCTAATGCTAACGGTACAACAACCGACAAAGTTTTTTCTGCTCTTAATTGATTTTCATACGTTCCTGTGAATGCATAGTTGATTCCTTTTGGAACTATCAATTCACCAGAATCTATCTTTTCTTGAATCAATGCTTGTGCATTTTCAACAACGCTTACTTCTGCAAAGCCATCCATTTTATCAAACAAGACATAGCCTACTAAAAAAGTATCTTCACTTTTAATGACTTGTGGACCTTGTTCATAGCGAATGGTTGCCAATTCGCTTAATGGCACAGGACTACCTTTTTCAACTGGCACATAAATCTGTTTTAAGTCGGTTGGGTTTGCACGTAATTCTCTTGGGTATCGTACTCGAACACCATATCGCTCTCGACCTTCTACCGTTTGGGTTAAGACCATACCACCAACTGCTACTTTTAATACATCTTGAACATCTTGTATCGAAATGCCATAACGTGCAATTTTCTCTCTATCAATATCAATTAACAAATAGGGTTTACCAACAATACGGTCTGCAAAAACAGCTTCTTTTTTAACACCTTCAGCTTCCTTGATGATGTTTTCTAATTGCACACCAAACGCTTCAATCTGCTTTAAGTCTTGACCTTTTACTTTAATTCCCATAGGTGCTCTCATTCCTGTTTGAAGCATTACCAATCGGGTTTCAATAGGTTGTAGCTTTGGTGCAGAGGTTACGCCTGGCAATTTGGTAACTTTTACAATTTCATTCCAAATATCGTCCGGCGACTGTATTTCTGGTCGCCAATTACGGTAGAACTCGCCATCATCGTCTGGAATGAGTTGTTCTTTTGCTTTAAGAGATTGCCACGCTTCACGCTGTTCCGCTCGCAATGACATTCCGTTTTTTAACACATATTCACCATCATCATTGACTTTATAGCGTTGGCGTACTCCGTTTTCATTCAGCATATATTCTGGTTTATACTGAATGATATTTTCATACATCGACAAAGGTGCTGGGTCTAACGCTGATTCTGTTCTACCTGCTTTACCAACTACGGTTTCAATCTCTGGAATACTGGCTACTGCCATATCCAATTGCTGTAAAACACGTTTATTTTCTTCCACGCCAGAATGAGGCATCGAGGTTGGCATTAGTAGAAATGAGCCTTCATTTAATGAGGGCATAAACTCTTTGCCTGTATTTTTCATAATGAAAAAACCTGCAATTACAATAGCCGTTGGTACAGATAAAAACAATAACTTATTATCTAAACACCACCTTAAAATACGTGTGTAGTATTTTATAAATAATGAGAAAACACCTAATAAACCAAAGCAAATAACACTAACGAAAATGAGATTCCAGAAAATGCTTTTATCAACGCCTAATGGTCTCCAATATTCGGCTAACAAGAATACAATAGCTGATACCGAAATAATGATATTGATAAGATTAGCTTGCTTGTCTGTTATCTTACTTTGAAGATTGAGAAATGCTGTAATCCCAAACGCAATTAAAATTAATCCTAACCAATATCCATAGACTATGGCTACGATTCCCAATGCTATTAAAACACCATTTAAAACATATTTAAAAGTGTTTTTGATGTTTTTCTTTCTGAATAAAAATGCAGCAAACGGTGGAATTAAAAACAACGCTACTATTATAGAAGCTGTTAATGCAAAAGTCTTTGTGAAGGCTAATGGTCTGAATAGTTTTCCTTCCGCTCCAATCATTGTAAATACAGGAATGAAACTGATAATAGTTGTCATAACTGCGGTTACGATTGCACCAGACACTTCAGCTGTTGCGTTATAGACTACTGTGTTTATGGGTAACTTTTTATGAGATTCCTCGTCGCTCGTTCCTTGCTCTGTCGGAATGACATTTTCGTTTTCATCCAAATGCCTTATAATGTTTTCTGATAGTATGACACCTACGTCGACCATTGTACCAATAGCAATAGCAATACCTGATAATGCCACAATATTAGCATCAACACCAAAGAGTTTCATCGCAATAAACACCATTAAAACCGCTACTGGTAAAAGTCCAGAAATTAGTATGGAAGCTCGAAGATTAAATACCATAATGATAATTACCAGGATGGTAATTAAGATTTCTAAAGTCAATGCTTCATTGAGTGTACCTAAAGTTTCTTGTATCAGTTCTGTTCTGTCATAAAATGGGACTATTGTTACTTGGGAAGTTCTACCATCCGCCAATACTTTTGAAGGTAATCCTGCACTTAATTCATTAATCTTCTCTTTCACATTATTGATGACTTCCATTGGGTTTGCGCCATAACGAGCCACCACAACAGCACCAACAACCTCTGCACCTTCTTTATCTAATAAACCACGTCTTGTTGCAGGACCTAATGAAACTTTACCAATATCCTTTATCCTAATTGAAGTATAATCTTCTGAAGTGACTACTGCATTTTCGATGTCTGAAATGGATTTCACATAACCCAAACCACGCACTAAATATTCGGCTTGGTTAATTTCCAAAGTCTGTGCACCAATGTCTTTATTACTTTCCTTAACCGCTTTTACAACGTGATGCAATCCAATATTATACTGACGCATTAGTTCTGGATTTACGTCCACTTGATACTCCTGAACATAGCCACCAATAGAAGCAACCTCTGAAACACCACTTGCAGAAGATAGAGCATATTTTACATAGTAATCCTGAATACTGCGTAACTCTTGCAAATCCCAACCACCAGTTACATTTCCTTTTTCGTCACGACCTTCTAAAGTGTACCAAAATATTTGTCCTAATCCTGTTGCATCTGGACCCAAAGCAGGATTAACACCTTCGGGCAATAAACCACTTGGTAAGGAATTAAGTTTTTCGAGAATACGACTTCTACTCCAGTAAAATTCTATATCCTCTTCAAAAATGATATAGATACTTGAAAAGCCAAACATAGAGGAACTACGAATGGTTTTTACTCCAGGAATACCCAATAATGATGTGGTTAATGGATAGGTAATTTGGTCTTCTATATCTTGTGGCGAACGTCCATCCCATTTGGTAAAAACGATTTGTTGGTTTTCGCCTATATCTGGTATGGCATCTACAGCAACTGGATTACTTGGTAAGAAACCAGTATCCCTATTGAAAGGTGCATTAACCGTTCCCCATCCTACAAAAAGGACGAGTAGCAGAACTGCTACGAGTTTGTTTTCTATTAAAAATTTGATGCTTTTATTCAGCATTGGCTTTGATTATTAAACAGTTAGACATTGGTGTTACGACAACACCGAATACAACGAATTATCCTTACGACATTGCAGTCATAGGATAAAAAAGTCTATTGTTTAAAAATCAAATTAAGTATGTTTCGTCAATCTTGTAGAGTTGCCTTATGACGAGTGGCGGTTTATATTCTTCGTAAGTAGAAACGTTATTTTCTAAACCTTCAAAAAGGTTAATGTAAGTGTAAACAAATGAAGCTATAAATACTTGTTGTTCAAATGTGATTTTGTCAACTTGCAATTGTAATTCGTCTTGACCTTCAATTGATAATTGTTCATCATCACAACAATTTTTCTTGGTAATAGAACATCCTTCGGTTGAAGGCTTTTCCATTTCCATTCCGCACCCTTTGGCCTTATGAAATATGGCAGTTTCTACTAAAGTATCTCCGCAATAATGCATATTCACAGTAAATGACATTGTAGAGAATAACACTACAAAAGCCATTGCTAAAGACATTATTTTATGGAAAAATTGCTTCATATCTATTTTCAAAGGTATAAAATTTTAACAAATATTGATTTTGTTTAACAGAAGTTTAGAGGTTGAAAAATTTGATAAATCACCATTTACCCATTTTAGAAGGTATTTTTTATAATTCGTTTAATGGCATTTCTTTACTACCTATTTTATCTAATAAACTTTCGATGTTGTTTATTATCTCTTTAAAAAACTGTGGATTATCAAATACTATTTCAAATCTATTTTGTGAAGACACATATTCCTTTAACATAAACCGACCTTTGCTAAAACTCTTAATATTATTGAACTTTCTATCGCTATTATTGACAGTATCGTTGTTTTTAATTACCCCTTTGTGATGTACAACTAAATTACGAACTTGTCTAAAATTATCAATAAAACTCCATTCAGGATTAAGTATAGAAAAATCAACTTTAGCAGACTGCTTTAAGAACTTTTTTACTTTATCAATATCATTATTGCCTTTTAAGTCATCTACTCTGTAGTCTGTTTGTTTATAGGATGCGAATCTATCACAACCACGTTTTAAAATATCTTCAAAAAAAGAATACAGTTGTATGATTTGAGCGTTTCTGTAATTTTTGATGTAAACATCATTAAACATAAAAACATTGTCAATAAAGGAATCTTGTATGTGGTCTAAATATTCCTCGGAATATTCTGATTTATCAACCTCTTTGGATTTTTGAAAATTATCATACTCAACCTCTATATTTTTTAATTCTCTTTCGAAATGAGTTTCCATATGATTCATATAATCTTCAATTAAATGAAACTCAAAATGGATAAAACCAAATCCCATTATAGATGCAAGTGTTTCTTTTCTTCTTAATCTTGACATATCATTCTTTTATAAAAACCATAGAGCATCTTTAGCATCGTCTGGAACGCCATTATTAAATCGTGGTGCTATTTGTGCAACCATTTCTGGATATTTTATAGTGATTGGTATATTTTGTTGTCGAAGCGATTTCCAATATAATCTGCTAAACTGATATACCTGTGTTAATAATTCTAACACTACATCTGCATCTTCAAAAGCATCTTCATCTGGACTGCTTACCTTAATTTTTATTGGAAACGGATAACCATCTGTATCTGCATATCGCTGTGAATTAGGGTAACGCGCATTATTAAACAGTAGGAATTGATTTTCGCTAATACGTATGTATGTGCCACTTATAGGCATTAGCTTTTTGTTCCAATTGAGGTCGTAAGCAATAATATCTTCTGCTTCTGTTTTATTGATATTTAAAATGTAGAGCGGAATTTTTAATCCTAATGTGTGCATCCCTTTTATAATAGGTTTTAATTCCTCGTAACTCATTTCCTTATAAAAGTGGATAACAACTTTATCTGCTTCTGCAACCGATGTAAAATCTCTAATAGCTTTACATATACTACCCGCTAAAAGGTCTGTTTCGCTTTGGTCAAAATACTCGAACTTTCTAAACAAACCATTGTTTTGAAAACTAAAGGCACTTGCTATATACCGTCTGTTTTCGCCTTGATTGGTAAATGCACCAACACCAATTACTAATTCCTTCTTATCGGTTACTGCGAGTTTCCAAGGTGCGCCACCTAATTTGGCGTGAATAGCCAACGCCATATTTTGCAATGAAAATTGGAAGTTGTATTGATTCTCGATATTGACCACCATTTTTTCATAATCTACAACCTGTGTAACAATGCCTTCATTTAGAAAGAGTTCTTTAATTTGAATATAGATGTCTCGGTCTTCGGGATTTGGTGTAAACTTATCGAAAGGACTTATATAGAACGCTGCATATTTTATATTATCGTGGTCGAAGGTTAAGCTCTCTAACTTTTCAACTATTTCTGGTATTGGGTTGTTTTCGTTGGTAAATTTAATGAAGTGTTTTTTGGATGATGATGCTTTAATGTTCACATACGCTTCCAATCCTTTATAATAATTCTTTTTTGTATTTACACCTTCCTTTAAATTTTGATAGAAAGACAATACCGAATCCTTATGCGAAGTATGGCAAATGAAAAATATCTTGATATTTTGATTGTTTGGACGTCTGTAAGGGTTTAGGATATTCATTGCCTTTTTAGGCACTAAATGGGTTTACTTGTGGCAATAATTGTACATATTGTTTGGGATTTGATTTTTCATGTAGTTGGTTCACCATATTTGTAAAGTATTGTTCAAATTTTCAACCACAAAAATTTAAGCACAAATAATTAATACATCAAAAACCGAACAATGTCTGTTTTTAAGTCAATAGAAGGAAAGGAAAAAAATAAAACCACAAATACCTCTTATTTATAAATGATATAATCCATTGTTTAAATTTATACCAATGAAAATAATAAAACGACTTTTAAAAATTGTCTTCGCTCTCATCGGTCTTCTTGTGCTAATAGGAATCATTACACTTTGGGTTGATGCATCAAGCACAAATTATCTTGATATTAATAAGAATACATCAGTATCCAATAATTCTTTTCTTATTAAGAACGTCAATATCATCCCAATGAACAAAGACACTGTTTTAGTTGGTAAAATGGTGTATATAAAAGAAGGAATTATCGAAAAGATTGCGGATACTATTGAGGTCAAAGGCATCGAAATTTTTGACGGAGAGGATAAGTATCTCACACCAGGGCTTATCGATATGCATGTGCATGTGTGGGATAGATATGAACTCGGACTGTACCTATCCAATGGTGTAACAGCAGTTAGAAATCTTTGGGGTATGCCAATGCATTTAAGAATTAAAGACGATGTAATGGAAGAACATATTTTTTCACCATCGTTTTTTACGACAGGACCAAAATTAACAGGCTCAGAATTTATTGGTGATGACAATTTAAATCTAGGTCATCCTAGCGAAGCTAAAGACAAGATTATTGAATATAAAGACAAAGGTTATGATTTTATCAAAACGTATTATGGATTGGATAAAGCGATTTTTGATGCAGTGATTGAACAAGCCCAAATTTCTGAAATGGACATTGTGGCTCATCCTTCTCAAAAAGTGCCCTTTTCATATCATTTGAATTCACAAATCAAATCCATTGAACATGCTGAAGAAATTGTACAGCAACCTTTACAGTTTGATTTAGACACTGTCAAACTGCAACCGATAATTGATTCCATTTCGCAATCCAAACACACGAGTTACAGTCCTACACTTACAGTGTTTAATAATATCTATCAAATGATGATGGATGATGCCATTTTAGATTCAGAACCATTGAATTATATGAATCCACTCATTAAAATGGATGATAGTCAAAGACAGTTTGAGCGTTGGTTTAATGCCAAACAAAAAGATCCTGCAATTGTTAATAGGATTAAAAGTCAGCATGATTTTCATTTAACTGTTGTTAAAAAGCTACATGAAGCAGGTGTAACTATCATTTCTGGAACTGATGGAGGAATTGGAGTTACCCTTCCTGGTTTTTCAATTCATAAAGAATTGGCCTTTTACAAAGAAGCTGGTCTTTCTAACTATGACGTTTTAAAAACAGCTACTGTTAACGCTTCTAAAACGCATTCAATAATGAATCAACTAGGAACTATTGAAGAGGGCAAAGTTGCTAATTTGCTATTGGTGGATCAGAATCCACTGGTAACGCTGTCTTCACTTAAGAAACCCAATTATATTTTTATAAAAGGGCGAAAATTAAACAGAGAGACTTTGGATTCTTTTAATGAAAAAGCTAAAAACAGAAAGAACATGATAGCAACTGCACTCAGGTATTTGGAAAACTTAATCATTGAAAAATAAATTACTAATAGTAATGTAAATACAATTAAAAAAATTAAAATAAGATCTAATAGAAAGGCTCGTTTGCATCATAATTTATACAACTGCGTCATAATTTTCAATCTATGAGCAAACTTTATACATAAGGCTTCATAAGGGTTTATAAGTATATTACTTCTTGATAGATATTTATAGAAACAAAAATTGTGCTATTAACAATTAAAATTAAAGTGTAATAAATACCACTCATCGCTCATCATAATATTTTAAATATATCAATCATAATCATCAATCAAAAAACGAACAGTACATGTTTTTCAAATCAAAAGAAGGAAAAGACGAAATCATTACTCTTTACAACCAGAGGTTAAATACGCTGAATATCGACTATTCCGAAAAAACTTTAGAAACAAAGTTTGGAGCCACAAATGTTCTTATTACAGGCAATGCAAAAAAACCACCGCTACTTCTTATTCATGGTACAGGCGGATGCGCTCCTCTAATTTTGGAATCGTTCTCGAATTTATCATCAACATATTGTGTGTATGCTATTGACGTACTTGCCCAACCTAATAAAAGTGCTGAGAACAGATTAGATATTAAGTCACTAGAGTATGGTGAATGGTTAACTGACGTCATAATCGCATTAGGATTAAAAGACGTTACTTTAGTAGGATTTTCATTTGGAGGCTTAATTGCTCTAAAGACTTTAGAATTTAACGAAAGGCTCATAAAACGCGTTTTTTTAATAGCTCCAGTTTACATCGTAAATGGAAGTCCTTTTGTAGGCTTATTTAAGATGTTTATTCCTTTAAAGAAATTCATAAAAACCAATAATCAACAGTACATTAAAAAAGTCATGAATGTACTTTTTTCAGAGTATGATGATTTTGCCATCCAATTTATGGCAACGACGTTTCAAAATTGCAATATGGATTTTTCTCCTTTGCCAGTAATTCAAAAAGGTTCAGCAAAAGAGATCAAAACACCAATTACAGTTTTCGCTATGGAAAAAGACATTATGTTTCCCGGTAAAAAAATGGTAAAACGCGCCAAACGAATTTTTCCATCACTACATGACATCGTCTTGCTAGAAGATTCAAAACATGTTCCGAATACTAAAAATTTTAAATTAATTGAAAAGCTAATCTTAAAAATTTAAAAATGCATAGCTTTAGAACTTTATCCTCCAATAAAAAAACACATAACAATTTATAATAATATGACCAAAGTATTAAAAATAGTATTGACAATAGGATTCATTATTGTCTTTCAAGAAATATCGGCACAATCGAAGTTGAATCAATCGAGTGAATTCCAAACTGAAATTATTGATACCGTATATTCAGAGACATTGAAAGAATATCGAGAGTTTTGGGTTAAACTCCCTGAGAATTATAACCCAAATGCTAATGTAAAATATCCTGTTGTTTATTTGTTAGATGGATTTTCTTTGAAAGATAATTTAGAAGCAGTTTATGACAATTATTGGGGACATTATTTACCTCATATGATTCTAATTGGAATTTCTAACAAAACTGACAGAATAAGGGACTTGACTACTTCACAGATTAAAATGAGGCGTGGGCAGGCAATGGATATAGATACTGGTGGTGCTGAAAACTTTAGCCACTTTATTGAAAAAGAACTAATCCCATACATTGACAACAAATATCCCTCTTCGCCTTACCGTACATTAATTGGCCATTCATATGCAGGACTGTTTACGATAAATATGCTGATTAATCATAAGCATCTCTTTCAAAACTATATAGCCATAGATCCAAGTTTGGATTGGGACGACCAAAAGTTATTGAACGAAGCAAAAGAAAAGCTGAGTTCAGAAAGTTATAAAGGCAAATCTCTTTATGTGTCTTTAGCAGCAGAACAGCTACATATGTGGGATGAAGAAATAACCATGGAGAATATTATGGACGACGCTTCAGAATTCACCTTGTTTGCACGTTCAATCATTGACTTTTCAACTTTTGCGACCTCTCAAAAACAGAGTGGATTAAATTTCTCATGGAAGGTGTACAATGAAGATTTACATGGTACTGTTCCGCTCCCAACGATGAGAGATGGATTGATTTTTCTTTTTAAATGGTACCAGTTTAAATCTCCGCAAAAATATAATAATCCTGAAACGACAGTAGAAGAATTGGTTAAGCTATTGGAAAAACAAGAAGAAATCTATTCAACGCATTTCGGTTATCCCTTCCCTCCAATGATTGAGGAATTGTTTAGTGGCTATGGCTATATGAATTTACAAATGGGGCAACCTGAAAAGGCATTTATGTTTTTCAAATCGAATATTAATTATTATCCCAACAACGCAAGTGCCTATAATTCAATGGCAGATTATTATGAAGCACAAAGCGACATTGCTAATGCCATTAAATATGTAACTAAAGCTTTTGAAATAAGTAGTGACGATGGCTACAAGAAAAGAATAGAGGAACTTAAAGGAAAATAACCAAACCTATTTTTATATGATTAGTGGTAGATTATAGGTCTTAGAGGAAACTACCAAGCAGTCTGCCACTAAACATAAAATTTATCGTTAAGACTTATTTCAGAAAACAATGAAACGATTAAGAAAATTCATAGAAAAGAATATTTCGGGCAAGAAGGTTTTAGGACTTTTTATCTTGACCAATCTTGTTTACGCCTTTATGCTGACTGTCACTATTCCCAAAACAATGGAATTCTCTAACGGAATGAAATTATTGGATATGATGCCCACAGGATATGATTTGAATTATGTCAATGAATTATTCACTTCGCTTGGCGAAAATGGACGTTTGACGTATCTAACCAATCAAATACCTGTTGATATGATTTACCCACTGCTATTCGGACTTTCTTATTGTCTCCTTTTGGGTTATTTCTTGAAAAAATTGAACAAATTAAATTCCAATTATATTTATCTCTGCGTAATACCGATAATTGCCGGAATTGCAGATTATTTGGAAAATATCGGAATTATCACAATGCTTAAAAACTATCCCGAGTTGAAAGAGACTGCAGTTTATACAACCAATATATTTTCAGTTATAAAAAGCATTTCAACAAGTATATTCTTTATTGCATTAATAGCAATCTTAATTACACTTGGAATTAAAGTATTGAACAGAAAAAAAAGTGATAACACCGTATAAAATTAATTACTGGTTTTAACCAATTTACGAAAGCCCTCGCGGACTGTCTATCTGTATTTTATTTGCTTAAACCACGCAACCAATCTTATACAAAACCCTTACCAAACGTATAAAGCAAACTATGAAAAATTTGACATTTGTAATTTTATATATTCTTCTTTCAGGAGTACAAACCACATTTGGACAGAATGAAACAGATATTATAGTAGGAAGTAAGTTCGTTATTAAATCTAGTATTTTAAATGAAGAAAGAACTTGTTTAATAAGTATACCTGATTCATATAATGATTCAACTGAAGTGGCGAAAAAATATCCAATTATCATATTATTGGATGGATATACTCATTTTAAAACAGCATCTGGAATAGTACATTTTATGAGTTCCAATAGAAACCGAAACAATTTAATGCCAGAAAGTATTATTATAGCCATAGAGAATGTTGACCGAGAACGAGATTTTACAGTTACAAAAATTAAGACCAAACGACCGAATACTATGGGAGGTGGAAGGAATTTTTTGAATTTCATTGAGAAAGAGCTAATACCATATGTTGATGAAAATTATAGAACAGAACCGTCTAGAACTCTCATTGGACATTCTTTAGGAGGTCTACTTACATTAAATTCTTATATGGATAAAAATAGCGTTTTCAATGCTTACATTTCTATAGACCCAAGTATTTGGTGGAGTGAAGAGATGATGAAAAACAAAGTTGATTCTATTTCATCAACATCATTTAATAAAAAACTTTATATAGCTACTGCCAATCAAGGAAAGGCTAGTTACGAGCGGAATAAAAAAAGACACGACTATCTCTATGAATTAATTACAAAGAAATCGGAAGAACCTCTAAATGTCGAAATAAAGTATTTTGACAAGGAAAACCATCGCTCTGTACCATTAATAGCTTTGTACGAAGGTTTAATCTACATTAATCAAGAGAATTGATAATATTGTAGAAAACACGGTTGGCAACAACTTATATAGCTCATAGCTAATTAGTTGCTTAATCGAAGTTAAGGCATATTTGCAAGTTCGCCAATTTTTTAAATGAACCTTAAAGCTTATTTAAAAAGTTGATTAACATTTGCTTTATAAAGTTCACCAATAGGTACTGTATGATCACCCATATAAATTCTATTACCTTCTACCCTATCGATGTGTTTTCTTGCAACGGCAAATGACTTATGAACTTGAAGAAAATCATTATCAGAAAGCAATTGGATGGTATCCGATATTTTTTCACGAATACTTATAGTAGTATTACCCGCTACAACTTTGGTATAGTTACCTGAAGCTTCAATAAACAGAATATCATCTACATCAACCTGAATATGGCTATTATTTTGCTTTAAAAAGATATGTTGCCCTTCAGGTTTTATAGTTTCTTTACTTTCTTTTCTTATTCCTCTTGAGTCAGCAGCGGTCACTTTATTAATAGCACTTAAAAAGCGTTCAAAACTAAACGGTTTTAATAAGTAATCTACAACGTTTAATTCGTAGCCTTCAATCGCAAATTCACTATAGGCAGTCGTTACAATAACTTTTGGTGGAGATGATAAGGTTTTTAAAAATTGAAATCCTTTTAATTTAGGCATATTCAAATCTAAAAAAATAAGGTCAATATCATGTTTGCTTAAATAGTCGATAGCTTCGATAGCATCATAACAATTGGCTTTGAATTCTAAATTTGGCAACATATCACAATAGCCTTTTATAATATCGTGTGCAATATGTTCGTCGTCTATAATGATATATGTAATCATAAGCCTTTAATATTCAATGTAGCGTTATAGATTGTATCTGTTTTAGATAGTGTTAAGGTATGCTTTTTTGGATATACCAGTTCTAATCTTCGTTTTAGGTTTTTTAATCCAATTCCTATATCAGGACTATCTTGTGCTTCATCAAAATTATTTTCTATTTCAAAGGTCACTTCATTATTATGCGCTGTTAATGTGATATGAACATACGCATGTTCTCTTAAATTTTCCACACCATGCTTAAAGGCATTTTCTAAAAGAATAATAAAAAGAAGCGGCATGATCTCATAATCAGTATTGTTTGTATCAATATTGAATTGTATATCAATCGCTTTATGGTAACGCATTTTATGAAGTTCGATATAATTCTCGAGATAGGTAATTTCTTCAGACAATAACACGGTGTCTTTATCGCCATCATAAATACTATAGCGCATCATATCAGAAAGTTTTAAGATGAGCTCTTGAGCTTTCTTAGCATCCTTATCTACTAAACCGTAAAGGTTATTCAGCATATTAAAAAAGAAATGTGGATTCACTTGACTTTTTAAATGCATTAACTCTGTTTTTGTTTTTTCGTTCTTTAATCTTATAAGTGCTTTGATTTGCTTAAAAATCCAATTTGCAATGGTGATAAATAGGATTAGAAAATACAGTGCAATGAACTCTTCAAATCCTTCTAATTTGCCTAAAGTATCATTAAAAATGACAAGGAGGAGGCCTATAAGTACTAGCGCTATGTTGAAAAAGCGCTTTATAGTTTTCCTTTTTCTTTCTGGTATTTTAAAATTCATATTCAATATTACTTAAATAAAGTACCCTTTACAAATAAGTTGACAAACAGTATGTGATGAGTGACAAACCACCATAAATGTGCTTTGAAGTGTCTTCATAACTTAAAAAAATGGGTTTGTCACTAATGCATGTACTTGTGTCACTAACGTTTTTTAGAGCCTAAAAACGCTTATATGTTTGTCTCAATCAATCAAAAAACGAACAGTATGGAACTTAGAATTGACAATCTATCAAAGACGTATTCAAACGGGATTAAAGCGTTACAAAACATTTCACTAGATATACCAACAGGGATGTTTGGTCTATTAGGCCCAAATGGTGCAGGCAAGTCTACGTTAATGCGAACCATTGCAACACTGCAAGAAGCCGATTCTGGTTCCATTGTTCTTGGGGACATCGATGTCTTACAACAAAAAAATAATCTGCGGCGGGTATTAGGTTATTTGCCGCAACAATTTGGCTTGTACCCAAAAATATCTGCCGAGGTATTACTCAATCATTTCGCAGTCCTTAAAGGCATCACTCATAAAAATGAACGCCAAGAATTGGTGAAAGCACTTTTGTATAAAACCAATTTATATGACGTGCGACAACAAAACCTTAAAGGTTTTTCTGGTGGGATGAAACAACGTTTTGGAATTGCACAAGCTTTATTGAATAATCCAAAACTATTGATTGTAGATGAGCCAACGGCTGGATTAGATCCTGTAGAACGCAATCGGTTTTACAATCTATTGAGCGAATTAGGAGAAAAAACAGTGGTTATTTTATCGACGCACATTGTAGATGATGTTAAAGAGCTTTGCACAAATATGGCCATTATTAATAAAGGGCAAGTTTGTTTAAAAGGAAAGCCTCTAGAGATTCTAGAAAGTTTAAAAGGTAGAGTTTATCAAAAAACAATCGAGAAATCAGAATTGAACCTATATAAAGAAAATTATCAGGTCATCAGTGAACGATTATTTCTTGGAAAACCAACCATTCATATCGTAAGTGATACGAATCCAGGAGACGGCTTTTCACTTATTAATGCCGAATTAGAGGATGTCTATTTTTCGGAAATATTCAATAATACTAAACTTAAATCTATTTAGTTATGTGGTATACTATTTTTAAGTTCGAAATACAATACCGAATTAAACGACCGGACACCTATATATTCTTCCTTTTTCTATTTCTATTTTCAATTGTTGGTGTTGACTTTATTTTTCAAGGTTCAGACATGGGTCTTATGAAAAAAAACTCACCCATAGTGATTGCAAAAACAATGGGAGCCATTACCGGTATATTTATGATTTTAGCCTCAATGATAATGGGCGTTTCCGTACTAAGGGATTTTAAATACAATATAGAATCATTGCTATTTTCTGCACCAATCAACAAAAAAGATTATTTACTAGGTCGATTTTTAGGATCGTTTACAGTTTTGCTATTTGCATTTACAGGTATTTTATTTGGCATGATGCTAAGCGAATTTATGCCATGGCATAATCCAGAAGATCTATTAGGGTTTAATGCCTTTGTTTATATAAAGACGTTTTTAATGGTAACGTTACCAACGTTGTTTTTTGGAGCTTCGTTATTTTTTGTTACAGGTGCTTTAAGCAGAAACCTGGTGGTAGTCTATACACAAGGTATTATTTTATTTGTGATTTTTATGCTAACCAAAGCTATCACTAATGAATTTTGGCAAGCCATTCTAGATCCATTTTCGCTAACAACAACCACTTTTGCGACAAAGTCTTGGTCAGCGTTAGAAAAAAGTACCCAGGAGCTTCCTTTTGTTGGAACCATACTTTATAACAAACTGTTTTGGGTTTCTCTAGGAATACTGGCACTAATCTATGGGTATAAAAAATTCAATTTTAATGTTGTTAAAGAAAAGCAATCAAAGAGAAAGCAAGTTGAAAAATTAGTTGCTAAAAGCACTAATGTTGTTAGTGATATAGAAATTCCTGTAGCTACAAAGCAATATGAATTACTTTCAAAATGGAATCAATTAAAACAATTTTCTTGGTTTTACTTTATCAGTATTTGCAAGCAAGCATCATTTTGGGGAATTGTTATTTGTGGGATGATTATCATTCTCATTAATTCCGTAAATCTTGGAACTGTGTATGGTGTGGATAGCTATCCAGCAACCTATTTTATTGTCGAAGAACTCAAAGAGACATCTATATATTTCTTCATAATAATTTTAGTGTTTTATTCAGGTGAATTGGTATGGAAAGAGCGAGGTGCTAAATTAGATTTGATCTATGACGCAACACCAATGTCAAGTTTTATAAAACTATTGGGTAAATACATTGGATTAAACGTAGTGTATGTAGTATTAATGCTCGCACTAATTGGTTCAGGAATTCTATTTCAAACATTAAGTGGGTATTACATATATGAATTCCAAGTCTATTTTTTTGGTTTCTTCTTAGAAATTTTACCGTTTTTAGCACTGTATACATGCATTGCCTTTTTTATTCAATCTGTGGTAAACCATAAGTTTGTAGGCATAATGTTGGTGATTGTATTTTTTATAGCCAATGTTGCTTTAGGTTTATTCGGGTTTGATCACGATTTATATTTTTTCGGAGGCAGTGCTTTAGGAACGTATTCTGATATGAATGGTTATGGTCATTTTTTAAAACCCTATCTGTTAATTAAATCATATTGGTTTCTCTTCGGAATACTATTACTAATTATTGGGTCTTTAGTAAACGTAAGAGGTACTGAAACCAATTTAATACAACGCATAAGAGCTAGCAAAAACAGATTGAGCAAGCCGCTTTTTAAAGTTGCTTCTATGGTCTTTTTAGTATTTATACTAATGGGAAGTTTAATCTTTTACAATACGAATATTTTAAACACCTATTGGACCAATACTAAAGCAACTAAATTTAGAGTAGCTTATGAAAAAGAACTCAAACAGTTTGAATATATACCACAGCCCAAAATAGTAGATGTGAATTTAAAAGTGGAATTGTATCCTTCATCAAGAGATTATACTGCGGAAGGGTATTATATATTAAAAAACACCAATGCGCAACCCATTAATGAGATTCATATTCAGAAACTAATTGAAGAGAATATCACATTAGATACTGTCACTTTTGATGGAGGTGCAACAGAAAATAATACATACGCTACCTACGATTATACCATCTATCAGTTGCATAGCCCTTTGAATCCTGGAGATTCAATTAAAATGAACTTTAAGCAATCATTCACTACAAATGGGTTTGAAGCAGGTAATTCAAATGCTAATATTGTTGAAAATGGAACATTCTTTAACAATAAAGACTTTCCAACATTAGGTTACAACAGAAAATATGAGCTAAGTGATAGGGATGAACGTTCAGAATATAATTTACCTGAAAGAACGAATAGAGCTAATAGAAATGATCCTAAAGAATTAGATAATGCGAGATCTGGTAGTGATTCTGACGGTATTCATTTTGAAATGGTCATAGGAACAGAAATTGACCAAACAGCATTGGTTCCTGGGAATTTATTGAGGGAGTGGACAGAAAATAATCGTAATTATTTTCATTATAAAATGGAAATTCCAATGATTGATTTTTACTCAATTGTTTCAGCAAGGTATGACATAAAAAAAGACAAATGGATTTCAAAATTTGATGCTATTTCGAAACAAGTAGATTTAGAAATCTACTATCATAAAGGTCATGAGTATAACATAGATAGAATGATGATGGCTATGAAAGCCTCATTGGATTACTACAGCACAAATTTCGGTCCGTATCAATATGAACAGTTACGTATCATGGAGTTTCCGCGTTATGCGCAATTTGCACAATCATTTCCGGGCACTGTTCCATTCTCAGAATCTATAGGTTTTGTTTTAGATATTGATGATGAAACCGATGTAGATATGGCATTTTATGTAACTGCACACGAAATTGCCCACCAATGGTTTGCTATGCAAGTGGAAGCGGCAAATGTAAAAGGGCAATACTTTATTTTGGAAACGCTTTCTCAATATGCAGCAATAATGGTTTTAAAAAAGCACTATCCAAAAGAAAAGATTCAGCAATTTTTAGAGTTACAATTAGAGAAATACAAAGAAGGGAAACTCAGAGAATCTGGAGTAGAACCAACTTTAGCTTTAGTAGATAACCAAGACCATATTTATTATGCAAAAGGTGCCATTAATATGTTTAAATTTCAGGAAATCATTGGAGAAGAAAAGATAAATACAGCGTTAAAGCGATTTCTTGGAGATTGGAATACAATTAATGGAAAACTAAAAATGCAGACTGATAGATATGCTACAACTCTGGACTTACTTGGGTATTTCAGAGAAGTTACACCAAGCAATCTCCAGCATATTATCGAAGAGCTTTTTGAATCTGTAGGTGAATTAGAAGTTAATTAAGATTAGATTAGGATACCTTACTTTCCGATACAGAAATTAGCAAATATATTTCCTAATAAGTCGTCGTTGGTGATTTCACCAGTAATCTCACCAAAATGGTATAACGCTTGGCGAATATCAATGGCCATTAAATCACCAG
This sequence comes from Winogradskyella pelagia, assembly GCF_017581965.1. Lineage (GTDB taxonomy): Bacteria > Bacteroidota > Bacteroidia > Flavobacteriales > Flavobacteriaceae > Winogradskyella > Winogradskyella pelagia. The sequence continues at coordinate 141,685 of NZ_JAGEVF010000004.1, forward strand.
ACAAGCCTGTTTCTAATCCTTCTTTTACTTTTTGAATTTCTTCAAAAGCTTTTAGCAAAGCATCATAATGACGCGTATTGGTAACAATGGTGTCATTGTTTCTTAAGGCTCCTGTATTGATTAGATTGAGCAGAGCGTTGGTTAATTGCTCAACCCCAAAGCCTGTTTTAGCAGATAATAGGAGAACATCTGCAATTGTTGTATTGATTTCGGCTAGTTGGGTATCGTCCAATACGTCTATTTTATTTGCGATGACTAGAAGTGGTTTCTGAGGGTATTTGTTTCGTATTTTCTCTATTTCAACTCTAACATCTTCAAGATTCTTGATGTTCTTTTGAGCATCAAATAAGTATATCGTGACTTGTGACTGCTCAATTTTTTCAAACGTCTTCTTTATACCTATGGATTCCACCACATCCTTAGTTTCTCTTATACCTGCTGTATCTATAAAGCGAAACCCTATACCACCGATTGAGATTTCGTCTTCTATGGTATCTCTTGTGGTTCCGGCAATTTCAGAGACAATTGCCCTGTCCTCATTTAATAATGCATTTAATAAAGTAGACTTACCAACATTGGGTTCACCAACAATGGCAACTGGAATACCGTTTTTAATCACATTACCAACGGCAAAAGAATCTATAAGACGCTTTAATACAAAGCTGATGCGTTCAATTAATTCTTTAAACTGAGTTCTATCTGCAAACTCTACATCCTCTTCGGCAAAATCCAGCTCTAATTCTATAAGAGAGGCAAAATTCATAAGTTCTTCTCTAAGCCTAGATATTTCTGAAGAAAAACCGCCACGCATCTGCTGAATGGCGATTTGATGTGCCGCTTCATTATCACTAGATATCAAATCCGCAACTGCTTCAGCTTGGCTTAAATCCAGCTTCCCATTAAGAAATGCTCTCAGAGTAAATTCACCAGCAGTAGCCATACGGCAACCTTGACGCAGAAATAACTGAATAATTTCTTGTTGAATATAGGTGGATCCATGACAAGAAATTTCCACAACGTCCTCTCCAGTGTAAGACTTGGGATTTTTAAATATAGAGACCAAAACCTCATCTAAAGTTCTCGGCCCATCTGTTACATGACCTAAATGAATGGTATGAGTGGATTGTTTTTTCAAATCTTTTCCACTAACCGATTTAAAATTCTTGGAAACTAAATCTATGGCCGAAGGACCAGACAACCTTATAACAGCAATAGCACCACTACCTGAAGGTGTAGCTAAAGCAATAATAGTATCTGTGTGCATCATCATCTATACTTGGTTATTGCAAAAATAGGGTAATTTCAGAGTTTGAATATTGACTTTCAATAGAAATAAAGCTTGGAATATTTTTACTCTGAAAAATACAACTAAGACCGTATATTTGTCCTTATGTTTAACTTATTAATGATAAATGTGACAAAAATGAAAAGAACGTTTGTACTAATTGCAGCTATTTCCATGTTTTTTGGGTGCGAAACCAAGACCATTAAAGATGCCTACGTAGTAGAGGGTACAGCTAAAGAGGTGTACAATGGAATACGAATTTATCTAAATAATGTAGACCAGCGAGGTCGTTTAACTCCAATCGACACAGCTATGGTTATGAATGAGAGTTTTACGTTTGAAGGGGCCTTAAAATATCCTAAAGTCGTATACCTTACAATGAACAGTGTACCTGGCAGATACCCAGTGATGTTAGAGAACGGCGAAATGCAAATGACCATAGATAAAACGAATCTTCAAAATACAATCGTAACTGGATCTGAGTCCCATGATAATTACATGGCGTTTGCAGAAAAGTACAGGGAAAACCAAAAAGAATTAATGGCACAGGGCAAGGAATATAATAAGGCCTTGTATGGTAAGGACAGCTTAGTCATTAAAACAGAATTGGAAAAACTTGAAAAACTGACAGAAAGCGCTAAGGAATTCCCATATGAGTTTATGGAAAATCATCCCAACGACTTCGTTTCTCTTGAAATTTATGAAATGCAGACTCAACTGCGCGAAAGAGATGACCAGAGAATGATTGATATTTTTAATGCTTTTGATGAGTCTCTTAAAACATCTTCTAAAGGCATTCGGCTTAATGCTGCTATGATGAAAATGAAATTAGATTATGAAGCCAATAAAAAATTACAGATTGGTATGAAAGCCCCAGAATTTAGTGGTCCAAATCCTGAGGGAAAAACTATATCTCTTAGTGAAGTTATTAAAAAAGGTAAAGTCACTGTTGTTGATTTCTGGGCGGCTTGGTGTGGTCCTTGCAGAAAGGAAAATCCAAATGTGGTGAGAATTTATAATGAGTACCATGATAAAGGTTTAGAAATTATAGGCGTTTCCTTAGATGGCCAGTCTAGACAAAAAGACCCGAAACAAGCTTGGTTAGATGCCATAGAAGAAGACAAGCTTACTTGGCACCAAGTGTCTAATTTAAAATACTTTAGTGACCCGATTGCTAAAACTTATAATATACAGGCGATTCCAGCAACGTATATATTAGATAGCGAAGGTAATATCGTCGCAAAAAATCTGAGAGGGCCGGCTTTAGATATGAAAATAAGGGAACTGTTAGAACTTTAAAAAACAATAAGCCTGCAGAAGCAGGCTTTTTTAATGAAGCTTACCCGTTTTATATAAAACAAATAAAATTAGAATCGGTACGGCCAATAGAGCAACATGCCCTGAATCTGTTTTAAATAGACTTGGTAACAAAATTAGTGTAATCACATAACCTCCAACAGCACCACCAAAGTGTGCATCATGTCCAATGTTACCCAATCGATTTTTCATACCATAAATTGAATATAAAAGATACCCTACTCCAAAAACATAACCTGGGATAGGAATTGGCACAAAGAACATGTATAATTTCATTTCAGGATATAACAAAATAGCTGCATAAAGTATACCTGTTACCGCTCCGCTAGCTCCAACAGCACTATACCAATATTCATCTTTATGAAAATACAAGGCTAATAAGTTTCCAAAAACTAGACTAGCCGCATAAATAATTATAAAATTTAAAGTCCCTAATTGTAAAATAACGGTGTGTGCAAAAAAATAAAGCGTAAGCATGTTAAATAGTAGGTGTGTTATATCTACATGCAAAAATCCAGAACTAAACATACGGATTTGATCTCCCCTTCTAATTTGGCCCACGTTAAATTTATAGCGCTCAAAAAATGTCCTGTTATCAAAACCTTTTAAAGACATTGCAACATTAGCTGCGATAATTATTCCGGTAACCAAATCTAAATTGTACATATATTTTCTATTGCTTCAAATATAATATATTTGCCTACAGTTTTAATACAGCACCATGCAACTGATTACCTATGTTATAATTTACCCATTCATTTGGTTAATTTCAATTCTTCCCTTTAGGTTGCTTTATGGGTTGTCTGACATATTGTACTTTTTCATTTATCACATTTTTGGATACCGTAAAACTACGGTTAGAGCAAATTTGAATTTGATTTTCCCTGGTAAATCCGAGACCGAAATCAATACAATTACTTCGCAGTTTTACAGACACCTCTGCGATATGATTTTAGAAGCCATAAAATCAATGACGATTTCTGAAAAAGAACTTAGAAAACGATTTACATTTTCTAATGTTGAAGTGCTTAATGAGCTCGAAAATAAAAACAGAAGTATTGTTCTTATGTGCGCTCATTATGGTAGCTGGGAGTGGATTTTTATTTTACAGAAATATGTAAATCATAAAGGTTATGCGGTTTATAAGCGTTTAGCAAATAAGTACTTTGATCGCTTAGTTAGGCGTATACGTGCTCGGCATAATACCTATTTAATTACAACTAAAGAAACCTTTAAGGTGCTTAGTAATAGTAAAAAGAAAGGTGAACTGACTATTAACGGTTTTGTTTCGGACCAATCACCAAAGGCCGATAAAGCCTTACACTGGAGTTCTTTTATGGGTATCAAAGTTCCTATGTATACTGGCGCCGAAACCTTAGCCAAAAAACTAGACATGGCCGTAGTGTTTTTTGGTGTAAGACGTTTAAAACGGGGTTACTATGAAACTACTTTTAAAACTATAACAGAGCATCCAAGGACATTTAAAGACTTTGAAATAACCGATATTTTTTTCAAACTAGTAGAAGAACAAATTTTAGAAAACCCGCAATTTTATCTCTGGACACATAAACGCTGGAAACACAGAGATAAAGTCCCTAAAGAATTTCAGGATTAAATTTCAAACCAAGACTCAATTGATACCGTAGATTGGTCCTCTTTTCCTGATTGTGATTTGTGAACAAATTCATTATTGGATTTTGAATAATCATATTCCTTAGCCCATTCGTTATGATGAGTAGCAAGTCTAATAATGCTATCACACACAAATTCTATTTCAGAATTGGTAGTTGTAGGATGAATAGATAGTCTGATCCATCCTGGCTTACGTACCAAGTCTCCAATTGTTATCTCATTGGTGAGCTCATGAGATGTTTGGTAGTCTACATGTAACAAATAATGACCATAAGTACCAGCACAACTACAACCACCACGTGTTTGAATACCGAATCTATCATTGAGTAATTTTACACCAAGATTATAATGTAAATGATCAATATAAAACGAAATAACCCCTAATCTATCCTTATGCTGACCCGCTAGAATATGTATATTCTCATAAGGTGTTAATCTCTCAAAAATGATATGTAATAGTTCGTGTTCGCGCTTTAAAATCTGGTCAACTCCCATTTGTTCTTTTAGCTTAATGGCCAAAGCTGTTTTTATGGTTTGAAGAAAACCTGGTGTACCTCCATCTTCACGATCTTCAATATTATCTATATACTTATGTTCTCCCCAAGGATTAGTCCAACTAACCGTGCCACCTCCAGGACAATCAGGTACCATGTTTTTATATAGCTTTTTACTAAAAACCAAAACTCCTGACGACCCAGGTCCTCCTAAAAATTTATGAGGTGAAAAGAATATTGCATCCAAGCGTTCCTCCTCATATTCTGGGTGCATATTAATATCTACATACGGCGCCGAACAAGCAAAATCCACAAAACAAACACCATCATGTTTGTGCATTAATCGAGCAATATCATGATATGGATTCTGAATACCTGTAACGTTAGATCCTGCAATAACTGAGGCGATTTTTATAGTACAGTCCTTATACTGCTCAAGCAATGTTTCAAGATTATCTAGACTAAACAGTCCGTCCTTCCCTGGTGGAATAACCTCAACCTTTGCCATAGTTTCTAACCAAGATGTATGATTAGAGTGGTGTTCCATATGAGATACGAAAACAACAGGCCGCATCTCGTCTGGTATGGTTGTTAAGTCCTTTAAATTTTCTGGGATTTTAAGACCTAAAATGCGCTGAAACTTATTAACTACGCCTGTCATGCCATTACCAGATACAATAAGCACATCATCATCATTGCTATTCACATGGGCTTTAATGATTTGCTTTGCTTTATGATAAGCCTTGGTCATTGCTGTGCCAGACACGGTAGTTTCGGTATGCGTATTTGCTACAAAAGGTCCAAAATCGTGCAGTAGCTTGTCTTCTATAGGTCTATATAAACGCCCTGAAGCTGTCCAGTCTGTGTAAATAATCTTTTGTTCTCCAAAAGGCGATACAAAAGTTTGGTTCTGCCCAATAATATGTTGCCTAAACGTATTAAAATACTGTTCTAATTCCGTTAGATGTTGGGTTGCAGTTTCAGACATGAACAATTTATTTTATCAATATCAACAAAGATACTAAATACCAGCTATCTGTTTTAATTCAGAAATAAACCGGGCAGCCAATTCATCTGCTGAATTTTGAGAAGGTGCCTCGGTATAAATTCTTATGATAGGCTCAGTATTACTTTTTCTTAAATGAACCCAACTATCAGCAAAATCAATTTTAACACCATCAATAGTATTTACGTTTTCATTGGCATAAGTCTCCGATATGGTTTTTAAAATACTATCAACATCTAAGGCCGGCGTAAGTTCTATTTTCTTCTTACTCATAAAATACAAGGGATATGTTGCCTTAAGCTGGCTAACACTAAGATTTTTGTCTGCTAAAAGACTTAAGAAAAGGGCCACTCCAACCAAAGCATCTCGTCCATAATGTAATTCTGGATATATAATACCTCCATTTCCTTCTCCTCCAATAACAGCGTTGGTCTTTTTCATTAGTTCCACAACATTAACTTCTCCTACAGCACTAGCATTATAAGTACCGCCATGTTTTTCAGTTACATCTCTTAGGGCTCTTGTCGAACTCATGTTGCTTACTGTATTTCCGGGTGTTTGACCAAGAACATAATCAGCACAAGCTACAAGGGTATATTCCTCACCAAACATATCACCATTTTCGTCCATGAACGCCAAACGATCAACATCTGGATCTACAACAATACCTAAATCGGCATGTTCTTTTTTAACTTCTTCTGATAAATCTGTAAGGTGCTCTTTTAAAGGTTCTGGATTGTGCGGAAAATGTCCGTTAGGCTCACAATAAAGCTTAACGACATAAACGCCTAAACGCTCAAGCAATTCTGGAATTGCTATACCACCAGTTGAATTAACACCATCTACAACCACTTTCAGTTTTGCAGATTCAATAGCTTTTTTATTTACCAGTGGCAAGTCTAAAACTTCATCAATATGCAAATCAATATAGGCATCGTTAATGGTAATTTTTCCTAAAGAATCTACATCGGTAAAAACCATATCATTAGATTCTGCAATCTCCAAGATTTTTTGGCCTTCTGCTCCATTTAAAAACTCACCCTTAGCGTTGAGTAATTTTAAAGCATTCCATTGCTTAGGATTATGACTTGCCGTTAAAATAATTCCGCCATCAGCGTGCTCCATAGGAACGGCCACTTCTACAGTAGGTGTAGTGGATAAACCCAAATCAATAACATGGATACCAAGACCTACCAAAGTATTCATAACGAGATTCTGTATCATATCTCCAGAAATTCTCGCATCTCGCCCAACAACAACTCTATAATTGTCCTTATGGCGCTGTTGCTTTAACCACGTACCATAAGCCGAAGCAAATTTAACCGCATCTATGGGTGTAAGATTCTCTTCAACTTTTCCTCCTATAGTTCCGCGTATTCCTGATATTGATTTTATTAGAGTCATTCCATCTATTTTCCGCAAATATAACCAACTCCATCTTTTTTGTTATTATGAATTTGTAAATTCGACCAATGAACTTCTTGGCCCATATTTATCTTTCTGGCAATAATGAATTACTCACTCTTGGCAACTTTGTTGCTGATGGTGTTAGAGGAAGAAAATACCTAGACTACCCAGAGGAAATGCAAGCTGGTATTTTGCTGCATCGTTTTATTGATACTTACACTGACGCACATCCTGTTTTTAGGCAGAGTACAAAGCGACTGCATAAACCATATGGACACTATAGCGGCGTTATCGTAGATATCTTTTATGATCACTTTTTAGCTAAAAACTGGTCAAAGTACAGCGACATAGAGCTACGCTTGTTCGTAGGCAACTTTTATGCGATGCTAGATAAGCATATGAATATTCTTCCAGCAAAATTTCAACACTTGTCACCATATATGATAGAAGACAATTGGTTACTTGGGTATGCCTCTTTAGAAGGAATTCAATCCGTACTAAACGGCATGAATAGGAGAACAAAATACAAATCCAAAATGAATGAATCCACAAAGGAACTGAAGTTATATTATTCAGAATTTGAAGCTGATTTTTTTATATTTTTCAACGAATTACAAACTGCCACTCTAGAAAAACGACTTATACTCGAAAACCAATTTAATATTAGATGACCAAACCCTATATTCTTCTTTTTGTTATCCTATTTTTTTTGGGATGTAAAAATCCTGAAACTACTAACAGAATAGTTAAGCCCCAAACTGGTGTAATTAGCGCTAAGGCCATGGTCGTTAGTGCCAGAAAAGAAGCGTCTTCGATTGGAGTTGAGATTATGAAAAAAGGCGGTAATGCCTTTGATGCCATGATGGCCACTTCTATGGCTTTGGCCGTATCGTATCCTTATGCAGGCAATTTAGGAGGTGGTGGTTTTATCGTTTATCGTCTTGCTGATGGTACAAAAGGCGCTTTAGACTTTAGGGAGAAAGCACCTCTAGCGGCTACTAAACATATGTACCTAGATGCTAATGATAATATAATTAAAGGGAAAAGCACTGAGGGCAGTTTAGCTATAGGAGTCCCGGGTACCATAGCTGGTATATTTAAAGCTCAAAAACGATTTGGCAATCTCGACATAGAAACCATTCTCAGACCTGTTATTAATTTAGCTAAAAAGGGTTACCGTGTTACTGAGTTACAGGGGCAAGCTTTTGGTAAATACGATAGCATTTTCAAAGCTGTCAATAAAAAAGGTATTTTACTTAATAATAAATCTGTAGACGATACCATAAAAAATTTGGCATTAGCGAAAACCATGGAACGTCTTATAAAAAATGGACGAGATGAATTTTACAAAGGACAGACTGCAGAGCAATTAATTGAGTTCCTCCAATCACACGGTGCTATAATAACTCTTGAAGACCTCAATAGATACGAAGCCAAATGGCGAGACCCGATAACTTTCACATATGATGATTTAAAAATAACATCCATGTCACCACCATCTTCTGGCGGTATTGTTCTTCAACAAATCATGGGCATGATAGCGCCTTTTGATTTAAAAGAATTTGGGCACAATTCATTAAAAACCATTCAAGTTTTAGTTGAAGCAGAAAAACGAGCCTATGCCGACAGAAGCTTTTATTTAGGCGATCCAGATTTTGTAGACATTCCGTCAAAAAACCTAACAAGCAAAACCTATTTAAATAAGCGAATGGCTGACTTCAATTTCGAAAAAGCCACACCAGTAGATGCTATTTCTCATGGTTATATTAAAGGCTATGAAAGCGATGAAACTACCCACTTCTCTATAGTAGATCCATTTGGAAACGCTATCGCAATGACCACCACACTTAATGGAGCTTATGGTTCTAAACTCTATGCAGATGAGCTCGGTTTTTTCTTAAATAACGAGATGGATGATTTTAGCAGTAAGCCTGGAGAACCAAACTATTATGGCTTAATTGGCGCTGAAGCCAATAGTATCGCACCAGAAAAACGGATGCTTAGCTCTATGACACCCACTATCATTGAGAAAAATGGAATTCTTTACATGGTCTTAGGCACACCGGGTGGCTCTACCATTATCACATCGGTTTTACAAACCATTTTAAATGTGCATGAATTCGAACTAACTATGCAAGAAGCGGTTAATGCACCCAGATTTCACCACCAATGGTTGCCAGATGAAATACGCATGGAACCTATTGGATTTTCGGAGGAAATCATAAAACAACTTAAAACCAAGGAATACACGTTAAATTTTAAACGCACTCCTATTATAGGAAAAGTAGATGCGATACTCATTCGTGGAGATGGAAGTCTAGAAGGTGGTGCAGATAAACGCGGAGACGATACAGCTGTAGGTTTCTGAGTTTTTAACAACTTTTTAAACTTTGAGCACGGACGTTATTGTATATTTATAGTTCCCAAAATACCTTCACTTAATGCACTTCTAAATCCAATCAATTATGACGCGAGTCTTATCCTTATTTTTATTTCTTACTATTAATTACAGTTTTGCCCAAGGCACTCAACTGCTAAGACAACCAACACTTCATGAGGACACAGTAGTTTTTGTTTATGCCAACGATTTATGGAGAGCTTCCGTAAACGGTGGTACAGCAGTTAGATTAACCAGTGATGATGGTTACGAATCTAGCCCACATTTCTCTAACGACGGAAAACATATAGCATTTACAGCGCAATACGATGGTAATATTGATGTCTTCGTAATCCCTTCCGAAGGTGGCGAGCCCAAACGACTTACATATCATCCTGCAGGAGATTTTGTGCAAGGATGGACACCAGATGGCAAAGTACTTTTTCGCTCTAATCGGGAGAGTCAACCGACTATGACGAGCAAGTTTTTCACCGTTGCCATGAATGGTGGAATGCCTGAAGCTGTAGACATCCCTCGTGCAGCTTATGGTGAAATGTCTAACGATGGTAAACATCTAGCCTATACACCCATAACAGGATGGGATGCTGAGTGGCGTAACTATCGTGGTGGTCAGGCTATGCCAATTTGGGTAGTCAATTTAAAAACAAAAGAATTAATAAGAACATCACAACCTACGCAAGAACGCCATTTAGATCCAGTATGGTTAAATGGTATCGTATATTTTATGTCAGAACGGGATTATACCATGAATATATGGTCCTTTAATCCTAAGACCAAAGAAGAAAAACAAATCACATTTCACAAAAAATTCGATGTCAAAAGCTTAGATGCTAGTGCAGATAAACTCATTTATGAGCAAGGTGGATATTTACACATCTATGATGCATTAAGTAACAGTTCTAGACAATTAAATATAGAAGTTAAGGCAGACCTCAACTTTTACCGCACAAAATGGGATAATGTCTCAGGGCGTAGCCTATCTAATCCTAATGTTTCTCCAACAGGGAAACGTGCCATTTTTGAATATAGAGGCGAAATATTTACAGTTCCAAAAGAGAATGGCACTTGGATGAATCTTACCAACTCACCTGGAGTGGCAGACCGCGCTCCTATTTGGTCACCTAAGGGAGATAAAGTGGCTTGGTTTTCTGATAAGAGTGGCGAATATCAGTTAATGTTAGCGGACCAAAATGGTTCAAATGTTGAGGCTATTTCGCTTCCTGATGCTACATTTTATTTTCAGCCAGATTGGTCACCAGATGGAAAGCATATCGCCTATACAGACACCCACTATAACATTTGGATAGTAAATTTAGAAACAAAAAAGACGTCTATTGTTGATACAGACAGATATGCACATCCTAACCGAGCTATGAATCCGGTTTGGTCTCCAGACAGCCAGTGGATTGCTTATTCCAAACAACAAGCAAGTCACTTTAAAGCAATCTACGGCTATAATATAAGTAGTAAAAAGACGATTCAAATTACCGATCCAATTGCTGATGCTATAACACCTGTTTGGGATGCTTCAGGAAAGTATCTTTACACCTTAGCAAGCACCAATTACGGACTTCAGTCTGGTTGGCTGGACATGAGCTCGTATGATCCTGGCTCGAATATTACCAGAAGCTTATACGCCATAGTCCTAAATTCAAAAGACAAAGCACCTAACCTTCCCAAAAATGATTTAGAAGCTGAACAAAAGGAAGATGCAGATGAAAAAAAGGATGATAAAAAAGATAGTAATGAAGTTGTAGTCACTATAGATGAAACAGGAATATATGATCGTGCCGTGGCTCTCCAACTTCCGGCGAGAAATTATGTAACGCTACTTAAAGGTCCTGAACACAAGGTTTTTATCGCAGAATCCGTAGCAAATGAAAGTGGACTCAAGGTACATTCCTATGATGTTGAAAAAGAAAAAGCCACCGACTTTGCAAAAGGCGTATCTGAAATGGTAGCCTCTGAAGATAGAAAATCTATTTTGTTGAGACAAAATGGCAATTGGGTGTTAACATCTACAGGTGCTGCACCAAAACCCGGGAAAGACAATTTAAAAATTAATCTTAAAATTAAATTAGACCCAAAGGAAGAAGCACATCAAATCTTTAAAGAAGGTTGGCGTTACATGCGCGATTTCTTATATGTAGACAATGTACACGGTGCTCCTTGGGATGAGATATACGAATGGTACTCACCATGGATTGAGCACGTGCGGCATAGAACAGACCTCAATTATGTTGTGGATATTATGAGCGGTGAGGTTGCCATTGGGCACTCTTACGTAAGTGGTGGTGATCTCCCAGACGTAGATTATGTGCCTGTTGGCCTTTTAGGTTGTGATTTTGAAATTAACAATGGGAAATACAGAATATCTAAAATCTATAACGGAGAACGGTGGAATCCAAATATTGAAGCACCACTAGCACAACCAGGAATTGATGTAAATGAAGGCGATTATCTTCTTGCTATAAACGGTGAGATGCTCAGTTCAGATACTAATCCTTATCAACTTTTAGAGCAAACGGCTGGTCGCGAAATAATGATTACAGTGAACTCCAAACCCTCAATGTCAGATGCCAGAGAAGTTTTGGTAAAGCCTATTTCTAATGAACGCGGTTTAAGGTCAATTGATTGGATTGAGAATAACCGTCGTAAAGTGGATAAAATGTCCAATGGTAAACTCGCTTACATTTATGTACCTAATACTGGTAATGGTGGTTTTACATCCTTTAACCGTTACTATTTTTCGCAACAAGACAAGAAAGGTGCCATCATCGATGAGCGCAACAACGGTGGAGGGTCTGCTGCAGACTACATGATTGATATTATGTCTAGGGAACTCTTTGGGTATTTTAATAGTAAAGCCAATGATAATCGTCCATGGACAACACCTATGGCAGGTATTTGGGGACCAAAAGTGATGTTAATTAACGAACGCGCAGGTTCTGGTGGCGACTTATTACCCTATATGTTTAAAATGAAAAACATTGGACCCTTAGTAGGTACACGCACTTGGGGCGGACTTGTAGGTACTTGGGACACACCTCGATTTATAGACGGCGGACGTATGGTAGCACCACGAGGAGGCTTCTTTGATGTTGACGGCAAATGGGCCGTTGAAGGCGACGGAGTTGCACCAGATATAGAAGTTATTCAGCACCCAAAAGAAACCTCCAAAGGCAACGACCCTCAGTTAGAACGTGCCGTTAAAGAAGCTATGAATATGCTAAAGTCTAATGAATTTGAAATGAAACCAGAACCGGCACCTCCTATTCGATGGAAAAGACCTGAAGGCTATAAAAATGATAACTAATTGTATGACCTACCCTTAAGCAATTGAGGGTGGGTCTTTTTACTATGTCCTTTATTGAAACCCTTTCTAAACAACTAGAAACTCACCGAAGTCCAAATAATGCGGAACCTATGTCCAAGTACATGAAATACAAGTTTCCGTTCCTTGGCATAAAATCTGTCCTTAGAAAATCTATTCTGAGGAAGGCTATAAACGCTCATAAAAATGAGGTAGAAAACCAACCGGCTCAACTAGCAAAATCCTTGTACCGAAAACATGAACGTGAATATCATTATTGCGCTATGGAACTTTATGCGCGTTTTAAGAAAAAACACTACCAAGAATCAGACATAGATGATATAACCTATCTCATTCTAACACACTCCCACTGGGATACTGTAGATTTTATTGCAAAGCACATTCTTGGTCAGTTTTTAATGGAACACCAAAACCAACGAACTGCTGTTATCAATAAATATTCAAATAGCTCAAATTTTTGGTTAAATAGAGCCGCTATTTTATTTCAGCTTGCTTATAAGTCTCAAACTGATAATGCAATTTTATTCAAGCTTTGTAAAGCACATGGAAAATCTAACGAATTTTTCATCCAAAAAGCTATTGGTTGGGCTTTAAGGGAGTATTCTAAAATACAGCCAGAAGCCGTTCTCAATTTTTTAAAACATAATAATTTAAAGCCTTTAAGCCAAAGGGAGGCCATACGACTCATACCATGATTTACGATTGCATTGTATTAACCGATAACAGATACCTGAATGATTCAGACGACCCCTATAAGCATAATGTCTATTATGAGGATAAATTGGTCGTAAAAGCTCTTAAGGATGAAGGGTTAAAAACAGAACGCAAGGCTTGGGACGATATTACTTTTGATTGGTCGCAAACACGTTGCATTATTTTCAGGACAACTTGGGATTATTTTGACCGCTTTGATGCATTCTCCAATTGGTTGAATACAGTTGCAACACAAACATACCTCATAAATAGTGAGGCCTTAATTCGCTGGAATCTGGACAAACATTATTTACAGCATTTAAAAAATAAAGGAATCAATATTCCCGAAACCGAATTTATTGAGCCTCGTTCTAAAGCTAGTCTAAAAGAGTTACACAGTCGCTCGGGTTGGACAAAAACTGTTTTGAAACCATGTGTTTCTGGTGCAGGCCGTCATACCTATAAATTGGATTCAACCAACTTAGACGAATACGAAATCCTTTTTAAGGATTTGATTTCTAAAGAGGCTATGATGTTACAAACTTTTCAACACCATATCGTAAAACAAGGTGAAATGTCCCTGATGCTGTTTGATGGTGAGTTTACGCATGCAGTTCTAAAAAAAGCCAAAGCTGGAGACTTTAGAGTCCAGGATGATTTTGGAGGAACGGTCTACCAATATCAACCCACAGAAGCAGAAATACAATTTGCTCAGAAGGCTGTTAAGGCTTGTCCAGAGTTACCAATATACGCTCGTGTTGATATATTTATAGATAACAACAATGAACTCGCCATTTCTGAACTTGAGCTTATTGAACCCGAATTATGGTTTAGACTGCATCCACAAGCGGCAAAGGTACTAGCGAAGGCCATCCATAAAAAACTTGTTACCTTAGGGGTATAAATTCCAGGTTTAATTTTTATTAATACATCATTGTGTCAAAACCATCTAAAACCAAACGCCTTCTAAAAGTCATTGTCGGTATTATTATCTTTTTTACCCTGCCCTCACTGTTATTTTTCGGCTTTGTATATCTCAAATACAATGAAGACCTTCCTCAAGGTGAGACTGGTGCAAAAGCTGATGCTTTGGCCCAAACCATGTTAACTGCTCTAGATGAGTCGGCTTATCTCAATACAGATTATATCGAGTGGACCTTTAAAGGTATGCATAGTTACAAGTGGTATAAGTCCACTAAAGAATGTGAGGTGTCTTGGGACCAGCTAACCGTTGTGTTAGACTTAGAGGATAGCACTAACTCCAAGGTATTTGTCGCTGGGCAAAACTACGACGGGATTGAAAAAGACTTGTATATTAAAAAGGCAACCGATTATTTTAATAATGATTCGTTTTGGTTGGTAGCACCTTATAAGGTGTTTGATAAAGGTACAGAACGTCGTCTTGTTAAAACCGAAGCAGGTAAAGACGCACTTCTTGTTACCTATACTAGTGGAGGCTCAACACCAGGCGACTCCTATTTATGGCATTTGAATGACCATGGCCGCCCAAAGAGCTTTCAAATGTGGGTGTCCATTTTACCCATAGGTGGTGTGGAAGCCACATGGGAAGACTGGATTATAACGGAAAGTGGCACACAGCTCCCTACTTTTCATAAACTTCTATTTTTTGGTATTGAAATGAGTGGTGTTAAAGGGCTTAATCTTTAGGTTACCTGCAACTTCAATCCATTTTTGAAACCGTGCGTCATTGAGATTGTTTTGGCTTTTTCGTTTCTAGTAATAGAGTCTACCCTATTAACTTTTCTGCCCTACAAACTGTTGGCTCTTTAATTTAAAAAGTACATTAAAACTGGTAAGACTGCCATAGCTTCGTGTAATGTATTGCTGCAAGTCTATCTTTTCTTGTTCGTCTAAATTTTTACTCGAATTTATTTTTTGTTCCATAACCCGCAAGCGGTCACGCACCATGGTGATTTTATGGAAAAAGGTATCTATAGGCAACTCTTTCCCTTGTAAATTGGTATCTCCTGGTTCTAAAATGAGTTTTCCACCCTTCCATTTATCGGCAATAGTAATCACTTCGGATACATCGGACCATTTTTTAAGGATGTCCCTTAAACTTCTTTCTACCTCATAAAAACTTACGGTATCTACATCATCTTCTGAGGCCTCTATGACTTCAAATCCCGTATCTATATCAATGGTTTCCAAACCACGGTCTATAAAAGTCACCCAATAATGCTTTGAAGTAACATTAGTTACTACACCTTTACCATAATCTTTATGGTTGATACGTGAGCCTATACCTAGTAATTTCATAATGTAAATTTATTTACAATTATAGCAATTCTAGATTAAACCTTCACACCAATTTAACATCTAAAATTGTACCTTTACAACTTGGCTAATTTTAAACGAATTCTGCTTACAAATACGCTTAGTTTTATTAATGATGTTAGATTGCTATGACAACATATAACGATGCCATTGAGGTAAAAGGTGCACGTGTACATAACCTTAAAAATATTGATATTTCAATACCTCGAGAGAAACTTGTGGTTATTACGGGACTTTCAGGTAGTGGAAAATCGTCATTGGCCTTTGATACGATTTATGCTGAAGGGCAGCGTCGTTATATCGAAACCTTTTCGGCTTATGCCAGACAGTTTTTAGGGAGTTTAGAGCGTCCTGATGTCGATAAAATAGATGGTCTCTCTCCTGTTATTGCCATAGAACAAAAGACTACCAGTAAATCACCACGTTCTACAGTGGGCACCATTACAGAAATCTATGATTTTTTACGGCTTTTATTTGCTAGAGCTGCCGATGCCTATAGTTATGAAACTGGCGAAAAAATGGTAAGCTATAGTGATAAACAGATTAAGCAATTGATTCTAGAGGCTTATAATGGCAAGGGCATTAATATTTTATCACCTGTAGTACGCTCTAGAAAAGGACATTACCGAGAACTATTTGACCAAATTGCAAAACAAGGCTTTGTAAAGGTGCGTACCGATGGCGTTATTGTAGATATTGAAAAAGGCATGAAGTTAGACCGCTACAAAACCCATGATATAGAAATTGTAATTGACCGCTTAAAAATTGACGGTTCCAAGTCGAACGAAAAACGTTTAATGGAGTCTATTAACACGGCTATGTATCACGGGGAAGATGTACTAATGGTAATAGACCACGATACCAATACACCGCGTTTTTTTAGTAGGAATTTAATGTGTCCTTCCTCGGGTATCTCCTACCCTAACCCAGAGCCTAATAATTTTTCCTTTAATTCTCCAAAAGGAGCTTGCCCTAACTGTAATGGCATTGGCGAGTTATATGTGGTTAACGAAAAGAAACTGGTGCCTGATGATACCTTGTCTATTAAAGCTGGTGCACTAGCTCCTCACGGCCCAGAAAAGAAAAGCTGGATTTTTAAACAATTCGATACCATTGCCCAACGTTTTGATTTTACCCTGAGCACCCCTTGGAAGGATATTCCCAAAGACGCTAGAGACATGATCTTGTATGGCGGTAAAGACAAGTTTAAAGTAGAAAGTAAATTGCTTGGTGTAACACGTGAATATAAAATCGATTTTGAAGGGGTTGCTAATTTCATTGAAAACCAGTATAAATCCAACTCCACGTCCTTAGTGCGTTGGGCCAAGGAATATATGGATAAAGTACAGTGTGATGTCTGTGAAGGGTCTCGCTTGCGCAAAGAGTCTCTATATTTTAAGGTTGATGGTAAGAGTATTGCAGACCTTGTAAAGATGGATATTGTAGAACTTGCGGATTGGCTTAAAGACCTGCATACACGCTTATCCGATATGCAAATCCAAATCGCTGACGAAATTTTAAAAGAAATCCGAAGCAGGGTTCAGTTTTTGTTAGATGTAGGTCTTACCTACCTCTCTTTAAACCGAAGTTCTAAATCTTTATCTGGTGGTGAAGCCCAACGTATTCGCTTAGCTACTCAGATTGGCTCTCAATTAGTTGGTGTGCTTTATATTTTGGACGAACCTAGTATAGGCCTGCACCAACGCGATAATGAAAAGCTTATCAATTCTCTAGAATCCTTGCGCGATGTTGGAAATTCCGTGATTGTAGTAGAGCATGATAAGGATATGATAGAACGTGCAGACCACGTTATTGATATTGGTCCTTACGCTGGTAAACATGGCGGTGAAATAATCAGCGAAGGCACACCAAAAGAAATTTTAAGCCACCATACCATTACAGCGGATTATCTCAGTGGTGAAAAGGCTATACAAATCCCAAAGAAAAGGCGCAAGGGCAACGGTAAAACATTAGTCCTCAGAGGCTGTTCGGGCAACAACCTTAAGCATGTAGATGTTTCTTTTCCATTAGGTCAAATGATTGGTGTTACTGGTGTTTCTGGAAGTGGAAAATCTACATTGATTAACGAAACACTCTACCCTATTTTAAATGCACATTTTTTTAACGCCGTTAAAAAACCAATGCCTTATAAAAGTATTAAGGGCCTAAAACATATCGATAAGGTGATTGATATTAACCAGTCACCTATAGGTCGGACACCTCGCAGTAATCCAGCAACCTATACAGGAGTATTTAGTGAAATCCGTAGTTTGTTTTCTAAAATCCCAGAGGCTATGATAAGAGGTTATAAACCTGGGCGTTTTAGCTTTAATGTAAAAGGAGGACGTTGTGAAACGTGCCAAGGCGGTGGCGTCCGTGTTATTGAGATGAACTTTTTACCTGATGTATATGTAGAATGCGAAACCTGCCAGGGCAAGCGCTTTAATAGAGAAACCTTAGAAATACGTTATAAAGGTAAATCCATTAGTGATGTCTTGAATATGACCATCGAGGAAGCTGTTAGTTTTTTTGAACATATACCAAAAATCTATAGGAAAGTTAAAACGATTGCAGATGTTGGCTTAGGCTATATCACCTTAGGTCAGCAGAGCACAACATTATCTGGTGGTGAAGCGCAACGGATTAAACTGGCTACAGAATTGAGTAAACGCGATACAGGAAATACATTCTACATCCTTGACGAACCCACAACCGGCTTACATTTTGAAGATATAAACGTACTGATGAAAGTCCTGAATAAGCTGGCCGATAAAGGGAATACCGTGTTAATTATTGAGCATAATCTAGACGTTATAAAAACCGTAGATTATATCATTGATATTGGTTATGAAGGTGGTAAGGGAGGTGGTGAAGTTGTAGCCACCGGCACTCCAGAGCAAATTATAAAGGATAAAAAGAGCTACACAGCTAAATTTTTAAAGAAGGAACTGAATTAAATATATATTGCAGGGTTAAATAAAATCTACATAACCATAGGATTATGAGGAAAGAACATAAACACAAAGGTTGGAACGAAATTAAAACCAATGACTCTTGGGCCATATTTAAAATTATGGGAGAGTTTGTGGGCGGTTACGAAAAACTGAGTAAAATAGGGCCTTGTGTCTCTATTTTTGGCTCAGCACGTACCAAACCTGACCACAAGTATTACCAATTAGCTGACGAGGTGGCCCAGCGCATTGTAGAACACGGTTATGGCATTATTACAGGAGGCGGCCCAGGTATAATGGAAGCCGGAAATAAAGGTGCCCATATTGCTGGTGGTACTTCGGTTGGTCTAAATATAGACCTACCCTTTGAGCAGCACGATAACCCCTATATAGACAGCGATAAAAGTTTAGATTTTGACTACTTCTTTGTAAGAAAGGTAATGTTTGTAAAATACTCCCAAGGTTTTGTTGTTATGCCTGGTGGTTTTGGCACTTTAGATGAACTTTTTGAAGCCATGACATTGATACAGACCCATAAAATTGAAAAATTCCCTATAATTTTAGTAGGTACAGACTTTTGGAGTGGTTTAGTGGATTGGATAAAAAATACGTTATTGCAGGCTGGTAATATTAGTCCAAAAGACTTAGACCTATTCCATGTGGTAGATACCGCAGATGATGTAATTGAAATATTAAACGCTTTCTACAAAGACTACAGATTGAGTCCTAATTTTTAAGTTATCCTTTATTAAACGCTATGAAAAAGAAATTAATAGGATGCTTTCTAGTTGGTCTATTGGCCATATTACAGGTCTCTGCACAGGAAACCTTTAAGGTGATGTTTTACAATTTGCTGAACTATCCTCTAGAAGATGCCGTCCCCAACCGAGAAACTGATCTTGCTTTCGTGCTTTCTGACTACCAACCCGATGTATTTATGGTCTGCGAGCTCAATAACATTACAGGTGCCAATGCCGTATTGGATATTGCTAGAACTAGTATTAATAGTAATTATGAAATGGCCACCTACGTATCTAACACTTCGGATGATTTAGGGAGTAATCAGAATGATTTACAGAATTTATTGTATTACGATAGTTCTAAATTTATTTTAGAAGAAGAGATTATTGTACCTACGGATTTAAGAGATTTTAATGTCTACAAATTAAAGCTCAATACCGTTAATCAAGACACTAACCCTATTGAATTCTATGCCGTTGTTTGCCACTTAAAAGCATCTAATGGTACGGAAAATCAGTTACGACGGTTTAATATGGTAGTAGAGCTAGATAATTACCTCAACACGCTTCCACAAGATGCCATGGTACTGTTGGGAGGAGATCTTAATCTCTATACTGCATCAGAACCAGCTTTTCAGGAGCTATTAGACGTTACTAACTACATTACTTTTGCAGACCCTTCTAATCGTGTGGGCAGTTGGTCTAACAACCCTAACTTCGTAGATGTCTTTACACAATCTACAAGGACCCAATTTGGACTAGGTGGCACAGCAGGAGGGTTTGATGACCGCTTTGATTTTATTTTAACTTCAGAAAATATGCTAGCCTCAGCTGATGTAACCTACGTGGCAGATTCTTACCAAGTATACGGTAATAATGGTTTATCGGCTTGTTATAATAGCGCAATCAATTCCTCGGCATGCGCAATCCCAAGCTCTCAGTTTTCTTTTGAAATTCGTGACGCACTGCATAATTTTAGTGATCATTTACCTGTTACAGTAGAACTAGAGACTGATGCAACTTTATTAGGTATTGACGACCGAACATTAAACCAAGTGGCATTTTTAAGAGAAACCTTAGTTGACAATAAACTGACTCTTCTCAATACAGATTTTAAACTTTCTAACCGTAATATAGTCATCTATAATGGACTTGGTCAGCGCGTTATGGATGTTGAATTTAACACCGAAAACCAAAAAACTATTGATGTTGCCCATTTAGAAAGTGGTATGTATTTTGCGCTTATTGAAAAATCGGCTATAGTACCGGTTAAATTCTTTGTGAAATAGTGAATAGAAATTTTTACATAGTATGTGCTTTTGTGTTATGTTCCTTTGTTTTACAAGGGCAAAACCTTTTAGATATAGATGCCTATGTAGATGTTGATACCAAAACCATTAAAATTACCCAAAAGATTGTTTATAACAACACCACATCCGATACACTAGAACAAGTTTATCTTAACGACTGGAATAATAGCTATTCGACAAAATCCACACCATTAGCC
Source organism: Winogradskyella pelagia (assembly GCF_017581965.1). GTDB lineage: Bacteria > Bacteroidota > Bacteroidia > Flavobacteriales > Flavobacteriaceae > Winogradskyella > Winogradskyella pelagia. The sequence continues at coordinate 162,747 of NZ_JAGEVF010000004.1, forward strand.
AAACGCTTTGAAGAGGAATTTAGCACCAAATTTCATTTGGCCAAGAATGATCAACGTGGTTTTACAGCTATTACCCAATTACAAGATAATAAAACTCGTGAACTCAATTACGAACGCCCAGAACAACACCCTGACGTTATAAAGGTTTGGCTTAATTCACCTTTACTTCCTGGAGAATCTTATGAAATAAGGCTAAGCTACAGTTTATTGGTACCAGATGCTACTTTTACGGATTATGGCGTTACAAAAAATAAAGATTTTGACCTAAAGTACTGGTATATTACACCTGCAGTTTACGATGGTAAATGGCATTATTATAGCAATAAAAATCTTGATGATTTATTCATACCCAAAGCAGATATAAGTTTACGCATAAACCATCCGATGAATTATAGCGTAACCACGGCCTTAGATTACGTCAATATTATACCAGATTACGAGAATAAAAGACAGACCACCGTTCATTATGGCAGAAATAGAATCGAAACTTTTTTGTCTTTGAATAAATTTCCACGGTTCAGTTTTGTCCAAACAGATGATTTTATTTTAGTCTCCAATATTAGCGAAAAAGGTCTTCCTGTTGATGAAAAAGCGCTGTTAACCGACCGTATAACACGATTTCTAACTGATAACTTTGGCTCATATCCTCATAAACGTCTACTAGTTACCAACATTGATTACAATAAAAATCCGTTGTATGGCCTTAACCAACTACCTGATTTCTTGAGGCCTTTTCCAGATAACTTTCAGTATGAATTAAAATTGCTTAAAACGGCACTAAAAAAGTATATAGATAATACCTTACTTCTTAACCCTAGAAAAGAGTATTGGCTTTCCGATGGTTTACAGATTTATTATTTAATGAAATACGTTAACATGTACTATCCCGACATGAAATTATTTGGCTCTTTGGCCAATGTCTGGGGATTACGTGCTTTTCATGCAGCAGATTTAGATTTCAATTTTCAGTACTTTTTGTACTTCATGGAAATGGCGAGAAAAAATAGAGACCAGCCGTTAACTACTTCTAAAGACTCCTTAATAAAGTTTAATGCCAACATTGCGGGAAAATATAAGGCAGGCTTAGGCCTTAACTATTTAGATGATTTTGCCGAGGATATAGAACTGTCTGAACAGCTGACAGCTTTTCTTTCAGCCTATAAACTTCAACCGGTTTCCACAAAAGATTTTGAAGCATTTATAAATTCGAAAACTGATAAAAATGTAGATTGGTTTTTTACGGACTACATAAATTCGCGCAAAAAAATAGATTTTAAAATAAAAGCTCTAGACACAAAAGGTGACTCCATAAAGCTCACAATTAAAAACAAGCGTAAGAATACCATGCCTATATCATTATTTAAGCTAAAAAATGATAGTGTTATAGGTAAAATGTGGGTAGAAAATATTGACAGTACGAAGACTGTAGTGATTCCTCAGGATAGTTCTGACATGTTTATTTTAGACTATTACAACATAATTCCTGAGTTTAATCAACGTGATAACTACAGAAGCAAAAAAGGTGCCTTTTTAAACAATAAGCCTTTTCAATTTAGGTTGTTTAAGGACATTGAGGACCCAGATTACAATCAAGTTTTTTTAATGCCTCTCATAGAATTTAATAACATCTATGACGGCTTCACCCTTGGTTCTAAGATTTATAATAAAACCATTCTGAGAAAACGCCTTAATTATAGATTTTCGCCGCAATATGCCACACGCTCAAAATCATTGACTGGCTCTGCTTCTGTATTTTATACACATAATCTAGAGAACCAAAATCTTTTTGATATTACCTATGGTATTTCAGCTGGATACCAATCTTTTGCTCAGGATGCCTTTTTTACAAGAATACGACCTTCTATCTCATTTACATTTAGAGATGATAAGGATTTTAGAAAGGATAGAACTGACCGGATAATCGCTAGATATGTGAGTATCGAAAGAGAACTTGGCCCAGATGCTATTGTAGAGATTGATGAGCCCGACTATGGTGTTTTTAACCTAAGATACGTTAGATCTAATCCAGGAATTATAAACTTTTCTCGCTTTGCTACCGATTTTCAAATCGCAGATAAATTCAGCAAGCTTTCAGTAAATTACGAATTTAGAAAATTGACTAAGAGCAACCGCAACGTTAACTTGCGGCTCTTTGCAGGTGTATTTTTAGAAAATAATAGCGACCCGACTTCCGATTATTTCAGCTTTGCACTAGACCGACCAACGGATTATTTATTTGACCTAAATTATTTGGGGCGCTCTGAAGCCTCAGGGCTTTTCAGTCAACAAATCATAATTGCCGAAGGTGGGTTTAAGTCGCAATTAGACACGCCATTTGCTAACCAATGGATGGCTACGGCAAATTTTAGTACTTCCATTTGGCGCTATATCCAAGCCTACGGAGATGTTGGATTTGTAAAAAATAGATTCGATTCGGCTAATTTTGTTTACGATTCAGGTATTCGCCTGAATCTCGTTGAGGACTATTTTGAAATCTATTTTCCACTCTATTCAAATCGTGGATGGGAAATTGCGCAACCCAATTACGACCAAAGAATTCGTTTTATGTTTACTGTTGACCCACAAGTTCTACTGGGATTATTTAGACGTAGATGGTATTAACATATTCTTACTTAAATGTTAATATTTAAAGGTTTTTTAAATATTTATCTTTAAATACCCTCTTTTTATAAGAATTATTCATTTTTATAACAGTTTTAGCTATTGTGTATATTTTCATTATTGACTACTTTTGCAAAGCATAAATTGACGTCCTATGAAGAGCAATCCTAATATTAAAACAGAGATAACTTTCGAAGATTTTAAGGCAGAAGTCTTAAATGATTATAAGCTTGCTGTTACTAGTAGAGAATGCAGCCTTTTAGGACGACGCGAGGTGTTAACCGGTAAAGCTAAATTTGGCATATTTGGCGATGGTAAAGAAGTCCCTCAAATTGCATGGGCTAAAGCTTTTAAAAATGGTGATTTTAGAAGTGGTTATTACAGAGACCAAACCTTTATGATGGCTATAGGTCAACTTACCATTGAACAGTTCTTCGCAGGGCTCTATGCCAATACTGATTTAAAAGAAGAACCTATGTCTGCCGGGCGCCAAATGGGTGGTCACTTTGCAACGCATAGTTTGGATGAGAAAGGTCATTGGAAGGATCTTACAGCGCAAAAAAATTCTAGTGCAGATATTTCGCCGACTGCAGGACAAATGCCACGCTTACTTGGTCTGGCCCAAGCATCAAAAATTTATAGAAATGTTGAAGGTATTGATACTACCAATTTTTCAAAAAATGGCAATGAAGTAGCTTGGGGAACCATTGGTAATGCCAGTACAAGTGAAGGTTTATTTTTTGAAACCATAAATGCTGCAGGGGTTTTACAGGTCCCAATGGTTATAAGCGTTTGGGATGATGAGTACGGCATTTCGGTTCATGCTAAACATCAGACTACTAAAGAAAATATATCAGAGATTCTTAAAGGCTTTCAACGCGATGAGAATGGTGATGGTTATGAAATTTTTAGAGTTAATGGCTGGAATTACCCAGAGTTAATTGATGTTTACCAACGAGCTTCTCAAATTTCTCGTAAAGACCATGTTCCTGTAATGATTCATGTTAAGGAACTAACACAGCCACAAGGTCACTCCACATCTGGTTCTCATGAACGTTACAAGGACAAAGAGCGACTGGCTTGGGAAGCAGAATACGATTGCAACGTGCAGATGCGCCAGTGGATGATTAACAATAATATTTCTACTGAAGAGGAGCTTGTGGCTATTGAAAAAGAGATTAAAAAAGCCGTGAGAAATGGTAAAAAGGCTGCATGGTCTGCTTTTATCAATCCTATATTAGAAGAACGCAAAGAAGCTTTAACAAAGTTAGATGCACTTATTACCTCTAGCTCCAACGGTGTTTTTATCACAAAACTCCGTAATGATCTTGCTGCAATTGAAGAACCTTTGCGGAAGGATATTTTATCAGCGACGAGAAAAGCTTTAAGATATGTAGTTACAGAAGATTCTGATGCTAAATTGGAGCTGCAAGAGTGGATTAAAAATTATATAGAAGAAATTCAACCAAAATACAGTTCGCATTTACACAGCCATTCCGACCTAAGGGCCACCAATCAAGAAGCGGTATCACCAACCTATGACAATAATGCTGAAGAGGTTGATGGACGCATTATATTGCGTGATAATTTTGAAGCCATTTTCAACAACTATCCAGAGGCTTTGGTATTTGGAGAAGACTCAGGACATATTGGCGATGTAAATCAAGGATTAGAAGGCCTTCAAGAAAAATTTGGAGCATTACGGGTTTCTGACACAGGTATACGTGAGGCTACTATTTTAGGACAAGGTATTGGCATGGCCATGCGAGGGCTGCGTCCGATTGCCGAAATACAATATTTAGACTATATATTATATGCCTTACAACTCATGAGTGATGACTTGGCAACCGTTCATTATAGAACCAAAGGACGTCAAAAGGCACCTTTAATTATACGAACTCGTGGTCATCGTCTAGAAGGGATTTGGCACTCAGGTTCTCAAATGGGAGGTGTTTTAAACCTTGTAAGAGGTATACATGTCCTTGTACCAAGGAATATGACCAAGGCTGCTGGTTTCTACAATACACTGCTAGAAAGTGACGAACCGGCCTTAATTGTGGAATGTCTTAATGGATATCGTTTAAAAGAAAAGCGCCCAAATAATATTGGTAAATTTAAAACCCCTATCGGTGTTGTAGAAACCATAAGAGAGGGTGAAGATATTACTTTAGTATCTTACGGCTCTACCCTTCGCTTGGTAGAACTAGCAGCAAAGGAACTTTTAGAGGTAGGTATATCTGCCGAAGTCATTGACATTCAATCTTTATCACCTTTTGATTTAAACAAAGATATTGTAAAAAGTTTAGCCAAAACCAATCGCGTTATGATTATAGATGAAGATGTTAAAGGTGGCGCTTCAGCATATATTTTAGACCAGATTCTCAATGAACAAAATGCTTACCAATACTTAGATAGCCAACCAAAAACCTTAGCTGCCAATCCGCATAGACCAGCTTATGGTACAGATGGCGATTATTTTACAAAACCGTCGACCGAAGATATCTTTGAAGCGGTTTACCTTGTAATGCATGAAGTGAATCCTACGGATTATCCAAAGCTGAGATAGGGCTTTAGCCAATTAACCATTTATTCTTTTTTTATCCCTGATATGATATATATCATATAAAAATACTATTGATACCATTATTTTCGAAATAAGAATCGAAAATAAACTTGATGCTAACAGAAGAACTTATCACTTCGTTTAAGAAGAAATCAGACTTTGTCCACTATTTAAAAGAAAACCAAGACAGTAATCCTGTTTTTAAATCCGCTTTAGAAAAGCATGCTTACGAACAGGAATTGCTGCCATTACAGGCTGAATTGGTGGACTTTCAACGCTGGGTCCAAAAGAAAAATAAAAAGATAGCTATCATTTTTGAAGGTAGAGATGCCTCTGGAAAAGGCGGTTGTATAAAACGTTTTAAGGAGCATCTCAATCCACGTGCCATGCGTGTTGTTGCCCTTAACAAACCCACTGAAATTGAAAAAAACCAATGGTATTTTAATCGCTATATTAAGGAGTTGCCCAATGCTGGCGAGATTGTCTTTTTTGATCGTAGTTGGTACAACCGCGCCGTAGTAGAACCTGTAATGGGTTTCTGTACTCCCAAGCAATACAATAGATTTATTATTCAAGTCCCTGAATTTGAGAATATGCTTTACGAATCCGGAACTATCTTGATTAAATTTTGGTTTTCCGTATCTAAAGAAGAGCAACAACAACGGTTTGAAAAGCGATTAAAGAATCCACTGAAAAAATGGAAATTTAGCCCAGTAGACGAGAAAGGCCAGGAACTTTGGGATGACTTTACTAAATACAAAAATCAGATGTTTTCGCGTACCCATAATAGCTTTAGCCCTTGGGTAGTTATAAAGGCAAATGATAAAAAGCAGGCACGGTTAGAAAGTATTAAATATGTATTGAGCCTATTTGAATACGATAATAAGGGTACCAATTGTAAAACCATTTTACCAGATCCAAATATTGTACATCGCTATTTTAGAAACACCATTCAACTCGACCGCTAATGGAAACTCCATCTACACTTTCGGAAAAAGATCTTAAAATAGTTAATTCTAAGAAAGGTCTCGAAGCCTTATTACGATTAAATCGATTAGACGTAAAAAAGAGCATACGCAACGTAAAATATGAAAAGCGACTAGAGAAGCTTCAGGAAGAAATGCTGATTTTGCAGCAATGGGTGGCCAATAACAACAAGAAAGTAATCATCCTATTCGAAGGCAGGGATGCTGCAGGCAAGGGTGGCGCCATAAGGCGAATTATACAACACCTCCCTCCCAGAGCCATTAGAGTTGTGGCATTACCAAAGCCCAATGAAACGGAAATGGGCCAATGGTATTTTCAGCGGTATATAAATCGATTGCCCAATAGCGGCGAAATTGTCTTTTTTGACCGTAGTTGGTATAATAGAGCTATCGTAGAACCTGTAAATGGATTCTGTACCAAGGAACAATATCGCGTTTTTATGGGTCAGGTGAATGAATTTGAAAAAATGATCCAAGATTCAGGAATCATTTTGTTAAAACTGTATTTCTCTATAACTAAAAATGAACAAGAACGTCGTTTTAAGGATATTATCACTTCAGCACATAAAAAATGGAAATATAGCGCTGTAGATAGAAAAGCATTGACTTTGTGGGATGAATATACCATGTACAAGGAAGCCATGTTTGAAAACACACAAAAAGCGGCACCTTGGAAAATTATTAAGGCCAATAGAAAAACGAACGCACGTATACGAGCTTTTGAATATATACTAGATAAAATACCTTATGAGGTAAAGGACCTTACAAAAATTAAACATCAAACTTACCGTTCTATTATTGAAGGTGACAAATAATATGTGTTCATTTACAAGAACATCATGCAAAAATTAATTTCTTAACTTGTGCTGTCTAAGTACAATGTTTCCTGATTTTAATAGACATAGCTTACCCCTTCTAATCCTTGTGTTACAGGGATTAATATTTGTTGTTCTATTGTTTGCCCGTTATTATAGAAAGCATGTGACTTCAGATTTATTCCTTGGTCTTATTTTGCTACTCACCTGCTATTCTCAAATTTGTTATACCGTTGGTTTTATGGGTTGGTACAACGAGTTTAGGACTACAAAAATCAATTATTTCCTTATTAATATTGCCTATGCCCTTGGCCCATTAATCTACTTATATGTAAAATCTATTACCCAAAGCGACTTTAAATTCAAAAAGGTGTATTGGTGGTATTTTTCTCCTGCCATAGCTTTTGTGTTTTATCGCCTAAGTATATTTACTTATGATGCCTTACAACCAGGGTTTAGCGATACTCAAAACGGTGTATTAAAAATTGAGCTTGACGAAACCTATGTGCAGACCATTTCTGGTTTTATTGAAACACCATTTATGCTGCTATTTCTAGCATTTACATTTCAATTATTTTACAATTACAGGAAGAAAATAAAGCAGTATTTTTCTAATACCTACAAATTAGAGCTCAATTGGATTTTAAGCTTTCTCATTATTTTTAGTATCCTTTTTCTCTATGGCACCATACAGGATATTGTGGGCTCCTTTTTTACTGACCTTAACTATGAGGAGCGTTGGTGGCTAAACTTGTTAATGGCCTTAGCGACGCTTTATGTTGGGGTAAAAGGATATTTTACGGATACTACAAAGCTCAATACACTTGATTTTTCCTTCTCACCAAAGTCAATTGCCATACCAGATGAGCATGGCGACCAAACTAAGGAATCAATTTCAAGGTCGGATATTGATAAAGTGAAAGCATTAATGGACAATGACAAAGCATACTTAAACCCGGAGTTAAACCTTTCCGATTTGGCGAAAATGGCACAAATGAGTAGGGCACAACTTTCCGAAACAATAAATTCTGGTTTTAATAAAAACTTTAATGACTTTGTAAACGAGTACCGTGTTGAAGCCTTTAAAAATATGCTTAAGGAAAAGAAACACCAACAGCTATCATTGCTCGGTATAGCCCAAGAATGCGGCTTTAATAGTAAAGCCACCTTCAACCGTGTCTTTAAAAAAATCACCCACCACTCACCTACTGAATATTTAAATTCACTTAGTTATTGAGACGTCTCAAATCGTATGTAAGACCTGCCAATACGTTTTAAGTCGTTCATAACCGCAATTCCTCGCAATTTTGTGTCATTGAGTAATTCTGATGGTTTCATCATTAAAATTTAATGTACAATGACACAATTAAAATCTTTTATTAAAATCCTTATCACTCCAATAATTCAAAGCCATTGGTTTGCTGATTTGGTTATTGCCATTCCCAGAATACTTTGTGGATTTTGGTTAACAAGCATGTTTGGTGCTGATAAATTTGGTATGCCATGGACGACTGAATCCCAAAACCTTAATCTTTTTGAAGTTGCTGCTTGGTTTCCAGAAGATGTAGCTCAATATGGAGGCCTATTTGCCATAGCTCCTGTGTTTTTTGCTTGGATGGGTGCTTTTAGTGAAGCCGTTGGAGGATTATTCTTATTACTAGGGCTTAAAACAAGACTTGCCTCATTTTTAATTATGTGCACAATGTTGGTTGCCATTTTTATGCAAAAATGGAACCAAGGTCTTTGGAGCATGCTGCCTGCCCTAGGATTTCTCTGGGTGGCACTTTACAATTTAGTACTCGGCTCTGGTCGGTTTGGGTTAGATTTTATAATTAGTAAAAAAATAAAATAGTTTTATCATGAAAGTTTTATTCTCACTATTAACATTAGCTTGCTATATCATTGGTCAAGGCCAAGATGCTTTTGTACAATTATCAGATTTAGAAATACTAGACAACACGAAATGGACAGGCCAATTGACCTATAAGGATTATCAATCGGGAGAATGGACACCAATCGATGCCACCATGCAAATTTCAATAAAGGGCAATACCATTAAAACGGTTATACAATACAGTTACGAGCCTCATAAAAACCGAACTTCCAAGTTAAAACTAAAGAATGGCGGCACTTATTATGGAAATGAGCGCGTTGTCTCCAATGAAGTCCTAAACGGATTTAGAATCATAAAAACCATGTTCAAGGAAAAGGATAATAACAGAGCCGCAACACTATTTATCACCCATAAATTCAACAAAAACAGTTACAGTATCACTAAAGATGTCTTATACGATGACAGCAGCAAATCAATTACAAGAAACAGATATCAATTTACAAAACTATAATATCATGAAATTACATTATTACATTATCATATTAAGCAGCCTCCTCTTATCTAGCTGTGTGCAAAAAACACCTCAAAAAACCATTACGGTAATTTTAGATATGACCACCTTAGAAAACCCTAGGCAAGTTGGCATCAGAGGTGAGTACCCACTTTCTTGGGAAGAGACTACGTATTTAGAGGATACAAACGGTGATAAGATTTATGAAGGAGAATTTACAATTTACACAGCCAATAACGGCATTGAATTTAAGTTTGTAAACAATAACAACCAATTTGAGCTCACTGACCAACCCAACAGAAGCTTATCCTTTGAATATAAGCCCGAAACTATAATTTACAAGGCGAAATTCGATACTAAAGAATACACAACGATAACCCGCAACTGATAATTGAAATGAAAAACTTGAGTCTATTGCTATTATTGGTTGCAATGACCAGCATAGCACAAATACGAGGCAACAAAACCATTGAAACCAGAACCTATAAAGCAAAAGGTATAGAGAGCATAAAAACGAATCTTTACGCAAAAATTACCATTGACCAATCCCTTAGTGAAGGATTGACGATAACGGCCGATTCCAACCTATTTGATTATATAGGTAAAACTGTTGAGAATGGTGAACTACATATCGATCAATTAGAATTGATCTCACCATCACAGGATATAATAATTACGGTTGGAGCTCCTAAACTCAGAAGATTAGAGCAGGGCACGCACGATACCACCCAAATCATTAATCTAAATGCTGATTATCTGCAAGTTATGGCACCATTAGGGCATATTATTCTTCAAGGACAAACTAAAGAATTGCGTCTTGGATCGGAGCTTGCCACAATCGATGCTTCTAAGGTTAAAGCAAGGGACGTTTTTGTCAATCTTTGGAGTTATGGAAATATTATTATTGATCCGCAAGAAAGTCTTTGGGCCGAGGTGTCTAATGACGGGACCTTGTTATATTTAAATAAGCCACAGAAATTTCAAGTTCGTGCAAAAAATGGAGGTCAAGTTCTTGCTTACGGAGATAAGGACAAGGCAAAAACTTTAGAAGCTGAATACATTACTTTCAAAATCAAAAATAATTCTAATAATAGAAACCAATTCTACGTTGAAGGCCCTAAGCCAGATGGCTCAAAGTTTAGTTATGGTTTTCCTATGATGCCCTATTCCAAACGGAATGAAAAATGGACAGTTGGAACAAAAGTGTATAAAGTGAATAGCTTAGGGTTTAAAAAGCTATTGGTTGAAATAAAAAAGGAAAATGAAAATTCTATAATTAATTTGTTTTAGAGTTTATCTATAAAAATTATTTAGATTAAAGCACTTATCATCTAAGTGCTTTTTTTTATTCTATCTTTAGAGGACACTATTCAAGTCAAAATTACAATGTCGGAAACTAATGAAAAACAAGATCTAATTACAAGAGATTGGTTAGCTATTGAACGCACTAAATTAGCCAATGAACGCACATTTTTGGCGTACTTCAGAACATTTTTAGTAATACTAGGAACAGGTGTGACACTGATAAAATTAGAGTTTTTTGAAGACTTAAAATCTTTTGGTGTAATCCTCGTTGTGTCTTCAATATTTATTCTTGTCATTGGAGTTTATCGGCTGATACGCGTGAGAAGACACATTAGAAACCATTACAAAATATAGCATATCCAATGGTTCGGCATGAGCAGATCTGCGTTTGTCGAAAATTATTGTTAAGAGTGATGTATTTTTTCAATTTAGCATAGAATTTTAAAATCAAAGCTCATGAAAGCAAAACATTTCATTTTAATTTTAAGCCTAGTTCTTTTCAGCTCATGCATAGTTAAATCCTTAAAACCATTTTACTTAAAGGAGCACATAAAGTTTAATAAAAACTTAGTGGGAAATTGGACAACCGGAAAATCTAGCACATGGGAAATTGTTTCATTCAAGGAAGCTTGGAAAAAGGAGAACAAAGACAATTCAGAAATTTCTGAGGAAGAAAAAAAGGCTTATAAAACTTATAAAGATTCCTATTTTATAACCTATACTAGTTCCGAAAAGGAAGCGATGTTCATTGCTATGCCTTTCATGGTTGGGGAGCATTTATTCTTAGATTTTACGCCATTTGAGTATCAGTCCGAAGATTTAAATTCACTTGCGGCCCAGCATCTTTTAAAAACACATTCTGCAGCCTTTGTAGATTTTCAAGATGATGGTTCTGTAAAACTGAGATGGCTAGACGAGTCTGTAGTGAGTAAACTTATTGACGAGAATAAAATACGGATAAAGCATGAAATTACAGGCATTGATGAGGACTTTGTGCTCACAGCTACTAGCGAGGAATTATACCGATTCCTAGAAAAATTCATGACTCCTAGCATTGAAAATAAATGGGATAAAGATTCCACAAAAACGTTAAAACCGGTAAATGCACAGCCTTAGTCTAAATAAAATTGTGAAAACAAGAAATGTCCACAGACCACTATTATTTCATAGTGTCCTGTGGATATTGGCTTTTGTCATTCTCATTTTTGTGTTCTCAAAAGGTAAGACACCTGTAATAATCGATGTATTATATACTCTCAGCTTTCTTGTCATTATTGCTGTTCCTGTTTGTATTAATTTTTATGTCTTGATTACTAAATTTTTAAAACAAGAACAATACATATTTTACCTCACAGGATTCATAGCAAATGCTTTAATATTTGGGGCTGTTATCTATTTCTTTTTTCAGACCATATTAGATGTATTGTTCCCATCCTATTTTTTTGTTTCTTATCTCTCGGGTAACGACCTAATTATAGTAATAGCGATATTTTTAGTGAGTAGTACCTTGTTTAAATTGGTTGAAGACTGGTTTTATTTTAATAGCAATCAAAACAAATTATTGCAACTTAAAAGCCTACAATTTGAAACCCAGCTCTCGGCATTACGTTCACAAATTAACCCTCATTTTTTATTTAATTCGTTAAATGTCATTTATGCTTTGGCGCTTGATAAAAAAGAAACCACCACTAAAGCCATTGTAGAACTCTCCAATATTCTAAGATATGTAATTTACGATAGTGATACAGAGCGAGTAGCCTTAAAGGATGAAATCACTTTACTCAGAAATTATATTGCGTTTCAGAATCACCGAATTAATACATTGCAACCTACTATCCTAGAAACTTCAGTTGAAAACGAAGACTTCAAAATTTATCCAATGCTATTACTACCATTGGTAGAAAACAGCTATAAGCATGGAACGCTTTCTGGTAAAGAAACCGAACCGATAAAAATAGTTGTATCACAAAAAGACGAATGGTTTACCTTCTCTATTTCTAACCCAATACTCCATACCAAAAATGCCATTGAAGATAAATATTCTGGTGTAGGACTAGAAAATCTTAAAAATAATTTAAACCTTGTTTACCCCAACAAGCACAGCCTTAATATTGTTAACAAAAATGATCAGTTTAATGTAACTTTGACAATAGATAATGAGCTCACGTAAACCAATTTCTTGTCTTATTGTAGATGATGAAAAATCATCTCAACGCGTGCTTCAGCATTTCATTGAACAAACGGAGGTATTGGCTTTAAATTCAATATGTAATAATGCTTCCGAAGCTTTTAAATATTTACAACTCAATCCTGGTATAGAATTGATTTTTTTAGATATCAATATGCCTCAACAATCTGGTTTAGACTTTTATAAAACCTTAAAAAAACCACCCAAAGTCATTTTCACAACGGCATATCCTCAATTTGCGGTAGAAGGTTTTGAGGTCAATGCTGTAGATTACCTCTTAAAGCCTATTGCCTATGAGCGCTTTCTTACCGCAATCAATAAAGCCATAGCACTTAATAATGATGTTGACCAAACACCAGCATTTATTGTACTTAAAGAAAATAAAACCTTTCATAAATTAGAATTACAATCAATTAGTGTTGTTGAAGCCTTTGGTGACTATGTAAAAGTACATACCGATTCTAAGACTATAGTTACGCACAGTACCTTTAGTAAATTTCTCGAAAGTTTACCAGTAAATTTCCTGCGCGTTCATAAATCTTTTTCCATAAATCTGAATCACATGAGCCATCTTGCTGGTAACCAGATTATGGTAGGCAATCAAAATATTCCTGTTGGTCAAACCTATAAAAAAGCTGTTTTAAAAGCCTTAAATTTGTAGCTCATCCGATACTACACCATGAAAAATGCGTCTATCGTAACCATTAGAAAAGAACTAGAAGAATTAAATCGCGAAGATCTTTTAGAACTATGCCTTCGTCTAGGAAAGTTTAAAAAAGATAACAAAGCGCTGATGACTTATCTACTGTTTGAGGCCCACCACGAAGATAGCTATATAGCAAGTGTCAAGGAAACGTTGGATGAGCTGTTTGATAGTATGAATACCGACAGCTACTTCTACATGAAAAAAACCATTAGAAAAATATTGAGGCAACTTAGAACCTACGCCAGATATTCTAACCATAAATCTACAGAAGTAGAACTCCTACTCTATTTCTGTGAAAGGCTGAATACCTTAAAGCCTTCTATTCATCGCAACAGAACTTTGAATAATCTCTATGAACGTCAATGCTTGGCTATTTCTAAAAAAATCGAAACACTACATGAGGATTTACAGTACGACTATCAATTACAACTTAATGCCCTGGGAGAAACATCCCTTTAATCCCTATATTTACGCCTTCATAAAAAATTGTGTCTACGACTGTAAATGAAAAAAGGACAAATCTCTAACATATTACGCCAGTTGCAGCTAATCTACATTGTAGACTGGATTAGATTTTATATCCTAAAATTTAAGAATTACAATAAAAATAAAAAATTCGGGGCTAAGCACCCTGATGTAATCTTACCTCCAGATTATCTCATGTACGAATCGTTCAGTATTGACTATGACCAATATTATAACGGAGGACGTCGCATGGCTGTTTGGGTAGCAGAGCACCTTAGAAAACATACCTCTTTAGCCAACCAAGCCATTTTAGATTGGGGCTGCGGTCCAGGTCGTATTATAAGGCATATGCCTGAGGTTATTGGCAACAATTGTACGTTTTATGGTACAGACTATAACTCCAAATCTATAGCGTGGTGCAAAGCCAACATTCCAAATGTGGGATTTAACTGTAACCCTCTGAAAGCTCAATTACCTTATAAAGACAACACTATTGATGCTATTTATGGGATTTCTATTCTAACCCATCTATCTGAGCAAATGCATACCGACTGGATTAATGAGCTACAACGTGTACTCAAACCAGAAGGTATTATTTTACTTAGTACTCACGGTGACAATTATAAGGTAAAACTAGAACAAACAGAACTTGAAAATTACAACAAAGGCCTTTTAGTCGTAAGGGGAACCGTTAAGGAAGGACACCGTACCTACTGTGCATTTCAGCCAAAACCTTTTATGCAAAAACTCTTTAGAGATGTTGATATCTTAGAGCATATAGAACTCAGCTCAGACACAAAAGATTGGGTACCTCAAGACTTGTGGATTATTAAAAAACGTAGTTAGCACATTAGTTCAAATGACATTTGTCATAGTTATTATTCCTTAGAATCCCGAAATTTAATCTCATTCTAAATCAAGACGTCATGGGAATTAAAAGTGTGATTTCAGCATTCTTATTACTTTTTGTAATGAGCTGCGCTTCAACTAGTGAGGTTATTTATGATTATAATATAGATGTGGATTTTAATCAATACGATACGTTTGTCCTCTGTATGGACGACTTCTTCGTGGAGCATGATAATCATCCCAATTTAGATACCGAAGAAACCCGACAAATCATTGGCGATGCTGTGGAAGTTGAAATGAAAAATACAGGTCACAGAACCAACGTATTTGATCCTCAATTACAAGCGGGATTTCGGATCCTTATTAAAGAACAAACCGCACAATTTCAGAACTGTGAACATTCTGAGGATTTACAATATTGGGAAACCTGCACTATCCATGAAGAAACCTATGAAGAAGAAACTTTAGTTGTCTATATTGCAGATTTTAAAACCAATAAAGTCTTATGGCACGCCTCTATTATTTGCGATTTCAATAAACCTAAAAAACAATTAAAACCATATATTGCCGGTTTAGTCAAGGATTTATTTGAAACCTATCCTAAAACCCAAGTTCAGAAAAATCCTGATGATGATAAGGTGTTTTAAGCCGTTTGTTTTTTAGCTTTACGGCTACCCTCGTACATTTCATATTTTACAAAACGTGCCTCTAGCTTGGCGTTAAAAACTTTTATTTTCCTTGATGGTCTAAGTCCAATGTGCTTAAGGGCCTCAAGATTAGAAGTAATTAGCCAACTTTCTGTATTGGGATAGCCATGTTTTAATGTTGTACCGATTTGACCATAAAATTCCTCAACATCCAAATTCTCCAATCGTTCACCATACGGTGGATTAAACACCATGTGTAATTTATCCGTTCCTGCTTTTTGAGTCTTAAAAAAATCTTCATGCTTAATGCTTATAAACTCATCTAGGTGAGCATTTTTAATGTTTTCTTTCGCCTTTCTAACGGCCGATGGTGACTTGTCATAACCTAATATCTTATGATGGAAATCTCTCGTTCTATTTAGTAAGGATTCCTCTATTTTTTCAAATAAATCTACATCCCAGTCATTCCAGCGCTCAAAACCAAATTCCTTTCTCATCAAATTTGGTGGTATATTGCATGCAATCATAGCCGCCTCCGCCAAAATGGTTCCACTGCCGCACATGGGATCCATAAAATCCGATTGTCCATCCCAACCACTCATTAATATTAAACCTGCTGCCAAAACTTCGTTAATAGGTGCAATATTGGTGGCCAATTTATAACCACGTCTGTGCAACGATTCGCCAGAAGTATCCAAAGACACCGTACAACGTTGTCTATCAATGTGTACATTAATTTTTAAATCCGGAAATCTTAAATCTACATTAGGCCTTTCACCAGAATTTTCCCTAAACCGATCAACAATAGCATCCTTAGCTTTTAAGGCCGTGTATTTGGTATGGTTAAATACACTATGATGTACTGTTGCATCAACTGCTAAACTACCTGCTGCTTTTAGGTATTTTTCCCATGGCATAGCCTTTACATTTTTATAAAGATCATCTTCCCTAACGACTCTAAACTGCGCAATGGGTTTTAAAATTTTAATGGCTGTGCGTAATCCCATATTAGCCTTATACATAAAGCCTTTATCACCGACAAAGCTTACACTGCGTATACCTTTCTCTACATCCATGGCGCCAAGCTGCGTTAGTTCTTTAGCTAGGATTTCTTCAAAACCAAATAAGGTCTTGGCTACCATTTTAAAATTATTGTCCATACGTCTCGTCTAATGCGTTGCAAAAATACAGTATTTTTGTGCCACAGTTAAGCAGCATGACAAAATTGACCCATCAATGGTATGCATCTTGGTTTGATACACCATACTACCATATTTTATATAAAGACAGAGATTACTCCGAAGCACAACTCTTTATGGATAATCTCACTAATTATCTAAATCTACCCGAGAAAGGTAAAATTTTAGATTTGGCCTGTGGCAAAGGACGGCATTCTATTTATCTTAATACATTAGGTTATGACGTCACAGGTATAGACCTTTCTGAACAAAGTATTGCAGCTGCCAAATCTTATGAAAACGATAGTTTGCACTTTGAAGTTCACGATATGACCAAGCCTTATCCCAAAAGGTTTGATGCTGTCTTTAATCTATTTACAAGTTTTGGCTATTTTGAGGATGAGTCTTGCAATCTTAAAACTATAAAAGCTATTAAGTCTGAGCTTAACACTTATGGATTCGGTGTTATTGATTTTATGAATGTTAAATATGTAATAGATAACCTTGTTGCCGAAAATATTAAAACTGTCAATGACATTGAGTTTCATCAAAAACGACGTTTAGAGAACGGCTACATTGTTAAGGATATTTCATTTACAGCAGAGGATAAGTCCTTTGAATTTCAAGAACGCGTTAAAGCTTTGAACCTTAAGGATTTTAAAATTTTATTTGAAAAAGCCGGCGTGCATCTATTAGATGTTTTTGGTGACTACAAATTGCAAGCCTATCATCCAGAATCTTCAGAACGTTTGATAATGATTTTTAAGTAAATTGCAGGCATGAATAAGTACTTGTTTCCTGTTTACGCCATCATCATTGGTGTTGTTATAGCGCTTTTAACCAGAAAACAGAAATCTAAGGGTAATAAGCTCCTATTGTCTTTTAGTGGTGCCTTCCTTTTGGCAATGACACTCTTTGAATTGCTTCCTGAGGTTTATGAGGATTTAGAAGCCAAACAAACAGGCCTTTTTATAATGGTAGGTATCCTTTTACAGATTATCTTAGAGCTTTTCTCCAAAGGTGCCGAACATGGCCACGTACACATTCACCAAACCCAAAGTGAGTTTCCATGGTTATTATTTGCCAGTCTTTGTATACATAGTTTTTTAGAAGGTTTTCCTATTCACCAGCATAACGACATGGTGTATGGCGTACTCATTCATAAAATACCTATTGCGACCCTAAT
This sequence comes from Winogradskyella pelagia, assembly GCF_017581965.1. Classification (GTDB taxonomy): domain Bacteria; phylum Bacteroidota; class Bacteroidia; order Flavobacteriales; family Flavobacteriaceae; genus Winogradskyella; species Winogradskyella pelagia. The sequence goes on from NZ_JAGEVF010000004.1 coordinate 180,602, forward strand.
AACCGCTTTTCTTTTACAAGCTCCTTTTAGTAAGCTACAGGTAATATCTTTTTTAGTAGTCTTTGGGGCCATGACACCCTTAGGTACCTTTATTTCCAATAGCAATACATTACCGCAAGATTCCATAATTCTCATCAATGCAGTGGTTATTGGTATATTTTTGCATATTTCCACTACAATTTTGTTTGAATCTGGCGAAGGTCACAAATTTAATCTCACTAAATTACTGGCAATTGCACTTGGTGTTTTTATTGCCTATTTATTCTAATCATGTTTAGCAAGGAAGAAAGCAGAAAACTACGTGAAAACTTCTGGACAAGCTTCGGGAAATCCTTTCCACGAAAATGGCTACTGTACAACACTAAGATAAAAGGGCTTAGTTTTAAATTTTACTTTGACACAAAAAGGGCCTTAGTAGCTTTAGACTTAGAAGATGATTTAGAAAACCGAATCAATTGCTGGGAACGATTAGTTGCTCTGCAAGGGATTCTGCAAAATGATTATTTGCCTAATACCATTTATGAAGAAATCTACATTTTAGATAATGGTAAGGAGATTTCGAGAATTTATGTCCCTCTATTAGACCAAAAGGTTTCCATACACGATAAAGGCACATGGCGTGAGGTTATGGAGTTCTTTAATTCTAACATGCAACTGTTTGAAGCGTTTTTTATGGAGTACAAGGATGTCATTAAATCTTAGATTACACTCAATAGTCAACTCCAATAGAGCATCTCAATCTTTTAAACGTTTATATTTGTTTTGATATTCAACATCTTTATCCGTCTTGTAAATACCTGGTGCATGTAATAATAATTGTAGCTTTAGTTCAAACGAAAGGACAAATTTTCATTTAAAATTAAAGCATTAAGTATTAAATGTGAAAAAAACTAAAAAGGGAAAACATGCCAAAAAAGGTGATTTGAAAAAGAAATACAAATAGTTAATAAACAGAAATTATAAGGTAATATGGATAGTAAATATAAAGTTGGTGATTTATTGTATGACGCTAATATTTATGATGGAATGAATACCAATCTAGCCGATTTACCATTTATCAAACGTTGGTTACCAAAACAAAAGAACACTCGCATTCTTGAACTCTGTTGTGGCACGGGCAGGCTTACGATTCCCATTGGTAAAGATGATTACAATATTACAGGTGTAGATTTCACAACTTCAATGCTCGAAAAAGCACGTAATAATGCTGCTGCATTCGGACTGGACATTACCTTTATTGAAGCAGACATTAGAACTTTAGAGTTACCAGAAAAATACGACCTCATATTTATTCCGTTTAACTCAATTCATCATCTATATAAAAACGAAGATGTGCTAAAAACTTTCAAAATGGTTAAAAAGCATCTTAAAGAAGACGGTTTATTTCTGTTAGATTGTTTTAATCCCAATATTCAATTTATTGTTGAAGGGGAAAAAGAGCTAAAGAAAATTTCGGAATATACAACTAAAGACGGTAGACAGGTTGTAATCAAAGAAATTATGCGCTATGAAAGTACAACCCAAGTTAATCGCATTGCGTGGCATTATTATATTAATGGTGCCTTTCATTCTATTCAAAATCTGGATATGAGACTTTTTTTTCCTCAAGAATTAGATTCATGTTTAGAACAGTCCGGTTTTACCATTGCTCATAAATTTGGAGATTTTGAGGAAGGTCCATTTACCGACACCTCAGAAAAACAGATATTTGTCTGTAGATAAGAGCCGTTTAAATTAGTTTAGATATAGATAGCGCTGTTAAGAGCAATTTAATATTAAAACTTATTTTAGGTTCTTATATAGCATTGCGATTTTCAATTTAAATCAATTTAACATTACCTTTTTAATCCAATGAAATATAAATTAAGACCAAACTTTTTCTTTATTGTCGTTGCATTAATAGTAGGTTCAGCCTTATTTAGGCAAATCGATTTTCAAAATTTAACTATTGAAAAGCCTGCATTAGCCATTATTTATGGAGTTACTTTTTTAGCTAGCATTCTGCTTATGCTAAAGAAACCGAAAAAGTAAATCAAATATTTTTAAGCTATTTAGCTACAAAGCTAAAATGGTTTAAAAATCTTCCATTGTGTTGAAATTAATTATCTTTAAGGAGTTGCCCGAAATTATTTTGTTATTCCTACTATTGTGAAACAACCGGTTTACAACTAAGAATAGTTTACTAAAACCTTAGCATATGGATTTAAACTTAAAAGGCAAAAATGCCATAATTACCGGAGGCAGTAAGGGTATAGGCAAAAGTATCGCTCTAATATTAGCACAAGAAGGCGCCAATGTAGCTATATGCGCTCGAGGTGAAGACACCTTAAAAAACACTGCCGCTGAAATAGAAAAAACAGGAGTAAGAGTATATTCACAAACCTGTGATGTTGGTAGTTCTGATGAATTAGAATCCTTTTTAATTAACTCTAAACGCCATCTTGGCAGCGTGGACATCTTAGTTCACAATGCGTCAGCTTTAGCGTTAGGCCCTACTCTTAATGATTGGAAAGCTAGTATTGATGTAGACCTGATGGGAGCAGTCAATGCCTGTAACACAGTAATCCCTTGGATGACGGAAGCTGGTGGCGGTTCAATTTTGTTAGTATCGTCTACCTCTGGACTAGAATGCGATCCTACTCCAGATTATGGTTATACAGCCGCGAAAGCAGCTTTGATTGCTTATGCAAAAAAGTTAGCGGTAATGCATGCACCACAGAATATACGGGCTAATGCTATAGCACCAGGCTCAACAGAGTTTGAAGGTGGTGTCTGGGATATGATAAAAAAAGAGCAACCCGATTTATATGACATGGCAAAATCAATGATTCCTGCCGGTCGTTTGGGTACACCAGATGAAGTAGCTGATGTAGCGGTTTTTTTATCCTCTTCGCGAGCAAGTTGGATTACAGGAGAATGCGTTTCTGTTGATGGGGCTCAGCACAGAGGTATGCGCTAGATTACAGTAAAACTAATTGTGCAAAAAGGTTTGAGCTTGAAAAAAATAGCTTTTGTTTTAAAGCAACCCTTTTATAAGTTTTCCATCTATAAATAAAAAGATGAAAAAGATATCTGTAATACTGTTCCTATTTCCTTTCCTATTAGCGATGCAATGTGAAGCTGATGAAAATTCTGGCTTTGAAACCACCTATTATATAGAAAACAGTACTGGTATAGACTTGTTTTATTTAACTGCATCTAATAACTTTATAAATGTTCCAGAAGACGGAATAATTACCTTGGCAAGCGAACTTAACTCAGAGACCTTACCTATTCCACCTTCCCAATCCTTGGTTTTTAATAGTATTAAGCTTTACAAAAACGAGAATGAAAGTTTTATCCTAGTATACGCACAGAATCCAATAGACGATGAACTTTGGGTTTTTATGGAACCAACCGAAAATAGGTTTGAATACAAACTTGAGGTCACAGAAATGGTCCTAGATTAATAAACAGTATTTTAAATTTGCATTTCTAAATAATCTTAAAAAAGCCCTACATTCCATATCTTCGCGGTTCAAAAATTGGCCTATTAGGAGGCTTTTTTAATTTGCATTTCATAAATAACTCATTTTGAATAAATTTTTAATAATTCTCATTCTACTTTTTGGTCTAAATTCATTCGCCCAAAACACCTTTATACCAGACAATAACTTTGAACAAGCCTTAATAGATTTTGGCTATGATGATATTTTAGATAATCAAGTGCTTACTTCTAATATCGATACTGTCACTAGTCTACAACTCGAAGACCTTGATATCTCTGATTTAACAGGAATAGAAGCTTTTGCAGCTTTAGAAACCTTGGATTTATCTCGAAATCTTTTGACCACAATTGACGTATCACAAAATAACAATCTAGAACTTTTAGACTGTGCACAAATGAATACTCTGCTTAAGGTCAATATCCAAAATGGAAATAACACCAATATGCTACTTGGTGCTTCGGATTGCCCTAATTTAAATTGTGTTCAGGTAGATGATGTGGACTATGTCAACGCTAATATTAATTCTTCCTTTTTCTTTTTTGGTTCTAACAACTATGTTATTAGCTTAGATTGCTTTATCCTCAGTACAGAAGAGTTTAATAAAAACCCCATATCGCTATTTCCAAACCCCTCGAGCAATTACTTACAAGCAACTGGCATAAACCAAATTCTACCATTTACTATTTACAGCCTTGATAGTCGCATTGTTAAAACCGGAATTATCAAGCCTGATAATAGAATTAATATTCAAACCTTAACACCTGGAATTTATTTTTTAAGAATAAGCTCACTAAAATCAATTAGATTTATAAAGGAATAAAGATGAAATGACAATGAAGCAATTTACAATATCTACCCAGATAATATGTCTTTTTTTATGTGGCCTTTGTTTTTGCCAGCAAACCAACGATGAGCGCTATACCTATAAACAAGGTGACTATAATGGTATAGGGAAATGGTATCTAGGACGAGAAATTGCCTATGTAATGGGATATCAAGGCATCAAATGGCTAGAACGTCCTGAACGCGAGGCTGAAGAAAATGTTTCTACATTACTATCAAACATGGATATCCAAACTACAGATATCATCGCAGATATCGGTGCTGGTTCTGGTTATCATGTTTTTAAAATGGCACCGTTAGCAGCTAATGGTAAGGTCTATGCAGTAGATATACAACCCGAAATGCTAAAGGCTATTACATCTAATAATATTTACAAGAAGCTCAACAATATTAAAACCATACTAGGCGACGAAAAAAGTGTGAATCTTCCAGAGAATTCTATAGATAAAATCTTAATGGTCGATGTTTATCATGAGTTTAATTATCCTTTTGAAATGATAATGTCAATAAAAAAGGCCTTAAAACCAAATGGCAAAATTTATCTCATAGAATACCGTGGTGAGGATGAAACCGTTCCAATAAAAAAAGTACACAAAATGTCTGAAGCGCAGGCCGTGAAAGAAATGAAGGCTGCAGGTTTTAAATTAGATGAAAACATTGATAATTTGCCTTGGCAACATTGCCTAGTTTTTAGTAAATCTTAATTCTCATGACAACATCACAGCAACTCTCAAAACATATAGAGCAAGCCTACTTTGGTGGTAACTGGGCCGAGGTAAATGTTAAGGACACAATCTCTAAAATTAATATAGACGTAGCAAATCATAAGATCCAAGGTTTTAATACCATTTTAGCGCTTTCGTTCCATATCCACTATTTTATTAAAGGTGTTGCCCAAGTCTTTAAAGGTGAAAGTCTTGATATTCGTGATAAATTCAGTTACCAACATCCTAAAATTACTAACCAAAAAGAATGGGAGCAGTTACAGCAAAGCATGTGGCAAGAAGCTAAAGAATTCGTTGATCTCATTGTAAATTTTCCAAATTCCAAGTGGAATACATTCTTTACGGACGAAAAATATGGATCCTACTACAGCAATATCCTTGGTCTTATTGAGCACACCCACTACCATCTAGGACAAATAGTCGTTCTCAATAAAATGATTGAAGCGTCTAAATGACGTGATTAAAAATCATAAAAAAATGACTTATTGCTCCACCCAATACAAATAGATGCCAGATTACATGATTGTATGGAATCTTTTCAACGGCATAAAAAATGATGCCGACTGTATAGAATAGGCCTCCAGCAAATAACCACAATACGCCGTTCGACCCAATTGCGTTTGAAAGGTTAGAAAAATCAAAGACGATTAACCATCCCATTACAAGATATAGCAATGTAGAGAATACTTCATATTTCCCCGTAAAAAACAATTTTAAAACCACTCCAAACGCCGCAACACCCCAAACCACCCAAAAGAGCGTCCAACCAAGACTATTAGTTAAAGAAATTAGCAATACTGGTGTGTATGTACCAGCTATAAGTAAATAAATACTAACATGATCTACAATTCTAAAATAGTGCTTACGTCTTTCATCTCTTACCGAGTGATATAATGTAGAGGCTGTAAATAAAACAATTAAAGAAACCCCATAAACGATAACGCTAAAAAGATGCCTCGGAACATCCAAATTAGAGTTAACAACTAATAATACGAGTGCAGCAATACCTAATCCCGCACCAATACCATGAGATATAGCATTAAGCCGTTCTTCTGTTGTTGTTTGTCTACGCACTAACTTTTATTCTTATTTTTTGGTTTTGCCCATTTGTTAACACAGGCATAAAAATCAATATCGAAAGCAGGATTTTGGCGCTCCAAGCGTTCGTTTTGAAAGGCACGTTGTAAGATGTCCTCAATCAAATAATCTTCCAAAACATTAATTGGACTAAATTCTCGTTTTAATGAGATATCAAACAAGCTTGCCGTATTATTGTACCAAAATGCGCGCCAACCACTGCGAAGCTCTTTAATAAGCGAGAACGTAGTTTTTCCTGTTTGCCTATGGATAAGTTTTACTAAAATCTGCCCTTCGGTTTTTGTGAGTTTTTTTAATTCTGCAGAGAATTCTTCTTCAATGTATTTTTGAATGACCTTAGCATATTTTTTTTTATCTCGCTTTCGTGTTAAGGTGGCAAGGCGCTCTTGCAGCGCCTCTAAGCGCTCGGCTGCTAGCTTAGCATAAGGATAAACCTTTAAGGTCTTACGTTTTAAAATCAAATACCGAATTCTGGCATCCCTATTATCAAAACTCAAGTCTGGCAGAAGAATAACTTCGTCTAAATCTATAGACCTGCGAGGAATGGAGTCGCCTTCAATAATAATATATTCAACCTTTGTTGAATCTTGCTCAACAGGCAAAATCTGAGCCCAAGCCATTGGGCCTAAAACTATGATCAAATAAACTAGTCGTTTCATCTCTTTTACCTTGGACCAAAACCGTACCAATGCATAGATTAATACCTATTCCAAAATTAAGAATTAATACCACCATTAAACCTTATAATCCTATTAATATTATTATTTTTAGGAAAAAATTTACCACATGGCAAAAAAGCGTTTACTCACCAAAAAGTCTATAGACTTTTTAGAAAAATATTTAAATAATGCCTCTCCAACAGGTTACGAATGGGATGGTCAAAAAATATGGATGGACTATCTTAAACCCTATGTAGATGAATTTGTAACAGACACCTATGGCAGCGCTGTTGCAGTTATTAATCCAAAGGCAAAGTACAAGGTGGTTATTGAAGGCCACGCTGATGAAATCTCTTGGTACGTCAATTACATTTCTGACAAAGGTCTTCTGTATGTGATTAGAAATGGTGGTAGCGATCACCAAATTGCACCTAGTAAAATAGTTAATATCCATACTAAAAAAGGTGTTGTGAAAGGCGTATTTGGCTGGCCAGCCATACATACTAGGAACAGAGCAAAAGAAGAACCACCAAAACCAGATAATATTTGCATTGATATTGGCGCCAAAGACAAAGCAGAGGTTGAGAAAATGGGTGTGCATGTTGGCTGTGTTATCACGTATCCAGATGAGTTCCACATCCTAAATGGCGATAAGTTTGTTTGCCGTGCATTAGACAATAGAATGGGTGGATTTATGATAGCGGAAGTAGCACGTTTACTTCACGAAAACAAGCAAAAATTACCCTTTGGTCTTTATGTTACAAATTCTGTACAGGAAGAAATTGGCCTCAGAGGTGCGGAGATGATTACCCAAACTATAAAACCAAATGTGGCTATTGTTACCGACGTAACTCACGATACAACCACACCAATGATAGACCAGAAAAAACAAGGATATGCAGAAATTGGTAAGGGTCCTGTTGTAGCTTACGCTCCTGCCGTACAACAAAAACTAAGAGATCTGATAACCGATACTGCTGAAGATAAGAAAATTCCATTCCAACGTGCCGCTTTGTCAAGAGCCACAGGGACCGACACTGATGCCTTTGCCTATAGTAATGGTGGTGTAGCATCTGCTTTGATTTCTTTACCATTGCGCTATATGCATACTACCGTTGAGATGGTGCATAGAGATGATGTAGAAAATGTAATTAGGTTAATTTATGAGTCCTTGCTTAAAATAAAGGATGGAGATACCTTTAGCTATTTCGAATAACTAATTCCCACGAAAGTGGGAATCTTTTTTACATGGACGAACTCATAGATATTGTTACCAAAACCGGAGAACCCACTGGTAAAGTAGCCTTAAAATCTGATGCCCATAAAAATGGATGGTATCACAATACTATACATGTCTGGTTTTATACCAAAAGTGGTAAAGTACTTTTACAACAGAGGTCTCGCAAAAAAATAATCTATCCTCTACTCTGGGACGTGTCCGTAGCAGGACATATTGATGCTGGCGAAAGTTTTATAGATGCCGCTGTGAGAGAAACTCAAGAGGAAATAGGCTTAGCCATAGGTAAAAAAGACCTTATTAAAATTGGTGTAAAACTTCACAAATCAAACTATAACAACGGCAAAATTAAGGATTTCGAATTTCACCAAATATTTATCGCTCAACTCAGAATAAGGCTAGAGGACTTGGTACCTCAAGAAGATGAAGTTGAAGCACTAAAATTAGTAAGCTTTAAGGAATTCTTTAATCTTTTGGAAGGTAGCCAAAATAACAATCACTTTATTGCCAGCAATCGAAACTATTATAGGTTTGTTATTGACAGCATCAAAGCACATCTGCACCTATGAATATAATTCTAAGTGCTGTAGCACCTATATTGGTTATTATTATATTCATCTATCTACAAGATAAATATGATAAAGAACCTCTAGGTCTTCTGCTTTTGAGTTTTGTATTTGGTGCCATTGTAAGCGTAATTATTGTAACCCTTATTTATTTAGTTACAGATGAGCTCATTCCTATCACAGACAAATACAGTATTTGGCAACAATTTATAAAGGCATTTGTAATTGTTGGGTTCTCTGAAGAGTTCAGTAAATACATTGTGGTAAGATATTTTGCTCAACCAAGAAAAGCGTTTAACGAGCCCTACGACGGCATTATTTATGCCGTTATGGTGTCTATGGGATTTGCCTGTACAGAAAACGTACTATATGTTATAGGTGGCGGTTACGATGTTGCACTCATAAGGGCATTTACAGCGGTGCCAGCACACGCCACATTTGGTATTTTAATGGGTTATTTTATGGGTAAAGCGAAGTTTTCCAACAACCGTTTTTGGTTGAATATTACGGGTTTGCTCCTAGCAGTCCTTTTTCATGGAACTTATGATTTCTTTTTATTTATTGGATTTATTCCAGGTATATCTATCGGTGCCATTATCTCTTTAATGATTGGTGTTTTTCTTTCTAGAAAAGCCATTATTAATCATCAAAGGGATTCTAAGTTTAAATCTATGTAAAGTTTTTCTGAAACATGATTAATTTCATATTTTAGGGAAAGGCTTATCTCTAATTTAGCCCAAGTTTAATAATTCGAAGTACATGTATAAAACAAAAGTAAATGCTTCTCACAATTTTGATATTAGTGAAGAAGATGCAAAACAACTTGATGTGGTGTCTACCTCAAAAAACACCTATCACATTCTTCAGAATAATCAATCCATAAAGGCAAAAGTGCTGCGTTCAGATTTTAACGAAAAGACATACAGTGTTATGGTTAATAATAACACCTATGAAGTATCTATACAGGACACTCTAGATCAACAGATTGCTAGTTTGGGATTTGCATTAGGCGCTTCTAAAAAAATAAATGACATTAAGGCTCCAATGCCTGGACTTATCTTAGAAATCAACGTAAATGAAGGTCAAGAGGTTAAAGAGGATGACCCATTATTGATTCTTGAAGCCATGAAAATGGAAAACGTTCTCAATTCACCAAGAGACGGCGTCATTAAATCCTTAAAGGTAAAACAAGGTGAGGCTGTTGATAAAAATGCTCTTTTAATAGAATTCGAATAAGATGAAAAAAATATTAGTCGCCAACAGAGGCGAAATCGCTATACGCGTTATGCGTACTGCTAAAAAGATGGGAATAAAAACCGTAGCTGTATTTTCTGAAGCGGATAGAAATGCACCTCATGTAAAATACGCAGATGAAGCCGTTTGTATAGGCCCAGCTCCTTCCAATGAATCTTACCTAAGAGGTGACAAGATCATTGAAATCTCGAAGGCATTAAACGTGGAAGGCATCCATCCCGGATACGGATTCTTAAGTGAAAATGCTGATTTTGCGGAGCTTTGCGAAAAAAACGATATCATTTTTATAGGACCAAGATCAAAGGCCATAAAAATGATGGGTGATAAACTCGCTGCCAAAGATGCGGTTAAGGACTATGACATCCCAATGGTTCCAGGTGTAGATCACGCCGTTACTGACCCAAAAGAAGCTGTTGAAATCGCTAAACAAATAGGACTTCCCATTTTAATAAAAGCGGCTGCGGGTGGCGGTGGAAAAGGAATGCGCGTTGTAGAAAATGAAAAGGACATCGAAAGTCAAATGAAACGCGCTATAAGCGAAGCAACCTCTGCTTTTGGAGATGGCTCTGTCTTTGTAGAAAAATATGTGAGCTCACCAAGACATATAGAAATTCAGGTTATGGCAGATAGCCATGGTAATATATTACATTTCTTTGAGCGCGAATGTTCTGTTCAACGCCGACATCAAAAAGTAGTAGAAGAAGCACCTTCAGCAATTCTAACTCCAGAACTGAGAGAAAGAATGGGACAAGCCGCAATAAACGTTGCACGATCCTGTGATTATTTAGGTGCTGGTACGGTTGAGTTCTTAATGGATGCCGATCATAATTTTTATTTTCTAGAAATGAATACCAGACTACAGGTAGAACACCCTGTTTCTGAGTGGATTTCTGGAGTAGACTTAGTAGAATTACAAATTAACGTAGCCAGAGGCGAAGAACTTCAAATAAAACAACAGGATTTAAAAATAAATGGGCATGCCATAGAACTTAGGGTTTACGCAGAAGACCCAATGAACGACTTTTTACCAAGCGTGGGAAAATTGGAAGTTTACAAACTCCCTGTTGGTGAAAATATAAGAGTTGATAATGGTTTTGAAGAGGGAATGGATATTCCTATTTATTACGACCCTATGCTGTCTAAGTTAATTACCTATGGCAAAACTAGAAATGAAGCTATACAACTTATGATTAAGGCTATTGACAATTATCATGTAAAAGGGGTTGAGACCACTTTACCATTTGGCCGTTTCGTTTGTGAACATGAAGCCTTTACAAGTGGAAACTTCGATACCCACTTTGTAAAAAACTACTACTCACCAGCCCTGTTAGAAGAACAACATGCTAAAGAAGCTGAAATTGCGGCCAAGATAGCTCTCAAAGAATATCTAATGGATAAAACACTATTAAGACTACCTAATTAAGATACTATGGATTCAAAAATAAAAACTCTTAACGAAAAGCTTGATTTAGCCAAATTAGGAGGTGGTCAAGAACGTATTGACAAGCAACATCAAAAAAAGAAATTAACCGCTAGAGAACGTGTCCTATATCTACTCGACGAAGGTTCATTTGAAGAAATTGGTGCCTTGGTAACACATCGTACCAAAGAATTTGGTATGGATAAACAAAAATTTTATGGCGATGGTGTTGTTACTGGTTATGGCACAGTAGAAGGAAGATTAGTCTACGTGTTCGCTCAAGACTTTACCGTTTTTGGTGGTTCGCTCTCTGAAACGCATGCCGAGAAGATTTGCAAGATTATGGATATGGCAGTGAATGTAGGTGCTCCTGTTATTGGATTAAATGATTCTGGTGGAGCACGTATCCAAGAAGGGGTTAAATCACTTGGTGGTTATGCCGATATTTTTTATCGAAATGTGCAAGCCTCTGGTGTAATTCCTCAAATTTCAGCTATAATGGGTCCTTGTGCTGGTGGTGCTGTCTACTCCCCTGCAATGACAGATTTTACCATAATGGTTCAAGATACCAGTTATATGTTTGTTACCGGACCTAACGTGGTTAAAACGGTTACTAATGAAGAGGTTACAAGCGAAGAACTTGGTGGTGCTAGTGTACATTCTACAAAGTCTGGTGTAGCTCATAAAACCTCATCTAATGATATTGAGTGCCTAGAAGATGTAAAGACATTACTAAGCTACCTCCCACAAAGCAATAGAGAAAAACCACATGATTTAGAATTTGAGCTTAAGGACGAGGTACGTGATAGTTTATCTACTATTGTTCCAGATAATCCCAATAAACCATATGATATGCATGATGTTATTAACGGCATCATTGATGAGGACTCCTTCTACGAAATCCACAAGGACTACGCAGAGAATATCATCGTTGGTTTTGCACGATTAGGCGGAAAATCAATTGGTATCATTGCCAACCAACCTATGTTTTTGGCTGGTGTTCTTGGGGTTAAAAGCTCTAAAAAAGCGGCTAGATTCGTGAGGTTCTGTGATGCATTCAACATTCCTATGTTGGTATTAGAGGATGTTCCAGGATTCCTTCCCGGTACAGACCAAGAGTGGAATGGAATTATTGTTCATGGTGCTAAATTATTATATGCTTTTAGTGAAGCAACGGTACCAAGAGTTACCGTAATTACAAGAAAAGCTTACGGTGGTGCCTATGACGTTATGAACTCTAAGCATATTGGTGCCGACATGAATTTTGCATGGCCATCTGCTGAAATTGCCGTTATGGGCGCTAAGGGTGCGGCCGAAATCATATTTAGACGTGAAATTGCATCCGCAGAGGACAAGGAAGCTAAATGGAAAGAAAAAGAAGCTGAATATGCCGAATTATTCGCAAATCCTTATAGCGCCGCTGAACGCGGTTTTATTGATGAAGTGATTTTGCCAAAAAACACACGACGTAAATTGATAAAAGCTTTTAGCATGTTACAGGATAAGCAAGTTAATAGACCTAAACGAAAACATGGCAATATACCATTATAGATAGGTATAGTCCAATTCGGAATATGTCTTTGGCTCCGCAATAGTATCGTGGTTACTATCTACTTGAGGTCTATATAAGTCTTTACTTATGGTATAGGCCTCAAGTTGTTTATCATTAAATTCCCTACCAATAATTTCTAAAACATCATTTTGTTTCAAGCTGTCATCTAACCAAAGTTTCTCGTCTTTTTCTGATATAAGGACAGGTTGACGCTTTTTTATATTGTGAATACGCTCAAAAAATGGCGAGGCTTCTCTGGTTAGTATAGTAAAGGTAATATACTTTCCTATCACAGTGTATATTCCCGCCAACGAAAAAATAGAATCGTCATCTCTGTGAATGAAAACAGGATATTTTTTCTTGTCTACGGTATGGGGTTCATAAAATCCATTAACTGGAATAATACAACGCTTTGTTAGTGCTGAATGTTTGTAAATAAAATGTTGAAAGAGCTTTTCACTTTGTGCATTTAAACCCGAACCATACCGAATACTTTCTTTATAATAAGCTTTAATCTCCTCTGGTTGTTTATTAGAAGGAACTATGCCCCAAATTCCCGGTGCTATTACTTCTGGCTTTTGTTGGGGAATCACCAGCATATTGGGGTGGGAAAATCCATTAAGATGATAGGCTGGCTGATCAAATAAAGGGCCATAAGATGGATTACTCAAAGTTACATTGTAACGTAACTCCAAATCCTTTATAGTTCTTATTTGTCGGGTTTGATAACACATAGAACAACGATGGCATTATAAAACTATAAATTTTTTGAGACAACATTCCCCTAAGTCTATATTTTTGCCTGGAATGTATACAAATCATAGTAGCGGCCCTTCAACGCTAATAAATCATCATGTGTACCACGTTCTACAATACGACCAGTTTCTATGACCAAAATCTGATCTGCTCTTTTTATAGTACTCAGGCGGTGGGCAATAACAATAGTGGTTCTATTGTTGGTTAATTGAGATAAGCTTTTCTGAATCAATCCCTCACTTTCGGTATCTAAATTAGAAGTTGCCTCATCTAGAATAATGATTTTAGGATCGGCCAAAATCGCCCTAGCTATCGCAATACGCTGACGTTGTCCTCCTGATAGTTTTACACCTCTCTCACCTATTAAGGTATCTAGGCCATCATCAAAACGATCTGTAAACTCATTAACATAAGCCGCTTTCACTGCATTTTGAAGTTGAGCTTCAGTCGCATTTGGTCTTGGAAACATAATATTTTCTCGTATCGTACCTTCAAACAAAAACTCATCCTGCAACACAACGCCTAAGTGCTGCCTAAAACTATTGAGCTTTACCTTTGATAAATCATGACCATCAATAGTAATTAATCCTGACTCTGGATCTAAGAAGGTTGCCGACAAACCAGCGATGGTAGATTTACCAGAGCCTGAACTGCCCACCAGAGCCGTAACCGTGCCAGATGGTGCTTCAAAATCAATATTGTACAATACTGGCTTTCCTTCTTCATAAGCAAAGGATACGTCACTAAATTTTATATCACCATGAATACCATCTAATTGAATGGTCCTTTCGGGTTGTTCGTCTTCAGCAGCTAAATTCATTAGCTCTTCTGTTCGGTCTAAACCAGCTAGAGCCTCAGTGAGCTGGCTACCTATATTACTCATTTGAACAATAGGTGCGATCATGAAACCAAGAATCAAAGTGAAAAATAAAAATTCTCCAGTGGTCATGCTATCACTTATCATATAATAACCTCCAATACCCATAATACCAGTGGTTGCTACACCTATTAAGAAGGTTGAAGAGCTCGTCATTAAGGCGGTTGCCGTCAAACTCTTTTTTACGTTTTCATACAAACGCTCCACGCCTTTCTCAAAAGTCTTATTTTCTTGTTCCTCAGCATTAAAAGCTTTAATAACCCTAACACCTGCAAGGGTTTCCGTCAAACGACCAGTAACTTCGGCATTGATTTTTCCACGATTTCTAAAAACCGGACGTATAAATTTAAAGGCTTTTAAAGCCACTAGTCCAAAAATAGATAGAGGTACGAAGACAAAAAGTGTCATCCAAGGATTTAATTTTATTAAAATCACCAATGATACTATGGCTGTGAAGGAGCCTCCTACCAGCTGCACTAAACCTGTACCAATTAAATTCCTTACACCTTCAACATCGCTCATAATACGAGATACCAAAGCACCCGACTTTGTATTGTCAAAAAAACGAATTGGAAGCGATAACACTTTCTTTTGAACTTGTGCCCTCAATTCCGAAATTAAATACTGTGCTTGCACACTCAAAATACGTGTAAGCAAAAACGAAGTCACCGCTTGTACCAAAATGGCCGCTAGAACTATTGCAATAAGCACATATAAGGCATCGACATCCTTATTAGGAACCACATCATCCAACAACACTTTACTTTGCCATGGCAAAATAAGGCCAGATAAACTCCTTATAACTATAAGTACCAACCCAATAAAAACAAGATTACGTCTAGGCCAAATAATAGTCTTAAAGGCGGTTGCCATTGTAACTTTAGGTTTATTCGATTGAGATGGTTTGGATTTGTCTTTTAAATGCTTCATGGCATCTGATTGTATTAAATATTCTAAAACTTAACCTTTGTTTAAAGCTAGCACTAGACATTTTAACGCCTTGTTTTAATTTAATAAAGGCTAATCGTAATGTAAATGCTGAACCTTGGAGGGTGCAAAAGTAGGTTTAAATACGTATTAGATCTTAATATTTGATTTAAATGTCTCTTCCTTCAAATAATAGTTGATAATTGACTTACTTTTGCGCCATGAAAAATCGGTCTCAAGCAGAATTTGTAGTATTGATGGCAGCATTAATGTCTATTGTAGCACTGTCTATTGACGCAGTACTACCAGCCTTGCCAAATATTGGTGACCATCTAAGTGTTACAGATCCTAGCAATAATCAAAAAATCATAACAATGATTTTTTTGGGATTAGGTATGGGCCAGCTTGTCTTTGGACCTCTCTCAGATAGTTTTGGACGCAAGCCCATTGTATATATGGGATTTGTGGTATTCATAATTGCATCTATCATTTGTATCACCACTAAGAGTTTTGAAATGATGATTTTTGGCCGAATACTTCAAGGTATTGGTCTTGCTTCACCAAGAACCATGTGTATTGCCATGGTAAGGGATAGCTACAGTGGCGATTATATGGCTAAAATATTATCGATTGTTGTGATGATTTTTATCCTAGTACCGGTTATAGCACCAACCTTAGGGCAACTATTAATGGTGTATTTCAGTTGGAAATCCATATTCATTTTTACACTTGGTTTCGGCGTTATTGTCATGCTTTGGTTTTGGCTTAGGCAGGAGGAAACCCTCAAAGAAAAATATAAAATACCCTATCGGCTAAGCATCTTTAAAACAGGAGCTATTGAATTCTTTAAAATACGCTCTGCTGTTATTTATACCATTTTATCGGGACTAATAACCGGTTCATTTATGGTATACTTAAGCACATCTCAGCAAATTTTTGAAAATCAATATGGGCTCGCTGAGGAGTTTCCTTTAATTTTTGCCAGCTTGGCTATTTCCGTTGGATTAGCCACATTCTTTAATAGCCAACTCGTAATTAAGTATGGCATGCGAAGGATAGTACACACAGCTATGCTATCTTTTGTTAGTATATCACTAATATTCCTATTGATTTTTAATTCTCAACTGAACCCACCTATAGAAATCTTAGTTGGTTTCTTTGCACTTCAATTTTTTACAATAGGTTTTCTTTTTGGTAATCTCAGAGCTTTAGCCATGGAGCCAATGGGGCACATTGCAGGAGTTGGTTCGGCATTAAATGGTTTTATTTCTACCGTTATGGCAGTTCCGATTGCCGATTTTATTGGTGGGTTTGTAAAGGATTCAGTAATTCCGCTTTTCGCAGGATTCTTGGTCTGCGGGATGATATCATTGCTACTCTTTTATTCTAACAGCAATAGAGTTACCAAACTTTTAAAACAGATTTAAAAAATCTCTAAATTGCCTTTCCCTTGTCTAACGATAATGGGCTCGCCTTCAGAGAGGTCAATAATGGTAGAACCCTCATTACCTCCGTACCCACCGTCAACAACAAGATCAACGCGCTTATCCCATTTTTCTAAAATTAACTCAGGATCAGTGGTATACTCCACTATTTCATCATCATCTCGTATGGAAGTTGATACGAGTGGATGCCCTAAACTGTTAACTATGGCCAAGGTAATTGGATTATCGGGCACTCTTATCCCAACTGTTTTGCGCTTCTTAAATGGGTTTGGTAAGTTTTTAGAACCTGGAAGAATAAAGGTATACGGTCCTGGCAAGGCTCGTTTTAATATTTTAAATGTTGTGGTATCTATTTGCTTAACATAATCACTAAGATTACTAAGGTCTTCACAAATGAAAGAGAAGTTAGATTTTTCGAGTTTTACACCCTTAATTTTTGCAATGCGCTCCAAAGCTTTGATATTAGTAATATCGCAACCTAAGCCATAAACCGTATCTGTTGGGTAAATAACGAGACCTCCCTTTTTTAACACATCTACCACTTTTTGAATCGCTTTTGGGTTTGGGTTCTCGGGATATATTTTGATAAAGTCAGCCATAAATAAATCTGTAAAACAATCTAACCCAAAATCTCCAGTTTAGCAAACCGAAGTAAAAGCTTTTTGGTATCCCCATTTTTAAATTTTATTTCGGCTTTTAAATCACTTCCTACCCCTTCAATTTTTAGCACCTCACCTCGACCAAATCTCTGATGGTTAACTATGTTTCCTACAGCTAACTTACCATCAAACAGATTAGAACTTCCTTTAGATTTAGTCACTGGTTTCAATTTTTTTGGTGTACTAATTTTAAACGGTTCGGCTTTTTTCTGATTGCTTTTTTTCTGGAGTTTTGGAGACTTTGGTTTTGCAAACCGTACTTTGTTCGGTTCTATATCTCCAAAAATCGAAGCATCTAACATAGGATTAAAGCGCTGCTCTTGCAACGGTGTTATAACATCTAGGTATTGCTCATCTATTTCTTCTATAAACCGACTAGGTTCTGCATCGATGAGTTTTCCCCACCGGTAACGCGATAAGGTATAGGTGAGATAGGCTTGTTTTTCTGCTCTAGTTAAAGCCACGTAAAATAGACGTCGTTCTTCTTCAAGCTCGCTTCGTGTATTCATACTCATAGCGCTAGGAAACAAATCTTCCTCCATACCTACAATGAATACATGCGGAAACTCTAATCCTTTGGCCAAATGTATTGTCATTAAAGCAACGTGATTAGGATCGCCTTTATCGGAATCTAAATCCGTTGCCAACGCCACATCTTCCAAAAACTCGGATAGAGATGCTGTAGCGTCTGCAACTTCCACCTGTCCTTCTACAAAGTCTTTTATACCATTTAATAATTCTTCAATATTCTCCATTTTGGCAATACCCTCTGGAGTGCCATCCTTTTTAAATTCCCTAATCAACCCGGTAACTTTAACAACGTGCTCTGCCAATTCAAAAGCATTGGCATTAGCATTCATCACCTGGAAACTTTCAGTCATGGTCGCAAAGTCCTTCAACTTATTGCGAGTTCCAGAGTTTACTTTTACATCAAGTTCATCAATACGCCTTATAACATCAAAAATGGAAATATCATATGCATTAGCAGCAACAACTAAACGGTCTAAAGTAGTTTGGCCTATGCCACGAGCTGGAAAATTTATAATTCGTTTAAGGGCCTCTTCATCTGCTGGGTTCAAAATCAACCGTAAATAGGACAATACATCCTTTATTTCCTTTCTTTGGTAAAAAGAGAGACCTCCATAAATTCTGTAATTTATATCGCGCTTCCTCAAGGCATCTTCTATAGCTCTTGATTGTGCATTAGTTCTATACAGCACTGCAAAGTCTTGACTCTGTAACTGATGTTGCATCTTGGCTTCAAAAATGGTACTTGCGACATAACGTCCTTCGTCACCATCAGTCATTAAGCGATTAACCTTTATTTTTGGACCTTCTTCATTGGCTGTCCAAACAATCTTATCGAGTTTATTTTGGTTTTTATCTATTACAGAATTGGCCGCATTAACTATGTTCTTTGTGGACCTATAATTCTGTTCCAATCTAAACACCTTCACATCATCATAATCGCGCTGAAAATTGAGAATATTACTAATATTAGCGCCTCTAAAAGCATAAATACTCTGAGCATCATCGCCAACTACGCATATATTATGAAACCGGTCTGCCAAGGCCCTTACAATAAGATATTGAGAATGGTTGGTATCCTGGTACTCATCTACTAAAATATACCTGAATCGGTCTTGGTATTTTGCTAAAACATCTGGGAACCTCGTAAGAAGCTCATTGGTCTTCAGTAACAAATCATCAAAATCCATAGCACCAGCCTTAAAACAACGCTCTACATAATTTTGATAGATTTCACCAATCCGAGGTCTTCGCGCAGCAGCATCCGCCTCCATCAATTCAGGATTATTAAAATAGGCCTTAACCGTAATTAAACTGTTTTTGTAAGAAGAAATCCTAGACCTAATCTGTTTGTACTTATAAACATCCTTGTCTAAGCCCATTTCTTTAATAATGGATGAAATTAGACGGTCTGAATCTTGAGTGTCATAAATGGTGAAATTACTGGGATAGCCTAAGCGGTCAGATTCAATTCTCAAAATCTTGGCAAATACGGAATGGAAGGTGCCCATCCACAAATTTTTTGCTTCAGAATCTCCAACGATACTGGCAATTCTGCCCTTCATCTCACGAGCAGCCTTATTGGTAAAGGTTAAAGCCAGAATATTGAATGGATCAATCCCTTGACTCATGAGATAGGCAATTCTAAAAGTCAAAACTCTTGTCTTACCAGAGCCCGCACCAGCTATTACAATCATTGGACCATCCTTCTGCAGGGTTGGTGCTAACTGCGCCTCGTTAAGTTGACTTAAATACTTCTCCAAAATCAATTTTTTTCAGCTGTGAAAATACGTATTGTCCTAAGTTTTTCCATGACTAATGCTTATTAATTATAAACAATGTTTCAAAAACAGAGGTAACTGAAATTTCAATATCTTAGTGAAAATTTTAATCCACATGAAATACATTTTAACCCTACTTCTTTTATTGCCGTGCGTGGTATTTTCTCAAGCTAATATTGACAAAGACATTGCCAATGTTGAAGAAAAACTAATAGATTGGCGTCATTATTTTCACCAAAATCCAGAACTTTCCAACCGTGAGTATAAAACCGCAGAAAAGATTGCCGAGCATCTTGAAAATCTCGGACTTGATGTAGAAACAGGTATTGCGAAAACTGGTGTAATTGGTATTTTGAAAGGTGACCAACCTGGCAAAGTTATAGCCCTACGTGCAGATATAGACGCACTTCCTGTTACCGAGCGTAACAACCTTCCTTTTAAATCTGAGGTGAGAACCACATTTTTAAATACTGAAACTGGTGTAATGCACGCTTGCGGGCACGATACTCACATTGCTATACTAATGGCAACGGCTGAAATCTTAGCTAAACACAAGGACAAGATAAAAGGTACCGTTAAATTTATTTTTCAACCCGCTGAAGAAGGTCCTCCACCTGGCGAAGAAGGCGGAGCCAAATTAATGATAAAAGAAGGTGCCCTTGAGAATCCTAAGGTTGATGCCATTTTTGGGCTTCATATCAATTCCGAAACTCCAGTTGGCACTATAAAATACAAAACCGAGGGTATTATGGCTTCGGTGGAGCGCTTTGTCATCACTGTAAAGGGGAAACAAACTCATGGCTCCCAACCATGGTCTGGCGTAGACCCGATTATGATTTCAGCTAAAATTATTGATGGCCTCCAGACTATTATTAGTAGAGAAGCCAAATTAACAGACGAGGCTGCGGTAATTACCGTTGGTAAAATCACAGCAGGTACCCGCTTTAATATTATACCAGAATCTGCTGAACTTATTGGTACCGTTAGAACCTTAGACCCAAAAATGAGGGAAATGATTATTAATCGCATGAGAGAAATGTCTAAATCTATTGCAGAAGCCTATGGTGGAGAAGTGGAAATTAGCTTTCAGAATAATACATCCATTACCTACAACGACCCTGAGCTAACAGCTCAAATACTTCCTTCTCTACAGAAGGTAGCCAGTAAAGAGAAGGTGGAACTAATGAAAGCTACTACAGGTGGAGAGGACTTTTCATATTTTCAAGAAAAGGTGCCAGGTGTATATTTCTTTCTAGGTGGAATGTCTCCTGGAACGACAGAACCCTACCCGCACCATACTCCAGACTTTAGAATTGACGATAGTGGTATGCTTCTTGGTGTTAGAGCTTTTACTCAAATTACATTTGACTACTTGAATAATTAACAAGAAAATTCAATGAAATTTTTCAATACCAAAAGGAGTGAGTGGCTTCCGATGGTGAACAATTTTTAAAAGATTGTCATTATCTTGGCATAAATATTAATACCAAGTTGAACTAACATATGGAACTAGAACGAATCATTGACATTTTATTTAACCTATTACCTGCTGCCATTGTAGGAGCTATTGCCTATTATTTCTTTAAACAACATATTGAAAACGAAGCTGGCAGAAGACGCTTCCTTTTACAAAAAGATAGACAGAAAGAATCCTTTCCGATTAGGCTACAAGCTTATGAACGTATGGCGTTGTTTTTGGAGCGTATAACACCATCAAAGCTATTGACTAGAGTCAACCCAACATCTTCTAATAAAGAGGATTATGAAGCTTTACTTGTAGCAAGCATTCAACAAGAGTTTGAACATAACCTATCTCAACAAATCTATTTAAGTGACGATTGTTGGACCGTTATTATTGCTGCTAAAAATGCCACGATTCAATTAATTAGAAAGGCTAACATGAACGAAAAAACAGATTCAGCCAACAAACTTAGAGAGGTTATTCTTACTGAATTAATGGAAACCTCTGCTCCTAGTAATGCCGCGCTTTCCTTCATCAAAAAAGAGGTTGGTGAAATGTGGTAGACTAAAATGAGAGCGCTTTGTTATTACAAATAAATGTCGTTATGTGCCTAGAGCATCTTCTTTTTAACAAGCGTTGTGCTTTCTTTTGGCGTATTCAAAGCCTTGCTTCCACCACTTTTCCATAAGTCGCTTGCTAAAAATCAAAGAGTTCTCTGTGAGCGTAGTTGGCGTGTAATATAAATTCAATTTTACATCGTTGTTAGTTGCTGCCAGCTTACCAATTGTAATATCACTTCGTTCCACCTGATTCATCAAATGCCCAAAAAGATTAAGCATTAAGGAAAACGGATTACGACCGAGCACCTTTTGCTTTTCTAAATTTTCCGCTTCTAAAATAACCGCATCAACCTCAGTGGCCCCTCTTAAGATAGCCTCACGTATAGGAATTACGCAGCCCAATCCTCCATCTGCATACTCATAGCCATTAACCGTAGCCAAGGACATAAATGGTATATAGTTACAAGAAATCCAGATCCAATTGCAAAATTCTTCATAAGAACAGTCATTGATAGATTTATATTCTACCCGATTTAAAGAGAGATTAGAGACTGTTACTACAATATCGTGCTTGTTCTCTTTTATAGCAAGGTATTCTTCATAAGTAAAATTACGCTTAATATTACGTTTCAAGGCCTTGCTTTCACCGAAGGTCCGTTTACGTTTTATAAACTGCCACAACGAATTTACAAAATCTATGGAGACATATTCCCTATCTCCTTTTTTGCGCTGTACAAAAGGGCTCACACTAAAAATATCGTGCTGTTGCACATTAGTATAAATTTTGTAAAGTTTCGGAATATTATTAACTGCCAAATGAGGAACGAGCAAACTCCCTGTTGAAGTGCCAAGAAATAAATCATAGGTACGTTTCTCTTCTTGCATTAGGTATTGTGCAACACCACCTGCAAAAGCACCTTTACTACCACCTCCTGAAATAACCAGAGCCTTCATTATTGCTTTTTTTCTTCCAATTGTTTAGACATATCCTTAGCAAACTTTACCATACGCCAATTATGGTGGGTTTTTGCATTTTCTAAGTTCGATTTACATTGCGCATCGCATGTCCCAATCATATTGAGATACCTAAAGGCATTCATGCGCAATTCCATAGTATTTCCCTCGTCCGTGTATCCAACAAGCTCATTGTACAGCCCTTGTTTGTTATCGGCTTCATAAAACGGTGTATTCAAATTTAAAACTATCCAGAGTAATCGCACATTAAAATCGTTAAATCCATAGACACCACGAGTTTTAGCTAAATACTTAGGGCGGTCTTCCGGAAAACTTACCCATAAATTATAGAGCGCATTTTCAATGGTGATATACGAAGCATCATCCAATAAGGTTTCATAAGGTGCTTTTAGCGATTTAGGAATGGTTTTGAGGTATTGAGATATCGCTTGTCGCACTTTTAAACTTTGCTTAAACGTGTCTTCTGTGATTAATTCTGGCGCTTGAGAAATCACCTTGACTTTTGCGTCATCAGAAGCGTAGAACTTTAAATACTCATTGCACTTGCCCGACTTCACTTCGCAATCTATCATAATATACTCCTGCACATAAGGCGACTGTTTTTGCAACATGGCAATAGCCTCATCTACTGGGAAGGTCTTATTTAAAATCCATTTTTGCTTAAAATTATTAAGGTTTCGGCCATAGCGCTTCTCAACCTCCCGAATAAAATCGGAAGTCTCTGCACTACCAAACTGAAACTTTGTCAAATAATTCTTTACGGCAGCTTTAAAGATTTTGTCACCCACTTTAGTTCGTAACGCATGTAGTACCCAAGCGCCACGCTGGTAAAAGGTTAAGCTGCTCGATTTTGGATTTAACAAGGATGTGCCATCACCAGACAAATCTTGACGCCCTAAATTTACTGCCGATTCAACTAATTTAAAATGATAATAGTCATCACCATAAATATCGCGTTCTGCCAATAGCGCATAGTAGGTTGCAAAACCTTCTTGCAACCAGTGATGCTCACCAGATTTTGCGGTAACTAAATTACCAAACCATTGGTGCGCTAACTCATGAGCATTAACGCTTACATAACTCTTATCATTAAACCCTGTGGAATCCACCATAAAGGCATCGGAAAAAATAGTTAAGCTAGTGTTTTCCATACCAGCGTAAAGAAAATCATGTACAGGTACTTGCTTGTAATTTTGCCAAGGATAAGGAAATCCAATCTCAGCCTCCAAAAAATCGAACATACGTTTAGAGTAGCGATAGGTGGGCTCTAATTTTAAAGAATCCTCAGGATAGTAATAAAATTCAAGCGGAATACCGCTCTTAGAGCTTTCTGTTTTTTTATAATATTTACCTATTACAAGCGCCAAAAGGTAGCTAGAGATGGGTTTCCGCATAACATAAACACAAGTATTGACTCCCTTATCACTTGAGCCCTGCAACCTTTTACCATTTGAAAGAATCTCATAACCTGCCTTAAATGCCGTGCCAATTTTGAACACCACTTTTTCATTGACATCATCGAAACTTGGGAACCAATGACTGGTATATTTACCTTGGCCTTGTGTCCAGATATTCCAAACACCCTTTTGTTTTAAAAAGTAAAGGGTTTGTTTTGGATAACATTCATAATTAAAGGTAATTCTATAAGTACTATCTTTCTCGAAACGATTGTAAATCCAAAGGCGCTGTTGGTCATTCTTGTAATCAACACCTGTATTATTAATTGAGATACCGCCCGGAAAGCGCATGGCCTTAGCATCAATAAAAACAGAATCTACAGAACGCAAAGCCTTCATCTGATAAGTCACCAAGCCAGAAACCTTGGATGAATCTGGATTTAGCACCAGCACAGAATTAGCCTCTTCAAAATCCACATATTTTGTTTGTTGGGCATAACTTAAAAACCCTAAACTTAAGAATAAAAGGCAACCAAATAATTTCATGCAATAAACCTACACAATTATAGGACCAAAATCAATTATTTATCAGCAAAGAGATTTCAGTCCTCGCGGGAATTAATTAATTTCGTCTTATGAGTGTTAATCTTCAAACACCTATCGACTATCTTAAGGGCGTTGGACCCAACCGAGCAGATTTATTACGCTCTGAATTAGGCATACACACCTACCAAGACCTTATTAATCTTTTCCCTAATCGCTATATAGACCGGACACAATACTATAAAATCAATGAACTACAACGCAACAATGCCGAAGTGCAGATAACTGGAAAGATTACAGGCTTTAGAGAAGTAGCACAAAAACGAGGTAAACGCCTAGTTGCAGATTTTAGGGATGACACCGGGACCATGGAGCTCGTTTGGTTTAGAGGCCAAAAATGGATACGCGAAAGCCTAAAACTCAATCAACCCTATGTCATTTTTGGTAAAACCAACTGGTTTAGCGGCAAATTTAGTATGCCTCATCCAGAACTAGAACTCTTAAACGAACACGAGAAGAATCTGCGTTCCACCATGCAGCCCATCTATCCGTCTACAGAGAAGCTATCAAACAAAGGGGTTTCTAACAGGGTTATTTCTAAAATCATGCAAAACCTGTTTTTGGAAACCAAAGGTCAGTTTTCGGAAACTTTACCTTCTTCATTGCGTAGCAATTTAAAATTAATATCAAAGTCTGATGCCCTATTCAATATTCATTTTCCAAAGTCCACCAACTTACTTTCCAAGGCACAATTTCGATTAAAATTTGAGGAATTTTTCTATATACAATTACAATTAATTTTAAAGAACCTCATCCATAAATCAAAAATAAAAGGATTGACCTTTATAAAAGTTGGAGACTATTTCAACACCTTTTTTAAGGAGCATTTACCCTTCGATTTAACAAATGCACAGAAACGTGTTTTGAAAGAAATTCGGTCCGATTTAGGCAGCAATGCGCAAATGAATCGATTATTACAAGGCGATGTGGGCTCAGGAAAAACCATAGTAGCCTTTATGTCAATGCTCATGGGACTTGACAACGGTTTTCAATGTTGCTTAATGGCGCCAACTGAAATTTTGTCAGTCCAACACTATAACAGTTTACAAGAACTCTGCAAACCATTGAATATCAGTATTTCAATTCTAACAGGTTCAAGTACTACTTCAGAACGGAGAGAAATTCATAAAAAGCTTGAAAATGGGACTTTACAAATCCTCGTAGGCACTCATGCCCTACTCGAAGACAAAGTAAAATTTCAAAATTTAGGTCTTGCCATTATAGACGAACAACATCGTTTTGGTGTAGCTCAAAGAAGTAAACTTTGGAAAAAAGGCGCAGAAGCTTCATCTCAAAATAAGAAGGATTCTGAAGGTGAGAAAAAATCGTTTACACCGCCCCATATTTTAGTGATGACGGCAACACCAATTCCAAGAACTTTAGCCATGTCTGTATATGGTGATTTAGATATTTCCGTAATTGACGAATTACCTGCTGGACGCAAACCCATTAAAACGGTTCACCGTTATGATAATAATCGCCTGAAAGTTTTCCGCTTTATGAGAGAAGAGATTGCTAAGGGTCGACAAATCTACGTTGTCTACCCCTTAATTCAGGAAAGTGAGAAAATGGATTACAAAGACCTTATGGACGGTTACGACAGTATATCTAGAGAATTCCCTATGCCAGAGTATCAGATTTCTATAGTACATGGAAAAATGAAAGCTGCTGACAAAGATTACGAAATGCAACGTTTTGCCAATGGCTTAACCCAGATTATGGTTGCTACTACGGTAATCGAGGTAGGCGTAAACGTGCCAAATGCCTCTGTAATGGTCATTGAAAGTGCTGAACGTTTTGGATTGTCGCAATTACATCAACTACGTGGTCGTGTTGGTCGCGGTGCTGAACAGAGCTATTGTATTTTAATGACTAGTCACAAATTAAGTGAGGCTAGTAAGACGCGTTTAGAAACAATGGTACGGACAAATGACGGTTTTGAAATAGCCGAAGTGGACCTGAGACTGCGAGGACCAGGAGATATCATGGGCACTCAACAGAGTGGTGTTTTAAACTTAAGAATAGCTGACGTGGTAAAGGATAAAGATATTCTTAATACAGCACGTAATTACGCCAAAGACATCTTAAAACTAGATCCGAGCTTAGGATTACAAGAGCATAAAATGATATTGAACACCTACAGGCAAATGGGTAAATACAAAAATATCTGGAACTACATCAGCTAATCTATGGAGTTGTTTAAAGGACGAAGACTAATCATTGCTACAAAGCATCGCAAGCAAGAGGTTATAGCGCCAATATTAGAAACTAAACTTGGTGTCGCTTGTTTTGTAGATGACACCTTTGACACAGATACTCTGGGCACCTTCTCTGGTGAAGTTCAGCGCCAATTAGATCCACTGAGCACCGCTAGAAAAAAGTGTTTAATGGCCATGGAAAAAACAAATTGCGATTTGGGTGTGGCTAGCGAAGGCTCTTTTGGGCCTCACCCATCAATATTCTTTGCATCGGCTGATGACGAATTTTTGATTTTTATTGACAAAAAAAATGACTTGGAAATTATTGTAAGGGAACTTAGCACAGACACCAATTTTAACGGCCAGGCCATTAGAAGCGAAAACGACCTTGTGCAATTCGCTAGCTTGGTGAAATTCCCCTCTCATGCCCTAATTCTTAAACCTTCAAAAGACAATACTGAAGATATGGTAAAAGGCATCACCAATGCAGACAATTTAAAAACAGCTTTTGAAGACCTTATTGCGAAGCACGGCCAAGTCTATGCCGAAACAGATATGCGCGCTATGCTCAATCCAAGCCGCATGGCCGTTATTGCCAAAGCAGCCAAAAAGTTAGTGGACAAAATTCAATCTAGATGTCCAGAATGCAATACTCCAGGCTTTGGTGTCATCGAGACTAAAACTGGACTTCCTTGCAATTTGTGCAGCATGCCGACGGCGTCCGTACAGAGCCTTATTTATCAATGTCTAAAATGTGAATTTAATACAGAAAAACCACCACCGCACGGGAAAACCTCAGCAGACCCTATGTATTGCGATTACTGCAATCCTTAATTCTAAATTTTCATATCTTACATTGCTAATAACACCCTCACTATGATTACCAAAATTGGCCAAAAATTTACAGACCTGTTCACACGGTTTATGCCGAGCTCTTTTGTATTTGCGCTGCTCCTCACACTGATTACAGCTATTATTGCCTTTGTATGGACCGGTTCGAGTCCCCTAAAAATTATAGCTTCGTGGTATGATGGCTTTTTTGACCTATTGACCTTTGGGATGCAGATTACACTTATTATTATCACTGGTTTTAGCATTGCACTCTCTCCCGTTATAAGTCGTTATATAGATACCGTAGCCAAGAAGATTTCCAACCCAAAGCATGTTTATGTTTTTGTGGTTTTTATTGGCGCGGTCTTGAGTTTAGTTAGTTTTGGATGGATTGTTATTACTGCTGTTTTAGCTAGGGAATTGGCATTACGTGTTAAGGGTGTAAATTATCCCTTTTTAATCGCTTGCGTCTATTTTTCGGGTGGCTCTTGGGTTTGCGGCCTCTCAAGTTCTATACCTTTGCTTTTAAATACTGAGGCTAATTTTTTGATAGAGCGTGAGATTTTATCCACGACCATACCCACGGCTCAAACTTTAACCTCGCCACTAAATTTAGCAATGCTTTTTGTGTTTTTAATAATTGTACCCTTAATTGCATTTATCATTGTTCCAAAAGGCACTAAAGTGAAGGAATTAAAAGATTTACTTAGTGAAAATCCTTCCGAAGAGGACAAAAGTATTGCTGAAGAAGCAGAAAGTTTTAAACTTCCATTCAAAACCTTATCTGATGCACTTAACAACAGCTCGTTACTGCAATTTGCTGTGGCTCTACTCGGTGTGGTTTATATAGCTTACTATTTTTATACCAACAGCTTTGACCTCAACTTCAACATCATGATATTTATCTTTATCATCATTGGCCTGCTATTGCATAAAACACCAATGCAATTTAGCATCGCCATGAAACGCTCGAGCAGTAATATTTCAGGGATACTATTTCAGTATCCATTTTATGCAGGTATTATGGGCATCATGCTTTATACAGGTTTAGGCGACCAAATCGCTGATTTGATGTCTTCTGTGGCGACCAAAGATTCTTATCCGTTTTTTGCGTATGTCACAGGTGGCTTTATGAATTTTGCCATACCCTCGGCTGGTGGCGAATTTGCAGTTGTTGGCCCTAGTATTATAGAAGCTGTTAAATCCATTGCGCAAGGTTTGTCACCAGAGCAAATGACGCAAATGGTTTCTAGAGCATCACTATCCATTGCTTACGGCGAAAGTACGAGCAATCTCTTACAGCCGTTTTATTTATTACTGGTTTTTCCTGTGATGGGCAAGGGCATAAAGATTCAAGCTAGAGATGTCATGGGGTATTTGGTGATTCCTTTTATTTTTTTGTTCGTCATACAGTCCTTATTGGTAATTTATATGCCTATCTAAATAAATTTAAATACCTTGAGTACCTGCAACTAAACCAACAATTATGAAAGCCTCTTTTTCAGCATACTTAAAACCTTTCTATTTCAATAACGTTAATACTAAAATGAAGCTTTTAGGGCTGGTATTACTAACCGTACTATCCGCAATGGAAGCCCAAAATCAAATGAGGTATGACATTGTGCTGCAAGGTGGTCGGGTCATAGACCCAGAAACAGCATTAGATACTATTAAAAATGTTGGGATTTCAGATGGGAAAATAGTTGAAATCTCATATAATGACCTTTCGGGCAAACAGGTTATTGACGTCAAGGGTTTCGTCGTATCTCCAGGGTTTATTGATTTGCATGTCCATGGCATTAGCAATAAGGAACAAGAATACCAAATTAAAGATGGTGTTACAACAGCACTGGAATTAGAATGGGGTGTTGCCGAATTACAGCAATGGTACGCACAGCGTAATGGCAAGGCTTTAATTAATTATGGCGCAAGTGTTAATTGGCCCTATTACAGGGCTAAAGCAATGGGTGCCATTCCACAGAAATCGAATAATAAAAACCAAATCAATTATTTAGAATTAGATGAATTATTTGTTGCCCTAATGCCGTCATTTGAAACTACACTTAGCCGAGACAGATATCCAAAGATGCTCAAACTACTGGAAAAATCATTGAATGAAGGCGGTATTGGCCTTGGTGTTCCTGTTGGATATTTAAATGGGGCAACGCGTGAGGAAGTGTTTGAAGTATATAAATTTGCCAATAAGCATAATTCATTGGTCTTTTCCCATGTGCGCTCAGGTGGTGCCGTTGCTATTCAGCAGGCTATTGCTAATGCCATGCTATCTGGAGCATCGCTTCACATTGTTCACATGAACAGTATGGCTCTTGGTGAAATTGGTTTAACATTGGAAATGGTCGCATTAGCCCAAGAAAAGGGTTTTGACATTACAACCGAAGTTTATCCCTACACAGCGGCATCAACAGGATTAAATTCAGCTATATTCGACGCTGGTTGGAAGGAGCGATTAGCTATTAGCTATTCTGATATTCAATTGGTAAAGACTGGCGAACGTCTCACCGAGAGTACATTCAAAACCAATAAAGCCAATAATGAATTGGTCATTATCCATATGATGAAACCTGAATGGATAGCAGCAGGTATTAATACTAAAAATGTAATGATTGCCTCGGATGGCATGCCCTATTCCAAACTGGCTCATCCAAGGACTGCAGGAACCTTTTCTCGTATTTTAGGTAAATATGTGCGTGAAGATCAATTAATCGATTTAAAAGAAGCCCTTGGTAAAATGACATGGCTACCAGCAAAGCGCCTTGAAGATATAGCACCAGCCATGAAATCAAAAGGCCGATTGCAAATTGGAGCAGACGCAGATATTACGGTATTTAATCCTGAAACCATCATTGATAAAGCGACATTTGAGGATGGCTTAGATTTTTCAGAAGGAGTTGAATTTGTCATTGTTAATGGCACTTTACTCCTCAACAAAGGAACATTGATTGAAAATAAATTTCCAGGGCAAGCTATTTTGGGGAAACTCTAGGCGGCGGAGAGGTTTATTATTTAAGCTATCTCGAGCACCTTTGTTCAGGTCCAATAAGGTACAATAAATAGCAATAAAAAATAAAGTTTTAGAGTTTTAATAACGGTTTAACGACATAAGTAGTTTTAAATTCTTAGCTTTTAAGCTGTAAATCATGCTATGATAGACTGAAAAACGACCTTATGACCAACCAAAATTTTGTAAATAAAGCTTTTCATTGGTTTTTATCTGAAAGAATTAAGGAGCGCAGTGAGCGCGTCATTCTGGCTATTGCTATAACCAGTTATTTGGCGCACCTAGTATTGATATTTCTTAATGCCAAGGGCTTTATCGAATTAAATTCTAGCTTTTTTGAAAATCCAATCGCTGCCATCTACACACCCTTTTCGTTCATTTTAGTCTATGAGGTCTATTTATTGATATTCTATCTCCCTAAGTCCATCTCCTCCTATATTGGAAAGCAATACGAAATTATTACCCTAATAGTCATAAGGCGCATTTTTAAGGATATCTCTAATCTTGAATTATCCTCTAATTGGTTCGATTTAAAATACGACCTGCAATTTACCTATGACGTCATTAGTGCGCTAATCCTATTTATCCTTATCTACTATTTCTACAAAAATGTGATTAAAACCTCATCACCTGAAACCGACGAAGATGGCTTTAACGAATCAACTCTGAGACGGTTTATTCAGCTGAAACGTATCATTGCAACTTTACTAGTACCTGTTTTAATGGTATTAGCAGCTTACACCTTATTCCACTGGGGCGACGCGGTAGTTACAGATTACCAAAATGGTGTAGAAGCCTTTAAAGACATTAATAATATTTTTTTCGACGAATTTTTTACCGTGTTGATTATTGTAGATGTTTTATTGTTATTAGCTTCTTTCTTTTTTTCTAATGAATTTCATAAAATCATTAGAAACTCTGGGTTTATCATCTCTACGGTGTTGATCAAAGTATCCTTTTCAGTGGACGGCTTAATTAATGATGCCTTGATCGTAGGAGCTGTGTCTTTTGGGCTGCTTATTTTAATTATTCATAATAAATTTGAAAAAAGCAGCATGGACACCTAAGATATTTTTCAATAATTTTGAATATATCAACCCTGAGGCTGTTGTTTTTGCCTTTATAAAAATTACGACATTAATTTAATCATCTATGATGCCCTTTTAGCACTATGCCTTTTCTTCTTCATATTTTCATGATAGAATGGACTCCATTCAAGATAAAGTGTCAAATCCCTAAAAGGTTTTTGATGCTACTTGGATTTGTTGTATCTGTTCCACTAGTAGCTCAACAGGCAGAGGGGCTCAAGGCTACGGATAAATCGATTTTAGCCACTGTAGATCATTTTGGCCTAAGTGACGGATTAATGCTAGACTGCCTCGATAGGGGGTTTAAAGATAAAGCCGGAAGACTTTGGCTTAACCCCTGTGATGAATCGGCCATAGGACTAGGGTTTTCTTTTTTTCAGTTTGATGGAACAAAATCCTTCAGCTACAACTTTCAACCAGATTGGACCAATAACAATGACCGGTCCTATGCCTGGAAACTTTCAGGGATAGCAGATGACGGCACCTTGTATGGACTAAATTATCAGCAAAAGACTGGGGAGGAGGTTATTTTTCAATGGCATCCCGATACGAATGAACAGGCATATTATCAGTTAAAAACAGGTGAGATTCTCATCGGGCTCCACGCCAATCACGAGAATGTACTATTTGCGCTACTGCGAAAGGGTGATACCTTCCAAATTATCAGCAACAGCTCTGGCAGTTGGGTCAAAAATGCTGCTTTACCTTTTCCGAGCAAGGCGAGAGAATTATTTCAATTTCCTTACGGGTTTAGTTTTGTAGGCGATAAGGCTTGGTTTTTTTACGAGAACGAAGGTATGGTGTGCATCGATTTTAAAACGCAGGAAATGAGGTTCCAAACCTGGAAGGACTTAAACCCCTCAGCAAATATTCAGCCACACTGGTCAGATCTTTGCTGTGAGGTTCAACCCTGGAAAATGATGGCTTTACCCAATGGTAAACTGCTAATGTATTTAGGGATAAAAAATGGATTTTTCACTTATGACACTGAATCTTCAGTTTTGACGCCCTTAGCAAATTTAAATCAAGGGACGATAGCTAAAAGACCCGGCGCACTTTTTAAAATTCATCTAGCTCAAGACGATCTTGGTAATGTTCTAATCATCTCCGCTACAGTAAATACCACAGGGGTTCCAACAAATGATTTTGATGTACTCGAAGCCTGGATTTGGAAGCGCGATGGAAGCTGGCGCAATATTTCAGAAACCTTATTAGATGATGATGTTTACCTCGGAATTCACGCCTTTGAGAGGCCTGACAAATTCATTAGCTCCAATTTAAACTACGAAATGTCCTGGGTTACTGAAAACGGTCTGTTCACTGCAGCTTTAAGCCCAGACTTGCAGATTAAAACCTATAAAAAACTTGAAGCGTATAGAGTAGGAATGCGCAGTATCAATTACCTCTCACAACAGCGTTTATTGGTGAATACCGACTTTCAAAACATTGATGAACTCGATCTTAATACTGGACAATTTAAACCTTTTAAAGGTATGAAGATGGAGGCCTTACCCTTGTCTAAAGTCGTAAAACAGGGTGGGAATTTATGGGCAGCTCAACGAAACAATACAATGCTAAAGTGTGATTTGGATAATTTATTTTGTGAACAGATCGACTTAGGTATCTATTCAGAAAAGTTTCTTTTTCTTGATGCGAATACTATGTTTTTAGCCTCAAAATATGGTGAGCTATATACATATAATACCAATACTAAAGTCCTTAGTCAAATTGAATCCGGGACTGCTCCCATAGGTATTAATTCAGAAGTTACTGATATAAAATTAGCTGATAATGGTCTCATATGGCTATCGGCCTTAAATGGTTTGTGGTCTTTTGATTCCGCAAACAAGGTTTTAAAGGACTATAAAACCATTCATCCTTTACTGGGCGAAAGTCTCATGACCATCCATATAAACCAGGACGGCAGACTTTGGTTGGGATCTTCAAAACAGGGTGTTGTTATTTTTGATACCACTTCAAACACTATTCAACAGATTAAGTCAACAAATGGCTTGTCTAACAATACGGTGGTCAGTCTTCTGGAAGATAACGACAATTATAAATGGGCTGCTACCTATTCGGGGATATCAGTCATGGACAATAATGGCGTTGTACAATTTACATTAGACCAATCTGATGGCCTAAGTGATCATGAATTTAACAGAATGTCATCTAAGAAACTCCCTGACGGGCGTTTGGTGTTTGGCGGTATTAATGGTTTAAATATTTTAAATCCGAAGGTGATTATAAAAACCTTATCAGACAGAAATCAAAATAAACTGTACCTTACTGGAATCGAGTACTACGATAAACAAAAAGCGTCAAGGACTTCCCTTAGCTCTAATACCCTATTAAACAGTCCAATCTTAATTTCTGCTGAGGCTAACTATTTAAAATTGGATTATGCACAATCCGTATATACCAATATTGAGCGTCATAACTATGCATATCGCATCATTCCAATTCAAACAGATGAATTTCAGGAGATTGAAACCCCGTGGATTAATTTAGGTAACAGTTCAGAATTAACCATCAATAATCTACCATCAGGTGACTTTAACATTCAAATTATTGGTTTTGATGAACACTCCAATCAAAGTTTAAGTCCTTTGGAAATTCCTGTAAGTGTGCAAGCATTTTTTTATCAAAAATGGTGGTTTTATGCCCTTATTCTCATTCCTTTTTTGTTATTCACCATCGCCTGGCTAAGACGGAACAAACAAGAGAAAAAACGACTTCAACTAGAAGTTGAGCGCAGGACCCAACAAATTCAAAAAGATAAAAGTACTATTGAAAACCAAGCCAATAGACTAGCATATTTAGACCGCGCGAAAACACGATTCTTTACCAATATTTCGCATGAGTTTAGAACTCCCTTAACGGTTATTATTGGTATTCTGGATCAAATTAAAGGTTTTGAAGGCCCAAAAGAACTTATACGCCGAAACAGCCGTCAGATTCTTGGTCTTGTCAATCAAATTTTAGATTTAAGAAAATTAGAATCGGGAAAGATGCATGCACATTACCAGCAAGGTGACCTGGTGACATATTTACAGTATTTGCTGGAATCATTTCATTCGTTAGCCGAAGATAAACGTATTACACTGACCCTTGAGTGCAAACAAAATAGCCTCTTGGCAGATTATGATCCTGAGAAACTTAGGCACATTTTATCTAATCTTTTATCTAATGCTATAAAGCATACACCAGAAGCAGGACAAGTGAAGCTATTCCTAGAGGAAATTTCAGAATCAAACACGCCAAGGTATCGACTCAGTGTATCAGATACGGGCAAGGGCATCCCCGCTGATCAATTGAGTCATATTTTTGACAGGTTTTATCAGGTTGAAGATGAGATAAGCCAAACAGGAGTTGGCACGGGTCTGGGCTTAACACTAGTTAAAGAATTGGTACAGCTCTTAGATGGTGAAATTTCTGTAGAAAGTGATACTGAACATGGCACGCGGTTCACAGTAGAATTGCCCCTTACTAGGAATGCAAACATACAAACTAGCCTTAGAAAGCAGCACATCCCTTTAAAATCTCAGACCTCAGGAGCTGACCCCATATTGGTTCAACATAATAATGCAAAGGAGCTACCGGTTCTCTTAATTGTAGAAGACAATTCAGACGTACGCGAGTATCTGGTAATTACGCTTCGAGGTACTTTAGAATGCGTTCAGGCAAAAAATGGAAATGAAGGCTTACAAAAGGCAATTGAAATAGTCCCTGATGTCATCATTAGTGATGTGATGATGCCAGGAATGGATGGCTTTGCCTTATGTCAGGCCTTAAAATCAGACGAACGAACAAGTCATATTCCTGTCATCTTACTAACCGCCAAAGCTGACATCGCTTCTAAAGTCGCAGGTCTGGTTGAGGGTGCTGATGCCTATCTCACTAAACCATTTCACGAAAGAGAATTGAGGGCACAATTAAAAAATCTTCTGAACCTTCGTCAAAAATTGCAAGAACGCTACAAGAATTTAGAACATTTAGAACCAAGTCAAAATCCAAAACTGGCGCAGGAAGATGTTTTTCTTTTAAAGGCACGTCAAATTATACAGGAGCATCTGGGCGATGAAAGCTTTGGGGTAAGGCAAATGTGTCAAGAACTGGCCATGAGTCGTACCCAGCTTCACAACAAGATAAAAGCTCTAACTAATCAGTCCACAACGCGACTTATTCGCAAAATTAGAATTAATAAGGCCAAGGAACTTTTGAAAACCTCTAATTTGAACATTAGTGAAATTGCCACAGAAGTTGGTATTTCTAGTATTCAGTATTTTTCCAAAATGTTTCATGAGGAAACCGGACTGTCCCCAAAACACTTTAGAGAACAGATACAATCCAAAGACTAGGATTATTATTGTTGTTAGGTTGCATTTTACGCAAGGCTTACTCTTAAAGCACTGCAGGGCTATTCTATTTTAGTAACAGCACCTATCCCTTCACATGTGAACAATAGGTTAAACTTTTAGAACAAAAGTATAAGCTTAAATTAAAGATTTTTGTGAGTTTTGTACTAATAATAATCTGTTAACACTAAAACTAATTTTTAACCTTAAAAAATAAACATATGAACTTACTTTCACGTCCTTCTATGATACTTATTTCCTTAGTCTTATGTCTAAGTTGTGGTGAGAAATCGGAAAAAAGTCAGGTATCTGACACAAGCTCCACCGAAATGCCTCAAGATTTCACCTCCATGCAGATGACCGGTGTTGAACAAGTCGCCATTGATGTAGATTTGGATGGTGCTGTAGAACGTTTATCAAAAGGGGTCACCTACAAAACTATTTCTAATCAGGATCGGGAAGATTTTGATACTGAAGCTTTTCTTGCCTATCACAAGTTTTTGGAAGAGTCCTATCCTAATGTGCATAAAACTTTGAAAAAAGAAGTACACGGCGATCCTCGCCCCTACAGTTTACTCTACACCTGGGAAGGGAAAGACACCTCACTGCAACCAGCCCTTTTTTATGCACATCTCGATGTTGTTCCTGTCCCTGAAGACTCTAGGGATCAATGGAAAGAAGATCCTTTTGCAGGGACTGTAAAAGATGGCTACATCTGGGGAAGAGGTGTTCTAGACGATAAAAATCAGGTTCAGGCCATTCTTGAAGCAGCGGAAATGAAAATTGCAGCTGGCTGGCAACCATCACGGACCATCTATTTTGTCTTTGGTCAGGATGAAGAAGTCGGTGGAGCCGAGGGCGCTAAGGCAATTGCTGATGTTTTAGAACAGCGCGGTATTGAACGCTTTGCCTATGTTATGGATGAATCTGCACCTTTGACACCAGGTATTTTTCCGGGCATAGATGACAATACAGCCCTAATTGGTATTGCCCAAAAGGGATTCATTAGTCTACAATTACAAATCAATGGCATAGGAGGTCACTCTTCGATGCCACCTGAAGAATCCAATATTGGTATTTTGGCTGAAGCCATTACCAAATTAGAAGCAGCGCAATTCCCTTACAAAATTCATCCTGCCGTGCGCTCTCAATACCGGTATATGGGACCTGAGTTAGATGAGGAAAATCAACCTTTATATGCTGCGGTAGCCTTCGGCAAAGATGATGAATTGACCGAAATGGAGCAGAAATTTATTGATGTGATGTCAAAAAACGAGGTTACTCGAGCGATGCTACACACCACAATAGCGACAACCATCTTTAATGCTGGCATCAAGGACAATGTCCTTCCTCCTACAGCCACAGCAGTGGTTAACTTTAGACCCATGCCGGGTGATACACCAGAAGTGATTATACAACATGTAAAAAACGCTATTCAAGATGATCGCATTGAGATCAAAGATATTTCGGCTTCTACACCCGCAACCAACATTGCTGAAGTAGGTAATCCTGCTTATAACATGCTGGAAAAAACCATCCGACAAATTTATGGCAATGACTTGATTGTTGCGCCTTTCTTTGTGGTAGGTGGATCAGACTCCAAACATTTCCAGGCTCGGGATTTTGCACCAGATGTCTATACCATTACCGCCATCCAATTGGAGAACACCGAAGAATTTAAAGGGTTTCATGGGGTAAACGAACGTATTTTGGTAGCCGAGTATGCTAAATCTATTGGCTTCTTCTATCAAATATTCGATAATCTGGAAGAGCTAAATAAATAAAGTATCCAAAATTATAATCTTCATTTATGAAAACAATTAAACATATTTTAATTATTGTA
The DNA here is from genome assembly GCF_017581965.1 of Winogradskyella pelagia. GTDB lineage: Bacteria > Bacteroidota > Bacteroidia > Flavobacteriales > Flavobacteriaceae > Winogradskyella > Winogradskyella pelagia. Next base: position 218,751 of record NZ_JAGEVF010000004.1, read on the forward strand.
GGCCTGGTATTTATGAATCATGTGATTCATGCTCAGGAAGAAGAATCACCTCAAAAAAGTTCTTCTGATTTAGCCAAAGAACTAGCGAATCCTAATGCGACTTTAGGACAAATGTTATTCCCAATTGATTTTATTGGTTACAATGGGGATATTAATGATGCAAGCAGTCAGAGTGCCACTGTTATTAATTTTCAACCGTCCTTACCCATTCCAATTTCAGAAGGCGTCAATCTGTATGTAAGACCCTTAATACCTATGTACATATCACAACCCACAATTACGGCCAATGGCTTTGAACAAAAATCAGGCTTGGGAAATATTAGTGCAGATGTTGCGATTGGTAAAACCTGGCCTTCTAAATGGATTACTTTGGTAGGTGTATTTGGAGGTTTTAAAACAGCTTCTGATGAAGCCTTAAGAGCCAGTTATACCACGATTGGACCGGAAATTATGGTGGCAAAGCTTACAAGTTTTGGAGCCTTAGGAATGATTCTTACTCAAGCCTGGAGTGTTGGTAGCGGTAGTGATGCCGATCCTAATACATCAAGTATTCTGGCGGACGCAATGTGGCAAACTGCAACCACAGCTTCAGATGGGGTGAGTATAACAGGTGGGCAATATTTTTATACTATTAATCTAAAAAACGGCTGGCAAATTAATGCCTCACCCACATTTGCTTATAATCATAAAGCGGCAAGTGGAAATAAATTAACCTTACCTTTGGGTACTGGAATTCAAAAGGTAACCAAAATTGGAAAACTACCTATTCGGTTTGGTGCTCAGTACTGGTATTATGTTGCTTCACCAGATGCCTTTGGTCCACAACACCAGTTCAGGCTAACGATTGCTCCTGTTATTCCCTTACCCTGGTAACAGTATTTCGTCAAAATCCTAATTCAATGCAATAAATGAAAAAGAATAAAAACTCATTCCTCAAGCAAAAGGCGCTAATTGGGTTAATTATAATGATTGTTACATATTTTAATGGTTACGCTCAGCAAACAATAATAACGGACACCATTACTAATCGTTTAGTGATACCAGATAGAGATTTGAGGGAAGCGGTCCTACAAACCGCTGGTCAATTGCTCAAAAATTCAGATTTCCCCGGATCCTGGCCCATGTTCGGTACCGGTTTACAAATGAAGATCGGTGGTTACCTAAAAGCAGATTTCGTTTATGATGTGGACGGCACAAGAGATAAATCGCAGTTTTTAATGTCTACTATACCCGTGGAAGGAGAACCTGACTTTGGCAATGAAGGGTATTTGTCATTTTTTGCTAGAGAGACACGGGTTAATGTGGATATTAGACGAACTACCGAAGGCAAAATTCCTCTGCAATTATTTGTAGAAGGTGATTTCTTTAATGATGAAAATCGCTTCCGCCTAAGGCACGCCTATATCACGGCGGGTGACTTTATTATAGGACAAACCTGGACCACCTTGTCATTTTTAGAGTCTATGGCATTTATGATAGATTTTGCAGCCGGTGATGCCCTATTTGGGGGCAGATCTGCACAGATCAGGTATCAAAAAAAATTGGATAAAGGTTACCAGTTGTCCATTGGGCTGGAGTATTTAAGTAGCCTAGGGATTGAGAATTCTTTTGGCTTTAGCGGACAGGCAAATGTTCAGCTGCCGCTGTTAGCATTGCGCTTGGATAAACGTTGGAAATCCGGGGTTTTATTCTTGGGTGCGAGTGCTGCTCAACTGCGCTGGGATGGTGGGGATACAGGCCCAAGTGATCAGATTCCACAAATCGCCTTTGTGATAGCCGGTAGGCAATATATTGGAGAACACAATTATTTCACATTTAATGTCAGTGCTGGTAACGCCTATGGAGAGAACATCATATCCTTTACTGGAAGTGAAGCCAATGCTATTTTAAATGAAGAGGGAGACCTTGAGGGTATTTCAGCACTATCAGCGATGGTAGGTTTTATGCACCGCTGGGCGCCTAAATGGGAATCTAACTTTAACTATGCCTATGGTTGGCTCGATGCGCCTGAGACACGTGCAGATTTTGCCTTGAAACGAGGAGGAATTGGCCACTTAAATCTCATTTATCAGTTTGATAGAAACTTTTCTGTAGGGGCAGAATTCATGTGGGGAGCGCAACGAACGGCTAATGATGCTTTTGGCAGTGCCAGCCGTTTTCAGACCATGGCAAAATTTGAATTTTAAAAAGGACGTTTTTTCACCAAAGTGTGAGTTTCGGCTCAAAGAGCATATACTCAAAACTTAAAGCTATTTAACGCGCTAATTGTTTTACTTTAACCTCACGAGTTGTTAATAATTCCTAATTACTAAACCCTTGAATCCGTGGCATTTCAAAAAAACCCAAACTTCATTTAAAGATTGATTTAAAGCATTAAAACGACCGCGTATTATTTAGCCAAGCGGCAAGGTTAATTACTCATCCAATAATTGGTTGACAAAATCTTCAAATTCAGTCGTAAATTCGATGTATTTGTCACCTGTGGCTGGGCCATTAAAACCTGTGTGAATCTTTCGGACCTTTCCGGTTTTATCTATAAAGATACTGGTAGGATAAGACAATACGCGATTAAGCATCGGTAATTTTTTCTGGGCATCCTCTTTATCTGTACCACCATATTGTGCCAAAAGCACAGGATAGTCTATCTCTAAGCCAGAGGTTAAACGTGCGATGCGGTCAAAGGCTTTGGCTTCGGTTTTGGCATATTCAAAAGCTAAAGCCACAATTTCAAAACCCTTGTCTTTATTTGCCTTATAAAATTGGGTGTAGTATTTACTTTCATCTAAGCAGTTAGGGCACCAAGTCCCCATAACCTGCACCACCACTACTTTGCCCTTAAAGCGCTCATCACTTAAAGACACCATATTACCCTGAGCATCTGGGAAGGAAAAGGCCAAACTGTCGTAACCTTCTTTAAGATAGGTTAAGGCATCTGCACTTGGGAGCTCATAATTAGCATTGCGCTTGGCAATAAATGGCTCTTTAAAATGATTTTCAGAATAAAACATACCTTCTAAAGAAGCGTCCTTCACTTTAGCCACAAACAAAAAGGCATGGGCACCATCAAAAGTTGAGAGTTTTAAACTGTCGCCAGACATTACCCCTTCTAAATAACGGTAATCGCCAGTTTCGGTTCTAAAGGTTCCGGTTACCTTACCGTCTTTTTGTTCAAAAATGCCCTTGGCAATGTATTCGTCACCCTCAATATTAGGACTAAATACAGTTTCCCAAACGCCAGACACGTCAGTATTGGATGTGGAAGTTTCGGTAAAGCGTTCCGTTGAATTAAACAACGCAGAAAACGGTACGATATGGTCACGACTTTCCTTAATAAACTGACCTTTAAGGTTATCACCTTCAAAAACAGCGGCAAAATAGCCTTCAAACACAGGTGTGGTAATAAATACAGAATCGTTACGATAATCGATCTCGTCGACCTCAATCACTTCTTCAGCATTAAAAATCCTTAAACGTTTTGGTGCTTCTACTTCAAAAATAAAGGGTAGCTCATAACCATCTTGTACTTGGAGCAGTGCTCGGTAACTCCCATTTTTTAAAACTTTAGGCGATATCTCGTTCTTACACGAGGCTGAAACCACTAGAAGCACCAAACCAAATATTCTTCTCATAATCATCATTATTCAAAGGTCGAAATAACGATAAATCCCTTACATAAAAAAGCCATTTTCAAATTTCATGACATCTAGGGAATTGCTATCTTTGGGCACTTAAAATAGGTTAAGGGTTATGAAGATTTCATACAACTGGTTAAAGCAGTTTATAAATATTAATTGGAAGGCCGAAAAAACAGGTGAGCTTCTTACGGACTTAGGATTGGAAATTGAAGGTATTGAGCCTTTTGAGTCTGTAAAAGGTGGTTTAGAAGGTGTGGTTATCGGTGAAGTGTTAACTTGTGGGCAACACCCAAACGCAGACCGCTTAAAAGTAACCACTGTTGATATTGGTGAAGAGAACCCATTACAAATTGTCTGTGGTGCGCCTAATGTAGCTACCGGACAAAAAGTCCCTGTAGCTACAATTGGCACTACCCTTTACACACCAGAAGGTGAAGCTTGGAAAATTAAGAAAGGGAAAATACGCGGTGAAGAAAGCCATGGCATGATCTGTGCCGAAGATGAATTAGGTCTTGGCGAATCTCACGATGGCATAATGGTGTTAGACCCTAAATTAAAAGTAGGTTCACCAGCAGCTACAGTTTTTAAAGTAGAAAAAGACGAGGTTTTTGAAATTGGCCTAACGCCAAACCGCGCAGATGCCATGAGCCATTATGGTGTAGCGCGCGACCTTAAGGCAGGCTTACTGCAAAAAGAAATTAGTCTAGAGCTCATTACACCTTCGGTAAGTTCTTTCCACGTTGATGCACGTGCCTTAAAAATAGATGTTGATGTAAAGGACAAAGAAAAATGTCCGCGCTACTGTGGTGTGACTATTTCTGGTGTAAAAGTAGAAGCCTCACCAAGCTGGTTACAAAACAGGCTCAGGGCCATTGGGCTTTCGCCAATAAACAACATTGTAGATATCACCAATTATGTGCTTCATGAACTTGGGCAACCGCTACATGCCTTTGATGCTCATAAAATTTCGGGCAATAAAATTGAAGTTAAGACTTGTGCCGCTGGCACAAGCTTTACAACATTAGATGGCGAAGAACGTAAACTCGATGCTGAAGACCTTATGATATGTGATGCAGAAAAGCCTATGTGTATCGCTGGTGTCTTCGGAGGTATAGACTCTGGGGTTACAGAGCAAACCACAAATATCTTTTTGGAGAGTGCTTATTTTAATCCGGTAAGTATTAGAAAAACAGCGAAACGCCATGGCCTTAATACCGATGCCTCTTTTAGATTTGAGCGCGGCATTGACCCAAATATCACAGAATACGCACTAAAGCGTGCTGCTTTATTGATTATAGATATCGCTGGTGGTGAAATTACGAGTGATATTTCAGACTCCTATCCTAACAAGATTAAAGATTATGAAGTACGATTGAGTTTTGATAATGCCAAGCGATTAATCGGAGAAGAAATACCAAGGGAAACCATAAAAAGTATTTTAACCTCCTTGGATATTAAAGTGAATAATGTTACCGAAGCCGGATTAGGCTTAACCGTACCTGCTTATAGAAACGACGTACAGCGTGAAGCTGATATTATCGAAGAAATCCTGAGGGTTTATGGCTATAATAATGTAGGGACTACGGAAAAATTAAACGCTTCCATCTCTAACTCAACTCGATTTGAAGACTACAAGCTTCAAAATGTAATTAGCAATCAATTAGCATCGCAAGGATTTTTTGAAATCATGGCCAATTCGCTAACTACAGCGTCTTATAATAGCTTGAGTGACGCTATCAATGATGATCACAATGTAGAAATGCTCAATCCTTTGAGTCAGGATTTGGGCGTAATGCGCCAGTCCATGCTATTTTCTGGTCTAGAAGCTGTAGCCCACAACATTAATAGAAAGCGTAGCGATTTACGCCTTTTTGAATTCGGGAAAACTTATCATAATTACGAGAGTGGCCGTGAGGAATACAAGCACCTATCTTTGTTTGTTACTGGAAATAGCACTGAAGAACGCTGGAACGCCACGGTAAAACCTAGTGATTTCTTTTACCTTAAAGGTATTATTGACGCGGTATTAGAACGCTTGGGCTTAAACCAAACGACAAGCGCACCTACCAAGCAAGATATTTTAAGTGAAGGCCTGGTAATATCTAAAGGAAAGCATAAGCTGGTGAATTTTGGTTTGGTCAAAAAATCTGTTTTAAAGGATTTTGGAATCTCGCAACCACTACTCTATGCCGATTTTAATTGGGACAATATTTTGAGTTTGGCCAAGCACAATGCCATCACCTTTACACCTATCCCTAAATATCCTGAAGTTCGACGTGATTTTGCTTTGCTTATTGATAACACTGTGAGCTTTGATGATATTTATAGCATAGCTAAAAATACCGAGAAAAAACTCCTGAAAAATATCAATCTCTTTGATGTGTACGAAGGTGAGAATTTACCAGAAGGTAAAAAGAGTTATGCCGTGAGTTTTACACTGCAAGATGAAAACAAAACATTGACCGACAAGCAAATAGATAAAATTATGTCTAAGCTGCAAGCTAATTTTGAAAATAAGCTTGGCGCCGAACTACGATAATGTATGAGCCACTAAATGAAGACAAGTTTTATCCTATTATTTTTTCTTTGGCCTCTTCTAAACTTTGGACAAATTGAAACCGTTTCTAAAAAGGATAGCACTAAGATTTGGGATTTATTAAAGTACGACACTAAAAATATTGCTAAAAGTGTGGGGCATTCCTTAACACAACCATTGCGTTGGAAGGGTGACGACTTTGCAAAACTCGGTATTCTTATTGGAGGAACTGCTGCACTTACCACTTTAGATAATACCGCTCGAGATTTTTTTGTTAATCAACAAGAGGATTTCCCTAAAGTCGTAAGAGATTTTGGTTGGTATTTTGGTAGTCCACAAAACTACTTCATGATCAACGCAGGACTTTATAGTTTGGGCCTGTTTACTAAAAATGAAAAAATTAGAAAAACAAGCGTCCTTATTATCTCATCTTCCATAACCTCAGGACTCCTTCAGACCTTTTTAAAAACGGCCGTAGGTAGAGCCAGACCTGGGCCGGGAATTGATAATTACGACTTTAGACCTTTTTCTAGTAAAGGTGCTTACCATTCTTTTCCTTCGGGACATACAGTATTAGCCGTTACAATGGCCCATTCTATTGCCAAACAATTTAAAAATACTTGGGTAAAAATTGGTATTTATACTATTGGAGCTATTCCTCCAATATCAAGACTTATAGATGATGCACATTGGATTACCGATGTTGCTTTTAGTACCGCAATGAGCATTCTAGTTGTAGATTCTATTGATAAGTATTTATTCAAGGAAAAAGCCTATAAATATCCTCACAAAGAAAAAACCATTTCTTGGAACATAAGTTTTGCTCCCAACCAAATTGGATTTATTGGTACTTTCTAAAATACTCAGTTAGTTCTAGTAGAGGAAAATTCAACTTAATACTTATATATGTTTTTCAATTTTCATTTAGAATTGAAGACCAAGTTTACCTCTTTATATGTTTTTGAGATATAATCCAACAAGGCGAAACAGAAAATTGAAGAACCAATCATCTCCAAGGATTCTTCGATGGTATATAGAATGAAAAAGGTAGTATTGTCCATTCCATAATCTTCAGCTTGTTGGCCTTCCAAAAGCTCAATTCCGATAGCTCCAGAAACAAATACAACTAAGGACAAACCAAATAAAACTTTTGTCCTCACCGGCAGTGACAGTAGAAATTTATAGAAATAGATGCCAAGTAATAATATAATTATCGAATAGGGAATTACCCATGCAAAATAAAAAACACCAGAAGTGTCAAACAAATTTCTCATAGGAACATTGAGATGTTCATGAATACGAAGTATTTCATCTACCGCTAAAAAATAAAAAAAAAGGCCCATAAGAAGCCATCTCCTCGAGTAAGTTGTCTTTTCTAGGCTAGAAATAAAAACCGATAAACATCCAACTGAAAAAAGCAAAAGAAAAGAAAAAAGGGTCGGAATGTTATGTTCTGTATTGAAATCAAATGCCTTTTTGATGATGCTTAATCCGCTCTCTTGGGATACATCTATGTAGCCTATAAAAATCTGAGATAATATATTGCAGATTAATAATCCTAAAATTGCCAGTAGAAGGCACTTAAAAATATTACGTTGCTTTAAACAAATGGGCATCAGTATTATATATTCTTTTAAGATGACCGTTTTTCTTTAAAGTGAGTAATAAAGGGGATGAAGCGCAGATTTTGACGTTTAAAATCAATATGGTAGACATTACATATTTCAAACTGTTAAGTCCTCTTTTTCAAAATATTAGATAACAAATATTTACTTCTTTAGATTATTTAATTTCTGTTTGCATATTTTTGTTAAAAAATACAGTATGGCAAATATAACTTTAGGTGGAACGCCTGTAGAAACGGTTGGAACACTTCCAAAAACAGGCTCAAAAGCACCAGATTTTAAACTTACAGCGATTGATTTAAGCACCAAAACCATGGCCGATTTTGCTGGTCATAATTTAGTTCTTAATATTTTTCCGAGTGTTAATACTGGCGTATGCGCCACCTCAGTGAGAACATTTAACGAAAGGGCCTCAAGTATAGACAATACCAAAGTATTGTGTATCTCTAGGGACTTACCATTTGCGCAAGACCAGTTTTGTGCAGCAGAAGGCTTAGATAACGTAGTGATGTTATCTGATTTTAAAACAGGAGCGTTTGGAGATAACTACGGCGTAACCTTTAAAACTGGTGGCTTTGAAGGATTACACTCGCGTTGTATTGTAGTAGTAAATGCGGTTGGTGATGTTATTTACACAGAACAAGTTGGCGAAACTGGAGACGAGCCTAATTATGAGGCTGCTCTAGAAAGCTTAGGATAATTTTTATGCAAACTAAGGAGCCTTTTATAATTAATAGACTAAAAAGTGTTGGCTTTGCATTTAAAGGAATGCTTATTCTATTAAAAACGGAGGCTAGTATAAAAATACAAGTCGTTATTGCCGTTTTCGTTACTATTGGCGGTTTCTATTTTAATATCTCTAATACCGAATGGATAGCCCAAATTACAATGATTGGATTAGTGATGAGCATGGAAGGTATGAATACGGCTATTGAGCACATTGCAGATTTTGTTCATCCAGAAAAACACGAAAAAATCGGTCTAATAAAAGACGTTGCGGCTGGTGCTGTATTTATATCGGCTTTAATTGCTGTAATCGTAGCATGTATAATATATTTACCTAAATTGCTTTAAATACCAAACTACTAGGATAAACGTTACATATTTGTATTTTTGTTGAGGTGTCCATTTGTTAATTTTCATTTCGGAAATTTTGGATATCCCTAGTTATTAAATACCGTTTACACTTTAGGTAAACATGGCAAAAAAAAATACCAGAAAAAAATCTACTAAATCCAAATCGAAAGCTTCATTAAAAAGGCCTTCGTTTAAACTATCCAATCAACAAAAGCTCATTTTCGGTAGCCTGTTGATTATTTTGGGAGTACTTCTTTTTATATCGTTTTTATCTTTCATTTTTACCGGTAAAGAAGACCAAAGCGTCCTAAGTAATTTTCCTGAGCGGTCAGACGCTTATAAAAATTGGGCTAGCCAATTGGGAGCATGGGTTAGTGAGTTCTTTATAACCAAGGGTTTTGGACTACCGTCATTCATTTTCTCGGGACTGGTATTCCTCTCTGGCGTTTATGTTACGTTAAACCTCAATAAAACTAAACTGTTACGCTCTTGGATTTGGGGTATTCTTACTGTCATATGGCTGTCTGTATTTTTTGGGTTTTTTACACATAAATACGATAGTCTTGGTGGAACCATAGGCTATGAGATAAATCATTTTTTACAAGACTACATTGGTATTATCGGTACGGCTTTAGTGCTTCTTTTTGGTCTTATTACATATATAGCTGTTCGGTTTAAAGTCACAGGTCAAAGTATTCTCAATGTTTTTAAGCGCGCTAAACGAGAAATTACGAATGACATTAAATCTGTAAACGCGGAAGAAGCAACCATTCCTGCAGTAGATAATAGTTTAAGTGAAGAAGCTGAAGCCATTAAATCTGCCTTTGAGATTCCTCTAGAAAATCCAGAACCAACTATTTCTAGCCATTCAGAACCGATAAAACCAATAAAGACACCTAAATCAGAAAAAAAGGAGGTACCTGAGCTCACGGTAGAAGTAGAACCAACAGTAACTGAAGAGTTAAGCGACACTGATGTAAAAGCTAACAAACTTGTTGAGGATTTTGGACAATTTGACCCTACCTTAGAATTAGGCAATTACCAATTCCCAACTTTAGATTTGCTTAAAAAATATGATAATGAAGGTATATCTATTGATCAAGAAGAACTAGAGGAAAACAAAAACAGAATCGTTGAAACACTCAACAATTATAAGATAGGCATAAGCAGTATTAAGGCTACTATTGGTCCTACGGTAACGCTTTACGAAATTGTACCAGATGCTGGAATACGAATTTCTAAAATTAAAAACCTCGAAGACGATATCGCATTATCGTTAGCGGCATTAGGTATTCGTATCATAGCTCCAATACCTGGTAAAGGCACTATTGGTATAGAAGTTCCAAACAAAAAAGCTACTATTGTTTCGATGCGTTCCGTTATTTCATCACAGAAATTTCAGAATTCAAAAATGCAATTACCAATTGCTTTTGGCAAAACAATTAGTAATGAAACGTTTGTCGTGGATTTGGCGAAAATGCCTCATTTACTTATGGCGGGAGCAACTGGTCAGGGTAAATCCGTAGGTCTAAATGCCGTTCTGACTTCACTTCTGTACAAGAAACATCCAGCGGAAGTTAAATTTGTTTTGGTTGACCCTAAGAAAGTAGAACTTACACTATTTAATAAGATAGAACGGCACTATCTAGCGAAGCTTCCAGACAGTGAGGATGCTATTATAACTGATAATACCAAGGTAATCAATACGTTAAATTCACTGTGTATTGAAATGGATAACAGATATGAAATGCTTAAAAATGCATTTTGTAGAAACATTGCTGAGTACAACGCTAAGTTTAAAGCAAGAAAACTCAATCCTAATGACGGTCATCAATTCTTGCCGTACATCGTTTTGGTGGTAGACGAGTTTGCGGATTTAATAATGACGGCTGGTAAGGAAGTTGAAACTCCTATTGCCAGATTAGCACAATTGGCAAGGGCCATTGGCATACATCTCATTATTGCTACGCAGCGCCCTTCTGTAAATGTAATTACCGGAATTATAAAAGCCAATTTTCCGGCGAGGATTGCTTTTAGAGTAACAAGTAAAATAGATTCACGCACTATTTTAGATGGTTCTGGCGCAGACCAATTGATCGGTAGAGGTGACATGCTCTACACTCAAGGTAACGACCTTATTAGGCTACAATGTGCTTTTGTTGATACACCAGAAGTAGAAAAAATTACTGAATTTATTGGTGCGCAAAAAGCATATCCTGATGCCCACCTATTACCAGAATTTATTGGTGAAGAAGGTGGCACAAATCTTGATATTGATATATCAGATCGCGATAAATTATTCCGTGAAGCAGCTGAGGTTTTAGTTACAGCGCAACAAGGATCGGCATCGCTATTACAGCGAAAGTTAAAACTTGGGTATAATCGAGCAGGCCGTATCATTGATCAGCTTGAAGCAGCAGGTATTGTAGGCCCTTTTGAAGGCAGTAAAGCAAGACAGGTATTAGTACCGGATTTAGTTGCATTAGACCAACTATTAGAGGATGAAAAACAATAACAAGTACAGATAAATATAAAATGAAAAGGATCGTTTTAATTGCAGTATTAGTGGTAAGCAGTTTTGGATTTTCTCAAAACGATAGTAAAGCAAAAGCACTACTAAATGAAGTAAGTGCTAAAATAAAGACTTATAAGAATATAAGTCTAGACTTTAAATACGAGCTCAATAACCTTAGTGAAAATATTAATCAAGAGACTCGTGGAGATGTGGTTATTGAGGGCAATAAGTATAAACTAAATATTTTGGGTATCACAAGAATATATGATGGCACTACACTTTATACCATTAGTCCGGAAGATGAAGAAGTTACCATTTCTTCAGATAACACTGAGGAAGAAGGAACGATAACACCAAGTAAAATGCTCTCATTTTATGAAGATGGTTATACCTACAACATGGATATCGTTCAAAATGTCAAAGGCAGAAAAATTCAGTACGTTAAACTGAATCCTATGGACACCAACTCAGAGATAAAACACGTGCTTTTAGGTATTGACGCGACCACTAAACACATTTACAACTTAATTGAGGTGGGTAAAAATGGAACAAAGACAACGCTTACCGTAAATTCATTTCAAACCGATGAGCAGTTGTCGGAAACCTTGTTTACTTTTAACGAAAGTAAATACAGCGATTATTTTATTAATAGAATAGATTAAGTTCTAATTTTAACTAGGTGAAAATACTAGACAGGTATATCCTTACTACTTTTTTAAGGACATTTTTTAGTGTCTTTGTTATTTTCATGTTCATTTTTGTACTACAAGGTGTTTGGCTCTACATCTCAGAACTTGCCGGTAAAGATTTAGATATTTCGGTCACCGCAAAATTTATTATTTATTATATGCCAAAGTTGATACCGTTAGTCGTACCGCTTACAGTACTGTTAGTATCAATTATGGTATTTGGCAAGTTTGCAGAGAATTATGAGTTCGCTGCAATGAAATCTACAGGCATTTCCTTGCAAAGGGCTATGCGCAGTTTAAGTGTTTTCATTGTTGTCCTTGGCGTTGCCTGCTTCTTTTTTGCCAATAATGTTATTCCTTGGGGCGAGTATAATTTCTATAAATTAAGACGAAACATTGCTAAGGTAAAACCTGCTTTGGCTATTGCAGAAGGACAATTTAATGAGATAGGAAACATTAATATAAAAGTCGATGCAAAGACAGGTGATAGAGGCCAGTTTTTAGACGGCGTTATAATGCACGAAAAAAATGCCTCTCGATCTGGAAACTTTAAAGTCATAACCGCAGAAAAAGGCGAATTAAAAAGTAGTGAAGATTCTAATGTTTTACAGTTAGAACTATTCAATGGTAATTATTACGAAGAGATTTTAAGCAAAGATCGAAGAAAAAACGAAAATAGGCCACATGCCAAAAGCTATTTCAACACCTACACAATTAATGTAGATTTAGAAATACTAAATTCTACTGACGAGTCAGAGGATGTTACAAATAAATACAACATGCTCAATACAAATCAGTTGATTTATACCATTGACAGCCTTAATACTAATAAAAAAGAAGATTATAATTCTTTAGCGCTAACCCTTTTAACGCGTTCAACCTTCAATGATTTAAATAATGATATAAATTCAGAAAAAAAGGATTCATTACATGGAGGCGATATTTTAGAAATGTTTGAGATTCATAACAGACTTCAAATTATAAATTTAGCTATTAACTCTTCCAACAGTACGTTACAGATTATAGAGTCTAACAAACGTAATTTCAGCTTTAAAAGCTCTTCCCTTAACAAACATGTTATAGCACTACATGATAAATTTGTTCTTGCTTTTGCATGTGTAATTTTATTTTTTGTCGGCGCTCCACTCGGTGCCTTAATTAGAAAAGGTGGTCTTGGATTACCTATGGTTATTGCCATTGTCCTTTTTCTTACGTATCACTTCTTTGGCATTTTTGCCAAGAATAGCGCCGAAAAAGGAACCTTTAGTCCAATAATAGGGTCTTGGTTATCCACAGCTGTAATGCTGCCGTTAAGCATATATCTTACGACCAGGGCTACTAATGACAAAGGCGTATTTCAATTAGATGCTCTAATTGTGCCGTTTAAACGCTTATTCGCTCCCAAGAACAAACTCAACCTATCTGAAAGTGAAACCAAGGAGTTTAATTATTATAAAAAGTATACGGTTGAGCAGCTTGTTGAGATTGTTAAGAAGCAAGAAGATTTCGATTTAGATAAAAAACCAAAGGAAATTGCACTACACAATCTGATGCACCGAAAAATAAGTCTTGAGAATTTAGAAAAAGAAGGTCTAGATATTCCTAGTATGCTATTTAAGGCTAAATCTTTATTTAAGGACTATAACGACTATTCTAAAACGAGCTTGGTAAGCTATTGTATAGGTGGCATACTCCTTATTTTGCACTTTGTTTTAAAGAACAATAAGTTTTTAGAACTTGCGGAAGCATCCCTTAGTTTAAGTATAATAGCTTGTATATTTTTTGTGATTTATGTAGTTGTAAATGCCGTTGTATATTCTAAATTCTATAAAACAATCAACCTTTCCCAAAGGCGAATTAATCCATTATTTCTAGTATTAACCTTGCCCTTTTATCCGCTAAAATTCATTGTATTAAGAAATAAGGTGGATCAAGACTTCTATTACAGCTGTCTCCAAAACATAAAATAAGCGTATCTTTGCTGAATTAATTTTATGTTATGTCATCAAACACTGCTAGTACCAAAGTTCAATTAAACACTATTGAAGAAGCTATTGACGATATTCGCCAAGGAAAGGTAATAATTGTTGTAGATGATGAAAATCGGGAAAATGAAGGCGATTTTCTAGCTGCTGCTGAAAAGGTTACTCCAGAAATGATTAATTTCATGGCCACCCACGGTCGTGGCCTTATTTGTGCGCCACTGACGGAACATCGATGTAAAGAGCTAGATCTCAACATGATGGTTAGAAATAATACCGACCCAATGGAAACGGCTTTCACCGTGTCAGTAGATCTTAGGGGAAATGGTGTTAGTACTGGTATTTCTGCAAGTGATCGGTCCAAAACCGTTAAAGCGCTTATCGACAAACAAACGAAACCTTTTGAGTTAGCAAGGCCTGGTCATATTTTTCCGCTAGTTGCTAAAGAAGGTGGTGTTTTAAGGCGTACGGGGCATACTGAAGCTGCAATAGATTTTGCACGATTAGCAGGCTTTGAACCAGCAGGTGTCATTGTTGAAATAATGAATGAAGATGGCACGATGGCGCGACTACCTCAACTCATGGAAGTTGCAAAGCGGTTTAATTTAAAAATAGTTTCTATAGAAGACTTGGTGGCATACCGTATGCAATTCGATTCTTTAATTGATAAAGAAGAAGACTTTTATATTGAGACCCGATTTGGTAAATTTCGTCTCAGAGCATACAGGCAAACCACAAATGATCAGATTCATATCGCTCTGAGTAAAGGGTCTTGGTCATCTGATGAGGCCATCTTAACAAGAGTTAATGCTACTTTGGTTAATAATGACATCCTAGGTACTCTAACCAATAATGCAGACCAAAAATTGGACGATATGTTCAACGTTATTAATAAAGAAGGCAAAGGCGCTATTATCTTTATTAATCAGCAGGCAGAGTCTATGAATTTATTGGCAAGACTTCAAATTCTCAAGGAAGAACAAATAGAAGGCCAATTGGTAAAGGCGCCAAGAATTGGCATGGACTCCAAAGATTTTGGTATTGGAGCCCAAATTCTCCATGACCTTAAAATCAGTAAGTTAAAATTAATTTCTAATAGTCTGCAAACCAAACGTGTTGGTATAATCGGTTACGGATTAGAAATAGTGGATTACGTTAACTATTAGTTATTTTAGGACGATTTTTTTGGTTACTGATTGCCCACCTTTGTTTATTTTGAGCAAATAAAGCCCAGGTTTAAAGGCACTTAAATCAATACGCTCCACATCCCCCTCCTTTTTAATGATGGATTGACCCAATTGATTGTATACTTCAACACCTTCAATTTCGGTAACAGAACGAATTAAAATAACGTCTTTAGTTGGGTTTGGATAAATAGAAATGGCGGCTAATGTATTATCATCAACATTCAAAATATTTTGGTAAACCCTCACATAATCGATAACCATGCTACTTTGGGTAAAATTATTATCTACTGGACCAGCAAATCCACCCAAAGCAACATTCAATATGAGATACTGTTCTAAATCAAAGGGCCAGGTACTTGCATCCTTTACTACTGGGTTGTAGGTGTAATAACCAACGCCGTCAATCATAAATGTAATTTGATTTGGAGACCAGTTCATTGAATATACATGAAAGTCGTTAGCAACATCAGTTAATAATTGTGTCTCCGTATTAAAAGTATTTCCAAAGCTAGAAGGTGTATGTATGGCACAACTCACCTCATTTGGATCGTGCAAACCATGTTCCATAATGTCTAACTCACCACAGTCTGGCCATGATGTAGTGCCAAAACCTTGTGTTTGCCAATAGGCTCCGGTTTCGTTTATATTTTTTCCTAACGTCCATATGGCAGGCCAAGTTCCATTACCTGCTGGTAGTTTAGCCCTAACATCAACTCTACCATAGGTGAAAGCAAATTTTGAGTTTAATCTTGCTGAAGTATACGGTAATTCTACTCCGTCTTGATTGAAGGTTTCGGCTTTAGCTACAATATTTAAAAATCCGTTTTCTACGAATGAATTATCTATTCGATCTGTATAATGCTGCTGCTCGCCATTAAACCATTGCCCTCCATTCGGGCCAATAGTTTGATGATGCCATAACGAATTATTTATGGGAGAAGGGGTTGTACTATCAAATTCATCAGACCATACTAAATCCTCGTATATCACATCTAATTCATTGGGGTCAACTGGTTCTGTACCGTCGTCAATATCATCGATTAAAAAGGTTCCTGCAGAGGAAATCCCACCATCAATAAAGATTACTAAGCGCGAATAACTCCCTGTAGCATTTATACTATTATTGGTACCACTAATTCTTGCGTTTGCAAAATCAAATGTTATCCCATGAGTCCAACCCAAAGTTGACGTGGTCTGTTCTACCTCAACCACTGGCCCATTGCCATTTTCTAATTTTAAAATTATGGACCGTTGACTAGTGTCAGCCTTATAAAAAGATAAAGTAATTTGCTGTTCTGCGCTAAGATTAATAGGTTGAATTAAATCAACGAAAAAGCCTTCCCATATATCGTTTCCGTTATTGGTAAATTGACCGACTGCGTTATTTGAATCTTGAGGATCAACAGCAATAGCAAAACTACCACCCCCAAATTGTATAAAATTATCGTCTCCATCGGCAAAGTCAATCGGCATTTGTTGGGCAAACGAGAAAAAAATAAGACAACATAATAAAACGGAGAACGTGTATTTTAATTTCATAAAACAATTTTTTTAAATATAGGAATACAACTACAGTTTACCTAGCGTAATTCCAATACAAAAACCATACATATTAAATTAAAACCGAATTAGATACATGTTTTAATAAGCTCTGCCATTTTTTTAGCTCGTGTAAGAGCTTCTTCTTCTGTCCAAGATAATTTAACGAGACACGATAAATTGCGGCCAATAATATCATCCGATTGCTCGAAAGTCTTCGTTTTGAGATAGCTCAGTCCGTCCTTCACCTCTTTAGATATTGGGAATAAGGATTTTAAGTCTTTGAGATGGTCCCATTTTCTAACATAATGCCAATTATTATCATAATAATGAAAACAAGCATCTATACCATTTAACTTAAACGATTCAGATACTTTGCGTGTAATATCTAAACTAGGAAGAAAGAAATTTAAAAAAGCACAACTTTCTTCTCCACCTTCTGGGACGGTTCTAAAAGTAACTTCAGGAATTTGAGCTAAGGATGCTCTTAAGATGGAATAGTTCTTTTTTTGAATAGAAATAAATTCTGGTAACCGCTTTACTTGTGCCAAACCAACAGCAGCATTCAATTCAGAAATTCTAAAATTATACCCTAAAAAAGGATGTGTTTCTGCACCACGATCTTGTCCTACATGGTCATGTCCATGATCACTGTAGTGATCGGCATTTAAATAGTAATCCTTGTTATTTGTAATTATAGCTCCACCCTCACCACATGTAATGGTCTTTACAAAATCGAAAGAAAAACAACCTACATCCGCAATACTGCCAAGTGCTTGTCCATTATAGGTCCCTCCAATGGCTTGACAAGCGTCCTCTACAAAAATTAAATTATGATTATTACAAATATCCCTAAGTTTATCCATATGGCCCATACTACCACACATTTGAACCACCATTACGGCTTTTGTTTTGGAGGTTATAGCGGCTTTGACAGCCAATGGATCTAGCGTAAGGGTTTCGTCAATATCTACTAAAATTGGTGTGGCACCAAGCATCATAATCGCTTCAAAACTCGCTACAAACGTAAATGAAGGCATAATTACCTCATCCCCTGCACCAATTCCTGCAGAAGCTAAAGCCACAGATACTGCTGCTGTGCCACTTGAGACCAATTGCACATAATTGACATTAAATGATTCGCTTAATTGGGCTTCTAGTTCTTTAGCTTTCCAATGGCCTTTTCGCATCGCATCAAACCCGTAACGCATTAAAACACCATTGTCTAAAACATCGTTTACTTCATTTCGTTCTAAGTCACCAAATAACTCAAATCCAGGCATAACACATTAAATTTTTTACAAATAAAAAGAATACTAAGGAATTTCTATCCTTGCTAAAGCTCAATAACAGTCTCAGAAAGAGATTTTCGCACTTTCTTAAGTTCTGCAAACATATCATCTTCAGCTCTATAACCCACTGGCAATAACAATACCGACTTCAATCCTTTTTCATTTAATTTTAGAATTTCATCTAATTTCCCAGGTATAAAACCTTCCATAGGGCAACTGTCGATTTCCTCAACAGCGCAGACAGTCATTAAATTACCAAGAGCAATATAAGCTTGTCTTGACGCCCAATCCAACTTTTTTATTTCGGGCATGCTATCAATAGTTGATTTTAATTGGGCTTTAAAAGGTTCCAAAATTTCATCTGGTGTATTACGTATTTGCTTAACCGTTTGGAAATGACTGTCAATATCATTTGCATCAATTTCGGACTGAATACAAAGCACAAATAAATGAGACGCATCGGCCACTTGTCGCTGACCATAAGCCACCTCTACCAATCGCTCTCTTGCAGTTCTATCTGCAATGACAACCAACTTTAGTGTTTGTAAGCCATAAGATAAAGCGGTAAGGTTAAAAGCCTCTTTTAATACTTGAATTTTTGCATCAGGAAGCGTTCTAGAAGCATCGAACTTCTTAGTTGCATAACGCCAGTTTAAACTTTCAATAATTGACATAGCACAGTTTTTGTGCAAAAATAAGGAAGAATACTAAAGAAAAACAGTTTACGATACTAAGTATTATCGGGAGCACTCCAAAACTTATGGATATTATCTTCATTAAGCACCATCAAGTATGGCTCGTCAACTATTTCTAGAAAAAACTTATCAGCCGAGCTATCACCATAGCCATAGGTAAAATGAAAATAATTAGTATTTAAAAAGTTGTTCAATAAGATTTTCTTTTCTTCTCCAAAACAGTTTTTCCCATTCAATTTTCCGGTATATAAGTCATTCTCAACTTTAAACTTGGTACAGATAAGTTGAAATTTATTGATATCGCACCACTTCTTGAGCCAAATATCAGCAGAGGCAGATAAAATGAGAATAGTGTGTCCTTGAGCCTTATGCCAGTTTAAAACCTTAATAGCACCAGTTCTTGTAATCCTTGGAATTTCATGTTCTGAATATCTATCCCCTAATGTTTGCAATTTAGAGTGGTTCATTCCTCCGAAGTAATACTTGAAAAACTTCTCTTTTAATTGATCATTGGACAGTGCCTTTAAATAAAACGCGATAATATAAGGTGACAAAAGACCAAGACCAATATAATATCTTAAAGTACCCTTTACATATTTAATAAATTCGAGATAGGTATCCTTGGTGGTAATTGTGCCATCTAAATCAAAAACCGCTAAAGAGCTAGATGTTCCACTCATATTAATGGGTAAAATAATATTGTAAATCTAGAAAAAATCTAGTGAGCAATCCATCGTAACTCAAACCTGAATTGAAATGTTTTACCGACCAAATCGATAAAAATAAAATGAGAAGGCCATATTGCAAATTCCTTCCTAAAAACGGTAAAATGGGTTTGCTTTTAAATTTAGCGGCGGATAAAGGCGGTAAACTAAATGTAAGAATTAGAAGAAATAGGGTAAAATGAATTTGCAGCCAGCGTCCCCAATCACAAGCCAAGACAAAAAGAGGAATTGAATAGGCAATTATTGCAAAGAAGTAAAGCATTATCCTCTTGTAATTATAATTAGTTTCTTGTTTAACATAGAATCCAAAATGCAAAAGCCCAATAATTAAAGAAGGTAGATATAATCCGTACCCGAGAACATTATTTCTATACTTATCAAATTGTACAAACAAATCATTTGTAAAACTGAAAATACTGTAAGACTGCAGCTCAACACCTCTTGAGGCTAGAATTGCCAAGGTTTGACCTTCGTTGGTTTTAGCGCCAAATAAAAAAATGACAACAGCAGGTAATCCTACGGACAAAAAGAATAAGGCATAACGCTTAAGGTCAATTTTCTTGAAAATAAGAAAATGGGCTAAAATAAAATATGGAATATAGAATACTGTAATCTCGTGCAGAAATGTAGCCACAAATAACAAACCGTAAATAAGTACCTCTTTTCTTACAGTTAACTTATCCTTGATTACCAGATAAAGATAATAAGCGAAAATATTTAAAAATATAAGCTCTTTGCGCCCTACCATTGGCGAATCATTAAAAAAGAATAAAAACGTCAACGGTGATATCACCAAGGTGAAATAAAACAGGCTCACTCTTTTTACTTCTAGCATTTTATAAATAAAAAAGAGAAGGGAAAAGTGCAACAGCATTTGTATGGCATATACCATATTAACCAGACCAAAACCTGTAATATCTTGAACCCAGAATAAGACACTACCTGTTAATCCACGGCGTTTAAAGCCACCATCTTGATAATTAACAAACCAATCACCTAAAATGAAGCCGTTTCCGGCATTATCGAAGTACCATAATCTATAGCCAATCCAAACATAAAGACTTATAAAAAATACATAAATGAGTCCTTTTAGAGATACATTTTTAAACATAACTGTAGGTTTCTAGAAATAGATTAGGAATGAAAAAAGTGCCACCCATGCCAAAACAATAAGCTGCATGAATACATCTTTAGTAAGGATTTTAATTGGTGAACCAGAATTTTGTCTCACAATTGAAATTTGTAAATATCTTATAATACCTAGAAATACGAACAAAGAAGTAGTGTAAACATAATCCGAGCCTATACGCTCTACAACTTCTGGAGATACAGAGTACATAATATAGCATACTAAAGTTACGCTAAAACTTATTCCTTTTGCAGCATCTATAAAAGCCAAGCTATAACCTTCTTGAGCCTTTCGCAATATTTCACCATCTTTTTTTATGATCAAATCGTCCCTTCTTTTAGCAAAAGCAATGCTAATACTTAACAAGAAAACAATAATAATCATCCAATGACTAACTATAATTGATGTTGCAACTCCTCCTGCTAAAATGCGCAAAAGAAAACCGAGACTAATGCAGCTTACATCAATAACAGCAATGTTTTTTAGTTTAAAAGAATATGCGAGATTGAGCACAAAATAGCTCAAGACAAACCATTTAGAAAGACCTAGATTAGCCAACAAAAAAATGTCCGCTACAACTAAAAGTGAAGCTATAAAAAATCCGTCTCGCTTAGAAAAGAAACCACTAGCTAATGGCCTTTTACTTTTAGTAGGGTGCAGTTTATCCTTTTCTATATCAACTGAATCATTGATTACATAAATGATTGAACTGGTAAGGCAAAATGAGAAAAACAAGATTATTAAATCATAAATCCTGTAGTCATTTAACACATCTAAGGCTTGGCCAGCAAAAAACACAGGAAGAAAAACCGCTAGATTCTTAATCCAATGGTGCACTCTAATTAATTTAAATGTTTGAGATAGAATGGAAGACATGCTTCTTTGGGTTGAAGTAGTTATTGATTTGGGCATTGCAATATAACTTTAATTCAGTTCTAAATTATTATTATTCAGATTTCGGCAGTATCATATTCGCTGTATAGCCTTAATATTCGACATAAAGTGCTGTAATGCATATTTGTAGGTTATATGTACGGATAAACATACTGAAGTCTAAGGTAATAATGTGTGAGTGACTTCCATGTAACAACAAAAAGATAAAAAAAGCTTCACGGTAGCGTGAAGCTTTTTGCGGAGAAAGAGGTAAGTGAACCTCTTTCGTAGTGCCTTTATTTATTACTGTTTCAGTCCTGTACCATTGTTGGGTCACCTAATAGGTCACCTTTATACCTTGTAGTAAAGATAAGGAATTTACTTGATTAATCCTTGTACTTTACTGATTTCAAAGCCCATAAAGTCGCAAAATTCATCGATAGTAACTAACTGATGAGCCTCTTTGTTTAGGCGTTCTTTAATCGCTTTGATTATTGTTCTGCCATAACGCTCACTCTTTCCTGTTACCACTTGCACGTCTTTAGGGTAAATACAGATTCTACTCATTCACTTTAAATTTAAAATTAATACTCTAACTATACTTTATCTATACCGTTGCTATAAAGCACTTATATACAATATACGACTAATATCCCATTGAAAAAACTAACTAAAACGGAAGTTTTGGCAACTTATAAACACTACGGAAGCACTCTAATACATTGACAGTCAATAGCTCGTATATTTGATATTCATCATCAAAAAATGTATTAGTTATGGCAAAGTTGAAAGGCATTATTAAGTTAGAGGGAACGTTAGATAATCTAACTTTTTACAAAGCAAAAGAGGGTTATTTAGTAAAAACTAAAGGCGGTGTTTCCAAAGAGCGTATTCAAAATGACCCTGCGTTTGAACGTACTCGTGAAAATGGTTCAGAATTTGGAAGTTCTGCATCATCTGGTAAGTTATTGAGAACAGCAGTAAGAAACTTAATGATTAGAGCAAAAGATAATCGAGTTTCAAGTCGTGTTACTCAAAAAATGACACAAATTAAAAACTTTGATACAACCTCTGTAAGAGGACAAAGAAATGTCGCTACAGGATTAGCAACACCAGAAGGTAAAGCCACATTAAAAGGCTTGGATTTTAATAATAGAGCCATTTTAAGTGCTGTTTTATTCGCTCCATTTACTGTAGATGGTGCAACAGGTGAAATTACAATTCCAAATTTAACACCTGCAAATGATATAGCATATCCAAGTGGCGCAACACACGTAAGTTTAAGTTCAGCATTTTTAAAAGTTGATTTTGATACTACAGATAATTCAATCGAATACAGTCCGACTGTAAATATTCCGATTGATTCAACGTCTGCAACGCAAACACTAACGCCTGCAGGTGTTCCAACAGGCACAGGAAACGATATATTCGTTTTATTAGTTGAGTTCTTCCAAGAGATTAACGGTGTTCAGTATCCGCTTAAAAATGGCGCATATAACGTTTTAAATATCGTTGAAGTAGCATAGTTTCATTCTGACCTTTGAAGCTGAAAGAGTCCTATAATTTTTATTGTAGGGCTTTTTCTTTTGCCATAATTTTTTTGAAGAAAAGAAAAAAGACAGCCAATGTTAAAGGTAGCGTGGATGATGCTGTCAAGGTTTTTGGGTAAAAGTTTTTTACTCTAAAATCTTGAAACCTATAACGATTGCTTTATAAAAAAGTTTTATTCAAAACCCGTAGGGCTTGACCTTTACAGTATTGAGAGTTGGCTGATGGAAGCTACCTATATTTGCTCTCTTTTTTATTTTTTTATGTACTTCAATTTCAAGTTTAGCACAATTTAAAGACTTTCAATTACAGTACTATTTTGCTTGATATTTGTTAACGAAATGAAACAAACAAAGACTTGAGGTAAGGAATACTTGGACTTAACGATGATTTTGTGCAGATGAATGAGATAACTAATATTCTAACCTACTTTATCTTTCTACTGTTTCATTATAGTTCCAAATGTGGTTGTGTGTTCCAATGTGAGCGAGGGATAAGCGGATATTTTACATAATACCAGTTATAGCTACGAAAATATAAGAATACTGCGTTAGCAAACCCTTGAAAGGATTTTTGCTACTATAACTTGTATTATGTAACATAGCTTGGGTGAGTTTAGGGTTTTATGATAAAAAATAATAACAGAATAGCTTATTGCAGTTTAGTTTGATTTTATGAAAACCAAAGCTGTAATATGCTATTACCTTAAAGACAAAAAAACGCTAAACTTGTTAGGTGAGCGGAACAACACAAAAGACAGAGGATTTTGAGGTACGAAAAAACTGGGTTTTGGGTTGTGGGGACTTATGACTAATAATTTACCTCAATAATGTAGCGTAATTACGTGTATTTAGAAACTGACCAAAAGCAAAGAATGCTTCATCCAATTTCTTTAAATCATTTATGCTATGTGATTCTATAAATGGTAAATATCTCTCGAAGTAAAATTGCTCTTTAGTTTTATTATTAATTGATGTATTTGAAATATTAGACCAATCCTTATTATGAATAAATAAAAATGCTCTATGAATATGTTGGTCGTAAATAGGGTATTGATTTGGTTTTATAATATGCAATAAAAATATCTTCCAAACTGCTGATATATTTCTAAACTCATTTTTAAAATACTCTATATCTAAATTAGCATCATTCTTTAAAGCATTAATAATTGAAAGTTTACTTATAATTTTAGTGTCTAAAGACTTTTGTTTTAATACACTCAATTTCATTCCATTCTTCCACTTGTATAAGTTTTGAATATCTGTATTGGTAAGTGTCTCTTTAACTATTGATTTATTGTAAATGGCCTCATTTGAATAAGAATATAACTTTGACCAAGCTGAAATAAAACTATTTAAGTTAGTTGCTTCATTAAATTCTAAATTGATAAGATTCATTGATGTTTAATAGCTAAATAGCTTGCTTTATTAGACTCATTATATATTCTAAATCATCTGTATTTTTGATTACCAATTCATAATCTCCATTTCCCCAATGACCAATATTAGAAACATCACGCATTAAGTTTTTAGGGTCATCGAGTTCACCACTTTTTAAGTTTACCCATAGCTTTATACCGCTTTTTTGAATTAAAATATCACAGATGATACGGTTGCCTTTAAAAGCAATTCTTTTCTTACGAGGTATTATTTCTATGTCTTCTTTGAAATTTAATATAGAATCTCTAAAAGTTTCATACAATTCTACTGCACTATCAGACTTATTTAATGTATGGTCTTCTTCTGAATAAACTTTAATTTCTTTGGTGATATTATCCAACTGCGTATTACTTGATGTAATTGGTTTAATACTTTCTGCCGATTTACTTTTCTTTATTTGATTTACACTAATTAAATTGTTCTCATAACGTTTTACTTCCCACAACTCAATAGCAATATCTTTAAAGTTTGTTGCTGTCTTTTGATTTTCTGTAAAACCTGTTGAAACAAAAACAACTCTTGTTTGACTCCAATCAACATCTGTACGCTGTAAATTTTGTTTTAGTGTTTCATTATACTCTACAATAAAATCTGCTTTGTTTTCGAGCATTAAACTCAAATACGTAAACCCCTGGTCTACAACACTAATATTTTTACTTCGCTTATATTCAATAATTATAAATGCATTTGATTGTGCATCATAAGCTAACGTATCTATACGTTTGTTTTTAATAGAGAACTCTGATTTTACTAATTGTAAACTCATCAAAGCATCTAAATTGTTTTCAAAAAGTGATTGTATTTCCTTTTCTAACTTAAAAGGTTTCTCCTTTAAGATAGTAATAGATTCTTTTGATTTTAAATTATATAAGTGCATAAATTTTATTTCTATTATAAACGCCCACCAACACCCTTAAACTTCTCTACAAAAGAAGAAATTTTCTGAAAAACACTTTGTTTTTTAGTTAAGTACTGAGGGTTTAAAGGACTCATTTTAGGTAAAATTGAATTTAATTCTGTACCGTTTTCACTAGCATATTCACGTTTTAATGATGTTGTGATGTAACGCTTCGCTTCTTCTTCATTTAAATTTTCATCTGTAATTAATTCTGAGGCTTCTTTTTTCTGTTTAGCTTGTGCATATCCAAAGAAAGCATCTATAATATTGGCTTTTTCCTTTATATCATCTAAATCTGTTTCGTTGATAAAATCTACAACTAAACTCTCTTTTGCTCTATTCCCAACACTTGCACGAATTACACGTCTTATTTCTTCTACTAATTCTGATTTGTCTTTAGTTTTCTTGTGACTATCAAAAATTAATTCAAGAATATAGTCTAAGTTTATTTCTTGTGATTTTAATAAATCTACTTCAAAAACAACATCATCCCAATCAATATCTGATTCTTCCGCTTCATTACCTTTTTTCTCACGCCTCAACCAATCACGTATATCATTATAAGTAGAGCGATAATCTTGAATTGTTCTTTCCGCTGGTACTTCAATACCTTGCATATTAGCAATATCTTCGTCCGACAAAAAGTTATCTTCTTTAAACTCTTCTATTGCAACTGTATCAGTTTTATCGATGCTTTGCAATTCTTTTAAATGAACAAACTCGTCATAATTTTGAAGTATGTTTTCTACACGTAAATACTCACCAAATAGTTTAGCAAATGCTTTTTTATCCTTTTCGGTTTCAATTTCATCAGGGTTAGGGAATCTTTCATTTAACTCATTTATCACTTCTACATAACCTCTACGAGCTTTACCCGTTGCAATATCTGTAAACCCTTCTAAATATTCTTTATAGCTTTTTTCTAGGACTACATTTTTAGTACTACTGTCACCAAAAAGTGTAATCGCATCTATGGTAGCTTCTTCTAAATCTCTAAACGTAATAATATTTCCAAAAGTTTTGGTAGCATCATAAATACGATTAGTACGTGAAAAAGCTTGCATTAATCCGTGATAACGTAAATTTTTATCTACAAATAAAGTATTTAGGGTAGGTGCATCAAAACCAGTTAAGAACATACCCACCACTATTAATAAATCAACTTCTTTACTTTTTACACGTTTTGCAAGGTCTCGATAATAGTCTTGAAAGCCTTTACTATCAATACTATAATTCATCTTAAAGGCGGCATTATAATCATCAATAGCCTTCGACAAAAACTCCTTTGCGCTACTGTTCATTGCAGTAGGCTCAAAAGTTTCATCTGGAATTTCACCAATAGCACTCTGTTCTTCATTGGCTGCAAAAGAAAAAATTGTCGCTATTTTTAAGGGCTTATCACTATCTATTTGAAGCTTATTTAACGCCTCGTAGTAACATTTTGCTGCATCAACACTACTTACTGCAAACATGGCATTAAAACCGCGATTGCTTCCTTTTGTTCGGTGTGTTTTTTGTCTGAAATGTTGTAAAACATATTGAGAGATTTCGTTAATACGGACAGGATGTAGTAAAGCTTTTTTATTTTCAGCAGCTGACAACTTTTTTAAGTCTTGTTCAGTTTCAATGCCTTTAAACTTTGGACGAACATCATTATAATCCACTTTAAACTTTAGTACTTTTTCATCTCTAATAGCATCGGTAATAACATAAGAATGTAGTTCTCTACCAAAAACACTTGCTGTAGTTTCTGAACCTAAAGCATTTTCTGGAAAAATAGGTGTTCCTGTAAAACCAAATTGATAGTATTTTTTGAATTTCTTTTTTAGGTTCTTTTGTGCTTCACCAAATTGCGAGCGGTGTGCTTCATCAAAAATAAATACGACTTGCTTTTGGTAAATAGATAGGTCATTCTCACTTTTAATAAGATTGTTAAGTTTTTGAATGGTTGTAACAATTATCTTATTATCCTCTTTATCTATATTTCTTTTTAATCCTGCTGTACTATCTGAACCGTTTACACTATCTGGTGAAAAGCGTTGATATTCTTTCATGGTTTGAAAATCTAAATCTTTTCTATCTACCACAAAAAATACTTTATCTATAAATTCAAGTTTTGTTGCTAATCGTGCTGCCTTAAAACTTGTTAATGTTTTACCAGAACCTGTAGTATGCCAAATAAATCCACCGCTTTCTGTTGTAGCCCAACTTTTTGAGTTGTATGAACTTTCTATCTTCCATAAAATTCTTTCTGTTGCTGCAATTTGATATGGACGCATTACTAATAGCGTATTACTAACATCAAAAACAGAATAGGTAAGCAATACGTTTAAAAGGGTACGCTTATCGAAAAATGTAGTTGTAAAGTCTTTAATATCTTTAATCAATGAATTATCAGCCTTTGCCCAATTCATAGTAAAATCAAAGCTATTTTTATTTCGTTCTACTGTATTTGCAAAATAACGACTATCTGTACCATTAGATATTACAAATATTTGCAAGTATTTAAAAAGTGAGTTTGAAGTATTAAAACTTTCTTTCGTATAGCGATGCACCTGATTAAATGCTTCACGAATAGCTACACCACGTTTTTTTAATTCTATTTGGACTAAAGGTAAACCGTTTACTAATATGGTAACATCATAACGATTGGCATTTGTACCTTTTTGCTCGAACTGAGAAATAACCTGTACCTTATTGCGTACAATGTTTTTTTTATCTACTAAATAAATATTTTGAATATGACCATCATCAAAAACAAAATCATAAATATAATTATCGTGTATTTTTCTTGTTTTATCTACTAAATTATCACTTGGTTTGTCTAAATACTCTACAATAAAACGTTGCCACTCTTTATCTGTAAACTGCATATCATTTAATTGTTGCAATTGTACACGCGCATTCTCCAACATTGCTGTTGGTGTGGTTAAGCTTTTTACATACTCATATCCTTGATTTACCAAATCTTGTACGAGTTCTTTTTCTAAATCTGCCTCTGTTTGATAGGTTGCAGGTGCTTCGTTAAGTTCTGAAAACTTTTTGTATTTATCTAAAACAATAAAATTGTTTGATTCTGCTATGGTTTTATACTGTTGCATTTACTTCGCTTTCAATACTGTTAACATTTGATTTAAACCCATAAATTCTTTTAATTTCACCGATAAGAAAACTTAACACTCTCTTATCATTATCTTCTATTACAGAAACTTCTTCACCTGAATGTTTCCCATGACTAGATAGATTTATAATGCGGTTATAATAGGCTTCGCGAGATTCTTCTGGCAACAATTCTCTCCAATTATTGTAACCTAAAAATGTAGATGTTTTTTCTAAAATATTACGAAGAAAGTTAAAGTGATACTTTTGAATATCACTTAATTGTATTGCTTTCTCTAGTTCAGACAAAAGATAAAGATGATAAGAAAAAGGTGAATCATTTGTCTGATTTACTAATAAATATGTACCATCATCTAGTTTTTCAAAGCGTTTTCTTACGGAATCTTTTCTTCTGTAACCTGTACTAGGTTTTGCATTATTAAATTCATTGAACAGCACATTATAAAATAAAGGGTTATGTGTCGTGATAATAAACTTTAGTTCTGAAGTACTACTTTTTATTAATTCTGCAATATTTACAGCCAACTCAATCAGGTGCGTGTCATCTAATGAGCTTACTGGGTCGTCAATAAATATATATTCTAAGTGGTCAAAATCATTAGTTTCTCTTTCATCTGGTTCAGGAACATTTAAAACCTCAACAATTAGCTCTAATAAACTGTAAAATATGCACCAAATTAAGTTGCTTTCTTCACCTTTAGAAATTTTCAAATTTTCAATACTTTCTTCATTACCTCTTTCTAAAGAGAAAGTTATTTCAGAAAAAGCCTTTATTGTAACATCATTATTGTCTTTATCTTTAGTAATATACTCCTGATTGAAACGAGGTGTTAATTTATCGTTGGTGTAATATTGAAAGTGAGTGATAATATTAGGTTCCTGACCTTGATTTTGAAGCACCCAGTTCGTAAAACCATTGGGACGTATAATAATTTTCCTATTCACATCAGCATCTAAATCATTATCCCAATAAAACAAGTCCTCTGTAAAAGCATTGTAATAAAGAACCTTAGATTGGTATTCTTCTTCTGAATCTAAATCTTTAGGGGATATTAATTTTTTAAACTCTCGAGAAAGACGTGTTTTACCAGTACCATTAAACGCATAAATTAATTGTACTTTTTTATTTGTATCCCTTAAATTTTCAGCTATTTGTAATAATGTTTGTCCCATGCATTTAAGCTTCTATTTTACCTTTTCTAAACGTTAGCAACTTATTTCTATAATACTCGTATTGTTGTTTACGTAGTTCAATTTCTTTTGGCAAACCTTCACTTACTGAATTGGTAAGAATATTGAATTTATCTAAGATATTTACAATACGTTCTTGTTCTTTAATAGAAGGAATAGGAATTATAGCTTTACCTAAACCTTTAGCATTAATTGCAGAAATTTTACCAGTACGAATATGTTTTCTAATCTGTTCGTGGAATTGCTTAGTTCTAGTAAAATAAGCCACATATTTAGGGTTTAAAGTGCTCTTATAATAAAAGCAAGCATCGTGAATAACAACACCTTCTTCACCTAACCATGCCGTTCCTTGTCCTATATCTTCAATTGTTTCACCTGCTGCTACAATTACAACATCACCATTTTCGGCACGCCTAAGATTCTTTCTTTCTACAAGTTCATTTCTGACAAATGATTTTGTTTTATCTGCCCATGTACCATAATGTGTGTACATTTCACCATAGTGTATACATGGGACACCTTCTGAAAACATATCGGTTTTTACAAATCGTTTACCTCTTATAAACTCACCTACATTTTCATCTCCCATAGGTAAATGTTCCACTTCTTTCTCATCAAAAGTGAACAATTTCTCGCGATAATAGGTGTATTGTTCATTACGTGCTGAAAGTTCTGTTGTAAGCTCTGTTGTAAGTTCTGTAAAAGCATCTAGAACACTAACTATTTCTTTTTGTATTTTGAGTGACTTTTCAGGGGTTTCTGGACATGGGATTGGAATTGGGATATTTAGTAATTTACCTTTTGTTAATTTTGCTCTACCTCCACCAGATAAAAACGGTATAAAATTTACTATTTGTAAATAGTAATATAAAAACTTAGTTGTTATCTCATTTTTTCCTCTAATTACATGAATATGATTATTAGCCCAAAATTTTCCAACAGCATATTGAATTGAGTAACTCTCAAGACTTTTTGAACCATCTTCAGCAATTAGAATATATTTCCCATCATGCGTAAAACCTTCAACATAATCTTGAATATTGTTTGCTCCATAATAAGGTATTTCTCCAGTTATTCGTAATGATGCCTTTACTGGTTTTCGCCCGCTATTTGCTATCTCTACAAAATCATCATCTCCTAAAGTTTTCCACTCTACATGAACATCTTTTAAAAGCTTATCTAACTTACTCATGCTTCAATTTCTTTTACAATGTTGTCAATGTCAGCACGTAGTTTGTCTATCTTCTTAACTGTTGTAGCTATTTTTTGATTAAGCTCCTTAATATTTATTTTCTTACTCGTGTCTTTAGGTTCCACATAAGAACTTACAGAAAGGTTGTAATCGTTTTCGGCAATTTTAATATTGTCTACTGATTTTGCTATATATTTAACATCCTCTTTACTATCAAACATTTCCATTATTTGGACAATGTGTTCATCTTTAAGGATGTTTATATTTCCTTCTTTTTTAAAGAAATCTTCACCGCTTACATTTATAAACTGAGTTGTATTAACTGTTTTGTTTTTTGAAAGCACTAAAATATCTACAGAAATAGAAGTTCCAAAGAAGAGGTTTGGTGCTAAAGCAATAATAGTTTCTACGTAATTATTATCTACCAGATATTTTCTTATTTTTTGTTCTGCACCACCACGATAAAAAACACCAGGGAAACAAACCAAAGCTGCTCTACCTTTGCTAGACAAGTAGCTTAATGCGTGCAGTACAAATGCAAAATCTGCTTTAGATTTTGGTGCTAATACACCTGCCGGTGCAAAACGGTCATCATTAATCAATGTTGGGTCATCACTCCCTTTCCATTTTACAGAATAAGGCGGATTAGAAACAATAGCATCAAATGGTTTATCGTCGCCTAATTGAGGGTTAATCAATGTATTACCTAATACTATATGAAACTTATCGTAGTTGATGTTATGCAAAAACATATTCATACGTGCTAAGTTGTAAGTCGTATGGTTTATTTCTTGCCCATAGAACCCTTCCTCAATAATATGACTATCAAAGTGTTTTTTAGCTTGTAAGAGTAAAGAACCTGAACCCGCAGCAGGGTCATAAATTTTATTTACCTTTTCCTGTTTGTGCATTGCTAATTGTGCAATGAGCTTAGACACCTTTTGAGGTGTGAAAAATTCACCACCGGACTTACCTGCATTTGCTGCATAATTAGAGATAAGAAACTCATAGGCATCACCAAACAAATCAATTTGGTTATCCTCAAAATTTCCAAAATTTAAACCTTCAACACCTTTTAAAACTGATGCAAGACGACTATTTTTATTTTCAACGGTATTTCCTAGTCGATTACTTGTGGTATCAAAATCTGCAAATAACCCTTTTATATCTTGTTCTGAAGGATAACCATTAGCAGAACTTTCTATTGCTGAAAATATAGCAGCTAAATCTGTATTTAGGTTTTCGTTATCGTTAGCATTTTTAGCAATGTTAACAAACAATTGACTTGGATAAATAAAATATCCTTTAGTTTTTATGGCATCATCTTTTATTTCAGGTGTAATTACATCATCTTGTAGGTTAGCATAATTTACGCTCTCATCACCAGCTTCAATATAATTGGTAAAATTCTCGCTGATAAAACGGTAGAAAAGTGTACCTAATACAAAGTGTTTAAAGTCCCACCCATCTACAGAGCCACGTACTTCGTTAGCTATTTTCCATATTTGAGCTTGTAATTCGGCTCTTTGGCTTGTGCTTGTCATTTTTATATGCTGTTGTTAATTTTCAATTAAAAGGTCACTTACCTTTATATTTAATATTTCCGCTATTTGATAAAGTACTTCCAAACTTGGTTGCTTACGATTTTGCACGTAGCCATTAACTGTATTGAAACTCTTACCTAATTGCTCTGCAAGCCATACTTGCTTAACTCCTCGTTCTTCGAGGACTTCTTTAATCCGGTTCATAGGGAATTATTTTGAATGTTAAATATAGTATTTACTTTGTATTAACACATCGTATTACGTTATATTTTTATAATAAGACTAAAACGAATTAATAAACCCAAATAACCCAATGGTTTGTTTAGGTTTTACTGGGTTAGTTTTTACTGTAACCATATTGAAGGTTAAAGTGTTCTAAATATGTATCGATAATTTCGTATTCACCATCTTTTGACGATAAAAAATAAGGAAGGATTTTACTTATTGATAAATTGCCTTTTAATAAGTCATCTGCATAAGCTGTAAATGAATGCGTGATTTGTAATTCATTTCTATACTTTAATGCTGTTTTTAATTGCTGTTTTATTCTTTTTGTGACTACCAATTTAGTTTTACTTTTTGCTCTTGAATAATCATCATCTTTATTATACATTTCAATTCTTTTGTTGTAAATCCTTTGTAATTCATCAACCATTTGTTCAACATAATCATTCTCATCAACAATTTTTTGTTCAATGTATTTTAGTTTATTAACTGCTATTGAATCGAATGCAAAGAATTTGTTTAAAGACGGTCTGTGTTCTTCTTCAAAATACTTTTCAAGATATTCACAAAGAAATTCTATTTCATAATTTTTTAAAGCACGGAATAAATCAATATCATTAAATTTCAGCGCCGTTGGTGAAATATTTTTTTGATATTTAAGAGAAGCTAAATAATCATTAAAAAAAGAGAGAACATCTTCCCCTTCAGATTCGCTGTTATATTTTTCTTTTTTATTTATTTCTTCTTTATTATTCTTTATATTATTCTTTTGTAGGTAGTTGTCAACTAAAGGGATAAAGAAATCAGACAAATGCTTACTAAAATCAGAAGATAGTTGACCGTTATTAGACAACTGATATATTTTAGGTATTAAATCAACTATTTTAGGGTAGTGAACAGTAAAAAACTTTACTCTTGGCATCCCTTTAATTTCTGTTGATATAATACCAAGGTCTTTGAATCTTCTAATTATAGAATTTAAAGAGTGTTTTTTAATTCCTGTTTCTTGTCTGATAGTTTCTGAACTATGAAAGAACTCTTTTTGTTTTTTAAAAGCCATTCCTTTAACTACTATATACTCAAAAAAAACAACCTCTTCACAATTGAAGAAGTCATAATTGTATCGGTTTAGTTTTAATATATTAATGGCTAAAGGATGCTTATCCTTCTTTTTTAATTTTTGCATCTGACCTACTGAATTAAATTTATTATTACTGTTTATTCACATTATGATTTCTAAATACGCTACCGCAATTTGCATATATTATATACCAACGTCCACTAGCTAATTGATACATCTGAATATTAGTACAGATGACTTATGCCCACTTATGCCCATAAGAACCCTTATACCTATGCATATATTTATTATAGTAGATAAATATCACTTTTTCTACTAAAAATATAACACAAATAAGCAAGAGGGTCGCAAAAACCGCTCGTTTTAGCACTCGTTTTTCCGCTATGCATCGGTGTTAGCTATCGACAAAACTCATAATGAGTAAATACATGCATTTTTTGGCGTGGGTTGACGGTTCTTGTGGCGGATGCTCTCTCGTAATTTTGCTTCTGCGAAAATTGAGGTGTATTAGCATCGGCAATCATTGCCCACTTTCACTAACTTCGAGTACTGTACTACAAACCAGCAGTTGCATCTCGCCTCATGCT
The DNA here is from genome assembly GCF_017581965.1 of Winogradskyella pelagia. Taxonomy (GTDB): domain Bacteria; phylum Bacteroidota; class Bacteroidia; order Flavobacteriales; family Flavobacteriaceae; genus Winogradskyella; species Winogradskyella pelagia. The sequence goes on from NZ_JAGEVF010000004.1 coordinate 253,075, forward strand.
GTAAGTTCGTATGTCGTTTGAGTTAAGGTCTAACCATTAAAAACACCTTTGTTTGTTCAAGACAATATTTGGGCAATTATTATGCGCTTTTGTTTTGGGTTAAAATTCTAACTACATCGTCATACTCATAGTACATTGTTTTACCCATTTTGGTAAAGGGTAGTGTACCATTGATTCGTAAATTCTGCAACGTACCTGGTGAAATATTTAATAGCTCACGCACGTCTGCTGATTTTAACCACTTTTTTTGCTCGTTTTGGCTTCCTAAAATTGTCTTCAGTTCTGTAATGATTTCCTGTTTTAGAGTCTTTAAATCATCCTTTGTAATTACTTCAAATGTCATTCTATATTAAAACGTATTAAAAGGTGTAAACACCTGATTTATATTGTGTTAATTTACGATATTTTGACCTTTACATAAAACAAACTTATTAACATTTATGCACTATCTTTTAACAGAAAAACCCTTGAATAATCAAGGGTTTAAGCATATACTTATGTTCTTTGTTTATATATGTTAATTAGCAATTCTCTTGGAAGCGTCAACATTACTTTTATCAGCAAACTTTTGTTTTAAAATTGCCATATCATCACTTACTTTTCTATCCAATATTTTAGCATAGTGTTGTGTCGTTTTAAGTGATTTATGCCCTAACATTTTGCTTACTGATTCCATTGGTACACCATTAGACAATGTTACCGTAGTTGCAAACGTATGACGAGCTAAATGGGTGGTTAGGTTTTTATTGATACCACACAAATCTGCTATCTCTTTTAAATAGGCATTAGACTTTTGATTGCTTAATACAGGAAGTAAAACCCCTTTAGTAACTGCCTCTGGATGGTTCTCGTATTTCTTTATAATCTCTAAAGCGGTTGGAAGTAGTGGAATATTACTGCGTGTATCGGTTTTAGTACGCTTTGTCTTTATCCATTTATCGCCATCAATACCAAATACCAAATTGTCCTTTGATAGCTTCTTAACGTCGCTATATGCCAAACCTGTAAAGCAACAGAATATAAAAATATCTCTTACTTGCTCTAATCTATTAGTATGCAATTCTTTTTCGAGCATTGTTTGTATTTCTTCTTCTGAAAGGAATTGACGTTCCACTTCTTTTAAACGCACCTTATAATTTAGAAATGGGTCTTTTTTAATCCAATCGTTGGCTATTGCAATACGCACTATCTTTTTAAAATTCTTGATATACTTAATTGTGCTGTTATGTCCGCAGTTTCTAACGGTTTTTAAATAGAACTCAAAATCTGTAATATACTTGTGGTCTATTCTATTCACAGGAATATCACTTACCTTGTACTGATGTTGCATAAACTCTTTAAGATGCTTACATACTGTTTTATAGCGTTCTAAAGTTCCTGCTGAAAACTCTCTACCAACTAATTTTTCAACTTGCTTGTTGTGATTTTTAAAGATGGTTATAAGTGTTCTTTGTTTTTCCTCAACGCCTAAAAACTTGTTTTTTAGGGTTTCGGTTGTAACCTCTTTGTTATCTTGTATTAAGTCTCTTTGGCTTTGATATACTTTGGTAGTTAGTGAATCTAAATAGGCATTTAGTTCTCGTATATCTTCTGTTCTTCCAATAGCTTTATTGGCTTCAACGCTCCATTTCTCAATCTCAATGGTACGTTTTGTACTAATCTCTGTACGCTTACCATCTATGGTAATACGTAGGTAAATAGGGCATTTGCCCTGTGCATCTACTTTACTCTTTTTTAAGTAGAATAATAATCCAAATGTTTTGTTCATTCTGGTGACCTTTAATTATACATTAATTTACAAAATTCCGAGGTCTTTTAATTGGTATATTGTACTGATTTATAAACAGTTATAAACAATTAGGTGACCTAATTAAGGTTTAAAAAAGGTCACCTAATAGGTCACCAACAGAATGGTTTTTAATACATATTTTGATGTTTTGGGTAAAATAAAAAGTCCCATAAACATTGAGTTTACAGGACTTTCGTCGATTTTGAATAAATCTTGGCGGAGAAAGAGGGATTCGAACCCCCGGAGGTGTGACCCTCGCCAGTTTTCAAGACTGGTGCATTCGACCACTCTGCCATTTCTCCAATTAGCGGTTGCAAATATAAACTCCTTTTTGTTGTAGCCAAAAGAATTTTTATTGTTTTTTAACCGATTTAAAATTTAACAACAACTGACAACAAAATTTGGTAAGATTATGAAAAGCATTGTATTTTCGGCACTATATATGATATCTCACACGTTGTAGGTCTTAAACAATAATTTATGAAGAAAATTATCATTGCTCTTTCTCTATTCTATAGTCTTGTACTTATAAGTCAGAACAGTACGATATCACCAGATGAAAAATTAGTATATACGGCTACCTACAATATGTCTGGTATCCTTACGGATATTGCACAAGTAACTATGGAAACTAGCGAAGTTAAAACATCAAAAAGTACATTGTTACGTTTGAAATGTACTGCAACGACTTACAAGAAATGGGATAATTTTTTTAAAATAAGAGATTTATATGAGAGCTATGTTAATCCAAAAACCTTAACACCCTATTTATACAAAAGAGATATTAGTGAAGGTGGCTATTATAAATTTATGCAGTATAAATTTAAGCCTAAAGATGGCACCGTGCAGAGCCTTAAACGCAAAAAACGCAAGGATGGTAAAACTTGGGATGAAAATAAAAATTTGAAAGTAGGCCCTAAAACAAAAGACCTAGTTAGTACCTTTTATCATATTAGAACACTAGATATAAACAAAGCGAAACCTGGCGACCAACAAAGCTTTACAGTTTTATTTGATAATGAAGAAAATGTAGTCACCTTAACGTATATAGCTAAAGAAACTATTTCAACCAATATAGGAAGAAAAGAGTGTTACAAATTGGCCATTTCTTTGCAGAACAATGATATTCTTAAAGGTAAAAATGACAACCTACTTTGGCTTACGGCAGATGAAAATAAGATACCTGTTTATGCCACCTTTAAAATACCTGTTGGTAATGGAGAACTTAAAATTAATTCTGCAAAAGGCTTAAAATATTAACAAACATGAAAAAATTATTTATCATTTTAGGTTTCATATCAGCAATAATAGCAGTACTCCTTGCTGTTACACCACTCTCTAATCTGGCTATAATTCCAATAGTTTTAGGGTTCATATCTGGTTTAATCATTATTTACCTCAATAAAAAAGAACAAACCAAAACAAAATCAATTCAATACATATTCCTTCTTGTAATAATTGCCTTAGCCTTAACTCTTTATAAAGGGCTATTTGTCTCTAATGAAGTTGGGGACATAGAACAATTAGAACAAAGAGAGGATGAAAATTTAGAAGACTCCAAAGAAATTTTGGAAGGTTTAGAAATTGACGAAGATTTATAACTTTGCATTCATTATTCATTTAAAATTCTACTCTAAATCTTATTTTTAATCAAATTCATTTATTGCAATGAAAGTACTTTTTGCCTCTGCTTTAATTCTTGTCGGGTCTTGTTCTAACCTAAGACACAGTGAAAAGATTGAAAATCTTAAGGAAAATATCACTTTCCACGAAGAAGATGAAATCAATAGCTTTTTAAACACAATAACCGAAGAGGAATTAAGGGCGCATCTGCAAGAGGTCTCTTCTGAGAAATACAAAGGCCGTAAAACAGGAGAGAAAGGCCATGATGATGTTTGCAATTATTTAAAAGAATATTATCAGACCCTAAATATCAGCGCTCCAATATCACACCCTAATTATTACCAAACCGTTCCACAAAGTGCTTTACCAGAAGGCTTTAACGATTCACAAAACGTCATTGCTTATATCAAAGGATCTGAATTTCCAGATGAGTACATTTATATTTCTGCACACTCGGATCATGAAGGGGTAATAGATGGTGAAATTTATAATGGTGCAGACGACAATGGCTCAGGTACTTCGGCCGTTCTAGAAATGGCAGAAGCGTATAAAGAGGCTGTCCTTAAAGGTCGTGGACCTAAACGCTCTATAGTTTTTCTTCATGTTACCGGAGAAGAAATAGGTCTTCTTGGCTCGCGTTATTACACTGACAACCCAGTTTTTCCTTTGGAGAATACTGTCTCTATGTTAAATATTGATATGATTGGAAGAGTTGACGAGCGCCATAAGGACAATGAAAATTACATTTATCTCATCGGTGCAGATAGGGCGAGTACTGAATTACATTATATCGCTCAAGAGGCCAATAGTCAATTTACTAATTTAGAACTAGATTATAAATACAATGAAGAAAATGATATGAATCGATATTTTTATCGATCAGACCAATATAATTTTGCTTCAAAGGGTATTCCTGTTATTTTCTTTTTTAACGGAGAACACGAAGATTATACAAAACCGACTGATACTGCCGATAAAATAAATTATCCGCTTTTAGCCAAAAGAACTAAACTTATCTTCTCCATTAGTTGGTACTTGGCAAACTCACCAAACAAACTCAATCCCGAGATTATTTAAGTTAAATATTGTTAAAAGGAATTTAGGTTTATAACTATAGAGCCTCTTATTTAGTATTTTTAGCTCACTTTCACGATAAGGTCTCTGTGAATACATAAATTTTAGACAATCTATACAATGAAAAGACTACTTTATTTAAGCCTCATATCACTTACTATTATTGGTTGTGGTACATCTTCCACTTCCACTAGCTCAACAGCTCCGAAAATTGAGGACGCTAATCCTTCAGATTATGCGGCAACAATTACACAAGAAGAATTAAAAACTATGCTTTACACCTATGCTTCAGATGAGTTTGAGGGCAGAGATACCGGCGAAAAAGGGCAAAAGCTAGCTGTGGAGTATTTAAAAAAACAATATTTAGAAATGGGAATAGCTTCTCCGTTGGGTGGCGATGATTACTTTCAAGAAGTCCCCTTAGAAAGGCAAAAGGTTGGAGATGCCACTATTACAGTTAACGGTAAAACTTTTAAAAGTTTTGAGCATCTTGTGGTTTTAACGGCTTCACAAAGTGAAAACTTAAACCTTACGAATTTGGTGTATGTTGGTTATGGTATAGATACCGATAACTATTCAGATTATAAATCCGTTAATGTTAAAGGAAAAATTGTTCTTGCTAAATCGGGAGAACCAAAAGATGCAGATGGAAATTATGTGACCTCAGGTACTACTGAAGAAACCAAATGGTCTAGTGGTAGAGCATCACTATCAAGTAAAAGGGATGCTGCAATAGAAAATGGTGCAAAAGGTCTAATTTACTTAGATGAGGCTATGTTTTCCCGCTATGCGCCATTTTATCAAAGACGTGCTGAATCTAATGTTCCAGGTAGAATATCCTTAAAAAGTAACTCGCCAGACTTATTAAGAATAATGGTTAATGAAGAACTCGCCAAAGCTATTTTTCCCAATGTCCTCACTGAGGATAAGCCCAAAATTATTACGACCCAAACAACGATTAACATTGTAAATGCTTCGGAAAAGGTGTCATCAGAGAATGTCGTAGCTTATATTAAAGGTAGTGAAAAACCAGATGAAATTATAGTAATCTCAGCACACCTTGACCATGTGGGTATTGAAAATGGCGAGGTTTATAACGGTGCTGATGATGATGGTTCGGGTACCGTTGCCATCGTTGAAATAGCAGAAGCGTTCCAAGAAGCTGTGAAAAATGGTTTTAGTCCTAAGCGCTCTGTAGTATTTTTGCATGTTACTGGCGAAGAAAGAGGTCTACTTGGCTCTAGACATTATACAGATAACGATCCTATTTTCCCTTTAGAAAATACAGTAGCTAATCTCAATATAGATATGATAGGAAGAACAGACCCTGAGCGTAAAGAAGGTGATAGAAATTATATTTATCTCATTGGAAGCGATAAATTGAGTACGGATTTACACAATATTTCAGAAGAAGTCAATGCAACATATTGCAACGTTGACTTAGATTATACTTATAATGATGAGAATGACCCAAATCGTTTCTATTACCGTTCTGATCATTACAATTTTGCAAAAAATAATATTCCTGTAATTTTTTATTTTAATGGTACGCATGCAGATTACCACAAAGCATCTGACACACCAGATAAAATAGAATATGACCTTATGACCAATAGAGCTAAGTTAGTCTTTCATACTGCTTGGGAACTTGCTAACAGAGCAGAAAGAATTGTGGTGGATAAAGCAACAAAATAGCTCTTAAGGCTATACGATTAAAAATAAATTAAAGTCTTTCTTATTCTAGAAAGACTTTTTTATTTCAACAAAAAAAGCCTTTCATTACTGAAAGGCTTTGACTTTTGGGTGGAAGACCGGGCTCGAACCGGCGACTTTCGGTACCACAAACCGACGCTCTAACCAACTGAGCTACAACCACCATTTTAATTAGGATTGCAAATGTAATTTATTTACTATTTTTTACAAAGAGTTTTGCCTACTTATTTCAAGTCAAACAATGAGTTTACTGCAGGATAACGCTCAACTGTAAAACCTTCGCCATAGTCCACACCAATTAAACGCCCAAGATTTCTTGCCCTATAGCGAATACTATCCGTGAAATTTTTACTGGATATAGGTGTTTCTGGTGCGGTACTTTTTGGATTGTAGAATTGTGTTTTATAAGCTAGCACTGCATCCATTTTCTTATCCATAAAACCTGTAACATCAACTACAATATCTGGCTCTATATCTTTCCATTGAATATAATGATACACAGCTTTCGGACGCCAGGGTTCTTGCCATTCATCTTTATCCTCATGCTTGGTGTCAATTTTCAGTAAACCACTTAAAAAACATGAATCACTGACTAGCTTGCTTCCCTTAGCATGGTCTATGTGGCGATCTTCTATCGCATTACAGATAACAACCTCTGGTCTATAAAGACGAATCATCTTTATAAGCTCTAACTGATGCTCTTTATCGTTAACAAAAAAACCATCGGCAAATTCCATATTAGTTCTAACATTTACGCCTAAAATTTCTGCAGAAGAAGCGGATTCCTTGTCTCGTGTTTCAGCATTTCCTCGAGTTCCTAATTCTCCACGTGTTAAATCGATTACACCAACTTTCTTTCCGTTAGAGATTTCCTTGGCAAGCGTTGCCCCGCAACCTAATTCAACATCATCTGGGTGTGCTCCAATAGCTAAAATATCTAGTTTCATCAATTATCGAAAATTTGAGATTGTCAAAAATATTAAAAAGCTAATAGAATACCACATTCTTTTAAATACGCAAACGCTTTCGTTTAAAAAAAATGAGTTAAAAGCCTATGATAACAGCAAAAAATATAAAAATCCATAATTACTATAAAGCATGACATTCGTCATAATAATTGGTCTGCATGCGAAGTAATTTTATATCGAATTAAAAACAAAACCTTCTATGAGCTTAATGCTCACTATTTTGTCCATTACTATTTTACTCTTCATTTGGGGAAAATTCACACCAGATATAATTGCATTACTATCCATGTTAAGCCTTTTCGCTTTTGGCATTTTGGATTTAAATGAAACCTTGAGTGGGTTCAGTAATCCTACAGTGATTATGATTGCGGCATTGTTTATTATCGGAGAAGGTTTATCTCAAACAGGTTGGACGGCTAGAGCTGGAGAAAAGTTTATGGAACTGGCAGGTAAAAGCACAACACGTTTATTGCTTATAACCACTTTGGGCTCAGGCCTATTATCTGGTGTTGTAAGTAATACAGGTACTGTTGCTACCTTAATGCCTGTAACGATTTCATCGGCATGGAGTATTGGCACCTTACCTTCTAAATTATTAATGCCTGTTGCCTTTGGTTCTAACACAGGTGGATTATTAACTTTAACAGGAACGCCACCAAATATTATAGTAAATAATACGATGTTGGAAAGTGGTTTGGAAGGGTTTTCATTTTTTGAATTTGCCTTAATTGGCCTACCTCTTCTTATAATAACATTGGTATACTTTAAATATATTGGATATAGACTACTACCAAATAACAAAACAAACAATAAACCTGTTGACATTAGCACCACCTTACATAAGTGGATTGAAGCTTATAAGGTAGATGATGATTATTACAGATTAAGAGTTCGTTCGGTCTCCCCGCTTCTCAATACCAAAATTGGAGATTGGAATTTTGAAACTGACCATCATGTCTCTATTTTAAGAATAAAACGAAGACATCCTAGCCGACTAAAACGAAACGAACCTTTTATAGAATTTCCAAATGATGATACAGAATTTATGTATCACGACATCATAACCGTTAAGGGAGATACGGAAGCTATTAATGCCCTAATGATACATTTTAGACTAGGGTTATTACCCCTAGAACCTATTGCAGATGAATTAAGAAATAATCTCATTAATCAAGAGGTTGGTATGACCGAAATCATTGTCACGCCTAAATCTGCGCTTGTTGGCAGGAAAGTGCGAATTGGAAGATTCTTTAAACGTTTTGGTGTTCAACTCATGGCTGCCTCCAGAAACAACTCACCTCTTACAGAGAGAGAAATTACGGTAAAGGCTGGCGACGCTTTTTTAATTAGAGGTATCTGGAGTGATATAGAACAACTTAAAGACCATTATGAGAATTTAGTTATTATCGGTAGCCCTGAGGGTATGGCGAAAACAGTAACCAATCTTACTTTTAAATCCTACATTGCCCTAGCGTCATTAATATTAATGATTTTACTACTAGTATTAGACGTCGTACCTGGAGCTATTGCCGCATTAATTTCTGCAGGTATTATTCTAATTACAGGATGTGTACCAATTTCAAAAGCATATAAAGGCATAAGCTGGATAAGTGTTGTAATGATTGCTGCAATGATTCCTATGGGCCTTGCTTTACAAAAAACAGGTACGGCCGAACTCATTGCAAATGGTCTAGTAAGCTCTTTGGGAAATTTACATCCGGTGGCTTTATTAGCTGGTGTTTTTTTACTGACAACTACCTTTAGTCAGGTCATCAATAACTCAGCTACCGCGGTACTTATGGCACCAATTGTAATAATTGCTGCAAAAAGTTTAAGTATATCTGCTGCTCCTTTAATGATTGGGGTGGCCATCAGTGCCTCAACGGCATTTTTAACACCTGTAGGAACTACAACCAATGCCATGGTAATGTCTGCAGGAGGCTATAAATTCAAAGATTATCTTAAAGTGGGCGCTCCTTTGCTCCTATTATTCTTAATAACTACGTTACTATTAGTGCCTTTGATATGGCCATTTTAACACATACACCAATTTAAAAATTTAACTCATGGAAACATTATTAAAATCAAAAATTATGAAAACAAAAGACCTTACGAAGTACGGCCTAAAGGATACCAAAGCGCATTGGAACTTATCGCCTGAAGAATTACAAGCCCATACCGTTGAAAAAGGAATGGGAAAAGAAACTGCAAACGGCACATTGGCCATCAATACTGGAAAATTTACTGGTCGTTCACCTCAAGACCGTTTCTTAGTAAAAGATGATTATACCAAAGACCGTGTATGGTGGGGAAAAACCAATAAGGGCATATCACCTGAAAATTTTGATTTTCTTCAAGGTGAAATAGAAAAGTACCTCAGCGGAAAAGAAATCTATGTGCGTGATGGCTACGTCTGTGCCGATCCTGCATACAAAATGAATGTAAGAACGGTAACTGAATATCCTTGGTCCAACATGTTTATCTACAACATGTTCTTAAGACCTGACGCATCTGAATTAGAGAATTTTGAAGAAGAATGGTTAGTACTCTGTGCTCCAGGATACGAATGTCCTGAACCAGCAAAACACGGTTTAAGACAAGGCAATTTTTCTATCCTCAATTTCACTAAAAAGATAGCTCTTGTAGGAGGTTCTGCTTATACTGGTGAAATGAAAAAAGGTATTTTTTCTGCTTTAAATATGATTTTACCTGTTGATAAAAATGTATTACCAATGCACTGCTCTGCTAACGTTGGCGAAGATGGCGATACCGCAATTTTCTTTGGCCTATCTGGAACCGGTAAAACAACGTTGTCAGCCGATCCCAATAGAAAACTCATTGGTGATGATGAACATGGTTGGACAGCAGAAAACAGAATTTTCAATTTTGAAGGTGGTTGTTACGCCAAAGTTATTGACTTAACTGAAGAAAAAGAACCAGATATTTATAGAGCTATTAAACCAGGTGCTATTCTTGAGAATGTAGTTTTTAAGGACAATGGTGAAGTCGATTATATGGATAGTAGCATTACACAAAATACTCGTGTGAGTTACCCAATTTATCATATAGATAATATTCAACAACCATCATATGCAGATAATCCTAAAAACATATTCTTCCTTACCTGTGACGCCTTTGGTGTATTACCTCCGGTATCTAAATTAACACCGGGACAAGCAGCTTATCACTTTATTTCTGGCTATACGGCGAAAGTTGCCGGTACTGAAGCAGGAATAACAGAACCTGTACCTTCTTTCTCCGCATGTTTTGGTGAACCATTTATGCCATTACATCCAACGAAGTACGCTGAGATGTTAAGTAAAAAAATGCAAGAAGCTGGCGTTAACGTTTGGTTGCTCAATACAGGTTGGAGTGGCGGACCCTACGGTGTAGGTTCTCGTATTAAACTCAAATATACTAGAGCAATGATTACTGCAATCCTTAATGGAGACTTAGAAAATGTCGATTATGAACAACATCCAATTTTTGGGTTGAATATGCCTAAGTATATTCCTAATGTTCCAACAGAAATATTAGATCCAATGAATACGTGGTTACAAAAAGGGGCATATGTGAGTAAAGCGATTCAATTAGCACACTCGTTCCACTTGAATTTCGAAAAATTTGCAAGTGAAGCTTCTGATCAAATTATAGAAGGCGGCCCATTAATTGATGAGCATCATCATTTAGGTGACCATGTTTAATAATTCCATGATTAAAAAGAGCCCATTTCTGGGCTCTTTTTTTATGATATAGAATAAAGTTATTTTTTTATTTGAGCTATGGCCTCAGTTATATCAGTTTTTAAATCCTTAACATCTTCAATTCCTACAGAAAACCTAATCAACTGATTGCTAATTCCAACCTTATCACGCTCTTCTTGACTCAACAGTGAATGTGATGTTAAATGAGGAGAAATAAAAGTGCTTTCTACACCTGCTAGACTCATTGAGGACTTAATAAGTTTTAAAGATTTTTGAAACGCATAAGAATCTAAATTACTGTTCAATTCAAAAGACAGCATAGCACCAAACCCCTTCATCTGTGCCTTTGCCAATTTATATTCAGGATGAGATTTTAATCCTGGATAATACACTTTCGAAATTTCAGGGTGCTTACTCAACCATTTGGCCAATTTCATGGCGTTTTTAGTTTGCGCCTTTACTCTAAGACCTAAAGTTTTCATACTACGTTCTAGCATCCAAACAGTCATGTCACTTAAGCTACCACCTAAATTCTTAGAGACATTCCAAATTTTTTCAATATTCTCGTTAGAACTCGCTACTGCACCTGCACAAATATCGCTATGACCGCCAAAATATTTCGTAGCAGAATGCATAACCATATCTATTCCTAAATCTAAAGGATTTTGATTTATCGGAGAGGCAAATGTATTATCAATAGAAGTTAAAATACCCTTTGTTTTTCCTAGTGCCGCAATGGCTTTAATATCAGTAATAGTTAAAAGAGGATTAGATGGGCTTTCTATATGTATTAACTTAGTGTTTGATTTAATGGCTTTTTCAAAATCAGAAGCAGTATATCCATTGGTAAACGTATACTCTATACCATACTTAGGGAATTCTTCCTTAATAAAGTTAACCGTACCACCATACAAAGTATTCTGTACCACCAAATGGTCTCCTTTATTCAAAAATGCCAAAAACATATGACTTATAGCTGCCATACCCGAGCCAAAAATCATCGCGGACTCAGCATGTTCCAAAGCAGCGATTTTTTTTGACAGATACTCTTGGTTTGGTGTATTAAAATATCTAGGATAACGTTTTACGTCAACATCCAAGAACTCGTAAGATGAACTCAGATACATCGGAGATACAGCCCCTTTAAATTGTTCGTCTTGTACTTCTCCTATATGTGTACAAATGGTATTTTGTCCAAGTTTTTTCATACCATAAAAATATTGAAAATAGGACTTACAACACCTTGGAAATCATTATTTCTTATTGAGAAAATACATCACTACCACATGAGGAATAGTAATTGCGGCTAAGAAGGCGAAAAACAGTGTAATAAACCTAATATCCATCAATGTGGACAGGTAGTAAATTAGACCCAGACCAACTATAGATATGACCCAATTTATAACAGATGATTTAAAATACTTTAAAAAACTGGTTTTGTCTAATTGCCCATATAAGGCCAATGTTTGGTCTTTTAATGAAGGTATAGAATGCCAAATAATAAAGTAGATAGCAAAAGCCCATAGTAAAGATGCCAATTTAAATAGGACGATGAATAAAGCAATTAAGAAAATCTCATTAAAGAATTCTACACCTTCTTTAAAATTTTTATAGTTGGATGCAACCATGAGCACTGTCATGATTGAAGAGATTATTAAAAAAATCACAAAGTACATTTTTGGTATTTCAATCCCGGTTAATTCAGTGATAATTGAAGTCGTGGCCTCAATATTTAAATAAAAAAGTAATCCAAAAATTAAAGCTCCATAAGAAATGTAGAGAAGTATTGTTTTAAAATGCGCATCCTTGAGCTGACTATAAAAATGCTGCTCACCAAAGTGATAACAACTAAAGACAATAAAGACACATAGTGCTAAAAACGGAAGTTGAAAAAACGCCACAGACATTAAAATAATTACGCCTATATAAAAACTTAAATACTTTATTTGTGATGCATCTGAGTCTTTACTTATATATTTAATTAGCGAGATATCATTTGCACCATGAACAATACCAACCGTTAAAATGAAAAAATAAGCTAAATAAATTTCAAAACTAGAGTCTAATTGAATGGTCAACCACAACAAAAAAACAGTCAGTACTAAATTGAAAATTGGGAATTTCATTTTATAAAAGTACAAAAATTCAGTTTTGTTTAATTTTTTTGTGAAAATTTTAAACATTTATTGTTTAACATTTCTTAATTTTGATTAAACAAATAAAACTAATAATTATGAATTTACTAACTAGCATGTTTGCTGAGGTGAGCAAAATTGCCACTGACGATTACGTTGGCTTTACATTTTTTGTAGGATGTATGGCCATGATGGCCGCTTCTGCATTTTTCTTTTTGTCAATGAATAGTTTTGACAGAAAATGGAGAACTTCAATCCTGGTATCAGGACTTATTACATTTATTGCTGCTGTACACTACTGGTACATGAGAGATTATTGGGCAACTTACGCTGAGTCTCCTACATTCTTTAGATATGTAGACTGGGTGTTAACAGTGCCTTTAATGTGTGTTGAGTTTTATCTCATCTTAAAAGTAGCAGGCGCTAAAAAATCCCTTATGTGGCAAATGATCTTTTGGTCTGTTGTAATGCTTGTTACGGGATATGTTGGAGAAGCTATTGCAACAACTGGAGCTGGTCCTGCACTATGGGGATTCATTTCTGGTGTAGCTTACTTTGTTATTGTATACATCATATGGTTTGGAGAAGCCAAGAAATTGGCAGAACAAGCTGGAGGAGCGGTATTAACAGCACACAAAACACTATGTTGGTTTGTATTGGTAGGATGGGCAATCTATCCTATAGGGTATATGGCCGGTACAGAGGGATGGTATTCGTTTGTTGGTGAATTAGGACTTAACATGGACATTATCTATAATATTGGTGATGCCGTGAATAAAATTGGATTTGGCTTAGTGGTTTATAGTGCTGCTGTAGCTTCTACATCTAAAGAAGTTGAAGCATAATTCAACAAAATTGATATGAAAAAGAGAGCCTCCCTATTATGGGAGGCTTTTTTTTATACTACAACTGATTTCCACTTCCCTTTCCTGAACAAAAGTATTCCGGCAATACTTAATAATACTTCTGCACATGTAATAGCTATAAAAACACCAAGCGGGCCAAATTCCAACATTATTGCTAAGACATACGCCAGTGGCAACTGAAATAACCAAAAGCAAAAGAAATTTATATATGTTGGCGTTTTGGTATCTCCTGCTCCATTAAATGCATTTATAATTACCATTCCATAAGCATAGAATATATAACCAGAAGCAATTATCCGTAAACAAAGCGCGCCATTTTTAATCACCTCTCTTTCAATTGAAAACCATGCTACTATTATTGGTGCAAAAACCAAATATAAAATTGACACAAAGGCCATGAAATAAGCACTGTATCTTCCTGTTTTCCATACCGATTTTTCAGCTCTTTCGGGTTTTTTTGCTCCAAGGTTTTGGCCAACGAGTGTTGCCGCTGCGTTGCTCATTCCCCATGCAGGCATTAACGTAAACATAATAACTCGTATTGCAATAGTATATCCTGCTAAGACCTCACTACCGAATTCACTCATAATTCGCATTAAAAAAACCCATGATGAGGTACCAATTAAAAACTGGCTAATACCTCCAACAGATACTTTAATGAGGTTTAGCATTACTCCTATTCTAAAAACAATATCCTTAACTCCTATTTTTATCCTACTCCAGCCGTAAAAGAGGACCAATAATTGGAAAATTACAGCTGTTCCTCTTCCTATCGTAGTAGCTATTGCTGCACCCATTACACCAAATTCAGGTATTGGTCCAATACCAAAAATAAATAAGGGATCTAAAATTATATTAAGACCATTAGAGACTACCAATGCCCACATAGCTATAGACGCATCTCCAGCACCTCTAAAAATAGCATTGATTAAAAACAAAAGCATAATTGTTACGTTCCCTCCCATTAAAACTTGGGTGTATCCGTAACCTTCATTGATTAGGTCCACCTCACCTCCCATTAGACTTAAAATTTCCTTTGGAAATAAAATTCCAATAACACTAATTACTGATGCTACAATAACCCCTAGAAAAATAACTTGTATGGCAGCTTGTGAGGCTCCTTGATTATCTTTTTCACCGATACGCCTTGAAACTATAGCTGTCGCAACCATACTAAGCCCTATGGCAACCGCATAAACCAAAGTAATTACTGACTCTGTTAATCCGATTGTAGCCACTGCATTGACACTAACCTGAGATACATAAAATATATCTACAATGGCAAAAATTGATTCCATTAACATCTCCAGAATCATAGGAATGGAAAGCATAAAAACAGCCTTCTTAATACTGCCAGAAGTAAAGTCTTGTTGCTTGCCAGATATTGCAAGTTTTAGGTTAGAAACTAATTTTTTTGTTGAATTTATTTTTGATTGCATTGAAGAAATTTTTAAAATTTATCACAACCACCTTCAACTAATAACATTACAATTATTGCCTTAGTTAGCGGTAATTTTAATTTCGAAAGTGAGTTATGCAATCATAATGGCACAAATATGCACATTATTTTCTAATTGGAAATAACATTAATCACGGAAATAATGAAAAGTGCAGACCACAGAACTGTTCTCATCCAATTTTTAGAAACCAATTTTTGGCAGACATTATTAACTGGCTTGGCTTTGTCGATACTTTGGTGCAACGGGACAAAAATAAGAAATGTGAGTAACCAGAGCATGGTCACAATGGCCATACTGGAAATAGTATACCAATTTTGCAAATGCCAAAACTGATACACAGATAGCACAAGTTGGCTAAACATTAAAGGTAACACAATGAATGTAACTCTAAAAGTGTATTCTTTATGCCAAATCATTAAATTCTTACTCGTATAAAATTTAAAACTTGGATAAATTACTAACTGTACTGCCCAAATAAGAATAAGGAAACCAGTATCTACAAGTAATCTTATAATATCTAAAGTCATGTTACTTGGTTTTTCTTACAGCCCAAGCCCAAAGCAATAACAACGGATGGATGATTAATAACCGTATCCAGCCCAACCATTGTGGTACACAAAGACCATCTTCGATACAAGATCCTAAGTGAATAAAGTAAACGTGCGATGGTATGAACAAGATAAGTAGTATAATGATTCCCTTAACAGCAAGAAACCGTGTTTTTGAAAAAATCACACCTAAGGCCAAAATAATTTCCAAAACACCGCTAGTATAATTAATAAACTCAGGAAATGGCAAATAATCTGGGATTAAATCATAGTAGAATTCCGGATTAATAAAATGATAACTTCCAGCGAAAAGGTAGAAGCCAATTAAGATAACTCTAAGTAATTTGATCATGACAATCGCCATTTATGCTCTGTATGAACTTTTTTTAGTATTAGAAAGAAAGGTATCCACCAAATGAAATCGTTGGTTATTAAGGTATAAATAAATTCAAAAGGAACATCGCCTTTGAGATAATTAAAAAGAAAACCCAATGGGCCAAATAACTTTCCTAAAAAACCAACAGCTACTATTGGCCAGTGACGGATAGGGTTATAGGATGCCCACCAATAGCCTAAACCATAAACACCAATAACCATTCCCATACCTTGCCATACCATTGGATGATTTAATGGCTCCATGCCAACAAGATTAAAAAAATGATTTGGTAATAATACGACCCAAGCACCCCAAATTATATTGTAAATTCCAGCTAATTTTAAAGTCAGTTCCATGACGCAAAGATAAGGCTTTGGTAAAAAAAAAGGGGCTTAAGTTTTAAGCCCCTTTTAATAAACGTCATGTATCATTCAACCCTTTTATAAAATAGGTATAAATAATCAATTGGATTAGGCGCTCTGTCATCTAACTCCACAATTTTAACTCTCATTGTATTATTGTCAGGGAATATAATCTCCTCTGGATATTCTTCTTCAATATCATCACAATTGGGGATACTACATATAAGTCTAATTAAATAGCGTGTTTCAGATATTCTCTCCCATGTACCGCTCTGATAGGGATCACCCACAAGTTCCTCACAATTTATATCATCGCCTTCAGGGAAACTTGTTCTAAAAAAAGTACCGTCAATACCAAAAGTAAATCGGTTATTGCTTTCGCATGGCGATATAGATTCATTGGTTGTTCTGCCATCAGCGAATACAATTTCCATGGAATCAGGTTGCCACACACCAATAATAGAATCTATTTGTTGCACTGGATCATCAGACGAACATGCAACCAAAATCATTGCTAATAAAACAAATACAATCTTTTTCATGGTTCAGGAATTTAAGCATTAATTATTGATATAAGATTAACAAATCTTACAAAAACAGACAATGTTATTAATCACTCTGCACGAATTATAAATGCTGAATTTAGAGCTGGTTGCATAGCCTACATAATGGAAGCCTAATACGATATAAAGACCTCAACTTAACTAGGTATAAGTTTATGAGGTTTAGGCATTAAAGCCTAAAATCCCTTAAAACATTTACGCGGAATTAATTGGCAATAGAAGGTGAATATTACCTTGATTTATCTTTTTTTTTGGTTTAAAACAAAAGACATTAATCGCTATTCATTAAGCAGCCGAATAATCAGAAAAATCCTATTTGGCTGATAATTGGCTAATTTCAGATTCAACCTAGTCTATAGAAATTTTTGCCAATAAGGCTCTAACGTAGCAAAAGAGTATAAATAAGAAAAGGGTTTTTAATCATTTCTAGTAGCCTTATTGTAGGCTCTAATCATTAGTATAGCCCAGAGCGCCACTAAAAAAATAACAACTACCGAAAACCAAAGAACGATATCATTTGCCGTCATTTTCAACAAGTTTTAGGTAGATCATAACGCCTAAAAGTGTTGGCGCCCACAGGCCAACAAATATGCCATGTTTCCAATCTCCGGTTAAAAATAAGTATTCTGCGACAAGTATTATTACAGCGCACAAAAGCAACATTAGTAAATTTGAAGTACCTAATTTTTTGAAGTATTCCATTTTCAACGGTAAGTTATGGGTTCAATTTAATAAAAATACTTAAGTTCAGCCATATTGAAATCAATTATTTGTGGTATAATCTGTACTTTCTAAAGGCTATAAAGGCTATTATAAAAATAACTATAAGATAAATCGCTATGAATTGAAAACTTATAATTTGATCTCCGCTAGCATAGGCGTGTAAGCCGGATAAATAGAAATTAACTCCGAAATAGGTCATTAAAATACTACAGAAAGCGAGTATAGCCATAAAATTAAATAACCATTTACTTCGCATACCAGGTATTAAACGCATATGCACAACAAAGGCATAAATCATAATACTAATTAAAGCCCAAGTTTCTTTTGGATCCCAGCCCCAATAACGACCCCAACTTTCATTTGCCCACATGCCTCCAAGGAAATTACCAATAGTTAACATTACCAATCCAACTGTTAATGCCATTTCATTTATAATGGTCAACTCTTTTAAGTTGAGCTTCATTTTCTCTTTATTTTTGGACGTCGTAAAAATTATTAATAATAATGCTACGAATCCAAGCACCCAACCTAGAGCAAAAGGACCATAACTTGCCACAATTACTGCAACATGAATCATTAACCAATACCCTTGAAGTACAGGTTCTAAATTAGCAATTGACGGGTCCATCCAGTTCCAGTGTGCCACCATTAGAATAATAGAGGTTACAAAGGCAGTAGATGCTAGAGTGAGGTCACTTTTTCTACCAAATAGCAACCCAAATAACATGGTTGCCCATGCGACATAAATCATAGATTCATAAGCATCGCTCCAAGGCGCATGCCCAGATAAATACCATCGTACTATAAGACCGCCAGTATGTACTACAAATAGAGCAATTACAATACCCTTGAAAACCTTAACACTAATGTTTATAGCCTTATTTTGGGATTTAAAAATTTGTACTATTAATAATATAAATAATAAGGCCCCAGCATACATATACCAGCTAAAGAGACGTTTAAAAATATCGTATTTATTATATAAGATTTCAGTTTTTACTTTTTCATCAGACAGCATTACCTCCGCTCCCATTTTCTGTTGAGTGCGCTTGAAGTCTTCTAGTAATCTGTTGGCGTTGGTAAAATCTCCTGTCCGTTTTGCATTGTCTAAAGTCATCAAATAAAAACTAAAGCCCTTATCAATAAAATTAGCGTAAAGCGAATCTTTTATGACATCCTTGTAGCTCTCATTTCTATATTCGAAAGAAGAAATCCACTTATTATTTTCATCCTCTGGGACAGGAAATATTTTGACGGAACGGCCTTCTATAGCATCAGATAGTAGATTCAGTCGACCATAGGTTTCTTTCACTTCTTTTTGAAAACCATTTGGTACCTGAGCTTTGAAAGCTTCCTCTATGTAAGGCCCTAATTTGTTGCGCCCTTGAGGTGTAAAAAAGTCTAGAAGACTTACATACTTTTGGTCGTAACCTACACCAATAATATTTCTTATAGAGTCTGCTTTCCTTGGCTTTAAATAAATAATAGGAACATTATACCAAAGCATCGGAGATTCTTGAATGGACATAAATATTTGTGTGGCATTAAAATCGCCATACACATCACTTTTACTGATTTTTCTTAACATCTCAGATGCATAGGTGTGCATAGGCATCATACGGCCACTATAATCCTGAATTACCAAACCTGCAAACTTCTCAGCATGCTCTTTCGGTGTAATATTTGCACTCAAAACAGAATCTATCTGTTCCCTTAAAGGCTTTTGAGGTGTATGATTGTGTCCATCATTGGCTGAATGCTCTTGCCCAACCGCCGAAAAACTCAAAAAAAGCAACAGCATTGTGGCTAATTTGGCTTTTTTCTTCTTTAATTTATTGAGCATTTTACGGAGTTCGTCAAATCGCGTGTGTTTAGCAAATAAAATAGCCATTAAGCCAAAGTAGAGTAAAATATACCCTGCGTAGGTTATCAAAGTTCCCCATTTATCGTGGTTAACAGACAGAACAGTTCCTTTTTCGTCTGGATCAAAACTAGCCTGAAAAAAGCGATAGCCACGATGATCCAAAATATGATTCATGTAAATATGATAATCAAAATCCCCTTCTTCAGAGTCTAGAACCGTTACTTTACTTTCATAAGACGAATAAGCGTTTTCGGTACCTGGGTATTTTTCTGCAATAAAATCATTGAGCTTAACTTTAAATGGTAATTCTTCCACCCTCGATCCATATTGTAAATCTATCTTCAGGCCACCCACTTCAACGCGCTCAAAACCGTTATAAGAGCCTTTGCCTCCTAAAAGACCCACTTCCTTAGTTTCGCCATTAGCTGTAATATTCAATACTATACCGTCTTCATCGCTTTTGAGAATAACAGGTTTCTTAACTATATCAAAAACACCTTTGACAACCGGTTTTGGAAACACCAATTGCATGTTTCCAATTATATATCTAGATCTTAATTTTAAAGGCTGTATACTATCTTTTATAAGTTTGCCTGTTGCTCCGGTAGCCATGGTCATAAACTCGCCTTCAAATGGAGACTGAATGAACAAACCCTTTTCGTTGTTTGTAATATTTACGGCTCCTTCTTGAAACTTATTTAAAGAAATAAGAACATTGTGTAAATTGGATATTTCACCTTCCTTTAAAAAATGGTTATGTGGCCTTCCATCGCCAGCTTCAACTATTTTGAGATAGGACGCTCCCGCTTCGTTGGGTACAATATCTTTTTCAGCGCCTTTAATAAATTTTTGAAGTTTAAAATTTACAGGGATATTATCGTACTCAATGGTTTCGTCAAAATCGTTTTCCAATCGAGGAGAAAAATCGACTTCACGCTGAAAATTGTAGCGCTGTAAAACGCCATTGACCTTAAAATCACCAACAACATAAGCTGTTATAAACGTTTTCTGCGATAAGAATTGACTTTCAGTGGCTCCTTCCCTGATACTCATTACGCCCTCATAACCTATATATCTCGTGATTGCAGCACCCACAATAATTAAAATCCACGATAAATGGAGCGTAAGTGTTGCCCATTTTTCTTTACGCCAAAGACGATATCTCGCAATATTACCTATAAAATTGATGACAAAAAAGACCATTATCGTCTCAAACCACCAAGCATTGTATATCAATTGACGTGTATACGGTGTAGGTGATGTTTCCATATTACGGTCCAAAATTGTCCCCGCGGCCATAGCCACAGCGAAGAGGATAAAAAGGACAGCTGTTAATTTGGTTGAAAAAAGGAAATTTGCGATTTTCTTTTGCATAGCAGAGGGCTTATTTTAAGCTCGTGCAAAGATAAGGTTTTTGCTTATTTAGGTAAAGTTTTTTAAACTTCAAAAGATGTTAAAATGAATGAGCCTTTATTTTTATTTTGGAATACTTGATTTCAGTATTTTATTTTGCTCCTCCATTAATTTTCGCAAATCGGAAAGTAACTCAATATCCTTTGGAGTGACAACCGTACTATCACTAGTATCTTGAGCTTTAGTGCGTAGGCGATTCATAAATTTAACAATGATGAAGACGGTAAATCCTATAATCACAAAATCAATGAAAACACTAATCAATGTTCCGTAAGCGATTGCCACTTCGGAGATAATTACACTTCCTGAGGCGTCTGCTACCGCTTCTCGAAGAATTAGTTTTTTGTTCTCAAAATTAACACCATCGGACAGAAGTGATAGTGGTGGTAGCAATACCTCTTTTGCGAGTACGTCAATCACTTTGTTAAATGCCGCCCCTATTATAATTCCAATGGCCATGTCCATCATATTACCTTTTACCGCAAATTCTTTAAATTCTTTTATGAGTTTCATTGTTCTAAAATTTTTATTAACACGGCTAAAATAAAAAAGTTAAAAGCCTCAACGCAGCGATACGTTAAAAAAAGCAATAGACTAGTTTTTCCCTTAAAAATCTTACTATTTTTACGTTATGATTACAGTGTGTTTACTTGGTGCTGGCAATATCGCCACCCATATCTATAAAGCTATTAAAGTTGCGGATAGCTTGGAAGTTGTACAATGGTACAATCGTACTTTATCCTCTCTCGCCCCATACAAAAACGAGGTAGCAACAACCGACAAAATAAAAGATTTAGTAGAAGCAGACCTGTATATCCTAGCGGTTAGCGACGACGCTATTTCAGAAGTCTCTAAAAGCCTTCCGTTCAATAACAGATTAGTCGCACATACATCAGGAAGTGTCTCGATACATGATTTAAACCAAAAAAATCAAAGAGCTGTTTTCTATCCGCTACAGAGTTTTTCTAAAAATTTAGATGTAGATTTCAGTAAAGTTCCTATTTGTATTGAAGTTCTAGAGAAAGCTAATATAAAAATCTTTAAAGCCATTGGTACGGCTCTTGGTTGCAAAACCTATAAAATAAATACAGAGCAACGACAAACTTTACACTTGTCTGCTGTGTTTGTAAATAATTTTACTAACCAGCTTTATAGAATTGCTCATGAAATAAGTGACGCTAAAAGCATAAATTTTGATATCTTGAAGCCATTGATTCAAGAAACCGCGAGGAAGGTAGAAGTGTTATCGCCTTACATGGCACAAACCGGACCAGCGAAACGAAACGATAAAAAAACCATTAAGCGCCATCTTAAGCAATTAGAAAACGAAGAACACAAAGCTATTTATGAGATGCTTACTGCCTCAATTCAAAAAACACATGGCGTTACAAATAAAAGGTAAAAAAATACATGGATAACGATAGGAGCTACAAAGAATATCTAAATGAAATAACCACATTTGTTTTTGATGTGGATGGTGTTCTTACAGATGGTACAATTACTGTAACCACTAATGGCGAACTATTACGGAAAATGAATATTAAGGACGGTTATGCCTTAAAAACCGCTGTCGATGCCGGCTTTAATGTTTGTATCATTTCAGGTGGCTCCAACGAAGGCGTGCGTAAACGTCTTAAAGGTTTGGGCATTACGGATATTTATCTGGGTACACATCACAAAGCTGAACAATTAGATGAATACATGGATATTTACAATATAGACGCCAATAATGTGTTATTTATGGGTGACGACATCCCTGATTACCCTGTAATGAAAATAGTTGGATTGCCATGCTGTCCGCAAGATGCGGCCCCAGAGATAAAAGATATTTGCAAATATGTGTCGCACAAAAACGGTGGAAAAGGTGCCGTAAGAGATGTAATTGAACAGGTGCTTAAAGTTCAAAACAAATGGAACAGCGACTTTAGCTCAAAATATGATTAAATAGCAAAATGGGGCGACGAGGTAGAAGACATAGTACTGGTTTTGGATATATAGGATTTGGTAACGATCAGAGAACTTTTAATCAAAGAACAAGTGTTCCTTTTTCTGTTTACAAGGAAAAACTGGACCTTGAAGCTCACCTCCATTACAAGATGGAATTCCTTCATAAGGATTTATCTAAATCCGAGAAGCAAAAGATTAAGGATAAAATAAGAAAACAAGAACGCAAACTCTTTATTAGAACTACCATAATTAGTGTAATTGTATTTGCTGGAGTGGCTTACACAGCTTATTATCTTATTAATCAAATTATTTCCCGCTAAGTACTTTATATGATTCATTTTTTTAATCTCATTCGCTGGAAGAATCTCGGGCTCATTGTTTTGGTACAAGTATTAATTAAATACGCATTACTATTACCGTTTTACGATAGTCATGGCGTAGTGACTTCTCTAAGTGACTTAGCGTTTTACCTTTTAGTTATATCTACCGTTTGTATAGCTGCTGCAGGCTACATCATTAACGATATCTACGATGTTGAAGCCGATAAAATCAATAGACCAAATGATATCATCATAAACACACACATTTCTGAAAAGAAAGCCCTTAACCTCTTCACTGTATTAAATATTATCGGAGTTGGTCTAGGGTTTTACCTCTCAAACGGCATAGGTAAATCTGGTTTCTTTGCTATATTTTTAACTGTATCTATACTACTCTATTTGTATGCATCTTACCTAAAGCGCATATTGCTCGTTGGTAACATTGTAGTGTGCCTGCTGGTATCTCTTAGTATTATTCTAGTTGGAATTTTTGAGCTATTGCCTGCAATTGACCAAACAAATCGAAATGTTCAGATTACCTTCTTTAAGATTATTCTAGACTATTCTATTTTTGCCTTTATTCTAAATTTTGTACGTGAAATCATTAAGGACATCGAGGATGTAGATGGCGACTATAAAATTGGTGCTCAAACGGTTCCTATTGTATTAGGCAGGGAAAGAGCCAATAAGATTGTTTTTGCCTTATCTCTAATTCCTATTGCTGTCGTTACTTTCTATGTAACAAATTATTTATTTAAACAAATAGAGGTTGTTTCCTATTTTTTGATTTTAGTTATTGGTCCTTTAATCTATGTGAGTATTAAATTGTTTATGGCTCAAGATAAAAAACATTACAAGCATATAAGCTCTGTCATTAAATTTGTTATGCTTACTGGTTTGGTCTCCATAGCATTATTCCCTTTAATTTTAAAATAGCAAACATGCTAAGTGAACGTTTAAAACAATTTAATATTATCTTAGGATCGGCTTCACCGAGAAGACAAAACTTTCTTAAAGAACTTCATTTAGAATTTGAAATAAGATTAAAACCCGTCAAAGAAATCTATCCAAAACATCTTCTAAGGGAGGAGATTACTGATCATCTTTCAAAATTAAAAGCAGAACCATTTATAGAGAGTCTTAAACCTAGAGATATATTAATTACCTCAGATACTATTGTTTGGCAAAATACTAAAGCCATTGGCAAGCCAAAAAATAAAGAAGAGGCCTTTACAATGATAAAATGCTTAAGTGATAACACTCATGAAGTGATTACTTCTATATGCTTCACTACCTCGACATCTCAAATCGTGAAAAACACCACCACCAAAGTGATTTTTAGAGACTTAACAGACGAGGAAATCTGGTTTTACATAAACACCTATAATCCACTAGATAAAGCCGGTGCCTATGGCATACAAGAATGGATTGGTGCAATTGGCATATCGCGAATAGAAGGCTCGTACAATAATGTGGTGGGACTGCCTACACATCTATTTTACGAAACGTTAATTAACATTGCAAACTCTTTTTAAGGTATTATTTTTGTCAAAAATTGATAGATGAAAAAGAATAATGCCTTAAAACCAATCATTTTATTTCTCATATTACTAGCTCTTCTTATGACAAGTTTTTCGTGTAAAGAAGGCCAAAACAGTTTATTGTCATTACATGCAAGCACTAAAGATTTAAACGAAAAAACATCTTATAAACCCAAATTGACCAAAGCTTTTAAGGCGTATTGGTACAATGGCGAAGCAGAAATATCCTCATATAAATTAGAACAAGCCAGATATGGTGAAATACGTAATGGACATGCTGTACTTGTATTTGTGACCGAAGATTTTTTACCTGACACTCAAGTCAAGGCAGATACTTACAGCGATGATAATATTCCTGTTCTAAAACTAAACGCCACCAAAAATTTCAATACTGGCATTTACCCATATTCCATAATGCAGAGTACGTTTTATCCTGTAGTGAATACTGGACACGCATTGAAAATTTCAACCTCTATACAAGAATGGTGCGGGCAGGTCTATGCGCAACTCAACAACAGAAAGGCTTTCGAAATAAAGTCTCATTCCTATTTTCAAGGAGAAGCAGACAAAAGTTATGAGCTTGAAAAAACATGGACTGAAAACGAACTATGGACGAAACTTCGAATAGATCCTAATTCCCTCCCAACAGGTAATCTACAAATTATTCCTTCATTAGAATTTACAAGATTAAAGCATAAGCGCATCAAATCTTATGAGGCCAATGCGCAATTAAGTGAAGGGCTGTATTCTGTTAATTACCCTAATTTAAATAGAAGTTTAAAGATTAACTTCTCAAGTGAATTTCCATATGAGATATTGGGTTGGGAAGAAACTATGGTAAGTGGTTATGGCGCCAATTCAGAAGTATTAACAACAAAAGCTACTAAACTAAAAACCATGAAGTCTGCCTATTGGACCAAAAACAAAAACAAGAACCTTGTTTTGAGAGATTCCCTTCAATTAAAATAGTTTTAGTTTTCTAGGTATATAGGTATATTTGTTAAGGCATAAATGTCTTGATATGATAAATTTCTTCAATACCTATAAATCCGAATTAATTTACACTGCCATACTTATCATTATAGTATTTATGATAAGAAAGGTCATTGTATTAGCAGTAAAGCGCATAGGCAAAAATAGTGGTACTTCGGAGGCAAGGGCTGTCCTTATTGGGCGATATATTACCGTAACACTAATTGGCATTGCTTTTCTTATCGAGGCTTTTATCCTTGGTGCGGATACTAGCGATATCACTTTAGTATTTTCTTCTGTTTTTGCCGTCATTGGTATTGCACTTTTTGCCATTTGGTCAATTTTAAGCAATCTTACTTCAGGTGTTATAATGTTCTTCTCTTTTCCTTATAAAGTAGGAGATAAAATTATGATTCATGATAAGGATTTTCCAATTGCTGCGGTTATCGAAGATATTAGGGCATTTCAACTTCACCTTAGAGCAGATAATGGCGATTTGGTAACCTATCCCAATAATCTTATTTTACAAAAGGCGGTAACTTTAGTACAAAAGGATGCCTTAGACAATATAACCGACTAATTAATTCTAATAACATGGCCAAGAAACGTAACCTATCAGAACATATAAAACACATTGGCCAAGTACCAGGAACATTAATATACACAGGTAAAAAATCTGATAAGGATTTTCATATCGAGTGTTTTGATTACACTAAAGACAGAATAGAAGAGTCCATATTATTAAATATAGATGATGCCTTAAACTACAAGGATACAGAGTCAGTTACCTGGATTAATATAGACGGTTTAAAACATACAGATAAAATTGAAGATATAGGCAGACTGTATAACATACATCCATTGGTCCTTGAAGATATAGTCAATACTTCTCAACGCCCAAAAATAGATGAATACGAGGACTACCTATTTGTAGTTTTAAAAATGCTCTATTACGATACAAATGAAAAATTAATAGTAGAACAAGTTAGTTTTGTTCTAGGCAAGAATTATGTGCTCACCTTCCAAGAATCCGAAGGAGATGTGTTTGGCACGATTAGGGAACGTCTTCGATTATGTAAAGGACGTATTAGAGGTCTTAAATCAGATTATTTATTATATGCCTTAATAGACGCTATAGTTGATAACTATTTTAGCATTATTGAAACATTAGGGAATAAAATAGAAGATTTAGAAACTGAACTGTTTGCAGGAAATGCCAGAGAGAATATCAATGTCGAAGTCCAACAACTTAAGCGTGAAATTCTTAGAATTAGAAGAGCTATTTTTCCGTTAAGGGAAATTATAAATCGTATAGAAAAAAACGAAAATAAACTGATCTATAAGCGTACAATTACTTACTATAGAGATATTTATGACCATTTAATTCAAGTGTCGGATAACATAGATATATATCGCGAAATGATATGGAGTTTAATGGATATGTATATGACAACTATTAGTAATCGAATGAACGAGGTTATGAAAGTTCTAACCATAATTGCCACTATTTTTATTCCATTGACCTTTATAGCTGGAATCTACGGAATGAATTTTGAACACATGCCAGAGTTGCATTATAAGTACAGCTATTACATTTTATGGGGACTTATGATAATTCTGTTTGTAGCTATGTTATTCTATTTCAAACGTAAAAAGTGGCTCTAATGCTTTCCGTCTTAAAAAAAGTTATTTAAAGAAAGGCAGTACTTTGACTGAGTTCATTCTAAAGAAAATTAGATTGTATTTTTCCTAATCCAACGTTGTCAACAATTGGTTGATAAGTCAACGTTAAATAAATTTAAAATTCCACAGCACGCTGTCTATCTTTTCTATCTTTGAGAGATAACAAACTAACAACTCAATGCATCGATTAAAACTAGGAATTCTCCTGTTATTAAGCTGTGTATTATCCTTACAGGCGCAACAACCCAAAAGACTTAATTCTTCAGAAATATTTGAAGCAGTTCAAAAACTGAATGTTTTAGCATCAGTACTCTACGTTGCTGCCCACCCAGATGATGAAAATACGAGGTTAATCTCCTACATGTCTAATAATATAAAGGCCAGAACAGCCTATCTGTCTCTAACAAGAGGTGATGGCGGACAAAATCTAATTGGTCCAGAACTAAGGGAGTTACTAGGTGTCATTAGAACACAAGAATTATTAGCTGCTCGCAGAATAGACGGTGGCGAACAAAGATTTACTCGTGCTAACGATTTTGGTTATTCCAAACATCCCGATGAAACTTTAGCCATTTGGAATAGACAAGAAGTCCTCTCTGACGTTGTTTGGGCTATTAGAGAATTTAAACCAGACATAATAATCAATCGCTTCGACCATAGAACACCGGGCCGTACACACGGTCATCATACGAGCTCAGCTATGTTAAGTATGGAAGCATTTGATTTGGCTAACGACCCTAATCAATTTTCGTCACAGCTCAATCTAACGGACCCTTGGCAACCAAAGCGATTATTTTTTAACACCTCTTGGTGGTTTTACGGAAGTAGAGAAAAATTTAAAGAAGCAGATAAAACCAACCTTCTCAGTTTTGATATTGGTGTGTATTACCCTTCTAAAGGCTTGTCTAACAACGAGGTGGCATCATTAGCAAGCAGTCAGCACTTGTGCCAAGGATTTGGTAGACTTTCGCAACGTGGAAGCCAAGAAGAATATATTGAATTCCTTAAAGGTGATGCCCTAGTGAATAATGAAAATCCTTTTGCAGGAATAGATATTACATGGAACAGGATTAAAGGCGGTAAAGCTATTGCTGCAATTTTAGAAAAAATTGAATCGAATTTCGATTTCAATAACCCTTCCAATCATTTACCAAAACTTATTGAGGCATATAAACTCATACAAAACATTGAGGACGACCACTGGAAAACCATAAAAACGAAAGAGATACGCTCTGTTATAGAGGCCTGCTTAGGTCTATATTTAGAAGCTTCTGCTAATTCTCCGATTTCGTCGCCAACATCTCAGGTGAATCTTAATATAGAGGTCTTGAATCGAAGCGAGGCCGAAATACAATTGGTATCCTATAAATGGTCAACAGCAAAAGAGGGAATCGCCAAGAACATCACTCTTACAAATAATCAAAAATTCAATTTTCAAGACGATTTTGTAATCCCGGAATCTATATCTTACACAGCACCTTATTGGTTAAACAAAAAGAGCACGCTAGGCATGTATCATGTGGGTAAGCAAGAGCTTATAGGCTTACCCGAAACACCTCGTAACCTGTTTGTAGAATTTAATTTACTCATTGAGGGAACGCCCATCACATTTATAAAACCAATTGTACACAGATATTCTAGACCCGACAAAGGTGAATTATATAGACCGTTTGAAATTGTTCCTGCTGCTTCATCTAAAATTGAAAATAAAGTAATCATTTTCAACGACTCGAAACCCAAGGATGTCACAGTTACTGTAAAAGCTGGTAAAAACAACCTTAAAGGGATTGTAAAATTAGCTCATCCAAATGATTGGCAAGTACACCCTGAAATTCATCCCATTAATATTGCTAATAAAGATGATGTTCAAAAAGTCATTTTTACCTTAATTCCACCAAACAATCAAAGCGAAGGCCTAATCACACCAATTGTTGAAGCTGACGGGAAATATTATACGGACGAGCGCATTGAAATTGATTATGATCACATTCCTTTTCAAACGGTTTTAATGCCTAGTGTTAGTAAAATTGTTAAGCTTGATATAGAAAAACGCGGCAACAACATTGGATACATAGAAGGTGCTGGAGATTTAGTGCCAGAAAGCTTGAGACAAATAGGTTATGCGGTGACTATTATAGACCCAAAAGATATTGCACCACAAAAATTAGCGCAATTTGACGCTATCGTTATAGGTATTAGAGCTTATAACATCAAAGATGAACTAAAATTTAAACAACGGTTTTTACTGGACTACGTGAAAAATGGCGGGAACCTAATCATTCAGTATAATACAAATAGAGGAATAAAAACAGATGAACTGGCACCTTATGAATTAAACGTTTCCAGAGATCGTGTAACAGATGAAAATGCCGAGGTAACTATTCTCAACCCAGAGCATCCGCTTTTAAATTTTCCCAATAAAATAACACAAGAGGATTTTAAGGGCTGGGTACAGGAACGTGGCTTGTATTTTCCTAATTCTTGGAGTAAAGAATTTACACCGCTTTTGGCAATGAACGATAAAGGGGAGACTTCAAAGGAAGGAAGTCTTTTGGTCGCTCAATATGGCAAAGGAAACTATATATATACTGGACTAAGCTTTTTCAGGGAATTCCCTGCAGGTGTGTCTGGTGCTTTTAGACTTTTTGCCAATCTTCTTTCTGGAGGGAACGAAAGTCAACCATAAATTAAAAAAACTAACCAACACCATGATTAATATGCACAACAACAAAGAACCTAAGGAAAAATGGAACAAAATGTATACACTGGTATTAATAGCAAACGCCGTATACATCGTTCTCTTTTACTTTATAACTGCCTCGTTTGCCTAATATGCCACAAACGTTAAATTGGATTGACTGGACTGTCCTGGCGCTGACACTTTTGTTTATTGTTGGCTACGGAACTTGGAAAACCAGAAACCAGAAAAGCGCACAAGATTACATTAAAGGTGGCAACACCACTAAGTGGTGGACTATTGGCTTATCCGTAATGGCAACCCAAGCTAGTGCTATCACGTTCTTATCTACAACAGGTCAAGCCTATTCAGATGGTATGGGCTTTGTTCAGTTTTACTTTGGCTTACCAATTGCCATGGTAATTATATGTTTGGTATTTATTCCAATTTATCATAGGTTAAAGGTTTATACAGCCTATGAATTCTTAGAAAACCGCTTTGATCTTAAAACGAGAACCTTAACTGCTATACTCTTTTTGATTCAACGTGGCTTAGCTGCAGGCATTACCATATTTGCTCCCGCCATTATTCTTTCTGTTGTTTTGGGATGGAATATTGTAACCCTCAACATTATTATAGGGACATTGGTTATAATTTATACTGTTTCTGGTGGAACCAAGGCGGTAACAGTAACACAGAAACAGCAGATGTTTGTAATTTTTGCAGGTATGCTTGCTGCTCTATTTATTGTAATTGATTTAATTCCTGATAAAGTATCTTTTATTGATGCCATTGATATTGCCGGAGCTACAGGGCGAATGGAAATATTAGACTTCTCTTTTGATTTAGAAAATCGATACACCATTTGGTCTGGTTTAATTGGCGGCACCTTTTTAGCCCTCTCCTATTTCGGCACAGACCAAAGCCAAGTTCAACGATATTTATCTGGCAAATCTATAAAAGAGATGCAAATGGGATTATTATTTAATGGCCTTTTAAAGGTACCCATGCAATTCTTTATTCTTTTAGTTGGAATTATGGTGTTTGTTTTTTATCAATTTAATAGCGCACCGTTAAATTTTATTAATGCCTCAACCGAAACTGTCCTCGCATCTGAATATGCAGAAGATTACAAAGAACTGCAAAGAGAACAAGATATTTTATTTACTCAAAAAAAAGCGGCTAGTTTACTTTTAGCCGAAGGCAAAAATAGCAGCCTTGTTTCTCGGCTACAAGAAATGGATAGTATTGAAAAGGAAAACCGGCTAAGGTCAAAGTTTTTAATAAAAAGTGCCATTGACTCAGAATACGAGACGAGTTATAAAAATCTGCAATTAAAATTAAAAAATCTCAAACCAGAATCTGAAGATTACAAAATTGCAGAGAGCGAGCTTAAGACTTTGTACTATGAAGCCGCCAAGGATACGCAAACCAATGATAGAGATTATATGTTCATCTCCTTTATCCTAGATTATTTACCAACAGGTTTAGTAGGTTTACTCCTAGCCGTTATTTTATCAGCTGCCATGTCCTCTACAGCATCAGAAATTAACGCATTAGCCACTATAACCTCTATGGATTTATATGGGCGCAATAAAATAGAAGAAAAGGATGAAAGCCATATGGTCAAGGTAACCAAATGGTTCACTTTAGTTTGGGGAATTATAGCTATTATTATTGCGTGTTTTGCAAATTTAGCTGAAAATCTTATTCAACTGGTAAACATTATTGGGTCTATTTTTTATGGAAATGTCTTAGGTATTTTCTTATTAGCATTTTTCTTTAAGCATATTAAAGGCAATGCCGTTTTTAATGCGGCTTTGATCACACAAGTTATTGTCGTTATTGGATGGTGGTTTGATTGGATGCCGTATTTATGGTTGAATTTATTTGGCTGTATTTTGGTCATCACAATCGCCAATATCTTTCAGAGTTTCTTTAATAAAACAGTACAAAGCTAAAAAAACGCAACTTTTTAAGTTGCGTTTTTTTATTTCTATCGTCTATAAACGAAGTAGAATGCTAACTTCACGGCTTACATTGCGCCCCATTCTTTTAAGGACTCCGTATTCATTTTTATATAATCCGCATTACCAGCTTCCTTAGCTCCAGCCAAAGATTCTTTAGCTATGGCGATTGCTTTCTTTTTTTTGCCCATTTTAGCGTAAATAAGAGATTGCTGTCTTAATTGCCAATAGCCAGGCTTCTCAATCATTGACATGGCTTTGTTCATCCATTCTTCGGCCTTTTTTAAATCCTTTCCTTCAGTTGAATAATATACAGCGGCATTATAATAATCTCCTGCAGATGGACCTGCCATAGTCTTTTCTATAGATGTAGTCACCATTTGATCTGTAGGGACATTTATAGTTACTCCTGCATACGTGTTCTCCCACATCATTCCAAGCTCTACTGAACCGCTCGTTAAGTTACCAAACATGATTGTCCACGTTTCAATATCCATTGGCAATTCTTGGGTTGTTACAGTAGCCTTTGCAGCTACCTTAGACTCATCCCATTGCTGTGGTGCACCCCAATTTTCAGTATCTGAATAGAACATTACATCCCAACTTCCTTCGGTTGGTATCACAAAAACGGCATAAGAACCCGCTTTTAAAGTCTGATCGCCAATCATTACATCAGTACTGAACGTAATTGTGGTGTTTTTGTTAGCACCTGTGCGCCATACTTTACCGTAAGGTACAAGATTTCCAAAAATTGTTCTACCCTTCATTCCAGGTCTTGAGTACTCTAAAGTAACATCAGTAAGGCCTACTTTTTGCTCAGTTTTTGAAAAAGGACTTGGTTGAGGTGTTTCAATTTGAGCATTGACAGAAAATAAAAGGGTCAACGCGAAAGTAAAAAGTAATAATCGTTTCATTTTTTTCAGGTTTAGTGTTTCAATTTTTAAAGGTACAACTTGTACAATATCAGATATGTTAATTAATACTTAAAAGCCGTTGGGACAAAATTATTGCATAAAAAGTATGTTTATAAATTTTATTTATCGTAATATTGCAATAAACAAATTAATTAGCACTATGGGATTGACAAAAAGTGAAATCTTTACGGATGCCCAAAACGAAATAGCCACTCTAGCCAAAGCCTTTGCGCATCCAGCACGTGTGGCCATTTTGCATCAATTGTTCAAGTCGGACACTTGTATTTGTGGCGACCTGGTTAATGAGATTGGTCTGGCGCAGGCCACTATTTCCCAGCATTTAAGAGAACTTAAATCTATCGGTATTATCAAGGGAACCATCGAGGGTACTAGTGTATGCTATTGCATCGATACCGATAATTGGAAGCGTATTAAGTCTGTAATGAGCGCCTTTTTAAATAACCATCCAAACCCAACTAACTGTTGTTAAATCCAAAAATAAACGACTATGTTATTATCAGAATTAAAATCTAAACTTAATAAGCTTAACACTATTGCATTTAAACTCCCTAATGGAAATCTAGTACCGAGCCATTTTCACGTTACCGAAGTCGGTAAAGTTTCTAAACACTTTATTGATTGCGGTGGTGTGCTTCGTCAAGAAAAGAAAGTCAATTTTCAGCTTTGGGAAGCTAATGACTATGACCACAGATTACATCCTAACAAATTACTCGGAATTGTTGAATTAGCTCAGGATAAATTAAATATTGGCGATTTAGAAATTGAAGTAGAATATCAAGGCGATACCATTGGTAAATACGGCTTGGATTTTGACGGCAAAGACTTCCTGTTAACTTCTAAACAAACTGATTGTTTGGCTAAGGATAATTGTGGCATTCCACAAGAGAAGCTGAAAAGTAATTTATCTGAACTTAAAAATAAGGAGGAAGCCTGTAATCCCGCTTCCGGTTGTTGCTAAAACTTATACTGTTCACCTAAAATATGAAGAAGCTTAGTTTTTTAGATCGCTATCTCACACTTTGGATTTTTCTTGCCATGGCTCTTGGTGTTGCCTTAGGCTATTTGGCCCCTGGCCTACCAAAGATAATTGATTCCCTTAGTTCAGGAACCACTAATATCCCCATTGCCATAGGACTTATTGTAATGATGTATCCGCCATTGGCAAAGGTAGATTATGCCCTACTCCCAAAAGTATTTAAAAACACAAAAATCCTTAGCATCTCCTTAATATTGAATTGGGTCATCGGTCCTATTTTAATGTTTGTACTGGCAATCCTATTTCTTCAGGACTATCCCGAATATATGGTAGGTCTGATTTTAATTGGTCTGGCGCGCTGCATTGCCATGGTATTGGTTTGGAATGATCTGGCCGAAGGCAGTAGCGAATACGGTGCTGGTCTTGTAGCACTAAATAGTATTTTTCAAGTTTTTGCCTATAGTTTCTATGCATGGATTTTCATAACTATACTACCACCCTATTTTGGATTTGAAGGTGCAATAGTTGATATTTCCATCGCTACTATTGCCGAAAGCGTAGCCATATATTTGGGTATTCCATTCCTACTAGGAATAGCAAGTAGATTAATCCTTGTGAAGCTTAAAGGTGAGTCTTGGTATTCCAAAACCTTCATACCGGCAATCTCGCCTTTAACATTAATTGCCTTATTATTTACCATAATTGTTATGTTCTCGCTTAAAGGTGAACTTATTGTAGAAATCCCATTAGATGTGGTTATTATTGCTATACCATTACTAATCTATTTTACGGTAATGTTCATAATCGGATTTTTCTTTACCAAAGCATCAGGCGGTTCATATGATAAAACTGCGGCTGTTGCCTTTACTGCTGCCGGTAATAACTTTGAACTCGCCATAGCGGTGGCAATAGCTGTTTTTGGACTTAACTCTGGACAAGCCTTTGCTGGAGTCATAGGGCCCTTAGTAGAAGTACCTGCACTAA
The DNA here is from genome assembly GCF_017581965.1 of Winogradskyella pelagia. Lineage (GTDB taxonomy): Bacteria > Bacteroidota > Bacteroidia > Flavobacteriales > Flavobacteriaceae > Winogradskyella > Winogradskyella pelagia. The sequence continues at coordinate 288,258 of NZ_JAGEVF010000004.1, forward strand.
TTTTATTGGTTAGGGTATCATTTTGGCTAAGGGATAAATATTTTAAAAAATCAGTTTCGGCAAACCCTTAAAAACTTAAATACATGTACCAATCCCTAAAAGATTATATAGATATACTCGATACCAGCATTATTTCGAATGAACGCAAGTCTATATTAGAGCCGCTCATTGAATACATCCAATCTCAAATGGATAATAATGGTCCTATTAATCTCAATTTAATTTGTACACACAATTCTAGACGTAGTCATTTATCTCAAGTTTGGGCACAAACCTTGGCGTTTTATTATGGCATCCATGACATCCAATGCTATTCGGGAGGTACTGAAGCTACAGCAGTATTTCCAAAAGTTATAGATACATTGATTGAGCAAGGTTTTCAAATCAAAGCCATTTCAGAATGTAGGAATCCGGTCTACGCGATTAAATACGATGAGAATGCTAATGCTATCATTGCATTTTCAAAAAGCTTTGACGATAGTTTTAATGCTCAAAGTAACTTTGCCGCTGTAATGACCTGCAGCCATGCTGACGAAAACTGCCCATTTATACCAGGAGCAAACCAGCGTATTGCCTTAAATTATGAAGACCCAAAGTTGTTTGATGGTACCCCTCAGCAAACTGAAAAATACAAAGAGCGTAGCACACAGATTGCAACAGAAATGAAATACGTATTTTCCGAAATCGCAAAAGATTAACTTGATTGTATCGAATTAAATTCTTTAGATTCTCCATCATCGGGAATCCATACTTTTTTGGTTAGTCCCAGTTTTAAAACCTCATTTTTAAGCTGATGACGCTTTGTTGGACAGTGATTTACAGCCTCCAAATGATTAGCTATGACTATAGAAGGCGCTGTTGTAATGAACCTTAAGATATCATCCATATGCATTAATATAGGCTTGTAAAAGTCTAATTGGGCCGAGCCACAGGCTACCACGGCAATATCAGGATTTAATTCTGTTAAGACCTTATGCACATCTTCTGTGTAAATGGTATCAGAACTTAAATAAATAGAAGGTTCATTTGGTAATTTTATAAAATAACCCATTACATTTCCCATACGTTTAGCTACAGCACCATAGCCATGCACCGCAGGTATACCCTGGATTGTACCTCCTAAAAATGCACTCGTTTTCCAATAATCTACAGATTGGGTAACATTTAAACCTCTTTGGCTCAGCTTATCTTGGTCCTTAATACTAGAAATGACGGGAATCTCTTTTGAGAGTAACAGATCTTCCCCTGCCTTATCCAAATGATCGGGATGTAGATGGGTAACCAAACAATGACTCGTTTTTTCAACCATTGCCAAAGCGTTGACAGGTAAATCAATTATAGGATTTCGTCTCGGTTTGAAACGAATAAAACTAAATGGTGGTGCCGCTTTTCCTTTTGAAGAAAGCATAGGATCTACCAAAATGTGCTTATCACGTGTTTCTATAATTAGCGTGGCATTTCGTAAGTGATGTATCTTCATTATCAAACAAATAAGCACCAGCAAATGTAACCTCAAATTTTCAAAAGTGGTGAGAATTATTTTCAGAGACTGATGGAGAAAAGTAGAGAGTTAATAATTATGGCGAATATTAGACCTGTTTTTTTATTAATACCCATAACCAATATGCTCTTTAACTTCAAGTTTTCCCTTATAATAAACTAATTTTGGTCTGTATCCTTCTTCGACATAATGCTCAGAGCAAATGGTGTCATTCTTAACATAAATACAGATTTTAAACATCCCCTCACCTCTAACATCAAAACCAAAAGAAACTGTTTTAATTTTTTTTAGTTGAGCTGAGCTAACTGATTCTAAAATTCCATTTGCGTGAAAATCAATTTTATTTAGGTCTTGGTTATCAATAACTTGAAGATTAACAATTACATCATCTCCGTTCCCTAAATCTAGACAAGGACTAGTACTTAAACATCCAAACAAAATGAATGGAATACAAATCAATAAAAAGTGTTTTATGCTATTCATTGGTTAATAGTCTCAAAGACAAAGTAGAAATAAAAACATTATTCTTTAGCAGTTACTTGATTCGTATAAAATTAAATTAATTTTTCAACACTTTATCCCTGCAAACAAATGCTTTTTAAAGCAAACGAAGTTACTTACTGAAAGTCACTAAAAACTTCTTGTACTAACTTTCGAATAGATAGCAAGCTCCGTGATTTTTGCATTTCTTTTTAAGTCATTTTGATTTATACTGCGAGCCACTGTAAAGTCAATAATTAAAAGAAAGTTTTCAGAATTATTATGATGAGCTGAGTCAAATAAGTGTATCCAATTTATAAAACGATATATATGAAAATTCAGTAATTGTGAAGATTCTTTTAATCTTGTTAAATTTTGTTTAACCTTAATTAAAAATGATTAAACATTCTTTATCTTTGTTTTATAAATTTGAAATTATGGCTAAGAAAAAATCAATCACAGCTTCAGACTTAATCGGCTTTTACATGGATTATGTATTAATGCACAATCATAAGCCTAAATCTGTTTACGCATTTGCAAAAGACAATAACTTCGAGGAGCAAAAATTCTATGAATTTTTTGGTTCTTCTGATGCACTAGAACAGTCCATATTTAAGGTGTTTTTTGACAACACCGTAAAGGCTTTAGACAAAAGTGGAGACTATCATTCCTTTGATGCCAGAAATAAACTGTTAAGTTTTTACTATACTTTTTTTGAAAACCTAACAGCGAACAGAAGTTATGTTGTTCACGCATTGCACGAGCATAAAAATGGCATGCAATCCCTTAAGGTATTGTCTCATTTAAAGAAAAGTTTTGCCAACTACATCGAGCAACTTGGCATCAAAACTATAGACCTAAAACAAGAGCAATTAGACAAAATTCAAAATAGAGGTCTTAAAGAGTCGGCTTGGTTTCAATTACTAGTGACTATAAAGTTTTGGCTAGATGACACCTCACCATCTTTTGAAAAAACAGATATTTTTATTGAGAAATCGGTTCGTGCTAGTTTTGATTTAATCGATGTTTCACCTCTTAAAAGCATTGTAGACTTTGGCAAGTTTCTGTTTAAGGAAAAAATGCACATGAACTAGATGAAAACCATAGATAGTATACCAATTACTAAAATATCTCGAGCATCAAAACTGGTTTCTACCGGAGCTAAAGTAGGGGTTAATTATATAAAGTATTACGGTGATAAAATGGTGAATTCCAAGGAAGATGCCAAAGAACGCCTCAACCAAAACAATGCCGAAGATATTTACGATAGTTTAAAGAAGCTTAAAGGCAGTGCCCTTAAAGTGGCGCAAATGTTGAGTATGGAGAAAAGTATTCTTCCGCAAGCTTACGTGGAAAAATTCTCGCTGTCACAGTTTTCTGTGCCACCACTGTCTCCTCCATTAGTTATAAAAACATTTAAAAAATATTTTGGGAAACATCCTGAAGATTTATTTGATACTTTCAATGCAACCTCGGTAAATGCTGCTAGTATAGGCCAAGTGCACCTAGCGGAAAAGGATGGGAAAAAATTTGCTGTGAAAATCCAATACCCTGGGGTTGCAGAAAGTATTGCTTCAGATTTAGCATTGGTAAAGCCAATAGCCATTAAGATGTTTAATATCAAAGGAAAAGACTCTGATAAATATTTTAAAGAGGTTGAGAATAAACTTACCGAAGAAACCAATTATTTATTAGAAATAGATCAAAGTAAGGCTGTGGTAGAAGCCTGTGAGCATATACCACACCTTAAATTCCCTAATTACTACGAGGAGTTATCCTCTGAGCGCATTATCACTATGGATTACATGAAAGGTGTGCACCTTTCTGAATTTGTATCACATAATACGGATGAGGCCTTATCCACACAACTCGGTCAGGCCTTGTGGGACTTTTATATGTTCCAAATCCATAAGCTGCGTAAAGTACATGCAGACCCGCATCCTGGAAATTTTTTAATTTCTGACGAAGGTGATTTAATTGCCTTGGACTTTGGTTGCATGAAAGAAATACCAGACGATTTTTATATTCCGTACTTTGAATTAGCCAAAAAAGAAAATATAGAAAATCCTGAAGCCTTTAAACAAAAGCTTTACGAATTGGAGATTTTAAGATCGGACGATACTGCTGACGAAGTGGCCTTCTTCACTGACATGTTCCACGAATTGTTGAGTTTATTCACTCAGCCTTTCCATAGTGAAGTCTTCAATTTCTCAGACCCTGAATTTTTTAACCGTGTGGGTGAAATGGGTCAGCGCTACTCAAAAAGTACCGAATTGAGAAATATGAACGGTAACAGAGGCTCCAAACATTTTATTTATATCAATAGAACATTCTTTGGACTCTATAATTTAATGTTTGACCTTAAGGCGAAGAATATTAAAATAAATAACTTCACAAACTACTAAATGGCAGAATTCAGCAGAGCACATATCAACAAAATGCATCACTTGTATCGCATTAATTTAATTAATAGCTGTACAGGTTATAAATCTGCCAACCTAATTGCAACAAAGGATAATAAAGGCAATAGCAACGTTGCAGTTTTCAGTTCAGTAACACATATTGGCTCCAATCCTGCCCTACTCGGTTTTTTCTTAAGACCAACAACAGTCCTTAGAAATACTTACGAAAATATAAGGGATACAGGACATTATACTATTAATCATATTTTCAGCGATATACTGGAAGACGCACATCATACCTCGGCTAAATACGACAAGGATATTTCTGAGTTTGATATGACTGCACTGTCTGAAGAATATAAAGATGAATTTTCAGCACCTTTCGTCAAAGGATCTCCAATACAAATGGCGATGTCTTACGTTGAGGAATATCCTATAAAAGTTAATAATACCATTTTGGTTATTGGACAAATTGAAAATCTCTACGTCCCAGATGACCTTATCGAAAAAGATGGTTTTATTAATTTATCCAAAGCCCAAATAGCCACTATTAACGGACTTGATGGCTATGCCGTACCTGAATTAAAAACACGATTACATTACCAACGGCCAAAGCCTCATGCAGAAACAACCGATGGCTAATGAAACTTCTCATAACAGGAACCACAGGCTACATCGCCAAACGCTTGGCACTTCAGTTACTTGAAGACGACCATGAATTAGTGTGTTGCGTTCGCGATATGAATCGCATCCCAGACGAAATTGAAGAACATCCCAAATGTTCTTTCATTAAAATAGATTTCCTCAATCCAGAACCCAATAAGATACCTCAAGACATTGATGCCGCTTATTATTTAATACATTCCATGTCTACAGGCTCAGAGGATTTTGAAGATTTAGAACGCCAATGCGCTCTAAACTTTAAAAACTTAGTTGAAACAACTAACTGTAAACAGGTAATTTATCTTAGTGGGATTGTTAATGACAACTCTTTATCTAAACATTTAAAATCCAGGTTACAAGTAGAACAAACCTTAAAATCGAAGGTTTATGGGTTAACAACATTTAGAGCTGGTATCATAGTGGGTAGCGGAAGCGCTTCGTTTGAAATCATAAGAGATATTGTAGAAAAATTACCTTTTATGGTCACTCCAAAATGGCTCAACACCAAAACTCAACCTATTGGCATTCGCGATGTTCTAGCCTATTTGGCAGGCGCCCTAGGACAAAAACCACTTTACGATAGGTCGTATGATATTTTTGGTCCAGAAATATTAACCTATAAAGAATTATTATTACAATTTGCAGAAGTCCGTGGTTTAAAACGGTATATCTATACCCTACCAGTTCTTACCCCTAAGTTATCGAGTTACTGGCTCTATTTTGTGACCTCTACCTCATTTCAATTGGCTCAGGCCTTGGTAGATAGTATGAAGGTAGAAGTTATCGGTAGAGCAAGTGATATCAATGAGTACATCAATGTCCAACCTATGACCTATAAAACAGCTGTAGAATTGGCTTTTCAGAGAATTCAACAAAATTCAGTGATTTCCAGCTGGAAAGATGCCGTAAGCAGCGGTGTTTTTAAGGACCAGCTATCTAAGCATATAGAACTACCGCAATTTGGATGTTTTAAAGATGTGCGGTCCAGAGAGATAATTGACGAAAATTTTACTATAGATCGTATTTGGTCCATTGGCGGCAGAAACGGCTGGTATAGTTTTAACGGCCTTTGGCGTTTACGCGGTTATGTAGATAAACTATTTGGTGGCGTTGGGCTGCGTCGCGGACGCACGCACGATACCTATTTAGAACCTGGAGACCCATTAGATTTTTGGAGGGTTCTTTTTGCAGATAAAGAAGAGAAACGCTTACTGTTATTTGCAGAAATGAAACTTCCTGGAGAAGCTTGGTTAGAATTTAAGATTGTAAAAAACAAATTGTTTCAGCGTGCTGTATTTAGACCAAAAGGCGTTTGGGGACGATTGTACTGGTACATGGTGTTACCATTCCATGCTTTTGTATTTAAAGGGATGCTGAATGCCCTGATTGAACCAAAATGAAAGGTATAAAAAAACAAAATTTACCCACTAAAGTTTGTCCTATTTGCGAAAGACCCTTTACCTGGCGCAAAAAATGGGCAAAAGATTGGGATAATGTAAAATATTGTAGTGAACGATGCAAAAGACAAAAGAAAACAACCACTTAGTGTGGTTTAGAAATGATTTACGGACAAATGATAATGAAGTGCTTTTTGAAGCTTCTAAACAAGCTGACAAAGTCATCGGTGTGTATTGTTTAGACCCTAAACACTTTGAAACCACCACCTATGGCTTTAAAAAAACAGATAAATACAGAGCCCAGTTTTTATTAGAAACACTAGCCGATTTAAAGTTTGAGCTAGAGCAGCTCAATATCGATCTTCTGATATATCATGAGCATCCAGAAACCATCATTCCAGAGGTCTGTAAAACATACAACATTACAGATATTTTTATACAGAAAGAATGGACTCCAGAAGAAATTGATACCGAAGCTTCTGTGAAAAATACCGTATCATCAAACATAAAATGGCATTCTTACTATAATCAATTCCTGTTTCATCCAGCAGACATTAATTTTGAAATCTCCAAAACACCTCAAGTATTTACGGTATTTCGAAAAAAATTAGAGAAATACGTAGGCATCCGAGATGAAGTGTTTGTGAATCAACAACCTCTTGAAAATAGAGTCAGTCATAACACCGAAATTCCTAGCTTACAAGATTTGGGTTTTGAATCATTTAAAAAACACCCAAAAACGGCCTTTCCTTTTAAAGGTGGAGAAAACGAAGCTTTAAATCGGCTTGATGATTATTTCTTTAACACCAAAAAGTTAGGGTTCTACAAGAAAACTAGAAATGGTTTAGTTGGTGTAGATTATAGCTCAAAATTTTCGCCTTGGTTAGCTAATGGTAGCCTATCGGCAAGAACTATCTACTGGAAAGTTAAGGAATTTGAAAAGGAATATTTCAAAAACCAATCGACCTACTGGTTGGTATTTGAGCTCATATGGCGCGACTATTTTAAGTATATATCCTTGAAGCACGGTAACCAAATATTTAAGCTAGAAGGCATTCTGAATAAAGCTTACGACTGGTCAAAAAACCAAGGTTTAATTAACAAATGGATTAATGGTGAAACGCATTCCGACTTTGTCAACGCCAATATGATTGAATTAAAACAAACGGGTTGGATGAGTAATCGTGGCCGCCAAAATGTCGCATCTTATTTCGCTAAAGAATTGAAGCTAGATTGGCGTATTGGTGCAGCTTACTTCGAATCTCAATTACTAGATTATGATGTCCATAGTAATTATGGTAATTGGATGTACGTAGCAGGTGTAGGTAACGATCCAAGAGACCGTAAATTTAATGTGGCCATGCAGGAAGAGCGTTATGATAGTAATGGTCAGTTTAGAAAGCTGTGGCTACAACCTAGTTTATTTTAATGATGAGCAAAACAGACATACATATTATTTTTCCACACCAACTCTTTAGAAGTACTAAAGTTTTAGAACAGGTGGAGCACATATATCTTATTGAGGAATTTTTATTCTTTAAGCACTATAAATTTCATAAGCAAAAGATTGCCTTTCACAGAGCCAGCATGAAGGCTTACCAGGCGTATCTCGAGTCCAAAGGTAAAACCGTTACATATATTGAGGCGATTGATAAATTAGCAGATGTAAGAGAATTACTTCCTCAATTAGCAACAGACGCAATTGAAACCCTTCATATCATTGATCCGACGGATAACTGGCTAGAAAAACATATTAGGCAATCATGTGATGGTTTACAAATTGAATGGTACGAGAATCCTTTATTTATTAATTCTAAAAAAGAGTTGAGTTCTTTCTTTAAACCCAATAAAAAGAAATTTTTTCAAACATCTTTCTATAAAAAGGAACGAAAAAACAGAGATATTTTAATGATTTCTGGCGAACCAGAAGGGGGGAAATTGACCTACGACTCCGATAACAGAAAAAAATACCCTAAAGGTAAAACACCACCTACGATTCATTTTCCAGACAAGTCGACGTATCACCAAGAAGCTCAAGACTATGTGTTGCACAATTTCGGCGACCACTATGGTGAACTAAACGATTTTGTCGTCTATCCTATTGATTTTAAATCGGCAGACTCCTGGCTAGAGCAATTCTTTAATCAGCGGTTTCACGAATTTGGTCCGTATGAAGATGCTATTGTTAAAGAAGAACATTTTCTAAATCACAGCCTACTATCGCCTTTAATTAATGTGGGATTATTAAACCCTGCTGATGTTATTGAAAAAGCTATCACCTATGCTAAAAACAATGACGTCCCTTTAAATTCAACCGAAGGATTTGTTCGTCAAATTTTGGGATGGCGTGAGTTTATTAGAGGTGTTTACGAGGTAAAAGGATGTGAAGAACGTACTAGAAACTTCTGGAATTTTAAGCGTAAAATCCCAATCGCCTTTTACGATGGCTCCACAGGCATACAGCCAGTTGATGACGTCATTAAAAAAGTATTGAAAACCGGTTACGCACACCACATTGAACGCCTAATGATTCTAGGCAATTTTATGGTCTTATGTGAATTTGACCCAGACGATGTATACCAATGGTTTATGGAATTATTTATAGATGCCTATGATTGGGTCATGGTACCTAATGTATATGGCATGAGCTTATTTGCCGATGGCGGATTAATGTCTACCAAGCCTTACATCAGTAGCAGTAATTACGTAAAAAAAATGAGCAATTATGGTAAAGGTGATTGGGAAGCTACTTGGGATGGCTTGTTTTGGACCTTTATGGACAAACACCGCGACTTCTTCTCTGGCAATCCACGTTTAGGTATGCTTTTGGGCAGTTTAAACCGAATGAACCAAGAGACTAAAGAACAACATTTTACTAATGCAGAAAAATTTTTCAACGCCCTAGATAATGCCTGATAGAACCTCAATTAATGTGGTATGGCTTAAAAGAGACCTTAGGTTAGAAGATAATGAAGCCATATACAACGCCCTAAAAACTGACCGTAAAACAATATTGCTCTATGTATTTGAGCCATTGCTGTTAAACGATGAGCATTACAGTGAACGCCATTTTAATTTTATCAGAGAATCCCTTCGGGATATGAATAAAAGACTTGCGGATTTTGATACTAAGGTATTATCGGTGACCAATGACTTAGCCACAGCTTTAAATCAAATTCAGGATTTTTATAGAATCCACACTGTATTTTCTCATGTAGAAACAGGCCTTTTGATCACCTATAATAGAGATAAAGAATTTAAACGGTATTGCCGAAATAACTTTATTCAATGGGTGGAAAACAAAAACAATGGCGTTGAGCGCGGCTTAGTAAATAGAGATAATTGGTTCGAAAATTGGGAGGATTACATGAGCCAAGACCTAATATCTTTTAAAGCAGAACCAGAGCAATTCTTAAATTTAGAAGCTATTGCAGACTTAGAGACTGTACTAACACAAACAGATTTAAGCACACCAACGGACACACCGTTTCAAAAAGGCGGCAGTACTAAGGGCTGGAAATATGCCAATTCATTTTTTGAAAACCGGCATACAGATTATATGTTCAATATTTCTAAGCCCGAAGCGTCAAGAACCAGCTGCAGTCGATTATCGCCCTACATTTCTTGGGGGAATCTATCCATACGCCAAGTATTTCAAAAAGGACAGGAGGTTAAACAGCAAAGTAAAGACCGTAGGCATATTAGTGCATTCTTATCTCGATTGCGTTGGCAGGCTCATTTCATTCAAAAATTTGAAATGGAACATACTATGGAACAAGCCAGTGTAAATAAAGGCTATCACAAGCTCAAAAAGAGCATTTCTGAAAGTTACCAAAAAGCGTGGCAAGAAGGCCAAACCGGATTTCCTCTAGTAGATGCAAGTATGCGCTGTTTACTAGAAACTGGTTATGTTAACTTTAGGATGCGTGCTATGCTAGTGTCATTTTTCACACATATTTTGTGGCAACCCTGGCAAGCTGCTTCTGCCCATTTATCACAACAGTTTTTAGATTTTGAACCAGGCATCCATTTTCCCCAACTACAAATGCAGGCGGGAGAAACAGGTATTAATAATTTAAGAATTTACAATCCTACAACCAATAGCTTAAAGCACGATCCTGATGCTGTTTTTATTAGAAAATGGGTTCCAGAATTGGCCAAACTCGACACGCCATTTGTACACGAACCATATCTAATGACAGAACTAGAACAAGGCCTCTACAACTTTAAATTAGGTGAAGATTATCCAGAACCTATTGTAGACATCAAAGAAAATAGGAAACGTGCCAGCGATATCCTATGGAACATGAAAGATGACCCAGATGTCAGAAATGAAAGTATTCGTATCTTAAAACGACATACCCTTAGAGATAGAAATCGAATGCTTAAATCCGATTGATTTTAAGAGTAGTTGCACTCTTTTTCCTACAATCATAATTCTCTGTTAATTTTTGTTCAACTTTTAATTGAAAAGGTTAAACAATTGTATATTTACATAGTAATGATACTGAATACAACATATCACAATAAAGAACATAAACAAATCATAGAAGATTTGATAGGCGCTCCTTTTTCTTTGGTACAGAAATTGAAGATGAATGGTGTAGGCTCTAAACGTATGATTGTAGACGAAGTAAGTCCGAATATGCAATCAATGATGAATGTTGTATCTGATATCAATTACGCGAATATAGAATTACGCCCAAAAGGTATTATGATAATGGTAACGAAAGGGCACAAAAATTTTACATGGATTATTCCTTACTACCAGCTTGTTATTTACAAGGTCAATGGTTCGAGTATCCATGCGCAAGGAAGATACATTCACTTTAAGGATAATAAGACGTTTAAAGAGAATAAAAAGTTCTTCGATAAAATGCTAAATGAGAAAGTGAAGTACGATATGCACTATGCAATGCCTGGTCAACTATGAATTTGAGTATTGAAGAGAAAGACCGTATTATAGAAATGGCCTGGGAAGACCGTACGCCTTTTGATGCGATTACATTTCAATTTGGTTTAAAAGAGCAAGAGGTGATTGAACTGATGCGACGAGAAATGAAACCGAGCAGTTTCAGAATGTGGAGACAGCGTGTACAAGGAAGAGCAACTAAACATAGTAAAAAACGAAATTTTGACGAAGGCAGATTTAAATGCTCAAGACAAAAATCAATTTCAAATAACTCTATATCAAAACGATAAACCGTGCTTTGATTTAAGCTTGGAGTACTTAAAGACAGCACATAAAAAAGATTCTATGAAAACTGAAACACTTACAAAAAAGAATGGTCACAAACTAAATGGATTCTCCATTGACGACATTGGTGATGACCACTTATTCACAAGCTTAGACACACCAATGAAAGCTAATGCTTTTGATATGTCTAATGAAGAAAAGAAAGAGCGTATCTCCATATTATTTAGAGAAATCATGGACGTTTTAGGTCTCGATTTAACTGATGATTCCCTTCAAGGAACCCCAGACCGGGTTGCCAAAATGTACATTGAAGAAATTTTCTCAGGACTAGATCCTAGAAACAAACCAAAAGTGGCTTTGTTTGACAATAAGTATCAATATAATCAGATGCTTGTAGAGAAAGACATAACGTTCTATTCAAATTGCGAACATCACTTTGTACCTATTATCGGAAAGGCGCACGTTGCCTATATATCATCTGGTAAGGTTATTGGATTGTCTAAATTGAATAGAATTGTTCAATACTATGCAAAACGACCACAAGTACAAGAACGACTAACACAGCAAATAGCGCATGAGCTAAAAACAGTATTAGGAACTGAGGATATTGCCGTTATCATTGATGCCAAGCATTTATGTGTGTCTTCGAGAGGCGTTAAAGATGATACTTCTGCAACGGTTACAACTTACTATGGTGGAGCTTTTAATACACCTGAAAAAATAAATGAATTGCAAAACTATATAAAGAATTAAGTTATGGATATTATAGAAAAAGCAGTTGAATTTGAAAACAGGAAATTTAAATTCAAAACAACAAGTGACAGAATCTTGGCGGCAAGAGAAGCTAAGGATTTAATTTTAGGCGTAAACGAAGTTTACAAGCAGAAAAAAGACGCTAAACTTATGGAATTAATGAAGCGACTAACTGTTATAAAACAAAAAATTGAAAAACGTTTAAAGGGAAGACCTTTAACGGCAGCATAATTTATGAAAAACATAATCGTAATTGGGGGAAGCAAAGGTATTGGCAATGCCATAGTCTCATCTTTGCTTTCGTCGCATAAAGTAACAAATATTAGTAGAACTTCACCAGAGCAAGAGCATGCTAATTTAACACATATCAGTTGCGATGTGGTTAATGATGAACTACCAGACATTGCAGAAGCTGATGGTTTAGTCTATTGCCCTGGCAGCATAAATTTAAAGCCTATTAATAGATTAAATATTGAGGATTTTAAGAATGATTTTGAAATTAATGTCCTTGGTGCTGTAAAAGCAGTACAAAAGTATTTGCCCCAACTAAAAAATGGCAATAAGCCTTCTGTAGTTTTATTTAGTACGGTAGCCTCTAAATTAGGCATGCCATTTCATGCAAGTGTAGCCGCGTCTAAATCTGCAGTTGAAGGATTAACCAAGTCATTAGGTGCCGAATTAGCACCAACAATACGTGTTAATGCCATTGCGCCCACTGTAACCGATACAGATTTGGCATCTAAACTATTGCGAAATGACCGTATGATTGAAAACATGAAAGAACGCCATCCTTTGAAAAAGTATTTACAACCAACCGAAGTAGCGGATATGGCTGAATTTTTGTTGTCGGACAAAGCTGCGTCCTTATCAGGACAAGTATTTGAAATGGATTGTGGTATAGTAAGTTTTAAAATCTAGTTGATATGAATCCATTAAAAGCTTTTGTTGGTACCTTAACGGCAACAGATAAAACTATTAAACAGAATGCGTCAGAATCTATATATACTATTGCTATTAATACTTTACAAGGTCATCCAATTGATTTATCGGAATTCAAAGGAAGAAAAATCCTATTTGTAAATGTAGCATCCAAGTGTGGTTTTACACCGCAGTATAAAGAATTACAAGAACTGTATAACACCTATAAGGACCAGCTTGTTGTTATAGGTGTGCCTTGTAACCAATTCGGGAGTCAAGAACCTGGTACATCAAATGAAATACAAGAATTCTGTGACGTTAATTACGGTGTGTCTTTCTTAATTACCGAGAAAATTGATGTTAAGGGCAACAGCCAACATCCCTTGTATACTTGGCTTACAAAAAAAGCAATAAACGGTAAACAGAACTCATCGGTTAAATGGAATTTTCAGAAATATCTTGTTGATGAAAATGGAGAGTTTTTAGATTACTTCTTCTCTATTACAAAACCTATGAATTCACGTATCACATCTTATTTGAAATAATATATTATGTTCGGACTTTTTAAAAAGACATCAGAATTAGATAAATTGCAAAAGCAATACGAGAAACTTATGGCAGACTGGCATAAACTTTCAACAACTAACAGAGCAGAAAGTGATAAAAAATATGCTGAAGCCGAAAAAGTATTGGCTAAAATTGATGAGCTAAAAGCAAAGTCTTGACCTTATCATAGCTTATTATGTATTGAGTGGCAAGAATACTCATTTTATGAGTTAATGGCTTTTTTATTATTAAGCTACAATAGACTTAACTTCCGGTGAATTGAAAAAAGTTTACTATTTCATCTTATTTCTTCTAATCAATTTCGGTGGATTAGCTATCGGAAATTGGTTTATGGGTGACGGCTCTACCTCTGATTGGTATATTCGTTTAAATAAAGCACCTTGGACACCACCTGGTTGGGTTTTTGGTGTGGTTTGGTCTTTTATAATGCTTTGTTTCTCTTGGTACTTGGCCGAATTGTTTCATAATAGGGCTTCGCGTTTTTTATGGTTACTCTATGGATTCCAATTTGTTTTAAACGTCAGTTGGAACTGGATTTTCTTCAAGCAGCAAATGGTAACGTATAGCCTTATTGGCATTACCTTATTAACCTTGGTGATATTATACTACTTTATTACTTTTAGAAATGACCGATTAAAATATGCCAAATACCTGCTTTTGCCCTACTTAGCCTGGCTATGTATTGCGACATCACTTAATGCTTACATTGTTTTCAATAATTAATCTTTTGCTATTTTGAAGATTTACACTTTACATAAAACACAGAAATTACCCATCTCATTAGACGAGGCATGGGATTTCTTGTGCAATCCTGCCAACTTATCCAAGTTAACGCCATCAGAAATGAACATGACTATAATTTCTGGTGCAGACCGACCGATGTATGCTGGGCAGGTATTGCAATATAGCGTAACACCACTCCCTGGATTTAAAACAAAATGGGTAAGTGAAATTACACAATACGAGCACAAAAAATATTTTGTGGACGACCAGTTATACGGTCCTTATGCTTTTTGGCATCATAAGCATTTTGTACATGAAATTGAAGGCGGTGTAGAAATGGAAGATATTATTGATTATAAAGTACCGTTTGGGGTTCTCGGTCAATTAGTTCACCCTTTTCTGGTAAAACCAAAACTAGATGCTATTTTTCAATATCGTAAAGAACAAATGGAGGCTATATTTGGCTCCTATAACAATTCCTAATTTGAATTTTATTTTATAATGAATCAACCTATATCTATTTTTTGGTTTAGACGAGATTTACGTTTAGATGATAATGTTGGCTTTTTTGAAGCGCTAAAAAGTGAATATCCTGTAATGCCAATATTTATTTTTGATACCGAAATATTGGATGAACTACCAAAAGATGATGCACGATTGACCTTTATTTTTGATACCCTTCAGAATATGAGGCAAACGCTTCAAGATGAAAATAATAGCAGTATAGCTATGTATCACGGGAAACCAAAAGACATTTTTGAGCAACTTGTCAAAGACCACAAAATCTACTCGGTTTATACTAACCACGATTATGAGCCCTATGCCAGAGATCGTGACGCCTCTATTAAATCATATTTAGAATCAAAGGATATAGCATTCCACGCCTTTAAAGATCAAGTTATTTTTGAAAAAGACGACGTGGTTAAAAAGGATGGAAACCCTTATGTGGTTTATACACCTTATATGCGCACTTGGAAAGAAAAATTTAAAACTATTGACCTTAATATCTATTACACCAATTCGTATCTAGAGAATCTTGTTCAACATACAAGATTGCCTAATCTCAGCTTAACAGACATTGGTTTTGAGCGCTCTAATCAACTCGTTAAGCCATATGATGTAACACCGACACTTATTCAGGAGTATGAAGAAACCCGAAACTTTCCGGCAAAGGAGGCTACATCTAGGCTTGGACCACATTTGCGTTTTGGAACTGTAAGTGTACGCAAAATGATGAAAAAAGCCATTAATGAAGATAATGAGACCTTCTGGAAAGAATTGATTTGGCGCGAGTTCTTTATGCAAATCTTGTGGCATTTTCCTCATACAAAGGATAGAGCCTTTAAATCTAAATATGACCGCATTGAGTGGAGAAACGATGAAGGTGAATTTAAAAAATGGTGCGAAGGTAAAACAGGTTACCCCTTAGTGGACGCAGGTATGCGTCAACTTAACGAAACGGGTTTTATGCACAATCGCGTTCGTATGTTAGTTGGAAGTTTTCTCTGTAAGCATTTATTAATCGATTGGCGCTGGGGAGAAGCCTATTTTGCAGAAAAACTCCACGATTATGAAATGGCTAGTAATGTTGGAAATTGGCAATGGGTTGCTGGTTCTGGTGTTGATGCTGCACCGTATTTTAGAATTTTTAATCCTACATCGCAAATCAAAAAATTTGATAAAGACCTAGAGTATATTAAAAAATGGGTTCCAGATTTTCAAGAATTAACCTACCCAGAACCTATGGTTGACCATAAAATGGCTAGAGAACGTTGTTTAGCGACCTATAAATCTGCTCTCAATTAATTTTAACATCTATACAATAAACTGATAGTTTAACCGTTACGGTAACAGACACCAGAGTCTAAAACGAAATAACCATTTCAAAAAACAATTTAAAAAGTCCTGATTTTCAGGACTTTTTTCATTGAAGGTCTTAGCTCTAATTACCTTCTAAGCGTTCAATTTTAGCACCAATTGCTCTTAAACGCTCATCAATATTTTCGTAACCTCTATCAATTTGCTCGATATTATGAATTACCGAGGTTCCTTTTGCAGAAAGTGCTGCAATTAATAGGGATATCCCAGCTCTAATATCTGGAGACGTCATGGTTGTAGCTTTTAACTGAGACCTAAAGTCGTGGCCTATAACCGTTGCTCTGTGCGGATCACACAAAATAATTTTAGCGCCCATATCTATAAGCTTATCTACAAAAAATAGACGGCTTTCAAACATTTTTTGATGCACCAGTACTTCTCCTCTTGCTTGCGTGGCTATAACCAAAACTATACTCAATAAATCTGGAGTGAAACCAGGCCATGGTGCATCTGCAATAGTTAAAATAGAGCCGTCAATAAATTTCTGGATTTGATATCCATCTGTATGTGCAGGAATATATATATCATCACCGTGCTGCTCTACTCTTATGCCTAAACGTCTAAACACATTTGGGATTTGTCCTAAATCATTCCAACTAACGTCTTTTATGGTAAGCTCACTTTTTGTCATCGCGGCTAGGCCAATCCAACTACCAATTTCTATCATATCTGGTAGCATGGTATGCTCTGTACCCTTTAAACTGTCAACACCTTCTATAATTAGCATATTAGAACCAATACCAGAAATTTTGGCTCCCATTCTGTTTAGCATTTTACACAACTGCTGCAGGTAAGGCTCACAAGCCGCATTGTATACCGTTGTTGTGCCTTCTGCTAATACGGCCGCCATTACGATATTAGCAGTACCGGTAACGGAAGCTTCATCTAGCAGCATATAGGTGCCTTTCAATTTTTCTGCTTCAACACCATAGAAATGATCTTCTCTGTTGTACCTGAATTTGGCTCCGAGATTTATAAAGCCTTCAAAATGAGTGTCTAAACGACGTCTGCCTATTTTATCACCTCCTGGTTTGGGAATATATCCACGACCAAATCTTGCTAATAGTGGACCGACAATCATAATAGATCCCCTGAGACCACCACCTTCAATTTTAAAGGCCTCTGATTCCAGATAATTTAGATTAACCTCATCCGCTGTAAAACTATACGTATTAGGTCCTAGTTTTTCAACCTTTACCCCTAAATTAGAAAGTAGTTTTATAAGCTTATTAACATCTACAATATCTGGAATATTGTGAATTTTTACAGGTTCTGCAGTTAATAATACTGCACATAAAATCTGTAAGGCCTCATTTTTTGCACCTTGAGGCTTGATGGCTCCTTGTAATTTATGTCCACCTTCAATTCTAAATGTTCCCATAGAACCTAATAACGCTTTCTATTGCTAGAATA
The DNA here is from genome assembly GCF_017581965.1 of Winogradskyella pelagia. Taxonomy (GTDB): domain Bacteria; phylum Bacteroidota; class Bacteroidia; order Flavobacteriales; family Flavobacteriaceae; genus Winogradskyella; species Winogradskyella pelagia. Next base: position 306,150 of record NZ_JAGEVF010000004.1, read on the forward strand.
TTTCTTTTTTGATTTTTTTGCGCCGCCTTTTCCTCCATATTTGGATTTTGTGCGCAAAAGACTCGTTGAATCCGTTAAGTCTTCTTCACTACCCTTTAAATCTATCTTACCGTCAGACAACTCAAACAAATGATTAAAGATTACTGAGTCTTCAACGGTATCCTTATTCCAGTTGAGATAACACTTCTTCATATGGTTTGCTATAGTGTAAACCAAAGCTTCTTTCATCTCGCCCTCTTCCCAGGTACAAGCAACATCGATCATGGTTTTTATATTATTACCATAAAATCTGTATTTAGGATGGTTTTGTGGATATTTTAATGGATCTGGCCTAGAGGTTAACTCCTCTTCGGAAGGTTTTGGATATGGCGAATCCGCATCGAGTTCAAAATTAGACATTATAAAAAGCTGGTCCCATAGCTTGTGCTGAAAATCTGGCACATCTCTTAGATGTGGCTGTAGATTTCCCATTACCGAAATAATGGCTTTTGCTAATTTGTTTCGCTCTTCTTTAGTTTCTTTTGATTTGGCATAATTGATCATCTTTTGAAGATGACGGCCATATTCTGGGATAATTAAATGCTCCCGCTCCGTGTTGTATTCTAAATCGTTTGTCAAAATGGTAAAAATGTGTAGTCTGTAATTATTAACCCGTAGTATTTAGGTTTAGCCGCAAAGTACAAAAAAATATGAACCTTAGTGCAAGATTTAAAGAGAAATTACTCCTTCGATTTTAATGGCAACTTCTTTATACTTAGCGATAACCGCATCTGGATTTTTCATACGCACGTTTATAGAAACGCTTGTGTATTTCCCGTTTTTAGAAGCCCTAGTGGTTATTACCGCTCCCTGATGATTAAACAAGGACTTAAGCTTCTCTATTTTTGAAGTTTCCGTAATTACAATAAACTTATATAGATATTCGGATGGCCAAAGTGCCGTATCCTGCAATTGCGTCTTTAACTTTAAGTAAAATTCTTCAGATTTACTATCCTCGCTCATAGTTCTGTTTTTGGAATGCAAAGATACATCTTAGTTATCACTTTTCAGTCTTATAAATAATCCCGATTTTTGCACTTTAAATTCAATACGTTTGCAATCAAGAAAAGTTGTTATTACAGGAGGTCCAGGAACAGGAAAATCTTCCATAATTACTGAATTAAAACAATCTGGCTTCACCTGTTTCGATGAAATTTCTCGCGATATTACCTTGCAGGCTCGACAGAATGGTATTGAGCAACTTTTTTTAACCAATCCCCTATTATTTAGTGATAAATTGCTGGAGGGTCGCAAAAGGCAATACTTCGATGCTTCAGGCCACATTGAGCCCCTTGTCTTTTTAGATAGAGGTATACCAGATATATTAGCCTATATGGACTACATCGGAGATTCTTATCCCAAACGCTATGAGGAGGCCTGCATAGACCATACCTACGATACTGTTTTTATTTTAGCACCTTGGCAAGATATATTTGTTAGCGACTCGGAACGCTATGAGAGTTTTGAAGAGGCCAAAATTATTCACGACAGACTGGTAGATACGTACAGACGTTTTCAATATAATTTAATTGATGTACCTTTTGATTCTGTTACAAATAGAGCAGAATTTGTGCTTAATACATTAAACTTAAGGTGATGCACCCTTTAGAGGTATTAGAACATTACTGGAACCATACGTCATTTAGACCACACCAAGAAAACATTATAAATGCTGTTCTAGAAGGTGAAGACACCTTTGCCTTATTGCCAACTGGCGGCGGAAAATCTATTTGCTTTCAAATTCCTGCATTAATTAAGGATGGTATATGTGTTGTAATTTCCCCTCTTATTGCTTTAATGACCGACCAGGTTAATAGTTTAAAACAAAAAGGTATAAAATCCATGGCAATAACCTCTGGGTTATCCTATGCAGATTTAGATACACTATTAGACAATTGTATCTACGGTAATTATAAATTTTTATACCTCTCCCCAGAAAGACTGCAACAACAATTAGTGCAAGAGCGCATTCAACGCATGAACGTAAATCTTATTGCGGTTGACGAAGCCCATTGTATTAGTCAATGGGGTAATGATTTTAGACCAGCCTATAATAACATTGCTACCTTAAGACAACTTCAGCCCAATGTTAATTGCATCGCTTTAACGGCTACGGCCAAAGAAAAGGTAGTAGAGGATATTATTGAAAACTTAGATTTTATAGACCCAAAAGTTTTTAGAGCCTCCTTCGCCAGACCTAATATTGCGTATCATGTAATAAAGACCGAAGACAAGCGCTATCAACTAGAACACCTCTTAAATAAGCACAATGCCTCCTCTATAGTCTATGTAAGAAATAGAAGGTCTACGGAAGACCTAAAGAATTATCTTAAAACCAAAGATATAAATGCTACGACCTATCATGGAGGCATAGCTAATAAAGACAAGGAAAAACGATTAAATGAGTGGTTAAACGGCCAGAAACAGGTTATGGTTGCCACAACAGCTTTTGGTATGGGTATTGATAAGGCTAACGTAAGAACTGTAATTCACTTTAATCTACCAGAAAGTTTAGAAAGCTACTACCAAGAAGCCGGAAGAGCAGGTAGAGATGGCAATGAAGCATTCGCCTACCTTTTAAAACAACCTCTAGACGACAATCATTTAAAAGCACAGTTTTTAAACGCTCTCCCAGATGTAAAATTTGTGAAGTACCTCTATAATAAGTTGTGCAACTTTTTACAAATCTCTTATGGTGAAGGTGAAAATTCCACACATCAATTAGATTTTAAAAAATTTTGCAAAACCTATGAATTAAGTCCGAGTTTGGCTTACAATGGCCTTTTGGTTTTAGATAGAAATGCAATAATAACTTTGGTACAGCAGTTTAACTACCGTACTAAGATTCAGTTTTTAGCATCTAATAAACACGTTTTTGCTTATTTGGAAAGACAACTAGAACTAAATACCTTAATTAAGGTACTTCTTAGAACCTATGGTGGCATATTTGATTATGACACTAAAGTAAACCTCAACCTAGTTGTTAAAAAGTCTAATTTAGAAGAAGTAACCGTAATCCAACAACTACAGCGACTAGAAAAGGACAATATTATAAGATTGGAGCTCGCACATTCTGATTCTGAAATTACCTTTCTAAAACCGCGAGAAGACGCTATTACAATTAACCCAATAGCAAAAGTAATTGAGCAACAAAACCAGATAAAGAAAGATCAAATCGAAGCCGTTATTGCCTACACCGAAAATGATACCGTTTGTAAGTCCGTTCAACTATTAAAATATTTTGGGGAGCAAGTAGAACAAACCTGCGGTAAATGTTCGGTATGTCTATCTAAATCTATTAGCGACTCAACACTAACTACAGATTTAAAATCATTTATTCTATCTGAATTAAAAGAACGCGATTTATCCTCGCGTCAATTACTTTTAAAAGCGCAATGTACACAAGCTGAATTATTGGCTAGTTTAAGTGAACTTCTTGAATTAAAAAAAGTTGAAATAACGGAAAAAAATACATATAAAATAGCATGACCAAATCACGACACCTGAGAATAGTATTTATGGGCACACCAGACTTTGCAGTAGAAAGCCTGCGAGCACTTATATCCAACAATTATAATGTCGTAGGTGTAATTACGGCGCCAGATAAACCTGCAGGACGAGGACAAAAACTCCGTACATCTGCAGTTAAAGCTTTTGCGTTGCAGCATAACTTGCCCGTTTTACAGCCCACTAATTTAAAGGACGACGAATTTATTGAAACACTAAGGTCCTTAAATGCCAACCTACAAGTTGTAGTGGCTTTTAGGATGCTCCCAAAAGTTGTATGGCAAATGCCGGCATACGGCACCTTTAATTTGCATGCCTCACTGTTACCACAATACAGGGGAGCGGCTCCCATACATTGGGCAATAATCAATGGCGAAACCAAAACTGGAGCCACGACCTTTTTTATTGATGAAAAAATTGATACCGGAGCGATTATTGATTCTGCAGAGTTACCCATTGGTAAAGATGAAACCGTGGGCAGTTTACACGATAAGCTAATGCATTTAGGAGCACAGCTTGTAGTTGATACGGTGCATTTGATAGAAAAAGATAAGGTTTCCACCTCAATACAACCCAAATTAGGAGCTTTAAAAACGGCTTATAAGCTTAACCGAGAGAATTGTAAAATAGATTGGAGCCAACCTTTAGATGAGGTTTACAATAAAATAAGAGGTCTCAATCCTTTTCCGGCGGCATGGTGCTACCTAAATAATGACGAGGACGAGGAGCTTATGATAAAAGTATTTGATGTTAAGAAAGAAAAGTTGGATCACAACCATGCATCTGGTACAGTGGTAGTGTCTTCCTCTACATTAAAGATTGCCTGCCGAGGTGGTTTTATAGAAATTCTAAAAATTCAATTACCGGGAAAGCGAAAAATGGATACAAAATCCCTGCTCAACGGTTTTCAATTTTCTAAAAACGCAAAACTACTCTAAGCCCTTGTATAACGTGGATTTAGAAAATATTCGACAAAATGCGTTTCTTTATTAACAAATGGTATGACTTATCAACAAATAGCCTGATTTCCCTTGCTATTACTTGCGTAGCTTAATTTTACTGATAAATTTGTGTACGGATTTTAACAAATACTATTTAAAAACCGAATTTTTAACAATTTAAATTTAATATTTATGAACAAAACAGATTTAATCAATGGTATGGCAGAAAATGCTGGAATTACTAAAGCAGCTGCAAAAAAAGCATTAGACTCTTTATTAATTGATATCGAAGGTTCTTTGCAAAAAGGTAACAGAGTATCTTTAGTAGGTTTCGGATCTTGGTCAGTTTCTAGAAGAGCTGCAAGAGAAGGAAGAAACCCACAAACTGGAAAGACTATTAAGATTAAAGCTAAAAATGTAGTGAAGTTTAAGGCAGGTTCTGACTTAAGCAACGCTGTAAACTAAAATCATTTTTTGTTTAAAATATAAAGCCTGCTCCTTCGAGCGGGCTTTTTTTGTCTTAAGTTTAAAGGCATATAAGTTGTTTATTTCATTTAAATAGTCTAGATTTAAATGTCTTATCAATAGCCGTTAGCTTATGAGCAAACCTGAAAAAGGCAACCTACTCATTGCCGAGCCATCAATTATAGGCGATTTATCTTTTAATCGTGCGGTCATTCTGCTTGCAGATCATAATCCATTAGGTTCTGTAGGCTTTATTCTTAACAAACCATTAGACTACAATTTAAAGGACCTTATTGAAGGGACCGAATCTGAATTTCCTATATATAACGGTGGCCCTGTTGAGCAAGACAATCTTTATTTTATTCATAAATCCCCTGACCTCATTCCAAACAGCATTGAAATTTCTAACGGTATCTTTTGGGGAGGCGATTTTAATATTGTTATTAATCTGATTAATGCTAATCAAATTTCAAATGACGATATTAAATTTTTCTTGGGCTACTCTGGCTGGGCAGAACAGCAATTGGTGGACGAATTAGAATCTAACGCTTGGCTGGTTACAAAAAATGTTCACAATAAAGATATTATCGCCAAGTCTTGCAGTACGTTTTGGCGCGACAAAATGTTAGAACTGGGTGGTAATTACAGTATTTGGTCTAATGCACCCGAGAACCCCAGTTACAACTAACCCAATCTCAACTTTGTATTTAATTTGGCCAAAGTGGCTTTGGCAAATGTATTGCCATATATCTTTTTACGGTATTTGGTTATGGGAACTATACCTAAAATAACGTTGGTTATAAAGAGCTCATCCGCCTTTTGGAGTTCAAAGGGGCTAATTGATGCTTCTTCAAAGTAAATATTAACGTCACTAGAAAGGATATCTATGATTTGCTTGCGCATTACTCCCTTTAAACAACCATCCTCTAGAGGCGGTGTTTTAATCTTATCGCCTTTTACCAAAAAAAGATTTCCGTTTAGAGCTTCGATTATGGTTTTATTGGTATTTAGGATTAAACAATTATCTAGTCCGTTCTCAGACGCATAGATGCTACCCATTACATTTAAGGCTTTGTTATTGGATTTTAGGCCAGACAAAAGGCCAGGTGCCTGGTAATAGTCCTTGTACAAATCCACCTCATAGCTTAAATCGTCATCGATAGTATAAAATGGGTTGGAGTATGCCTCTACCCTAATATTATAACCTACTTGGGCTGCTTTGGTAGGCAAGTACTTTCCACCAAAGCCTCTATCTACATTTAAGCGCACCCTGGCAGTGGAAGATATTAAACTGTTAGCTTCTAAGGTTTTGGTAATTTCGGCCTGTAAGTATTCCATAGTAAAATTCATAGGAATATCCATTCGCATAATACGCATTGAGGCCATGAGCCTAAAATAATGGTCTTCCCAAAAAAATATGGTACCGTTTACTACCTTAAGGGTTTCGAACAGGGCATCTCCATATTTGTAACCTCTATTTTCTGTAGAACTATTACTATCTGATTCTTGTATTAATTCTCCGTTGATATTTATCATAAAAAAAGTCCCGCTTTTCTTTAAAAACGGGACAAATATAGTTGAGAATACCTAGTCTTATGTTAAGTAGAGCCTAAAACTTGCTTTAAGCTTGAGATTTGATTATCCCAAAGCATTTTAGCCTCTTCTACTTCGTCTTCCTCTGCAAAATCCGTTATCATTAAAGACACGTCTTTTGTGATTTCATCGACTTGAATACGCATTTCAAAATAAAACGAGGCACCATCTTCTTCATCTACAAGCCATCTAAATTTTACCCGTTCTCCACTTTTTTTACTTAATAATTTGGCTTGTTCTTCTGAGCCATCCCAAATAAAAGTAAATAGCTCTCCCCTTGAGTTAACGTTATCTGCAAACCACTCGGATAAGCCAGAGGGTGTAGAAAGGTATTGGTATAGTAAAGATGGAGATGCTTGTATCACAAACTCCATTTCAAATTTTTCTTTGTCGTCCATATAATGCGTTGTATTATGTGCTCAATATATACAATTATGTACCAAATCAAAACTATCTTAGAAAAATATTTTTTTAGATTTTACTGTTTGTAGTCGTTATAAATGTTTTTATATTTGCAGCCGCATTTATGGCGAGGTAGCTCAGTTGGTTAGAGCGTCGGATTCATAACCCGGAGGTCACGAGTTCAATTCTCGTTCTCGCTACAGTAATAAAAGTTCAGTACGACAGTGTTGGGCTTTTTTTTATGCCACAAACATGAGGTTTTATAAGCTTAATTATATGAAAGCAAACTTATATGAGAGTGATTGTTGAATAAGCGTATGGACAAATCTTACTAATGCTACAATTTGTAGCATTATGATTGATTTCTTGACCAAAGTGTTAATTTTCAATATTTTGTATTATTATTTATAAAATCATGATACAGCAAACCATCACCTTATCGCCTTTCTACCGTAAGAATTCTAAGCACATATCCATTACGTTTCAACATTCCGAATTGACAGAATCTATTGTTAGAGGCTTTAAGAGGGTCAAATGGTCCGCCACGTACGGAACTTATTACACTGGCTATTCCAACTCACAACTTCACGAGTTGTTTATGTATCTAAGAAGCCATAATTTATATGTTGATTACAGTGCCTTTATCAACAAACAAAAACAGGTCCCGTACGCTAGTAAAAAGACAAGGCCAAAGAGGAACATGGCCAATATGTTTAAGGCCTTACCTTTAGAATACAAGGCGCTGCTGAAGGCCTACATAGGCTTTTTAAAAGGAAAACGCTTAAGTCAAAGCACTATACGCACTTATGGTTATTTTATTTTACGCTTTTTAGATTTTGTTACGCCCAAGGCTATAAATACATGGCACAAAAGCGATTTGGATTTATTTTTTGAAAAGGTTATGGCTCTAGAGAATTATAGCATTAGCAGCCACCGCCAATGTGTTAGTGCGCTAAAGTACTTGGGAAGCTATTGTAATCTTGAAAACTTTGATACCGAGTTACTTACTAGACCAAAAAAGAGTAAAAAACTTCCTGTAGTATTGTCTAAAGAAGAGATTATAGACCTTATACAAGTGACTAAAAATCTTAAGCATCGTGCCATTATAGGTCTTATCTACTCTAGCGGTCTGCGTATTGGTGAGCTCCTTAATTTGAAGCTTAGTGACTTAGATCTTGACCGCAATCAGGTTTACATAAGGCAAGCTAAAGGCCGCAAGGACCGTACGGTAACAATGAGCGAGGTTTTAAAGCCTTTATTATTTAATTACTTAAGCACCTATTCCCCTAGCAGTTATTTTGTTGAGGGGCGCAATGGCGGCCTTTATTCGGGCGCTAGTATTCGTGCATTTTTAAGAAGGAGCTGTGAATTGGCGGGCATAAGAAAAGATGTAACGCCGCACGTTCTGCGCCATAGCTATGCTACACATTTAATGGAAAATGGTGTTGATTTACGGCATATCCAGATGCTTTTAGGCCATTCAAAACCTGAAACAACAATGATATATACCCATGTTGCACAACGTAATTTGATGAAGATTAACAGTCCTTTGGATACAGCTATAGAGGCTTTAACAAAAACCCAAAAAGAAACAGGAAAAGTGTTGATATCCCGAAATATAATCCATTAAATACTTAAATTTGTTTTGATATAACACGTTGTCCGCAATAACCTCAACTGCGCACCTCAACCTAAACTCGCGTTGCTCGTGGTTTCGGTGCTTGTTTCGGATACGCGTCACCAAACTCATTGCATTCCGTTTGACCTGTGACGGCTAATTGCGGACAACGGCTCGCGGCTATCAAAAGTAAAACCTTGCACCTGCGTTGCAGGTGACTTAAATATTTTAAATATGATAATAGTAAAAAACCAAACGGTAAAACTCAGAGAAAACAAAAAAGAATTGTTAGATACAAATTCAATTATCAATGAGCAAATGCTTAGTATTATTAAAAAAATAACTTTAAAACTAAAAAGTATATCACCTAAACATGATGCTACAGTTATTTTTTCAGGCAAAATAGACAACATTAATGTTGACATAAAATCAGATAGTGAAAAATCTGTCACAGCAATTGAATCTTTAATAAATGATTACTTAAAGTAGTTTTAATAGATTCTATAATATCAGAATCACTAAGTACTATTTTATTATCAATAAATTTAGGTTTGAGATTTAATTCTTGCTTTAATTTCTGAAAATCATTTTCATTAATTTTAATTTTTTGATTGTTAATTAATTCAACAAAATCAGTTGTTTTAATTTGAAATTCCATAATATTAAATTTTATATTTTTATGTTTAATAAATAATTACTGCGGACAACATTGGCTATAAATCATTGCTCCGCAATTGGTTTTACTTTTGATCGTTGCTCTTTTTGCTACTAACACTTATAAAAATAAATTTTTAACGTGTCTCGCAAACCGCAACGATTCATAGCCGCGAGCCGTTGTACGCAATTTGAAAAATGAACATCAGAATTACATATTTCATAATCTTTTTAATCCTATTTGGTTGTAGCGACCCTTCATATCAAATTACCCAAGACGGAATAAATAGAGACAAACCGATTCAAGACGGATTTGACCTGATTGAAATATTCGTAACGGAATTTAATGAAGAAGGAAGACCGACAAAATATACCGATGGAATATCACTCTTTTGTGGACCAACAAAAGGATTTTCTGGACATTTAGGCGAAAACGTATATAATCAAACAGAAAAAAGTTTGATTTCTAAAAATCGAAAGAAAATGGACACCATAATGGCTTTGAACGGAAACTCACTTGGCGGAGAAGGACACGACAAAAGAATTATGGAATACATTGATAGTAAAAATCTTATCGACAGTATTATCAGTGAAAACTTTCCTTTTGAAGCCCAAAGAAAAATCGGATTTTTTGAAAAAAGTGAGAATTACAAGTGGGTTTTCACAAAAGACGGAGTGGCTGACCTAAAATTTTACGACTATTCAAAAAATGTGTTTGACACGCTACCTATGGACTTGAAAAAGAACCAGTGGTATCTTTTAAATTTTTCTAATGCTTCGAATATAATTGACAAAGTATTTTTTAGAATAAAGGAAAACGGAGAAATAGAGCAATTCGAATATTATAAAGTAATAATGGGAGTATGAAAAAACTGCGTACAACAATGTATAACCGCAATTACAGCGGATTCGACTACGTCCGAATCCACTCGGAATTACTAACGTCTGTGTCAAACCGAAAATTAACGCATATTAACCCGTAACTGACGGTTATACGAGACCGTTGTAGCACATTTGAGAAAAACATTAATCAATGCCAAAAGTAATTATAGAAAGAATATCAGAATACCGAAATAAGGCTCGTAAAATCGGAATTTATATTAACGGAGAAAAAGCTGGAACGATTAGTGATGGCGAAATTCAAGTATTTGATGTTGAACCTGGAAAACACCAAATTTTTGCAAAAGTGGATTGGTGTGGAAGTAAAAAAAATGAAATTGTTCTCTCTGAAAACGAAACAAAAACATTTGTTCTTAGAGGATATAAATATGGAGGCGTCATGACTCAATTCGTTTTAGGAATTTTACTTTTATATTATCTATTCAAATATGCCTTTGATTTACAATTTGATTTTCTAATTGTGTTTGTGTTAATTGGATTTCTATATCAAATGTATTTTATAACGTTTGGAAAAAATAATTATCTAAATCTAACCGAAAAAAATAAAAACGTGCTACAACAACGGCTATAATTCATTACGGCGGAATTTCCTATCGGAAATTCCCAGTGTGTTTGCTATCTTTGGTTTACTGCGGAATAGTTCTGCCGAACCATTCCGTAACGAAACCATAGCCAAGACCGTTGGCGTGCATTTGAACAAAACTTCATAGATAAATGTAACTTAATACAACACCTTATCGTCCTACTATAGATTAAATAAATGGAATGAATACGGAACTAACTTCTAAACAAATAAATTATAAAGGATTTCTTTTTGACATTTTGCTTTACCTCGCAGTAATGTTTTTGATAAGGGAAGTTTACTTTTCTCAACTGCCTTTTATTGTAAATGGATTAATGTGGTCATTCTCTACTTTAATTATAGCCATTTGGAGAATGAAAATTCGAAATATAACGTGGAAAGATTTAGGATTACGAAAACCAAAAAGTCTATTAAAAACACCTTTGGTAACTATTGGAATATTAATTGCTATTCCGATACTAATTATTGTTTTTCAGCAGATTCAAAACATATTACCTATTAATTTATCGCCAGATACTTCCTCACAAGATGCAGTTTCTAAATTTGGAGATTTAAAAGGAAATTGGATTCATTTTTTTACAATTATTCCATTCATATTGCTTCAATCAGCATTAGAAGAACTGTTGGATAGAGGATTTTTAATCAATTGGTTTGAACGTTTGTTTTCTAAAACCTCGTTTGCTACTTCTATTGCTGTTCTTTTGCAAGCAATGATTTTTGGATTTAGACATTCTTACGATATATCAGAAAGGTCAATTACAGTAGGGATTATAGGTTTAGTGATGGGAATAGCATATGTGAAATTTGGACGAAATTTATGGCCTTTAATTATTGCTCATTGCATACTTAATACTATGTCTATGATTGGAAAAGTATAATAATTAATAAAAAACGACACGCCAACAACGTGTATAGCTCATTGCGGCTGAATTCCTAATCGGAATTCATTGCAATTTGCTATCTTTCGGTTACGGCGGAAAATCATAGCTGATTTCCCGCAACGAGCCATACACAATACCGTTAGGGCACATTAGCATGACAATAAACAAAAAGAATATGAATTATAAAAAAAGCATAGTCATAACATTATTTCTATTTCTTGGACTAACTCAGACCTATTCTCAATCTGATAAAGAGCAGATTTTGACACTTCGTGAAGATTCTAACATGGCTTTAAAGGAAAATAATCTCGAAAAAGTCCTATCATTTTTGACAGAAGATGTTTTACTCACATCTGGACATGGGAATTTGAAATCAGGAAAAAAAGCAATAAGAGAATATATATCTCAAGGTGATTTGGATAAGTACTATTGGTTGCGAACACCAATTGAAATTACAGTTAACGAAAAAAGAGGGTTAGCGTGGGAAACTGGAACATGGAAAGTTTACGATAGAAATGAAAACAGTCAATCACAAATTGGCGGAAAGTATTCTGCAATGTGGACTAATGAAACAGGTTCATGGCTGATTAAATCACAGCTTTTCGTGACTTTAGAATAGAAAAATAACGTGCCCTAACAATGTATAACCGCAATTACGGCGGATTCGACTACGTCCGAATCCACTCGGAATTGCTAAAGCCTGTGCTAAACCGAAAATAATAGCTAATTTAACCCGTAACTGACGGTTATACGAGACCGTTAGCTGTGATTTAAAAAAACACCGCTGAAAATGAAATCTATCGAAAATAATAAATGAAAAATGCCAAAAAATTCATTGAGACTTATGAAGAATTAGCAGAGGAAAGTTTTAGAAAATGGGGTTACTATTATCCACCAAAAACTTGGCAAGAGTTTGACTCTCGAAACTATACGTATTTTGAAAAATATTTGAAAGACAAAGAAGATGTCATAAAAAATACAAAATCTTATGTTCGCTTAGCTGGTAAAATGAATGATTTCGGATTTTACAATCTGTATCAAAACTTTGACTTTGAAAATCTTAATAATATTCTGTTCCAAACATCAAGACAAATGCTTTTAAATAGAGGGATGTTGGCAAGTGGAACTGACCACTGCAATGTTCTTTTCAATACTTTTAGGTCTTTTTCTTGTAATGATTTTTCAGTCATTGACCATTTCTTTCCTAAAGAATTACCTCAATCCAAAGGTAAATATTACACAGAAGTTTCAGTAAACTTACTAAAAGTACTTTATTACCAACAAAAGCAATTTGAGAATAAAGCACTTGAAAAAGCAGACAAGTTCCTATCGAAAAAAATTACAGGTTGGGAAAAACACACCATTCAATATTTTAAAGCTTTGGTTAATAATGATGCCAAAGGCGCTAGTAATTGCTTGAAAGAATTATGCACTGCATACCAGAAAAAGGAATATTCTGTTAATAAACTTAGTAATCAGTTAGCAAAGTATTTTGCATATGAAATTAACGGAATGTATCGTTTTGCAATGATTGTGAATCGAGAGTTGTTTGAAGAAATAAAGCAACCAAGTCATCATTGTTTTTCAAACAAATTTGAGCAATGGCAAAAAGAGAACAACTTTCCAAAAGGAAAAGTATTTTATAAATATCCAAAAGAAATGGAATTTATAAACGCAATTTTTGAAGCAGAATTGCCGACAGTAGAACTTTATAACCCATATCCTGATAGAAAAAAAGTCGAACTTTTTAAAAACGTTGAGAAGTTTGTTAAGGATTTAACCGAAAATGCAAATAAAAAGCATAAAAAAAACCACAGCTAACAACGGCTATAGTTCATTACGGCTGAAATTCCTAATCGGAATTTCGAGCCTTTTTGCTAAATTTATGGTTACGGCGGAATGATACTCGCGTACCATTCCGTAACGAAACCATAGCCAAGACCGTTGTGTGCAATTTGAGAAAATTTTGCGTTTATACCAATTTTTGGTATATTTGAGAAAATTAGTATTCAAATGAACAAAAACACATCAATATCA